>NZ_SWDX01000001.1:0-1004275 GCF_005144565.1 Pedobacter hiemivivus
GTAAAGGTTGTGAGATCAAAGTCGAGTAATACTAATCATCCGAAGCTTTCAAGAGCAATAAACTGTTGTTTGTTCTTCATAATAACTTCTTTCAATAATATGTCATTTGTTTAGTAACAAATCGAGCAAGGCGCAAGCTGAGCAACAAAAGCGAAACGATATATACTAGATATTTAAAAATATTTAGGTGCCTATATCGGTGGTGTCCACCTCTTCCCATTCCGAACAGAGAAGTTAAGCCCACCAGAGCCGATGGTACTGCGGTAACACGTGGGAGAGTAGGTCGGTGCCAAATCTTATAGAAAGCCGGTAGTCCAAAAGACTATCGGCTTTTCTTGTTTATAACATTTCTATTTTCCTTTAGGGGCTTAAGGGCATTTGGACTATAGGCTCTTATCTTCCGCCTATTTCTGTTTACAGCGCCTATGGATTCAATAGGATTCTGCTGGCTGAATACACCCTGCCATTTGCTGGTATTGGTGATCTACTTTCTTTAAAAGGCGTTGGTCATTAAAGAAAATTTAATCATTTGAGTGTTTGGTTATTATAAGTGTTTACGTTTATTTTTGTGGTGTTTTAATGCGTTTTTCTAAATTCATTATTCGAACTTTTCGGAAGTCAACGGGTTGCCCTTCACTTTGTAGGGCAATAAAGCCTTCTTTCAAAAGTTTGCCATCCAGTTTAATGGCAGGATCGAAATTGTTGACAACCCCGCCACCAATTTGTGGTTTTGAATATTGTAGCACGGTATCGCCATTAATAAGGTGAGTGATCAGCGAGTCGCCCAATACAATTAACTCGGCTTGTACCCACTCTTCTTTTTTATAAGTCTTAGATTTAGAGTCAATGCAATGCCTACTGTCTATTTTTCCTTCGTAGATGACATCTGTGCCAGGTGAGCACATATTACCTGTAGGTCGGGGTTTTCCATCATCTAGACCAGCTAACAGTTGAAATTCAATGGATATAGGCCAATCTTGATCTTTAAGCATTGTTTTGGGATCTTGCGAATGGAACATGATACCACTATTACTAATGGTATACGACGGGGCATCGGTTTTCCATTCGCCTGTGATTCTATATTCTACCAACAGACGGTAATGGGAAAAAGGTTGTTTATAGTACAAATGGCCATACTGATTGTTGTAAGCGCCATATTGGTCATATCTAACTTTGATCATACCATCCTCAACTCTGAATGTATTGCCATAATTATCGCCAATTTCGTGATGATTGATCTTTACATTCCAATCTTTAATGTCTTTTCCATTAAAGAGGTCCTTCCATTCAGGATTGTTTTGGGATTTAAGAGTAGAACAGCCGGAAATGATAGCCATGGCTAGTAATAAAACACTTTGAAAAATTAGTTTAAAAGGCGTGGTTGGAAGCATGGTAGGTTTATATTGGTTTCTCGTATTGGTAATTAAGAAACAAGATATTAATATGTTCTTAATTCTGTTTAGATAAAAATTCCTATTTGTTTTTTTTAGGGAATTGTGAACAGTGTTTTGTGTTAAAAAATGCTAAATCTCAGCCCTAAATATTATAAAACCGTATTATTGTATTTTACGTTACTTTATAAATATTCAGAAATGAAACTTAAGCATATATTATATTTTACAATTTTATTTTTTGCCAGTTCAACTGCTTTTTCACAGAGTAAAGATGTTAAGCTACCTCCGAATTGGTATAATTTAGATTTAGTGAAGGATGGATATTTTGGTATTAGTACTGAAAAGGCTTATGATGAATTGTTAAAGGATAAAAAGCCTAAAGAAAGTATTATTGTTGCTGTAATAGATGGCGGTGTCGAAACTAAGCATGAAGATTTGAAGAATGTTTTGTGGACCAATAAGAAGGAGATTCCTGGAAACGGGATCGATGATGATGGGAACGGATACGTAGACGATATACATGGTTGGAATTTTATAGGGTCGAAAAAGGGCGATCTGGCTTATGACAATTTAGAGTTGATTCGAATTTATAGGGAATTGCAGCCTAAGTATAGATCGACCATTAAATCTACTGTATTGGATAGTACAGAAAAGGAAGAGTTTGCACTTTATACAAAGGTTACTGCAGAATTTGGAAAGAAATATGATGATGCTGATCAGACTTTTGCTGTGATTTCTATTATAAACAAGATGCTTGATTCTGTTGGACAGATTAATCATAAGGCTATTCCTTCCTTAGAGGATATGGAACGTTATAAAGCGGATAGTGAAGAGGAGGAGCAGTGTAAAAAGATCATTAGAAGAGGAGCAAAGGATAGTGGATCCATGGAAAAGTTTCATAAGGAAATGAAGGATGCCTATAAGCAATATGATGTGATGTTGCGTTATAATCTGAATCCTAAGTATGATCAGCGTGCTGAATTGGTTGAAGATGATTATTCAAATGCAAGGGAGCGTTACTATGGTAATAATGATGTGATGGGACCAAATGCAGATCATGGTTCACACGTGTCGGGAATAATTGCTGGAGAGCGAAATAATGGAATAGGTATAAATGGGATCGCTAACCATGTTCGTATCATGGGTATAAGGGTGGTGCCTGAGGGGGATGAGCGTGATAAGGATGTGGCAAATGGCATTAGGTATGCAGTAGATAATGGTGCACGGGTGATTAATATGAGTTTTGGAAAGGGCTTTAAGTGGGCTAAAGATGTTGTAGACGAGGCAGTAAAGTATGCCGAAGAAAAGGGAGTTTTGTTGGTGCATGCTGCAGGTAATGACAATAATAATAATGATGTGGAAGAGAATTATCCAACTAAGTATTATGATAGTCCAGAGGCTGTTGCTTATAAAAAAGCACATAAGAAGGCAGAGGTTAATCCTATGACATTTAGACCTGGTCAAAACCAAATGCAAGGGAATGGTATGGGGAGGAATTATCCAGCTCCTGCTGTAAAAGTTGTTTTGGATACCACTAAGTTTAATTTACCACATGCTACCAACTGGATTGAAGTTGGTGCTAGCGCATATAAAAATGATGCAAGTTTAAAGGCTTCTTTTTCTAATTATGGTAAGCATACTGTAGATGTGTTTGCTCCTGGATTTATGATAAAGTCAACTGTTCCTGAGTCAAAATATGAAGAGTTTGATGGAACAAGTATGGCGGCACCTGTAGTTTCGGGCTTAGCAGCTTTAATTTTAAGTTATTATCCCGAGCTGAAGGCTCAAGATGTAAGAACTATTATTCTGCAATCTGTGGTTAAGCCTGAGCAAAAAGTGAGACGGGAGAATGAGAAGGGGGAGACGGAGCGTGTTACTTTTAAGGAATTATGCGTAAGTGGTGGTATTGTTAATGCTTATCAGGCATTGAAATTGGCCGAAACCTATAAGACTAAGTAGTTTACATATTCAGATTTTTATGAAAAGAATTTCCTGTATTCTTTTAATGTTGACTGGCTTGTTGTCATTAAAGCTTTCAGCGCAAACTAGTAGCCTTCAAGAAAAATTAGCGCAAATCATTAAGGGTAAAAAAGCAGATGTGGGTGTATCTGTATTCTTCTTAGGTGACCGTAGATCTATCTCTGTTAACGGAGATCAGCACTACCCAATGCAAAGTGTATATAAGTTTCATCTTGCTCTTGCTGTGCTGGATCAGGTTGATAAAGGCAAAATGGCGCTCCATCAAAAGATTTTTGTAAAAAAGAGTGACTTATTGCCCAATACCTGGAGCCCATTAAGAGAGAAGTATCCTAATGGGAATGTAGCTTTGCCATTGTCTGAAATTATTAGAATTACGATATCAGAAAGCGATAACAATGGTTGTGACATCTTATTTCGACTTGTTGGAGGTCCTAATAAAGTACACAAGTATATTGTTAAACTAGGTATTAAAGACTGTGCAATTGCGGCAACTGAAGAGGAGATGCACAAGGATGATAAAGTTCAGTTCACGAACTGGACAACGCCAAAGGCAGCGAACTTGTTGTTAGAGAAGTTTTGGAATGGGCAGGTACTTAAAAAGAATACCAGTGCTTTTTTAATGAAGGCGATGGAAGAAACAGTGTCGGGTCCTAATAAAATCAAAGGATTGTTGCCTTCTGGGACTATTGTTGCACATAAAACCGGATATTCGGGTGTAAATAGGGATGGGCTTACTGCAGCTACTAATGACATTGGGATTGTAAGGCTCCCGAATGGAAAAAGAATCCTTATTTCGGTTTTTGTATCCATGTCTAAAGAGACTGAGAAAGTAAATGATCTGATTATTGCTGAACTCGCTCGCGCGGCTTGGGATGAAGCGATTAAGTAGAAATTAAAGTATTGGACCATTGTTTAATACCTTCTTTATAACTACTCGGTTTAAAATTAAACGCTTTTTCAAATTTTGAGGAGTCTAAATGATAATCGTGGTCATATTGATAATACATTTCCACCGTTCCTGCAACGACTTTTTTAAATAGGCCAACCATTTGCAGCATCAATTTATTCACCGTAGTAAAGTTGGGCCTTGCAGCAAAAATATCCGCTGCCAATGCAATCATCTCCTGACCTGTTATTGGTGCAGCAGTTGGCAGGTGCCAGATCTGATTTCCTGAGGCTTCATCCTGACCCAACAAATACATTGCTTTTCCGGTGTCGGGGATATAAGTGAAATTGTGGAGTTTCTTAGGGTCGCCAATCCATTGTGCAGTTTGATGTTTAGCAAATTTATCTAGCACCATGCTGTCCAGGAAGCTATTCATAGAATCCGTACCATAAAAATCAGCAGCTCTGGCAATTGTAGCCTGGATATTGCCTGCCTTCACTTCTTCCATCAGCTGAGTGGCAATTTTCGCCCTGACTTCACCCTTTACGCTCACAGGATGATAAGGGGTACTCTCCAACATTGGGCCGTTGACCAAACCATACATATATACGTTATCAAAAAATAGCAGTCTGGCTTGTGTTTCTTTTGCCACATTGATTAAGTTCTGCATAATGACCGGCCATTGTTGCTTCCAGATCTCCTTATCATAAACCAGTCCAGCACACATATAGATGACCGTTGATCCTTTCACAGCGTCCAATACTTCTGAATAATTCAACAAATCTGCCTTTTTCCAGGTCATCTGGGTACCGGTAGTCTTTACCGGCCTCCTGCTAACCAGTCGTATTTCTTCATTATGTTTTAACAATTCACGTGTCAGCGCATTTGCTGATGGCCCGCCGGCTCCTAATATGGTGTGCATAGTTTTTGGTTTTGATCTATATCAAAGGTATGTGCCAATAGTTGTTCAAAACGTTAACAAAAGATAAGCATTTTAGGTATTTACAACTCCTCTTAAAGTTCTTTTACGAATTCTTGAAAGAGAAACCGGGGTAATGCCAAGGAAATTGGCTACATAATGTTGAGGAATACGCAATAGTATGCCGGCCTGATTTTCAATCATGCTTAAGTAACGCTCTTCGGGGCTTTGCACAATGAAAGCCGCCATACGATCTTCATAACAACAGATATAATATTCGGCTATTAACCGGCCAAACTGTTCCATTTTAAAGGCGAGCTTAGGGTGAGCCAATAGTTGCTGCATATCTTCGTAAGCAATCAAAATCAATTCCGTATCCTCCATGGCTTGGATACCGGTGAGGCTTAGCTCTTGTTTGAGGTAACTTTTATAAGAACTTACAAATTCATTCTCAAAACAAAAATATCCTGTGATCTCGGTTCCATCCTTTACGTGGTAAAATCTTAAAGAGCCCTTAATCACAAAACCTATATGCTTGCAAACTTTACCATGAACTACAAAGTGATCTTTCTTTTTAATGCTTGAAGCCCTTAAATAAGGGGTAAGTTCGACCCATTCCGCATCGGAAAAAGTAACGAATTTTGTGAGTCCTTCTCTAAATACCTGCAATGTTGTTTTAGAAATCATTTGATTTTTCATGATTAAGTCGAATTCTAGGTTTATAAAAGTAGAGAAAAATAAACATTGGTATATATTCTTATAACCGCTTCATTTAACATTTTGTTAATATGTCCGTCATTTGGCAGGTCTAATTTTGCTTCATATTTTATGGGCGAAAATAACACTGCCGGCTTTAACGAAGATGATGTACGTACACTCGATGACAAAGCATTCGAGGATCTTTACCGTCGCATGTATCCTACGCTTAAAAAGTACGCGATATACCTGGTGAAGGATATAGAAGACGCACAGCTGATTTTAAACGATGTGTTTATCGCTATATGGAAAAATAAGATCCTGCTCATCAATGAAAAAGCTTATCTGTTTCGCGCTGTAAAAAATGGAGCCAACAACTACTTTAAAACTTCCAGATTAAATTTTCAGCATCTGGAGGAAGAGGAAGTTCAGGAAATCATAGATGTCAGGGCAGATCCTTTTCAAACCTATATGTATAAGGACAGAACACGTATGCTTTATGATTTGATAGATCAAATGCCAGAACGAAGGCGTCTGATTTTCTATATGTATAGAATTGAAGGTTTCAGTTATAAAGAAATTGCTGCCTTATTGGATATTTCTGTTCGCACAGTAGAAGATCACTTGGTAAAAGGATTTCAGTTTTTGCAGGAAAAGGTCTTGAAAAATGAAACCGAGTTCAGATAAATTACACTTAACGATTTCTTAATAGAACCTTAACGTTTTTGGACCCGTAATCGCAGCCTGAATCTTGTCTTGTAGTTATAAAAGCATAACGATGGACAAAGAAACCTGGAAACTAGTACTCGATTATTTATCTGCAAAAGAGCAGGGCAAGATGCAGGAGCTGGCAGATTTGGAGGAGCGTTTGCAGAACTGGCTTCGCAAAGACCCTCAGCACCAACAGGAGTTGGATCAGGCGATATGGCTTTGGGAAAGTACAGCTATGGCGCCGAAAAATGAATCCTGGAAGGTAAGTTTTGCTGACATCCAGACTTCAGTGCAATCAGAAAGACCTACAAAAAATAAAACATTTATAATTTGGTCGGCAGCGGCGGCCGTTGTGGCTGCAATGGCCATGTTTATCTTATTTAATAAAAGCGAGCAAAGGCTTTTACCAAATCATCAAGCCGCTTGGATCACGAAAGTGTCAGCCCCTGGAAAGATTACCAATATCATGCTTCCAGATAGTACTGAGATTTGGCTAAATGCCGGAAGTAGCATCAGCTTCCCTGATAACATCAAACAGGCTTCTTTTAGAACGGTTAAACTAAACGGAGAGGCTTTCTTTAAGGTGAAGCGTGATCCAAAACATCCTTTTATTGTACACAGCTTAAACATCCAGACTCGGGTATTGGGGACAAGCTTTAATATCCGTGCATGGGAAAAATCCAGTCCTGAAGTAACAGTGCTTACTGGTAAGGTTGCTGTATCTCGGGATTCCGCAGGAGTACAGTCGAAAGCCATTCATCTTATACCCAATCAAAAAGGTGTTTGTGATTTAAAATCAGGATCGCTACATCTTGAAAATATAGAAGATGCTCATTTTGCCGTTGGTTGGACTGAAGGGAAGATGGTATTTGATCAAACTCCGATGGAAGAGGTCTTTGAAGTAATAGAACGCAGATATGCAGCTCAGATTAAGACAGACCGCTCTTTCAAGGCTTGTAAACTCACCGCAAAATTTGATAACGTCAGCATAAATGAAGTATTAAAAACCATTCAAATGACTTTAGATATCCAGTACACGATTAACAAACAGACAATTTATATAAAAGGAGGTAAATGTAATTAGACACCTATACAAAAAAAGCCGAAGCATGTTGGCGCACGCTTACGGCTAAAAAATTCAATTTTATTTTAACCCATCAATGATTAAAACATTCAAAGTTATGAAAAAGTCCGCAGTGACTAATCAATTAATTTTTAAAGTAATGCGTTTTTTTACCCTGATCTATTTTTTTCTTTCTGTAATGCTCTTTGCTGGGCAGGCTTCGCCTGTAAAAGCGCAGGATCTAAACAGTAGGATCAGTTTCAGCTTTAAACACGGTACCTTAACCGAATTACTTAAAAACATCGAAAAGAAAACCAGTCTTTCTTTTGTTTACACAAATAATGACGCCGTATTAAGTAGGCGCGTTGAAACCATTAACGCTGATAACGAATTGGTCAGCAGTTTGCTAAACCGCATATTAACGCCCATGCAACTCACTTACCAGGTTCAGAATAACCAGGTTATTATTAAAAAAGCCATTCGTGTTAAAGGAAAGGTAACTGATGAGAAGGGGCTGCCTATACCAGGGGTTAGCATCATCGAAAAAAGTGGGGGCAATACAGCCGTTACGAGCTTAAATGGAGAGTATAGCCTAAATGTAAAGGACGGATCCGCTGTGCTTCTTTTTAGAATGATGGGATATCAAACCCAGGAACTTGTAGTAGGAGGTCGGGCGGTAATTAACGTGAGTCTTGTACCCGATCAAACTGCACTTTCGGAGGTGGTAGTTACCGCATTGGGTATTAAACGTTCTGAAAAGGCCTTGGGGTATTCCATTGCAACGGTTAAAGGAAGTGATGTAAACACGGTTAAAGAAGTCAATGTTATCAATTCCTTGGCTGGAAAAGTAGCCGGTGTGAATGTCGTTAGTGCTGGTTCTGATCCGGGCTCTTCGGCCTTCATCACAATTCGTGGACAATCTTCTATTGCGACAGACAATCAGCCACTATTTGTAGTAGATGGTGTTCCAGTAGCGCATTCCTTACGTGCAACATCAGAGGTAGGACGTTCTTCAGTAGATTATGGTAGTCCGATTGCTGACATTAGTCCGGATGATATTGAGAGTATTACCATATTGAAAGGCGCCAGTGCTGCAGCTTTATACGGTAGTAGGGCAGGAAGCGGTGTTGTGCTGATCACCACAAAAAGTGGCGCGGCAAGTAAAAAAGGTTTAGGGGTGAGTTTCAGCTCCAATGCCATGTATGATAAGGCCTGGATGTTTCCTCATTTCCAGAATCAGTTCGGTGCGGGAGAATATACCGACGATCCGGCAGTTTCTACAACCGCAGCCTGGGGGCCGCGCTTGGATATAGGTACCAAACACCTACAATGGAATAGCCCACTTGATGCCAATGGGAAACCAGTACCTACGGATTGGGTATCACATCCCAACAATGCCAAAGATTTTTATGAGACTGGTTCAACTTACACCAATAACATTGCCATTACAGGTAAAAATGCAGATGGCAATTACAGACTTTCTTATACCAATCTGGCGAATAAGGGGATTGTGCCCAATACTGATTTGAGTAGAAATACTTTAAACCTGGCAGCCACTTATGTATTGCATCCTAAAGTTAAAATCAGCACTAACCTGGGGTATGTAAACAATAAGAGCGATAACCGCCCATCGGCTTATCGGGAAAGCGTAACGCAAATGCTTTATTCGATGCCTTCTAATATGAGCATTAAAGATTTGATGAATTATTGGAAACCAGGCCGGGAAAATATAGAACAATTCTCTCCGGATGATTCGGATAACCCATATTTTGTGGCCTACGAGCATACCAATGGTTACGATAGAAACCGCATAACCGGGAATATACAGGCCGTAATTGACTTGACCAATGACCTGAGTTTCATGGCGCGTACAGGCCTTGATATGTACAACGAACAACATGAAACCAAACGTCCTTTTAGCTCTAAACGTTTTAAATTTGGTGGCTATGGCGTAGATAATAGTTTCTTTAAGGAGCAGAATACGGATTTTCTGTTGAGTTACAAGAAAACCTTAAATGAAGACTGGTCATTTAGCTTATCGGTTGGCGGTAACCAGATGAATCAAACTGCCAGAAGTACTGCTCAACGTACCGAAAGTTTGAGTATTCCAGGTATTTATAACATTAACAATGCACAGGCGGGAACCATTATCAATTCTCAATACAACTCGCGCAAACGGATCAATAGTTTGTATGGAATGGGACATGCTTCCTTTAAAGATATGGTATTCCTGGATGTGACTGGTCGAAATGATTGGTCTAGCACACTTCCTGCGGCAAATAATTCTTATTTCTATCCTTCAGTTTCCCTAAGTACGGTATTAACCGATGTGTTTAAAGTTAAGTCCGATATCTTGTCTTTTGCTAAAATCAGGGCCAATTGGGCACAAGTTGGTAGTGATACCGATCCTTACCAATTGTACAATACCATTCCATTTAACCAGGATTGGGGTGATGTGAAAAGGGCAACTATTGAGTTTAACCTTAAAAATAATTTCTTAAAACCAGAGATTGCTACCTCGTATGAGTTTGGTGGAGATCTGCGCTTTCTTGACAGTCGTTTAGGGTTGGATGTAACCTGGTATAAAACAAACAAAAGGAATCAGATCATCAATATTCCAACAACCATTGCTTCGGGTGCTTCAAACCGCTTGATCAATGCTGGTAACATTCAGAATAGTGGATGGGAAATCGGATTCTTTGCTGTTCCTGTAAAAGCAGCCTTGAAATGGGAAATGAATGTGAACTTCACAAAGAATGAAAATAAAGTAATTTCTTTGATGGAAGGTTTGCCTGAGTATTCTATGGGGAGTGCCGATGGAGATAACATTCGTTACCTCATTAAGGAGGGAACCAAAATTGGAGATTTTTATACACCAAGTTATACGAAGGTGCCAACTGGGCCAAATGCAGGTGCTGCTTTATTGGATAAAACGGGGCATTACATTCGTAACAATACCGAATACATCAAAGTAGGTAACTACAATCCTGATTTTACGGTGGGTTTTAACAATACCTTCAGCTATAAAAGCTTTACCCTTAATTTTCTCTTAGACTGGCGTAAGGGGGGTAATTTTTACTCTTATGTAGTTAAAAGTTTGATCAATGCTGGTTTAACCGACAATACTATTGCGGGTAGAGATGCAGCGACTGGCGGTTTACCATGGGTGGATTCGCAAGGTAGAAGTCGGAATGACGGGATGATTATTCCGGGTTACATTGCCAATGGTGATGGTTCTTTCAGCGAAAATAAAGTCATCATTGCTGCTTCAGATTTTTACAACAATACATATAACAAGTATTATGAGCGCCTAACCTATTCCGCATCTTTCCTGAAGTTGAGAGAAGCCTCTTTAACTTATGTGTTTGATAAACAACTATTGCGCAAGCTTCCAATTAGTAACCTTTCTCTTTCACTGATCGGTAGAAACCTGTATACCTGGACGTCCAATGGATTGGGTTATGATCCAGAAACTACGATGAGTGTTACTGAAGGCTTTAAAATGGGAGTTGGACACTGGACGCTACCAGGAACACGCTCTTTTGGCTTTAAATTAAGTTGCAATTTTTAATCAATAGCAGAAATGAAATTCGAATATAAAACCATTCTGGTGCTGTTCATGACCCTATTGGGCGCCTGCACTAAAGATTTTGAAAAAATCAATACCAATCCAAATGCTCCGGAAACGACAAATACGGAGTTTTTAATGTCTGAAGTGGTGCTTTCTACTGCTTATGCCTACCAGGAAAATGCTGTGGGCAGAAGACCTGCATCTGCAGCGCGTTACCTGACTTTGGTTCGTAATACCGGTTACGATCTTTTTGATTGGGGCCCTGTGGATTGGGATGATATCTATGGACGCTTGTCGGTAAACAAGACTTTCATGGAAACTGCACAGAAACGTTCCGAGAATCAGTATGTTGCGATCAGTAAAATTATAAAGGCTTTTAATTTTAGTTATTTAACTGATTTGTATGGAGATGTTCCATATTCTCAGGCACTAAAATCTAAAGAGAGCAATGTGATTTATCCGGAGTACGATCAGCAACAGGTGATCTATCCAGATTTGTTAAGAGAACTTCGCGAAGCTAATGACCTTTTGAAAGGGTCATCCGCGGAAATCAATCCCAAAGCTGATGTGATGTTCAAGGGTAAAGCCTTACAATGGCGTAAGTTTGCCAATACTTTGCGTTTAAGGATGTTGTTGCGTATTTCTAAAAATTACGCCCCTGCATTTACCGAAATGCAGGAAATTATCAGTGATAAAACGGCTTTTCCAATTTTTGAAAGCAGCGCTGATAATGCTGAGATCCCTTATCTTGGGAACATCGCTGCATATAGCTGGCCTGGAGGCCCTTTGGCTATGATCGACTTTGATTACCAGAAAACAAAAGTAAGTAAAGAGTTGGTTGACAGACTTGTGCAAAGAAATGACCCGAGATTAGGTGTTTGGGTAGAGCCGGTTAAAAGTACTACAGGCTCAACGGTTGATCCTAACAGATATGTTGGTGTGCCTAATGCTATTGATGCACCTGCCGCATACAATGGAGGTGAGGATCATGTATCTGTTTTTTCTTCTACTTTTTTCAGAAAGAATGGTGCTACTTCAAACCCATTGTTGAAAGCCAGTTTGGTTACGTATACTGAGCAATGTTTTATTTTGGCCGAAGCGATGCAGAAAGGCAAGCTGAATGTCTCTGGGGAAACTGCAGAGTCGATGTACTACAAAGCGATCAAAGAGTCGATGAGCAGTTATGCTGTGACAGCGCCCACAACTTACTACGATCAGTCGATTGTGAAGTATGATGGTACACTTGAACAACTGATTACCCAAAAATGGATGGCTATGTTGTTCAAAGGTGCCGAAGGTTGGTTTGATCAGCGTCGTACGGGTTATCCTGCTTTCGTAACCGGGCCGCTTGCTGCTGGTCGTGGAATCCCGAAACGTTATGTTTTTCCAGATTCTGAAAGCGCCAAAAACAAACTCAACTACCAAAAAGCAGTGTCTGCTTTCGGAGCGGACAAGGAGACTACATTAATGTGGTCGCTGAAATAAACTAAACACACATGAAATTTAATATGAATAGCTTAAAAAGATCGATAGCGCTGATGGCCTTGCTTGTTGTGGCTGGCCTCAGCAAAATAAATGCGCAGGATTTTAATCCGAAACCTTTCCCAGATCGTGTGATCTTAACCTGGACTGGGAATCCTGAAGTGAGCCAGACCGTTACCTGGCGTACAGATACAACAATTGTCGCTTCTAAGGCACAAATCAAAGCTGAGGATTCTAGTCCAGCTCTGGAAGAATCCATCACTACCTATGATGCCGGGTCTCGTGTTTTGTCTGGCGGAAATAATTACGCTATTGCAAAATATCACCAGGTTACTTTTGCTAACCTGAAGCCAGGAACTGTATATGCTTACCGCGTAGGAGCGGGAAACTATTGGAGCGAATGGTTTCAATTTACAACGGCATCCGTTACCAATAAACCTTTTTCTTTTATTTATCTGGGCGACGCTCAGAATGATATCCGTTCAAAATGGTCTCGCGTAATCCGTAAAGCATTTGCACATCAGCCTGATGCCCGATTTATCATTCATACCGGTGATTTGATTAACCGTTCAAACAATGATCAGGAATGGGGAGAGTGGCATTATGGAGGTGGTTTTATTAATGGCATGATCCCTAGCCTACCTTCGCCGGGTAACCATGAATATGTAAGGGATGATAACAGAAAGCTGATTCTGGATCCACACTGGGGGGTACAATACACCTTGCCTGGTAACGGTCCGAAAGGCTTAGAAGAGTCGGTTTACTACATCGATTATCAGAATATGAAGGTAATTTCCCTGGATTCTCAAATGATTATCCTGGATGAGGCTTCTGCAAAGATTCAATATGAATGGTTGGAAAAGGTTTTAAAGGAAAACAAGAAATTATGGACAGTCATCACTTTTCACCATCCTATCTTTTCTACAGCCAAGAGTAGGGACAATAAAGAATTCAGAGAGCGGTTTAAACCGCTATTTGATAAGTATCACATAGACCTTGTTTTGCAGGGACATGATCATACTTATAGTCGCGGACAAAACCTGCCGCGCGGGTTGTCGGGCAGAGAAGCTAGCGGACCAGTTTATTTGGTTTCTGTTGCCGGCCCTAAAATGTATAAAGTGGACGGTGCCAAATGGATGAATGTTTCCCTTGAAAATACACAACTGTTCCAGGTTATTCATGTTGAGGGCGGAAAGCTAAAGTTTGAAGCTTACAAAACCTCAGGAGAACTATTTGATGCATTCTCTCTAAAAAAATCAAGCAAAGACAAAGCTGCAGAATTTACCGATATGAACCCAGCTTCAAAGTAATAATGATTTAAATGATGAATTGTAAAACAAGCTTACTTACATTTTTATTTAGCTGTTTTGTTTTTATCACATTTGGGCAGCGGACAATTGTGCCGCTGCCCAAATGTAAAAATGGCTTTATAGTGATTGCCCATCGTGGAAGCCATCTGATAAAACCTGAAAATAGCATAGCCGCAATTGAAGAAGCCATTAACCTTGGTGCTGATTATGTGGAGATAGACCTTCGTACAACTCGTGATGGCCATTTGGTTTTAATTCACAATGAAACTGTAGATCATACGACCAATGGCAAGGGCAGAATAGGGGATTTGAACCTGGATCAAGTTGAGAAACTTGTTTTAAATGCTAAGGATGGGCAGCTATATAGGTTGCCAAGTTTTAAAGAAGCTTTAAAAGCCTGTAAGAACCGGATTAATATTTATCTGGATTTTAAGGACGCTGATGTAGCTCAGGCATACAAAGAGATTAAGTCTGCAGGCATGGAAAAGCAAGTGCTTGTTTATATTAATAAAGCTGAGCAGTATAAGTCATGGAGAACCTTGGCCCCAAACATGCCGTTAATGTCTGGTTTGCCAAAAAGCATAAAGACGAAAGAAGAATTGACTTTCTTTCTCTATAAAATGCCTTTGGAGGCGACTGACAATATTCCCAATGAAGCGCTTTTTGACGCTATGAGGGAAAATGGATTGTCCGTCTTTTTAGATGTGCAAATGCCGGATGAAGATGCTGTGAAATGGAAAGCTGCTATGGATAAAGGAGTTCAGGGTGTTCAAACCGATCATCCAGAAGCACTAATCAAATACTTACAAACAAATAATCTACGTAATGGAACAAAGGTTTGTTTTTGATAATACTAAGTAAACCTTAATTTAATTTTACTAGATTAGTTTTGCCAAATAAACCATGTCCAGCAAAATTAACTGTGTTGTAGAAGACGAGCGTCTCTTTCATTTACTATGCGAAGGAGATAGGGCAGCTTTTGATCAGATTTACAATCTCTATTGGAATCAATTATTTCTTTATGTTGTAAAAGCCATTCGAGATAAAGATGCTGCACAGGATATTGTACAAGAAATATTTGTGTCGCTTTGGTTACGTAGAAAAGAAATAAATACTAAAGGCACACTTTCTGGTTATTTGTTTACAGCGGCACGCTTTAAAGGAATTAACTTTATACAAGATCACCTAAATAAAAGTAAACATGCCGAGAACTTGGCCAGTTACCTGGTAGAAAGGCAAGATGTAGTTAACGAAGAATTTGCTGCAAGAGAACTAAATGCCATTATTGATGTAGAAATTGAAAAGCTGCCTGCAAAAATGAAAGAGGTTTTTGTATTGAGTAGGAAGGAAAATCTTAGCTATAAAGAGATCTCCGAAAAGTTGAATATTTCTGATAAAACGGTTAAAAAGCAAATCAGTAATGCATTGAAGCACTTTAAGCTGGTGTTATATAATGATTCTACTTTCCAAATCACTTTCTTTATTCTTTTTCATCTATTAAATTCATAGTTGTCATTTTTATATGGTAAGTGAGCTGGTGGATTTATTTTATTGTTTTGATTTATAGGTAGTTGTAAAAATATTTTGAAATATCTACTACCAAAGCCTATTTTTCTAGATATTATCATGCCATGGAGATAAAAGGTGTCAACGAACTTTTAGAACGTTATCGTAATAACAAGTGTACCGCTGAAGAAAGAAAAATTCTTGAGCAGTGGTTTGATGCCCAATCTGAAGCTGGAAACTGGGAATGGACAAAAGATGAAGAGCAGGCCAGTGGAATGATAATGAAACAGCGAATTGACCGACAACTAGCGGTTAAACAAAAAAGCTGGAGCATTATTTTAAAAGTAGCGGCTATGCTTGCGGTTTTACTTTTCTCTTTTTTTTATTACAGAACAGAAATTTACAATATCGTTGATCCTGTAGTATATTTAGAAAAGCAAGTGCCAGATGGGCAACAACTAAAATTAACCTTGGCCGATGGTTCTAAAGTATGGTTAAACGCTAACAGCAGATTTAAATATCCTAAGGAATTTAATAGAAGCCAGCGTGAGGTGTTCTTAATAGAAGGAGAGGCTTATTTCGATGTAAGCCATGACGAAAAAAAGCCCTTTATTGTGACTTCTAAAAAGCTAAGCACCCAAGTCTTGGGTACAGCCTTTAATGTGAGAGCCTATAGTTACTTAAGTAATATCCAGGTTGCAGTAACTAGAGGTAAGGTAAGCGTAAGTGATAACGATCCTCAAAATAATGGTAAAACAAACAGTGTTATACTTTTACCCAATGAACAAGTAAGTGTACAGGCTAGCACTGGCGTTATGCAAAAGCAAGCTATTGATGCCGATAATGTAATTGCCTGGCAAAAAGGTAACCTAAGTTTCAATAACGATCTTTTTTTAGATGTGTGTACTGTATTGGCACGTAAATTTAAAGTGAAGATACATTTTGAACAAGATAGCCTAAAAGAATACCGCCTTACTGCTAGCTTTGCCCGTACGGATCGATTAGAAGATATATTATTAGTGCTAAGCAGTGCTAATCATCTGACTTATCAATTTAAAGGAAACGCCATCCTTTTCAATCAAAAATAAAGAAATTTCATTTTCTGATACAGAATATTTGACTGATAATTAGGTGGTTATGTTTTGTTTGTTTTTTTGTCTACTACCATTCAACTTATTGTAGGATATACTTCTAATTAAACAAATGTATATATCAATACAATTTGATAAGTACTTAACGAACCAAACCCAATATGAAACATTTATTATTGCTATTGATGGCATGTAGTTCCTTTCTACTGGTAGGACATGTAAAGGCTCAAACACCATCAGATGTAAAAATTACACTTAATCTGCAGAACCAAAATTTAAGAACAGCATTGTCAGCTATTCAAAAAAAATCGGGTATACCAGTCGTTTTTAATGAAAAGCTGGTAGAGGGGTATGACAAGTTAAATATTAACGTAACCACAACCTCAGTAGCAGAAGTCTTGGATCAGCTATTGAAAAAAACTTCGCTTAGATATATTTTCCAGGCAAAGAAAATTGTCATTGTAACTAAAGAAGAAAGTAATGTCAATCAAAAAGGAGCTCAATTTATTATTGGAAAAATAATAGATGAGCAGGGAAAACCACTTCCTGGTGCAAATGTTACTGTGGTAGAGTTAAAAAGGAGTGTGGTAACCAATTCGCAAGGTGTTTTTAAAGTACCGGTTTTAGCAGATAGTTATACCCTGGAAGTAAGCTTTATCTCTTATCAAACTAAAAGAATACAAAATGTAAAAGCGGGGAGTTCGTCAATTTCAATTGTATTAGAACAGGAAACAACGGAGCTGAACAATGTCGTAATTACCGCCTTAGGTATTAAACGGGAAGAGAAAAGCTTAGGCTATGCTGTTACTAAAGTGGATGGTGAAGAGATTTCTAAAACTGCACCAAACAATTGGGTAAATGCTTTGTCTGGAAAAGTTCCAGGATTAAATATTTCGAAAGCAGGTGCCGGTCCAGGTGGAACGGTAAGGATAACTTTACGCGGGCAGAACTCTTTAGACTTAGATAAAGGGGAACCTCTTGTGGTGATTGATGGTGTCCCTGTTATTAGTGGCATGGTAGGTAACAACGGACTAAGTTATGGCGCTACGGGAAATACCGAAACACCAGTTGATTATGGTAATGCCTTAAGTGAGATTAATCCAGAAGATATCAAAGACGTGACGATATTAAGAGGGCCATCTGCAGCCGCTTTATACGGTTCCAGAGCAGCTTCGGGTGCAATCTTGATTACTACTAAAAGCAACACCGACCAAAAGGAAAAACTTTCCGTCGCCTTTAACAGTGGCGTAACCCTCGACGATGTGCTACATTATCCCGATTTTCAATATGAATACGGAGCTGGTAATGCCATTAATACTTATTTTTCTTATGGAGCAAGTCCTGATGGACCCAGCACCAACTCTACACGTTCCTTCGGTCCAGCTTTTGCAGGTCAATCTTACTATCAATACGATCCGGTAACCAAAACCACAGGTACCACAAGAACACCCTGGGTTGCTGATAAAAACTATGTAAAGGATGCATTTGTTAGAGGCGTAACCTATAATAACAACCTTTCATTAAGTGGGGGAGATAGCAAAAATTCTATTCGACTTTCATATAATGATACGCGCAATAAATATATTTTGCCAAACACAGGATATTCATTCAATAGGCTTTCTTTTTCGAGTAATAGTAAACTGAACAATCTTCAATTAACAACAAGGGTAAATTATTACCATAAAGAAAGTGACAACCTACCCTTATCTGGTTATAATACCAACTCGTTTATGTACGGATTGATGTATGGTTCGGCCAATATTCCTTTTAGTTGGCATAAGGACTATTGGGATGTCAAAGACATAGATCAAAACAACAAGTTAAACTCAGTAGTCGATAACCCTTATTTCATTTTATATGAAAATCTGAACACTTTAGACCAGGATCGTATTTTTGGTAACCTTACCGCCACCTATACTTTTAGCAAAAAAATGAGTTTAATGTTAAGAGGTGGAATAGATCAAGGTACATCACTTAGAACTAACCGCAGACCGTATAGTAGTATCCGTTATGCTACAGGACGTTACCAGGAACAAGACGTAAATACGCAGGAGCAGAATTATGATTTGTTATATAAGTACGATGAAAAATTGTCTAAAAATATTGGACTTGCTTTCGCTGCAGGTGCAAGTATCACCAAAAATAAATTAAAGAACAATACCGTAACTGCCGAACGTTTGAGTGCTCCGGGAATTTATAGTTTAGGAAATGCCCAAGATAGAACATTACTAGTGCCGAGACCGCTTAATAAGGAGGTGCAAAGTATTTATGGCTTGACACAGTTTAATTATAAGACGTATTTGTTCCTTGATTTAACAGGAAGAAATGACTGGTCAAGTACTTTACCTGCGGGTAATAACTCTTACTTCTATTATTCGGCTTCTGGAAGTACAATATTAACAGAGATGCTTAACCTTTCGGCAGTTAAACCTTTATCCTATTTCAAGATTAGGGGTTCGATTGCACAAGTAGGAAATGATACAGATCCTTATCGAACGGGTTATTATTTAAATCCTTCGGAATTTGGCGGAAGTTATACTAACCCAGCTACTTTGCCTGGTGGTGATAATCTGAAGCCGGAAATTATTACCAATAGAGAAATAGGAGCAGATATCAGATTTTTTGGCAGCAGACTTGGTTTTGACTTAACCTATTACAATTCGAATAGTTCAAAACAGATTTTAATTGTTCCCAATGATCCAGCTACAGGATTTACAGGTAGAACCTTTAATGCGGGTTTAATCAACAATAGCGGTTATGAACTTGCAGTTACCGGAAACCTGCTAGGTAAAAAAAGTAAGTTGCAATGGAAAACAACTTTAACCTATTCTAGTAATAGAAGTCTGGTAAAAGAATTGGCGCCTAATGTTGAAGAAATCATTATGGCTACTGGTCCAAGGGGGTATATCAAAGCAATTGTTGGGGGATCAATAGGGGATATTTACGGTTCTGGATATGTGCGTTCTCCGGATGGTCAGATTGTTCACGATGACAATGGACTTCCGCTTATTGATACTGAAAATTTCAAGATTTTAGGCTCTGCAGTACCAGATTACAAGGCCGGAATTCAAAATCAGTTTACTTATAATAGATTTAGCTTCTCGTTCTTGTTTGATGGCCAGAAAGGTGGGGATATCTATTCGTTTTCAAACTCTGTTTTGGCAGGTGCAGGAAAGTTAAGATCTACACTCGAAGGCAGATATGCTGGGATAGTAGGTGAAGGCGTAGTGCAGAATACAGATGGTACTTATCGTAAAAACGATATTGTAGCCACTGCTGCTGATTACTATAACCAGAAATATTTAAGAGACAATGCGGAAGCGAACATTTTTGATGCTTCATATATTAAACTGCGTGAGGTGTCCTTAGAATATAGATTTACCGCTAAACTGCTAAAAAATATCGGGGCACAATCAGCGTCATTAAGTGTGTACGGGCGTGATCTGTTGCTATTTACCAGCTTCCCCTTGTACGACCCAGAGATTGCAACCTTAAATAGAAATCGTATAGAACCAGGTTTTGAAACCGGACAATTTCCATCGACCAGAAGTTTTGGAGCCACTATTAAAGCATCATTTTAAAAATATTTGATATGAAAAGTTTATTACAACACTTTCAATTGTTCTCTTTTTTCATTGTTATTGGGCTTGTCACTTCCTGCACCAAAGATTTTGAAAAACTCAATACAGATCCGGTTAAAGTAACTTCTGTTGCACCTGGTAGCTTATTGGCTCCAGCTCAATTTGATGGCATGTGGCTCATCACGAAACGTGCGCATCGCTTAAGCAATGAGTTAATGCAATATACTGTAGAAACTGGCGCTTTGAATGATTTTGCCCGTTACGAATTCAAGGAAAATGAGTTCGATGCGATTTGGTCTACGCTTTATGTTAAAGCAAATGACATGAATGAAATGTACAAAATTGCCGAGAAACTGAATGATGTAAACAACATGGGCGCTGCCTTGGTGATGAAAGCTTGGTTTGTATCAAATCTTACCGATATGTTTGGTGATATTCCATATACTGATGCCTTTAAAGGTCGGGAGGAGGTGTATTATCCTAAGTATGATACTCAACAATCCATCTATACCAGTTTATTGGCCGACTTGAAAAGAGCAAATACTTTATTTACAGAAAATAAACCCTTTGATAGTTCAGATCTAATCTATGGGAGTGACCCTGTGAAATGGAAAAAATTTGCCAATTCTATGCGTCTCCGTTTATTGATGCGTGTGTCTAAAAGAACCGAGATGAATGTACCAACAGAAATAGCCGAGATGGTCGCCGATCCTGTAAAGTTCCCATTATTTACCAGTAACGCAGACGAGGCAATGATGAGATACGATGGCATAAAGCCATTTATCAACCTATTTTTTGAAATGTCTGCTTCAGAATTTAGCGGAAGCAGAAGGATGGGTAAGTCGTTGATGGATTTAATGAATACCACTGTTGATGGCAGAAGATTTAGGTATGCAACTAAAAATACTCCAGGAGCATACGTTGGTATTCCAAGCGGTTATACCGAGCAAGAAACGCAGGCTTTTGCCGATAATACAGGACTCAAAACTTCTACTTTAGCAACCACGCTTAAGGCAGATGATTATCCATTTCCAATTTTGACATGGGCTGAAGTTAACTTTTTGTTGGCCGAGGCTGCATTAAATGGATGGATTTCGGCTAATGCTCAAACGTATTTTAATAAAGGTGTTGAGGCTTCCTGGAGACAATGGAACTGTACCTGGGATCCTAGTGGATCTACTACTCCAGGGGCTACATATTTGGCTAGACCAACTGTTAGATTTACTGGAACTACCGCAACCTTAGAACGCATCATGAGCCAAAAATATATTGCTATGTTCTTTTGTGGTTTCGAATCGTGGTACGATTACAGAAGAACCGGATATCCGGTATTACCTGTCGGACCAGCGGCAAAAAACAATGGTATTTTACCAACCCGGTTCGAATACCCATTAATTACTAAAGCTACCAATAAAGCAAACTATGAAGCTGCCGCTGCTCGCATTGGTGGAGATAATTTAAGAACAAAAGTATGGTGGCAACAATAAGGCTTAAATTTATTGGTTTTGCCTTGCTTTTATGTTGTACTTTGGTTGCCTGTAAAAAGAAAAATCGGGAAACTGCAATTGAACAGGGAACATTTAAAGTGCTATCGTATAATGTATACGAGGGATTTAGTGGCGATGCGGTAAAGAAACAAGGTTTCAAGAAATGGATTGACACCATGAAACCGGATGTAATTGCTTTGCAAGAAATGAAGGGATTTACCAAAGCAGGATTACAAAATTTTGCCGTAGAAATGGGCTATAATTATACCCTAATGTGGCATGAAGCTGGGCTTCCTGTTGCCTTGGTTTCTAAATATCCAATTACGGAAATCAAAACTGTGCCTTCTAATCTTCATTTGATCCAGGCAAAGGTGCTGGATTATAATTTCTTTGTGATCCATTTAAGCCCCTTAACCTACGATATTAGGAAGGCAGAAATGGAAATCATCTTAGCTCGCACTCAGGTAATCCCAAAAACGGAAAAGATCTTAATGATGGGTGATTTTAATAACATGTCGCCACAAGATGCTTCCTTTTACAATACTACTGCTAAAATGGATTTGATAAGGGCTTCTGAATTGAGTAATCCGGGGACTAAAATCTTAAATAACGGACAGATCGATTATACCACCATCCAAAATATCATGGATGAGGGGTTTTATGACACCTGGAAAATATTTCGTTCAAATTATGAGAAAAGTGCGCCTACAAAGTTGAGAACGCACAATAACTTCACCCGGATAGATTACATTTTTATGAATAAGGCCATATTAAATCATTATAAAGATTCTTATCTCGTAAAGGACGTGTATACCGATTACATGTCTGATCATTATCCGATGGTACTCATCTTAAAAAAATAAAACATGAATTTAAAGATTAAATGTATTTTCCATTTTGGGTTCTTGCTTATTCCTTTTGCTGTTTTAGCACAAAAAAGCGCCACAAATTTAGATAGCTACAAGAAAACAAAATTGCTTTTTTCCGCTCAAAAAGACGCTAATCTTTTTAAAGTACTTTCTTATAATGTATACGAAGGGTTTAGAAAAGACAGCATCTACATTAAAGCATTCCAGAAATGGGTAGCCGAGAAAAGTCCAGATGTAGTGGCTTTTCAAGAACTGAATAGCATGTCGAAAGAGAAATTAGTTGATTTGGCAAAAGGAGCGGGATATAAATACACCGTTTTACAAAAAAGAGCTGGTTTTCCTATTGCATTGATGTCAAAATATCCCATCACTAATGTAGTTAAAGTAACAGAAGGCATGCAGCATGGCTTTTTGTATGGTAAAATAGCGGGTTATCATTTTTTTGTAACTCACCTTCATCCTAAAGATTATCAAAAAAGAATTGTTGAAGTTGATACGTTGTTAAAATATATCAACCGCATTCCAAAAAGCGAAAAAATTCTTTTAATGGGCGATTTTAACAATATGTCTCCATTGGATAAAAGCGATTATGATAATGTAGACAAAATGAACCTCGTGCTAAATTCCGAAAGAAATCATCCTGATATTAAAACAACTAATAACGGTGCGATAGATTATACTGCAATTCAAAAATTATTAGATGCTGGCTTAGTTGACTCATGGCGGTTATTTAATACCGTATACGACAAAAGTGCGCCAACCCAATTGAGGCAGCATAAGAACTACACGCGTATCGATTATATTTATCTTAATGAGGCTTTAAAGGCTGATGCTGTTGATGCTACGATAGTGAAAGACGATTTAACGGATACATTATCTGATCATTATCCAATGCTCCTTATTCTAAAAAAAGCGAAATAAAATGAAGCGAATTGTTAAAAGCATATTATTGATTGCGTTTTTAAGTGCGACTACATTGATCGTCCGGGCGCAAAAAACTGATCAATTGAATTTTACGAGTGCCAAAATGCTTACGTTGATCGGTAAAAGTGAAGAAACACCCACTATTTACGATCGTATAGATAGTAACAAATACAAAGGTTTACCACCACGAGTAGCGCAATTGTTAACCAACTCGGCAGGGTTAGCTATTTCATTTAAAACTAATAGCACAGTTATAGGGGCCAAATGGTGTGTTTCAAAGAGCAGAGCCTTGGCAAATATGTCGCCAACAGCACATAAAGGAGTTGACCTTTACATAAAAAAAGACGGAAAATGGCAGTTTGCAGGTATAGGTAGAGTAAGTGGTGTTTGTAATGACGAAATTGTTATCAGTAGGATGGATAACTCAGAAAAAGAGTGTCTATTGTATTTGCCATTATATGACAAGGTAGAAGATGTACAGATTGGTATAGAGAAAAAGGCAAAGATTACCGCTGCTGCGGATCCATTTGCCAAAAGGATATTGATTTATGGGTCTAGTATTGTACAGGGTACTGGAGCGAGTAGGCCAGGTATGGCTTATCCGGCCAGGTTATCTAGATTAACGGGGCTTAACTTTATTAATTTGGGCTTAAGTGGTAGCGCCAAGATGGAGCCAGAGGTGGCAGACATGGTAGCTGCTATCGATGCCGATGCTTATATCTTAGATTGTGTACCCAACACCAATCCCACGCTGATTAAAGAGCGTACCGCTTATTTAGTAAATACCATTAGACGCAAACATCCAAAGGCACCAATTATTGTAATGCAAAGTATAGTTAGAGAATCTGGTTATTGGGATAAAGTAGTGGGCGAGACCGTGAAGAACCAAAATATCAATATCCAGCAAGAAGTACTGGCGCTACTAGACAAGGGGCTAAAGGACTTGTATTTTATTACTTCCGAAAAAATGATGGGGAATGATCATGAGGGTACGGTAGATGGCGTACACCCAAACGATTTAGGCTATGAAAGGATGATTACGCATATTCAACCCTTAATTATGGATATTCTTAGTAAGTACGATATAAAAGATACAAGGTAATAATTGTGTCCATTTTTGATAAATTTTAAATTATACTTAGTAGTCTGCCTGACCTATTTCGAGTTGGTAGATCTTGCCAGCTTGATTAAGATGAAACTTGAAAAAGGTTTTAAAGTCGCCCCAGGTATCACTATGGAATTTTCCATAAATTGATAGTCCATTGTCTTCCACTTTATCAATACTGGTAAACCGTTCCGTACCGATAGCTTCGGTCGAGAATTTTTTAAAGTTGCGAGGACTTCCGTCATCAAGTAATTGGGCATCGTTGGTAAAAAAAGAAAGCCATTTTTCTGAATTTCCTTCCTGCCAGGCAAGGAAGGCCTGTTTTACCAAAAGGTTACTGATCTTATTTTTATCCATTTCCGTTAATGTTTTATGTTCGTGGCGCTTGTTGATCTGCCCACATGCAGACAAGCCGCAAACCGATAGGAGGATATATATTATCCGTATTTTTAGCATATGTGTTTTATTGTGTAGCTCCGCCGTTTACCAATAAGTGTTGTCCATTCACGAAAGAAGACATATCGCTTGCAAAAAACTCTGCAACATTCGCTACATCTTCTACCTCTGCCAATCTTCCCATCGGGCAGCTATCCAGCAATGATTTTCTCAACTCCGGATAACTTCCTTCTTCGGCAAAAATGCCCGAATGGTCTACTGCGAAAGGAATGATCGTATTAACAGTTACCCCGCGATGGCCGATCTCTTTGGAAAGTACATCGACCAGGTAGCGTGGTGTGGTTTTACTACCGCCATAAACTGCCATCCCCGCAACGGGAAAAGCTGTAGTACTAGAAGCAATGTAGATGATGCGTCCGTTATCTTCCACATTTTTGGCTGCCTGTTGCATTGTAAAATAGGCTCCTTTGGTATTGATGGAAAACAAACGGTCGAATTGTTCTTCTGTAAATTCACTAACCGGTGTTTCCACCATTTCGATACCTGCATTGGCAACTACAATATCTATTTTTCCAAATGCTTTTTTGGTTTCATCAAACAATCGCTCTATCTCCGAAACCTTGCTTACATCTGCTTGTACGGCAATAACCTTTACGCCCATTGCCATAATATTAGATACTACCTCATCAGCAGAAGCTTTATCTTTTGAATAGTTGATCACTATATTGGCTCCCAGAGCAGCGTATCTTTCTGCGATGGCTTTTCCTAAGCCCCTTGCTGAGCCTGTAATTAAGGCTGTTTTATTTTGTAATGTGTTCATTTTAAATATTGTTTTTTACTGTTTTAAATTTGTGGATACTTCTGATGCCATTTGATTAGAGGTTAGGCCATTCCGCCGTTAACGCCAATGTTCTGTGCATTAATCCATTTTGCCGCATCACTGGCAAGGAATACAATCACCTCCGCAATATCATTAGGTTCACCAATTCTTCCGAACGGATTCATCGACGCTAGTCTGTCTATTATTTCTTGTGGTTTGCCTTTAACGAATAGCTCCGTGTTGGTTGGACCAGGAGATACAGAGTTTACATTAATACCTCTACCGATTTCTTTGGAAAAGACACGGGTCAATTGCTCAACGGCTGCTTTGGTGGCCACATAAGTACCATAAGTAGGCAGCATCAATCTGTTAACGGTGGTAGAAAAATTGATAATGCTTCCATTATCGGCAAGTTTCGATGAAGCTTCGCGTAAGGTATTGAAAACACCTCTTACGTTGATGTCGAACTGGCGGGTGAAATCTTCATCGGTGGTGTCTTTGATGAATTTGGTAATCATGATACCAGCATTGTTTACCAGTACGTCTATTTTGCCGTATTGAGCAATAGCCTGATCGAATAGGGCTTCTACCTGATCCGGTTTACTAACGTCTGCCTGAACAGAAATGGCATCGCCGCCTTTTTCTCTGATGTTTGCAACAACGCTTTCTGCTTCTGTTTTACCACCTGCGTAGTTAACGATTACTTTAGCGCCTTCTTCTGCCAATTTTAATGCAATAGCAGCACCTATTCCTTTGGATGATCCTGTTATTAGGATTACTTTTTCTGATAAATCTTTCATGTTTTCTATCTTTTAAATTTGATACTACAAAGATAAAAGCAGGAAACGGGGTAACTTTTGCGAGCATTACAGTATTAGTTGCAAATTTTACAGAATGGTTTAAAAGGAATTATTTATGATTGAAGATGTTCTTTTCTATACAGGGCTGGAGAGGTTCCTGTATTTTTCTTAAAGTAATTACTGAAATGCGCAACTTCTGAAAACCCAAGCTTATAGGTGATCTCTTTAATGGAAGCTCCCGCGGTCTGCAACAATGATTTCGCTTCGGCAATAGTTTTATCCGCTATCCAGGTGGCGATAGGTTTACCTGTTTTACTTTTGATAACATTGCTCAGATAATTAGGATTGAGGTGCTGGGCGTCGGCATAATCCTGTACCCTGAAAATGGTCTCTACCTTTCCCGCACTTAGATCACGATAATGTTTTTCAAGCATCTGCTTAAATAACTTTACGATCTGCGAACTTCTGTTCCCTTCATAAATAGGGTTATAATCTTTCCAGAAGTACTCCTTTATACGGTAAAGCAAAACTGCTAGCAAATGGCCTGTTATTTTATGCTGATCAGTAGACTGTTTTAAAAACTCATGATGGATGTCCTGAAACAGTTTATCTACCACTTCAAAGAAATCAATGTTTAGCACCTTTGGGCTAATCGTTTCCGTGAGGAGGAACGGAAACTCTTCAAAGACTTCAGTACTGACAAATTTCTTTAAGAAAGTTTCATCGAAAGTGATCAGGTAAATATCCTCAACCTTTGTCCAGCTAAAAGTTCTGTAATTGCTAGGATTGGTAAAATAAATGGAATGAGGCTCAACATTAAAGCCGACACCGTCAATGGTATATCTGCCACTACCATCTTTTACAAATAGGAAAGAGAAATAATCCGGGCGGAATGAGGGCGAGTTGTAGGGCAGTTCAAAACGGGTGTCTTTCAGGTTGTGAATAGTGAAGCCCTCCAAGGTATGGATCAGGTCTACCGGAAACCCTAAATGCTGGTAGAGTTCGGATAGTGACTTGGCTTCATGCTTGTTTTCCTGCACAATAAATTGACTCTGATTTACTATTGTAAAAGTATGAAATTATTCAGTTTAAACTTATAGGTGCATTATATTTTCATATTTTCAGCCTCAGGTTCAATTCAAAATTTCCATTGGTATAGTTACTTAATGCCGATGTCTGTGTGGTATAATTTCCGCTGACCAGGTATTTCTTTTTGAAGTTCATACCCAAACCGAAGGTGGCATTTTCAGTACTGTGATACATACCGAGTAAAAACACCTGCTTATTGGCAATATCAAGCTGCGCCCCCGCATCCCAGATGTTATCAAAAACTTTTACTCCACGGTAAGCTACCAAAGGCTCCATACTCATACCATCGGCTCCTTCACTGATTTTTATCATATAACTTGCAGCGGCGTAAAAAGTTGCTACGTCCGCCAGTTTGATTGCATCCTTTTTTAAGACACTTTTTAGGTTAGGGACTGCTGCCTGAAGGCTCAGTTTTCCTGAAGTATATGCAATTCCTAAATCACCATCAAGGTAAGTCTTACGGTCGTTATACTGCCTGACCATTGGATCACTAGCATTCCCATAGATATCGGCATTCTCCAGGCGCTGGCTCATCAAGCCTATTGACACTCCAAAATGCAACTGATCATTCGACTCGTTTAGTTTCAGGTGATAGGCGTAAGTCCCCACAATTCTGGTTTGCCTTTGCAGACCGGCACTTTCATTATTCAACGTTAAACCGATACCCACTTTGTTAAAGCCATAATCGGTAGTTAGGTTTTGTGTTAATGGTGATCCCGGTACATTGTTCCAAAGCTTGCGGTAAACACCATTTAGTTTTAAGCCTTGCTCTGCGCCAGCAAAAGCAGGATTGGCCAGATATTGATTGGTATAATACTGTGCAGAAAGTGGATTTAGCTGTGCGTAACCTAAATTTACAAACAAAGCACAAACTGCAATAACTCCTAATAGTTGTTTATATAATTTCATCTTATTGTTGTCTGATTAATGTGATGTATCCTTTTTGTTTAGGTTTGGCGGTCCCGAAATCAATGACGTAGTAGTAGGTATTCTCGATTAGCGGTCCTCCATTTACCGTCCCGTCCCAGGTATTATCATAGCCTTTTTTACTATATAAAAGTCGTCCCGTCTTATCAAATATTTTTACTTCATTATTTGCATACATATCTATGTTGTCGACCATCCATACATCATTGTAGCCATCATTATTTGGCGTAAGAATATTATTAGCCTTCACCATTTCAAAATCATCCCTTACCTCGATGGTTATACTTGTGCTTTGGCCACAACCGTTGGCATTACTTGCCGTTACGCTATAGGTGGCTGTTTGCTCAGGGCGAATAGTCAGTATCGCATTATTCGGACCTGATGTCGCTCCTTTTGTTGACGACCAAATGTAACTGGCACCGCCAGTGGCAATAAGCTGTAGGCTTTCACCTTTGCTGATGCTATTACCTCTGCTACTTGTTATAACCACAACCGGTAATGCATTGATGCTCAATGTACCATTGACATAGTTAAAACTGTAGTTACCTGATGCAGTTTCAGCTGGAACAAGTAAATAATTCCCTACTGGTGAACTACTGATCGCTGTAGTGTTTACTTTAGCTTGAGTATTTAAGCTACTTTCATTATCATTATACTTGAAACCACTGTAGCTAGTTGTAAACACAGGAAGCCCAGTACCCTGGCACATTTGTGCATTGTTTGCTGTTACTGTTAATATGGCTTTGGTTATAGTTAAACTTGCGCCGGTATAGTTGATCTGATAATTACCACCTGCAGTTAATGTTCCTTGCGTAATGTTATAACTGCCTACATTCTCACCTGCTGCTCTTACAATGGTTCCACTAAAATTATTACCTGTTATTAAAGCCTCGCTAGAAGTATAAGCTAATACAGGATCTGAATTGCCATAAACTTTACTAACTGCTGTTGCTATAATCGTAACTATTTTTTTAGTTACCGCTATGTTTGTTTTTAGTGTCAGGTCATTATAATTGCTCCCTGTAATACTGGCAGTAACTTCTTGTGTACCAACATTCGTTAAAGTATTATTGGCATAACTTAAGCTTGTGCCAGCAGGAAGATTGCCATTAATGCTCAGCGATTTGGCTGTGCCATCATAAACATAGCTCTGCGGATTTAGAGAAACACCAGTTATACCGGCTTTGTTGATGGTTAGATTTGCTTTTAGTATCAGATCATTATAATTAGTCCCCGTTATATAGGCCGTTACTTCCTGTGTGCCTGCATTGGTTAAAGTGTTGTTGGCATAATTTAAGCTTGTGCCAGCAGGAAGATTGCCACTAATGCTTAGCGATTTGGCTGTGCCATCATAAACATAGCTTTGCGGACTTAGAGAAACACCAGTTATATTGGCTTTATTAATGGTAAAAGTGCCGTTGGTTATAGTTCCCAAATTATAGTTGGGACTGTTTATTGTAAATGCAGCTGCCGGCGTAATGGCATAGGTCCCTACATTCTCTCCAGCAGCTCTTAACATGCTTCCTGATACGATGCTCGTAGCCGACTCACCACTACGCAGACCGGAAACATTATAGTTGAATTGGGGATCGGCAGAACCGTAAGTCTTGTTTTTATTCTGAGCTGTGATATTAAGCGTTGATGCTGTAATGGTAAAAGTAACAGTGACTGTACCTAAAACTGCATTGTTGCTATTCTGTATGGCCGAAAAAGTAATTGTTGTGGTGCCAAGGCCAGTAAATATAAGTGGATAATGTTTTGCCCGGGTAGCTCCAAGGGCATTGTAATTTTGCCCTCCAAGAGCCACTACCCCAGGATTGGAAGAATTAGTAATTTGAATGGAAAATTCTTCGTCACTCCAACCATAAGCTCGTATCCAAAATGAATTAGCATAACTATATGTTCTGGAACCACCTCCACTAATATCGTCCGATGGAAAGGTTGAAGTTGGGTTATTGAGGATGTAGAATTCCCCGGCTGCACTGTTGTAAACGAACATAAGCACTATGATTAATATACCAACCAATTTTGTATGGTATATTTTTTCAGGTCTTGTTTTTTTCATTGTAAGGGATGACTATGATGATCACTGTGTTATTATGGCCTAAAAGCAATGGACAGAGCGGACATTGATATTTTATTAAAAATGATTAGTAGAGATGATTAGAGGAATTAATGAGTCATTTGGATATTCTGGGAAATCCATTGGGATAATACCGTATACCCCATTCATCTTATCAAGAAGATGATTAAATAGTAATTGATTTGTCCCTTTAAAAGTAGAGAATGATTCATCTCCTTTTGCCAAAGTTTTAGGAAATACAAATCCTCCTGTAGTACCCATTCCACTTGTAAAATTGATAAATAAAGTATTGGCGGTTTCTTTTAAAAAGGGCCTTACATGATTTAAAAATTTATGGTCAAGTTTATTTAAAATATAATCTTTGTACTCGTCCTGGATCGAGAATAACTGGTTATCAGAATTCACCAGGTTCTCCTTTTGAGTATTCTGAGGCCATATGTCTGAAATATTAATACCAATCTTTGTTTCATCAGCCGGCTGTGCATATCGTCTTAATAAAACTAATTTCCCTCTGGCGTCCTCTTTCTTTGTGCCATTACCTAGTCGGGGAATTGACGAATCAACATACCACTTTTCCTTGTTTGCATCAATTTCTGATTTTACAAGTACACCAATTGGTTTGTTCCCATCACCTTCATTTTGGATACTCATAATTATAGTTTCGCTACTGTTCAGCTTTAAAAATTCATAACAAGTCTGTGTGATTTGAGCGAAAGTCATGGGAATCTTTATTCCTCCATGATATGCTTGCAAATGATTATCCTCTTTTTTGAGTCGAATGTCCAAAAACCTTAAGCCCCTATCCAGCTGCTTTCTTAAATTCATTTCTTGACACTGGCTGAATGCTACAATCCGATTAACTGCGAGACTTCCTCCTAAGGAAATGGCACCTTTCAATAACAGAGAGAAGGGATCAACAGTAGGTATAATATTTATTAAATTAAGGAGATAACCATAATTAACAAGAGACATATCATAAGTACATGTATCATGAGAGCCTGGAATAGTTATTTCATTTAATTTTTTATTATCATTTAGATTAATCATCCACTTATTAGCATTCTGTCTGCTTCCCAATGAAGTAAATTGTCCATTACTGCCAGCGATCATGAACACCAGTGAGTTATTATGGCTCCAACCTAAACGAATAGTTTCTCCATTTCCAATTTGGTTGGTATGAAAATTCTTGAATAAAATGTTGATCTCAAATCCATTCTTAGCCCTTGCTTGAATTTGAAATGAAGCATTTATTCCCTCCATTACATAGTCAATTTCGCCTGCATCATCTTTTTTGTTTTTTGTGCCTTCTGTCCATTCAATATAAACATGTGCGAATGAGCCAGGTTCGATAATACTGGGAAAACTATTGTCCCAGGATTTCATCTGATAAGAATGCTTATGTGTTAATTTCCATCTATATGGAGTTTTGTTTTTTAACAATAAATGTCCGCCTTGTCCCATAAAATATTAGTTTTAGTTATTTTTCATTTTAAAGGTATAACTACCCGAACCGGGCGCCAATACCCAATATTGGGTACGTCTTTATATTTGTTTTATATTAGATATTTGCAGTGTAACATAAAACTGGACAAGGTGATCATAAAAATATCAAAATGGCTATGCCTAATCCTCCCCCTGCTTTTAGCACTGGGTGCATCAGCACAACTACGATCGGATACCTTGAATATCAGAGACAATGCAACCTTCCAGTTTAACGAACACCTATACTACTATCAAACCCCAGATAAGCTATCGGTAAAAGAGGTTTCAAAACTTCTAAACACCAATTCCTTTAAAAAACTATATCCCGATCATGCCATCAACGCGGGGGTTACCAACAGTTATTACTGGTTAAGCTTCACCTTAAAAAACGAACAAAAAGCGGATGACACTTTTTACTTTCAGTTGCATCAGCCCTGGTTACATTTAGCACAACTTTATCTACAAACCGATACAGGTTATGTGCTTGTGGGGCAGTCGGGCATGAAGCTTAATTTTAATGTTCGACCATACACGCATTACGACATTGTGTTTCCCATCAAATTACGTAGTCAAAGTCATGGCACTTTTCTGGCTTTAATTGACAATAAAGGTTCTAGCTTAAACATCCTTCCTACTTTAATGGATAGTGACAGTTTTAGGGCGGAAGAGAAAAAAGAATATTTATTTTTAGGCGTGCTAACAGGGATCATGATCTTTAGTATCCTGATCAATATTTTCTTATACCTGTCCTTAAAAGAAAAAATACACCTGATATATGCTCAATATGTATTGGCCATGCTCTACTGGATGTATTGCAATGTGGCACTAGATTTCCAATACCTGTACCCCAATCAGCCATTTCTGGCGACCATATCAGAATACATTGCCGCTAGTCTCGGTTTCATTACCATGACCAATCTAATTACCGCGTTTTTAGACGTTACTGTCGAAAATTCTCGTTTCAAAAGAAGCATGGATGTGTTGAAGTATCTTTTTTTTATATTCCCGGTTGCCGGTTTCATGATCCACTACTGGTTTGACAATTCTGCAGCGCTCAAGGTGGCCTATGAGTATGCACTTATAAGTGTCGCATTTATACTGTCTATTTTATTTTACTTAGTTGCCATCGAAAAGATTTTTCAAAAGGTAAAACTGGCCTGGTTTTATTTAATTGGTGGCGGTTTTATCGGTTTTGGCATTTTAAAGTATTGCATTTACCTATTGGGTGGAAGTTTAAATAGTGGAGCTCAATCTTTACCAAATGATATCCAAATTGGCTTAGTAATAGAAGCCATTATCATTTTCATCGGCATCGTTTACCGGTACAACTTGTATAAAAATGATAAAGAGCAGATTCTGCTAAAATTCAACCTGCAACAGAAAGAAACGATGCAACAAATTGTGACTGCCCAGGAAGATGAACGCAAAAGAATTGCGCAAGACCTACATGATGATTTAGGCTCTACATTGATCACCCTCTTACTCCACATTAGTAATCTACCTGATAGTCAGGATCAAAAAAACAAAGAAAGCCAGGCCCATTATCAAAAAAGCATCGATATTGGTCATAAGGCAATCAGTGATTTAAGATCAATATCACACAATCTATTACCCAAAGACTTTACTGAATTGGGTATTTTTCACATCTTGAGAAACAAAATCGACGAACTTAACGTGATCAGTAACATCCGCTTCACCTTGATTACCGAAGGAAACGATCAGGATATTGGAAACATCTTTTCTATTACGATTTACCGTATTATAAATGAGCTCATCAACAACACACTTAAGCACTCGCAAGCCAGTTTAGCTACCATACAGCTACTGCTTACTAATGATGAAATTATTGTGATGCTGGAAGATAACGGCATAGGTGGCAGTACAATGGCTTTTACCGAAGGCATTGGTATGAAAAACGTCCATTCGAGAACTGATTTTTTACATGGAAAGATTAATATCGACGACAGTGCAGAGGGAACATCGATCATTATAGAAATCCCGCTTGAGAACACCGCTAAAGCAACAGCACATGAAGACTAAAATCATTATTGCCGACGATCATTTGTTGTTAGCCGACGGCCTGGAGCAAATATTAAATAGTGTGCCTGATTTTGAAGTCATCGCGAAAGTCGCTAATGGCAGACTTTTGATGCAGGCATTAAATACCATTGTACCGGACTTGATTCTGCTTGATATCAATATGCCTTATATGAACGGACTGGAAGCCGCTAAAAAAATACGGCAGCGTATGCCTGATATTAAAATCGTCTTTTTGAGTATGTACTTTGATGCTAAACTTATTGCCGCAGCTAAAGAAGATGGTGTAAAGGGATTTATATTAAAGGACATTATTGCGCCTCTGCTAAAAGAAAAAATGATCCATATTGCCAATGGTGATACCTGTTTTGATTTACCCTTCCAGAAAACCTCTACTACACCAGCCTGGCAACAAGATGACTTTGCTAATAAGTTAAAGCTATCTCCAAGGGAAATAGAAATCATTAAATTGATTAAACTTGGCCAGGGCAACAAACAAATATCAGCGCAATTGAGCTTGAGCATCTATACCATAGAAACCCATCGGAAAAACATCTACCGAAAATTAAACTTGAAAGGCGTTGGTGAACTAATTCAGTTTGCCAGTGAACATAATATCTAAAACTGAAATAAAATTAAAAGCTTCTAAAGCCCCTTAAAACAACAAAAGCCCAACTTTCGTTGAACTTTCCTTTAGTAGAGTCGGACGGCAAAGTGTCGAACCTTTATGAGGATTGTGAGGCTATTATGGATGTCAAGAAATTTTTTGAAATGAAAAAATAAGAAAAGTTCGGATCCGTTGTTAGGTCTGTTATGAAGAGCAAGTTGGTGAATTTAAGATGCTGGATTGCCTCTTTTTATTGTTATTTTTAACCTAATTAATGTTTTACTTATTTTAGATAAATATGTCCTATTTTAAAACATATGAAACATTTTGATGCAATTATCATTGGCTCCGGCCAGGCAGGTACTCCACTGGCAAAGAAATTAGCTTTAGCAGGAAAAAAAACGGGAATTATTGAAAAGCGATTTGTTGGCGGCACTTGCATCAATGATGGCTGCACCCCAACAAAAACCATGATCGCCTCCGCGCGTGTGGCTCACAAAGCCAGAACAGCTGCTTTGCTAGGTGTGGAAACAGGGGAAGTTAAAGTGGATCTTAGAAAAATTAAAAACCGAAAGGATCAGATTGTCGAATCGTTCAGATCTTCGTCTCAAAAAGGACTGGAAGCAGCCGAAGGAGTTGAACTGATCTTTGGAGAGGCAAGGTTTTCTGGAAATAAAGAATTGACAGTGGCGACTTCAAACGGACAGGAAGAAGTTTTGACAGCAGACTGGATCTTTATCAATACAGGTGCGAGCACCACTATTCCTGAGTTGAAAGGATTGAAGGATATTGATTACCTGACTTCGACGACCATTCTTGATCTGGAACAAATTCCTGAGCATCTTATTGTTATCGGTGGAAATTACATCGGTTTGGAATTGGGCCAGATGTTTCACCGTTTCGGCAGTAAAGTCACTATCCTGGAAAAATCTTCCAGGATTACCGGACGTGAAGATGAGGATGTCTCTGCTGAAATGACAAAAATATTGCGTGATGAAGGGCTTAAGATCCTGACAGACATCAGCATTGATGAAATGGAAAAGGTAAACGGAAAGATTAGCGTGAGTTTGGAATCGGGGGATAAAAAAGAGAAAATACTCGCCAGTCACCTGCTTATCGCTGTGGGCAGAACTGCGCAAACAGCATCGCTCAATCTGGCTGCTGCTGGCGTGGACACAGATGAAAAAGGATACATTGTTGTCAATGAAAAATTGGAGACCAATGTTAAAGGCATTTATGCTCTGGGCGATGTAAAAGGCGGACCAGCTTTTACACATATTGCCTATAATGATTATATCATTGTCTATGGAAATTTGATCGAAAATGCGGATTATAGCACTACCGGCAGGCCGGTGCCTTATTGTATGTTTACCGATCCTCAAATGGCCCGTATTGGAATTTCTGAATCAGAAGCCAAGGAAAAAGGATTTGATTTCATTGTTGCCAAAATTCCGATGTCCAGTGTAGCGCGGGGAATAGAGACCGGAGAAACTCTGGGATTTATGAAAGCTGTCGTTGACAGAAAGAGCAAAAAAATATTAGGAGCCTGCATTCTGTCGTCGGAAGGAGGTGAAATTATGTCAGTACTTCAAATGGCCATGGAGGGAGGAATTACCTACGACAGGATCCAGGAATATGTGTTTGCACACCCTACCTATTCTGAATCCCTTAATAATCTGTTTATGAAAATCAAAGATTAAAAAGGCATGATTACACTAGCAGATATCAGCAAGAATTTTGGAAGCACGCGAGCGGTCAATGAAATCTCATTTACTGTGCGAGAAGGAGAAACCCTTATACTGCTAGGTACCAGCGGATGCGGCAAGACTACTACGCTAAAGATGATTAATCGGTTAATTGAACCCGATTCAGGAACCATCAGCATCAACGGCCAAGCGATTAGTAGAGAAAAGCCCGAATTCCTAAGGCGTAGAATCGGTTACGTAATGCAAGATATCGGACTTTTCCCTCATTATACTGTTGCCGAAAACATTGCTGTTGTTCCGAAATTATTGAAATGGAATAAAGAAAAAACTCGCGAGCGTATATTGGAACTGATTGAAAAACTTCGCCTGCCGAATGATTGTATGAACCTGTTTCCCCACCAGCTAAGCGGAGGCCAGCAACAGCGTGTCGGATTGGCCAGGGCACTGGTCGCAGATCCGGCAATTTTGTTAATGGACGAACCGTTTGGGGCGTTGGATAATGTAACCAGGTCAGGTATCCAGTCTGAATTTAAAGCGCTGGAAGAACTGAAAAGAAAAACGATTGTGATGGTCACTCATGATGTTCAGGAGGCTTTCGAACTGGCCGACCGCATTTGCCTGATGGATTGTGGTAAAATTGTTCAAATTGGCGCACCCAAAGACCTGCTTTATAAACCCGCTAGCGAGTTCGCCAGGAAGTTTCTGGACAGCCAGCGGCTAGCGCTTGAATTTAAGGTAGTTACCATAAAGGACATCTGGGAATTCCTGCCTGTCAATATTTTGAGGGGCAAAGTAAATGCGCTTTCTGCCACCACTGATGTTTGGTCGGCAATGGAAAGACTAAGTTCAACTTTAAACGATAAGGTTCAGTTATTTTCGGACCCGGAAACACAACAGACAAAGGTGATCAACTTCCAGGAACTGAGCGGCGCATTTCATTCCTATAAACAAACCAGAAGCCATGATTGAGCAGCAGCAGAGCTTATGGAGCTTCATCACAGAGCAAGCTGATAAGTTACTTGCCCAGACTTTGCAGCATCTTGGGCTGACGTTTATCTCACTGTTGCTGGCAATAGCAATTGGCCTTCCTCTGGGCATTTTGATTGCCCGGCGAGGGAAACTGGCAGGCAGTGTTCTGGGGGTAGCAGGTGTGCTGCAGACTATTCCGAGTATCGCGCTTCTGGGTTTCATGATCCCGCTGCTTGGTATTGGCGCAAAGCCAGCTATTGTGGCACTGCTGATCTATGCCTTGTTACCGATCATCCGCAATACTTATACAGGAATTGTAGGCATAGATCGCCATATTATAGAAGCAGCAAACGCTTTGGGGATGAGCAAAACGCAAATCCTTTTCCGGGTAGAGCTGCCTTTGGCAATGTCGGTGATCCTGGCCGGGATTCGTACCGCTACTGTGATCAATGTAGGGGTCGCCACGCTTGCCTCCTTTATTGCCGCAGGTGGGCTGGGAGAATTTATTTTTGGCGGGATTTCACTGAATAACAGTAATATGATTCTTGCGGGGGCTATTCCCGCGGCATTGTTAGCGGTCATTTTAGATTTCCTGTTGTCAAGGGTACAAAAGCTCGACTTCAGAAAACTAAGAAAGGTATTGTATCTAATTCCCTTGCTCATCTTGCTGTTAGGGGGCTTTTATTTACTTCCTGCTACGTACGGATCTAAGCTAAAAGCAGGCTTTACGCCTGAGTTTATGGGCAGAAAGGATGGGGATTTAGGCTTGAAATCTGTCTACGGACTGGAGATTCCCACCACAGTGATTAGTGATGCCGTGATGTACAAAGCTGCTTATGAGGGAGAATTGGATGTGATTAGTGGTTATTCAACAGACGGTAGATTAAAGGCCTTCGGGCTGACCATATTGAAAGATGACAAAGGGATATTCCCTCCTTACTATGCCGCGCCGATTGTTCGGCAGGCATCCCTCGATAAATTTTCGGGCCTGGAAGAAGTATTAAACCTGCTGGCCGGAAAGATCAACGATTCTTTGATGACGGATCTCAATTACAGGACTGACTACCTGAAACAAACGCCTGAACGTGTAGCAAAAGATTTTTTGATCCGTGAAGGCTTGTATAAAAGTCCCCGAAACGGACACGCTGGTATAGTTCGCATCGGTTCAAAGATATTTGGCGAGCAATACATTTTAGCGGAGATGTATCGCATGTTGATTAAAGGCAATACCGAATATGATGTTTCAACAAAAACGGGACTGGGCGGCACCAAGATCTGTTTTGATGCCCTGATGAATGATCAGATCGATTTTTATCCCGAATATACCGGAACAGGCCTGCTTGTTTTACTGCAGCCTGATCCCAGGGTTGCTAAAGAAATTGCTCATGATAGAAACAGGACATACAGCTATGTGAAAACAACCTTTCAAAAAAAATATCAGATCCGATGGCTTAAACCGATCGGATTTAACAATACTTATGCGTTAATGATGCGAAAAAAACAATCCGAAGCCCTTAACATTTCTACCATCACAGCACTCAAAAAATATATAGATAGAAACTAATGACTTTTTTCGAACAATATTTCTCATGAGCCGGCGACCTTTACAGTACTCAATTTTCCTGTTGAAAGTGTTGATGCGACAGTGAATGACCTTATGGGAAAAAGAGTTGAAAGCGGAAAAGCGTCGACCCTCTATGAGGACTGTGAAGCCATTATGGATACCAAGAAATTTTTTGAAATGAAAGAACAAGAGAGGCTCAAATCCTTCGAAAAACGTGTGTAATAATGTATGTTTATCAAACGCGCGTTTCATCTCGATCCAAAATATCGGAACGGAACGCTATTGTATTTTAAAGCAAGACGGTTTTAACGAACTACAGCAAAAAACAGGGTATTTTTCAAAAAAGGTGTCAAACATAGCGTTAAGGTTATTGTTGTCAAGCGTAAAACAACGATACGGATTAATAATAACCAAGTTTATGGTATCGTCGTCCTATACAAATGTTCTCAATAGTTCTTAGAATATCAAGCGAGCACTAGGTAAAAAAATGTAGAAGGCAAAAATGTAAGGAAACAAAAGGACTGAAGTGTTGTTAACCAAATAAAACCAAATCTTATGTCAGACGATAAAAATAAACAAGATGCACGTGACCGCAACCAGGTGGCCGGCAACGAAGATTATGAAGTTCAGTATATGGCCGACAAGCTCAATATGAGCAAAGAACGCATCAAAGAAGCTATTAACGCTGTTGGCAATGACCGTCAAAAGATTGAGGAATATCTTTCACAGAAGTGATTGCCGATGAGCTTCGCCTCGGCATGATGGAGATTATCTTTCTCATATAAAAATCAGCTTGTAAAGCTGAGGAAAATGGCCATTGAGATTGCAAATGCCTTTTTGGAAGAAGGGGCAGAAGAGGGTGTTCCTATTGCGACAGGCTTAAAGCTGGCAAGCGAATATTTCAAAATAAAAGGAAAAAGATTGTTAATGGCAAGGTAAGAATAACCGTTAGTCTACGATCCGGCGGAAGATACGATCTCCGCCTTGAGCGGTGGCGAAAAAAACAGAACGATTAAAAATCAAGATTCAATTCAGCACATGGCCACAAGCAACACCAGTAAATTCGTACTTAAAATATCGATTCTTCTAATCCCATATATCATGCTCAGCCTTATCTTACATGATGGTGGCCCAGGTGGCGGGGTCGGCGGCGGAGGCTACGACCTGTCCGGCCTGGTGTATGGCCTGCTCCTTTTTGCGGTCACGATCATCTGGCTGATCTGGATGGGCATCAGTTATGCGGTCAGCAAGACCGCTGCTGGGAAAAAGCTGCACCTTAGATTACTCATCATAGGTTTGATTGCGCTGATTGCAGCCTGGTTCATTACCCCAAGAATGTTTTAGTGCCTTCATTGCAGAAACATAAGGGATGAAAACAAGAACTAAGGTTGCATATCTAGATCAAGCACATACACAGACTACACAGGCGGGGATATTTAAATAAATATAATACCTTGGTTAAAAACGAACATACGATGGAATACCACTCAATACCTTATCCTAATTTCAGCACCAGCAAATGCATTACCCGAAAAGTGAAGGACTTTTGGAACCCACGTATACACACTGCAGGAAACATCGGTGTGAAACTCAGCGGGCTATTATTTTTTATAGCGCTGTTCCTATTCACTGGTGCTCATGCACAAAAAAGTAAAGTACCTTCCAGGAATGTACTACCGGACTGGAGAAAGGACACTTTTGCTTATACAAAGCAGGTGATACCTTCAAAAATAAAAAATGATAATACTGGGGAGCTGTTTCTGATCACCTTAAAAAGAGCCTCTATTATAAAAGTCGATAATGAGCAGGTGATATTGGCAATCTGCGCTTTGGAGAGCGGTGATAAAGAAACAGCTTCGTTAACCTATTTTTTTATCAGTCCAAAAACAAACCAGACGATCTCAAAATTTAAGTCTGTATCCACGGTAAAGGGTTGTAATCTGACTATTCCCGCGTTTGTGGTTAAGGACATCAATGGAGATAAAAAAGACGATTTTATCTTTTTAGAATTATATAATGATAAGTGCAAAGGCGATTATTGGATAGCATCAAATTTTCATCAGATCAAACCTGAAACGACAAGAGGTGAATTGGATTATTACCTGAAACTTAGAAATGACATGAGAATCAACAGAAAAGTTAAAATCACTGAAATAAGTATGTTACAGAAAAAGTTGGAAGCGGTGGTTATTGAATTATTTAATCCCTAACTGAAATACATTTTTTTGCTTAAATGTCTTAAACGTGACTAATTGGAAAATTCCTTAAAATCCCTGGATATCGGAAAAATCTCACCCTGCAGTACTTTCGGGGCTTTTTTCTTCTTAGAGCTTCCTAAGTGCATATTTCACTAAAAGTGGTTCTTCCCCACTTTTAGTGGTAAATCACGAACCTATCCTTTCTCACTTTCAAAAAACATCAAGGGGGGGCGATTGTCAATTTGCCTAGGTAATCGGTGGTTAATTTTGAGATATCCTCCACTTATCCATTGACGACGGTGATCGAATTAACATGTAAACGGGTTTCAGTTTGTCAGATTTTCCGATAGTATATAACATTTACCAATATTTTCCAGAATCTACTTGATGGGCTAATTGACCACCAAAAGATGGTAAGGACCACTTTCAATGAAATACCCAAGGATGCCAATGCATTATAACTGTTCGTTTTAAATAATTGCTATCTTTAGCAAACCAACCTAAATTATTATGGAAAATCTAAAGGCCAAAGAAATGATATCTGCGGGAATAATGGGGGTAAGCGGTTTTGTTGCTCCATTTTCTTTCATATGTATAATTTACTATTTCACTAACCTTACTACTAAACCCCTTTTCCCGATGAAATATCTTGTGATAACTTTTATTATATCATTAGCAGTTTGGTTTTATTGCTTTTATTTGCATAGGTCAATAAGAAAATATAGGAAACAAAATAGTCTTGACAGCATTTAATTATAGATTGTCCCAAGTCATATTTTTATTTGCTGCTGAAGGTCTGTATCACTACCCAAAGCCCAGATCACACCAGGCAGCATGACTGTATATTTCGGTGAGTGGTTCTTTCCCACTTTTGGTGGTAATTAATGGGCCAGGCAATTGAACCTGAAAAGGAAATAAAAGGATGGTCGTATTGGGACGGTTCGCAGGGACATAAGCGCGCAAGTATGGTTCATGAAAGGAATGTGGCGAGGGCAATGTGCAATGTTTGTACATTGCAATATTAAACCCGGTCTTGTTAAAACATAACAATAACGCTTTATATGAATGTAAATACTTTTGCTATACTTCTTATTATCCTCTTAGCGGGCTGTGATTTTAAAAACGAAAATACTCCGCTAAATCAAAAGACAGTTCCTAAAGAAAAATCTGATACAATTGTCGGAATAGAGGTTGTGCCTGCTGTAATATCGGGCATGGACTATATAGAAAAGGAATATTTTGTTGTTATAAAAAATGACACATCAAGTTTTTCAGGTACTGTTATTGAAAACAAGGCGACCGGAAAAGTATCAATCGGGTACAGGCGAGATCCTTATGAAAGAACACCACGTTCGTTTTCTTCTGATGATACAGCGGCAGTGGCCTATGATGAGCCCCTTAAGAAACCAGCTAAGAAATTAAATTGCAAAGATCAGATGCGTCAGATTGAGCTCATTCTGAGTTATGCATCAATGGACTTTAATCTGAGTAAATCACATAGCCTACGCTTTGCGATGTCCGCAATTGATGGCTTTTCTCAAAACATAGCCAAACAATACTTAAGCAAATACGGTGAAAAATTTCCATACGGTGGCAATAAAAATGCTGCAGAGCTGGTTAAAAGTTCAAGATTAACAGCAGCCTTAAACAAGGCTCTGGCTCCTTATTCTTTAATTATCGATAAAGTATCTATTGACGGCTTAGGCTACACCAGAGCTCAACATGCACAGGATAATGCACGTTTAGATGGAATGGTATACTGGTCCGTTAAGAAAAGATAAACTGTTTGGAAAAAGATTAGTGCTCAAGCCGACATAACCACCAAAAGTGGGGAAGAACCAGTTTACGGCGGAATAAGTAGTCAGTTAGTTTTGCAAGAAACTGGCCAATATCCGTTTATTCCCCAGCTAAGATACATAAAAAAAAGGTTTTAAGAGATGCCGAGATCCTTAAGGAAAAGTCGAACTAGAAAAATATTATCTTAAAGTATCGCTGAAGCTTGTTTTCAGACCAAAAGTAGTTTTAGTTCATATTAACTGATCAGAAAAAGTTGAACTGGTAATGGGAGGGATATAACGGATCAAGCGGAATTCTTGGGGGGAATAAAATAAATTCTTTCTTTTGCAGTTGTAAAACAAACGACATTTTTATTTTGAGTCAAGCCGAGCAAACCCTGATCAGTTTATTATTACCGGAAGGTATCCTGGATTATTTTGAACTAACCAAAGTAGACAAAGAAGGCAAGATGTTGAACATCTACCTAGAAGAGAAGAATATAGCCCCTGATGGCTATGACAAAAGAGATCTTGAATCCAAAGGATTCTTACCTGAAGTTAGTATTCAGGATTTCCCTATTCGTGGGCAAAAAGTGGCTTTATGCATCAAGAGAAGACGCTGGACCGTTAAAAGCAGTGGAGATATCATTAGCAGGGATTGGGATTTAGTAAGAAAAGGGGCGCGAATGACAACGGAATTCGGTCTTTTTTTAAAAGGAATATTTGGATAACCATCCGATCAGCTGCTATCATTTAGGTCATTATTTTCAGGTGGATGGCAAACAGCTGCAAGAACAATACAAAGAGCATATTAGTGATTACAATGGTTGGGATCAAAAAGATCATGCAGATGAATGGATGCTTTTCTCAAAGAATGTCAGCCCATATTTAAGTATCGACGAAACAGCTTTATCCAACGGAGAGCTTTATACCATCGTGACCAATAAGGGGGCAAAAGGGCGTAAAGGCGCTATCGTAGCGATGATTAAAGGTACGGTGGCTGAAGACATCATTAGGGTGCTAAAAAAAATACCTGAAAGACTTCGTAAAAAGGTAAAGGAAGTAACCATGGATATGGCTGCTAATATGCAACTAGCCATTAAAAGATGTTTTATAAATGCACATCGGGTGATTGACCGTTTTCATGTGCAGAAATTAGCCTATGATGCAGTCCAGGAATGCAGGATCAAATACCGTTGGGAGGCCCTGGATGCAGAAAACAAAGCCATTGCCCTGGCAAAGAAAAATAAAGAACGGTATCAACCCGAAATACTGTCTAATGGTGATACTTTAAAGCAATTACTGGCACGTAGTAGGTATCTGTTATTCAAGCATCATAGTAAGTGGACCCTGACACAGGAAAATAGGGCCTTGCTTTTGTTTGAACGCTACCCTTTATTGAAGGAAGCTTACGGTCTGTCACTAAATCTTGGTCAAATATTTAAGGTTTGCAAGAGTAAACAGCAAGCTTTTAAGAAATTAGCAATATGGTACAATGAGGTTGAAAAGTCAGGCATTGAAGCTTTTAGTACAGTATCCAGATCAGTACAAGCACATTACCTTTCAATATTAAACTTCTTCATCAACAGAAGTACCAACGCCTCTGCGGAATCTTTCAACGCAAAGGTTAAAGCTTTCCGAGCAACTTCCAGAGGAGTAAGAGATATCAAATTCTTTCTATTCAGACTTTCTAAAATATATGCCTAAAATTATCCCCCCAAGAATTCCGCTTGATCCGATATAACTAATTGTGACCTAGGATTTTAAGGGTATAAAAAAAGGAAACAACAAATATATGCTGTTTCCTTAAGTAGCGGGGAGCAGAATCGAACTGCCGACCTCAGGGTTATGAATCCTGCGCTCTAACCATCTGAGCTACCCCGCCGGGTTTTTATTAATATAATGATATTAAATATTAATATGGTTGTTTTTTTAAGAGCTGCAAATATAGGAGAATGATTTCAAATAATAAAAAAAAATCTCCAATAATACCTACTATTGTGCTTTAACGGTGATACTAAGCTAGTTATTTTGGGGCTTGCTGGTGAAAGATATGGTTAATTATAATATGTGTAGCATAAGTTATGCATAATATTTATAATCAATTTTTATATAAATCCTGCGCTCTAGCCATCTGAGCACCACTTTCTGGCTTTTTATCATTAAAAAATCAATGTGATTTTCTAAAGAGTTGCAACTATAGAAAAATTTACTTTCCTTTAGAAATATAAAAAAAAATTGTCTAAGAAATTCAGAAAGTAAGCGTTTAACGATGTCAGAAAAGAAAAAATTTACCCTAGAATATGAATTGAGATCGTCTCCACGTATTTTATTTAGCTTTATTAGCGAGCCAAATGGTTTATCCCAATGGTTTGCGGATGATGTTGTCTTCCGTGATCAGACTTATACCTTCACATGGGATGATGAAATACAAAAAGCGAAATTACTTAGTATAAAGGAAAATAAACTCGTTAAATTTAAATGGCTTGATGACGACCCGCATTGCTATTTTGAAATGGAAATCGTTCAAGACGAATTAACCAATGATGTAGCGCTTTCGATAACAGATTTTGCTACTGAAGATACCATGGCCGAGCGTACATTGATTTGGGATAATCAGATAAACTACCTGCATAGTGTATTAGGTGCTTAATTTTTCGTTGGCTTTGCCTACATTTGTATATTGAAAAAGATTCATTTACTACTTGTCAAAGCATTTATAAAGCCATTCTTCGTCACTTTTTTTATAGTGATGTTCATACTATTGATGCTTTTTTTGTTTAAGTATGTTGACGAACTGATCGGAAAAGGATTCGAATGGTACGTGATACTTGAGCTGATGTATTATGCATCTGCAGCTAATGTTTCCATGGCACTCCCGCTTTCGATACTGTTGTCGTCTATTATGACATTCGGTACGTTAGGGGAGAATTATGAATTGGTAGCCATCAAATCTGCAGGTATTTCTTTGCAAAAAGCAATGATGCCTTTATTGGTTGTGATTATTTTTTTGGCTATTAGCTCCTTTATTTTTTCTGATTACATGTTGCCTAAAGCAAACTTAAAGTTTGGCTCACTGCTTTGGGATATCCGGAATAAAAAACTCTCTTTTCTAATTAAAGAGGGCGTATTTAACAATAGTATTCCTGGTTATTCCATTAGGGTCGACAAAAAGAATGACGATGGGGAGTTGAAAAATGTAATGATTTATGATCATACCGGTAACAATGGGATAGCAAAGATCATTATTGCCAAAGAGGGTAAAATGTCCAAAGATGAGACTCATTTGGTGTTAAATCTTCATGATGGCGTTAGGTATGAGGAATCAAGCGGAAAAAGCTCTTCCTATAATCCAAGGCAGGAATTAACTCGAATGCGCTTTAAAGAAACGGACCAAAAGTTTGACATCTCTAGTTTTAAAATGAATAGAACAGATGAAGAAGGCTTTAGGGGCAATACGCAAATGCTCAACTTAAAAGGTCTGTCCAAAAAGAAAGATTCTTTATCCAGCGAGTTAGATAGTATAAATAAATTTGCCGCTTTGAATGTAAGTAGTTATTACAAACAAAATAATTATACAAAAGGGTATACAAAGTTAATGGCCAAGGTGAAGGGGATAGACAAGCCTGTACTTAATATAGTTCCAAAAAACCAAAAGTTATCGATTATACAAAGTGCATTAGATCAGGCTAACACTGTGATGCAAACCACATCTGGGCGAATTGCTGATCATGGCGATAGGACCAGAAGTATCATTAAGGTGGAGATTGAGTATCAAAAGAAGTTTACACTCGCTTTCTCCTGTCTATTACTATTTTTTATTGGGGCGCCTTTAGGGGCAATTATACGAAAAGGTGGCCTTGGTTTACCGGTTGTAGTCGCTATCGTATTTTTCCTGCTTTATCATATCATCGCTACCGTTGCCGAGAAGTCTGCAACCCAGGGATCCTTAACTCCATTTTTTGGTATGTGGTTGGCTATTATTATTTTATCCCCTTTAGGTGCTTTTCTCACGTATAAAGCAACTGTTGATTCAGCTTTGTTTGATGTTAATAATTTCAAGCTGGTATTCACTAAGATTTTTAAAATATTTAAAAGGAAATCACCTTCACAGGCAGTTTAACGGGGATGGCAATCCCACAACCCGCTATTCATTACTTATTTATGATATTTTAAGGCGTGAAATTGTGTTGGAAGGTTGTAACTTTGCAAGGCAAATTTAATAGATTTTCAAATTGATTTAGGATTTGGGGATTGATATACTTATAAAATGGAAATTAAACTCGATGCAATAGAAGATGCTATTGCGGATATAAAAGCAGGAAAAGTTATTATCGTTGTGGACGATGAGGACAGAGAAAACGAAGGTGATTTCTTAACTGCAGCTGAGAACGCTACCCCAGAAGTTATCAATTTTATGGCTACTTATGGCAGAGGTTTAATCTGTGCTCCATTAACGGAACAGAGATGTGATGAACTTGGCCTGGAGCCTATGGTGGGTAAAAACACTGCAGCCTATGAAACGAATTTTACAGTTTCTGTAGATTTACTTGGATACGGCTGTACAACAGGAATTTCGGCATCAGATAGATCTAAAACTATTCTTGCGCTAATTAACCCTGGTATCGATCCTGCTGAACTTGGGAGACCAGGACACATATTTCCTTTAAGATCTAAAGATGGTGGAGTACTGAGACGCTCAGGCCATACAGAAGCTGCTGTAGACTTAGCTATTCTAGCTGGGATGAAACCAGCAGGTGTACTTGTAGAGATTTTAAAGGATGATGGAGAAATGGCAAGGCTTCCTGATTTGCTTAAAATTGCAGAAAGACATCAGTTAAGAATCATCTCTATCAAAGATCTTATTGCTTACAGATTAAGTAAAGAAAGCCTGATTAAGGAAGAAGTTACGATTAACTTACCTACGCAATGGGGCGATTTTAATATGACTGCTTATACGCAGTTAGATAACAACGCTACTCACTTAGCTATTAGCAAAGGAAAATGGACTCCAGATGAGCCAGTATTGGCAAGGGTTCATAGCTCTTGTGTAACTGGTGATATATTCGGATCATGCCGTTGCGATTGTGGACCACAGCTTCACAAAGCTTTAGAAATGATAGATAAAGAAGGTAAAGGAGTTGTTGTTTACATGAACCAGGAGGGACGTGGGATAGGACTAATCAATAAATTACGTTCATATAACCTGCAAGATGCTGGTTTTGATACTGTAGAGGCTAATATAAAATTAGGCTTTAAAGGTGATGAACGCGATTATGGGGTAGGTGCACAGATATTAAGAGCTCAGGGCGTAAGCAAGATGCGATTGATGTCTAACAACCCAACAAAAAGAGCTGGTTTGATCGGATATGGTCTGGAGATTGTGGAGAACATCCCAATTGAAATTGAAAGTAATGTTCACAATGAACTTTATTTGAAAACAAAACGTGATAAGATGGGACATCAAATCATGAAAGGCTAAGGATTTATTTCCTTTTTGGCTTTTTTTGATCATTTAATATTGCCTCTTTATTTGCAGGCTGCTGGACAGCGGAAGGTTTTTTATCATCTTCCGCTGTCTTTTTTTTGTCGGCTAATTTCTTCTTTTCATCCCTTCTGAGTTTTCCTGTAATCTTTTGAAAAAACTCTTTGAAACTATCAAACTGTTGCGTGTAAATTAGGCCAAATGAGGTCACATTTGTGTTTTGACTCTGGGCAATATTAAAAACACTCTGCTGAGTAGGCGGCTTATTTGCCAATTTACCCACTAAAGTTCCATCTTTTTTTATCAGTGCAAGCACTTCGACTTCGCCCCCTACATTTTCGCTGTCAAAGCCAATAGGCGAAAGGTCGCTATTGGTAGTTCTTTTGTCTACAATACCGGCATTTAAAATTATCCTGTTTTCGAAAAAGCGGAAGGATGCATTAGCTTCACTTAAGGAGCGAATGTTAATGTCAACAAAATCAAGGTTTAACGAGGAAAGCACATTGTTAAACTGGTTAAACAACAGCTCTGTTGCGGTACTTGCTACCCCTGAAGTTAATTGTTTTCCAAGCCCCTCTCTTCCTGTTCCTGGCGCAAAGCTTCGTCTGATGATTAAGCTTAAGGCTTGTAAATTCCTGTTGTTGTCGTCATTAAAGTAAGTTTGCATTTCCTCTTTAATCGCAGGATTTGAAGGGAAAAATACATCAAGCTTAATGTCCGGTCTTAATAATAAACCGCTTAATCCCATCTCAACTTCAACAGGAACTCTGTCGTTTGGATTAGGATTGTCCCTATTCGCAGCAGAATACAAGTCTGTGGTGCTTGCTCTAAGCGCGTATATGGCCTTTAAGTTGATTTGGGCAAGGGTAGGGTTACCAGTCCATCGGATCGTGCCACCTTGCCTGATACTAAACTTTTTGTTAATGACCTCCTGAGCCGTAAAATCAAAGCTACCAGATTCTATAATATAGTCGCCAGACATTTCAAAGTCGCCCAAACTGTTAATTTTAAGTGCAAGGTTTTTAGAATTTCCTTTACCACTCAGGTTACCTAGTGAAGTAAAGATATTCGCAGTACTATTTGCATCAACATCAAGTTTTAAGCTCATCGTTAATCCTTCAAAGCTGGTTTGCTTTTTTACATAGGTAGCAGTGTCTTTACTTACAAAAGTGATGAAATCTTTGCTCGAAACAGTTTCAGAGCTGTTTAATGGCAAATTGAATACTGTTCCCTTTTCAGTTTTTGCATCAATATCAATATACATCCGGTTTGTAGGCCCCTTAAATTTAAAAGTTCCCGTTGCATAAGCCTGGCCAAAGTATAGAGAGTTGTCTTTTTCAGTAGTATTTAAGGCCATGAAATTGGTGGCCTCTACGTTTACATCGAGTCGGGGATTGTTGATGTTATTCAAATCTACCGTACCGTTTGCTATGGCTTCATGCCCATTTACATCTAATAGTTTAAGGTCTTCAAGCTCAATCACACTATTGTTTACTGCGACAGCATCCGATATGGTATATCTTGTTTTGAGGTAATTGATCGTCATTGTAGCCTCATCTAAAGAAAGTGACCCTTTAATTTCAGGTTTTTCAAAAGGACCTTTTACCGTAAGGTCGGCTGACACATTACCTTTTAGATCGGAGACCAGATGTTTAACAAATGGCGCTAAAATTACCAGTTCAGTTTTGTCGAGCTTTATCCCAAGATCAATTTCTTTCTTCTCAAGATCCAGTTTACCAGTCGCTCTTAAAGTCTCTCTATCGGCGGTAACAATATTGGTAAATATATTCGCCATATTTTTGGCTTTGTCGTAAGAAGAGGTATCTGTTAGACTGCCTATATAGGTGTCATTAAAGACCAGGGAGTCAATTTTTAGATTGTCGTGTATTTCAGGAGACTTAAGGATGTTGGCCAATGTCGTTTCTCCATTTACATTCCCGCTAATTTTAAGGCCAAGGGCCTTTACAAAAGGATTTAAGGTTGTTAAACTAAAATCTTTAAAGCCAACCAGCACTAAATCTTTGGGATCACTTGACAATGTGCCGTCCACGGTAATGAATTGGTTTTCGTGGTTGAGATCGAAATTCCTGATCTCGGTTTTTCCATCTTGAAAGCTTATGCTTACTTTTTCCTGAATCTTCCACTCTTCATTGTTGACTTTTAAGATCGAAGGTAGGATGCTGACGCGAGCAGTTGTATCGTTAGAGAATTCAATCAAGCCGTTTAAATCCAGCTGATTTACATCGTCTTCATTAGAAAGTTTAACGTTTAGGGATAGACTGTCGTTTCTTAGAATGTTGGAAATATTTACATTTTTGATGTATAAACTGTCATTCAGATCAACCCTGTCCGAAGTAATAATAGCTTGTAGCTGATTCGTGCTGGTGTTTTCATCAATAATGATGTTGTTTACAACTACCCCATTGTATTTTAATTTCTTGATAAACCCATTGAGTGTAGCCGTATTGTTTGGTGAATCAAAATTCCCCACAAAAATTGCTTGATCTTCTATTTCCAGTCCAGGGACTAGCAACTGGGCTACGGGCTCAAACCTTTTTATGTTTAAATTGAACTGAAAGATCTGATCTTTGAATTTTACAATATCAGTCTTTAAGGACGGGATGTATCTTTTTGCTAAAGTCTTATAATAGGATGGGAGCGTATTTAAGTCGTATTGACCTTTAATGCTGGCGTCAAGTATATCCGATTTTACAGCTAAACTGCGTTCTTTTCCTACACCGCTCGCTCGTAGTTCAACAGAATCAATGTTGTAAATTCCTTTAACATTATCCAACTTTATTTCCTGCAGGCGGAGGTATCCTTGAATGTTGTCCAGATTACTTCCAGAAAAATTGGTGCTAAATACGGCGTCAATTTTAAGCGAATCCTTATATATTTTAAGGGCCCTCAACTTGGCATTTTTTATAGTCGCTTTAAAATTGAATACCGGTAGCTTTGGATTCAGGTTCACACCACCATCAAAAACAAGTTGAACATTTTTATCATTGATTTTTAAACTCCCATCGAAATACTTCTTGTCGAAGGTTCCATCAATTTTAACGTTTCTATATCTATAATTGTTAAAGTCAATATAGTCTATATCTCCATTGAGTTTTTCTGATAAGCTATTGATCTCTGTCCCTCTACCTTTAACATTTAATGAAGCCGTAATTCGACCCAATGTTTTTTCGTTAATTAAGTTTCCTAAATTGAAATCATATGTTTTAACACTACCGGTGTAGGATGGAATTCCCTTTTTGTCGATTTTCATGTTGACATCCGATACCGCTCTACCTAATTTGGTTTTAAATTCACCGTAGGCAATAAAGTCATTTTTAAAACCAGTAAAAGATCCATTGAAATTAATGTTCCCAAATTTATCTATGATTGTAGGGATCACTTTTGCTTTCTTACCCGTTATATCTGTTACAATTTCATCAAGGTCAGCTTTATTTGTTCCCGCCATATCAACCTTCATATCCATAAAGGTCTCGTTTAGATTGGGTAGTCCTTTTAGTACAAAATCGCCCTTTATATAGGTTGCTTTGCCGGCTTTAACGGTAAGTTTTTTTGCTTTTAAATGATTTACCAGGCCGGTAACCTGACCGTCAATGTCAATATCTAAGTTCATCTGATCAAGTTCAGACGTAAAGTAAGAAATGTCGTGTGAGGATATATGACTATCAACAAAGTTGGCCTTCATCCTTATCTTGTTGAAATAATCATTAAAATCTTCAAAGGTTTTAAAACGCATTTGAAAATAATCCGTCAGTCTGGTTCTGTTTGTAACCAGCATCATATTTTTCAACTCAATATTATTGGTGTCGACTGTTGTAAGCGCTGTTAAGTTTTTAAGGTAAAAACCACTTTTCTCTCTAAAGGTTAGATCCTTTATATGGGTTTGGAGGATATGTTCCTTGGTGTTGAAGCCTTCAAAAATCCCATTTAGATTACTTAAGGCCACATCATCAAAGTTTATCCCCTTCATGATGGTGTCCCGTCTAAAGTTTTTATACTTGAAACTGAAATTATTAAGTATGATTCGGTCGAAGGATATTTGGTAAGGTTTTTTCTTCTTTTTAACTGTTTTTGGACCGGAATCAAAGTAGTCTATGATGAAATCCAGATTAGTCGACCGGTCTTTAAACGATTTTAAGAAAAATGACCCTTTATTGATCTGAACCGTATTGATCGCTATTATCCGCTGTTTTAAGGAAAACTGATTAATACTGACGATGAATTTTGGCGTGTTTAGTATGGTATCCTTTTGTTGATCAAGTACCAGTAAATCCTCGATAACTACAGACGTGAAGGGTTTTATATAGATACTACTTAATGATACTGTGGTATTTAATTCGTTTGAAAGGTAGGCTGCGGCTTTTTTGGCCACATAGGTTTGCACCGGCTTAAACTGGAGGGCAAAAATAACGATCGCAACTAGTAAAATTACTGATGCAACAAGCCAAAGAAGTATTTGTAATAGTTTTTTAATAGTTTTGTAGCTTAATTATAAATACCCGTGTCTGTAATACTTGCTATAGAATCTTCTTGCGATGAAACTTCGGTTGCCATATGTAACAACGGCAAAATTACTGCCAATGTTATTGCAAACCAAACAATTCATGAAAATTATGGTGGTGTAATACCTGAGCTTGCCTCAAGGGTACATCAACAAAATATTGTTCCGGTTATTCAACAAGCGTTAACAGATGCTAAAGTTAATAAAAAGGAGCTGAATGCGATTGCTTTTACTAGAGGACCAGGGTTATTAGGTTCTTTATTGGTTGGCGTATCGTTTGCTAAGTCTTTCGCATTGGCGCTTGATTTGCCGCTTATCTCGGTAAATCATATGCACGCGCATATTTTGGCCCATTTTATTGACGATCCGAAGCCTAAATTTCCCTTCCTTTGTCTGACTGTATCGGGTGGGCATACACAAATTGTTCTGGTTAAAGACTACTTTAACATGGAGATAGTGGGGGAGACTTTAGATGATGCTGCGGGTGAAGCGTTTGATAAGACAGCGAAAATATTGGGTTTGCCTTATCCAGGTGGTCCACTGATAGATAAACACGCGAAAGATGGAGATCCAAAAGCTTTTAAATTTGCGGAACCTCAAATCAAAGACCTGAATTATAGTTTTAGTGGTTTGAAAACCTCAATATTATACTTTATCAGAGCTCAGGAGAAAGAGAATCCTAATTTTATTGCTGATCATTTGAATGATATTTGCGCATCAGTCCAGCATAGTATTGTATATATTTTGCTGAATAAATTGAAGAAAGCGGCGTTGCAATACGGAATAAAAGAGATTGCCATTGCTGGTGGGGTTTCTGCGAATAGTGGTTTAAGACTTGGATTGCAAAGTATGGCTGATCAATTGAACTGGAATGTTTATATCCCAGCGTTTGAGTACTGTACTGATAATGCAGCGATGATTGCAATAGCAGGGTATCATAAGTATCTAAATGGGGATTTTGTTGGGCAAGATGTTGCTCCGCTTTCAAGAATGGAATTTTAAAATAAATAAAGAATTATGAATTCAGCTAGTTATATATTTTTCGGATTACTGTTAATCCCATTGGTTGTTTTCTTGGGTTGGCTTCTTAAGAAGGATAAAGAGAGGAGCTATTTGGGGATAATAGTACTGGTTGCTATGGCCTTGATCGCACTGTTTGCCATTATTAAATATGATAGTAAGTTTATGGAAACTGGGCCAGGATCGAGACTTAAATCCCAAACGCCAAGTTACCGGTAACAAAAAAAAAGGCCGTATTATTAGTTCGGTCGTCATCCTGAATTTATTTCAGGATCTCGCACTAGCTATTCAAAACATGCACAAGAGTGATCCTGAAATAAATTCAGGATGACGACTGCACATAAAAAAAGGTGGATCATGATCATGATCCACCTTTTTTTATAATTGCTCGAATTAACTATTTGGCTAATTCTTCTAATTTTTCTCCTGTAACCTCTGCACGTATTTTTGCTTCGATTTCTTCAGATAGTTCTGGGTTATCCATTAACAATTGTTTAACCGCATCTCTACCTTGTCCAAGTTTAGTATCTCCATAAGAGAACCAAGAACCTGCTTTCTTGATGATGTTGAAATCAACACCAAGATCAATGATCTCACCTGTTTTAGAAATACCTTCACCAAACATAATGTCAAATTCTGCGATACGGAAAGGAGGGGCAACCTTGTTTTTAACAATTTTTACTTTTACTCTATTTCCTGCTACTTCGTCCGAATCTTTAATTTGTGATGTTCTGCGGATATCTAAACGAACAGATGCATAAAACTTAAGGGCATTACCACCAGTCGTTGTTTCAGGGTTACCAAACATTACACCGATTTTTTCGCGCAATTGATTGATAAAAATACAGCAACATCCTGTTTTTGCGATTGTTCCGGTAAGTTTACGTAATGCTTGTGACATTAAACGAGCATGTAAGCCCATTTTAGAATCACCCATCTCGCCTTCAATCTCCGCTTTAGGTACCAAGGCAGCTACCGAGTCAATTACGATTACATCAATAGCACCAGAACGGATCAGGTTATCAGCAATTTCTAAAGCCTGCTCACCATTGTCCGGTTGTGATATCAATAGGTTATCTACATCAACACCTAGTTTCTTTGCATAACCTTTATCAAAAGCATGTTCAGCATCAATAAACGCAGCCATTCCACCTCTTTTTTGTGCTTCAGCAATAATGTGCGTAGCCAAAGTAGTTTTACCGGATGATTCAGGACCGTATATTTCAATAACCCTACCTTTTGGAACTCCACCAATGCCTAATGCAATATCTAAACTGATAGATCCGGTAGATATAGATTCAATAGGTTCTACTGGATTATCACCTAATTTCATCACTGTACCCTTACCATATGATTTTTCTAACTTATCTAAAGTAAGTTGAAGCGCTTTTAGTTTGTCTGCGTTTATGCTCATGTTTTTATAATTCTTTATTAAGATAGACATTTAATGTGTAGACCTAAATGCTAAATCTGTATGCTAATTACGTTAGCAAATATAGTGTGTTTTAATTTTAATTATGCAAATAAAGTTTAAATTATTTTATCGACTCCTCATAATCGCTAAATATTTTAGTTATTTTATTGTTTTTTTGGAAATACTTACAGAAATGTGTGATTTCGCAAATACTGCATTTAGGCGATCTGGCTACACAAATGTATCTTCCATGTAAGATCAGCCAATGGTGTGCCACATGAATAGTATGTTCTGGTAAATTTCTAACCAGGTCTTTTTCTACAGCTAGCGGTGTTTTGCCAGCCGTTAACCCAATTCTATTGGCAACTCTAAAAACGTGGGTATCCACCGCCATTGCCGGGGCGTTATAAATTACAGAGGCAATTACATTAGCTGTTTTTCTGCCTACACCTGGCATTTTTTGTAATTGGTCAATATCCGAAGGCACCTCATTGTTAAATTCATTTAACAGGATATTCGCCATTCCAACTAAATGCTTGGCCTTGTTATTCGGATAGCTCACACTTCTGATGTAATCAAATACAATATCAGGGGTAGTTTCTGCCAGGGCTTTTGCATTAGGGAAACGCTGAAATAAAGCCGGCGTAACCTGATTAATCCTTTTATCAGTGCATTGTGCCGATAAAATAACGGCGACAAGTAATTGGAAAGGATTATTATAATGTAATTCTGTCTCGGCATTTGGTTGCCGGGCAGAAAAATGGGACACAAAAAGTTGATATCTTTCTTTTTTGAGCATAGGCAAACTTAGATAAAAAACGGGCATAAAAAAAGCTGCCGGTTTCGCGGCAGCTTAAGATCTTTTTAAATTACTTGATTCTCGAATAAGCTAAGATCTTAGAAATCGACTCCTCTGAAGGATCTCTTTTAAGCATATCCAATTGAGATTTAATGCTTTCGTAAAACATTGCATCTTTCACCTCGAATTTATCAGGATTTTCCTGATTGTGTTGCGAGTGATCTAAGTTGTTAATTGAAGTAAAGGTTTTCATCATAAGCAGCGGCGCGTATTTAGTTTTATAGAAAAACGCTTAACTGCTCAATTTATTTTCAGATATATCTCTTTGAATTGTAATATATTCTTTACAATTGAGAATGTTCCTTCAAATCCCTGTTTTTAAGCTAAAAATCAGGAAACTTCCTTCACCTTCATCATCTTACGAAGATTATTTAATGCATAACGCATACGTCCCAAAGCCGTATTAATGCTTACATCGGTCAAATCTGCAATTTCTTTAAAGCTTAGATCTGCATAATGACGCATAATTAGAACTTCTTTTTGATCATCAGGCAATAAATGAATCATCCCTCTTAAATCAGTATGAGTTTGTTCTCTCAACATTTTGTCCTCGGCACTTTCTTCATGAAATTGAAGTAAATTAAAGACATCCGTTCCATCGGCACTTGTAATTACAGGAGCCCTTTTGTCGCGTCTGAAATAATCAATAACCAAGTTATGCGCAATACGCATCACCCAAGGCAAAAATTTGCCTTCTTCATTATATCGGCCAGATCGTAATGTGTTAATTACTTTAATGAATGCATCCTGAAATATATCCTCGGCCAGGTACTGATCTTTAACCAATAAATATATGGATGTATAAATTTTAGACTTATGTCTTTTTAAAAGTTCTTCCAAAACGGTTTCATCCCCGTTAAGGTATAACTTAACCAAATCTTGGTCACTCGTTTGTTGTAGTTTCATAGGAGTATCCTTACTAAATTCCTTGCTGCTTAACTTCAATATAATCCCTTGCTTCTTGCTAATAAAATACTTAGTAGATGTTTTTTTCTATATGAATTCTCCTATTGGTTTGTTAGTTAGTGGTTTGATTTATGGCTTGATATTTCAAAAGAACCATTTTTTTATTAGAAAACCATATAAAAAGTGTTAAAAAAAAATAAAAGTGGATTGAGAGCCTTATTTTTGCTTTGCCGTGAAAAACCAAAATTGTGTTATTTGGGTTATATTAGCAGCATTCTAGCAACAAATCAATGAATAAGGAAATCAATAAAGATCCACATAAACATATAATCATAAAGGGTGCCAGAGTTCATAATCTTAAAAATATAGATGTAGCCATACCTAAAAATAAACTTGTTGTGATTACCGGAATGTCGGGCTCAGGCAAGTCATCTCTTGCCTTTGACACTTTATATGCTGAAGGACAGCGTCGTTACGTAGAGAGTTTGTCATCTTATGCCCGTCAGTTTATGGGAAGGATGAATAAGCCCGATGTAGACTATATTAAAGGGATTGCCCCGGCAATAGCGATCGAACAAAAGGTAATTACTTCAAATCCACGCTCCACAGTGGGTACCTCTACTGAGATCTATGACTATTTAAAACTGCTTTTTTCCAGAATAGGGAAGACATATTCGCCTGAGTCGGGAGAAATAGTTAAAAAAGATACGGTAACCACTGTTGTTGATTTTATTTCGGCACTGGGAGAGGATAGTGTCGTGACCATCTTTTGCCCGTTATTTCCTCACAATAACAGATCCTTGAAAGAAGAACTCGCAGTTCTTTTGCAGAAAGGTTTCCTAAGGGTATATTATAAAGAGAAGATTCATAAAATTGAGGACATTCTAGAAGATAAAGATTTTGAAGATTTCGAGCTTGTAGATGAGCTTACCGTTAATATATTGATTGATAGAATCGTTGTTCATGACGATGAAGAAACTTTAAGCCGTATTGCAGATTCGGTACAGACTGCTTTTTTTGAAGGGAAGGGCGACTGCTATGTGGATCATGAAGGTAAACTAACCCATTTTTGCGATAGATTTGAACTCGATGGTATTCGTTTTGAGGAGCCTACACCTAACTTTTTCAGCTTTAACAATCCTTATGGAGCTTGTAAAAAGTGTGAAGGTTACGGAAATGTGATCGGCATTGATGAAGATCTTGTTATTCCAGATAAAAGCAAAAGTGTTTACGATAATGCAATTGCACCCTGGAGAGGGGAAAAGATGCGCGAATGGCTAAATAAGCTGATTAAAAGCGCTGATAAGTTTGATTTTCCTATTCATAGGTCGTACAGTGAATTAACAGAAAAGGAACAAAGGTTAATCTGGACTGGTAACAAGTATTTTGGCGGACTGGATGATTTCTTTAAAGAACTAGAAGAGCAAACCTTTAAAATTCAATATCGGGTGATGTTGTCCCGCTATAGGGGCAAAACCAATTGCCCAGATTGTAAAGGCTCCAGGCTGCGCAAAGATGCATCGTACGTTAAAATAGCGGATAGATCCATAATTGATGTGGTATTGATGCCATTGGCAACTATACTGGACTTTTTTACCAACCTAAAGCTATCAGAAACAGATCAAAAAATTTCTAAGCGATTACTAGCCGAAATTGAAAACAGGGTACTTTACTTAAACAATGTAGGTTTAGGGTACCTAACTTTAAATAGACTTTCAAATACCCTTTCCGGTGGAGAATCACAGCGGATCAACCTGGCTACATCCTTAGGGAGTAGTCTGGTAGGCTCTATATATGTATTGGATGAGCCAAGTATTGGTTTACACCCAAGAGATACAAATAAGCTGATTAGTGTCCTGGAATCACTACGAAATGTAGGTAACACTGTTATCGTTGTAGAGCACGAGGAAGAAATGATGAAAGCGGCTGATCATATTATCGATATTGGTCCAGAAGCTGGAACGCATGGTGGTAACCTGGTATTTAGTGGAACCTATGAGGAGATCGTTAAAGATAAAAATAGCTTAACTGGCCGTTACCTTTCCGGTGAAGAGAAAATAGCAATTCCTACAAGACGGAGAGGTTGGAAAGATCATGTTTTAATTAAAGGAGCAAGAGAAAACAACCTTAAAAATATAGATGTAAAAATCCCTTTGGGTGTATTTACCGTAGTTAGTGGAGTTTCTGGATCGGGTAAAACCAGTTTAATCAAAAAGATCTTTTACCCTGCGCTACAAAAAGCGATAGGTAATTATTCTGGAGAGCAGACTGGCGCATACGATGGTATATATGGTAACTACGAATTGGTAAGTCAGGTAGAGATGGTAGATCAGAACCCAATAGGGCGCTCGTCGAGATCTAACCCCGTTACCTATGTAAAAGCCTGGGACGATGTTCGTGCGTTATTCTCTGCCTTACCCGCTTCAAAAGCAGGCGGATTAAAACCGGCAGCTTTCTCTTTTAACGTAGAGGGTGGTCGTTGCGATGTTTGTCAGGGTGAGGGCGAGGTGAAAATCGAGATGCAGTTTATGGCTGACATTTACCTGCCTTGCGAAACCTGTGGAGGTCGCAGATTTAAACAACAAGTTTTAGACATCACCTATCAGGATAAAAATGTAGCCGATATATTGGATCTTACCATTGAAGAAGCTGTTGCGTTCTTTAGTAATGAGCCTAAAATACTACAGAAACTACAACCGTTAGTTGATGTTGGTTTGGGTTATGTGCATTTGGGTCAGTCGTCGAATACTTTGTCTGGCGGAGAGGCTCAGCGGATTAAGCTGGCATCGTTTCTGATTAAAGGAAATAATGCCAATAAAACCATGTTTATTTTTGATGAACCTACAACGGGGCTGCATTTCCATGACATCAAAAAGTTATTGATTGCACTAAATACCCTGATTGAGCAAGGGAATTCGATTCTGGTAATTGAGCACAATATGGACATGATAAAGTCTGCCGATTGGGTGATAGATATCGGACCAGAAGGTGGAGATAAAGGTGGAAATGTTGTTTTTGAAGGAACTCCAGAGGATCTTGTTGGTGTAAAAGAGTCTTACACAGCACAGTACTTAAAGGAACATATGTAGTCAAATCGTTGTATCTTCGCGCATGATTTTTTTAACACTCTTTTTGGGGATAATTTTAAATATGCTAGGCTATATTCCTCCTGGCAATATTAACCTAACTGTAGTTCAGCTCACGATTACGAGAGGTATTAGGCAGGCTTTATATTTTATTGCTGCGTTTTCTGCTGTAGAGATCCTTTTCACCTTTGGTGTGATGCGTTTTGTACAATGGCTTTCCAGTGAAATTAATTTGGAGAGTACCATTGACATCGTCATGGTGTTTATGTTTGGTATTTTAGGTGTAATAACCTGGAGATCGAGAAAAGAGATGCCTAAGGAAGATTATTCTAAAAAGGACAGTATTAAGTACGGTATGCTTTTAGGGGTTGTTAATCCTATGCAAGTCCCTTATTGGCTATTTGTAGGTACTTATCTCATCTCTCACGAATGGATTGATACTGGTTACCTTTCTCTGTCTGTTTTCAGTGTAGGGTCTGGGATAGGAGCCGCATTGGCACTATATGGCTTCGCACGGTTTGCGCAATATATACAGGAGAAGTTTACTTTAAGCAGCTATATCGTTAATAAAAGTATCGCATTGCTATTTTTCGCTTTATCAGCTTATCATATCTGCAAAATCACTTATATCCATTTGATTAAATAAAACGGTCTGTTAAACACGCTCTGTAAAGCGACACGGTTAAAATGGTCGTCATGCCTGTTTCACGCCGGTCTTAAAACGGTCTGCTAAAGCAATACGTCTAAAACGGTCGTCATGCCGGCGAAGGCCGGTACCTCGCAATAGAAAAGCAAGTGAGAGATACCGGCCTTCGCCGGCATGACGAGTCGTATACAGCATGATTGTTATTACTGTTCCAGTTAATTTAAAACGAGGCTGGTTCCAGTTAATTTAAAACTACTTCAGCAATTCCGGAACCTTTTTGTTGTTCCCTACAATCCAAACAATATCTTCGTTTTCAAATACCATATTCGAGTCAGGGTTCAGTATGCGTTCCCCCTTACGCTCTATACCCACCACTAAGCCTTGCGTGGTTTCTCTAATGCCCGAACTCCGTATACTTTGTCCGTAAATTGGCGAATTGGCATTGACAACTACCTTTTGTAAGGTCATATCTTTTTTAGGGAAGCTAGCTTCTTCAGCAGTTTCATCCACACTACCTTGAAACAGTTCCTGAATCATGGCTAGTTGATTATCTGTTCCAATCACCAAAACCTTATCATTAGGATATAGCCTTTCATCCCTTCCCGGGGTAGGGATCATAATTTTACCACGCTCAATCAGGGCGATATTAACCCCATATTTCTCTCTGATCGACAACTCCATCAACGTTTGGCCAACTAATTTAGATTCTGGAGCTACTACCAATTCAGCAAGGTGGGTATCCCAAGGCAAAATTTCTGGTTGTGCATTTTGGGCTCCACGAGCATTTAAGTTTAATAGAAAGCGACTTTCCAGACGGTTGTAAAAACTCTGTAGTTTCCTCGAAAAGATAAACATTCCAAATATAATCAGTGCGACTGCAATAGCAATGGCGAACCAGTTATTATAAAATTGGAAGATTAAAAAACATACAAAGAAAATAGCTAGAGAAATCCGCAAGGTCTCTAATGCAACTAAAGGGCCTCTAGTGTATTTCTTATTGAGCCATAAATGAGAATAAGCCTTTTTTTCGATCCTTCTAATGGCTAGTGCCCATAAAAAAGGCGTCATAATAATTAAGGTAAGCACCAGACTAAGCACAATACCATTGTTACCCGGGATAAGACCGGTAATAAAGGGTTGTAAATATTTTGAACCTAAAACGGCAATCGAGGTCAGGATAACAGAGTGAATGATGGTGTTAAAAGTGTAGGACTTGAGCAGTACCTTCCAATCACTCAAGGTCGTAATACCAGCAGTACTTGAGCTATATCTGTTTAACCCTTCTACCCATTTTTTAGGTAGATTCCGCTCTAAAAAGAAGTAAAACGGTTCTGATGCCTTGATCAAGTAAGGTGTGGTAAAAGTTGTAATTGCCGATACCGCTACTGCAATTGGGTACAGGAAGTCGCTGGTTACCTTTAGTGTTAGCCCCAGGGTAGCTATAATGAAAGAAAACTCCCCGATCTGGGCCAAACTTAAGCCTGTTTGTACCGATGTTTTAAGCGGCTGACCAGAAACCAAAGCACCCAGGCCAGAACTTAAAAACTTGCCCAGAATGGTTGCAAGCGTAATTACCAAAATAGGCATGGCATAGTCGACCAAAATACTTGGGTTGATCATCATACCTACCGACACGAAAAATATTGCGGCAAACAGATCTTTAACGGATTTAGTTAAGTGTTCAATGCGTTCTGCCTGTGTTGTTTCTGCTAGTATGGAGCCCATGATGAAAGCCCCAAGTGCTGGCGAAAATCCTACTTTAACAGCTAACAATACCATAATCAGACATAAAGCAATAGATACAATCAGCATAGTCTCATCGTTCATTAGTTTCTTTGTCGCCTTTAAAAAAGTAGGGACTAAGAATATACCGCCTATAAACCATAATACAAGGAAGAAAGACAGTTTCAAAATAGAAATAAGCATCTCTGCACCTGCAAATTGTTGACTTACTGCAAGGGTAGATAGTAATACCAATAATAAAATGGCTACCAAATCTTCTACAATCAATACCCCAAATACTAACCCCGCAAACTTCTTATGTTTTACACCAAGCTCTTCAAATGCGCGGATAATGATGGTTGTCGAGGAGACGGAGAGAATACCTCCTAAGAATATACTGTCCATTGTAGACCAGCCCATGGCCTTACCGGCTATGAAACCAATCAGCAGCATAAAGACGACCTCCACAATGGCGGTAATAGAGGCCGATCCGCCAACCTTTACCAGTTTCTTGAAACTAAATTCAAGTCCTAAGCTAAACAGTAAGAAGATAACGCCAATCTCTGCCCAGATGGTGATGCTTTCATTGTCAGTAACGGTGGGTATAAAATCGATATGCGGACCAACCAGTAGTCCGGCTAGAATATAGCCCAAAACCAATGGTTGTTTAATTTTTTTAAATAGAAGTGTAGTTATTCCTGCAGCGGCAAGTATTAAACCTAAATCAGTAATTAATACTGGTAAATGTATCATATAAACGTATATTTTTTATTGTGGTATAGTATTATGTTAAAATGTATTTAGCATAAGGTTTTTACCAAAAAACATGTTTGGGGTACAAATGGTCAAATATAAATGAGTAGCAACAGTGTGGAAATGAATTATAAATCTTAACAGTTAAAATCTGATATTGTTTAAAGCAACCTTGAATCTCGAAAGACAAAGGATAGTCGAAACCCGATTTTTTTATAGTAGAATGAATGAATGGGGCATCGTCAAAAAGAAACTTTTTAAAGGATGACGAGTGTTTTTTACTGGGTTGATAATGAAGTACTCTAGTTACAGTTTTTTCCTGCGTGCGCTTATTTTTTGTTGTGCCACATTCTTTTCCCGAAGCAAATTGCAGGGATGTTAGCTGTATAAAAAAAAGTATTATTACGCTAAAAAGACACCTCATTGCCGTAAATATAGCAAAAAAAGTGCCCTTTTGCTAATAAAAATGGCATGAAATTTAGGTTAAGGTAGTGTGTTGAAATACGCTAAAGTGTCTTCCTTATCTTTTTGTAATTGCACTTTAAGGGCTTCTAATCCGGTAAATTTAACATCGTCTCTTAAAAACTGAAGGAAGGTCATGGTGATATCCTGTCCATAAATTTCTTGATTGAAATCGAATATATTCACCTCAATATTCCGTGTCATACCATTGATTGTAGGCCTTTGACCAATGTATGCCATCCCTTTAAAGGGTTGTCCATCCATATCAACTGTTACCGCATAAATACCGTCAGAAGGGATTAATTTGTAGGTTTCTTCGATGAAAATGTTAGCAGTAGGGAAACCTATGGTCCTGCCAATTTTATCACCTTTAATTACTCTTCCAAACAAAGAAAAGTTGTAGCCCAAATACTTTGCTGCAAGTGCTACCTTACCGCTTAAAAGGGCACTACGTATTTTAGTAGAGCTTACCGCAACATCATTAATATCCTGCTCTGGGATCACCTCAATTTTGTAATCATAGGTTTTAGCTTCCGCTTCCAACTCAGGCATTCCGCCAGCTCTATCCTTACCAAAACGGTGGTCGTAACCCACAATCAGGTGTTTGATGCCGATGGTATCTACTAAGATATTTTTAATGTATTCTGAAGGACTCAGATTGGAAAAATCACGTGTAAATGGTGTAATGATCAAATGGTCTACACCTAAACCAGCCAAAATCTTGGCTTTCTCATTAATGGTGTTGATCATCTTTAGATCCTGGTTTTCTGGATCTATAATTAACCTTGGGTGCGGAAAAAAGGTAAGAATCACACTTTCACCACCCGTAGCTTTAGCAAGTTCACACAGTCTTTTAATAATTTTCTGATGCCCATAATGCACACCATCAAAAGTGCCAATGGTAACTACCGCATTATTTAATCTTTTAAACTCAGAAAAGTGATTGTATATTTTCATAAAATTAATGTAAGGCCGGGCGTTTTACCACACCTCCCTTTATATCAGCGATTTGCTGTTGTATGACGAATGCATCCGGGTCTATTTGCCTTATGGCAGTTTGTAGTTTGCCCATTTCCAGCTTAGTTACAACAGTATATAAAATGTCTATATCCTTTTTTTCACCGTAGCCACCTTCGCCTTTGTAAATGGTTACGCCCCGTTTCATCTGGTTAATGATGAATTTCTTAATCTGTACATTTTTCTCCGAAATTACAGTAACTCCAGTATATTGTTCGATTCCGTTTACAATATAATCTACCGTATTCGAGGCTGATAGATAAGTTAGAATTGCATAGAGTGCGGTATCAATACTTAGTAATATGGCAGCGAAGGAGAAGATGACAATGTTTAGGATCAGAATGATGTTTCCTACAGTAAGCGTGCTTTTTTTACTGATGTACAAGGCCAAAACCTCAGTTCCATCAATCACACAACCGCCTCGCATAGCTAAACCAATCCCGCCACCTAAAAATAACCCTCCAAAAAAGGCAATCAATAAAGGGTCATGGGTAATGGGTTTAAAAGGAGCTATAACTAATAAAATTGCTAATATTATTATGGCGACAGATGTTTTGATAGCAAAAACTTTACCGATTTGCCTGTAACCTAAAATAACAAAGGGGATGTTAATGATCACAATCAGGTAGGAAAGCTTAAGGCCTGTTACATTGCTGATCAATAGCGATATACCCGTTACCCCACCATCAATAAAACCACTTGGGAGCAAGAAACTTTTTAATCCAAAGCAAGCCGAAACAATGCCACATGTAATTAAAAACACGTTTTTCGCAAGGTTTAATTTCTTTGGTTTTATGTGCCCCCGCATAATTATGCTTTTTGTTCTCTAAGATAATCAACAAGATCCGTTACTTCGTAAGCATTTTCCAATAAAAAGTTACCACTTCTGGTACGTACCAGCTTAGATAAGTATGCACCATTGTTTAATTGCTTGCCAAAATCAGAAACCAGGGACCTGATGTAGGTACCTTTACTGCATACAATTCTAAAATCTACTTCCGGTAATTCAATTCTGGTGATTTCAAAAACCGGAACGCTTACCTCACGCAAACGCAATTCAGGTTCTTCGCCTCTACGAGCCTTTACATACAGGCGCTCGCCATTAACCTTTACCGCAGAGTGTGCTGGTGGATATTGTTGTATATCGCCAGTAAAAGGAGCTGTAGCAGCATATATAGCTTCTTCAGTAAGTCCATCCAATGAAAATTCCTGGTCAACTACCGTTTCCATATCAAAAGATGGGGTAGTAGCGCCAAGTACCATTGTTCCGGTATACTCTTTTTCTTCTGCCTGAAAGGTGTCTATCTGCTTGGTTAGTTTCCCTGTGCAAAGGATTAGCAATCCGGTAGCCAGAGGATCTAAAGTTCCTGCATGGCCAACTTTTAATTTCAATGGCTTCAAGGAATTTCTAATCTTTCCTACCACATCAAAGCTAGTCCATTTATAGGGCTTGTTAATGAGTAGTAATTCTCCTTCCGCAAAATTAAATTCAGGAAATACTTTGTTTTTTAAAGGTTCTTCTTGTTGGTCTGTCATTACAATACATTCATTTCAACCCCTGAGTAGTAAAGTGCAATTAAAACTACACCTATTACTATCCTATACCAGCCAAAAATTCGAAATCCGTGTTTAGATAAAAAGCCAATAAACGATTTAATCGCTATAATGGCTACAATAAAAGCAATAAGGTTACCAAACAATAATAGTTTAACGTTTTCTGCATTTAGCAGATGGTAGCCTTTCAATAATTTGTATCCCGTTGCTGCGCACATGGTAGGTACAGCGAGGAAAAAAGAAAATTCGGCTGCTACATGTCTGGTTAGCTTTTGTTGCATACCACCAATAATGGTAGCCGCGCTTCTGCTTAAACCTGGAAAAATAACCGCCAAAACCTGAAAACATCCAATTTTGAATGCAGTTATGTTGGTGATGTCCTTTTCGTTGTCAACCGTGTGATTTTTAAATATCTTGTCTATAAATAGCAGCACAAAGCCACCGAGCAACAGTACTACAGCAATAAAAAGAGGATCGCCTAAAGTCTTGTCTATAAAATCGTTTAATAAAAAGCCGAAAAATAAAGCTGGAATAACCGCGATAATCAGTTTCACATAAAACTGCCACTTACTAAAATCAAAGAATTTCTTCCAGTAAAGGACAACCACCGCTAAAATGGCACCTAGCTGGATGGCAACTTCAAACAATTTTACAAAATCATCCTTACCAATTCCCATAAAGGAACTGGCAATTACCATATGGCCGGTTGATGAAACAGGTAGAAATTCGGTTAATCCTTCAATTACGGCCAGAATAAAAGCCTGCAAATAATTCATCAGATATGCTTACTTTTTTAAAATGGCATAAACGCCAAAGCCAAAGCCAAACAAAACCACCATAGGGGCAAGTAAGGTTTTTCTGAAGTCATAAATGTCTGTCGTTCCGATCATCAGGATAAAGCCAAGTGCTACGATCGCAATGCTGATCAATAACAACTGATAGTTTTTTTTAGTGAAAACAAGTTCACTTTTGCTGCCCTGAGTTGCAGGGGAAGATTTTTTCTCGATCATTATCTGTAAAGGTCGTAAATTTTTAAGTTTAAATATTTGCTCACTGCAAATGAAGTGCTGATGGCTGTTATAAAAACGCCTACGCCAATCAGACTAGCCAGTACAATTCCAAACTCCGTGTAGTTCCTTAAAATAATCATTTCAGGAATTTCCTTTTGCGCATAGAACAAGATACCGAGTAAAATTAAAATAGCTATGAAAGCAGCAATTAAACCGTGTAAGGCTGCAATCAAAATAAAAGGCTTGCGTATAAAGTTTCTGGTTGCACCAACCAATTGCATACTTTTAATCAAAAAGCGCTGTGAATAAATCGCCAGTCTAATGGTGTTGTTAATTAAAGCCACAGAAATGATAAGTAATATCACTGCAAAGCCCAAAATGATTAAACCAATAGTATTGATGTTCTTGTTTACCATATCAATTAATGAGCTCTGATAAATGACTTCTTTTACGATTGGATTTTTAGCAATGCTTGCTTTTAATGCATCAATGCTTTTATTGTTCGCATAATCTGCTTTTAAATACACATCAATGGTAGACAGGAGTGGGTTATAGCCCAGGAAGTTTACAAAATCTTCACCCAAATCGTTGGTTAAGTTTCTGGCTGCCATTTCTTTATTTACGTATACCGTACTTTTAATGGATTGATTTGCATTCAGTTCTTTCTGAAATTGCAAAACTTCAGTCTCCTTTGCACCTTCATCTACAATAATGTTGAGTACAATATTCTCTTTTACGTAATTAGAAAGGTTCTTGGCATGTACTAGTATTAATCCAAGCATACCCAACATCAATAAAACAAGGGCAATACTGAATATTGTAGATATATATATGGTTTTTGTCTTCTTAGAAGCATCACTCACTTCAAATTCTTCCATGTAATTGTATTTATGTTCTGCGAAAATAAAAAATATAAGTAACTAATGTACAAAGCTAGAACGTATTTTAATTAGAATATATTTTCTTTTCCATGGATCGCTGCTCGTTTATTAGCAATAAAACCCTCCTTGTGTAACATTCTTGTACCAAAGCAAACTTTTCTGCGTTATTATCATTATAAAATTCCTATTAAAAACCTTTAAAATCATTTACCAAATGAAAAAACAAATTACTTTCGCCGTCGCTCTATTATTGATTATTGCAAGCATAACCAGTTGCAAGAAAGATGAAGGAACCAAACTTAGAGATAATGTAGTAGGCCGTTGGCAGGTTGCCAAAGTGGAAACTACTGTTGCGGGCTCCACAACGGTCACTTATACGGGTGGGCCGACAGATTATTTTGAATTTCGTAACAATGAAGCTAATGAAGTGGTGATCAGTTTTAATGGGATTAACACCACAGGTATTTATTATGTTCTGGTTGGTGAGCATATCAACATCACCTATAACGGTAAATTGCGGGTTGCACAGATTACTACCGGTACTGCCAATAAACTCGAATTCACTGCAAATGTAGAAGGGGCTACACCGCAGACCACGGAAAAATATTACCTAACCAGGTAGAAGATTTTACATAATGAAACCTTCGGGGCTGTTTGGAGTATTTCAGGCAGCCCTTTTTTGTAAACTTTAAAATCCTTTATATTTGCCTTAGGCCTGAATCCTAAAATGATCAGCAGGCATAACATGATTAAGCAAACAAGGCCTGTATTCGTTTTCCGTAGTATTTTAAAATGGGTGTGTTTAATCCTTATCATTGGCCTGGCTGCAGGAACCTTATCTGCATTTTTTTTAACGACTCTAAATCTTGTCACTTCTTTCAGAGATCAGCATACCTGGTTACTATACTTTTTACCTTTTGCGGGTTTTGTGATTGGGCTCTTGTACCATCTTAGCGGAAAAGAGGTAGAGCGGGGCAATAACCTTGTATTTGATACGGTACATAATCCTAAGGATGTTATCCCATTTAAAATGGTGCCTTTAGTACTTACCGGAACTCTCGTTACGCATTTGTTCGGTGGATCAGCAGGTAGGGAAGGTACCGCTTTGCAAATGGCTGCGGCTACTGCAGATCAATTGCATCAGCCATTTAAACTCAATGCCCAAGATCGGGGGATATTGCTGATTGCGGGCTTAAGTGCAGGCTTTGCCTCAGTTTTTGGTACTCCTTTGGCGGGGATTATCTTTGGAATGGAAGTTCTTTTGCTGGCCAAAATCCCGTTGAAAGCTATATTTCCAGCTGTCGCGACCGCCTTTATCGGGGCCTATGTAACCGAGTTATGGGAAGTGGGGCATACACATTATCATATCAGTTATATTGAGCCACTCTCTTTAAAAACTTTGATGTATAGCGGATTGGCCGGAGTAGCATTTGGAGTAGCTGCAATTTTGTTTGTAAGGCTAACTGATGGTTTATCGTATTTGTTTAAGAAAATTAGTTATGCTCCTTTACGACCATTGATAGGTGGCGTTATTGTAACCTTACTGTTTTTAATACCCGGAACCTATAAGTATGCCGGACTGGGAATCCCGACCATTTTGGAGTCCTTTAATTCAGCTTCGCAAACTCAGGATTTTGCGCTTAAAATATTATTTACAGCAATTACCCTTGGCGCAGGTTTTAAAGGAGGTGAAGTTACTCCGCTTTTTTTTATCGGGGCAACCTTAGGAAGTATGTTGTCGCTTTTTCTCCCGCTTCCCGTTGGCTTATTGGCCGGAATGGGCTTTGTTGCCGTCTTTGCTGGTGCGGCCAAAACTCCGTTGGCTTGCTGCGTAATGGCTATGGAACTGTTTGGTATTTCATGTGGAATATATGTAACTATAGCTTGCCTCGTTGCTTACTTTATTTCGGGCCGACATAGCATTTACAATGCAACCGAAAATAAGGATCCACGACACTTCTTATTTGGTAAAATCAAGTATTCCTATTTTAGCAAAACCTAACTAAAAGGCTATTTTGTAAAAGCGTTTCGCTAACTACCTTTATTTCTTTATTTTCGCGCTATAAAAGGAATAGCATTAATGGATTACCAATTTAAAGAAATAGAGCAAAAGTGGCAAAAATTCTGGGCTCAGAATCAAACGTTTAAGGCAGAAACTGATTCTGCTAAACCTAAATATTATGTGCTCGATATGTTTCCATATCCCTCAGGAGCTGGGTTACATGTTGGTCATCCACTAGGCTATATTGCTTCTGATATATTCTCGAGGTATAAAAGACTAAAGGGCTTTAATGTGTTGCATCCAATGGGATATGATTCTTTCGGTTTACCGGCAGAGCAGTATGCCATCCAAACTGGACAACACCCAGCTATAACTACTGAGGCTAATATCAATACTTATCGTAAGCAATTGGACGCAATCGGCTTCTCTTTTGATTGGAGTAGAGAGATTCGTACAAGTGACCCGACCTACTATAAATGGACACAGTGGATCTTTATGCAATTGTTTAATTCATGGTATAACCTTGAAACTGACCGTGCAGAAGATATTACTACACTGATCGAAAAATTCAATGGATCGGGTAGTGCTGATGTTAAAGCCGTTTGCGATGAAGATGTAAAAAACTTTATGCCGAGTGACTGGGCAACTATGACTCCTCGTGAAAAACAACAGGAGCTTCTAAAATACCGGTTAACTTATTTAAAAGAAAGCACTGTAAACTGGTGTGCGGCTTTAGGTACTGTTCTAGCTAATGATGAAATAAAAGACGGTTTCTCGGAACGTGGTGGTCACCCAGTTGAGCAGAAAAAAATGATGCAATGGAGTATGCGTATTTCTGCCTATGCTGAGCGCTTGCTGCAGGGATTGAATACGATCGACTGGCCAGAACCCGTTAAAGAAATGCAACGCAACTGGATTGGTAAAAGTGTTGGGGCAAGTGTAAGGTTTACTATTGAGAAATCGGCAGAGCTTGAATCTCAAATCTCAGCGCTCAAAGACGATTATATTGAAGTTTTTACCACACGTGTGGATACCATATTTGGCGTTTCTTACCTGGTGCTTGCGCCAGAGCATGAGTTAGTTGCTCAATTAACGACAGCTGCACAACAAAACGACATCAATAATTATATTGCTCAAACCAAGAAAAAATCAGAGCTTGATCGTATGGCGGATACTAAAACGGTATCAGGTGCTTTTACAGGAAGCTATGTGGTTAACCCGGTGAGTGGCGAGCGTATCCAACTTTGGATAGCGGATTACGTATTGGCCGGTTATGGTACAGGAGCCGTAATGGGTGTGCCAAGTGGCGATCAACGCGATTGGTTGTTTGCTACCCATTTTAACTTGCCAATTGTACAAATTCTGGATGCTCAGCAAGACCTCGAACATCAGGCTGACGCAACCAAAGAAGGAAAATATATCAATTCCGGTTTTATTAATGGAATGAACTATACTGAGGCTACTGCAACTTTAAATGCATGGCTGGAAGAAAAAGAAGTTGGTAAGGCTAAGATCAATTACCGAATGCGTGATGCTATTTTTGGTCGCCAGCGCTATTGGGGAGAGCCAATCCCTGTGTATTTTGATTTTGGTGTACCTTATTTGATTAAAGAGTCTGAACTGCCTTTAAGATTGCCAGAAATTGACAAGTATTTACCGACTGAAACGGGTGAACCACCACTGGGTAGGGCCGAAGGCTGGAGCTATAATCATGATCATGCATACGAATTGAGCACCATGCCAGGATGGGCAGGCTCTAGCTGGTACTGGTACCGCTATATGGATTCCGATAACTTCTCGGACTTTGCAAGTGAAGAAGCTATAGAATACTGGAAAGATGTGGATTTGTACATTGGTGGGTCAGAACATGCTACAGGTCACCTTTTGTATAGTCGTTTCTGGAACAAGTTCCTGAAAGATATGGGACATGTGAAGGAAGAAGAGCCTTTCAAAAAGCTGATCAATCAAGGGATGATCCAAGGCCGAAGTAATTTTGTGTACCGCGTGGTTGATGAAGAGGGAAGAGGTACAAATACTCTGGTTTCTTATGGTTTAAGAAAAGACTATAAAACTTCGGCATTGCATGTTGATGTAAATATTGTTGACAATGAGGTTTTAGATATCGAGAAATTTAAGTTGTTCAGACCTGAGTTTGCCAATGCTGAGTTTATTCTGGAAAACGGTAAATACATCTGTGGTATAGAAGTTGAAAAGATGTCTAAATCTAAATTCAACGTAGTTAATCCTGATGTTTTGATCGAAAGCTACGGTGCCGATACTTTACGTATGTACGAAATGTTTTTAGGCCCGTTAGAGCAGAGCAAACCTTGGAATACCAATGGTATTGAAGGTGTGTTTAAATTCTTGCGTAAGTTCTGGCGTTTGTTCCACAATGAAAACTGGACATTCCATGTAACGGATTCTGTACCTACTAAAGCCGAATTAAAGGCTTTGCATAAGATCATCAAAAAAGTACAGGATGATGTGGAACGTTTCTCGTTCAATACTTCTGTTTCGAGCTTTATGATTGCTGTAAATGAGCTAACTGATCTGAAATGTAAAAACCGTCAGGTATTGGAGGATCTTGTTATTGTACTTTCTCCTTATGCTCCGCATATTTGTGAGGAGCTTTGGGTACAATTAGGTCATGAAGAAGGTAGCTTATCATATACTGCTTATCCAACTTTTAATCCAGCGCATCTGGTAGAGGATGAGTTTAGTTACCCAGTTTCAATAAACGGTAAAACGCGTTTGAATTTGAATCTAAGCCTTACTTTAGAGGTTAAGGAGATTGAAGAAACGGTACTAGCTAACGAAGATGTACAGAAGTACCTGGAAGGCAAGACACCGAAAAAGGTGATTGTTGTGAAGGGTAGAATTGTGAATATTGTAATATAAAATAATACTTCTTGTGAAAAGCTTCTAGTGAAAACTAGGAGCTTTTTTCGTAAAATTCCACACAATTATTTGGTTATAAAGTGGCTATTTCTTCTATAGTGAATCCAGTGGTTTTTGATATGATACTTAATGAAATATTTTCATTTTTTAATTTGATGGCCACTTCTTTACGCCCCTTTTCAAGTCCTTCTTCAAGTCCTATTTCAATCCCTTCTTCACGTCCTTCTTCAAGTCCCATTTTAAGCCCGATTTTTTGTGCTTCTTCTTTCGCATACTCCATCACGCTAAAGTAATCACGTTCTATTTTTAATCTTTGATTGTATTCGCACATTTCTTCTCGCGTTAAATTGCCAAGTTCAGCAAGCTCAAATACTTTTTCGTATTCTGTGTTGCCTACCAAAGATAGCGGTATTTCAGATAATTTTTCCAGGTTATTTAAGATGTAAAGCCACTCATCCAGTTTACTTTCCAACTCTGTTTCCAGTTTTTTAAATTTAGGCATTTCTATAAAAGTGTACGACAACTTTGAATAAAATTCCTGGTGCGTATTGTTGTCCATTAGCCTAATATCATGTATAAAATGATCTGGATGACTATCATCGAAATTAAAATTCATGATCCCTATAAAGAATATTTCAGGCATCTCATAACCCCAATTTGCAGCTACACCGATGCCCTGCTCCTGAATCAGATTTGCTGTATAAAAAATACTTCGGTCTTTAAAGTTTTTAGGTTTTGCTTTCTGCATTTCGACCATAAATTTCTCCCCCTTATCGCCAGTACAGTGTAAATCCAATACAGTCTTCCTATAATCGATGCCGGAACCTTTAAACTCGATATTATTATACTGAATATCAACAATTACTTTCCTTCCTTTTAGCACCTGATTGATGAAGCTGATTAGCAGATTCTTATTGGGTGCTTTACCAAAAATGTGTTTAAATCCAAAGTCAGAATAAGGATCAATAAAGCGTGTAATTTCTTTTTTGTTTACTGGATCGGTCTTGCTGTCTGTTTCTTCGCTCATTTCCTCTGATTATTTAAGCAAACCTCCCGAGATAATTCATGATAAATCTTATCGAGCTGGAATTTGATTGAAAACGCAGTCTGATCGTGATTTGTCAAAATAAAATCGCGTAAAGTGGTAGAGAAATGAGCCCAGGCCAAATTTAATAATCCCGTTGTGTTTCGTTCTGGTTCTATTCTAAGGCAACTTAATTTACGGTGTATTAACGGATATTAACCGGACACTACTCGGCTCCACCCGGGTAGTGTCCGAGTAATGTCCGAGTAACGTCCGGGTAATGTCCGGGTTTATACGGGCATCAGTACGGTTAACTATAAAGCAACTTTCCTTAAACGGTTCTGGTTTTTTAAGTTTTAAAAGATTAGTTTTTCTTTTTAGTATAGCTTTGGCAAATATTATATCCAGGTTCATCGATTTAAATCAACGAACCTAGGCGAAACAACTAAACCAATTAGGTTGGCTTTTTTAATTCATCATTAACGATGTTAGCTGCCAGAATCAGCGTATGAAGGTATTCGTAATAAGCGATCAGATTAGCACGTTCTGCATTAGGTAATATGCGGCGGCTCTTGGTATAAAAACTTTGTTGGATCATTCTCCAGAGATATTCAAGACTATCATCAAGTGGATAGATATCAAAAAAATCTTTTAATGTAGTTTTCACGAACGCGTTAAGCTCAGCTTTGGTTCCTGATGGTCTTTTGTGTAAAAATTGGTCGGGTGTATACATATGCTCATTTTAAGTTTCAAAAAAATGAGTCTCTTGGGGATTTATAGAAAGCTCTGGTGGGTTTTATCGGATAAAACGAAAAGTGTACTATAGCGAGCTCTATATACCGCACTTAAAGGTTTCTCACGACCTAGCCAAACGGATTTACAATAGAGCCCATAACGCTATAGTGCACTTTCAAAAGTACAACAATATTTGTCATGGGCATTAATCTATTGTCTCGTCGGCAATATTGTGAGATTTTTTAAGTCGAGACTCTTAATTAATACCTCATTTAAGAAGTATGATCTGTTATTGTTGTTTCTTTATTTCATTGGCTATCTATTTTAGGTGGTACTGGTTAGTTTAAAATCTACTGTAATTTAATCAATGTAAGTTTAGAGAACTACATTCTTCTGTAAGATTATTGTAATGTTTTTGTAGAAAATTATTGAAATAAAATACAACATTTTGGTTGATAAATCAATGCGCTTTAGGGGGCGCTTTGTATAAGCTTCGATAACGCTTCGGATAGGGTTGCACCATAGAAGGAGCTTTAAAGGTATCTCATAGGGCTCTTAAAGGACTATTAGTCCTACCAGACTCCTATGAGGTGCCTAAGATACACCTTGATCGGTCCTAACCCTAAGCAAGGCTTCCCGAAGGATATAGAGATATTCTAAAGAGGCAGGACGTATTAAAATAAAAAATCATTGGGTAATACAGAAAGAAACCGAAATTTCTGCATAGATTTAGAGTAGCACCAATATTATTAACTATGTACGGCTCCTTACTGCTTCGGCAGGTATCAATAACCTTGTTGGTTATGTTAGCTGTCAACCCAATTTACGCACAAAAAAGTACCGCTAGTGGCTATGCTAGTCAGGCCGTATTCAAAGAGTCTTCGGTTAATTATCTTCCAGATAGGATTATTGGTAAATGGATCACCGAAAAGAAAAATCTCATCGTCGAAATTTATAAGTCCGGAGTTGAATTTAAAGCAAAAGTGTTATGGTTTAGTGATGAAGATAATTTGACTGAACCTATTGATAGTAGGACGGATTTTAGAAATCCTAACCCTACATTGAGAAGCCGGAAGCTTCTGGGAATGGAAGTATTAAAGCAACTTAAGTTTATAGAGGAATCAAATAGTTGGGAGCAGGGGGTCATCTATGATTCGCTGAGTGGTAAGGAATGGAGCTCCTGTGCTTTTTTTACAGATAAAGGGCACTTGCGTGTAAAGGGCTACTGGCGATTTAAAATGCTATGTAAAAGCCTGGATTTTTTACCTTATAAGGGCTGTGTTAAATAATTATAACATAGGCCAAAACATTGTGGATATATTTTATAGGATTATGTAACAATTTCAATCCTATTGCTACTAATTGAGGTATGAAATCTTATCTAAAATATCTCGCCTTTTTGTTTGTCGTAGCTGTACCAATTTTTAGCGCAAATGCCCAGTTTTCTTTTGGTGGGGCAACTAAGCCAACGGTAACAGGTCGGGTTACTGCGGTAATCCTTGATTCCCTTACTAAAAAGCCTATCGATTATGCGAGTATTTCCCTGTTTAATGCAAAGGACAATAAATCGGTTAATGGAGGTTTAACGGATGATAAGGGGAAGGTAGTACTGCAAAATGTAGTCCCAGATGATTATAAGCTAACTATTGGTTTTATGGGGTATAAGACTAAAACCATATTGGTTAAAACTACCGCTGGGAAACCGGATCAAAATGTGGGTGTAATTTACATTAGCCCTACAGCAGGTAATTTAAAGGAGGTAGAAATTACGGGGCAAGCAGCGCTGATCGAGAATAAGATTGATAAACTGGTTTACAATGCAGAACAGGACATTACAAATGCTGGTGGTGATGCTACTGATGTGATGCGTAAGGTGCCGATGCTTTCGGTAGATATCAATGGGAATGTTCAGTTACGCGGTAGCTCGGTTAGGGTTTTGATTAATGGAAAGCCATCTGGAACAATGGCAAATAGTGTTGCCGATGCTTTGAAAATGATTCCGGCAGAGCAGATTAAAAGTGTTGAAGTAATCACTAGTCCTTCTGCCAAATATGATGCTGAGGGATCTGGTGGGATTATAAACATCATTACCAAGAAGAAAACGGCTGAGGGGACGAGTGGGAATGTAAGTGCAACAGCCGGTACGCGCTCAAATAATGGTTCTTTTAACTTAAATGTTAAAACGGGTCGCTTAGCGGTAAACGGAAGTTTAGGCCTAAATCAAGCTTATCCACAAAATTCCAAAGTCGTTATTTTTAACAGCGCAACAGTTGAGGGCGTCACAAATACGACATTGCAAGATGGTTATTCTAAGTGGTCTAGGGTAGGGTATAACGGAAGTTTGGGGCTGGATTACGATTTCAATGGGTACAATAACATCAGTACAACTGCCAAAATGAATCGCTTTTCTAATGGTGGGCCAGGCAGTTCAGTAATCACCAGGAACAATATGGTCTCTACCAATATCAGGGATATGGACATGAGTTTTAATAACCTGGATTGGAATGTGGATTATAGAAAAACCACTAAACGGGATGGTGAGGAATTTAGTGTTTCTGCGCAATTATCTGCCGGACGTAATGGTAGCGATTTTAGTAATAGATTTATTAGTGCGGGTATCCCTGATCTGATCGTTTTAGGACATAATACAGGTAAAAATAATGAGTACACGGTACAAAGTGATTATGTATATCCATTTAGTAAAACAACAGTTTTTGAAACTGGTGTAAAGGGAATCTTCAGGAATATTATAAGTGATTATGATCAGGCGCAACAGGATTTTGATTATGACCAAAATGTAGCGGCAGCCTATGGTGTGATCGGTTTTAAATTGACTAAAAAGATAACAGTTAAGGCTGGCTTAAGGGCCGAGTATACTAAAATAGATGGCTTGGCTGGTCATACTTTAGATTTTGATAACGATTATTTTAACCTGTTTCCGAGCATGGTGATTTCGAAGACTTTAAAAGGAATGACTACTCTTAAGCTGAGTTATAACCGCAGGGTACAACGCCCAAGCTTATTCTATTTAAATCCTTTCAGAAATGAAAGTGATGTGTTTAACCCAATGGAGGGTAACCCAAAGTTAGCTCCGGAGTTGACGGATAATATAGAACTAGGCTATTCTACCTTTATTAAGGGATCGGTAATTACAGCCTCGGTGTTTTACAAAAATACTCAGGATGTGATTGAGAGTTTTATACGGCCAATAGTTGATAATGGTGTGGGGAAAAACCTGACTACTTATATCAATGTGGGAACTAGCCAGTCCTACGGTTTTAATGTTTTCGGTTCCTATAACCCAAAACCTAAATGGACTTTAATGGCCAATCTGGGCTTAAATACTTATGAGGTTAATAGTCGTGACAAAGATGTAAGTACAGGGACATTTTTGAATTATACTGCTTTTGCGCGTTCGGCCTATGCTTTGCCTAAGGGTTGGACTACTGAGCTTTGGGGTGTGATTAATGCACCAAAACGTACCTTTCAGGGGAAGACTGATATGATGTATTTTTATGGTGCTGCGGTGAAAAAGGAGATTTTAAAGAAAAAAGCAACCATTGGTGTAAATGTTTTGAATCCTTTTAACCGGGATTTGAACATTAAAACTACAAACACTACGGCCAATTCGTTTCAGCGTAGCGATATTCATTACCCTTTGCGTTCTTTTGGGATAAACTTTAGCTATAAGTTTGGTAAGATGAACTTTGATGCTAAAAAGAAGAAGGTTAATAATGATGATGTAAAGAAAGAAGAACAACAACAGGGCGGCGGTAACGGTGGTGGTGGCGGAGTTGGTGGATTACAGGGGAATTAGCCAATTAGTTTATTTTTTTAAAATATTGTTATATTGCATCCTTATCTTATTTACGGATAAGAGCAAATATGGCAGCTCAGGGGGGTATATATGATTTGGCAGGTGAAAAGCTATTGCTCCAGCAGATTGCGATGGGGGATGAGGCTGCTTTTAAATCGATTTTTGATAACTATAAAGCCCGAACCTTTACTTTCGTTGTAAATTTTATCCATTCTAAAGCTGATGCCGAGGAAATTGTACAAGATACTTTTTTGGGTTTATGGCAAAACAGGAATAGCCTGACGACTGTTGAACATCCTCGTAATTATATTTATACTGTAGTTCGGAATAGAACTTTGCGTTATCTGAGTAATGTTGCCAGAGATGAAAAGATGATGAAAGTTGTTTGGGCGAATATGCAGGAAGAAGTTAATCCTACAGAAGAGGCCTTACAATTAAAAGAAAGTCAGGCCTTAATCAATCAGGCACTTTCTATGTTATCTGAGCAAAAACAAAAGGTTTTTAAAATGTGCCGTGAACAGGGTATGAGCCATGAAAATATTGCTCTTGAAATAGGCCTCTCCAAAAGTAGAGTGAAAAATATTATGGTGGAGACTTTACAATTTATAAAAGTATTTCTATCTCGCAATTCGTTGATTATTATCTTTCTAGGGGTGTTTTATCTTTTTTTTTTAAAATAATTCAATTTAAACGGTCCTTCTTTCGATTCCATGTATCTATAAGTATATATCCACACCAACAGTGGTCGTACATTTTTGATGGAAAGAACAAACGAGCAGTTTGAAAACCTGCTAAATAGATACTTAGATAAATCTTGCAGCCTTGAAGAGCTTAAGGAGTTGTTCTCCTATATAGACTTGCCTGAATACCGGGAGCGTCTGGAGATGGTAATGGATGAAAATTACAAGACACTAGTCCCTGGGGTAGAAGCTCGTGAGATAAACTGGGACGAGATGTTTAGTTCTATTGTAGAGGATAAGGAAAAAAGAAAGGTAAGATCATTATGGTCGGTATGGATGCCTATTGCTGCGGCAATAGTTGTGATGCTGTCTGTTGGGGTTTTAATCTGGGCTAACCAACAGCAAAAAAAGCAGAAAACATCAACCGCTAGTGTTAAAAAAGATATTGCACCTGGGGGTAATAAAGCTGTGTTGAAACTAGCTGATGGAACTGAAATTGTGCTTGATGGTCATAGTACTGGCATATTGGCCAATGAGGATGGAACAAAGATCAGCAAAACCGCAGATGGAATGTTGTTGTATGATGCAGCTAAATCTGATGGTGATGAAACGCTCGCTAAAAATCATATCAACACCTTAACCACGCCAAGTGGGGGTCAGTATATGCTCATTTTGCCTGATCGTAGTAAAGTGTGGCTCAATGCAGAATCGTCTATATCCTATCCTTCCGCTTTTTCGGGAGAGGAAAGAAATGTAACATTGGTGGGGGAAGCCTACTTTGAGGTGGCTAAGGATAAACAACATCCATTTAAAGTTAAAGCTGGTGCTGCGGAAGTAGAGGTTTTAGGTACGCATTTCAATATCATGTCGTATGCTGAAGAGGGACAAACCCAAGTTGCTCTGGCTGAAGGATCAGTTCGCGTAGATTTAGGCAACAATTCGCGGACACTAATACCTGGGCAACAGGCTTCAGTTAAGGTTGGCTCAACACAAATCTCTTTGAGAAATGTTGACATTGATGAAGTGACGAATTGGAAAAATGGTTTGTTTCAATTTGACAATACTCCTTTGGAGCAAGTCATGCGACAAATTAAAAGATGGTATAGTGTGGATGTTGTTTATCAGGGTGTGAAACCTGATTTATACATCACAGGGATGATTTCAAGAAGTAATAATGTCTCGAAAATATTAGCGCTGATAGAAGAAACCGGGGGGATAGATTTTGAGATCGGCGATAAGCAAATTATTGTTAAAAAAGCAAAAGGAGGTACTCATGACTAGATAACTACTTACTTTAAACGTAAAAGGTTAACCTAAAATAACCTTTCCGGATTGCGCCCCGGAAAGGTCAGAAATCCTGCTTGGCGGCAGGTTTATAGGGTTACCCTTATTTAATCGTATCAATCAACCAAACTGCTAACCCTATATTTCAAATATATGAATGATTATTCACATTCAATAACGAGCGTTATTGCTCATTTCTTTTCCGTATTAAAACGAAAAAGGACAGTCATTGGTATAAAAAAGCTCATCCTTATGATGAAGTTAACCGCAATTATTATTCTGGCCCTTACCTTTCAGGCAACAGCATCAAGCTTTGCCCAGAAAGTTACTATTTCTAAGAACGATGCCAGTTTAAAAGAACTATTTAAAGAAATACGCCGGCAAACCGGTTATTATTTCATTTATAATAATGAAGTAATTGAACGCGCAGGGACAGTTAATGTCCAGGTAAAAAATAAAGATGTTTCAGATGTATTGAAAGATGTGTTTAGCCTGAAAAGGCTTTCCTTTTCAATAGAAGAGACGAACATCATTGTTAAAGTGAAAGATGCAGCCCCCGATAGGCTGATTAACGGTAAAATTGTGGCCGATGAAGATGGGCAGCCACTACCCGGAGTATCCATTAAAGTTAAAGGCTCAACCAAATCTACCTCAACAAATACTAATGGAGAGTTCTCTATAAGAGTGAGCGACGGAGAAGTGCTTGTTGTGACTATGATTGGCTACCTCACGCAGGAAGTCCCTACGAATGGAAAAACAACACTTAATATAAAGCTTAAACAGGATAATAAAGCTTTGTCGGAAGTGGTGGTTACAGGTTTCCAAAATATCAATAAAAAGCTATTTACAGGATCGGCCGTAACCATTAGTGGGGCTGATGTGAAACAGGATGGTGCGGTAGACATTAGTCGGATGCTGGAAGGTAAGGTAGCCGGAGTGTCGGTGCAAAATGTATCAGGTACATTTGGTACTGCTCCAAAAATCCGTGTTCGTGGGGCTACTTCCATATCCGGAGAAAATAAGCCATTGTGGGTTATTGATGGGGTGGTTTTGGAAGATGTAGTTAATATTTCAAATGACCAGCTATCCAGTGGAGATGCAACTACGTTATTGGGTTCATCTGTAGCGGGTATCAACGCCGATGATATTGAAAGTTTCAATATTTTGAAGGATGCATCGGCAACAGCATTATATGGTGCAAGAGCCATGAATGGGGTTGTGGTTATTACCACCAAAAAAGGTAAGGCAGGAAATACTGCTGTTAACTACAGTGGTAATTTTTCCTCCTTTCTGAAACCAAACTACAGTACTTTCAATATTATGAATTCTGCAGATGAAATGTCTGTATACGCTGAGATCTATAGAAAAGGAGGATTAGGCCCTAATATCGTTAACGGTGAAAAAGGTGGAGTGTTTGCCAAAATGTACCAGCAGATTAATGCATTTGATGCTAGCACAGGTAAATTCGGAGTTGTGAATACAGCAGAAGGCCGGGCCTCATTTTTAAAAAAGTACGCTACGGCCAATACAGATTGGTTTGATTTACTCTTTAAAAATTCTTTTGTACAGGAACATTCCCTAAGCATTTCATCAGGCTCTGAAAAATCGCAACATTATTTTTCAGTAGGCTATTACGATGATAATGGATGGACACTGGCAGATGAGGCCAAAAGATATACCATGAATTTAAGAGGTAATTATAACCTATCTCCAAAATTATCTGTTGGAATATTAGGAACAGGTGCTTTAAGAATACAAAAAGCGCCTGGAACGCTCGGTCGTACCAGTAATGTAGTAGAGGGAAAGTATACACGTGAATTCGATATCAATCCTTTTAGCTACGCCTTAAATACAAGCAGAACGATGAGAGCGTATGATGAAAATGGGAATCTGGAATATTTTATCAATAATTATGCACCGTTTAACATCATCGAAGAGTTGGATAACAATTATATCGACCTGGATATGATGGACCTTAAATTACAGGGTGAACTGAATTATAAGTTCATTAAAAACTTCGAGTTTAAATCGGTTGGCGCGATGCGTTATGTGAAAAGTACCCGAGAGCATAAAATTACAGAGTACTCAAATATGGCCAATGCTTATCGGTATATGCCTAACTCTTCTATTGCCAATGCAAATAGGTTCTTGTATGATGACCCAGATCACCCTGAAGTAATAGACAAGGTAAGTGTTTTACCACAGGGAGGTTTTTACAATAGAAATGATGACAACCTGATGAGTTATGACATCAGAAATCAGTTAGATTGGAAACAGAAGTTTGGGAAGCATGACGTTGGCGCATTTATAGGCCAACAAACTAAATTTGCTGACCGACAAAACAGCTATAACAATGGATATGGTTATCAGTATGACAAAGGAGGTACACCATTTACAGATTATAGAATCATTAAAATGCTGCTTGAAAGTAACTATAACTATTACGGCAGGAATAAATTTTATGATCGTTATGCTGCATTTTTCTTAAATGCAAATTATGCCTATGATTCTAAATACATTTTTAATGGTACCGTAAGGTATGACGGTGGTAACCGTATGGGCGCTTCGGCGACGGCAAGATGGTTACCAACCTGGACACTTAGTGGGGCATGGAATATTGATCAAGAGGATTTTATTAAAAAGGTTGATCCGATTAGTTATTTAAAACTTCGTGGCGGATATGGGTTGACGGCAAGTTTAGGTGATGCCACCAATTCTTCTGTCGTGTTGTTAAATAGCACCACCAGACGCCCGCGTTTGTCGGAAGTTGAGACCCGAATCGTAATTGATGGTTTGGAAAATTCTGAGCTAACTTGGGAAAAACAATATGAAACCAACGTAGGGGTTGATTTTGGTTTGCTTCAAAGTCGCTTAAACTTCTCCTTCGATTACTATAAACGTAATGGATTCGACTTAATTGGTGATGTAGTCACTTCCGGTATTGGAGGAGAGTCGACAAAAACAGCCAATTATGCCGATATGAAATCACATGGTATAGAAATTACCTTAGGGGGCAGCCCGATTAAAACTTCCACATTTAGCTGGACTACTAATTTTACGTTTGGTTACAACAAAAATAAAATCACCAATTTAAAAAGTAAACCAAGAATTTACGATTTAATTGTCTCGGAAGGTGGACCTGCCGAGGGTGGTGCTGTAAGGGGGCTTTACTCTATTGATTTCCAGAAACTAGACGGATCTGGGGTGCCGACTTTTATTGATGAGGAAGGTAATTTGAGTAATAATGTTTATGTACAAAGTACGAATACTAAATATTTAAAGTATGAGGGTCCTGTTGATCCGCCATATACCGGTGGCTTTAACAATACTTTCAGATATAAAGATTTTACATTTAACTTCTTCGTGTCGTACCAGGCAGGTAATAAAATAAGACTCAATAGAGTCTTCGAGAGCCGCTATGGTGATAATGATGCATTGCCAAGAGAGTTTTTGGACCGTTGGACTTTACCATTGGATGAGAATTATACCAATACCCCTTCTATTGCAGATTATCTGTTGAAAAAAGAGCTTACAACTTTAGGTGCTTACCCATATTCAGCGTATAATTATTCGAGTGATCGTGTGGCTGACGGGTCCTTTGTTAGGCTTAAACAGGTTTCTGTGGCGTATAACCTTTCTAAAAAGTATAGTAATGCTTTAGGCGTAAAAAATGCGTCGCTCAAGCTTCAGGGAAATAATGTATGGTTGGTGTATGCCGATAAAAAACTAAAGGGTCAGGATCCTGAGTTCTTTGGTTCGGGCGGTGTTGCGCTTCCTATACCAAGACAAATTACCCTGTCATTAAAAGTTGGATTTTAAATAAAAGAACATGAAAAAATATAGTATATATCTTTTTGTATTGTTTGCATTCGTTAGTGCTGGATGTAATAAATATCTCGATCAGGCTCCTGATGAGCGAACTACACTAAATAATCCTTCAAAGGTATCAGAGCTGTTGGTTACAGCTTATCCACGTGCTAATCATGTGTTATTGGCGGAATCAATGTCCGATATTCCTGCTTTTGTAAGTGCTACAGGAATCGATTTCCCAGTAAATCAAGATGGATTTTTCTGGAAAGACGTGGAGGCCACAGATCAGGACAGTCCAACTTATTATTGGAATGCTTGCTATACGGCTATCGGGGCTGCGAATCAGGCACTTGTTGCTATAGCTAAAGCTTCTGACCCTCAGGCTTATTCATCACAAAAGGGCGAAGCACTCGTTGCCCGTGCTTATTCGCATTTTATGTTGGTTACGCTATTCTCTAAATGTTATGACCCAATAACTGCTGAAACAGATTTAGGAGTGCCGTATGTGACTGAGCCTGAAACTATAGTGTTCAAAAAGTATGATCGGAAAACAGTAGCCTATGTTTATCAACAGATAGAAAAGGATATTTTGGAAGGTATACCATTAATAGTTGATAACTATAAAGTGCCTGCTTATCACTTTACACGTAAAGCTGCATATGCTTTTGCTTGTCGTTATTATTTATTTAAGAAAGATGCAGCAAAGGTTATTGAATATGCGAATCTTACATTTCCTTCAAACAATTTTGCCGAGAATGTGAGGCCATGGAAATCTTATTCAAGCTTCAACTCTACTCAAATAGAAGCTGCATATACCAATGCCTCCAGTCCTGGTAATTTGTTATTAGCTGAAACTGTTTCGAGATTAGCTAGGAATTATAAAAGGCCGGTGTATTCTGTTAGCCAAAATAGGTTAAATGGAATAATTGCACCGGTAGGTACTCCTTTAAATAGCTATAAGATATTTTCTAACAGCTCTACATTTTATTATGTGCTAAAATTTGTTGAACATTTTGTGCGCACAAACATAAATGCTACAACTGGTACGGGCTATGTAATGGTTCCGTTATTAACTACCGAAGAGGTTTTGTTAAATCGTGCTGAAGCTTATATCACTCAGGAGAAATATCCTGAAGCCCTGGCTGATATGAATACACTGATCAGTACAAGGGTGACAACTTATACTCCTGCTACGCAAAATTTAACCGAGACTAAAATTAAAACGTTTTACGCTGGCTCTACAACGGACACGAAACAAGCCTTTTTTAATGCATTGCTTGATTTGAAAAAGGCTGAATTTGTGCATGAAGGAATGCGTTGGTTGGATATTTTAAGACACAAATTGCCTGTCGTACATGCTAATGCTGATGGTGCGGAGGTTACATTAAAGGCTGAGGACAATAGGAAATTATGGCAGGTGCCGGCGGAGGTTACTTTGTCCGGTGTTGAACAAAATCCACGTTAAATCATTTAATCTAATAAAGATGAAAAATATATATACGCTTTTGCTTGCATCGCTTTTTGGCCTTATGCTAAGCTGTAAAAAAAGCGAAAATCTCAATAAAGAAATAGTCGGTTTAGGTGGAGATAGCTGGGAGCAGGGTACCCTCGACAAATGGTTGTTTACAAACTTTACCGAGCCATATAACATTAATGTGAAATATAGGTGGGATGGTACAGAGTATGACAACTCAAAGACATTGACCCCTCCAATGGTAGATAAGGTTCAGCCCCTGATGGAGGTGGTAAAGTCAGTTTGGATAGATCCTTACGCAGCTGAAGCGGGACAAAATTTCATTAAAAAGTATGCGCCTAAAAATTACATACTGGTAGGTAGTTTACAGTATAACGCCGGAGGAACTGTTACGCTGGGTGAAGCTGGAGGTGGTGTGAAAGTAACGTTGTTTAATGTGAATAATTTTTCTAAAACGGATAGGGATGTTGCAAAAAGGATATTAAAAACTATTCATCATGAGTTCACACATATTTTAAACCAGACCATTAACTTTCAGAAGGAATTTCCACAGGTAACCCCTGCTGGGTATACCGCTGATTGGAACAATAGAACTTTGGTTGATGGAAATGGCGGTTTTATTACGCAATATTCACAGGCATCGCCTGATGAAGATTTTGCTGAAATGACTTCTATCATGCTTACTGAAGGTAAGGCTGGTTATGAGGCGATGCTCAAGCCATTAACAGCACCCGTTGTTGCTGCAATTCGTACCAAACAGGATATGGTGGTTAATTATTTTAAACAAAGTTATGGTATTGATTTTTATACCCTTCAAAATAGAGTACAAGCTGCCCTTAATCAAAATTCACCGTCGTTGCCTAGTACTTATCTTGCTTTTGGAGGGCTTTATACTACAGTAACTGGTATTTCACCTGATTTAGCGGGACAGTCGGCTGATTTTACTACAGTCTTTAATACTGCAAAAACAGGCCTTTCAGGGTTGTCTGGCAGGGTGTTGAGTAGTATTTCTTTGATTTATGGCGCTGCGGGACAAGTTACACTCCGCGTAAACTATTTGAGTTCTGCGGGCGCTGCATTGGTAGCCAATTTCACTTACAACGTTGCTACTGATACTAATGGGAACATCAATCTGACGCTGGCAAGTACTGATGCTAATGGATTGGTAATTGCATCAGGAATAATTGCCTTAACAAATTATCTAACGCAGAATAAGTTTACTTATAAATGGTTTTACAGTGCAAATTTTAAAAGTGAATACATAGGTCTTCAAAAGACGGCTGACGCGAATTCATTCTTTTTTGGTGTTTACGGAAATTAATAACAAAATGAAGAAATTTATATATATAGCATTGGTTATAACTGGGGTTATTGCCGGGTGTAAAAAAGATAGTGATCCTATTCTCGAAGATCCAGATGTGCGTTTGTCTGCAGCGTTAGCCGAAGATCAGGCTAGACTTCTGTCTGCTGCAGATGGCTGGAAAGCTACGATTTATCCTTTGGGAGGTAAGGGTTTTACTTATTATTTTAAGTTTACTGCTAATGGTAAAGTAAGTATGTTGTCTGATTTTAACCTTACCTCTGCTGGAACACTAGCCGAAAGTACCTATAGGCTGAAGGCTTTACAGCGACCTACTTTGATTTTTGACACATACAACTACATCCACCTGGCATCAGATCCTGATGCTGCAATCAGTGGCGGTGGAGCCAGTACTGCCACAGGTCTTAAATCTGATTTTGAGTTTGCCTTTACTGAAGCTGTTGGTGATACCGTTAAGTTCGATGGTATTTTCAACAAGAATGCCATGAGTATGGTTAAATTATCAGCTACAGAGGCACAAGCTATTTTGGCTGGGGGGTTAAAAACCATGATGGAGGCCAATACACTTTATTTAATTGCAAATAGGTATCCTTATATTCAATTTGCTGATGGTACAAAGGGCGCTGTTGATCTCAATCCTGTAGCGAAATCATTTAAGTTCACTTATGTCGATGCTCAAAATACGATCGTAACACAATCGGCGGTTTTTAATTTTGGAATCAATAAAGTTGTACTTAGTAATCCAATAAAGTATGGCAATGTTACTTTTAATGAGCTGTTGTGGGATGCAGCAAACAAAGCTTATTATATTATGGCTGGCACAACGAGAATTACGTTGCAAAATGCTACAGCGCCATTAGTTCCGCTATCATTAATGTTTGGTTATGCAAATACCTTTGCTTATCGTAAAATTACCATCCCTGCAACAGGATTGCCTGTAGGGGTTAATTCTGCCTTCACAGCTGTTTATAATTCTACCGTTGGTTTATTCGCTAATAGTACCCCAGTTCCAGGAAGAACGATTACGCTGATGACTTTAACATTGACGAGCAACAATACATTGAATGTGGATGTAAATTATAGGAATCCCACAACTTCATTTGTGGCGAGTGCATCTTTTACTTATACAAGGGTAGGCGATGTCTTTACTTTAAGTGCTCCGGTATATAGTTCAAACTGGACGGCAAGAACCGTAGAGATTTTACCATTAACTAATTATTTGCTTTCAGGGCCATTTAAAGTTGCCTGGGTAACATCATCTAATCCAACAAACACAAGTACAATGGGTGGATTCTACAGGACCGCAGATTTAAGTTCTTTCTTCTATGGTACTTTATAAGCAATACTGAATCTAGTGTCTTCAAGAGGTTGTATCATTAATCCGATCGTCATCCTGAATTTATTTCAGGATCTCGAACTATACTATTCAAAACATGCTTAAACGAGATCCTGAAATAAATTCAGGATGACGAAATGCATAAAAAATAGCATAATACAGATTAATGATACAATCTCTTTTTGTCTGCTTATCATAAGCATTAATCTTTTTTTACTGTTTTTAATATCATCAGGTTTATTGCATTAAGCGAATATCCGCTGATGTTATTCTGTGTCATGACTAATGACTGATCATAAAGAATAGGGACTATGTTTGCATATTCGACAATCATCCTATCCATTTTCTGGTATAACAAGTATCGCTTTTCGTTATTACTTTCATAATAGCTTTCTTCAAACAGTCGGTCAAAATCATCGTTAAAATACCCCGTGTAGTTGGGGCCATTGGGTACTTTGTTTTTGGAATAAAACATAGCCAGATAATTCTCTCCGTCCGGGTAATCGGCTATCCATGATCCTCTGAAAAAGTTGACTTCATTTTTAGAGATGAGATCTCTTAAGCTGGCGCTAGGACTCACGTCTACTTTTACACGAATGCCAATGGCGCCCAATTCGCCTTGAATAAACTCAATTAGGTCTTTGTAAGTTGTAGAAGTGCTTAAGGTAATTTGGGGCATACCTTTTCCATCAGGGAAGCCTGCTTCTACAAGTAATTCTGCTGCTCGCTGCGGATTATAATGATAGCCTTTAACGGCTGTGCTGTCGAAACCGGGCATTCCATGTGGGATAAAACCAGATGTAGCGGGCATACCAATGCTATTTCTTAAATATTTAATCAGCTTAGGTTTGTCAATTGCATAATTGATCGCCTGCCTTACTTTTTTAAATTTTAGAGGGGAGTTTTTTGCAATTGCTTTTGAGGTATCTACCAAAATACCTACATATTCTGTACATAAGTAAGGTCCTTTTCTTAATTGAAATTTGCCTTTATATTTGCTCGTCATTTTGCCGCTTTTAGTCAGGATATCATCGCGGTAGCTGCCATCTACCTTGTCAAAAAAATCGAGGTCTTTTTTTATGAAATTCATGAAAGCACTTTGCTTATCGCTAATAAAGGTGACTTTTACAGCATCGAGATAGGGAAGTTGTTGGTTGCCTTCTTTTTCCCAATAGCGTTCATTTTTTAACATGACTAGTATTTCGTCTTCTTTCCAGTATTTAAATTTAAAAGGACCTGTGCCTATTGGGTGGCTTCTGAAATCTTTGCCGTAATGTTCTACAATTTCCCAGGGTACCACAGCGCAATACTGTGTGGTTAACAGATTGATGAAAGCAGGAAAGGGCTTGACGAGCTTTACCTGAAAAGTGCTGTCATTTAGTGCGATGAAGCTATTTTGGTCTTTTACTTTATCGCTAAAAATCCATCCTCCAGATGAGGCTACCTTCGGATCTATAAGTCGGTAAAAACTGTATATAAAATCTGTGGCTATTACCTTCCGGCCTTTTCCATTAAGGAAAATAGGGTCGTCGTGGAAGTAAACATCATTGCGTAGGTTGAAGGTGTAGGTTAAGTGATCTTCGGAAATTTTCCAGGTTTTTGCAATGCAAGGTAGTGGAGTTAATGTGCTGTCTACCTGTACCAATCCATTAAAGATTTGATTGATCATCCAGGTGGCGTTTTGATTGCGGGCAAACGCGGGGTCGAGCGACGTGACATTTTGGTCAAGGTTCATATTAAACACCTTTTTATCCGTATCGGCTGATTTTTGCTTACAGGACAGCAGTGTTAAAATCAGCAAGGCATAAAAAATATTGTTTATCATACGGCACATCGGTTCAGGAATAGTAATTTTGCACAAAGTAATAAATATATCGATATGTCTTTTTTAAATGCGGTTATAAATAAGGTTAAAGATGAAGCCTTGCGCGAGCAGCTTCAGGAACGCGTAGATTTAATCCAGCATAAAATAAAGTTTATGGATAAGGTTCCGGTTGCTTGTCTGGATACAAATAACCAGTTAAATTATGGTTTAGAGGAAGTGATTTTAGCTGCGGGTGGTATGTATCAGGATTTCATCAACACAGCTAAAGTGGTTATTTATATGGAAAAAGGGACCACTATGCTGGAGCTGATGGGCCTTGTTCCGCCATTATTGGATAATAGCTGGCCTGCTGTTGAATACAATCGAGTCTATTTAATGAATGGACAGGATTTAGAGATGGATGATGCTGAAGATCTGGTTACTGCTCTTGAGGATATCGCCGAAATGCTTTATCCTGGATTCTTTGTTTTTGGAAATGAAGGGATTGATTGGTTGAGCTTTAAAACGCAATAAATTTATCCATTTGCTGACCTGTAAATTTTAAGGTATCTTCTTTAAACAGATCGCCATTTTCGTCTAGTTCGATCTTAATCGCAGAAATGTGGATCCTTAATGGGAGCACATGAAGGTGTAGGTAGCTACAAACTCCTCCAAAGTGATCTATTCCTCTAATGTTTCCGTATTTTCCTGAAGATACGCCTACCAGAGCGGCTTTTTTATCGTAAAAGCTTTCAGGGAAATTGCAGGCATCAATAAATGTTTTTAGTACACCAGGGAAGCTGCCATTGTATTCGGGGATGATAAAAAGAAACTTACTGGTTGCAGCAATCATTTGTTGAATGGGCTCAAATTCTGGACTCCTTTTTCCGTAAAGGTCAGAGGCTATGAGTGTTTCGGGAAGATCCTCCAGGTTAAACAGGTTAGTTTGTAATCCTTTTTCTGCTAATGTTTTCTGGTAATATTTTGCGATTTTTAGTGTATTACTTGCAGGTCTGTTTGTTCCTGATATGATGGTTATCATGCGAAAATTGTTAATAAGATGTGTAAAACACTTGCTGCATTAATGCTAGTTTTGCCATTTAGTTTGTATCTTAGCTAATCGTTAAAATATGCCTAAAACAATACAAAAATAGCATTTTTTATAGATTTACTTCAATGTAAATTAAGCCTTAAGTAAATAATTGGTAATTATTAAAAAGATAAATGAGTAAAATTATTGCATTGGCAAATCAAAAAGGTGGTGTAGGTAAAACGACTTCATCTATAAACTTAGCAGCAAGTTTAGCCGTACTGGAATACAGGACTTTATTGGTCGACGCAGACCCTCAGGCCAACTCTACCTCCGGTATTGGTTTTGATCCAAGAAATATCAAAAATAGCATCTACGAATGTATCATCAATGATATAGAACCGATGGATGCGATACAGAAAACAGAAACACCAAATTTGGATCTGTTGCCAGCGCATATCGACCTGGTTGGTGCCGAGATCGAGATGATCAACCTCAATAACAGGGAGTATAAAATGAAAGCTGTTATGGAGAAGATCAGAGATCAGTACGATTTTATTATCGTTGATTGTTCTCCCTCGCTAGGTTTAATTACCATCAATGCACTTACAGCAGCGGATTCTGTAATTATCCCTGTTCAATGTGAATATTTTGCATTGGAAGGTTTAGGTAAATTGCTAAACACAATTAAAATTGTACAAAATCGTTTAAATCCTGAATTGGAAATTGAAGGTATTTTGTTGACAATGTATGATGTGCGTTTGCGTTTATCGAACCAGGTGGTTGAAGAAGTAAAAACGCACTTTCAAGAGCTTGTTTTTGAAACGATCATTCAAAGAAATACCCGCTTAAGTGAGGCCCCAAGTTATGGTGTATCTGTAATTATGCACGATGCAAACTGTAAAGGAGCTATCAATTATCTGAACCTGGCACGTGAGATCGTCCGTAAAAACGGATTGGTTAAGGAAGTGCAGGATGTAAATACGGCAACTATATAATTATTTTTTAATGACATCTTTTCAGCGAAAAACAGGTTTAGGCAGAGGATTAAGTGCGCTTTTGGATGATAGCGATTCCGTTAATCCGCCTAAAAGCGAGGTTAACCCGGTTAGTGAAACCAGGCAGGAAAGCCACCAAAACAACAATAGTATCGGACTGATCAATATCAGTGCTATAGAGACCAATCCGTACCAGCCGCGTACCGAATTTGATCAGGTGGCTTTAAACGAGTTGGCCGAATCTATTCGGGTGCAGGGGCTTATTCAGCCGATTACGGTTAGAAAACAAGGCGAAAATCAATATCAACTTATATCTGGAGAACGTAGGTTAAGAGCTTGTAAGCTTGCTGGACTTACCCAGATTCCTGCTTACGTGCGTAGTGCCAATGATCAGCAGATGCTGGAAATGGCGCTTATTGAAAACATACAACGTGAAAACCTGAATGCTATTGAGGTAGCACTTAGTTTTCAGCGTATGCTGGATGAATGTAACTTAAAACAGGAGCAGCTTGGTGAGCGTGTAGGTAAAAACCGGACTACGGTAACCAATTATCTGCGTTTGCTGAAATTACCTCCGGTTATTCAGATTTCTATTCGTGATCAGAAAATATCTATGGGTCATGCGCGTGCGCTGATCAATGTAGATTCTGAAGAAAAACAACTTTTTATCCATCAGGAAATTATTGATAAAGGCCTTTCTGTTAGGAAAGTGGAAGAATTGGTTAGAAGCATCAACAGTGTTGAGGTGAAACCTAAGTTTCAGCTGAAATCCAAAGCAGTGCCTTTTGAATATCAAAAATTACAGAAAGACCTGGCCTCTAAATTCGCAACCAAAGTGAAGCTTAAAGTAGGGGATAATGGTAAAGGAGCTATTGAGATTCCATTCATGTCTGATGACGATTTAAACAGGATCCTAGAGTTATTAGATTGGTAATGCACAAAATTTTGCTGTTATCGGTCTTCTTGTTTTTTGCTGCTTTTGCTGCAAGAGCCCAACAAAAACTGACCAGTAAGAAGGATAGCGCCACGTTGGAAGCTACAACAACTGATACCGTAAAACCTTATGTAAATGTGGGTAAAATTGCCGGACGAAGAGCCGCTATCCGATCGGCTATGTTGCCAGGTTTGGGGCAAATCCGAAACGGACTTAACATTTACAGAGGTCTAAAAGTTGCAGGTATTTATACCGGTGCAACTTTGCTTACGATTTCCTATATGGATAATACTAAGCAATACAACATATTTGCTGATGAATTGGAGTATCGGGCTACACATGGAGATAAATCTCCAGAAGGAAGTCCTTATGCAAATTCTCCAACCGATCGCTTAATTTTAGCAAAGGACACTTATCGAAGAAACAAGCAAGTGATCATTTTCTCTTATGTAGGCTTATACTTATTGAATATTGTAGAAGCTTACATTGATGCACGTTTGGCTAATTTTGACGTAGGCGATGTAGCGCGTATAAAAATTAGGCCCGATTTGATGAACTCAAATCAGATGTATGGCTTCAATAGCTTTGCGCCGGGAATGAAAATCGCAATTACCTTTTAAGTAGAATAAAAAAGAAATATAAACTAAATGAAAATAGCTTTACTTGGTTACGGAAAAATGGGGCAAATCATTGAAAGGTTTGCTTTAGAAAGAGGCCATGAGATTGTCCTGAAGATCAGTATTGACAACACGGAAGATTTAACTACTGCTAACTTGTCAAAGGCTGATGTAGCTATAGACTTTAGTGCTCCTGCTGCTGCGCTCAGCAACATTCATGCTTGTTTTGATGCCAATTTACCAGTAGTGGTTGGTACTACAGGATGGTATGGTGAATTACAGGAAGTGAAAAATGAATGTTTGAGTCGTAACAATACCTTACTTTACGGGTCAAACTTTAGTATAGGGGTGAATTTGTTTTTCCATATCAGTAAAGTGATGGCAAAGCTGATGAATGATTATCCTGCTTACGAAGTTCAGGTAGAGGAAATTCATCATACACAGAAATTAGATTCTCCAAGTGGTACAGCAATGACACTTGCTGAAGATATCATTGAGCAGATGGACCGGAAATCTGAATGGGTAAATGAAGAGGTAGGTACTCCATTTGATGATGTGGTTAAGAAAAATCAGCTGTTGATTGAATCCCACAGAATTGAAAATGTGCCGGGTACCCATACTGTGCTGTACAGCTCGGAAGTAGATGAAATTGAATTAAAACATACTGCTCATAACCGTTCCGGCTTTGCGCTTGGAGCAGTAGTGGCGGCAGAGTGGTTACAAAATAAACAGGGCTTTTATAATATAGCCGATATATTTAATTTTAAATAACAATATATGAGTTGGAAATTCTGGCAAAAAAGTAAAGACGATAAGCCAAAGAAGAAAAAAACAAAAACCCGTGAATGGGTAGATGCTATCGTTTTTGCGGTGGTTGCTGCGACTATCATCAGGGTGTTCTTTATCGAGGCTTATACGATACCGACTGCCTCTATGGAAAGGTCTTTGCTGGTTGGCGACTTTTTATTTGTTAGTAAAGTTAATTATGGAGCAAGGGTACCTATGACTCCAATTGCATTCCCTTTTGCCCACCATACAATGCCAATAACTGGTACTAAAGCTTATTGGGATGGTGTACAATGGAAGTTTCACAGATTACCAGGTTTATCAGATATTAAAAGAAATGATGTTGTGGTTTTTAACTATCCACAAGGTGATACTGTAGCGCTGGAGCAGCAGGATGTTGATTATTACCAGATGGTAAGATCTGAAGGATGGGCAGCAATTAATAGTCGCTATACCATTGTAAGCAGACCTGTTGATAAAAGAGAAAATTATATCAAACGTTGTATTGCTATAGCAGGTGATACCATAAGCATGGCCAATGGGTTGGTAAGTGTTAATGGAAAAGCTGAACCGTTAAAAAATACTGGTGAGATTAGCTATGAGGTGGTATTTAAAACTCCAGATGTGAATCCTTCAGTTTTTGAAGATTTAGGATTTAACATTTCGGATGATATCAGAAGCACCATGACGCCTAATGTATATACATTTAATGGAACTGCGGAGATGATGGCCGATGTGAAAAAATTGGACTTCGTGCAATCTGTAAAAGTATTTACTGCCCCTCCTCATGAGCGTGAAGGTGATATTTTCCCGTTTGACCGTAATAGAGATTGGAATGTAGATAACTTTGGGCCTATCATTATTCCTAAAAAAGGATGGACGGTTAAATTAGACAGTGTTACTATGCCACTTTATGAAAGAAGCATTCGTATTTATGAAGGCAATAAGTTGGAAAAATCAGGGACTGGTTGGCTGATAAATGGTAAAGCTGCAGATAGCTATACCTTTAAAATGAATTACTACTGGATGATGGGTGATAACAGACACAGATCTGCAGATTCTCGTTATTGGGGCTTTGTTCCTGAGGATCATATCGTAGGAAAAGCATTGTTTATATGGATGAGTTACGATACCAATGGTTCGTTCTTCAGCAAAATCAGATGGAGTAGATTGTTAAGAGGCATTCATTAAGATAAACCAGCTATTCCTAATTTAAGGGCTAGCTCATTCAAATCATTCACAACGGCATCTATTAAAGGGATGCCGTTTTTTTTGCGCTCATTTTCAAAGGCATACTCGGGTTCTCCGGGAATGATTACTTTCTTTTCAGGATCGATGGTTTTAGCACTTTTAAAACGTGTGATCCAGTTGTCAAGATGGTCTTTAAAGTCTTGTGCCGGACGGAAACCGTCAACGCGCATTGCACCAAAGAAGTGACCGATACCTTCGCCTACCGGATCTGTTGGCGGCTCCAGGAAAGCAACAAAAGGAGGGACCCATGGTCCGTAATTAGCACCAGAGAGCACTGCCGATAGAATATCAACTGTAGCACCTAATCCATAACCTTTGTGGCTTCCGTGGTCTTTATCGCTTCCCAAAGGCAATAATGAACCGCCTTCTTTTAGCTGATGTGGGTTTATAGATGTTTGTCCTTCCTTATCTTGTACCCATCCTTCGGGGATAGGCTGATTGGCTCTTTGTGCAATTTCCAACTTACCGTTTGCTGCGGCAGCGGTTGCCATATCTACCACTACCGGTGGATATTTGCCAGCAGGGAAAGCATAACACATCGGATTGGTGCCTAATAACCTTTCATTGGCATATGTAGGTGCTACCAATGGACTTGCATTGGTCATGCTGATTCCTATCATATCTTGCTCAACGGCCATTAGTGCATGGTAACCTGCTATTCCGAAATGATTGGAGTTTTTTACTGCAACCCAGCCACTACCAAAGGTTTTTGCCTTCTCTATGGCGATTTTCATGGCAAAAGGAGCGACCACTAAACCTAGTCCTCCGTCACCGTCTACAGTAGCTGTCGTCGCGGTTTCGTGGACTACCTTTACCAGAGGAGTAGCATTGATTCGTTTCTTCTCCCAGAGTCTCACATAGCCGCTTAAACGAGCTACTCCATGAGAGTCAATACCTCTTAAATCTGAGCGTAATAGAACATCTGCGGCAAGCTTTGCATCTACTTCCGGACATCCCATAGTTAAAAAGACATTTTCGGTAAAACGACGCAGGTTATTTTCGGTAAAAGTGTAAAATTTCATGGTAATCAGGCAAATAATACGGTAAACTGGTGGTCTAACGGTTTAAAATAGGCAACTAAAGAATCAATAAACTCGTCGCCATATATTACATACATTGGTGCAATATTTAACACCCTTTCTTGTAGTACTCCTGTTGGGAAAAGTTTGTCTTTTAAGCTCTCGATTTGAGCAAGGGAGGTTTTATGCTTACGCTTTTCAGCTCTTAGCATTTTTTTCTCTAAACTTGAAATGAGTTTAAGTGCTCTTGTTTTGGCTGCATCAGCCGATTGAGAAAGCGTTTTGTCAATCTTATAAGCATTTAGCTTAATCTGATCAAAAACAGCGCTGATTGCACGTTCTTCATCATTTAAAGAGAGCTGCAGGTTGACATGCGAGCGTACCCATTCATTTTTTATGGTTTCAGTTTTGGCAAACAGGTTTTTATAACTGATGCCAAGGATCTGCATTCTTTCTTCGCTTCTACTATCAATTACCATTGCAGAGTTACGTAATAACACGACCGGGAAGTCAACTTTATAATGGTCAAAGTTCGACTTTAATTGTAGCCAGTAAGTTAGCTCAGCACCTCCGCCTATATAAGCTAGATTGGGTAAAATTACTTCCTGGTATACGGGACGCATAACCACATTCGGACTAAATCTTTCAGGAAAATTACTGATTTCAGTTTCAAGCTCTTCTTTATTAAAGCTGATGTCAGTATGCATTACATTGTAGCGGCCATCTTCTTCCACAATACGTTCCCGTAATTGATCTGTCATGTAGAAGAAGTTGATCTCTCTGGGGTTTACCTGTGGTTTATGACCAAGTTCTTCCAGTTTTGAATTGCTGTCGGAAATAAACTTGAAGCTATTTTGTTCAGTAATGTCCTGGTATATAATTTCGTCGAATTGTTTTTTTAGTTGAGGATCATCTGCATCTACGCAAACCAATCCATACTCACCAAATAGGGCATCTACCAATTCGCGCGTGGCATCACTTAGTTTGGTATTATTGGTGTAAGCAGCTTCGACCAATCGGGATAACATGAGTCCTTTTGTACCGATGCCTAAATAACCTTTATAGGCAGTAAGGGTTTCAATAATATCTTTAGTATTCAACCTACCTGTTGCTCCGGCAGCCTGCTTATTCCAGGTCAACATTTTGTCCTCAATTTTCACATGATTGATTTCCTCAAAATCATGATCTTCTGTAGCCATCCAATAGACAGGGACAAAATTATAGTCTGGGAATTCTTGCTTTAATTCTCTGGCGAGATTTATCGCGGTCACTATTTTATAAATAAAATAAAGTGGACCGGTAAAAATATTCAGCTGATGGCCAGTAGTGATGGTAAAGGTGCGGCTATCTCCCAATCGTTTGATATGCTCAGTGACCATTGGCGTTGTTTTAACAGCCGCATATTGCTTTTTCAGCGTATCCACCAATATGGTTCTATCCGCATTATAATTACGATTTTTAATGGCTTCAGCGAAGCCATTAAAATCCGGAGTATATTTATAGAAAGACTTTAATTGATCTTTTCCGCTGATGTAATCCAGTACAATTGCAGAGAAAGCATTCGTTTCCTGGTATGGTATGTATTTAGCCTGCATTGCTACGAATTTAAGTTAATAAACCATAATTCTTAATTTGCGGCTTTTATTTTACAATCTGTCCATATAGATCAAAGTCTTCAGCGCGGTCTATTTTTACCTGTACAAAGCTGCCATTTGCGGCATAACCTGTATTAGCATCAATTAGGACCTCATTGTCAACTTCTGGTGAGTCAAATTCGGTACGACCGATGAAGAAGTCTCCTTCTTTTCTGTCTACCAAAACTTTATAGGTTTTGCCAATTTTCTCTTGGTTAATGTCAAAAGATATTCCCTGTTGCAACTCCATAATAGCATCTACACGTTCTTGTTTTACTTCAGCAGGTACATTATCTACAAGATCGTGTGCATGTGTTTTCTCTTCGTGCGAGTAAGTAAAGCAGCCTAGTCTGTCGAAACGCGTTTCTTCAACCCAGTTCATCATCTCTTCGAAATCTTGTTCTGTTTCACCTGGATAACCACAGATTAAAGTATTACGCATAGCGATACCCGGTACTTTATCTCTGATCTGGTTTACAATATCAATGGTTTTTTGTTTGGTGATACCACGACGCATTGATTTTAGCATATTGTCTGTGATGTGCTGTAAAGGCATATCCAGGTATTTGCAAATGTTCTCGCGTTCGTTCATGGCATCTAAAATTTCCATTGGGAAACCAGAAGGGTAGGCGTATTGAAGTCTGATCCATTCAATACCGTTTACATCTGATAGTCTACGCAGTAATTCATCTAGATTACGTTTGCCATAAATATCTAAACCATAATAGGTCAGATCCTGTGCAATCAGTATTAATTCTTTAGTTCCGCCTGCTGCTAATATTTTAGCCTCATTTACCAGTTCCTGCATATCGCGGGAAACATGTTTTCCGCGCATTAATGGAATGGCACAAAAAGAGCAGGGACGGTTACAGCCTTCTGCGATTTTAAAGTAGGCGAAATGAGAAGGGGTAGTCAATAAACGCTCTCCAATCAGTTCGTGTTTATAGTTTGCCCCTAGAGAGTGCAATAAATTATTTAGATCATTGGTTCCAAAGAAGGCGTCTACATTGGTAATCTCGGATTCTAATTCTGGTTTGTAACGTTCCGACAAGCATCCAGTTACAAAGACCTTTCCTACTTTACCTTCCTCTTTTAGCTGACTGTATTGCAAGATGGTATCGATGGATTCTTGTTTTGCATTGTCGATAAAGCCACAAGTATTGATGACAACAATATCGTCTTTACCCATTTTATTAGCTTCATGAACCACATCCATGCTATTGCCGCGCAGTTGTCCCATTAAAACTTCAGAGTCGTAGGTGTTTTTAGAACAGCCTAAAGTGATGACATTGATTTTTGGTTTTTTAACGGGGATTATTTTGGAAGTGTTTTTTGTATTCATGTTGTAATATTGGGTATTCTTGTAATTTTAATGTTGTCGCTTTTTATTTAAATAAGCTGTCAACAAATGCTTTTTTATCAAATAATTGAAGGTCGTTCATGCTTTCGCCTACGCCTATATATTTTACGGGGATTTTAAACTGGTCTGAAATGCCAATTACTACACCGCCTTTTGCCGTACCATCAAGTTTAGTGATGGCCAATGCATTTACGTCTGTAGCTTCAGTAAACTGTTTGCATTGCTCAAAGGCATTTTGCCCTGTAGAGCCGTCTAGTACCAGCAATATTTCGTGTGGGGCAGAAGGAATTACTTTTTCCATCACATTTTTGATTTTGCCCAACTCGTTCATCAATCCGATTTTGTTGTGTAGTCGGCCGGCAGTATCAATAATAACCACATCTTCTCCGTTAGCTACGGCTGATTGTAGTGTATCATAAGCAACAGACGCAGGATCTGAACCCATTGCCTGTGCAACTACGCGTACACCAACACGCTCACCCCAAAGTTTAATTTGCTCCACAGCAGCTGCTCTAAAAGTATCTGCCGCACCTAAAACAACCTTAAGGTTTTCGGCCTTTAATTTATGTGCCAGTTTTCCAATAGTAGTAGTTTTTCCTACACCATTTACGCCTACAACCATAATTACGTAAGGCTTGTGCTGGCCATATTCAAACTGTCTAAAGTCGTTGCTGTTGTTTTCTGCCAATAGTAACTGAATCTCGTCACGCAATAGGTGATTCAGTTCAGTAGTAGATAAGTATTTGTCTTTAGTTACACGTTGCTGTATACGGTCGATGATTTTTAATGTTGTATTTACCCCAACATCAGAAGTAACCAATACTTCCTCCAGGTTGTCGAGCACATCATCATCTATGGTAGATTTACCAGCAACAGCTTTAGTGATTTTACTAAAAAAGCCTTCTTTAGTTTTTTCTAATCCCTTATCCAGAGCCACTTGGGCTTCAGGTTCAGTTTCCTTTTTCTTGAAAAAATCAAATAACCCCATACGAATGTATAATAAAACAAAAAAAGCCCTCCCGGTAAAAAGGGACGGCTCTAATATTATAAAATATTAAAATTATTTTTTAGATGCAATAGCATCTTGAACGTGATCGTTGTGAACAATAACTTCTTTGAAAGAATAAGATCCTTTGTCAGATTTAGTCATTGTAATAACTTTCGAATATTCTTTTCCTTTACCCGTTTTAAGGGTAGCAACTACCTTTTTTGCCATGATTTAATGGATTGTATCTAGTTAATAAACTAAATTGATATTACTTAATTTCTTTGTGAACCGTTACTTTTCTCAATACCGGGTTGAATTTTTTCAATTCTAAACGCTCAGTAGTGTTTTTACGGTTTTTAGTAGAGATATATCTAGACATACCAGGCATGCCGCTAGTCTTATGCTCTGTACACTCTAGAATAACTTGTACTCTGTTACCTTTTTTTGCCATTTTATATACTATTAAGGTTGATTCACATCAACCAATGTTATTTACAAATACCCTTTTTTCACGAAACGACTGATCGCTTCAGTAATACCAATTTTGTTGATGGTTTTGATTGCTGAAGTAGATACTTTCAGTGTTATCCAACGATCTTCTTCAGGAATATAAAATTTCTGAAGTTGTAAGTTGGGATAAAACTTACGCTTAGTTTTAACGTTTGAGTGAGAAACATTAAAACCTGTCATTGCCATTTTTCCGGTTAAATCACAAACTCTAGACATGCCTTTATTTATAGTGTTAAATATATTTTCTTAATTTTTTTAAGAGTGTGCAAATATCAATAAAATATTTGTATTCGTCAAGAGGAGTCCGAAATATTTTTAATTTATTTCCAAGGGGTTGGGAGATAAAATCATCATTTTCTTCTAAAGCAGCATTCTTTTAGCTTCTAAGATGGTTGAAAGGGGGGGCTGGTTTTTCATAGTGCCAAATTTATCTTAGAGGGAGCCCTGAAATGGCTCTATTTTTTTATTTATTTTTCTTCCTTTTTATGGTCTTCTTGAAGTTGTTCTTTTAAAACCTTGATAATCAAATTGAATTGTAATAATATTATAGCTAGTAATTTATGATTAAATCGTAAAATTCGGTACTTTTGGAGTTAGGTGGGAGGAAGGATTTTAATTTAACGTATTCTAAACTTGGATCAGATCAAATTATATACCAGGCAATTGGTTGCCGAAGCATTATCCATCATGCAAAATGGGAAGGTTGATAACCTTCCAGTGTATGATAATGGCAATTTTATAGGGAGGATTACATACAAGGAACTACGCGCTTTTTTAAGGTATAACGGGAAAATGGGGAATATTGATGCCCATAAGATGAGTTTTGAGCTTGGGACTGCGCTGGTTACCATAAAGAGATTACGTAGTGAAAATGAGCAAAGACCCCTACGCAGTACAGGAATTAAACAATTTATGATAGGATTGAGTTCGGTAGCTGCGGTTGTATTCGTTTTACTAGGCCTAAACAGATTGTTTTTTACACCGGTTAATTCGATTCCTCCTGTTGAAAATAATGCGGCAATCCCTGGTACAAAAAAAATACTGTTGACTTTGTTAAATGGGGATAACATTACCTTAAATGACACTGAAACTGGAGTTGCTGTAATAGGTAATGAGTTACAGTATATTGATGGAGGTAAAGTTGCCGGATCAGCAGGTTTGGTTAGTAAAAGCCAACAGATGATACTGAATATCCCACGGGGTGGTAATTATCAGATGATATTGCCTGATGGGAGTAAAGTATGGCTTAATGCCGCCAGTAGTTTAAAGTTTCCTTCAACTTTTGCAGGCGCGACTCAGCGCAAAGTGGAGTTAAATGGAGAGGCTTATTTTGAAATTTCTAAGGTTACACGTCCATCGGGTAATAAGCAATCCGCTATCCGGATCCCATTTATAGTGGTAAGCAATGGTCAGGAAATAGAAGTTTTGGGAACGCACTTTAATGTAAATGCTTATAGTAACGAAAAAACTGTGCAGACCACTTTACTTGAAGGAAGTGTACGCATTAGGAAATCATCGACAGATAATATGTTGGCAACAAGTTTGGATCCTTCAACACTCGACTTTATGGGTGGTGTAAAAGGTGAATTAGATTTGGGAGAATCTGTGTTACTTAGACCTAATGAGCAGGCAACTTTGACAAACGATAAAATAAGTGTTAGACAGGTAGATGCTGAAGAGGCGATCGCATGGAAAAATGGAGAATTTATATTTAGGAATACATCGCTGGAAAGTATTATGCGAATGGTTACCCGTTGGTACGATGTAGAAGTCGTTTTCCAGAACAAAGAGGTCGGTGCAGAACTTATTGGGGGTACCATAGTAAGGTCTTATAAAATACCTCAGGTATTACAAATGCTTGAAATGACCGGAAATGTGAAATTTAAATTAGAAGGTCGAAGAGTTACTGTATTAAAATAATGCTTTTAAAAAAGTGGGCGGTTGTTTTCATATTGATGCTGCTAGGGATAGCTGTACGTGCGCAAAAGTTAAATTATGTGCAGAAAAACGTATCCCTATCGCGTTTTTTTAAAGAAATAAGAAAACAAACGGGGGCGAGTGTAGTCTGGAATGAAAAAGGGTTCAATGTAAATCAACAGATAGATGCTGATTTTAGGAATGTGGAGCTTAAAACGGCAATGGATCAGGTCGCTGCCAAGTTGCATTTTACCTATTCCATGGTTGATAAAATGATTGTCGTAAAAGATCAATTGGTTGTTGCCAGCTCCATTGAAACGGTAAAACCGAAGGTAGACGATAAACCAATAGTTCCTGAGGAGAAAAAGGAGTTTAACCTTCCTGGGGTTGAGATTGTAAGCACCGGTTATCAGCGGATACCGAAAGAACGTGTTACCGGGAGTTTTGCAATGGTAGATAGCGCCCAGCTAAACCGCAGAGTGAGTCCCGATATTTTTAGCAGGTTGGAAGGGATTACCAGTGGACTGTTGTTCAATAAAAATACTTTAAATAGTACTTCTGGGAATTTGGACATCTCGATTCGGGGCAGAAGTACAATTTATGCGAATGATCAACCATTAATTATTTTAGATAACTTCCCTTTTAACGGCGATTTTAATTCCATAAATCCAAATGATGTAGCTAACATTACTGTATTAAAAGATGCCGCGTCGGCTTCGATATGGGGAGTGCGGGCTGGTAATGGAGTGATTGTGATTACCACAAAAAGCGGAAAGTACAAAGAATCCTTGAAACTCTCTTTTAATTCTAATTTGACGGTTTCTGGTAAGCCTGATATTTTGTACAATCCAAATTATTTGTCTTCTAAAGATTTTATTGATGTAGAAACCTTCTTGTTTAATAATGGGAAATATGATGCCGCATTGCTAGATCAGGTTAACTTTCCAGTTGTTTCTCCTGTTGTGAAGATTTTAGATAGACAAAAGAAAGGTCAATCTGCAACGGTAACGGAGCAACAGCTTAATGCCTTGCGAGGAAATGACATCCGAAATGAGGAGCTTAAATATTTCTACCGAAACCCTGTTTCACAGCAATATTATCTGAATATGAGTAAAGGCACGGACCGATCTAGTCATTATCTTTCTGCGGGTTACGATAGGTCACTTGCTAGTCTTGTGAATAATGAAAACAATAGGGTTACAGTAAATACCCAACATTCTGTAAAGTTGTTGAAAAACTTGGAGTTAACGGCAGGATTATACTATATAAGAACTATTGGTAAAATGGATAGTACAATTCTTACTACTTCAGGTCCAAACTTGACACCTTATTATCAATTCAAGGACGCCAATGGTAAAGCTACAGTATTCGAAAGTTCATATAGTACGGGTTTCAATGAACAATCTATGGCTAAAGGTTTTATGGATTGGTCCTATGTTCCTCTGGATGAACTAGAGTTGCCTCCAACGACCGTGTTAGGTAATGATTTACGCTTAAATGGAGGATTGAAGTATACAGTTTTTTCTGGGTTAACAGCAGAGGTCAAGTATCTATATCAGCACATTAAAAATAGTTCAGACCTTATAAAAGGAGTAGAAAGCAATTTGACAAGAAACTCAATCAATCGATATTCCGTTTTGCAAGCCGGGCAGGTTAGTGGCTATAACATTCCTCTGGGGGCAATTCAGTATCAAACAATGCGCAAAGCTGTGTCGAAAAATTTCAGAGCTCAATTAAATTATGAAAAAGATTGGCAAAAACATGCCGTTTATGCAATTGCTGGGTATGAACTTTCTGAATTTGATACACAAGCAAACTCATCTATAAACTATGGTTATGATAAGCGCACTGGTAGTTCTGTTCCAATTGATGCAATGACTGTTTTTACTCTAAACCCTTCAGGAACTGGTAAAATAAATACTGGTGGTGATCTTTTCGGGAGATTGGATCGAATTCGATCGTTATTTGCGAATGCCGTCTATACTTATGACCAAAAGTATGTGGTATCAGCGAGTATGAGAATGGACGGGTCAAATTATTTTGGAGTCAAAACCAATCAGAAGAACGTACCATTGTGGTCTGCAGGTGCTTTATGGCATTTGGATAGGGAAGCTTTTTATAAGGTGAATTGGTTACCGGTATTAAAATTAAGGGCCTCTTATGGTATTAACGGGAATCTGGATAGGAGTAATACGGGGATAACTACTGTTAGAAATAGTATTGAAAATGCAGTATATACGAATTTGCCATTTTCGACCATATTATCCATAGGCAACCCTGAGCTTCGTTGGGAAAAAATAGGTATTGCCAATATTGGACTTGATTTCGGGTTTAAGGATAATGTTGTTTCAGGTAAGGTAGATTATTTTTTTAAGAGGGGGACCGATATGCTTGGTGATAAGGCTTTTTCCGCTAGTTCAGGGATAAAGGTATTACGTGGGAATTATTCTGAAATGAAGGCTAGAGGTATAGATATTTCATTGACTTCTCAGAATCTAAATGGGATTGTTAAATGGCAAACGAATGTGTTGTTTTCGACAGTGCATGATTGGGTAACTTTGTACGATGTGATTAAAACAAATGGCGCTTCTTATTTTGATAATTACGTAGCAAAACCATTACTTGGGAAACCTGTTTATGGTATTTACAGTTACAGATCTGCCGGATTGGACCCTTTGAATGGTGATCCTCGAGGTTATTTAGAAGGCCAGGTCAGTAAAGATTATAATAGGATAGTAGCTGAAACATCCGTGGATGAGCTTGAATATAATGGGGCTGCACGCCCGACTGTATTTGGAGGATTGAGTAATACAATCTCCTTTCGTAAATTTACGTTTGCTTTTAGTATCAGTTATAAGTTAGGTTATTATTTCAGAAAGCCCTCTGTAAATTATTACAGTATATATCATTTAGGATTAGACAGGGGCTTGAACAAGGATTTTGAAAGGCGCTGGCAAAAGTCAGGTGATGAACTGTTTACGAATGTACCATCCCAAGCGAATTACACGGAAGGCAGCTTTAGGGACATATTTTATCTGAATTCTTCTTCAACTATTGCTAGGGGTGACCATGTCCGTTTGCAAGATATCAGCCTAAGTTTTGATCTGGATGACTCTAATTGGAAAAGTATTCCGGTAAAACAAATGCAACTTTATTTGTATGCCAATAATATGGGGGTCATTTGGAAGGCAAATGATTTTGGCTTGGATCCAGATCTTGTTCCGAGGACAAATGACCGTTTAGCGCATCCTGTGCCTATGAGTTTTTCACTAGGGATTAAAGTCAGTTTTTAAAGGGAGATTATGATGAGAAAAGAGAATTTGAATTATATATTTTCAATACTGTTGGTATTGCTCTTTCAATCCTGTGGTAAGACCTGGCTAGAGGCCAAACCAGACAAATCATTAGTTGTTCCAAAGAGCATAAAGGATTTTCAGGCTTTGCTGGATAATACGAGTCAAGTTTTCAATATCAACCAAGCGAGTGGTTTGGGCGAAATAGGAGCGGGTGATTTTTACATTACTTTTTCTGGATGGCAGCTTCTTTTTAATGTGCAGGAAAAATCAGCTTATATCTGGGCTCCAACAGCAGGATTTTATAATGGAGAACAAAGCTTAGACTGGTCATCTGCTTATCAACGGATTTTAAATACGAATGTAATTCTAGAAGGAATTGAAAAAGTAAAGCCAGGAATGACTGAGCAGCAGGATTGGAACAATGTAAAGGGAGGTGCACTGTTTTTTCGTGCTTTTGATTTCTTTAATCTGGCTCAGGAATACTGCGTAGTATATAATTCTAGTACTGCAAATGCGGATCTAGGATTGCCATTAAGGCTAGAGTATGATGTAAATATAAAACTGAAGCGCAGCAATCTTCAGCAAACTTATGATCGGATCATTGCTGATTTAAAAGAAGCGGCTAATCTACTAGGAACTAAGTCTCAGTACAAAACTCGCCCCTCTAAAGAAGCTGCTTACGCTTTACTGGCAAGAACTTACCTGGTGATGGAAAACTATGAACAAGCTGGAGTATACGCTGATCTGACTTTACAGATTCAGTCTGATTTGATGGATTACACAAAATTGAATAGTGCTGTGCCATTTCCAATTGCAAGATTTAACGCCGAAGTGATTTTTCATAGCACATTCACATATGGAATATTTAAAGCTTCACTACTAACTGTAGTGCCAGAATTATACAATGACTATGCTATTGGAGATTGTCGTAGGTCTGTCTTTTTCACTACGAATGCGAATGGGATGACTTTTAAAGGAAGTTATAATGGGGATAAAACGCTTTTCGGAGGTTTGGCTACTGATGAAATGTATCTCATCCGTTCGGAGTGTAATGCAAGAAATGGAAAACCCGGATTAGCATTAGAGGACCTGAATCATTTACGGAGAAGCAGATGGAATGGTATTTATCTGGATTTGATCAGTACAAACCCTAATACAGTATTAGATTATATCCTAAAAGAACGTAGAAAAGAGCTGGTGTTCCGAGGAATTCGTTGGTCCGATTTACGAAGGCTAAACCGAGATTCCAGATTTGCGGTTACTTTAACCAGAGTCCTGAATGGGATTTCTTATAGTTTACTGCCAAATGATAAAAAATATGTTTTCCCTATTGATGAAGAAGAGATTAGGTTGAGCGATATACAGCAGAATGAGCGTTAAAAAAATAAAAGGAGATTGATTGTTCAATCTCCTTTTATTTTTTTTACTCAAAATGACCACTGATGACTGAACTACTTTGAAAAGTTACTCCTGAAAGAGGCAGAGGTACCCCATCAGTAGCAGGAGGTGTATTGCTACCGATATCCCATTGTGATGAGCAAACAGTACCTCCTGGCTCACACCTGTCTCCTGAGAAATAAGCATAGCCTACAGGACTGCTAGGTGTTGCGTAAGGATTGTCTACCTGATAGTAATGATAAACGGAACGTTTTTTTATTGTGGTGAATGCGCTGAATCCAAATGCGAGTCCAGCTATAAGAACACCAAATGCTGCTTTTTTAATCTTGTTCATCTTTTTTTTGTTTTAATAAGTCCCCAAAGTATTTATTTTAACAGGCTACCTTATTTACCTGAATCACGCGCGTAAATTCTTTATTTCTTTTTTCTGCTTATGGTTAAACCAATAATTGCCAGTGCAACAAACCCTAGATTGAACCAAATATGTTGCTGCCAGGTCATGGTGCTGATTACTCCTCCGCAATGACAAGGCAATTTGCTCCCTGACAAAACCATATAAGCCAGGTAAGCTGTAAATGCCGTCATCAATAAAAGGGAAGCATATAATCCTACTTTTCTTACCAAGGGAAAGATCAGGACGACGCTGATGATAATTTCTATGATCGGAACCGCATAGGCTACAATCATATTATAGCTACCAATTAAAGGTGATTTTGCCAGTGTTGAAGCAAAGGCTTTTACCGTTAGTATTTTACTTGCTGCGGTATACATGAAAAGTATAATGAACAAATAAACCGTAATGTCTACGATGATTTCTCTGGTTTTAGCAGATATGTGCAAGCCAGGTTGTTTGTTTAATGTAATTTGCATATCGATTATTGTTATTGGTTGATAATCCAAAGGTGCAGCACATTTTTTTTATAAAAAATGGAGATTTTTGCCAAAAAAAAATCGAGAATTGATGGCAAAAATCTACCCCTGCATTTCCAGCATGGCCATATTTTTGTATGGCCTTTTAATGAATTTTGGAGAGCTATCTACGTGTTTTTTAAAAGCCTTACTAAAATAATGTGGTTCTTTGTAACCACTTAATCTGGCTATTTCACCTATAGGTTTATTGGTTGTTGAAAGCAATTCTAACGCCAAATCAATTCGCAATTTGATAACCTGCTCACGCAGCGGGATTCCGAAAGCTATTTTTGCCAGTCGCGCAAGGCTTCTTTCCGATACCATAAATCGGTCTGCAAGTTCAGGAGCACTGCTTGCTTTTTCAGATGTAAAGTTCTCCTGTATAAAGTTGGCAATGGCAGTAGCCTTATGCTGGTGGTATTGACTGGTGGTATTTCGACCGATAAGTTTGTTGTAATATTTGGTCACACAATTATCGATGAAAACATAAGTGTTGGTGTCCATGTTTACTTGGTTAGCTTTCATGTCTGTAGTTTTTAGTAAATTAAATAGACTTTTAGCGATACCAAAGGAAGGAAGGGTGATGTTTTGCCTTTGCGAATTACTGAAGAATGTTATCAAAGATTTTAATTCTGGTAGCTTTTCACTTTTATAGACTAACCATTCCGGACTAAAGGTGATCAATAACATTTGATGAACTCCCGCAGGGAGTGTTTCTTTGTATTTTCCTTCAGATCGATAACATAAATAACAGGAGTTTTGTCTCAGATTAACATACATGAAAAATGCAGGTTTATTAACCGAAAAATCAATCTTGAACTCTTGTGTAAGCGTATACTCGAACAATTCGACATAGGCCAGGTAATGACTAAGAGATTGAATAATAATATCTCCCTCGTTAATTTTGATTTTTTCAGCTTTTGCCATTCGTAAAGGCATAGCACTAAGTTGAGTAAGTGCATCAGGCGTTAGCGCTACCGATCTACCACCTGCTAAATGAAGTTTGATGTGTGATTGCATTGTCTACCCTTTTAGAAACTAGGTAAAGATGTCCTATAAAGTAAAGGAAAGTCCGACAAAGCAACGATAATTACTGTTTTTTACACTATTTACACTATGTAAAAGATTCTATAAAAGTTTTGTTAGCTTTTTAATAAAGTTATATTTGAACTTTAGTACCGAAACCAATTAAACCATGCAAATTAAATCATTTGAAGAGTATCAAAAAACATATCAGTATAGTGTAGATTACCCGGAACAGTTTTGGGAAGGGATTGCCAATAATTTTCAGTGGAAAAAAAAATGGAATAAAGTCTTGTCCTGGAATTTTTCTGAACCTAATATTAAATGGTTTGAAGGTGCGAAGTTAAATATCACTGAGAATTGTTTGGACCGACATTTAGCAGAAAATGGAGATAAACCGGCCATTATCTGGGAGCCAAACGATCCACAAAAAGAGAGCGTCACCTTAAGTTATAAGATCTTACATGAACAAGTTTGTCGTTTTGGCAATGTTTTAAAAAAGAACGGCGTAAAAAAGGGCGATAGAGTATGTATCTATATGCCAATGGTTCCTGAACTCGCAGTTGCAGTATTGGCTTGTGCACGTATCGGTGCTGTCCACTCTGTAGTATTTGGCGGTTTTTCTGCCAAATCTATTGCTGATCGTATTAACGATGCCGAATGTAAAGTGGTGATTACCGCTGATGGCGCGTTTAGAGGAAGCAAACAAATTCAATTAAAAGAGGTGATTGATGATGCCCTGATTGGCTGTCCAACAGTAGAAAGGGTAATCGTTTTAACCCACACCCGTATGGCTGTATCGATGCTGAAAGGCAGAGATGTTTGGTGGGAAGATGAAATTAAATTGGTTGATACCAATTGCCCGGCTGAAGAAATGGATGCAGAAGATCTGTTGTTTATTCTATATACATCGGGCTCAACAGGAAAACCTAAAGGTGTAGTACATACCATTGGTGGTTATATGGTTTATGCCGGATATACCTTCTCTAATGTATTCAATTACCAGCCAGATGAAGTATTCTTCTGTACGGCTGATATCGGTTGGATCACGGGACACTCTTATATCGTTTACGGTCCACTTTCGCAAGGTGCTACGACCTTGATGTTCGAAGGAATTCCAACTTATCCTGACGCGTCAAGAATGTGGCAGGTTGTAGAGAAACACAAAGTAAATATTCTTTATACTGCACCTACGGCCATTCGCTCACTAATGAGCTTTGGAGAGGAACCGCTTAAGGGTGTTGACTTAAGCTCATTACGAGTTCTAGGATCAGTAGGTGAGCCTATTAACGAAGAAGCATGGCACTGGTTTGATGAGAACATTGGAAAAAGTAAATGCCCAATCGTAGATACCTGGTGGCAAACGGAAACTGGCGGGATTATGATCTCTCCAATTGCTTTCGTTACCCCTACAAAACCAAGTTTTGCTACTTTGCCACTGCCAGGAATACAACCAATTTTGGTTGATGAACAAGGTAATGAGATCGAAGGTAATGGTGTAAACGGTAACCTGTGTATTAAATTCCCATGGCCTGGAATGTTACGTACCACTTATGGTGATCATGAGCGTTGTAAACTCACCTATTTCTCTACTTATAAAGATCTTTACTTTACTGGTGATGGCTGCTTAAGGGATGAGGACGGATATTACAGAATTACAGGTCGGGTAGATGATGTGATCAATGTCTCAGGACACAGAATTGGTACTGCAGAAGTTGAAAATGCAATTAATATGCATGCTGGTGTGGTTGAAAGTGCTGTAGTTGGTTATCCACATGATGTTAAAGGACAAGGGATTTATGCTTTTGTGATCAATCCTAATGTGCACAACGATGAGGATCTGACTAAAAAAGATATCTTACAAACCGTAACCCGAGTTATTGGTGCTATTGCCAAACCGGATAAAATATTATTTGTATCAGGCTTACCAAAAACTCGTTCTGGTAAAATTATGCGTCGCATTTTAAGGAAGATTGCCGAAGGTGATACCGGTAATCTAGGTGATGTAAGTACGCTGCTAGATCCGACGGTAGTAACTGAAATTGTTGAAAAAGCAGGACAGTTAAAATAAAATGAAGCAAAAGGGAAATGGCTAATCACTATTTCCCTTTTACTTCAAAAGTATAATCTCCATACAGTACGTTTTTGCTGCTCAATCCCTGTACGATTACCTTGAACTTACCGGTAATATCGCTGGTGTAAAACGTAATTTCCCGCTCTTCCTTGTTTATTAATAATCCATTACTCCAGTATATGGTCGATGCAAATGCCGGTTCTAAAGGTTCGGCATAATCGTTTACGTAAAATTCTTTTTTTGAATAAACACCGTCCATAAGTACCATTCCAGGATTAACCGTGACGGTTTCACAGGCTTGATATATTATTGATCCACCCCCGCTCATATGGTAACTTTTTCCAGCTACAGGAGGTCTATTGTTTGGATCACCTACATGGTTGAAACAGTTTAATATATTATAGCTGCACACATAATCGCCACAATTATTTGGACCTTTGGGGGAGTTAGTGTTATTGCTGTTTCCAGAAGTGATTTGTACTTCTTTCAACCTTATTGCAGTTTCATTGCCCTTAAGGGATAAAACATTGTTATTTTGAACTGATGATGGAACAGCTCTATACTTCGGCCCAAATAAATTTAAATAGCTTTTGTTCAGCTTTGCATAAGGATCATTTATGGATAACAAGTATCGGTTCTTATTTTGTTCTCCCAGGAATATATAAACCGGCTTTTCTTTTTCTGCCGCAAGGTTAGATGCATTAAATTCAAAATAACCTCGGTTATCAGTATGGTAAAGTTTCATTCCCGAAGAACTTAAAATACCAATCTGAAGGGGCTCATTTACTGGTTGTTTTTTGCCCGTGATTTGAAGAGACAGCGTCGTATTGTCGTAGCTTTTTATAGTATCTGATGGTTTTGTTTTCATGGCATCCTGCCAGGTATATCTGCGCCAACCTTTTACTAATAAAATATTGTCCATATACTTCGGGTCTTCGTAACCTCTCGTGGTATTATAAGGAGGTAAAGCAGTCAGTGAACTTGCTAAATAGGTATAGCTTTCTATGTCGACGTTAAGCTTTGACGATATGCGCCTTTCTTGTACACAGGCAACAGATACGATTGCCAGACTATCCGAATCACCTAGCCGTAGTTTCAGTGTTACTTTTTTCCGTTGCTCATAAACCTTTTGGTCTGATGAAATTGTGAGTTTTGGTGTAGGATTGTAATGTGCAAAGAACATACGCTCGGCAAGAGGTCTGCCCAAGCTATCAGAAATGGTCAATGTGTTGAGACCCAGGGGGACTGTTTCCAGTGGGATGATTAAGGTCATTTGAGGGTTTTGTGCATCTACATGGTTGTAAATAAACGTCTCTTTAAAATTATGAACCCTAATAAACAGGTTTTCCTTTTGGGATGTTCTGAGCTTTGCAATGAGCGTGTCTCTTACTGCTGCTTCGGAAATGTAAATACCAATCCCCTTATCTAAAATAGGCGGCAGCAAGTAACTAGTATCCGTAAAACCTGAGTGTAAAAGCTTTATTCTGTAACTACTTCCCTTTTCTGGCTTTAATAAAAAGCTCCCAATCCCGTAACTATCCGTTTCAATAGTATCAATTACTGTATCATCCTTGTAAAGTTGGGCCTTTAGAGAAACAACTGCAAGTTGTTGGTCTTTGACCTCGACACCAACACGGCCCAGAATCCCATTAATTAAGTTCCCCCCTTCAGCATAAAAGCCAACTTTGGCCCTGCGTTTTGTAACAGGCAGACTAAGGTTTAAAAAGCTACTGTCACTACCGTATTTCAGTTTTACATAAACATTAGGATCGGGAATGTCTTCTTGTTCATCTAATTTTAAAATTACCTCGCCTGAAGAATTGGTTTTAGTTTTTTTAGAGAGATGACCATAGTGGTAACTGACCTCAACTGGCTGTGACAAAAATCGAGCATCCCTGGTGGTTGCGGATAGTAAAACCTGATTTGGTTTTACGCCCATAATCCCTTGCTCCAGTATTTTTAAGCCGGCATTAAAACTGGGATTGATATTCGTCTTTATCATTATGGGTTGTATAAAGATAGCCTCTGGAACGCCATTTGAAACTCTGTTAGTACTCGCTAAAAGATGATAATCACCGGCTAACATGGAGTCGGGGAGTACCATGCTTCCAAAAGATAGGCTCGTAGCCATTAGAAACTTTTGGTGTTTAACAACTAAACTGTCCGAATTTCTTATCAACGCAACAGACATGATGTTGTGTTTACTAATATTAGCTTCTCGTTCTGTTAAAAGGTAACCAGTAAACCATACTGTTTCATTGTTGGTATATATGTTCTTGTCAAAGTGAACAAAGAGGCGGGGGGAGGGATTGGCTAATTTATACAGGTAAAGCTGTTTGGCCAGCGGGTCGACCAATAACGGCTGTTCTTGCTGCGCAAAAGCAACATGACCGGAAAATATTAAGAGCCCTAAAATGAGGTTTAACCAGTAGCGCATTGACTAAAGTTAGGATAAGGAATCCGATTGTACAAAAGAAGCCGTATTAAATTGCTTTAATACGGCCTCTTTTGTTTTTATTTAGGATTAGTAACCAAAAATCTGTGTAAGTGATAATTTGGTAAGAGGTCCAAACTTCTGCATGTCCTCAGGTTTTGCATTTTTCTCTGAAGCAACAATACAATAAGTATAAGGCTTGTTGGCTACATTCTTTTCATGAAATGATTTAATATCACCAAACGTCAATGGCTTTAAGCCAGCATAAGCATCGATTCTAGAATCGTGGTCGAAGCCTATTTTTTTATCGGTAAAATAAGCACCAATAATATCATCCTTGGTAATTCTACTCGTTTCAATCGCATTTAATGCATTGTATTTCGAAGCCTCAAAAGCTTTATCAGTCTGAGGTAGAACGTTCAGCAATTCGTTCATCCCTTTAACAGCGTCATTCATCTTATCAGCCTGACAGCCCACATAAGCTACCATCGCATATTGCTTTTCCTTTTTGTCTGGAGCAGAGAATACCGCGAAAGTGGAATAAGCCAGTGCTTTCGACTCCCTTATGGTTTGGAACACTACAGAGCCCATACCGCCGCCAAAATAACTGTTAAATAAAGTTACCTTAGGTGTCCAGGTAGGCGTGTATAAACCGCCATTACGCACCCAACGGATCTCTGACTGTACCATGTCGTAATCAGCAAAATAAACCTGATTTTCCGTGCTGTTGGCATAAGAGAATTTACTAGCAGGAGCCTCAGGACTGAATTCCTTAGGTAGATTATGTAATTTACCAATAGTTGTGGTAAATGTGTTTAGGTGTTGCGGACCATAATAGGTAATGGTATGCTTGTAGTTGTTAATGTTATGTAAAATATCCAGCAATTGAGCTGAAGTCATGTTTTTCACCTCTTCGTTGCTCATTGTATGGTTAAAAGGATTACTTGCGCCATATTGTGCATAACTTGTTAACCCATTAAGGATTGCGGTTTTGTTGAGCTTATTGTTCTCTCTTGATTTTAAGAGGCGGCTTTTAAGTTCCACAAGCGCTTGCTCATTAGGCTTACAATTGGCAAAAATATGCTCAACCAAACTCACCGCCTTGTCAAAGTTTTCCTGCAGTCCAGTTATGGTAATAGAAGTAGTTTCATTACCTACGTTAAAGCTATAGTTACAAGCAATGTTGTAAAACTCTTTGCTAATCTGCTCTGCAGTGTATTTATCTGTGCTCAAAAAAGTTAAGTATTGAGCAGCATAAGGCTGTAACTTATTGTTCCATGCACCCATGTCGAAACGGTAGGTTAGGTTAAAGATGCTATTGTCTTTATTTTGAACAGCAATAACCTCAGCAATGCCTGATTTTCCAAAATCTAAATCTTTTTTGTAATCCAAAAATTTAGGGGAAATAGGATTAACCGGCATTGATTGTAGGTTTTTTGCAAAGTCTGATGTCTCAGCAGCATTTGTGTTTACCGGAGTGATAACTGGTTTTTCAACCTTAACAATGTTTTTGTCTTCACCTTTGTGTTTGTAGACTACAACATAATTGTCTTTAAAAAACTGATTGGCAAAGTCTGTGATTTGTTTCTTAGTCACTTTGGCCATCGCATCAGGACTGCCTAATGATTTGTCCCAATTTACTCCGCGGTTAAGAATAAACTCATTGGTGATACTCTCAACGCGGAAGTCGTTTTTGTCGAAAGCTTGCAAAAGTCCGAGCTTACTATTTGCCACAGTCGCTTTAATCAGACTTTCATCAAAGTTTCCTTTTTTAAGGATGTTAATCTGGTCCAGCAATAATTGCTGTGCCTGTTCCAGGCTTTGTCCTTGTTTAGGTTGTGCCGAGAGCGTGAAAATGCCATAATCCTTCATCTGTTGGTAGCCGGCACCCGCACCTAAAACTTTTTGCTGTTTATTTAAGTTGATATCCAATAAACCTGCTTTTCCATTAGATAGAATGCTGGAAATCAAATCCAGTAGCATGCTCTGTGTGGTATTTTGCGCAAATCCTCTATAGGATAGTCTTACACTTTCTGCACTAGGGCCGTAGATGTCTACCTTCTGTACCTTTGTAAGCGGTTTTTCAGGAGCTGGATTGTAAAGAGAAAGCGGCTTTGGTTTCATATAGGCAAACGATTTGTCTACCTTTTTAATCATCTCGTCTGGATTAAAATCACCAGATAAAGCAATGATCATGTTGTTGGGTACATAATACTTGTTATAGTATTTTCCGATCTCTACCAGTGATGGGTTTTTTAAATGCTCAATAGTCCCAATCGTGGTTTGTTGTCCATAATTGTGAGTCGGGAACAACAATGCTCCAGTTTGCTCATTTATCTTCCAGGAATCGTCATCTAGTCCACGGTTCTTTTCTTCGTATACGGCTTCTAGCTCAGTGTGGAAGATACGGAAGATTGGATTGCGGAAACGTTCGGCCTGAAGCGCAAGAAACTGATCTGTAGCATTGGCAGGGAAATCCTCATTGTAAACTGTTTCTTCGTACCAGGTATGGGCATTGGTAGACTGACCGCCAATTGCTTTCATCATTTTATCATACTCATTGGCAATAGAGTAATTAGAGGCCAGGCCTGATGTTTTGTCAATCTCAGCATAAATCGCTTTGCGTTTTGCAGGATCAGTAGTATCATGATACTGCTCATAAAGTGCCGAAATCTTATCTAGTAATGGTTTTTCTTTAGCAAAGTCCATGGTGCCAAACTTATCCGTTCCTTTAAATAATAGATGCTCCAGATAATGGGCTAGACCTGTTGCCGTATGGGGATCGTTGTTGCTACCCGCTCTTACCGCAAGACGAAATTCAATGATTGGTTCCTTGGTGTTTTGCGAAAGTACTACTGTTAGTCCATTCTTTAAGGTATAGAAACGGGCTTTTGTAGGGTCATTAGTTACGTACTTATAGGTGTAGCCTCCTGATGATGCCGTTTTCCATTGGTAGGCGGATTGCGCCATTAAGCTCGAACCTGTTATCAGCAAACAGACAAGCAACAGTAAATTTTTTTTCATTAGAATAAGTTATTTGTTAGTTTTTTAAGCTACTATAGTTTTCGTAACTCATTTCAAATATAAGTTGAATGCTAAACTTTTTGTTCGAATTCTTGTACTTTTACAGCTACAAAAGTAGTTTGTTAAGTATTTCATCAAGAATGGTGAATATGGCATATTAATATACACACATGAAGAAAGAAAATTCAAGACCCAATATTTTAGTAGTGAATGATGATGGTATTACAGCACCAGGAATTAAAAACCTGATTGAGGTAATGATGGAGTTGGGAAATGTGGTGGTTGTGGCACCTGATGGGCCGCAGTCGGGTATGGGACATGCCATTACTATAGGAAAACCATTGCGTTTTGACCGGGTTGATCTGTACCCAGGTGTAGAAATGTACAAATGCTCGGGTACGCCGGTGGATTGTGTAAAGCTGGCTGTAAATAAAATATTTAAAGGTAAAAAGCCTGATCTTTGTGTATCTGGTATCAACCATGGTTTAAATAATTCTATCAACGTAATATATTCTGGGACAATGTCGGCAGCCGTAGAAGGTGCAATCGAAAATATTCCATCAGTAGGTTTTTCATTAGATGATTTTTCTGAGCAAGCAGACTTTAGTCACTGTAAAAGATTTATCAAAACTATTGCCTTACAGGTACTGGAACATGGATTGCCACAGGCCACATTGTTAAATGTGAATTTCCCTAATGGGGCCGACTTGAAAGGTATTAAAATTTGCAGACAGGCGAATGCCAAATGGGCTGAAGAATTTGATGAACGTAAAGATCCGCACAATCGCTCCTATTATTGGCTTACTGGTGTATTCCAAAACAATGATAAGGGTGAGGATACAGACGTATGGGCATTGGATAATGGATATGTATCGGTAGTTCCGGTACAGTTTGATCTTACTGCGCATCACGCTATCCCGGTATTGAACAGCTGGACTTTCGATGTTCCTCCTGCTGTTGTAGCTGCACCCGATGGGCCTTCACTTGGATAATTATGACATTAGGAAATCGGTTAGCACAAATTAAAGATTCTGTATTTACAGGCTTGGGTATCGGATTACTAATACCCGGAGTCTTACTTGCTATAGTTTGGTACCTGATGCATAAGTTTGCTTTTTTGGCAAAGGCCGATTTATTATTGATCGGATGTATTGCTGTAAATGCGGGACTAATGCATTACTTTTTTAAATTAAATAAGGACAATATTGGCCGTGGCATTATCAGTGCTACTTTTCTTTGGGCCTTTGCATTCTTTTTTTATAAAATAACCCAATAATGAGGTATTATATAGTAGCAGGAGAAGCTTCAGGTGATTTGCACGGTGCTAATTTAATGAAAGCGCTAAAGGCGGAAGATTCAAATGCCGAATTTAGGTATTATGGGGGCAATAAAATGCTGGCCGAAGGTGGAGTATTGGATAAGCATTATGCGGAAATGGCCTTTATGGGTTTCACCGAAGTGCTTTTAAATCTACGCACCATTTTTAAAAACCTAAAGGCCTGTAAGGCTGCTATACTGGCTTATAAACCAGATGTGTTAATTCTTATTGATTTTCCGGGTTTTAATTTAAAAATTGCGGAGTTTGCTAAGGCGAATGACATTAAGGTTTGCTACTATATTTCACCAAAGGTTTGGGCTTGGAACCAGAAACGCGTACTTAAAATAAAACGGATAGTTGATAAGCTGTTCTGTATTTTGCCTTTCGAAGTTGATTTCTATAAGAGCTGGGGGATGGAGGTTGATTACGTAGGGAATCCATTGCTGGATGAAATTGCCCAGTTTACCCCGGACTCTGAGTTCCGCAAAAAATACCAGCTTGAAAAGGATGTTATTGCCTTGTTGCCTGGTAGCCGTAAACAGGAAATAGAGCGATTACTCCCGGATATGCTTAGTGTTACACAAAGTTTCCCTGATTGTCATTTTGTGGTTGCTGCGGCACCGAGTTTTGACGAGACTTATTACCGACAGTTTATTAAAACGGATAATGTGACACTGGTTTTTGCACAAACTTATAACCTGCTTCATGTAGCCAAAGCGGCAATTGTTGCATCAGGTACAGCTACACTTGAAACTGCTTTGTTTCATGTGCCCCAAGTTGTAGTTTACCGTGGCGGTGCTATCTCTGTCGCGATAGCGCGGGCATTGGTCAAAATCAGGTTTATATCCCTCGTTAATTTAATCATGGATAGGGCTGTAGTTACGGAGTTGATCCAGAATGATTGTAATACGACCAATATTACCCGTGTGCTTAAGGGGATTCTAAATGGGGCCGAAAGAGCTCAGATGCTTAGTGATTATAATGAGCTCTCTGCAAAAATGGGTACAGCTGGAGCATCAGGACGTACTGCTAAACTCATTCTCAACTATTTGGCAACGCTCTCCAACAAGTAATAGCCTACATTGTTCGTCTTTTTCCGGAATATTTACATCGTTCAAGTCCTTTCGGTATTGTCGCCTAATGTCGATTCTACTTTTAGCTTCGATAAACCGTCTTACCTGCTCCCTGTTTTCCAATATCAGGCCCGGTACCTGCACGGGTTGATTATTGTCATCTTTGGCCACCATGGTAAAATAGCAGGTGTTGGTATGCTTAACCGCGTTAGTTTTAACGTTTTCAGAAATTACTCGTATCCCCACTACCACCGATGTGTTTCCTACATAGTTTATAGAAGCCATTAAGGATACCAATTCTCCAACTTCAACAGGCGCTAAAAAATTAACGGTATCAATAGAGGCGGTTACGCAGTAATTGCCAGCATGTTTTGCTGCACAGACATAAGCAACCTTATCCATCAAGGAAAGTAAAGTGCCCCCATGTATCTTTCCGCCAAAGTTGGCATAAGCGGGAATCATCAATTCTGTAAGTACGGTTTCCGAAAAACGTACTGGTTTATAATTTTCCATTTAGTTTTGCCAGTTAAATTGCTATTAGTGTTTGTTTAATCTTGCTTCTTCAAGGTCAAGATTCTCTTCCATATCTCTCAGTACTTCGTGGTCATATTTCTTTGTAGCTTTCATTTTCTTCAGCCCTTTTCTTCTTAAAGTAACCAATTCCAGCATAATTTTTCTGTATAGTTTTCTTACCGATGTAACCTCTTCTTTCTGAGTTTGCTCAAGCAAGGTGCGCTCCGTAGCATTTATACTTCTCTCAAGCTGCTCTTTAATTCGGGAAATAGTTTATAATTGACTCATTTCTGAGCTGTATTTGTCGTTCAGGAAACTTACACAATCCTTAGCCAGTTGTAAACGGATCGATTCCATCTGCTCATCTTCAGGGATATGCTCGTCTACTTCTTCGATTTTTAAGAGTCTAAGAAAAATAGGCAGTGTTAATCCTTGAAATACAAGTGTTATCAGTATCACCACAAAAGTGATAAATAAAATCATATTGCGATGTGGAAAAGGCTCGCCTGTATTTAAGGTGAGGGGAATTGCTAATGCGGAGGCCAAAGAAACTACACCTCTCATACCTGCCCAACCTATGATGAACGGAAGCTTAAAACCTGGGCTAGTTTCTTTTTTTCTGATTCGTGGACTTAAAAACCTTGGAATAAAGGCGGAAGCATAGACCAAAACGATTCGGACAATGATCACAATTAAGCTAATGATTAGGGCATATTTAATCGCTTCCCCCATAGAATAACCTTCCAATCCATTCACAATTACAGGCAGCTCTAATCCAATGAGGATAAATACAAAACCATTTAAAAGAAAACCTACTGTAGCCCAAACTTCTTTTCCTTGTATACGGGTATGGTAGTTTAGAAAATCACCAGATCGGAATGATAAAAATAGTCCACCGCTAACCACAGCCAGTACACCCGACCAATGGAACTCCTCTGCTACTATATACATCAGGTAAGGGGCAATTAGGGTAATCGGAGTGGTAATGCTTGATGATTTTGCCCAGTACCTTAATACAATATAAAGCAAGTGGGCAATAGCTAATCCTACTATTATACCCATTACAGCTAAAATAAAGAAGTCGGTAGCTGCTTTTTGGAGCACAAATTGTCCCGTTAATATAGACGCTAAAGCAAATCTAAATACGGTTAAAGAAGCTGCATCATTAACGAGACTTTCGCCCTCCAGTATTGTTAGTCCTCGTTTAGGCATTTTAAGGCCTTTTAAAACCGAAGTCGCAGCAACGGCATCTGGAGGAGAGATGATACCGCCTAGTAAAAAGCCAAATGCTAATGTAAAGCCCGGTATAATGCTGACCGAGAAATAGGCAATGGCAAGGGAGGTGATTAAAACTAAAGCAAATCCAAGAGAGAAGATGGATCTTCTCCATTTCCAGAACTCATTCCATGAAGTATACCATGCCGCTTCAAATAACAAGGGCGGTAAGAAAATAAGGAATACAATATCAGGATTGATGTTTATCGAAGGAATGCCAGGGATAAAGCTAATTCCCAGACCACCAATGACAAGAAAAATGGGATAGGAGATTTTCCAGTGCTGACTCAACAAGAAAAGAAGAGCCATAGCGAAAAACAATGCAAGAATTAAAAGGAGGTTCGCATGTATCATTTTTTAAAAATAAGCAATTGAACTTTCTTTTTACGCTTTTTTTAAGGGGTAAGGCTGTGTTTATGCATACAGGGTTTCCTTATCGAGTAATTCTTCATGTTGCACCATGTAGCTTAAAGAAGCTTTTACAAGTTCATTAAGGTTAACGCCTTTCTTTTTAGCTAGCAGTGCAGAATCTTGATGAAGCTTTTCAGAAACTCTTACATTAAAAGAACCCTTGTATGTTTTGTTGGGTTTTTTTCCTAATTCTTTGCAGGTTTTCAAGTAATCGATTATAGCGTCTTTAAAAGCTGACTCTAACTCATTCACAGAAGCCCCTTCAAAAGTTACTAAATCATTTATTCCGTGTATTTTGCCAAAAAAAACACGGTCTTCTGCGCTAAACTCTACAGAGCCTATATATCCTTCGTATTCAAAATAGTTTTTCATAGTGCTGATTAAGTTGTTGTTTAATTAAAGAATAGCTTCTCTATTTTGCTCATACAAATATACAATTAGTTTTGTAACTAAAAAATAGTTACTCTATACCTAAAGCTTATTCCGTTGGGTGAAGAGTTGTTGATTAAATTTTTGGTCGACATAGGGGTAAACTTTAAACTCGGTGTCATAAGGGGAAACCAACTCATAATGAATATGAAATTTTCCCCCATTCTCTTCGTTGCTTTTCTGATGCAAAGTTTACATGTTGTGGCTCAGCACAAAGATTCAACAACTTTAAATAGTAAAATATTAACCGAAACCATCAAAGGTACCGTGTTAGACAAGGGCAGCAGGTTACCATTAGCTGGTGTTACGATAAGGTTAACCTCAAATCCATCTGTTAAGGTGTCTAGTACAGATCAGAATGGTGTATTCCGTTTAATTGGTGTGCCTTTAGGTCGTCAGGTATTACAGGCCAGTATAACCGGTTACCAACAAGTAGTTCTTGCCGAACTATTGATTACCAGTGGCAAAGAAAATATACTGAATCTGGAGATGGAGCCGCAAAGCAATAACCTGAACGAAGTCGTCGTAAATGCGAATTCAGGTAAAAAGCCATTAAACCAAATGGCACTGGTTAGTGGACGTTCCTTTTCTCCTGAGGAAACGAATCGTTATGCTGGTGCATTTTTTGACCCAGCAAGAATGGCTCAAAGCTTTCCAGGCGTTGTTGCCGGCGGCGATGATAACGAAATCATCGTAAGAGGGAATTCTCCAAAAAGTTTACAATGGCGATTAGAAGGAATAGAAATTGTAAATCCGAATCATTTTGGTAGTGAAGGGGCCTCTGGAGGTGGAGTGAGTATGATCAATACCACCGTTTTAAGTACCTCTGACTTTTATACAGGAGGTTTAGCGGCAGAATATGGTAATGCGATTTCTGGTGTTTTTGACTTAAAGTTTAGAAAGGGAAATACAGACAAGAGAGAATATGCCTTTAATATTGGAGTATTAGGAGCTGGGGCTACTTTGGAAGGTCCATTTAAAAAGGGTGGGACTGCCTCATATTTGGTTAGTTACCGTTATTCTTCCTTGAGTTTACTGGAAAAGGTGGGAGTTGAAGTTTCGGATGCGGGTACGCCAAAATATCAGGATTTGTCTTTCAATTTTGTATTCCCTACAAAAAAGGCAGGTACTTTCTCCTTGTTTGGAATTGGTGGCTTGGGTAAGATCGATAAAGTGGCAGACCACGATTATACAAAATGGGAAGAACGGTATGACGGCTCGAATCAAAATTTGAGTTTTAATGCTGGAAGTGCAGGCTTGAAGCACCTTTATATTGCCAACAACAAACTTTATTTTAATAATATCGTTTCTGTTTCTGTTAGTCGAAGCGCTAATACTACCGACACGCTCACTAAAAACTATCAGCCTAGTCTCGATTATAAAGATCAGTATACCAATACGGCGATTCGGTATGCGGGAAGCCTAAATTATAAGATCAACGGTTCAAATACGATCAGGGCAGGTGTAAATGCTAGTTTTTTAAAATATGACTTGTATGCATTAACTCATGATACACAACTTAATGCATTAAAAGAGTTGATTAATCAACAAGGTAATACCAGTAGTTACGATGGATTTGTGCAACATAAAGCCGAATTAAACAGTAAACTAACCTTAAACACGGGACTGCATATCAATTATTTTAACTTAAGCAAGAGTTGGAGTTTTGAGCCCAGATTAGGTTTAAAGTATCAACTGTCTCCGGATCAGCTGCTATCTTTCGGAACAGGTTTGTATAGCCGTCTTGAACCGCTTTCCTACTATTTTGCTAAAAGTGGAGCATCATCTGGAAGAGCTGAGCCTGTTAAACCGCTTACGCCTACAAAGTCTGCGCAAGCTGTATTGGGATACGAAAAGCTATTTGGTGGAAACCTGAAATTTAAAACAGAATTGTATTATCAGCATTTGTATGATGTGCCGGTGTCAGTAGATCCAACTGTGAATTTTTCATTGCTCAATGTCTCAGATAATTCCGCCATCAGTTCTTCCGCTTACCGTCAGCTTGTCAATAAGGGGACTGGTAAAAACTATGGTGTCGAGTTTTTACTTGAAAAATCCCTGAGTAAAGGTTATTATTTCATTGCCACAACTTCATTATTCGATTCGAAATTTAAAGCTTTGAGTGGTAAAGAATTTAATACGTCCTTCAATACTCGATGCGTAGGTAATCTTTTGGCAGGAAAAGAATGGATAGCAGGCAAAAAAAAGAACAATATTTTCGGGTTGAATGCAAAATTGATTTATGCCGGTGGCAGAAGGTATTCTCCAATTCTGGTTGAAGAGTCTTTTAGGTTGGATGAAGAAGTCATAGATCAGAACAAAATTAATACTTTAACTGCTGATCCTTATGTAAGGGTTGATTTTTCTGCCAGTTATCGTATCAATAGTAAGAGCGTAAGTCATTTGATTATTATTGATATTCAGAATCTTTTGAACCGTGAAAATACGGTTGGGATGTTCTATAATTCGAGTAAACGGGTTATAGAACCACAAAAATGGAGTGGAATTATTCCCACAATTAATTATAGGATAGAGTTTTAAGTGTATTTGTAAATATACTTTTAGCGAGGATGCTGTTTTTTTGTGTAAAAAGTGTATCTTTGCGACAGTTTGGTTAAGTAGGTGTTTAAGCTTCAAATCATTGGACACTTGCTGATTAATTTCGATACATTACATATTGAGGCCATACTACACCCAGAAGTGCTATTAGCGCTTCTGGGTGTTCTTTTTTAAGGCTTTTTTCTGCCTCAAGCTTTATAAGCTTCAATCTCTTTTGCCAAAAACTAATGCAGCTTACAATTGGTGCCATAATCCTATGGACTTAAATTATCCGATAACGCTTCTGCATTAATTCCTGGTAAATGTTTTTCAACGGATCTTATGCAGAATTGGTTGTACGCCAATTTCAGCTGTTATAAATTGTTTCGCTAAATTTGTTAGTATTATGATTTTGAATGAAGAGCAAGTAATTTCATTTAACCGGTTTGCAGCTGCCTTTGTAACCGCCAATAAATATATGAGTAAGGCAATAAGTCGTCATAATAAATTGATTGTCCTGACAGAAAGCAATAGGCTCATCTTTGATTTCAATGGTTTTACTGAAGAGTATCAGCGAAAATTCATTCTTAATAATTTTGAACTTTACTGCACATCCTTATTTATTGCTTTTAAACCAAGGATTGTCACATTTCTAAAAAATGAAGGTATGACTTCCTATAGCTTTGATTGCGTGTTCTTATTAGGTGATCGGGGGTTGACTAAAATTGAAATTGTAAAGGTGTAGTTGTTGGTAATTGGCTTTTATGTGGAAAAGCTTTAGAAGTGGGGGGAGAAGGATTCGAACCTTCGAAGTCTTGCGACAACAGAGTTACAGTCTGTCCCATTTGGCCACTCTGGTATCCCCCCATTTATATCGTTCTAAATAATAAAGCTTCAGATTGCTCTGAAGCTTTATTGGTGGAGAATATCGGATTCGAACCGATCACCTCTTCACTGCCAGCGAAGCGCTCTAGCCAAATGAGCTAATCCCCCTTAAAACTGCCGATAATCAATTACCAGCGTGGGGCAAAAGTAATTAAATTTAGAAACCCTACAAATTAAATATTGAAATAACTGCTCTGGGAATCTGTAATAGAATCATATGACCACGTTGTCAGTGGATTATCGTTTTGATTTATTCTTTGCGTGACTTTAATTCAGAGAGGATCTCTCTAAGAATTTGGTTCTTTTCCTTTGCTGTGTTACGAAAGCTGTTTAGAATTAAGAAAAATAGAATGGTTGCCACCAGTGTAAACACGATGGGAAGTAGAGCCATTAATTGAAATAAATGCATAGTTTGGGTTTAAGTTATCTTAAAGTTATAAAAAATAGTTCTAAACTAGTCGTAGTTTTGTGGCTTTATACCCCATTACCTACGTTTGGGGAAGTTTAACTATTTTCAATACGATTCAAATTGTACTCAAAAGATCAAGTATCACAATTAAAACAGGAATTCTGGACCGCATTTGGACAGTATATTGCACCGCAACTATCAGCTGAAGGGTTAAGAATCAATTGGATTAACTATAAAACAGGAATAAAACACCTGTTCTTTAAAATGCAAGCTGATAAACGTCAGGCTACAATAGGGATAGAGATCACGCACCCAGATGCAGGTATGCAGGAATTGGTATTCGAGCAATTTAAAGAGTTTAAAAAGTTGTTTGAAGCTCAGGTGCAGGAAGAGTGGGAATGGGAACTTGGGGCAGTTGATGAGTATGGTAAAAAGATTACCCGCATTTATACAGTCTTGCCAGGGGTTAGCATCTTTAAAAAAGAAGACTGGCCCGCATTGATCTCATTTTTTAAACCAAGAATGATTGCATTGGACGAATTTTGGAACGATGCACAGCATAGTTTTGATGTGTTTAAATAAAAAAATCGGGTATATTGTGCCATTATAATTTTTAATATACATGAGACAATACACCGTAATTTTTTCTTTCCTTTTGCTATTGGGCATCTCTTTTTCTGCTCAATCTCAAGTACAGCCAGTTTTTACTGGGGCAAAAGCTACGTTGAAGCACTATAAGGCATTGTATGTGCTAAATAGTGGTGATGAAAAAAAGATCAATGGCACCCTCCGCAATATTAAAAATGCACTGGAAGATCCACGACTTAAAGGAAAATTAGAATTAGAATTTGTTGTTTTTGGAGATGGGGTAACCATTTATGACAAAAATAGCCCGTATCAAGAAAAGCTAAAAGACCTAAAGGCAAGAGGAGTGTTACTCGCGCAGTGCGAAAATACCCTTAAGGAACGAAATATCGATAAAAATACCCTATACGATTTTATAAACTTTGTGCCTAGCGGCAATGGAGAGATCATCATCAGACAGCAACAAGGCTGGGCGATTGTTCATCCTTAAAATTATACCTAAAAACCTTTAAACCATTGATATGAAGAAAGTATTTCTTTTGTTTTTTGCCCTTTTAATTTCAAGTGCATCATTTTCGCAAGGTATTTTAAGCCTTATAGGCAAATCACAAAATTTGTTTAATCAGTTCTCCGAAGATAAATTTACTGAAGCTTATGCTAATTTTGATGCTACCTTTCAAGCTAAGGTGACCCAGGATGATTTAAAGTCGCTATGGGGTAAAATAGGCGAACGATTTGGTAAGCTAGATGCTGTATCGGTCATAAATAGTAAAACTGAAGGTGACTTTTACACAGTTATAGTAGAAGGGAAGTTTACTAACGATACGCAGAATTTTATGATTGCTTATAATAAAACTGAAAAGATAGTAGGCTTTTTCCTTCAGCCTAAGTCAACAGCAGCTGCTTACGTAGCTCCTGCTTATGCTGATACAACTTTATATAAAGAGAAAGAGGTCTATGTCAAGTCGGCAGATCATAATCTTGTTGGATTACTAACTGTTCCTAAAAATGTGACCAATTATCCGGTTGTGGTGTTGGTGCATGGCTCTGGTCCAAGTGATATGGATGAAACTATTGGTCCAAATAAGCCATTTAAAGACCTGGCAGCGGGTTTGGCTGCCAAAGGCATTGCTAGCATCCGCTATGTGAAAAGAACAATGGTTTATCCAAATGATTTTGGTGGTGCTTTTACTGTTAAGGAAGAGGTTTTAGATGATGCATTGGCTGCGGTTGCCTTGGCGAGAACAATTCCGGAGGTAGATAAAAAGCAAATTTACTTATTAGGGCATAGTTTGGGTGGAATGTTGGCTCCAAGGTTGGCAATGTTAGCACCTGATTTAAATGGGGTTTTGTTACTTGCTGCACCTGCAAGATCATTGACCGATTTAATGGTGGAACAAAATAAGTACGGCTTTGCACTTTCTAAGGATACCACTCAGGCGGGTAAATTACAGCTCGATAGTGTGATTAAAATGCTTGATAAAACCAGAATTACTCAATTGGGTGCAATGAAGCCGGATTCTAATGTTTTAGTTCTGCCAGCATCTTATTTGGTTGATATTAATAATTATAATCAGGTTGAAGTCGCAAAGAAATTGAAACAGCGCATTTTTATAGCTCAAGGAGGTCATGATTTTCAGGTATCGACAACCGATTATGATTTGTGGAATGCTGCGCTTGGTAAAAAGAAAAATGTGGAGTTGAAACTGTACCCTAGTCTTAATCACTTAATGAGTTGGCAGACAGAAAAGGGATCAATGAATCAATATAGTGTCCCTTCAAGCGTATCAGAAGAGCTGATTACTGATCTCGTCAATTGGATTAAAGCTAAGTAATGATATAATTGGCTATGTTAAATTATGATATTGTCTGATAGTTTAGCTTTATTTAATTTATGGCAAAATTGTTGCATGTATTAAATTGAATTTAAACGTAAAGCAAAGTTAATTATGATTAAAAGGGTGCACGTACTTGAAGATGATGAAGATATCAGATATATTATTGGAGTTTTATTGAAGGATGAGGGATATGAACTTCAGCTTTCATCGTCATTTAGTGACCTAAAAAGCAAACTGAAAGACTCTGTTCCTGATTTGTTTATTTTAGATGTAATGATTCCTGATGGTAATGGTACAGATATTTGTGCGGACCTGAAAAATGATATTTTTACAAAACAGATCCCCATTATAGTAATGTCTGCAGATGACAAAAATAAAGATAAAAGTCTAGGAGCTGGGGCTGATGATTATATCAGTAAGCCTTTTGACATTGATCATATTGTTAATCGAATTAACAAATTGTTAGTAAAATAGATTAATCTCAATTTATAAAAAAGGCTGATCATGTATATTTGTGATTAGCCTTTTTTATGAAAAAGCCGTACCCCAGAAATGATGATGAAAATTTTGAAAAATAACGGTCTTGTATTGATGCTGACCTTATGCCTTCTAGGTGTAAGTTGTATAGCTTCGGCTCAGAAACTCCACACGCTAAATGTTAAAAACACCAAGCAACTGAAAGAATTTTTTAGGTACAAAGGCAAAAATATACCTGTTATTAGCGGTCATAGAGGAGGCATGATCAAAGGCTTTCCTGAAAATAGTATTGAGACTTTTGAAAACACCTTACGTTTTACGCCTGCTTTTTATGAGATAGATCCGCGTTTAACAAAGGATGGTGTGGCTGTGTTGATGCACGATGCTACATTGGACAGAACCACTAATGGTACGGGTAAAGTTTCTGATTATACTTATGCAGAACTACAGAGATTTAGGTTAAAAGATCCTGAAGGCCATGTGACTGAGGCTAAAATTCCGACGCTGAAAGAGGTGATTCTTTGGAGCAAAGGTAAAACGATAGTGAACCTGGATAAAAAGGATTTGCCTTTGGAGGTGACAGCAAAGATTTTGACGGAATGTAAAAATGACATCATCATGCTTACGGTACACAACGCGGAACAGGCCAAGTTTTATTATGATTATAATCCTAAGTGGATGCTTTCTGCTTTTGTGAAAACTAAAAAGGCGTTTAAGGAATATGAAGCCGCCGGGATTCCATGGTCAAATATGATTGCTTATATCGGTCCGGAAAATAAGCCCGAGAATAAGGAATTGTTTGATATGCTGCATGCTAAAGGAGTAATGTGTATGATTTCGGCTGCACCAACTTATGATAAACTAGCTGATGCTGCTGAACGCGCAAAAAATTATAGAGAGACTTTTGTGCAAGGAGCAGATATTTTAGAATCTGATTTGCCAATAGAGGTTGCAGAGGCTATAAAATCGATCAAGCCTCAGACTAAATTTTAGGGAATATTCCCTTATCTGCTTGCGGCCGTTCGCTATAAGGCCTTAGTTTAAGGTGAAAATGAAGTCTGCCTCATCCGAATTCCCTACATAAAATTTAAGGGTGGTTTTAGGCGATTTTATTAAAGGTGCAATTGGAGAGATTAAATCCGAAAATTGCACCTTTAACATGTCCATATCGGTTTCTTCTGGAACGCGGATCAAAAGATCACCACCGCTACTCCTTACTTTCCAGTCTTCAAATGTTTCATCTTTTTGTAGCATTTGCTTCCATTCCTGTTGATATTTTCCCATGATTTTTTTCTTTTTATAAAGTTAAGGACATTCCTTTAAAGATCTGTTGTTTTTTGGTCGTTATGGAAACGGAACAATTGTTGCATCCTGCTGTTATAACACAAATAAAATGAAAAGAAACATGATCAAGAGTATCGCAGTAAAATTGGTTTTAACCCTTATTTTAATCATAGGGGGCAATATGATCAGCAAGGCTGATGAGATTAGGTTAGTAGTTAAAGAAGATCTTGCCAGTTGTACCGGTGTTGCACCTATGACCTGTATGCAGGTAAAATATAAGACCAGTAAGAACTGGGAGCTGTTTTACAGCCAGATTTCTGGATTTAAATATAAGCCGGGTTATCGTTATGTACTTCTGGTAAATCGTACCAAAAGAACCAATGTTCCTGCAGATGCTTCGGCTTATGAGTATAAGCTAAAAAGGGTGGTAAAGAAAGTGAGAATGAAACAGAATACTACAACTGCATGGGATTTTGTATTGAAACACAAATGGAAGCTGATTCAGATGAATGGTGTGACGCAGAGCGAATCTCCGGTATACATGACATTTGATGGAGAGAAAAAACGTGTTGGCGGAAAATCGGGTTGTAATTCTTTCTTTGGAGGCTTTAAGAAAAGTGATGACACGTTAACTTTTAATCAGATGGCTGGTACGATGATGGCTTGTAGTCCGGAATTGAATAAGTTAGAGCATGAGTTTTTAACATTGATAGGTGATAAAACCTTTAGATACGATGTTGCAGACCAAACGCTTAATCTTTATCAGGGTAATAAGCTGGTGCTAATGTTTGGAATGGCACCTTTAAAATAAGTTTATCCTGGATATTTTTAGATCTGATCAATAAAACGGCTAGATAGATAGGGCTTTTGACCTATCCATCTAGCCGTTTTATTTTTCTTTTGGAAGCTAAATCTTTATCTCTTACATTTGGTAAATATTTACGTAAGTATTTACCTATATGGCGCAGAATATTATCAATGAATTGGGTGCTTTAGCTATTGGTTCTAGAATGAGGCGGCTTTATGACGCTTTGTCTAAAGATGCAGCAAGGGTTTATGAAGATCATGAATTGCAATTTGAGATCAAATATTTCACACTTTTCTATCTCATTAGTAAAAGAAAACAGATTGGGATAATGGATATTGCTGAAGAGTTGAGCCTTACACATCCAGCGATTATACATTTAGCCAAAGAGTTGGAAAAAAAGGGATACATCGAATCTGCGAGTGCTCCTGGCGATAGCAGAAAAAGAATGCTGCAGCTTTCTGCTAAAGGGAAAAAAAGTCTTCCCGCTTTTAAAAAGGTCTGGGAGAAGATTAACACTTTAAATGAACAGCTTTTTGTGCAGCAGCACCAGTTGTTGCAAACGCTTGAAGCGATAGAAAAGACATTGGAAGAAAGGTCCTATTATAAAAGATTTCAAAATGATACAGCTAGATAATCCTACCTGGAGTGCTTTAACCAGCACGCACAAACACTTTGCGTTGGGCTCAAATACCGCTAAAAGGTATCCGGCGAATGTTTTACCTTTCGTAGCTTTTGATCCCAATGCGACTGAGCCATTGGATACGTTGGGAGATATAGTAACCAACGAAGGTGTTTGTATCATTGGAGATCTTCCTGAGATTCCTTCTACATGGACTGTATTTAAAAAATTGGAATGTGACCAAATGGTTTGTTCCGAATTGATATCCCTGAAACAAGATGACAGCATTGAAGTTTTGAAGCTGGGAGAGGAGGATGGTCCAGCGATGTTTGAACTGATCAACAGTATTCAGCCCGGTTTTTATAAGGATTATACAGCAAACCTTGGAAGCTATTACGGGATCAGAATAGAAGGGAAGTTGGTGGCTATGGCTGGTGAGAGACTTAAAATGACAGGTCTGAGCGAGGTGAGCGCAGTTTGTACCCAGCCCGATCATATTGGAAAAGGCTTTGCAGCCCACTTGGTTTCGGTCGTATGCAAAAATATGATCGCACAGGGCAATACTCCCTTTTTACATGTATTAAGCACTAATTTAAGAGCAGTTCAACTTTACGAGCGCTTAGGCTTTGTAAAAAGAAGAAGCATTCTGTTTTGCCTGATCAAAATAAATTCGGTCAAGTAATTAAATGAAGCCTGCTATTCGATTTTGTAAAGTCATCCGATGTAATTACCTTCAAATCTAATATGTCAATGGAAGGAAGAATTTGGAAGATGAAATAAAGGGGCTCGTGCCTCATGTGTTAAGTTTCATTGTTAGTGAGTTTTGTAAGTACGGCTTTTTAATTGCCTATGAGAAGGATTTATCGGATTTGAAAGGTCTCATTGAACCAGATTCGATTGCGGCAGAAGATTTTGAATTGCTGGAGGCTGTAGATGATGAGGTGGTGCAATTGCTACTCCGATCCATAGATAAAGTTGTGGAGTGTTCTAAAACCTTTTTCATGATCAATAACCTGGATGAGTTTGAGGTGATGGAAAATGAGGAGTATAATCAGTTGGCTTCTGATAATTATTACATTTATATCATGGATTGGGAACATAAGTCCTATAACGATTTATTGGTCAATCTGAATGCTGTTTATTTTACCATTGCCAGGTTGTTGCACCATTGTGCTGCCCAGTTAAAACGCAACGTAATAGAATTACCAGATGAGTTTTATGATAGTGATGAGTTTTTGAATCAATATTCAGATATACTAGATCATAAACTTTATGATGATGATGATAAGAATGTAGCTTTGCTGTACGACCTTATTGTGGATTTAAACCTTGACTTACTGGATATTGACCGATTGTCTTAATAGGCCTTCGATTTAATTGATATTATTATCTTTGGTGATTATAAATAACAGAGATATATGTCAGATCAGAAAAAAGAAATATTCGACAGTGTAGCACAGCGTTTAAAAATCGAAGGCTTTAATGTTGTTAATCGTGATGAGACCCGTCCTTGGGGTGGTTTTTTTGTAATTGATGAAGAACAAGCACAGCAGTTTGCTAATGTATATTTTGATAAATTAAATGTTGATGATTTAAAAATATCAGGTAAACTTAGCCCAAAAATATTAATAGTTGCCCCAAATACCAGGCTTTCATGGCAATATCATCATCGCCGTGCAGAAATCTGGAGAGTGGTAAACGGCACGGTTGGCGTAATCACCAGTGATACAGACGAACAAGGCGAGGTAAAATCGTTAACACCTGGACAAACGATTAAATTAAAACAAGGTGAACGTCACCGTTTAATTGGTTTGGACGACTGGGGGATTGTTTCTGAAATTTGGCAACATACAGATCTTACAAATCCTTCGGATGAGAATGATATTGTTAGGGTTCAGGATGATTTTGGACGTTAAGACATCTCAACGTCATTTCTATTTGCAACACATCTAAATACGCATAATACCCGTTAATACTATATATGATTATTTTATCTTTTTTCCTTTTACATTGGTTTCTTTCCCTTTTTTCTCAAACGTTCTTTTTACATCGCTACGCTTCGCATAAAATGTTTAAAATGAATCCTTTTTGGGAGAAGTTTTTTTATCTGATTACGTTTTTATCACAAGGCTCATCTTTTTTAAATCCTCGCGCTTACGCGATATTACACCGGATGCACCATGCTTTCAGTGATACAGAAAAAGACCCGCACTCTCCGCATTTTGTAAAAGATGTGTGGGGGATGATGATCCAGACCAAGAATATTTATTTGAATTACGCGAAATATAACGTTGAACCTGAAGAGCAGTTTAGAGACAATTACCCATCTTGGCCAATTGTTGATAAAATTGGTGATTCCTGGATTACACGTTTTGTTTTTATTGGTTTTTATGTGTGGTTCTATGTAACTTTTGCTACTGCATGGTGGATGTTTTTATTGTTGCCAATCCACTTTTTAATGGGTCCACTTCACGGTGCAATTGTAAACTGGTGCGGTCATAAGTATGGTTATGCTAATCATGATAACAATGACCATAGTAAAAACTCTTTGCCACTTGATTTTTTAATGCTAGGGGAGCTATTTCAGAATAACCATCATAAAAAACCGAATAGCCCAAACTTTGCTTCGCGATGGTTTGAGTTTGATCCGACTTATCCGTTGATGAAAGTGATGCACTGGATGCGGATTATCAAAATAAGAAAGACAAATTAAGTGATCTGTTTTCGGACTGGAACAAATGCCTGAAGAAGGCAATTATTCCTAGGTCCTCTTCCAGACACTGAATTTGTTGGAAAAAAAACGAGGGTTCTGTTATGGAACCCTCGTTTTTTTATGCACAATATTTTATGCGTTATTTTTTGTGTGGATACTGTTTTTTGGTATCTAAGTTTTGTACTAGGCCAGGGGAGTTAGATACTGAGTGTAAGCGTATCCTTCTTCTCCTTGATCTGTTTTAACTTGCCACCATTGATCGTTGGCTTTGCTGACCAATGTTATTACTTCATTTCTGGCAGCTTTTCCCACGATGTCATCATTGGTACTTGGTCCTTTACGGATGTTGAGGTTAGAGCTATTGGTGGTTACTTTAAGCTTAGTGCCTTCTGTAACACCCGCTACGCTGTTGATGTTCATGACGAGGTCTCCTGATGCATAATTTGGATCAAGTCGTTCATAGGTATCCCACAGCTGTTGTTTTACCGTGCCGTTGGTCGAACCATCGATATACAATACGCCATCTTGCTCGCGTACATTTAAACCACTTACACCAGCAGTATTTGCAGTGTCTATTAGTTCTTTATATTTTTCTTGTAAGGCCATTTTATTCCTTTTTATTTATTTGATTACCAATTGACTGTTGTCTACTTTTTTAGGTTTTAAAGCCTGTAATGTCATTATCAGCTTTTGAAGATTCGCTTTTTGAATTTCACCTTTTAAGGTAACTACTCCATCAGAAACGGTTGCAACTACAGTAGGGAAGTCTTTGGTCGCATCTTTAACCGCTGTGGTCAAGGCATCATCTGCAGCAACCACAACAGGACCTGCTGGAGGAGCGGCAACTGTAATGTTGTTTACAACAGATTTTACCCCCATAACACTGGCAGTTGTTTTGTCTAATGTTTGTTTGCTTGTTTCATCAGTAACTTGTCCACTAAGTGTGGCAACTCCTTTTTCAACTGATACTGTAACACCGGAGGCCATTGTATTTGCTTGTATTGCGGTTTCAATGGCGGCTTTTAGATCTGCATCTTTTGGTTTGCTTTTGCAACCAGTTAAGGCGGCCGTCAGTACACAGAGTACCATTAAGGCAGCAATCATTTTGTTCATCGTGTTTTTCATAGTTAAATTAATTTGTTTTTAGTGGTTCAGAAGCTCTTCAGGTTTAGACGGAACACTCCATATAAGTTCATAATAGTTTTAGGAGTGATTTTGTTTTTACTAATGATAATTAAGTAATATTTTATCTGGAATGAAGTGCTTGAATCGAATTGAAGGAATGATGGCTTAAAATTATATTTTGTTGAACACGTTTTTGAGTTCCTCTACAAAATATTGTATTGGTTTTTATTGTCAAAAATGCGTTGTCAACCGAATATTGCTGAGGTCGGGTTATTGTTGAAGTCGCTTTATAGATTTGCTATGATTAAGGGTAAATAAAAGCGGGCAGATTTGATATGAGACCATTAAAAATAGCGCAAAGTATAACAAATCGTAATGACGATAGTGTTTCCAGGTATCTTATGGAAATCGCTCAGATTGACCTGCTTGAAAAGGCTGAAGAGGTGAATTTGGCAATAAAGGTTAAAAACGGAGACCAGATTGCCTTGGAAAAACTGATCAAAACAAATCTTCGTTTTGTGGTTTCAGTAGCAAAACAATATCAAAATAATGGATTAAATCTTGCTGATTTGATTAGTGAAGGAAACATAGGTTTAATAAGAGCTGCGAAACGGTTTGATCATACCAAAGGGTTTAAATTTATCTCTTTTGCAGTGTATTGGATTAGGCAATGTATTCTTCAGGCGATAACAGAGCAAAAGCGGACTGTAAGGTTGTCCGGTAATCAGATTTATGATATGAGTAGGGTTTCGAAAGCTTCAATTAAACTGGAGCAAATGTTAGAACGGGAGCCGACACTAACAGAACTTGCAGATGCTCTTAAGTCAACTGAAGAAAAAATTGCAGATGTTTTATATCATGGTGGGATATCGGTATCCGTTGATATGCAAACAGGTCCACATACTGAATCGACACTTCTGGATACTTTGATCAATCAAAATTCTACCTGTCCCAGCGCACAGTTGTTTAAAGATTCTTTGACAAAAGATCTGATCAGAGCTATAGATACCTTACCTGAAAAACAGAAGCTGGTTTTAAAGTATTGTTATGGTCTTGATAATTTTCCCGAATTGGCTCATGAAGATATTGGTTTTAAAATAGGTTTAACTTCTGAGCGGGTGAGGCAGTTGAGGTACAAAGGGATCGAATCGTTAAAAGCAATTTGTAAGCTCAACAATATGACAGACTATTTTAATGAAACTATATGAATTTATAGTTGTTATAGAAGGAACGCTTTCATGGTTATCTTGATGAGATTAATGCAAAAGGCGTACATAAATAAAAACCGCACATTTTCATGTGCGGTTTTTTGTTTCTCTTTAGAAGATTAGATGCTAATTATTTTGACCAGCGTCTGTTTCCGCCACCATTAGGAGTTTTCTTGGCACCACTTAAGTTAGGTTGACGTTCGGTTCTTTCCGGACGAGCACCTCTTTCAGGGCGTGCGCCTCTTGAAGGTTTTACTTTTCCTTTCGACTTTGCTGCTGCGGCACCCGACATTAGGCTTTGCCAACTCATCGCATAAGGATGGTCTTCCGATACCGGAATCTTTAAACCAATCAATTTTTCAATATCATCTAAGAATTCCTTTTCTTCTGGATCACAGAATGAAAAAGCAGTACCGCTTAATCCTGCACGGCCAGTACGGCCAATACGGTGTACATAAGTTTCTGGAATGTTAGGCAATTCGTAATTGATTACGTGGGCCAGCTCATCCACATCAATACCACGGGCAGCGATGTCTGTAGCTACTAAAATTCTCGTAGTTTTCGCTTTGAAATTAGTCAATGCCCGTTGTCTGGCATTTTGTGATTTATTTCCATGTATGGCTTCTGCTTTTATACCAACCTTAATCAGATCCTTAACAATACGGTCTGATCCATGTTTAGTACGAGCAAATACCAAAGCTGTTTCTATAGTTTTATCTTTTAGGATATGCAGTAACAAGCCTTTTTTATCATTCTTCTCTACAAAGAAAATTTGTTGTTGAATCTTTTCGGCAGTAGAGGATACTGGCGTTACTTCTACTTTAATTGGATCAGTAAGAATGGTATTTGCCAACGTCTGTATTTCTTTAGGCATAGTAGCCGAGAAAAATAGTGTTTGTCTCTTAGCTGGCAATTTGGCAATTACTTTCTTCACGTCATGGATAAAGCCCATGTCGAGCATTCTATCTGCTTCATCTAATACAAAGATTTCTATGTCACGTAAATTTACAAAGCCCTGGTTCATTAGATCTAATAATCTCCCTGGGGTAGCCACCAAAATGTCTACACCTCTGTGCAGTGCATCAGTTTGTGCTTTTTGTCCAACACCGCCAAAGATTACCAAATGTTTTAACGGAAGGTTTCTGCCATAGGCTTTAAAACTCTCTTCAATTTGAATGGCAAGCTCACGAGTTGGTGTTAATATCAAAGCCTTGATGGCTTTATGAACCTTCGTGTTGGTGTGTGGTTTACTTAACAATTGCAGCATAGGTATAGCAAAAGCAGCAGTTTTACCTGTTCCTGTTTGCGCGCAGCCTAATAAATCTCTGCCTTGTAATATAGATGGAATGGATTGTTCTTGTATTGGGGTAGGTTGTGTATAACCTTCTGTTTGCAGCGCATTTAAAATAGGCTCAATCAGATTTAATTCGTTGAATAACAATGTTTTTTTATTTTAATGTAAAATATATAGAAACAAAAGATTCTTGTTTCGCTGCAAAGGTACACATAACTTTCGGCTTTTACTTATGGGGTACTTTTACACGATAAATGTGCATTTGTTGAAATTTTATGGTTGATTCACATGCATATTCGCTTAAATTTGTAAACTACTCAATTACATCATGGCAGAACCGAATTATAACGAAGATAGTATACGCTCCCTCGACTGGAAGGAACACATTAGATTACGTCCCGGTATGTACATTGGAAAACTAGGCGATGGATCAGCTCAGGACGATGGCATTTATGTATTGCTGAAAGAGATTGTCGACAATTCTATTGATGAATTTGTAATGGGATCTGGCCGTACTATAGAAATTACTGTTTCCGACCAGAAGGTAAATGTTCGCGATTATGGACGAGGTATTCCATTGGGTAAAGTAATTGATTGTGTCTCTAAAATTAATACCGGTGGTAAGTATGATAGTAAGGCCTTTCAAAAATCAGTAGGATTGAATGGAGTAGGTACCAAGGCAGTAAACGCATTGTCTACAAACTTTATGGTGCAATCTTACCGTGATAACAAAACAAAAAAAGTAGAATTTTCTAAAGGCGAGATTGTCTTAGAAAATGACATCATAGATACTACACAGCGTAACGGTACTGCCATTACTTTTTACCCTGATGAAACCATTTTTAGAAACTACCATTACATTACAGATTTTGTAGAAAGCATGATCTGGAATTATGTGTTCCTAAATGCTGGTTTAACCATTAACTTTAATGGGCAAAAGTATTTTTCTGAAAGAGGGCTTTACGATCTGTTGCATAAACATGCAGATGTAGAAAGTATACGTTACCCAATTATTCACCTTATAGGGAATGATATTGAGATTGCGATGACTCACGGTCAGCAATATGGTGAAGATTACCACTCTTTCGTAAATGGTCAGCATACCACACAGGGTGGTACACACCAGGCTGCTTTTAGAGAGGCTGTGGTAAAAACTATTCGTGAGTTTTATAAAAAAGAGTATGATGCTTCAGATATCAGGTCATCTATCATTGCCGCGATTTCGGTGCGCGTGCAGGAGCCTGTATTCGAATCGCAAACTAAAACCAAACTGGGTTCACAAAATATGGGGCCAGATGGGCCATCGGTAAGAACTTTTATCAACGATTTTGTTAAGAAAGAACTGGATGATTATCTGCATAAACATTCTGATGTAGCTGACGCTTTGTTGAAAAGAATCCTACAATCTGAACGCGAGCGTAAGGATATTGCTGGTATAAAAAAACTGGCAAACGACAGGGCGAAGAAAGCTTCGTTACATAATAAAAAACTAAGAGATTGTAAGGTTCACTTTAACAGTACCCATGATAAGCGCTATGAAACGACCTTGTTTATTACGGAGGGAGATTCGGCTTCGGGCTCTATCACTAAATCAAGGGATGTAGATTGTCAGGCGGTTTTCAGTCTAAAAGGAAAGCCTTTAAACTGCTATGAGCTGACCAAAAAGGTAGTTTACGAAAACGAAGAATTTAACCTTTTGCAACATGCTTTAAATATTGAAGATGGACTGGATGGTTTGCATTATAACAATATTGTAATTGCTACCGATGCCGATGTGGATGGTATGCACATCAGGTTGCTAATGATGACCTTCTTTTTGCAGTTTTTCCCGGATTTGGTTCGTTCAGGACATGTGTATATTTTGCAAACGCCTTTATTTAGAGTGCGTAACAAAAAAGAAACCATTTACTGTTACAGTGATGACGAGCGCAAAAAAGCCATATTGAAACTAGGTAATAAGCCAGAAATCACACGATTTAAAGGTTTGGGCGAGATCTCTCCAGATGAGTTTGGATTGTTTATCGGTAAAGATATTAGGCTGGACCCAGTGATTCTTAAAGATCAAACCATAAAAAGTTTGTTGGAGTACTATATGGGTAAAAATACACCCGATAGACAACAGCATATCATCAGAAATCTAAGAATAGAGAAAGATGAGGTAGATGATATGGCAATAATAGCTGATCCTGTTGATACAGACGGGATTGAAGACGCAGCAGAGCTGGCTTAATTTTTAAGGTCCTAATAGGCGAATTGTAAATTTTTTGATTTATACTTGTATTCTGATCGATCCCCTTTGATAGAATAGTTTACTAGTTCTGCAGCTTGGCTGTGGTAAATTAAAAACTTTATGCCTCTTAGTGCCACAAAAAGATCGCCAATACGCTATTATCTAACTGTATTTTTAATACTGATTTTATTCCTTTTTGCATTTTTTTTATATCTGAGATTCAGCAAAATGAATGCGCTGAAGCGCAATATTGCTGAACTGGTAAAGATTAAGGAAGATTATTCGAAAGTAGACAGTTGTATTTATACATTGTACCAAGCCGAGAATAACTCACGTTTGTATGCGGTAACAGCCGATAGGGAGTACATTAAGAAATTCTCTTTGCAGATTCAAAAAGTATCTACCTTTTTGACGGAACTCAATATCAATGTTGATGATAATGTGTTAACTCCTGATTTTAACCGACTGATTAAACAGAAGAAGTTAAAGACTGAAAGCTATTTAAAACTGAGAAAACTTACAGACAGTTTGGTAATTGGGTTTTCGCAGTTAGGCCTTGTTGAAAGGGAGGTCGCCGATAAAATTGAACTTCCGGCAGCAAAGAAGCAGTTTAAAACAGTCACTAGCTTTGATACGATTAGACATCAGCCCCTTCCTGAAAAAAAATTCTTTGGACGACTTGCAGCGGCCTTTGCTGGGAAGAATAAGAAAAAGGACACTTCTCTTACCATTATTAAAACGGAGAAAAATACAGTCGTAAATCAAGATGTAAGAAGTTTTAATAAGGAGCAGCTTAAAAGGATAGAAGACTATTATAAGAAATTGTATGCCAATGCCAACAAGTTAAAGAGTGATGAAAAGGCGATCCTGATGTTAAATAGTAAACTGGTATCGGAGATCATTTCTATTTTGCAGACCTTCAAAAAGGAAGAAATTGGTTATATTATGGATACCAGGAATTTGCTTAGTGAGGAGCTTCTCGAAGAAATTAAGCAGCTGGATTGGATATCGATGATCAATGTATTGTTATTGGTTAGTTTGGTGATCATCATTCTATATAACATTATTAAACTTTATAAAAACGAAAAGGTGCTCATTATGTTAGGCAAACGTGCCTCACAAGATTCCCATTCAAAAAGTCGTTTTCTAGCCAATATGAGTCACGAAATACGAACTCCGCTCAATTCGGTAGTTGGTTTCTCAGAACAGCTAAGTAAAAGTGAGCTTACCAACGAGCAAATCGATCAGGTTGATGCCATCCGTAATTCATCGGAGATGTTGCTGGCACTTGTAAATGAGATTCTTGACTTTTCTAAATATGAAGTTGGAAAGATAAATCTTGAAAATGAGCCTTTCCATCCGGAAAATGAGATCATGGAAGTGTTTAACGGTATGAATGTGCTTGCTGTCAATAAGAATCTTCTATTGGAGGATAAAGTGTCTATCGAAAAAGATGTTTGCTTGTTGGGTGATCGTTTGCGGTTAAAGCAGTTGGTGATGAATCTGCTAACTAATGCCATTAAGTTTACGGCAAGTGGTAAGGTAACCCTAAAAGTTAATTTAGTTATGCATGGCAAAAAACATGGGGTATTAAAAGTCCATGTTGAGGATACAGGGATTGGGATTGCGGCGGAGGATTTGGAGTTTATTTTTGATGAATTTGCACAAGTATACTCTACCACTAAGCAGGGGACGGGCTTAGGCCTTGCTATTTGTAAAAAAATAGTAGAGCTGCAAGGGGGTAAAATTGACGTAAGTAGCGTTCTTGGCAAAGGCTCTATATTCAGTTTTGAAATTCCTTACGAGATCACTAAGGTGAAGGAAGTAAAGGTTGTAAAGGCTGAAGAGGTGCCGATTAGCAAAAAGTTGACAGGCAAGAATATTTTATTGGTAGACGATAATAAGATGAATGTGTTGCTTGCCCAAACTGTGCTGAAAAAATGGGAGATGGGCTTTGATTGCGCTTATGACGGTAAAGAAGCATTGGAGTTGTTTAAAAAGAACAATTACGACCTCATTCTTACTGATATTCAAATGCCAATAATGGGGGGCGTAGAGCTTACCCATGAGGTAAGATACAATGGCGACTTCGGCAAATCTAGAATTCCAATTTTGGGGATAACGGCCCATGTACTACAGGAAGATAGAGATGCCTATTTAAAAGCTGGAATGAATGATCTTGTCTTAAAACCATTTCTTGAACAGGAACTCATCGATAAGATCAGTAAATATATATAACCTTATATTTTAGTGTCTTCCGGATGCTGCGGGGGTAAGGTGTCGACATCTTTTTCAACCACGACAATCTTAGTATGTACTGCATATTTACTCGGTGTAATCCCTTTTGCATAACGCTCGGCATAAGCTTGTGTAAATTCGGCACCGAAGTAAAGAATGATGGCTGTATAATAAACCCAAAGTAAGATTACAATTAATGAACTTGCCGCCCCAAATGCAGAACCTGGGTTGCCTTCTACGATATAGATCCCTATTAAATACTTACCTAAACTAAACAGCAATGCAGTAAACAAGGCACCTATAATTGCAGGTTTCCATTTTAGTTTTACATCGGGTAAAACCTTAAAAATAATGGTAAACACAGCTGTTACTGCAGCTAGCGTTAACGCATTGTTTAATGTGTTGATTAATAAGGTGGTTGTATCATCAACAATAGGTAGGTATTTGGCGATTTTGCTGGAGGAGATGATGTAGCCGAGTTTATCACCGATGGCAACTACAATACTGTTGATAACCAGAGAGACGAGCAGTAGGAAACCTAAAGAGACAATTAAAGAGAAAGATAGGAGCCTGTTGATGAGGAACTTTTTCCATCCTTTTTTCGGGACAGCCTTTACCTTCCAAATCAGGTTGATGCTATCTTGAATTTCAATAAAGATGGCTGTGGCACCAATTACCAATGTAATGATACCAATGATTAGCCCGAGGGTGCTTTTTCCAGTGGTGTTGGCATTGGTTACAAAAGTTTGGATCTGGGCTGTGGCTTCTGGACCAACGAGTTCAGTGATTTCTGAGAAGAGTTCTTTCTTTGGGTTGAGTTTTGTGCTGTCAGAATCTGGGACATCGCCCAAAAATAAACTGGCAGCCGAAATGACAATGATGATAAGTGGGGTAAGGGAGAAAATGGTATAATAAGCGAGGGCTGCACTCAATTTCATTACACTGTCTTCCATAAACCCTTTCCCGGCAGCGATGAATAAATGTGCAGTTGCTTTAATAAAGTGTTTAACTTTTTTTAAAAATGTCATATTAAAAAGGATATCCTATTCCAATGTTATAAACTAAATTCTCTTTACGCCAGGTGTTGTTGCCAAAATCAATTTGGTCAAATACCCAGCGCTTACCTTCTTCATTGTACGGTTTGCGGATAGGGAAGGCTACATCTAGACGAATGACGAAGATTGTTGCATCAATACGAAGTCCAACTCCTGTACCTACAGCAAGCTCCTTTAATGCGTTTTTTAATTCAAAACCTGATCCGGCGCGTCCGACAGTTGCAGGAAGATTACCAATAGCTGGACTCCCTTTATCTTCCTTTCTGAGCCATATATTACCTGCATCGACAAAGGTAGCACCATATAAACGACCATATAGTTTAAATCGTAGTTCCGAACTGATTAAGGCTTTAATGTCTCCGCTTTGATCAATATAGTTGCCGTTAGCAACCAATGGATCATTTTTATAGTAGTAGGTTCCGGGGCCAATGGATCTTGCTGCCCAAGCCCTGATATCGTTGGTTCCGCCGGCAAAAAATTGACGTACAAAAGGTAGTGTCGTCTGACCGCCGTAGGCATAACCATAGCCTAGATCTATACGATTAGCCCAGATTACATTCTTTGTGATTTTATAATAATTTCTGAAATCGGCCTCTAAACGAATAAATTGGTTCAGCTCCAGACCGGCAATAACTTTGGCTCCTCTATCATTTTTGCCTGCAAACAAACCCCATACATTTCCACCAGTTTCCAGGGTACCATTGAAATAGATGTTATTTCTTCTGAAGTCTTCAAATTGATTGGTGTAGGTGAAGCCATAAGTACTTCCAATAATGAACTGTTTTTCCAGTACATTTTTTAAGCCCGGGGTTACCTTTAATATACTATCTATTTCTGTTTGTACTGAGGTTAACAGTGAAGAGGTAACATAGTTTACAGATATTGGGTTAAATGAATGTTCTTTGTATTTGTTTTCGTTCCACTTGTAACCAAATTGAGTTTTGAAGGAGTTGATGTCATACAAAGAACCTCTATGCAGTAGTTGGTAAGAAAGTGAAGCTATTGTTTTAGGAATAAAAGCATTGGTGGTATTGATCCCTTTAAACGGAGTGATAAACCTTGGGAAAGTGAGTTTACTCTCCAGTGTAAGTGAGTAAGAGTTTAAAGCTTTAGATTGTCCGCCTACCTGACTTTCAAAGCCCCCACTTGCACTTACATCCAGTTGTTCTGCTCCCCTGAATACATTACGTGTAGTTTGGGTCAGTTTCAATTCTGAGCCGACAAAGTTGTTTGATTTACTGGTTCCCGTAACAGAAAAAGAAAGGGAGTTTTTCTTTAAAGGTGTCAGGTAAATATTTAAATCCAGTTGATTGTTTTTAAAGCTGTCGAGTGGTATAAACTCGGCCTTTACAGCTTGGAATGCACCAATATTAACCATTCGGTTTAACGATTGATTATGATCTCTTCTATTGTACAACTCATCTTTTTTAAAGAAAACGAGACGATTAAATAGTGGAGCTTTAAAAGTCTTCCTGGGATCATAGATTCTAAAGTCATTATAAATCTCAGGGCTTGCTGTTCTTAAGGCACTGTCTCTCCTTAAGCTATAGTTTGGAAAGATGTTGATATGATTAATCGTATAAGGTTTTAAGCTTGCGTCGGGGGCTATATCTTTAACTTTTAAACGGATATCTACACTATTCTTGCCAATGGTACTGTCTACCTGTAAAATCAGATAATCGGGGCTAAAGTAGAAGTAGCCCTGTTCTTTTAGGTCGTTGTCTATGCGGTCTCGTTCGTTTTTAAAAACGTCTAAGTCGTAGTTGTCGCCGACTTTTAATAAACTGTTGGCTTTGTTGTTATTGATAATTGTTGCAATACCCGAGCTGTCATTAGGGAATAAAACACTGTTGATTTTGTAGCGTGGACCGGTTTCCGCGGTATAAACAGCTTTGCCTTTTTTTCCTTTAATGACGGTATCGCCCACAACATCCGATTGCAGATAACCCTGACTAATTAGATAGCTTTTTAATACCGCATTGTTGTAAGGGATTTTTACTTCGCTTAATAATACGGGTGGCTCGCCCATTTTGGTGCGCAACCAATGTTTAAAACCTTTTTTCTTTGTCGTTTCTCCTGCAAGATTATAAAAACCCAATTTGTATTTAATTCCCAAAAAAGACTTGTTGGGTTGGGGTCTGGTTTTATCCAGAAGTATTTCTTTTACTTCTTTTTGATCCGTAATTTTTACTGCCGAATCGGGATTGATATTTATTTCTGCACCCGTATATAGATATTGCCCCGGCTTCAAACTTTTTGTTGTGCTGCAGGAAGCCCAAATTAAACAGGCAAGTATAAGTAAGTTGGATTTAATTAGTCTTGTCATTTTTAGGCTGTTCTTCTTGTCTTAATCGCTGTTCCTCTTGTCTTGCTCTTTGCTTTTTAGAGAAACTTCTAAATACCTCTCTAAATTTATTGTAATCTACCACCAGTGCAAAACCTACACCGGTTTCTATAATTTCGCCTTCAATTACACCTTCATTCTGGTTGCGCCTGTAGGCTCTCAATCTGTATTTTCCATCCTTAGATAGCAGATATTCTATGTTTACATTACCTGCAATATTAGCGGAGTTTTTTCCTGCGTTTTGTCCTTCTAAACCAAATGAACTGCCTACGGTTACAATCAACCTGTCACTTAGCAGTTTTTTAGATAAGCCTATTTCCAGATCTGTTTTGTTTTGAAGCTGACCGCTAGAGTAATCCTCGGATGAATTAATTCCGAAGTTAATATCTACTCCTTTTATCAAGTCAGAAGCCAATTTGTTCAATTGATCGGAAAGCAAATTACTTACACTCGATCGTGCGTAGTTAGTAATAAGCCCGTTGCCTCCTCCTGCCAGACTTTGGAAAGGATTCTCCGCTATAAAACGTTCTAAAACCAATAAAGCAAATACTTGCTTATTTAGTTCACCTTCATCATTATTTACTTGTTGAAGCTTTCCATATACAGATCCGCCCAATGCTCCTCTTTCATTTTCAGGTAAATCGATTTTAAATTTAATAATTGGTTTTAGCAATTCACCGGTCATCATCAGATATACCTGGAAAGGAAGTTTTGTTTTAGACGTAGGGTCATCCGGAGTATTGAGTAAGTCCATGGGAGCCGCATTTACCTCAATTAAAGCTGTCAAATCAACATTAGCGCTTGTTGGTTCTCCTGTCCATATAATGCTACTGCCTTGCTGAAATTTAAATTCTTTTTTAACCGGGCCTACAGATAAGTTATAGCTTCCACTTAATACATTGTATTTGCCTGTTAAGCTGGTTTTTCCACTTGGGTCCATTGTGGCAGCGAGCGTTGCCTCTCCTTTAACCTTTAGGTTATCCCCATTTGCCGGATCTACCACAATATTTAATTCTGCACCAGGATCTATAGTAATTGTAGCACTCAGGTTAATTCCTTTGATTGGCGCTTTACTAATTGAATCGGCTACGGAAAGTGCTTTTTTGCCATTGGCAGGGGGAGCATTAAAATCAACGAATTGAACAATTCCTTCCTGGTCTATAATTGTGGGGTCATCGGGAGGCATGGCAAAGAAGAACTTTGTCTTATCTTCCACCTTAACTGTCATGTTTACATCCGGTTGGTTTAAATCGCCACGCACCTTAATGTTGCTGGTTAAGTAAACGGTTCCATAGATCATCTCATTATCTTGAGCAGTAGAATTTAGGGCCCTGAAGTTATTGGTCCTAATGTCCATATTAAACTTAAAGTCGCGGTAGTTGGTGGTTAAAATGCCGCCAGTAATTACAGCTTTCTGATTCAAGGAATCAAGGATCGTAAACCTATTGAAATCAATACCTGTATCGGTAAACCTAATGGTTTCATTAGGCATACGGAAGTAAGAATTTACATAAGCAACGTTAAAACCGGCCTGGTTAAATTTTACATCTCCAAGTATTTTAGGTGCATCAAGAGCGCCTTTAATGGAAAGCTCTCCGCTTACTGTTCCGGTTCCATTTTTAATTTGTCCCATTGATAAGCTCTGAATGGCTTTTAAATCTATCTTGTCGATATTTAAAGTCATATCAAGTGCGCTCTTGGGAGCTGTGTAATAGAAGCCGCTAGCCCTTAACTCATGTGTCCCTGACAAGGCAATGTTAGTTTCATAAGCATTTTCGGTGTTGTTGTTTACCGCAATGCGCAAAGTTCCAAGCATATCCTTTTGGTAACGAAGCTGGTCCACGGTTAGGTTGGCCTCAAATTTAGGTGTCCCGGTAAGGTCTTTTACATTTACTGTTCCATTAATGGCCCCTCCGGCCAAAGCACTGTCGGCCTCTGCAAACCTGGTTAATGTTTCTATCCTGAAATCTTTAAATTCAACTTTAAGCGGAGCATTTGGTGTGTTGCTTTCGCTGTTGATGCTGAGTAGTTGTCCACCGTTACTTAAGTTAAATTGATTAGCAAGTATACCCGATGCCCCAAATTGCAGGTAGTTCTCAGGCGATACAGTCCATTTTTCATAGTTCAATCGTACCTTTTGGGGATCGAAGCTAAATCTAAAATCCTTATCAATAGATTTGAATATACCCCCTAATACATATTTGTCTTTCCGTTTACTATCACGCAAGTAGATATTCAAATCCAGATCGTTGTTAACGGCAGCGCCGCTAATTTCATTGTTAAAGAAGGATAAAGATGGGCTTTGTAAACTTTTAATCGTTAGTTTATAATTTAGCTTCTGATCCGTATTGTTAATGTTCAATCGGGTGCTATCTACGCGATAACTACCGTAAACCACTTGTGGAAATACCGCATTCATCACTAAACTATCCTTCTTAGTGTCCAGTAAACCATTCATCCTTGAAGGGGCGAAGGTGCTCAATTCTGGCACAAGATTTTTTAAGATCTTCGGGTTGTAGAAGTTTACATAAAATCTAAACCTTTGATCAGGGATTTTAGTGACCGTACCAAACTGATAATATTTATTGATCTGATTGATCACCGCGTTTGCCAAATTGGTGATCTGGTATTTACCGTCAATCTTTGCCCTTAAAAACTCCGATTTTAAGGTAAGTAGGTTGTGGTCGGCAGAAGCCTCTGAATGTACAATGATCGTGTCTACATTAAAACGTTGACCTTCTTTAACCAATTGCAAGCTATTTACTGTAATGTCGCCATTTAGGTAATCCGGGTCGGCAGTTTGTATATCGGCTTTGATTAAACCTGCAAGCTTAAATTCTGTAGTACTGAAGTTAAGTTTTTGTAGGTCTATTTGTTTCAGATTGGCATTGGTCTTTATTGCAGGGTATTTACCTGATATATCTACATGCGCAGTCAATTCAAAATTGGCGTTGCTATCTGCCATATTGCTTTTTAAATCCAGCTTTTGTTGCTTGTAAGCGCCGCTTAGGTTTAAGTTCCGGTAGGTGTATTTGTTATAATAAGCATTGACCACTTGTCCATTTATTGTGGCTGAAGCTTTTTTAGGATCTAGTCCTGTGCCTTTAACATTTGCTTTTATAGTGATTCTACCTAATTGAGGCTCCATTTTTAACAGGCGACCCACATTGAAATTATTTAGATTAATGTTGGCGGTATAACTTTCTTTCCCTTTAGGACCTTTCATATTAGCCAATAGCTTGGCGGACCCCATGTCGGTATTGATGTTGAAACCGGTATTGAAATTGGTCATGGATCCTGTAAACTTACCAGTTGCATTAATCGAATTTGGTAGGGTGATGTTGGTTGGGAGCGTTTTTTTAGGAATAACTACAAGCAGGTCATTTTTGGTTAAAGAGAAACGCTTGATGTTCAAATCGAATATAGCTTTATTAACATCGGGCAAACCTTTTACCGTTCCATTGACATCGATGTGTGTGCTTTTTAAGCCATCAACCTGCAATTTTGGAATCACAAGGTTATTCATATATCCACGAGCCTGTGCATTCACTTTTAGTTTCTCGTTGCGATAGTTTTCGGGTATGGCATCGCTAAAATAGCCTGCATCCTTTAAACCTATGGTGGTGTTTTTTACCTGCACATAGATTTTCACCCTTTCAGGGTGTTTGGTGAGGTCTTCCATAGCCGTATAGTCCAGCTGGGTATTGTTCTCAATACTGGTATTTGGAGTCTTCAATACCAGGTTGTTTACCTTGGTCTGCTTTTGGGTATAAGCAACATCCCCTTGTAATTTCGATAACTCGAAACCACTTTTTTCTTTAAAGCTACCTGATTTTACATTAACCAGGATGCCGGCATCACTATAGGACAACTTTTCGGCTTGTAAGCCAAGTTTCTTTATATTTAGGTGGTTAAAGTCCATTCCTTTCGCTGTCTTTTCAGCCAGGTTATCGAACTTTATATTGTTGTCTAACAGACTTAGGTTTTTCGCCAGAAAGGCAATTCCGGGAGATGCCGGAGCTGGTGCTGGTTTTTGAGGAGTTTTAGTGGGAGGAACTGGTTTAAATGCAAATGCAACATCCGATTGGTTTAGTTTTGCCTCATCCAACTGGTATTTGTTGTGGTTTACATCAGCAATCAGTTTGGTTAAGGAAAATTCCTTCAGTTTAACCTGTGCACGCATATCCGAGGCCGCAGTTTTAAAATCAACTTTACTGTCATTGATTTTTGCATCCTCAATCTTATACTGATTGTTGGTAAGGTCGATAAACAGTTTAGTTAACGTTAGATTATTTAAATCAAGGTCGGCACTAGTTTTCGAAAGTCTGTCGTCAAAACCTATATTAACTTTATTGAATGCGAAATCTTGTATTTCAACAAGTGGTAATTTGCCCGATTCGGTTTTTGCAGTATCAATGCTATTTGCTATTTGCGCCTGCAACTGCGTTAAGGGTTTTTGCTGCAGATATTTAACAGAAGTGTTGTTTAAGGACAGTTTTTGGATTACATAATGCTGATTATCCAGATCGAAATCTTTAATGTTTGCTTTAAATTCCCCAAGGTTCAGCTTCATCTCATTACCGGCAACATCATCCCGATAAACAATACCAATATCTTCCAGATTAATTTTACTGATCGAAAACTTTAGAGTAGAAGTCGTATCTTTCTGAACTTCGGCTTCTGGTTTTGTCTGTTCGGATAAGAAAGCGTCTACTAAAAAGGAAAAATTAAATGTTGTATCAGGATGAATACGCGTCACATTTGCCCGTATTTTTTGTAACCCGATGTAGTTTACTTCAACTTTGTTGTTTAGTAGCTCGTACAGGCTAATGTTAACAGCTAGTTTTTGTGCATAAACCAGGGTGTCGCCTTTTTTATCTTCGATGTAGAACTTATTAAGAACAATGTCATTGGGTAAATCTAGTCCGATGCTTTCTAACCTAATTTCTGTCTTTGTCTTGCCTTTAAGGTAGTTAACGGCAATATCTTTAACGAAATCCTGAACATAGGAGATTTTTAGGGAGAGCATAATCAGTACGAGCAACAAAATAACGCTTGCTACAATCCAGAGTAAAACTTTAAGACTTATTCGTATATATTTATTCAATTGAGCAGTATTGAAAGTTCATGTATGGTCAACTTCACCAAAACCATGCCACCGAGGGGAGTTTTGGGTTGTTTATTATATTACAATCTATCGAATTAATTGTTCAAAAGTATAAACAATTTGTATGTTTTGTAACTTTGCGGCCGAAAGCAGGTAATTATTCTTCTTTGAGCAAAAATAATATATCAACATAGAACTGTTAAAAATTCAGTTCTTAGAATTCCGTTTTCAACCCTTATATTTACAGCATAACAATCCTTTTTTGATGAGCGAAGAAATAGAAAACAACATAAACGAAGAAAACAAACATACCGTAATTCCTATTAATGGACTATACGAAAACTGGTTCCTCGATTATGCTTCTTATGTAATTCTGGATCGCGCAGTACCACACATCAATGACGGCTTGAAGCCGGTACAGCGACGCATTATGCACTCTTTGAAAGAGATGGATGACGGACGTTTTAATAAGGCTGCCAATGTGATCGGAAATACCATGAAGTATCACCCGCATGGTGATGCCTCCATCGGTGATGCAATGGTTCAAATTGGTCAGAAAGACTTATTGATCGATTGTCAAGGTAACTGGGGAGATCCAATTACTGGTGACAATGCTGCTGCCCCTCGTTATATTGAAGCCCGGCTTTCTAAATTTGCCAATGAAGTGGTATTTAACGGTGATACAACCATTTGGCAATTGAGTTATGATGGACGTAATAATGAACCTGTAACCTTACCTGTTAAGTTTCCTTTACTGCTGGCACAGGGTGCCGAAGGTATTGCTGTAGGTTTGGCGACAAAGGTAATGCCCCACAATTTTATCGAATTGCTGGATGCTTCTATAGAAGTTTTACAAGGGCAGCGACCTAATATTTTACCCGATTTCTTTACCGGTGGTATGGCCGATTTTTCTGCCTATAACGAAGGTATGCGTGGAGGTCGGATTAGGGTAAGGGCAAAGATTACGGAGAAGGATAAAAAGACTTTAGTAATTACCGAAATTCCTTATAGTACAACTACGGGCTCGGTTATCGATAGTATCTTGTCCGCTAATGATAAGGGTAAAATTAAAATCAAGAAGATAGAAGACAATACTGCTGCTCATGTAGAAATTGTTATTCAGCTTGCTCCTGGTATTTCTCCGGATGTGACTATCGATGCTTTGTATGCCTTTACTTCATGCGAAGTTTCTATCTCTCCAAATACCTGTATCATTAAAGATGAAAAGCCTCAGTTTTTAAGTGTAAATGATATTCTAACACAGAATACGTTGCACACCAAGGCTTTGTTGAAAAAGGAATTGGAAATTAAACTGCACGAGCTGCAGGAAAAAATATTCTTTAGTTCTTTGTTAAAGATCTTCATTCAGGAAGGGATGTACAAAAATGCTGAATACGAAAATTCAGGTAATTTTGACACCGTTGTAGAGGTTTTAAACTCGTTGTTTGAGCCATTTAAACCAGATTTATATAGAGAAATACAACCTGAGGATTTTAAAAAGCTGATTGATAAACCAATGAGCAGCATTACCCGCTTTGACGTTAAAAAAGCGGATGATCAGATGAAAGCCCTGTCGGATGAGATTAAGGTGGTTAAAAATCACCTGCGTCATCTTACTGAATATGCGATTGCCTGGTTTCAAAAACTGAAAGACAAGTATAGCAAGGGAAGGGAACGTAAAACGGAAATCCGTTTGTTTGACCGTGTTGAGGCTTCTAAAGTGGCCTTGGCCAATGTGAAATTATACCTGAATCGTGAAGACGGTTTTATTGGTACAGGTTTGCGTAAGGACGAGTTTGTTGCAGATTGTTCCGACATTGATGAGGTCATTGTATTTAGGGAAGATGGAAAATGCATCATTACCAAAGTAGCCGATAAAACCTTTGTCGGTAAAGGAATATTACATGCCCAGGTATTTAAAAAAGGGGATGAGCGTACTGTTTATAACATGATCTATAAGGATGGTGCAAGTGGGGTTTCTTACATCAAGCGTTTTGCTGTAGTAGGAGTTACGCGCGATAAAGAGTACGATTTAACGAAGGGCAGTAAGGGTTCTAAAGTGTTGTATTTCACAGCTAATCCAAATGGAGAGGCAGAAATTATAACCGTACAGCTTAAGCCTCATACTAAATTAAAGAAATTACAATTTGATCTGGACTTTGCCGAAATTGCAATTAAGGGACGTGGTTCACAGGGAAATATTGTATCTAAATATCCGGTTAAAAAGATTCTGCTGAAGAGCAAAGGTGTATCTACTTTATCTGGACTAAAAATCTGGTACGATGATTTGTTGAGAAGACTTAATGTTGATGGCAGGGGTAAGTATCTTGGTGAATTTGATGGGGATGATAAGATCTTGCAGGTACACAAAGATGGTTGGTACGAACTCAGTACTTTCGAACTCAGCAACCACTTTGATGCCGATTTGATATTGATTCAAAAGTTTGATCCTGAAAAGCCTTTTGCTGTAGTACAGTATGAAGGTAAGGCGAAAAACTACTTTATAAAAAGGTTTGTTTTTGAATCGATTGGAGTTGGTAAAAAACAAAGCCTGATTAGTGAAGAGACTGGTTCTAAATTCTTATACTTAACGAGTAACGCGGCCGCTGTGTTAACGGTAGATGTATTGAAAGGTAAAACTCAAACTCCGGAGACACTTGAGATTGTACTGTCTGAGTTTATTGATGTGAAAGGGATTAAGGCAAATGGAAACAGACTGACTGCCCATGATGTTAAAAACATTACCATTTCTAATCATAAAGAGATAGAACTGGAAGAAGAAGTTAAGGCAGTTGCTGCAACTGCAGAAGATTCAACGGATGATGATTCAATGAATGAGTCAGGAGCGCCTGTTGGAGACGTAGTTCAGGATACTAATGAGGAAGAACTTGTTGATCCGGCAATGAGTAAAGATGCGGATGAAGAAGAGGTTCCATTGCCTGAGGCTGACGAGGAAGTAGCAGATGAAGCAACGGAAGAAGAACCTACACCTGTTAATGAAGCGCCTGCACCAAAACCTAAGAAAGTTTTTGAGAGTAAACCGGCAGTTAAAGCTCCTGTTGAAACACCTGGAGTGCCAGAAGCAGATATAGAAGAACCTAAACAACCGATAGTTGAAAAAGAGGTTATTGTGGAAGAGGAAAAAACTCCTGCTCTTGAGAAACCGAAAAAGGCATGGGGTAGTCCGGCTGCGAAACCTGCAGCGGCAACTAAACCTGAAGAGGTTAAAGAAACTGAAACTGTAAAGCCTGTTGAAGAGAAATCGGAAGAGGCTATAAAAGTAAAAGAGGAACCTGCGGCTAAGCCAGCAGCAGAACCTAAAAAGGAAGAAAAACCCGTAAAGAAAATAGATTTCGAAATCACCAATCCTGAGGATATCAAGATTGATGATAAAGGTCAATTAGGCTTCTTTTAGATAAACTAGCGCTGCCTGGATTGTTGCATAGGATTTGATCCTGTAGATGATCCACGCGGCGCTTGTTGTTGTTTAAACAATTCAAAGCGCGAAGGCTGGCTTTTTCTTGGCCATGAGTTATTTTGCTCATCGATATCCGCAGTTTCACGATAAGGATCAAGCTGTACCGATACTACTTCCTTATCTTTAGCAAAAACCTTAGTTACCTTATTTTCGTCTTTTCTCCAGATATACGCTGAGATACGGTCTACCTCTTTAGTGCCATCTTTAAAAGTCCATTCAATAATAATAGGCATCACCAATCCACCTTCATTAGAGAAGTCCAACTCATAAAAGTTCTTTTTGCTTTCATAGAGTTTTCGCTCATCGGCAGTTAGGCTACTCATGTAATTTTGAAACTCCTGATCAGCAGTTTTGCTGACTTCAAAACGGTTAAATTTGTTATAAAAATCTAGTAAGCTAGTATCTTGTTCTACTGCGAATTTAATGCCTTCTTTACGATTACGTTCCCTTCCAATATTATATAGGTCCTTGTCATATGCTTTTTTGGCTTCGTTGTTTTCAAGCGTTTGGTTCTTGCTGTCTAAGCGGTAATAGCGAACGTCATTAAGAGAAATGTCTACCGGATCAGTTCCAAAGAACCAGCCTCTCCAGAACCAGTCAAGGTCAACTGCTGAGGCATCTTCTAAGGTTCTGAACAAATCAGCAGGAGTAGGGTGTTTAAAGGCCCAACGTTTTGCATATTCCTTAAAGGCATAATCAAAAAGCTCCCTGCCCATAACGGTTTCCCTTAAAATGTTTAAAGCCGTTGCTGGTTTAGCATAAGCATTTGGCCCAAAGTTGATGATGTTTTCAGAATTGGTCATGATGGGCTCCAGCTGATCCTTCGGCATCTTCATATAATCAACGATTTTATGTGCTGGGCCACGTTGTGAAGGATAGTTATTATCCCAGGCCTGTTCAGCCATATATTGACAGAAAGTGTTCAATCCTTCATCCATCCAGGACCATTGACGCTCATCTGAATTCACAATCATAGGGAAAAAGTTGTGTCCTACTTCATGGATGATTACACCAATCATGCCGTATTTAATCGCTTCGGTATAAGTTCCGTCCTTTTCTGCACGGCCGTAATTGAAGCATATCATTGGGTATTCCATTCCGTTGGCCGCTTCTACAGAAATAGCTACAGGGTAGGGGTAAGGAATGGTGTGTTTTGAATATTCTCTTAAGGTATGGTCAACTACTTTCGTAGAGTATTTGTTGTAAAGTGGATATGCTTCAGGTCCATAGTAAGACATTGACATGATTTTCTTTCCATTGATATGTGTTGCCATGGCATCCCAAACTAATCTGCGGGACGATACCCAGGCAAAATCTCTTACATTCTCGGCGGTATAAGTCCATGTTTTTTTAGCAGATGATTTCTTGCCTATTGCCGATTTTACTTCAGCCAGGTTTACAATCTCTATTGGTGTCTTTGCAGTTTGTGCAGTATCCCATCTTTTTAAACTACCTGCATTTAATACTTGTGCATAATTCTGACACTCACCCGTGGCACCCACAACGTGATCTGCAGGAACTGTCATGTTTACTTTATAGTTGCCAAAGGCAAGGGCAAATTCGCCGCGGCCTTCAAATTGTTTGTTTTGCCATCCCTGGAAATCAGAATAAACAGCCATACGCGGAAACCATTGTGTAATGGTAAACAGGTAATTGTCGTCCTCGGCAAAATACTCATAACCACCTCTGCCACCATCAGACATTCGGTCAGCAATCTTATAATTCCAGGTTATTTTAAGTTTATATTTTTGTTTAGGTTGTAAAACAAAAGGAAGATCTATACGCATCATCGTATTATTGATGGTATAAGGTATAGCTGTTCCTTTCTCGTCGGTAACCTTTAATATGTTTACGCCAAGATCGTTCGGCGGATTGATGATGTCAGACAATCTTTTGTAGCCCACCTGCTCTGCCATTCTGCTACCCTCAGTGAGTTTATTGTCGCTGGTTGATTTATGTTGGTTTTCATCTAGTTGCACCCATAAATAACTTAAAGGGTCGGGAGAGTTATTGTAATAGGTAATCGTCTCAGCACCATTTAATCGAAGATTTTTCTCATCAAGCTCTGCATTGATTTCATAGTCTGCACGTTGTTGCCAGTATGCCGGGCCTGGTGCTCCAGATGCAGAACGGTATAGGTTTGGATCAGAAATAATGGTGCCCAATTGTTCAAACTTGCTTCCATGATTAGAACCTGGGTTATTTATATACTGACTGAAAGCATTTGTACTGAATATAAGCGCAACAAAAAACAAGAAGTTCTTATTCATGGGGAGTTTGGTCTTTGGTTTTTACGGAAGTAATGCTGGAAGCCTTTCTGCCGCCATTACAAACGATATTCCAAATATAGCCGATGAAACAAAGAAATTATAATCCCATCGCTTTATTTTTACAATCCAGATGAGGATAAATGATAATATTAAAACTCCAGCAACGATGATCAGCTGACCAAATTCTAATCCGACATTAAAGGCAAACAATTCGGCTGTTATACTGCTGCTTTTGCCCAATAAGCTTCTTAGGTAATTTGAAAAGCCTAATCCATGAATCAAGCCAAAAAATAACGCTATTGTGTATTTAAAGCGCTGGCCTTTGGGCTTTTGACGTTTACTCAAAATGTTTGATATCGCTGTGATCAGGATGGTAACAGGAATAAGGAATTCGATTAAAGGTGTATTTACACTAATCACTTTAAATATACTTAAAGCTAGTGTGAGACTATGACCTAACGTAAATGCAGTAACAAGGATTAATACTTTTTTCCAATCGGTGAATGTATAAGCCCCACAGAGTGCGATTACAAATAAAATGTGATCATATCCCTGCCAGTCTAAAATATGTTGCCAGCCTAATTGAAAGTAAAGGGAGAAGTCCTGCATCGAATAAAATCGTAAATTAGCTAATTAATTATAGCAATATCCTTATTTAGATTAAGAAAAACAACTATGTGGCAATTGTTACTGCTTTTTTGGTTAAATGTATTCCACCCATTTTATGTTAGTGTAACTGAAATCGTGTACAATAAAAATTCTGGAACCGTACAAGTGAGTGTGAGAATTTTCTTTGATGATTTTGAAAAAGCATTAGAAAAAAGAAGTAAAACTCAATTGAATATTTTAAAGCCGACGGATAGAAAACAGGTTAATGCTATGATTGCGGCTTATATAAAAGATCATTTAAAAATTAATGCTAATGATAAAAGTCTGGATTTAAAATTCCAGGGTTACGAAATAGAGGAGGATGCTGCCTGGTGTTATTTCGAAACGTCACAAGTTGGAAGCATAAAGCAGCTTCACATTAAAAATGACATTCTATTTGAGCAGCAGAGCTCACAAAGTAATATGATTCATGTAGTCGTAGATGGAAAGCGAAAAAGTACCAAATTAGATAATCCAAAAAGCGAAGCTGATTTTACCTATTGATTTTCTTATAATAGTATAGAAATGCCATTTTTAAAACATAGCGGGAATAATTAAGCGTTAATTACTGGAGCCTTGCCGGGGTGTTGGTTAGGCTATGGCCCCAGCAAGGCCCCGGAAATTATAGGCTACAAAAAAGCGGCTTCCTAGTTAAGGAAAGCCGCTTTTTTGTAGCTGATTTTTTGCAATTATTGGTACTGAATATAAATCGGTACTGGTTTTAATTTCATTAAATCCTCAGGTGTCATTAACCTGTTTGGGGCCTTTTTCAAATCATTTTTATAGAACAGTTTAAACCCTGTAAACTGAACGGGTTCAGAATAGATAAAGTGGCGATAAGTACCTTTTTTAAGTTCAGGTTCACCCCAACCATCCATATGCATTACAATTTGAACTTCTGGACGAAGTTTAATGCTCTGGTAATTGGTAACCATTTTTTTAGTGAAACGGTGGATTACAAATACTTTAGGAGGCAGATTGTATTTTTTTACGATATCAGCCAAATGCTGGGAAACAAAGTTGATGTCTGCAGCGTCATAGGTGCCGATTTTCTTGCCTGGTAAAGTGCCATCTTTCATAGAGAATTCCGGATCAATGCCTAAATGTACATAAGGCAATTGTAAGTATTTTTCTATGTGCGGAAGTTCTGCTTTAATGTTACTAAGTGCGACTTGTAGATCCAAGAATACAATCGTGTTAGGACGCATTTTAGCAATGGCTAGTACAGAATCAATCTGGCTATTGGCCATCCTGTTGATGTATTTGCCATCTCTGCCTGGGGTGCCACTTGCTACAGCAGCAATATAATGGAGACCTGCTTGTACTGGGGTAGATGGATCTACCTTCTCCCAATGTTTAATTTCAGCATTTAGCCTTTTCCACATTTCTTTAGGAGCATATTCGCCCAGTGCACCCATTTTTTTTGAATGTAAATTTCCGTAATAAACAACAATACGTTTAAATGGTAGAATTGCACCTGCTAATGGATAAGGCTGATTTTTTACTGGCCATTTTCCAGTTGTGTCGCCATTAGCTAGTTTCGTTAATAGGGCGTTATACTTCGCCGTGTCAACCGGTTTACGGGTACCCACTTCTTCGGTTTCCACAGAGTCGGTCGTTACAGTATTGCCGGTAGCGGTTATTTTGATTTGTCCTTTTGTTTTTTTTGCATCAGAAGCGCAGCTGGTTAATAAAGCCATTGTTGCTGTGCTGATTAAAAGAATTGCCGCCAGATGAGGTATTTTCATAGATATAATGTTTTAGCTATTAATTTTATTTAAACGAGTTGAATTTACCGAAAACACCTAATGGTAATTTAATACCAGAAGTGGCTTGAAGGTAAAGCTCTCCAGTTTCCAGGTTTTTGACTTGCGGAAATGAAGTTTTAATTAAATTCTCTACAATTACTGATGAAAATCCTAATGAGTAAGTGTTTAGGATTAAAAAATGTTCCTGCTCATCTAACAGTTGTACCACTTCCATCATCATTTCTTGAATATGATCTTCTAGTTTCCATTTTTCGCCATTAGGACCATGTCCAAATGCCGGTGGGTCTAAGATGATTCCGTTGTATTTTTTGCCGCGTTTCAATTCTCTTTTTACAAACTTTAAGGCATCTTCAACTACCCATCGTACATCTTTCAACTTTGAAAGTTCTTGATTTTCATTGGCCCAGTTTACAACTTGCTTTATTGAATCTACGTGAGTTGTATCTGCTCCGGCAGCTTTAGCGATTAAAGACGCAGCACCGGTATAGGCAAATAAATTTAATACTTTCGGAACGGGAGTTTTGAACTTTTTGATGGAAGAAGAAATGTAATCCCAGTTTACCGCTTGCTCGGGAAATACCCCAACATGCTTAAAAGAGGTTAATCCAAGACGCAGATTGATGGTTACATCATTGTTGGTATATTCAACATTCCATCTGTCCGGCAGCTGTACAGAGCTTTTTACCCATTCGCCAGAAGTAGCCGAACGGCCTTTAAATCTGATGTGGGTAAGCTTTTTCCATTCCTGATCTGATATTGTTTTTTTCCATACAGCCTGAGGCTCTGGTCTGGACAATATCAAATTGCCAAAACGTTCTAATTTTTCAAAATCACCACAATCAATTAACTCATAATCTTTCCAGTGAGTGGGGGTTAACAGGCTTATCATAAAATGGATATATTAAAATTTTCCTTTTGCTGCCTTCATAAAGCGGCTGGCAAAAACAAAGTCATTTAGTTCTTGAACATCTGTGTGGGCAATTTCTTTATTAGAACCTTCCCAGAATTTTTTTCCTTCATGAAGGAAAATTATATAGTCGCCAATACCCATTACTGAGTTCATATCGTGGGTAACTACAATGGTTGTTGTATTATATTCTTCAGTTAGTTCCTTGATCAACTCATCAATTACAATTGATGTTTTAGGATCAAGTCCCGAATTGGGCTCATCAACGAATAAATATTTCGGGTTCATGGCAATGGCCCTGGCAATACCTACGCGTTTTTTCATCCCTCCAGAAAGTTCGGCAGGGAAAAGCTTGTTCTTGCCTTCCAGGTTTACGCGTTCCAGACAAAAGTTAACTCTTTCGAGTTTTTCTTTGCGACTCTGCTCAGTAAACATATTTAAAGGAAACATGATGTTCTCCTCAACCGTCATGGAATCAAACAAGGCAGATCCTTGAAACAGCATTCCGATCTCTTTTCTGATCTGTATCCTTTCTTCAAAGTTCATGGTTGTGAACTCCCTGTCGTCGTATTCTACAGTACCTTTTTCAGGCTGGTGTAAGCCAATCATACATTTTAACAGGGTTGTTTTTCCCGAACCGGAACCACCAATGATTAAGTTGGTTACCCCTGGTTTAAATTTACCAGATATGCCTTTTAGGACTTCATTATCGCCAAATGATTTATAGATGTCTTTGATTTCGATCATAGCAATAACTGGGTTACAATGTAATCACATGCCAAAATAGATATACAGCTTACTACAACTGCTCTTGTACTGGCTTGCGCAACTTCTAAGGCACCGCCCTTTACATAAAAGCCTTCATAAGCAGGTACAGAGGTAATGATAAAGCCAAATACAAATGCTTTAACCAAAGATACAGTAATGGTATAAGGGTTGAAATCTGTTGTAATCCCTTGCATATAGTCTGCGGGAGTAATGGCACCAGATAAAGTACCTCCTAGATAACCACCGGTAATGCTCAAAAACATAGATACGATCACGAGTAGAGGAACCATAGTAATGCCGGCAATAATTTTAGGAAGAATCAGATACCCGGGGGAGTTGATGCCCATAATTTCTAAAGCATCAATTTGCTCACTTACGCGCATGGTACCAATTTCTGATGATATAGCAGAACCAATTTTACCGGCTAATACAATGGCACTGATGGTTGGACTTAGCTCTAATATAGTAGAATCTCGGTTTACTGAACCTATAATCGTTTTCGGAATAAAGTCGCTAACCAATTGGAAAGCGATCTGCAAAGTCATTACTGCACCAATAAACGTAGATATGATAGCGATTAGCCCTAATGAGCCAACGCCGATGAAATCCATTTGTTTAAAGATGGCTTGCAGGTATATTTTAAATTTTTCAGGTCTTCTAAATACTGCCTTTAACAAAAGGAGATATCTGCCAAAATTGGTGAAATTCATGCAATGAAAAATTAGCTATAGTATTTACGCAATATTAGTACAAAGAAACAATAAAAAGTTGAAACCCCATGAGATTGCTTTTACAAACCGGCTTAAACGGCTTTTTGACAAATCTTTTGCCCAAAGTTTTGCTGGACAGCCCTTTTTTATAATATTGCGGCTTATTAATAGGTAAAACAATGAATGCAGTCATAACCGGAGGTACCAAAGGTATTGGAAAAGCCATAGCAATTAACCTGGCAGAACATGGATATAATTTGGCTATTTGTGCCAGGAATACCAAAGAACTGGAAAACTTTGCTGAAGAGCTGAAGTATACCGGGGCAGATGTATTTATTTATCAGGCCGATTGCAGCATCAAAGATGAGGTGTATGCCTTTTGTGATGCTGTTAAAGAAAAAATGGGAAAGGTAGATGTTTTAGTAAACAATGCAGGGACCTATCTGCCGGGTAGTTTGTTGGATGAGGGGGATGATATTTTGGAAAAACAGCTGAATTTAAACCTTAATGCTGCCTATTATATGTCGAAATATATAGGGAAAATGATGCGTGAACAGCAATCAGGCCATGTTTTTAACATTTGCTCCATAGCCGCCAAACAGGTTGTAGAAAATGGAGGCAGTTATTCTGTAACTAAATCAGCCTTGCTTAGTCTTAATGATGTATTGAGGCAGGAACTATCGATACACAATGTAAAGGTAACCGCGATATTGCCGGGATCTACATTAACTTCATCATGGGAGGGAACTCAAATTCCACCTGAACGTTTTGTACAGCCGGAAGATATCGCTAAAACTTTGTACACCATTTTAAATTTAAGTAAAGGTGTAAACGTTGACGAGGTAGTTTTAAAGCCGCTGCAATTTTAAAATTAGAAGAAGGAAATTATCATGGAAAAGAGATTATTTAGAAATGAGCACGATAAGGTAGTGGCAGGCGTCTCGTCTGGAGTTGCTGAATATATGGAGGTAGATGTAACGATAATCAGGTTGCTTTTTGTGCTTTCAACCATCTTTTTAGTGGGGACAGGGATATTGGTTTATATCATTATGTGGATAGTTGTACCCGTTAACACGGATCCTAAAGCACGGTTTTCAAAATTTAACGATTATTTTAAAGATCAAAATAATGCATTTCAATCTCCAAATCCGTTTGGTGGTTCAAAAAGTAGTGCGGAAAGTAGCGATCCATTTCAAAATTGGACATCCTCAACAGTAAAAGATGATAGTTTTGAAGCATGGAAGAAAACGACTGAATTTAAACCTTACAAAAAAAATAATGAAACTGGGCGTACTGTTGCGGGGTTATTCTTGCTTGTAATTGGTATGTATTTTTTGATGGACGAGTTTGACTTGATTCCTTATGGGTTTAGGCTGACTAAGTTATGGCCGTTGGTTTTTGTAGCCATAGGTGCAAGTTTTATTATTAAAGCAAAAAACCATAATGCCTGGGAAAGTTGGAAAAATCAGAATCAGGATCCGATGAGTCCGGAGCAACCGCCGGTTAGCCCTCAAGAGCCTATTACTCCGGTCGACCCAATTACGCCTGATGCTACCCCGGGACAAAACCCGGGTACAGATACTGAAACTAATGATCGATTTACCAAAAAAGATATATAGTTATGAGGCTGGATAGAATAATGTGGGGTATTGTGCTGCTCTTTGTTGGTGGCGTACTTCTTTTAGAAAATTTTAATGTAATAGATTTTTACTGGCGTAGTATATGGCGTTTTTGGCCAATATTTTTAATCATCGCCGGGGTTAATATCCTTTTTAATAAGAACAAATCGCAGTTAGGTGGAATGGTGTCTATTGCTATTTTGATTGTTACTTTGATTTTGTTGTTTTTTAAAGGACAGGAACAGCCTGATCGGAGAATAACGATTATCGACGAATTGGAGGGTCGTACTTCAGATGGTGATTTGACTGAGGATCGGGCTAATAATCAGCACTTATTTTTACCGTATGAAGCGGATTCGATGACGAAAAGGACAGTTCTGAAAATCTCTGGAGGCGGGACGACGTTTGAGCTGAAGGGACATACAGACAGTTTGATTTCGGCAGATGTAAATACCAGAAGGAATGCTTTCATATTAGTGAAAAATGTAAGTAAGGATAGTGTTACTACTTTGGATTTAAAAATGAGGGGCAAAGGGAACTGGAATACAGGTAGTAATAACGTAGATCTTATGTTAAATACCAATCCTATATGGGAAGTTCAGATGAATATGGGGGCTGGAGAAGCCAACTTTGATCTATCTGACTATAAAGTTAGGGAGTTTAATTTCGATGGTGGCGCTGCTGCACTGGATGTTAAATTGGGCGCTTTGTTGCCGATTACTGATGTAAATGTTAAAACAGGAATGGCAGATGTGGAGATAAAAATTCCTACGGCTTCTGGATGTAGAATTAAAGCTAAAACAGGTCTTTCTTCTAAAGAATTTACTGGTTTTACCAAATTGGATGATAACATTTATGAAACACCGAATTTTAAAACTTCAACGAATAAAATATTTATCAATTTTGATGGTGGATTGAGTAGCTTTGAGGTAAACAGATATTAGGTTTGTCCTAATGCTTGTTTATGAAGAATATAAATGATTGAAGGATGCCTAATGGAAATGTTGAATATATTATAGTTATTAACGGAAAACCTGAAGGGCCATATCTGCTTGAAGAATTAAAAACAAAATATATACATCCTGAAACTTTTGTAAGAAAGCCAGGGATGGACGATTATAAAGAAGCTCACGAGTTACCAGAACTCCGTGAGCTTTTTGGTTTTGGTAAACAGATTACTGCGCCACAATATTTTGCTTCTTTTGATCAGCGCCTGCTGGCATGGGTTATCGATTATTTCTTTTTAACCCTTGTTTTTGTTGTTTTGGTATTGCTTAGCTTTGTCTTTGTAAGAGAAAAAGAGCAACGGATTATGCTCATTTTTTCGGCGATGCCATTGATTGTTGTTGCCAAGTTTATTTATGGCAGTATTGCAGAGGCCGGAGAGAAACAAGGTACTATTGGGAAAAGGCTATTGAAGATCAAAGTAACGGATATGGAAGGGCAGAGGTTGAGTATGGAAAAGTCATTTGCGCGTAATGCTGCGAAGGTTATATCTATCATTCCTTTATTCACAGGTTATTTGGCTTCGTTTCTAAATAAAAAGCAACAATGCCTGCACGACTTGATTGCAAATACGCTAGTAATAAAAGAGCGGCTGATCTGACATTACAGTTATAAACTTAATCTTTATCTTTGTGTCAGATTTATAAATGATGGAAGAAGTATTAGGTCAACATACGTTATTGAGCACTTTAGATGGTGGGTATTGCAATAGTTTAACACAATACTCAAGATTTTTGACCCGGGAGGTTGCCATTGGTGATGTTCCCATGGGTGGTTTGAATCCAATACGTATTCAATCTATGACGACTACAGATACCATGGATACATTGGGGACTGTTGAGCAAACCATCAGGATGGTAAATTCTGGTTGCGAATATGTGCGCATTACTGCACCGAGTATGAAGGAAGCAGAGAACCTGGCTAATATTAAAAAGGAGCTTAGGTTACGTGGTTATACCGTTCCCTTGGTCGCTGATATTCATTTTACGCCAAATGCAGCAGAGGCGGCAGCCCGAATTGTTGAAAAGGTAAGGGTAAATCCAGGCAACTATGCCGATAAAAAACGTTTTGAAAATATTGAATATACGCAGCAGGCTTATCAGGCCGAACTGGAACGTATATACAAGAAATTTACTCCTCTTGTAAAAATCTGTAAAGAGTATGGTACGGCCATGCGTATTGGCACCAACCATGGTTCTTTGTCAGATCGCATCATGAGTCATTATGGTGATACCCCACGTGGGATGGTCGAATCGGCAATGGAGTTTATCCGTATGTGCGAAGATTTGAATTACTATAACCTGGTGATCTCTATGAAGGCCAGCAATACACAGGTGATGGTGCAGGCTTATCGCTTACTTGTTGAAACCATGGTGAAAGAAGGGATGAATTATCCTTTGCATTTGGGCGTAACTGAGGCTGGTGATGGCGAAGACGGCCGTATTAAATCTGCTGTTGGTATAGGGACTTTATTGGAAGATGGTCTTGGTGATACGATTAGAGTGTCCTTAACGGAAGATCCTGAATTTGAAGCTCCTGTTGCAAAGGCTATGGCTTTGCGGTATGAGAAAAGAACTATTGCAACTGTGCAAAATGAGCGCCTTAATCCTGAGAAGAAATTCAGTTTTGCAGCATTACCTTATAGTCCTTACGAATACAATAGAAGACACACTACTGCAGTGCAACATATTGGTGGACACCACCACCCTATAGTGATGTTGGATGTAAGTGCGGAGAACTTAAAAGATCCTTACTTTTTAACTGCTGTTGGGTATAAATATAGTGCTGGATTGGATAAATATAATCTTGCCGATCAGGCTTGCGATATGGTTTATCTGGGAGATCAGCTACCTTCTTTCTCTTTTCCGGGGAATTTAAAACAAGTATATAATTACAATACCTGGCTTTTATTGAAGGATAAGAATAATTGTCACCCACTTTTATCATTTGAGGAGTATAAGACTGCGACACTTAAAGACGAGCTGCTGAATCTGGTTAAAGTAGATGCTGCCGGATTGACGGAACAAGATTTTTCTATTTTAAAAGATAATGTGGTGTTGGTTGTGGAAACCTCGGCTATACATGGAATGGCTGAACAAAGGAGCTTTTTCATTTCATTGATGAAATTGAATATTCAGTTACCTGTGATCATCAAAAGGACATATCCTGGTGTAAAAGCCGATGACCTGATGTTGTATGCTGCAACCGATATAGGGGCATTATTTACAGATGGATTGGGGGATGGTATATGGATGGATGCTGATGCTTCTGTCGGCTTGCCTTTAATGAATGCAACTAGTTTTGGAATTCTGCAAGCTACACGAACTCGTATTTCTAAAACGGAATATATCTCTTGCCCAAGTTGTGGCCGTACGCTGTTTGATTTGCAGGAAACTACGCAATTGATCCGCTCTCGTACTGATCACTTGAAAGGTATTAAAATAGGTATTATGGGTTGTATTGTAAATGGCCCCGGTGAAATGGCTGATGCCGATTATGGTTATGTTGGCACTGGACCCGATAAAATTACTTTATATCGTGGTAAACAGGTGGTAAAGAAAAATGTGAACGCTGCACGGGCGTTGGATGATCTGATTGACCTGATTAAGGAAGATGGCAATTGGGTTGAAGTGACTGCTTAGTAATTATCTCCCATACGGTTCATCATCAACTCAATCATTGATCTGGATTTTGTTTTTTTAAGCATATTCTTGCGGTGGGTGTCCACGGTGTGTTTACTTATGAATAAAGTATCGGCAATTTCAATGCTGGTTTTCCCTGCTGATAGTAAATTTAATATTTCTTTCTCCTTGTTAGTTAATTTGTCTTTTGTGACTGATGGTTCGTTGCTGGTAGCGAAATTATGGTAGGAAGGTTCACCATCCAAGCCAATAAAAGATAGGGTAGAGCCGTTCTCTTTTTTCAAGTGGCTAATGTCTGTATGCACATCTATAACCCTTAAAACGGCACCGTTTTCATTTGTTTGTATGGTTATGGCTTGTTGTAAAATGCGTATATATTTTCCATCGAGGCGCCTTATCCGATAATCATAGCTCACTTTATATTTTAATATTTTTTCCGGTGGCAATTGGTTGAAAAAGGTGGTCACCCTATTTTCAAAGTCAATGAAATAAGGTAGATCATCTGGATGTATATGGTTAAGAATAAACTCAATGGTAAAATCCTTAGGGCAAACTAATCCCAGTACCTTTGTAATTGAATTACTTGCCCATTCTATCTGGGCAGTCGGGCAGTTGAAAATGAAATAGTAAAAATCGCCTACATGGAAGATGTTTAGCATTTTTTTATACAATTCTATCTCAAATGAAGGCTTCTCACTTTTATTGTATTTTGCTATTTTATGCCATATTTCTATGGCCTTATTGTATTCAACGCATCCCATTTTACCTTAATTACAATGTTTATGATGAGCCTCTGCAGTTGGGTCTATAATACCGTTAGGCGCAGAAAACACTAATTGAAAGCAAATGTAATGGTCTGGATTTGATGAAAAAATACGCCAAAAGATGTATTTTTAATACGGGTACAAATTAAAATTTAAACAATTGGTGAATAAGGGGGCGTTCATAAAGTATATAGCGCCCCCTTATTAATTAATTTTATTTAAATGGACTACAGTCCATTTCTTCATAGATTTCATAAACCTTAAGAAATGCATCTTTACTATGGCCGGTACATTTTTCTGCTTTTTTTGTTACCTCGAGACCATACTGTCTAAGTGCATTGCAATTCGCTACTGTAGAATTCTCTATAAATGCGTTTAGCTTCTTTTGATACATTTCAGTTTCGGCGGTAAGATCACATTCATTTGATTTTTCATCTTTTTTACAGGAAACAAAAGTCATGATACCTAGCAGAAACATGAAAAGGATAGTAGTTGATTTTCTCATATGTATTTAATTATGGTTCTAAAGCTGTTATTGGTTTTTAAGAGCATTAAATTATTTTAAAATTTAAATACGATACCAAGGTTAATATATCCTAAACCATAGCCTACATCGGCCCATGCCCCAATTTTTTTGCTGAAGTAATAGTTTGCACCTACTTGAGCTCCAAATAGTACTTTTCCATCTGCGCCGCTTATTTCATCGTCGTCATCCTCGGTTACGCTAACGGCGTTGTATCCAAGAGTTGCTCCAACGTAAGGGTCAAATTTTTCGCTCGTGCTGAAATGATAATTACCTCTTACGCCGGCAAGCAAGTAATTATAGCTCAAGCTTGATGAACCGATCATCTCATCATCGTATTCTATGCCCGGGTAATCGTATTTAGCTGATGAATAACCTAAAACAACACCTGCTGAAATTTTATCCGTTACAGAAAATTCATATCTAGCTTGTATTGCGGGTATCGATGTTTTAAGTCCAGAGGCATAATAACCACCACCAAGACCGAATCCTATTTGAAGAAATTTTGAGCCTTTGTGAAATGCGAGGTCCTCATTAACGGCAGCTGTAGTATTGCTTGCCAGGACCTTTTGTAAACCGTTTTTTTGTTGCGGTTTAGTTGGTGCCTCGGCTTCAAATGTTTCGCGTTTCCCATTTTTATAGATGATCATAAAGACATCTGATTTTTTAATACTATAGGTTGGACCGTCTTGAAAGTCAATTTTTTTGTATTTAATTACTGATTCTTCCACGTCCAAAACTTTCGCTTTGACTTCTTCTTTGTTTGTTTTGACAATTACGTCTTGTGCTTTCAAGTTAATACCTGTAATAAAACACATTCCAATAATCAAGGATTTAATGATTTTCATTTTTTGGTTAAAGTTTGTTTTTTAATTTAATTGTGAATAATGTAATTCTTGTCGAAATCCAATATGTCTTTCGAATAATATACTTTTACAGTAAGCAAATGTATTTGCTGTTGTTTTAATATTCAATACCTATAAATGGGTATATTTCTCATTATCTGAGTTTTAATTTCTTTGCCGCCAATTTTTTTTGATGTTTATTGGTGTGGTAGATTTTAAAATTTATAGGTAAGCGTAAAGTTTCCCCAGGTATGACCATATAGGTCTTTCATCCATGGAGTTGTGGTGGTCTGAATTGAGGAGATGCTGAATCGGTTAATGACAAAGACAGGTCCATAAGCATAGCTGGCTATAAGATTCTTGATTGGGTGATAATATTCCAGATTGGGAGTAGCGCCATTTTTTCCGGGGACGAGGATTGGGGCTGGGTGGGAAGCGTTGATTCCGCCTTGTAATATCGCATTACTCAACATCCATTGTACCCTAAATTTGAAAACGAAATAAAACTGTATTTTGCTTCCTGTTTCCGAACGACTGAATTGTGTCATTAACCCTTGAAAATAAGGATTCATTTTTCCAATTCGGATCATGGAATATGCCGACATGGCATTTATTTCTGTTCCAACTTGTGCCTGTCCGCCACCAATCATTTCCAGGGATTTGCCAGAATGAAGTAGTTGTTTCTCTGCAGTAAAATTGAGGTTTATGATTAAGCTATTTCCGAATTGATTGCTCCATCCCTCTGGTTGTTGATAACGAACAATACGATGGGCTGTTTGCTGTACTTGTCGGGCCAAAGCGGCAGGGCCGCTGACACCAAGATTTAATTCTGTTTGGAAATCATATTTCTGCTCTTCATTATAAGAATAAAGGCTATGTGTAAGGTACAAGGTTCCAGACCAGGGATAATCATTTGGCTGGAAGTTTGGGTTTGAGATATTGTTGGGCGTGAAAATCATTTGTGCCAGCCCAATGCCAAATACATTTCGACTGTTGCTTCCTGCTTTGGGAAGAAGGCGGTCGATTAGAAACTGGGAAGGCTTCTTTTTGGTGTAAAATAAGGTATAACGTGTACCACTGGTGTAAGCCTTATCCGTGCCATTTCCGTAAAAATTTATATAATCGTCGTCAAAATAAGCTTGTAACAGCCGACTGGGAGTTTCTTGTTGAGCCCAGGAGCTGTTGAATGTCTTGAACCCAAGCAGGAGGAGTATGTACAATAGCTTTTTCATAAACCATAGTGTTCAAAACTGAGGCTATAACCAACGCTCGTGGAAATAGTTTTACTAATTTCTTACCATTTTATTAAATGTGTTTTACAGATAGCAATCGACTACGTTTGATGCTAAAAACTATTTTTTCGAATTAATTCTATTAGTGAATGAATATTCATTTATATTTGATGGATAATTAAAGATCTTATGCGTGCAAGGGATATAAATAAAGTAGAGCTGGTAAAACAAAAGGCTATTGAGTTGCTAGTCGAGGTTGGATTTGAAGGCTTTACGATGAATAAGCTGGCTAAGGCTTGTAGGATATCCGTAGCTACCCTTTACATTTATTACAAGGATAAGGACGATTTGATTCTTAATATTGGTACGGAAGAGGTGCATCGGATGAGTGCAATTATGTTGGAAGATTTTGATCCTGAAAGTTCTTTTGCAGAGGGGTTGAGACAACAGTGGAAAAACCGCGCAAAATGTATCCTCGAAAATCCCTTAACTGCACAGATGATAGAGCAGTTGCGTAGTTCTACTTATCAGGAGAAGATTTTTGAAACTTTCGGGGAGATTTTTAAGGAGCCACTTGGAAAGTTTATGCACAATGCGATTGAAAGAGGCGAAATCGCTGCTATGCCCTTGGAAACTTACTGGAGTGTGGCTTTTGGGCCTTTGTATAGTCTATTGCGTTTTCATAACGAGGGAAAAAGCTTAAGTGGAAAACCGTTTGTTTTAACAGATGAGGTACTTTGGAGCGCTTTTGATTTGGTATTAAAGGGATTTAAAAAATAAAAAGAGTCTATTGGTGGACTCATAAAAACTAAAAATTAAGAAATGGAAATTAATATTAACGAGATCCTGCTTTTTAAAACCAATATACGAACCGAAGATGATAAAAAGCATATTGGTAAAATTATGGAGGAGCATAAAATTGGGCAGTGGACGGTAGATTTGCATGATGTAGATTGTGTATTACGCATTGTATCACCTGTGCTTAAGCACCAAGACGTCATTACCTTGGTGATGAAAAATGGTTATACCTGCGAGGTGTTAACTTAAAAATGAATAAGATCTAATTACATATCTAATAATGGAACAATCTACAAAGCCTATAGCCGAACCTTTTAGTTCTTATCAGATTCTGGTAATTGCTTTATTGGCTTTATTACAGTTTACTATAGTACTGGATTTTATGGTACTTGCGCCACTTGGCGATTTTTTAATGAAATCTTTGTCCATGACGCCTAAAGGGTTTGGACTTGTGGTTTCTTCCTATGCTTTTAGTGCCGGAGCTTCCGGTATTTTGGCAGCTGGTTTTGCTGATAAGTTTGATCGTAAAAAGCTGCTTTTATTTTTTTACGCGGGATTTATTGTCGGCACATTATGTTGCGCACTTTCTACTAATTACGAGATGCTTTTAGGAGCAAGGATTGTAACTGGATTATTTGGTGGAGTAATTGGTGCGATATCCATGACAATTGTTACTGATATTTTTGCTGTTCATCAGCGTGGCCGTGTGATGGGCGTTGTGCAAATGGGCTTTGCTGCAAGTCAGGTTTTGGGTATTCCAATAGGTCTTTATCTGGCCAATATCTGGGGTTGGCATTCGTCATTTTTAATGATTGTTATCTTGGCTATTATGATTGGGCTAACGATTTTGTTTATGATGAAGCCTATTGACAAACATCTTGCCTTGCAATCAGACAAGAGCCCGTTTTTACATCTATGGCATGCACTATCTAATCGTTCTTATCAAATGGGCTTTATTGCAACTGCTACAATGAGCGTAGGTGGTTTTATGTTAATGCCTTTTGGAAGCGCGTACCTGATCAATAACATTAACATCACACAGCAAGAACTGCCGTTGGTATTTATGTTTACTGGTTTGGCCTCTATTGTTATTATGCCTTTAGTTGGTAAATTAAGTGATAAAGTAGATAAGTTTATGTTGTTTACAGGCGGCTCAGTTTTGGCCATCATACTTATTTTGATCTATACAAACCTTGGCCCGATTCCGTTATGGCAAGTGGTGGTGGTTAATATGGTATTGTTTATGGGGATCATGAGCCGGATGATACCGGCTACGACACTTACCATGAGTGTTCCTGATGTGAAGGACCGGGGTGCATTTATGAGTGTGAATGCTTCCTTACAACAAATGGCAGGAGGGATAGCTGCATTAAGCGCCGGTTTAATTGTAACCCAGGAAACGAAAACGAGTCCGCTAGAGAATTATGACATTTTGGGGATAGTAGTTTCGGTAATGATTGTGATTTGTATATTTTTCGTTTATAGGGTCAGTGAGTTAGTAAAGGCTAAATAATCAGGGTGTAAGCTTAATAAGTTAGAAACATTTTTTGTTTTCAAATGTTATAAGTTTAAAAATCTAGATTATGAAACAAGTAAAATTCTTTGCTATTCTACTGATAAGTGGAGTACTTTGGTCTTGCAGCCCAACGACAAGAGTAACGGGATCTTGGGTTAACTCTTCTGCAAGAGGAACAATGTTAAGCGGAAAGACTGTCTTTATCGCCTCACTGACTAGAAATATGGAAGTCAGGACCAAACTGGAAAATGCGCTTGCGTCAGAAGCTGCGTTAAAAAACGTTAAGGTAGTGAAGAGTACGGATTTTTTTAGTCCGGATTTTTATCAAAAATCGCCAACAGAGACGACATTGATGTCGAAAATTCAGAATTCAGGTGCCAATTATATCCTTACTATTTCATTGATTAACAAGCAGAGTGAAACCAGGTATGTTCCGGGATCGGCCGGTTATGCACCTTACCCTTATTATGGATGGTATGGTGGATTTTATAGCTACTATAATTACTGGCGTCCTATGTTTTATGAGCCGGGATATTATGTAACTGACAAAACCTATTTCATGGAAACGAATTTGTATGATATGGCCAATAGTAAGTTGGTTTGGTCAGCACAGACAGAAACTGTTAATCCTGGATCAATTGATGCTTTTGTAAATAGCTACCCTAAAATTTTGATTAACCAGATGGCAAAAGATGGTTTATTGCCGATGTAGATTGTAGAAATACTAAGCTTTTTTCAACAACTTGATATAAATGTGGGGGTAATTGATCTGATGTATATGGATGCGAAGCACCATACACATGATTGGCCCCCTCAATTTTTTGAATTTCGGCGTTTAATTGGTTTTGTGCTAACTCTTGAGCAACACTAAATTTGACATTAACGTCATCATCTCCATGCAAAATTAACCAAGGGATTTGGACTTGTTTTGCAGCATTTAGGATATTGAAATGAGCTTTGTGTTTATTGAAGTCATCCAATAATGTACTATTTAAAGGCATTTTTTCTTTAGTACGTGCATTCTCTACAAAGATTCTCCCTGTGAGGATCCATTCTTTTTCCTGCTCCTTTTTCCAAAGGCTGGAGAAATCTGCAATGGCAGACCAGGTAATGAGTTTACTGATTCGCTTATCTCTTGCGGCCTGAATAATTGCTAAACCGCCACCTCTGCTATGGCCTACCAGATAAATGGAGGTAGATGGAAACGTAATGCTGACATAATCAATTACTGTATTCACATCTGATAGTTCTATACTTATGGTATTGGCCGCAAAGGCCTCCATATCCGTTACGTCATTTTGATTTTGAATGGTAACTCCACTGTGGGACAGGTTAAATTTTAGATATCTGTAACCGTTTGAAGCGAAAAATGCCGCGGTTAAGTTGTGAGCTCCCCAATCTTTAAAGCCTTTAAAGCCATGGATGAAAATTATAGTGTCAGGATTTGTGTTTTTATCGTCATAAGTCCAATCGCCAAGAATCATTTTTCCTGCAGCTCCGCCTAATGTAAAGTGTTCCTTTTTGATCATATATCGCTACCTGTATGGTGTTTAAGCAATATAACAAAATTAAAATCGGGTTGTTTCGGTGCTGTTGGTTATTTAAAATCTTTCTAAATAGCTCTTAATTACAGCATAATGACAGTGGAACAGCCTTGTGTTATTACTTTTGTTACGCTAAAAACAAACAGGATACTATAATTTTGGAATATTTAAAGATCATTGCTTTCACGCATAAACAGATTGACCTAAAGTCCTTAGGTAAATTGGTAATATGTGAGCAGACATTGGACGATAGGTTGAGAAACATTCAATCAGAGTTAGGTGTTAAGGAAATATTCTATGTAGGGACCTGCAATAGGGTAGAATTTGTATTCACTGCCTCAGGGAATTTAGATAGAGATTTTATTCTTCGCTTTTTAACTGTCCTGGATATGGGATTGCCGCCGGAGTATATGGAGCAGTTTATTGAAAACGTTTCTGTATACGAACAGCTGGAAGCTTTTAATCATCTGTTACGTACTTCTTGCTCATTGGAAAGCTTGGTGGTCGGGGAAAAAGAAATTCTTGCACAGATTCGTAAGGCTTATGAAGCTTGTCGCGTTGCCGGATTTACCGGAGATTATATGCGGATGATTATGAACAGGGTAGTGAAAACTGCTAAGGAAGTTTATACACATACCAATATTTCTAAAAACCCTGTTTCTGTTGTTTCTTTGGCCTACCGTAAGCTGCGCGACCTTAAGATGTGTGCCAACTCAAGGCTGCTGATTATTGGTGCGGGCGAAACGAATAAAAACTTAGCTCAATATCTGAAAAAACATAAATACTCGAACTTCTCTATTTTTAACAGAACACTTGCAAATGCAGAAGTATTAGCTAAAGATTTGAATGGTACTGCTTACCCGCTTACAGAACTTGAAAATTACAATCAGGGATTTGATGTGATTATTACTTGTACCGGAGCCACTGAGCCAATCATTACAGAAGAGATTTATAAAAAATTGCTGAATGGCGATACCAGTAAAAAGGTAATCGTTGATTTGGCTATTCCTAACGATGTCGCGCCAGAAGTGGTTAGGGACTTCCCAATGCACTATATCGAGGTTGAGTCTTTAAAAGAGACTGCCCGTAAAAATATTCAGGAGCGCTATGATGAGCTGGTAAATGCCGAGCACATTATCGATGAAAACATCAAAGATTTTGGATTGGTATTACGCCAACGCAAAATTGAAATCGCTATGAGCTGCGTTCCCGAGAAAATTAAGGAAATTAAGCATACTGCTATCAATGGGATCTTTGCCGAAGAGATCAGTAATCTGGATGAGAATTCAAGATTAGTATTGGAAAAGGTGATGAATTATATGGAAAAAAAATACATCAGCGTTCCAATGGTAATGGCAAAGGAGATATTGGTAAAGAATAGCTAAATTTGCCAAAAAATAGTAATCAACGTGAAAAGACTTATTATAGGTACAAGAGGTAGCGACCTGGCTTTATGGCAAGCCAATTTCATTAAAGATAAATTAGCAGCTATCGGCGTTGAAGCTGAACTGAAGATTATTAAAACTCAGGGTGACAAGATTTTAAATCTTAGATTGGATAAACTGGAGGGGAAAGGCTTTTTTACCAAAGAACTGGAAGAGGAACTTTTAGGTGGCACTATTGACATTGCTGTACACTCGCATAAAGATTTGCCAACTGTACATCCTGATGGATTAACTATTGCTGCGGTAACAGAGCGCGAAGATCCATCGGAGTTGTTGCTAATCCTTAAGGATTGTGTAAACATCACTCATAAGCTTTCTCTAAAAACGGGAGCAATGGTTGGAACTTCATCAAACAGACGTAAAGCTCAATTGCTTGCGCTTCGACCGGATTTAAATATAGAAGATTTAAGAGGTAACGTACCTACTCGTATCCAAAAGTTAAGGGACGAGGATTATGATGCCATCATGATCGCTAAGGCTGGAGTGAATCGTCTAAGTATAGATCTTTCTGAATTTCATGTCGAGGTGATAGATCCTACGGATATAGTTCCTGCTCCAGCGCAAGGAGCGCTTGCGATTCAGATCAGGGAAAATGATAGCGAATTGTTTGATACGCTTCAGCAAATACATCACAAGGAAACTGCAGATGAGATTGCTGTGGAACGTAAGGTCTTAAACCTTTTCGAAGGTGGCTGCCATATGCCTTTAGGCTGTTATTGCAAAAAGGAAGAGGAGCAATATGAGGTATGGACTTCAAAGGCTGAAACTGATGAAGACTTTCCTGACCGTTTGTTCTACCGTGTGGAAAACCTGGATGGACTGGCCGAAAAAATTGTTGCTAAGTTTAGTGGGGAAAGAAAATTCCCTGCCAAGGTATTCATTTCGAGAGAAGTTGGCGAGCACAATTACTTTAGAAAAGCGCTTGAAAAACACAATATTGAAATAGATGCCAGATCATTGATCCGTACTTTTCCGATTGTAACTGTATTGGATCCGTTTTATCTAAAGCATATAGAATGGATTTTCTTTAGCAGTAGGAATAGTGTGGATTATTTCTTTAACCTGAAACCGATGTTGCCTAAACATGTAAAGTTTGGTGTAGCAGGTCGTGGGTCTGAGGATTCATTGAGACGAATGGGACATGTGGCTGATTATGTTGGTGAAGGTGGAGATATAGAAGAGGTTGCTGAATTGTTTGCTGAGGCTGTTGCTGGAAAAACTGTATTGTTTCCAAGGGCGCAGGATTCATTGTTGAGCATTCAAAAGGCATTAAAGTCCGATACAAAAGTAGTTGATCTGCCGATTTACGAAACGGTTATTGAAGAAAATATAGATCAGACTTATGCTGAGGTGCTCATATTTACAAGTCCATCAAATGTGGATGCGTATTTTGTGGATAACCTATTGGATCCGGGACAAAAGGTAATTGCTATAGGCAACTCTACCGCTAAAAAGTTTGAAGAAATGGGAGTGAAGGTAATTTTACCTTATTCCCCTGATGAAATCGGTTTAGCTGAAGCCGTTTTCGGAATTGATATATAAAAAAATACTATGTTACACCGTCCACGTAGATTAAGGAAAAATCCTGTTGTGAGAGAGATGATAGCCGAAACTCGGTTATCTAAAGACATGTTCATTTATCCGTACTTTGTTGTTCCTGGAAATAATGTTGTTCATCCCCTGGATGCAATGCCGGGCATCAGTCATTTTTCAGAGGATACGCTGATCAAGGATGTAGAGAAGGGATTAAAACTTGGCGTAAACAAGATTATGCTTTTCGGCGTGGGCGATGAGAAAAGTGACAATGCTGCATCTGCTTATCATGATCATTCTTTAGTTCCTTCGGCAGTACGTTTATTGAAGAAAAACTTTGGTGACGACCTTTATATTGTTACTGATGTTTGTGTGTGTTCTTATACATCGCATGGGCATTGTGGTATACTAAAGAACGATTACGTACAAAATGATGAAACCGTTGAGGTTATCGCAAAAATGGCACTTACACATGTACAGGCTGGCGCAGATATGTTGGCTCCATCTGATATGATGGATGGACGTGTAGCTGCAATGAGGAGTGTGTTAGATGGAGCTGGTTATGTGAACGCAGCTATTATGTCGCACGCAACCAAATTTGCATCCGCCTATTACGGTCCGTTTAGGGAAGCGGCAGATTGTGCGCCGAGTAAAGGTGACAGGAAAGCTTACCAAATGGATTTCAGAAACCCTAACGAAGCTTTAAGAGAGGCTTTGCTGGATGAAAGTGAAGGTGCAGATGTGTTAATGGTAAAACCCGCGTTGGCTTACCTTGATATTATGCATAACTTAAAACAGCATACTGATTTACCGATTGCTTGCTATAATGTATCAGGTGAGTACTCGATGGTTAAAGCAGCAGCACAAAGGGGCTGGATAGACGAACAAAAAGTGGTAATGGAAACCATGCATGCTTTTGCGCGTGCTGGGGCAAGCATTATTACAACTTACCACATCAGGGATATTGTAGAGAATAATTGGATGTAAGTTGTGGTTTGCTGGAAACAATAGGACACACAGAATTGAAATAAGCATATGTTAGAATCTTTAAAAAAAATGTTTTCAGGAAATGAAGGCGAAGTCCCTGTAAACACAGGGAGCAAACCGGATATTTCCCGAGAAAAATCTGCAGAGTTATACGAAAAGGCGAAAAACTATTTCCCGGGTGGTGTAAACTCTCCAGTTAGGGCTTTTAAGTCGGTTTATGGTACTCCACTTTTTATTCAAAAAGGGGATGGCTGTTTTGTATGGGATGCAGATGGTAATCAATTTATAGATTTTTGTGCTAGCTGGGGGCCATTAATTCTTGGGCATAACAATGCTAAGGTGAGGGAGAAAGTGACTGAGGTGATGCAAAGTGGCATGAGCTTCGGTGCACCAACTGCTTTGGAAAATGAATTGGCAGAGCTGATCATTAAGAACAATAAATTTGTTGAAAAAATACGTTTTACGAGCTCTGGCACAGAGGCAGTGATGTCGGCCATTAGGTTGGCTCGTGGATATACAGGTAAAGATAAGATCATCAAGTTTGAAGGTTGTTACCACGGTCACAGTGATTCTTTATTGGTGAAAGCTGGTTCTGGTTTGGTTACTTTCGGCGAAACTTCATCTGCGGGTGTACCTAAAGCTTTTGCACAAGAAACTATCGTGGTGCCTTTAAATGATACAGAAGCTTTGAAACAGGCTTTTGATCAGTTTAAAGATCAGGTGGCTGCGGTAATTATTGAAGGCATTCCGGCAAATAACGGTTTGTTGATGCAGGATGCCGCTTATATCGAGTTTTTGCAGGGCATTTGTAAGGAAAATAATGCTTTATTGATATTTGATGAGGTAATTACTGGTTTTAGGATAGGCTTTGAAGGCGCTGCGGCTTATTATGGCGTGAAACCTGATATTGTTACTTATGGTAAAATTATAGGCGGTGGTCTACCTGTAGGTATGTATGGCGCTTCTGCTGAAATTATGGGACACATTTCTCCTGATGGAGGCGTTTACCAGGCAGGAACACTTTCTGGTAATCCTGTAGCTATGGCTGCTGGAATAGCTCAACTGACAGAATTGCTGCGTTCTGGGTTTTATAAAGACCTGAACAATAAAACAAGCGAGTTTGCAGAGAGCATACAGCGTTTTGCAACTGCCAGAAATTATAAGGTAAAAGTATTTTATGTGGGCTCTATCTTCTGGATTGCTTTTACAGATAAGGACAAGATTCAGTCTGCAGAAGATATTGACCACAATAGCATGGAGAAATTCAAAATAATGCACAGAGAATTACTGAATAGAGGAATTTATTTAGGTCCTTCAGGATATGAGGTAGGTTTTGTTTCTGCTGCGCATTCAAAAATAGAACTTGAAAAAGCTAAAAGGGCCATCTTTGATAGTCTTGATGTTGTTTTCAGGAACAAGTAATTAAATAGTATATTTATAAAGTAAAACGCTGGTAATCTTGAAAAAATCGATCATTATATTTTATTTCATGTTGCTTTACGCAATGGTGCAACTGATTTCATGGGGCTCATTGGTGGTAAGGTTGGAACCTGCCAGAATGGCAATGGTCATGGGAGAAGGATCGGTGTTTTTATTTTTACTGTGTATAGGTGCCTATTTTTTACACCAGTCTATTAAAAAAGAAGAACGCTTACGTGAGCAACAACAGAACTTTTTATTGTCTGTAACGCATGAGTTAAAATCGCCATTGGCAGCTATAAAGTTGTCTATACAAACGATCGTGAAGCGGGATCTGGATAAAGCAAGGCAGACTTCATTGCTGAATAATTCCCTAAAGGATATTGAGCGTTTGGATGATCTTGTGGAGAATATGTTGTTGGCTACTAAGATTGAAAACCGCTCCTATTCCTTCCCTAAGGAGGAATTTGACTTTTCAGAGCTGGTAACCAAGATCACGGACAGACTGCAGGTGCATTCGTGTGGATGCGAACAATTGATTACACCTGTAATTAAACCTGGAATTAAAGTGATGGGCGATCAGTTTGCACTTTCTTCTGTGGTTACCAACCTTGTTGAAAATGCGGTGAAGTATTCGGGACCTTGTGCGGATGTATCGGTCGAATTGACGGAGAAAGATGGTCATGCGTTTTTAAGAGTGTCTGACAAAGGGCCAGGTATTCCTGATGCAGAAAAGATGCTTATTTTCGATAAATTTTACCGTGTTGGTGATGAGAATGTCAGAAAATCAAAAGGAACAGGTTTAGGCCTGTTTATTGTTAAGGAAGTATTACAAAGCCACGACGCTGATATCAGCGTTAGAGATAACGTACCGCAAGGTGCTATTTTTGAAATAACATTTAGTTGATTATGCAACAGAAATTAAGAATACTGCTGGTTGAAGATGAAGACCATTTATTAGATGCGATAAAATTAAACCTTGAGCTTGAAGGTTATAAAGTACATGCCGTAAAAGACGGTAAAACGGCCTTGAAGGTTTTTAAGGAAGAACGTTTTAACCTAATCATTCTAGATGTAATGCTTCCAGAAATGGATGGATTCCAGGTATGTGAAACCATTAGATTAGAAAATACTGAAGTACCTATTCTTTTCTTAACTGCTAAAAACACCAGTGAAGACAGAGTTATGGGACTTAAAAAAGGAGCCGATGATTATTTGGTAAAACCTTTTAACCTGGAAGAGCTGATCTTAAGAGTAGGCATCCTGGTGAAACGCAGCATGAAAGCTGACGATTTAAAAGAAATAAATTCTTATAAAATTGGGGATAAAACCATCTATTTTAATTCATTTGAGTTGAAACAAGATGATGGTGTTATTGTTCCTTTAACCAAAAAGGAAACCATGCTTCTGAAATTGCTGATAGAGCGTAAGAATGAAGCTGTATCCCGCGAGCAGATTTTGGAAACGGTTTGGAATTATGACGTTTATCCATCTACAAGAACGATAGATAACTTCATTTTAACTTTCCGTAAGTATTTTGAGCCAGATCAAAAAAATCCGGTTTATTTTCACTCCATCAGAGGTGTAGGTTATAAATTCACTGATATTCATTAATGTATAATTCAAAAGGCAGGTATGCCCTGATGGCAGTTTTTGCTATCGCTAGTGTGGTATGCCTTTTTTATGATCAATACCAGCTGGCTGCTATTGCCGGCTTTTTGTTTGCCTTTGTTTTGTGGAGCCATTTTAAGCACAGTTCTATATTGCTGGCTTCAAAGCATTTTAAAAATGGCGACCATACACGTGCTGAGAAATTACTGAATGAGGTACCTAATGCTGATCGGTTAGCCCGAAACAGACGTGGGTACTATGAGTTTATGCGAGCTAATATTGCCTTAAAAAAGGAAGATTATGAGGCTGCAGAGCATCATTTTCAGATCGCCAGTCGTTTTCCATTGGGTGGAAAGAATGACAAGGCTTTTGTGATGATCCATTTGGCCAATCTAGCCTTAAGGAAGAAGGATAAAGTACGCAGTAGTGCTTACCTTGAAAAAGCAAAAGAGCTGGCGGTAACGCCAAAAGCACTTGACATAATTAGTAAAATAGAGAAAGAAGTAAACAGTTTATAAAAGAAATAGAGGATAAATTAAGAACAAATGAACACGTTATTTTTAGATGCAGCATTTTCAAAGCAAACAGAACGTCCACCGGTATGGATGATGCGCCAGGCAGGTCGTTTTATGCCAGAGTATTGGGAGATTAAAAACAAGTACTCCTTTCTTGAAATGTGCAAAACACCAGAAATTGCTGCTGATGTAACGATGTTGCCAGTTGATTTGCTGGGTATTGATGCTGCTATTTTATTTTCTGATATCCTGGTTACTGGGGAGGCTATGGGGGGGGACCTGAGTTTTACACAAGGTGTTGGACCAAGGTTTGCGAATCCAGTACGTACATTGAAAGATGTGGATGCTTTGGAAGTAGATGTATTGGAGAGGTTACAGTATGTTGCCGATGCAATTAAAGTGATACAACAACGCTTAAATGGTAGTATTCCGCTGATTGGTTTTGCAGGTGCGCCTTTTACAGTGATGAGTTACTTAGTAGAAGGTGGTTCATCAAAAGACTTTAAATTAACTAAATTGTTGATGCATAATGAGCCGGAGGTTGCACATAAATTATTGGCTAAAATCGCAAAGGTTACTGCTGATTATCTGAATTTGCAAATTGCTGCTGGTGTTAATGCCATACAAATTTTTGACAGCTGGGCTTTAGCATTATCTTGGAACGACTATCAGGAATTCTCTCACCGTTATATTCAGGAAATTATTGCCAATTTAAATAGAAAGGATATTCCTGTAATTTCTTTCTGTAAAGGAAGTTCTGTGTTTGCTCCAATTATGGCAACTGCTAAACCAGACGTAATTTCTGTAGACTGGAATGCGGATCTTTTAAACATTAAAAATAGCCTACCTGCAGGCATTGCAGTTCAGGGAAATCTTGATCCACATATTTTATATGCAAACAAACCTGTGATCAAAAGAGAGATCCTTAGATTGTTTGAGCGTATGCGTGGGGAGAAAGGTTTTATCTGTAACCTTGGTCATGGTATTATGCCTGATATTCCTTTTGACAACGTAAAATATGCGATAGAGGTTATTAAGGAGTTCAAATACTAGGTTAAAAATGGAGAAATACTATTACTACATCATGTCGGTTCACATCATCTTTGTGGTTAGTTGGATGGCTGGATTGTTTTATAGTGTGCGTTTATTCATTTATCATACTGAAGCCAATGATCGGCCGGAAGTTGAACGCAATATCCTCCAAAAAGAATACGAAAAAATAGAGCATAAGCTCTGGCACATCATTACTACACCCGCTATGGCCCTTACGGTACTTGCTGGTGTAGGCATGGTTTGCATACGACCATATCTGTTAACTACACCTTGGTTTCATGTAAAGCTAGGCTTTGTAGCGGCATTACTGGTTTATCATTTTATTTGCCAGAACATCATGAAACAGCTAAAGCTTGGTAAATTTAAGCATAGCTCTTTTAAGCTTCGTTTGTGGAATGAGGTAGCCACTATTTTGTTGGTTGCCATTGTATTTACCGTAGTTTTAAAAAGCGCTGTAGACTGGGTTTATGGGCTTATTGGTTTAATCGTTTTTGCCGTTGTAATTATGATGGCTGTAAAATGGTATAAACACTATCGGAAAAAGCACAATTGCTAAAATTGCTTTTATCTTTGTAGCTGTGGAAGAACTTATCATTACCGTTAAAAACTTAACAAAGCAGCATCAAGCTGGACAATTATCTGGTGTTATTGATGTCAGTTTCGACATCAATAAAGGAAGTATTATCGCTATTCTAGGTGAAAGTGGGAGTGGTAAATCTACCTTACTGAAATGCATTTACGGTTTACTGAAGGTAGATAGTGGTGAGGTGTCTTTTAAAGGAAAACGTATTTTAGGACCTGATGAGCAGCTTATTCCTGGTCATAAGGAAATGAAAATGGTTACGCAGGACTTTTCTTTAAACATATACGCCAAGGTATATGATAATATAGCATCCATGCTTTCCAATACCAATATACAAGCAAAGCAGGAAAAGACCATGGAGATGATGCAACACCTGCACATCGAGCATCTTAAAGACAAGAAAATTACGCAATTAAGTGGGGGAGAGCAGCAACGTGTAGCTATAGCAAAGGCAATGGTAAGCGATACCGCTGTATTGTTATTGGACGAGCCTTTTAGTCAGGTTGATGCCTTATTGAAAAACCAGTTGCGCGCTGATATTAAAAGAGTAGCTGCTGAAACTGGTGTTACGGTTGTTATGGTGTCCCATGATCCCGCTGACGGCTTATTTCTTGCTGATGAATTACTTATCCTTAAGGATGGAAAGTTATTGCAACTGGGCAATCCTGCTTATGTATATAATCATCCTGATCACATTTATACTGCACAGCTACTAGGTAATGCCGTTGTTTTAAATGCGGAAGATGCAGCAAAGCTAGGTTTAGAAATAAAAACAGGGCAAGCTGTTTTTTATCCGGAATGGGTAGAGTTAAAGAACTCCTGGAACAGCAAACGCTTTGAAGTGAAAGATGTGTACTATAAAGGTTTTTATGAAGAGTTGTTGCTGGAGCGGAACGGAGTAGTGATCAGAGCTATCCAGCTAAACCGGGGCGAACATAAAAAGAACGATCATGTTCAGGCCAACATCACTCGTTTTTTGACTTTGTAAAGCCATAAAAATCAATCTGCTAAAATTTCATTTTTCATTTTCGTGTCATAACATCTGTTTGTGGAGTCATCCTGACTTTTTTACTAAAATATTCAGGAGTTGAGTGTTAACTTTGCAGCGCTTAATCAGTTTAAGCGATACATCTTAAAGTATAAAAGCAGATGCAGAAGGGACAACCTCAATCCATAATAGTAAGAATCATTTTTTTGTTCACCATAATCTTGTGCAGCTTGTCGTCTTTTGCACAAGAAACAGCTGTAAAGGGAATTGTTACCGATGTAGGTACTAAAGAAACTATCCCTTATGCTTCTTATATCGTTGTAGGTAGCGGTAAAGGCGGGCGTACGGATGCCGATGGTCGATATAACATCACCATAGATGGTAATTATACCCAGCTTAAATTTAGTTATGTGGGTTATAAGTCACAGGTAAGGACTATTAAGCCGGGGACTATCCAGACAATTAATATTCAATTGCAAAGCGAGGCGATGCAGATGAATGAAGTGGTGATCAAGGGCGGTAAAAAGCCAAAGTATCGCAACAAAGAGAATCCCGCTGTAGAACTGATTCGTAAGGTAATCGCCAATAAGTCGAAGAACCGTATGGAAAGTTACGACTATGTGAATTATAAAAAATATGAAAGGATGCTGTTTTCTATGAGCAATCTTTCTGATAAGTTTAAAAATAAAAAGATATTCCGCAATTATCAGTTCTTGTTTCAGGAACAGGATTCTAATAAAATTGGGGGTAAAAATCTATTGCCGGTTTTTCAGCAGGAAAAGCTTTCGGAGAATTATTTCCGTAAAAGCCCCGAAAAGATGAGAACTGTAGTAGTTGCTGATAAGCAAGTGAATTTTGATCCGCGTTTTGTTGATAATCAAGGTCTTACTGCTTATTTCGATAGGATGTATCAGGATATTGATATTTACGATAATAATATTTCTATCATTAGTAACCTGTTGTTAAGTCCGATAGCCGAGGGTGCTCCAACTTTCTATAAGTTTTTTATTACAGATACGATCAAAACCCAGCAACCTCAATTGATAGAGCTTTCTTTTACACCACGAGGTAAAATGGATATGTTGTTTGAAGGTAAGTTGTATGTTACTATGGATGGAAATTATGCTGTTCAAAACGCATATCTTACCGTTAATAAGGATATTAACCTGAATTTTGTTAGAGGACTTGAAGTGAAACTTGAGTTTGATCAGAACCCTGATAAGCGATATCATCTGAGTAAAAGTAACTTGATTGTAGATTTTGGAATCACTAAAAAAAATGGTACTGGATTTACGGGTGAACGTACGGTTACTTATAAGGACTACGAAATTAACCATCCACCAGCAGAAGACGTTTATAAAGGCTCAGCTGCATTGGCTGTTGCACCGGATGCAACTAAGAAGTCTGATCAGTTTTGGATAGATAACAGGCCTGAAGCCTTGAATCTTAACAGCTCCAAAATATATCGGAATTTAGATACGTTACAAACTATTCCATCTTTTAAGCGAACCATGGATATTGTAACGCTATTTTTTGCGGGCTACAAGGATTTTGGCCCCTTTGAAATGGGACCTGTAAATACTTTTTACAGCTTTAACAGTGTAGAAGGTTTTCGTTTACGTTTAGGGGGTAGATCAACAACTGCGTTAAGTAAAAGATATTATTTTGAGACCTATGCTGCTTATGGCTTTGATGACCAAAAATGGAAATATTTCCTAAGTAGTACTTATTCATTAAACAACAAGTCAATTTATTCTTTTCCGCAAAATTACTTAAGGGCAAGTTTTCAGCGTGATACTAAGATTCCAGGCCAGGAGTTAGAGTTTGTTCAGGAAGACAATTTTCTTTTATCATTTAAAAGGGGGGACAACAGCATGATGACGTATAATGATATTTATAGGTTGGATTATGTTCATGAATATGAAAATCACTTCTCTTATAGTTTAGGTTTGCGTAAATGGAGTCAGACTCCAGGTGGAGGTTTATATTTTAACAACTCGGGACAAACTCTTTTTTCAAGGACCAATCAAATCAATACTTCAGAGATTACTGTAGGACTAAGGTATGCACCGCATGAGAAATTTTATCAGGGTAAATTATATCGTACACCTTTCGTTGATAAATATCCAATATTTAACCTACGCTATACGGCGGGTCTGAAAGGTGTTTTAGGAGGTGAATACAATTATCATAATTTTATGGCTAGTGCTGAAAAGCGTTTTTATTTGTCGCAATTGGGCTATACTGATGTGACTTTAGAAGGCGGTTATAATGTGGGTAAATTGCCTTTTCCACTATTGTCTATTCATCGAGCCAATCAAACTTATGCTTATCAATTGCAATCGTATAATTTGATGAACTTCCTTGAATTTGTGAGTGATCATTATGCCAGCATTAATATCGACCAGAATTTTAATGGATTCTTTTTTAACAAGATCCCATTGCTTCAAAAATTAAAATTAAGGGAGGTAATGTCGTTTAAAGCTTTATATGGTGGTTTACGTGATGAGAACAATCCAGATAAAAATCCTAATGCGATGCAGTTTGTGCGTAATCAGGACGGCTTGCCAATTACTCACGGCTTAAGTAGCGAGCCTTATATCGAAGGAAGTGTTGGTATTGGGAACATCTTTAAAGTACTAAGGGTTGACGCTGTAAAGCGTTTCAATTACCTGGATAATCCAGGTGTTTCGAGCTGGGGATTCCGTGCCAGGGTAAAATTTGATTTTTAGTCAAAATAGAAAGCAGGGTGGCTAAGCATAAAGTTTAGTCACCCTGCTTTTTTTATGATTAATCGAAAGCAATCTGTTCTGGTCCGGATACTTTTTCGATATGACAGGCGCATTTACCACCTTTCACTTTAATAATAGCAGATTTTGTCTGATTAGTCTCCACAGATGTACCAGTGATTTTTAAATCATCTCCAGCTTCAGACATACTTTTGGTATTCCCGTCATCCACTATTATAAAAGAACCTTTTATTAGATTGGATGCTGCAGCAGAATTTGCATACACTTTTTCTCCGGTTCTTTGGTTTACCACACTAAAGTCTTTAACCTCGGTACCCACTGTTTTGTTGTCTACGAATTTTATAACCAAAGAGCGAAATTCCTCAGTACAGATTCTGTCTTCGCATCCCGTGTCAGTTGTCTTTTCTTTACAAGACAGCAAGGCGCTGACCAGTAAGAGTGCAAGTACTATTTTTTTCATAATTTATCGGTTTTAGTGATAAACGTAATAACTCACTAAAACGCTACATTTTTACTCAATTTTTATACTTAACCCTTTTATGGTTTGCCAGCCTTCTTTGTCTGTCAATCTGATCATAAAATGATAGTCACCAGGATCAATATCCGTCGGTATTTGAATTTCTGCACTTGCCTGATAGGTTTTTTGCCCTGAAGGAATAGTAATGTTCTTAATCAGTAAGAATGGTTTTACAGACTGTTTAACCTGAGCCAGATTGCATTCTTCCAGTTCGGTACTATGCGTATGGTGATCAAAATTATGATGGATGTCCAGATTTAGTGATCCCAACTGGACATTATCGCTAAGCAATGCCTTGAATATAAATTTCTCCCCACGTTTAACTACACTGCATTGTTTTGGAAATGCGTCACTTGTAGCCGTATTGATCTCTGGATAAATTGTGTCAATTGGTTCGGTATTATCTTTACTACAATTGCTCAGCACGAGCATCAATGCCAGGCAGAGGCTCAATAAACTTAGTTTTTTCATTTTATTTATAGTCTATTGTGATAGGTATTACTTTATAAGTGCTGATGTTGTGCGTGGTGTTTTTGTATAGGATAACCCAATTGTATTTTTCTGATTCCCATATTTTCTCTCCATTAATTGGGTTAGCTGCCGGCTCATTGTTGTCTTTTTCGGCGCCAATTACAATGGATTCACCACCATATACGCCATTTATCTGTTTTAGCGTAGTGATTTTTGAAGCGGCAGCAAGCGCTTTGTGTTCTATTTTAGAGACAACAATCGCTTTGCTAAGGTCAAGCTTATCGATGCTTTCTGGGTAATAATTGGCTTTCCTTTTTATGAGTACAGAGTATAAAATGCCATCACCTTTAATGTCATTCACTTGTGCATGAAGTTTCAGCTCATCACCCTTTTTAACAATCAGTTCAGTTTCCATATAGGTACCCATGGAATAAATCATGATGTCATTACGCGAGACAAAGTCGCGGCCAATTTTTGGATCAACAGGGATATTTGCAGGGTCAATGATGGTTAGGTCTTCCTTAATTTCAAGTTTCGTCCCATTTTCATCCAGCACTACAAAGTAGAAATCATATTTGCCTTCGGGTGCCTCGGCTGGAATGGTAAAGTGCTTGTGTACATTGGTGTTTTTAGCACCATTGTATTCTGCCCAGGTCAATTCAAATTTCCAGGTAGCAGTATACTTTTCGCCGCTTTTCTGTAATATCTTTACCTGAACATCTTTTATCTTATCGGCAGCTATCACATCCGCATTGAAATGGAAATCCCTTCCCCTCAATGCTTGCTTGTTTCCCGATCCGATTTCTACATTTGTTGCAGTGGGAATTGCCTTTTCAGGTTCAACTTCTTTATCTTTTTTACAGGCCTGGAAAGCTGTAACAAAAAGTAGTAAAGCCACTATAATTTTCTTTGTGTTCATAGTTGATAATGTGTTTTTGTTTGAAATTTTAATTGTATTCATTTGATAATTCATTATTGATTTCTTTTTTTTTGTTTATTTAAAGGGATGTTAAAAGGGACTTTTAACGACATAATTATATTTCTTCCTGCTTCAGGAAGTTCAATAAGCCGGTAAAAGCTGGTATGGTTCAAGTATTTGGTATTTAGCAGATTTTGAGCCTGTAAACTGAGCGTCAGCTGCTGTCTGCAAAGTCCAAATTTTGTCCCTGCCTGAATATTAATTAACCCATAGCCCGGCGTTTTCTTTTCAGGTGGCACAATGTTATTTTGTTTTGCGGTGATTCGGTAGTCTATTGAAAAATAGGAATGTTTAAAAAATGATTCCGATTCAGGCGACCAGGTTAGGTTAGCCAAAGCTGAGGCTGGTGGAGAGAAGGGAAGTGTATAGCCCTTTTTGTCTCCCGATACCTGCTTTGCAAATAAGTATTCGCCCAATAACTCAGTACTCAGATTTTCCGTGACTTTATATTTCAGCTGGAATTCGCCCCCATATCTAAGCACTTTGCTTTGGGCATACTGGAAAATCTGGTTGCCTGCACCATAGTAAAAATCATGGTTTGCGGTAGGGTTCAGGTAGATGTAATTGGGGAAATAATTGTAGAAAGGACTAATTAGCACAGACCAGCGATCTTCGTTCCATCCCAAACTCAGATCCAATTGGTACGACTGCTCGGGCGAAAGTGTCGCATCTCCTTTTTCGTAACTGAAATAATGATAATTTACCCCATTGGCCCCCAGTTCCTTTGCTATCGGCATTCTGAAGCTTTTACCAATATTGGCCTTCAACAGAAAGTTGTGAACATTATAATTTATGCCGGCCGACCAAACCAGGCTGTTGAAACTGCGATTTAAATCATTAGCCCTGATTAGCTTTTCTGATATTATTGTCTCCCCTGCTGTAAGCTCAGAATCAAACCAGTCAGTATATTTAAACATCCTGATCTGCCCATAATCGTAGCGCAATGCGCCATGCAGTAAAACCTGTTCGTTTATTTTGTATTTATCGTATACAAATACCCCTGCGGAAGCCTGTTTAAAGGAGGGGACCAAGAATGTCCAACCGTTAATCGCATTGTCCTGATATTCTGAATTGAAGCCTGTGGTTAGTTGATGATTTCCAACATTGATCATATCTCTAAGATTCATGCTATATACACGCTTATCAAATTCCCTTTCCAGTTCAGGAGAAATAGAGAGGTAATCGGGATAAACAGGTGGCATATAGCCATGATTTACATATTGACTGAATTCCTGCCTGAAATTTCGTTGATACCCCAGTTCCATCTCCAGTTTATGGCCTTTTGCCTGATAGTTGCTGCGATTGATCAGCTTAAAATGGTTTACCTGCTGGTTGGGCATCTGGACGTCCCTTGCGGATGCATCGTGCATTTCTGTATTTACTCTTCTCGGCTCCAGGCCGTGCGCATTGGCGAAGAACCCGCTTTTGCTGTAAATGTTACTGAGGTAAAAAACGGATCTGAAACCTTCCTTTACATAACCCGTATTTAGGTGTAATCCTGTTTCCTGGCCGGCAGTATTGCGCAGATTTCGGTTGTGCAACCTAACCGCATAGTCATACACAAATACGGTGTCTGTGGGTACGCTGTAATCTCCGTAATTCTGATAGGTGATACGGGAATCAAAGAACCAATCTTCCTTTCGGCCAAACACATTAATAGAGCTCCCATACAGGTTGTTGTTACTTTTGCCAATTAGATCAATCGAACCACCAAGTGCATTTTTCGGTGGTACATTAGCTGGTTTTATATCGATGGCTCCGCCTATAGCATCCGATCCGTACATAAAGGAAGCAGCGCCTTTTATCAATTCGATCTCTGCGGCAGCAAACTGGTCTATTTCTAAGCCATGATCAGCTCCCCATTGCTGTCCTTCATGTTTTACTCCTTTATCGATAACCACTACTCTGTTAAAACCAAGTCCGCGGATCAGTGGTTTTGATTGGCCTGATCCAATACCAATGGTCTTAATACCAGGTAAACGCTCTAGTGTTTTCATTAAACTTCCACTAAGGTTCCGTTGTATAAAATCGCTGCCAATAGTAATTACATTTAATGATTCTTCTTTTTGGCGTAGTTGCAACCGCTTGCCGTTAATCACCACCTCTTTCAACTGACGTGCAGAAGGAGCAGGCGTGGTTTTTAAAGTAGAATCGGGCAGACCATTTTTAGCCTGTCCAAAGCCGGTTTGAAAAATGAGCAACAAGGGAAATAATAGTACATAGAAACTCTTCATTGAATTTTTGGAGTTCAGTTATAGAAAAAAATAGACAAAAGGATACCTGTCTGCTTAAAGCAGGCTTAAATTAAGGTGTAAGGAGAAAAGGGAGGCTGGTTAAGCGAAATACGGCGGCCCTTTGTTGGCGATGATTTTCGGAGTAAAATCATAGTTTCCTGTTAGCACACACGTATTCAGTGTGATGGCTTCAGGATTTACGATGGTTAGTACTGTCGGATAGTACAACAGTATTTGTTGGCCTTGAACGTAGTGATAATAATCGCAAATGGAACATTTGTCTAAAGACTGAATCTGGTCTTTATCTTCGAATTGCACATCCTGATCTGAATGCTTGTCAGCATGTATATGAAAAAGTTGCGCAGTAGATATGAACAAAAATAGCACCATTAACAGAAAGGAAGCAGTCTGCTGTGATTTTGTCCATAAAAGTTTGGCACTTGATTTCATAACTGCATCAAAGTTGCATTTATAATTTGTGATATGCAATAGTAAATGCAATTAAGTTGCTTTTTAAATGTCTTGATATTTTCTTTCTTTTATTCTTTTATTGAGGTAAATTAGGATGTCGAATTAAAAATTAGCAGCTATGAATGAGGAATATCTGGTACTACCATTGGTTAAAAACTCGGTAGACATGCGTTTTGAACTAAAAATTGGTGAATACATGACTTTTATAGTCTTTAAAGAGCATGGTAAAAAGATCTGGCTGATCCATACCGAAGCTCCTGAAGAATTGAAAGGGAAAGGTGCTGCAACAGCTGTAATAGAGAAAACCTTGTCGTATATTGAAGATAATGGTTATCGACTTATCCCTTTGTGTCCCTTTGTAGCGGCTTATCTGAAGAGGCATCCCGAATGGGAACGAATTTTAGATGAGAGTGCAAAGCCTTTTTAATATTCCAGGATGATCAGATTTGGTGTGGATGTTTTGATCGCTCAAAATCCTGACTTTAAGAACCAGCGGATAGCTTTAGTAACCAACACAGTAGCAACAACAAATCAATATGAGCCAATTAGTCTGGCGTTATTAAAAGCGGGTTTTAATCTGGTTAAGTTATTTTCTCCTGAGCATGGATTTGATGCTAAAGGTGCCGATGGAGCTAAAATGCAAAATGGGGTTGACCAGGTTACCCAATTGCCTGTTATAAGTTTATATGGAGATCATTTGTCGCCAGCAGAGACAGATTTGCAAGATGTAGATAAGATCATATTTGATATCCCGGATGTGGGTGTTAGGTTTTATACTTATTTATGGACTTTAACTTATGTTTTGCAAGCGAGTGCGAATTATAATAAACCGGTAATAATTCTGGACAGACCTAATCCAATTTCAGGGAATTTGCAGCTTTGCGAAGGTCCAATGTTAAATGAACAATACTGTTCATCTTTTATTGGCAGGTGGAATATACCGCTAAGACATAGTTGTACTTTAGCTGAACTTGCCCTTTTCTTTAATACAACGAAAAATATCAATGCCGATTTAACGGTTATACCTTGTGAAAATTGGGATAGAAATAAATTTCAACCAGAATGGGGGATCAAATTCTTACCTACCTCTCCAGCTATAAGAAACATTAACGCAGCTATGCTTTACCCTGGTTTAGGTCTATTGGAAGCGACTAATATCAGCGAAGGAAGAGGTACAGCTTTGCCCTTTGAAATCCTTGCATCGCCTTGGATGAATCATTTTGATTTTCTATCAATTGCTAAGACGGATGGTATCAGTGTAGAAAGTATAATCGTTAGGCCAAATGAAGGAAAGTATTCAGGGCAGGATTGTTTTGGGCTACGCTTTAAGCTCAAAGCATATGATCATTTCAAATCGGTATATCATGGATTGCTACTGATTAAGTTGATTAAGGATCATTATCCAGCATATTTTAAATGGGCAACTTATCCTACAAACGTAAATCCAGATGGGACTAATCATTTAGATAAATTGTTAGGATTTCCCCAAAGTGAAGCATTTTTTGAACTACCAATGGCGAAATTTAAAACCACGATGATTGACGTTTGTGCTGCTGGTGCATGGGCTGAGGTAATAAAGCCCTACCTGCTTTATTAATCTTAAACAATTAGATAATGATGAATTATACTTATTATTTCAGCTTGCTGAATAAAAAAAGAGGCGGTGTTCGAATAGAACATCGCCTCTTTTTCGTTGTGAAGGCAATTCAATCAAGTTTTTTATGGCATAATCTGGCGTTTTTGGTCTGTTTCTTCGTTGATTATCAAGATGGTAATCGGTAGATAAAAAATAAAAAAATATTTGGAAATGTAATAATCATAACTATATTTATGGCGTATTGTAAAACATTGTTTTATAATATAAAACAATAGAGTGATTTTATTTAACCAAATATATTATGCAATCGAAATTACTATACTTACTGGGTATGCTATTTTGTGTCTTTATGGCACAAAGCTCGTATGCTCAGAACAATACATCCATTAAGGGGCAAGTGACTTCTGCGGATGAAAAGTCTGGATTCCCAGGCGTTGTCATTAAATTAAAAGGCACTTCAGTTATTACCAGAACCGATGTTAACGGAAAATATCAGATAGCAGCTCCGGCAAATGGTGTATTGACATTTAATTATATAGGATACGACTCTGTATCAGTACCTGTTAATGGCCGCAGGGAAATTAATGTGAAGATGCAATCAAAGGACAATAAATTAGACGAAGTCGTTGTAATAGGCTATGGTACTCAAAAGAAAAGTGACCTCACTGGTTCATTGTCGCAAGTAAAAGCAAAAGACATTAATTCATATCCCGCAACAAATGCATTGCAAGCCTTGGCAGGTCGTGCGACGGGCGTGCAGGTTTTACAAAATACAGGCGCTCCAGGTGGAGGTGTAAGTGTAAGAATACGCGGTACCAACTCTATTCAAGGTAGCAATGAGCCTTTATATGTGATAGATGGTTTTCCAATAGCCGGCAGTAATCCATCAGTGATCAATAACTCAGATATCGAAAGTATGGAGATCTTAAAAGATGCGAGTGCTACAGCTATTTATGGTTCAAGAGGTGCAAATGGCGTTGTGCTGATTACAACAAAAAAAGGAAAGGCAGGTCAAAATCAAGTTAGTTTTGAAACAAGCTACGGTATTCAGACACTCCGTAAAAAAATGGACCTGATGAATGCACAGGAATATGCCACTTTTTACAATGAGCAGGCAGCAAATGATAAACTAGCACCTTATTTTATTGCAGATCAGATTGCTGGTATGGGGAAGGGTTTTGATATCCAGGATCTTGCTTTTAGGAAAGCACCTTTAAAAACCATTTCTTTTGGCCTGAGTGGCGGGAGTGATAAAACCCAGTTCGCCATCGCTGGAAGTATTTTTGGACAAGACGGAATTATTAAAGGCAGTAGCTATGATCGTTACTCTATCAATTCAAATGTAAATCACGAAATTAGTAAAAAGTTTAGTGTTAACCTTTCTACCACAATAACGCGCATCAAATCCGAAGCTCAAAATAGTAGTGGTGGAAATAGGGGCGGGTCGTTGATTTCTGCTATTATTTCTGCGCCACCAACGCTTAATCCATATAATGATGACGGCAGCTACAGAGGAATTTCAACAAGTTTCCCTTATGTTTTATCAAATCCGCTTAATTATATCAATGAACAAAGTAATTCAACTACTTCCAATCGGATTTTGTCGAATGGAGCTATCGTATATAAACCGATTCCTGAGTTAAGTATTAAAATTTCTGGAGGAGTAGAAAATGCAGATGACCGTAACGATGCATACACCACACTTAAATTTATCAATTCGAAAGGGAGTGCTAATGTTTCAGCTACTCAGTCTACCAGTTTGTTGAGCGAAAATACGATCAGTTACAATAAAACATTCAATCAAAAACACAGTGTATCGGCAGTTGCAGGCTTCACCTATCAGGACTTTTTAAATACCTCTTTATCTGGTAGTGGTAATGGATATATTAGCGATATCAGTGAAACTTTTGACCTGGGCTCGGCAACCACGCCTGGGATACCCGGTACATCGTACGTTAAATCGTCGTTATTGTCCTATTTGGGGCGTTTAAATTATGCTTATGACAGCAAATATTTAGCTACAGTAAGTTTCCGTGCCGATGGATCCTCAAAATATAGTGAAGGTAATAAATGGGGGTATTTTCCTTCTGCCGCCTTGGCATGGCGCATTTCTAACGAAGATTTTCTGAAGGAGTCGACCATTATATCCGATATGAAATTAAGACTTGGATGGGGCTATACAGGTAGTCAGGCCATCAATCCTTATGCTACATTAAACCAGTTGTTGTCTAATAAAACTGTTTTTGGGGATGCTTTATTTACCTCGTATGCGCCAGGAACAGTTTTGCCGGGTAATTTGAAATGGGAAACTACAGAGCAAAAAAATATAGGTATAGATGTGGGGATATTGACCAATAAAATTTATCTAACCGCCGACTACTATATCAAAAATACGCGTGATTTATTAAACACGGTACAGTTACCATCATCGATGGGCTTTACAACCACCATACAAAATGTTGGTGAAGTAAGTAATAAAGGGTTGGAGCTGGCCTTAAATGTTAAACCTTTCTCCGGCAATTTTAGTTGGGATATCAATACCAATATTTCCTTTAACCGCAATAAAGTAGTTAAGCTTTATGGTGGACAGGATATATTAGGCGGCGCATTTAATGTGTCTGCAGTTAATGATTACGCCAATATCCTACGTGAAGGACAGCCTATCGGTATTTTTTATGGTTACGTAGAAAACGGATATGATGATAAAGGCAAAATCAAATACAAGGATTTAAACAATGATGGTGTAATATCCACAGCCGATAAGACATATATCGGCAATCCTAATCCAGATTTTACCTACGGCTTTAACTCTACCATGAGTTACAAAAACTTTGAGTTTACCTTCTTTTTACAAGGATCTCAGGGTAACGATATCTTCAATATCAGTGCAATCAACAATACAGTTGATTATGGCTATGGTTTAAACATGCTAAGAGATGTTTATTTAAATCACTGGACGCCGACAAAAACGGACGCGAAATATCCGGTGATCAGCAACAGTACCTCAGCTACAGCATCCAATCGCTTTGTGGAAAACGGTGCTTATTTGCGTCTAAAAAATATTCAGTTGGCCTATAATCTACCGGTTCAACATCTTAACATCAGTTGGGCCAAAAGATTACAAATCTATGTAAGCGCACAAAACATATTAACCTTTACTAAATATTCAGGTTGGGATCCCGAGATTAACTCCAGAGGGGGTGCTAACTCCACAGCTCAAGGATTTGACTATTACAGTTATCCAAATGCAAAAACTTATAACGTAGGCATTAGAGCTGGATTTTAATCACATATGGACATATAATCTTAATTATAAAGACATGAAAAATCTCAAATATTTAATTCTTCTGCTTCTTTTTTCTTCTTGCCAAAAACAGCTGATAGAAGATCCTAAATCCCTGGCGGCAGAGAAATTTTACAACACAGCAGCAGAGGTGCAGGGCGCTGTAAATGCTATTTATACCCCATTTAGAGATATCAATGGATTGGTTACCTACATCGCTCAAGTAGATTGCTATGTAGATTATGGATTGGGCCGTGGAAGCTATGCTTCTTTAAATGATTTTCAGGGATTAAACTCAACCAATATTACGCGTGTAGGTTCAATGTGGGACTTGTTTTATCTGAGTATCAGAAATGCCAATTTTGTAATTAAAAATGCACCTAATGGTAAGGAGATCAGTCAGGCTGATATCAATACCAATGTTGGCGAGGCTAAATTTTTACGAGCCTTCAACTATTTCTTCCTGGTAAGAAACTGGGGCGGTGTACCTATTCGTACAGAAGCAAATATGACCGTTGTTGATGTTAAAAGAAATACAGCAGATGACGTTTACAAGCTAATCCTTGCCGATTTGCTGGATGCAGAAGCCAATTTGCCAATAACACAGCCTCAAGTTGGTCGCCCAACCAAGTGGTCTGCCAAGACTTTGCTTGCCGATGTTTATTTACAATTAGGGAAATACCCTGAGGCTAGAGATAAGGCTAACGAGGTGATATTAAGTGATAAATTCGCTTTAGTTCCGATTAGCTCTACTGATGACCTGCAAAATATATTTGGTCCAGCAGTGGTAACTACATCAGAGGAAATATTCTATATAAAATTTACCAGGCAAAATCTGTTCGGTAATTACTTTGTGATGTTTTTGAACCATCCAGGCACTAAGTTCAGTGGTGCAGGCGGCTTTTATGGTCTCCATAGTGAAACGGTTAATCCTGTTTACAAGAACTGGGACAATAACGATTTCCGTAAAGGACTTTGGTATCCTTACAATATTGGTTTGGATGGAAATTCATTGCTCAATAAGAAATTTATAGACCCCTTAGCTACCTCACAAAGCGGCCATGGAAATGATATGCCTTGGTATCGTTATGCAGATCTATTGTTAATTTATGCTGAAGCCGCTAGTCGTGCCGAGAATGGACCATCTGCTGCATCGATGGAAGCACTAAACAAAGTTCATCGTAGGGCATACGGAAAAAATCCCCTATTGCCTTCTACGGTTGACTTTAAGGTAGCCGATTATAATGCGACTACATTTCTTGATCTCATCATAAAGGAGCGTGGCTACGAATTTCAGTATGAAGGTAAGCGCTGGTTGGAGCTTAAACGCACAGGGAAAGCTGCAGAAATCATATTGGCAACAAAAGGAAAGGTGATCGCAGCTAAGCATTATTGGTGGCCAATACCTGTTTCTGAACTAGGATTTAACAAAGCTTTAGATCCGGTTAAGGATCAGAACCCGGGTTATTAATATATCTTAATTGGTAATTAAGAAGATAGATAAAATTACGATGATGAAAAGACTGCAAGGAAAAAAGGCATTGGTTACCGGCTCGTCGAGAGGCATAGGGAAGGCGATAGCATTGCAACTGGCTCAGGAAGGTGCTGAGGTGGTGATCCATTATAATCAGAACCCGACGGAAGCCTCTGAAGTGGCTGATGCAATTTTAAAAAATGGTGGACTGGCACACGTGTTACAAGCTGATCTAAATCATGCAGAGCAGGCAATTAAGCTAGGAATGGATGCCTGGGAAGTAATGGATGGAATTGATTTTTTGGTAAACAATGCGGGGGTATCCTACAAAAAACACTTTTTGGATACCACTATGGCAGATGTAGATCATTTCACCAATATTAATTTTAAAGGAACCCTTTTTTTAACTCAAACAGTGGCCAAACAAATGGTGTTGAACCAAACTGAGGGAAGTATTTATACCATTACCTCTATCAATGCAATTCAACCGGGACTTGGCTTAAGTGTTTACGGTGCTACTAAAGGCGCTTTAGAGACTTTAATGAAAGGCGTTGCTTTAGAATTAGCTCCACATCAAATCAAAGTAAATACCATTGCTGTTGGTGCCATCGAAACAGATATGAACGCTCCGGTATGGCAGGATCCAGAAAAACTAAAATTGGTAAATGATCATATCCCGTTGGGCAGGTTAGGTCGCCCTCAGGAGATCGCGAGCATGGTTGCCGATCTCCTGGCCTCGGGAAGTTATATGACGGGGGCCACCATTAAAATAGATGGGGGCTGGCAACTTCAGCAAGGTTTTTTAAAATCACAGTCCTACAATAATTAAAGTACTACAGTATTAAAATATAAAGCATGCAATTGTCTTTTTTGTTTTTCGGAAATAAGCCTGATCAGAAGTGGGCGTTAAGCAGGCAAATGGGTGTTAAATACGCCATTGCCAAATTGGCTCCCGAGCTAACCGGCAGTTTGCCACCATGGGATTACGAATCATTGGCTGCATCAAAACAGATTTTTAAGGATAACGGTTTTGAGCTGATTGGGATGGAGGGAGATCAGTTTAACATGGACCGGATTAAACTCGGATTACCAGGAAGAGAAGAGGATATCCAACGTTATTGCCAGATGCTTGAAAATATGGGTAGACTTAACATCCCTTTGCTTTGCTATAATTTTATGGCGGGAATTGGCTGGTTCAGAACCCATACGACTATTGAAGCGAGAGGTGGCGCCCTAGTAAATGGTTTCGATATGGAAACTGCGCAGCAATTGCCTTTAACTGATATTGGTCCGATTAGTGAAAGTGAAATTTGGGCAAACTATGCATGGTTTTTGGAAAGGGTTTTACCTGCTGCAGAAAAGGCTGGGGTAAAAATGGCATTGCATCCTGATGATCCACCGGTTTCACCATTAAGAGGCATCAGCCGAATTTTTAAGAACGCAGATGGGATCCGTAAAGCATTGTCTTTGTCTGATAGTGATGCCCATGGGCTTACTTTTTGCCAAGGTACCTATACCACAATGGGCGAAGATGTGAAAGCCCTGATCGCTGAGTTTGGCCAGCGTCAGAAAATATTCTTTGTCCACATCCGTGATGTTGAAGGGAATAGCGAAAACTTTAAGGAAACCTTTCATGACGATGGCCCAACAGATATGCCTGAAATGTTTAAGGCCTATAGAGATATTGGATTTACTGGCCCGTTGCGGTCAGATCATGTGCCATCTATGGCCGGAGATGACAATACGCAACATGGCTATACGGTAAATGGAAGCTTATTTGGGATTGGCTATATCAAAGGAATTATGGATGCATTGAAAATCCCAACGTTCATGTGGATCCTGTTTATCCAGTTGGCAATGTGTACCGGATTGGTAAAGGCTCAAAACCTTGGGCAGCCTTGGTATATTCAGCCAAGAGCGGATGCCCAACATATTGATTTGACGGGTAAATGGGAATTGTCCCATATGGATAAACCAGTAGTCGATCTTAAAGAGCTGGTTAATCAAAAAGATCCTTTTGAAACAACGGTCCCTAATTCCGTTCAATGGTCATTATATAAAGCAGGGAAGTTCCCTCATCCATATTACAACAAGAACTCTGACTACTATAAATTCGTTGATGAGAAGGTATGGTACTATAAAAAGAGCTTTGATTTGCCACAAACTGCAAAAGGCAATTACAGTTTCCTTTGCTTTGATGGGGCAGATTACTTTACAAAAGTCTGGGTTAACCAAAAATTGGTCGGTGTACATGAAGGTATGTTTGGCGGACCAAATGCGGAGATCAGTGATTACTTAAATTATGGTGGTAACAATGAAATTATAGTTGAACTACGTGCCGGAAACTGGGGAAACAAAGCCACCGACTTTGATATCATACCGCTCGATAGCAATAACGCTAAAGACATGAGCAAGCGGAAAGGATATGATCCATGGAACAGTGGACGCATCATAAAGCCTTGGACAATATCCGGTGGATTGGGTGGTGAAACCTTTTTTGCGATGGGACTCTGGCAGGGCGTGAGATTGGAGGTTGTACCTAAGGTTCATATCGAAAGACCATACCTGGTCACAAAAGCGATTACTGGTAATGTTGCAAAGCTGCACTTATCAACAGAATTGTTTATCAATAGCAATTCCATGAAGCAAAGTCTGCACCCATGGAAGAATGCACAACTCCGTCATCCCTATGAAAAGGGAATGCCTTTTGTCCCATCAAAAGAAGCGCTTAAGGTTAATGTAGCGTTTTATTCAGGTAGTAATAAAGTATTTGACAAGCTCATTTCTGTTCAAACCTATGAAGGCCGAAATTGGGTAGAAGATGATATCGATCTGCCAAATCCAAAGCTTTGGAATCCAACTGGCTTAGGAGATCCAAACTTATACCATGTGAAAATCTCATTGATCAGAAGTGGAAAAGTGGTTGACAAAACTTCTTTTGATTATGGAATACGTGTTATTGAACGGGTAGCAAGTGCGGGCCCAAGAACGGGAGATCGTTTTGAAAACTGGCAATTTGTGGTAAATGGGAAGAAAATATTTGTGAAAGGCATGAATTTTACGCCTCAGGATATTTTGCTGGATGCCTCAGAAAAACGTTACCGCTGGACATTGTCTGCAGCCAAGAAAATGGGCGTACAGCTTATTAGAATATGGGGTGGTGGCCTGATTGAAACAGATACGTTTTATAAATTATGTAATGAAATGGGGATTATGGTTTGGCAGGATTTTCCTATTGGAAACCAGGATACCCCTGATTACCCACAAGACATTTGGGAGGCACAAGTAGTGCAGAACATATGTAGACTGCGCAATAACCCTTCATTGGTGATCTGGTGTGGTGGAAATGAATTTAATCCTTACTCCTTAGGTAATGCCACTACCATGGGTATCTGGGAGCGAAATATTAAGACCTTCGATGGCAGTCGCATGTTTGTGCGTACTACTCCAGATGGGGGTAGCATTCACACTTATCCGGATATGGACCCATCCTGGTATAGACGTAGCTATGGTAAAGAAGCCTGGATTTCTGAAACCGGAATGCACAGTATGCCCGAAGCAAGTTTGTTTAGAGAAGTGGTAAACGAGAAGGAATTTGTTAACCTGGGTACGATGTGGGAAAAATCGTTTAGACCGGGGCATACTGAATTTATACATCATTTTACGGAATACAAACCCAGTCGTGTACCACGTATGTTAAGTCGCGCATCGCACATTGACAACATGAATGACCCTACACTAGAGTCCATATCAGAGGCTACACAGATTGGTGCCGGAGAATTTTATCAGGTACTTTCAGAAAAGGTGCAAGGTAGCTATCCAGTAACAACAGGCTTAATGCCATGGGTTTTTAAAAGACATTGGACGGCAATTGCCATTCAAATGATGGACTGGTTTGGACAGGCGAATGCTCCTTATTATTTTCTGAAAAGGACTTATGAACCAACACATATTGCTTTAGATATTGAGCGTTTACTTTGGGCTCCAGGAGAAAGCATTCCTTTGGATGTGCAGGTTACAAATTCACTATTTGCTAAGCAACAGGGATATAAAGCAACGGTTACGGTATATGATGACAGTTTTAAGCAGCTATCTAAAAAAACACTACCTATAAACATCGCTACTGGTCCTTCGGTAAACAACGCTTCATTTGGCAAGTTCGATATTCCAGCTAACTACAAAGATAAATACCTGTTCCTTTTAACAGAGTTAACAGATAAGAATGGCAAAGTCGTTTCCAGTGCTTATTACTATCCACGTTGTCTGGTGAAAATGGAGGACAAAGCTTTTCATGATCAGTATGTGAATGAACCGATTCCATGGATAACCCTAGATAAAGGACCTTGGTTAAAACCGTCTGTTGCTAAAACAAATACCAGCTTATCACTAAAAGTAAAGGCGAATAAAGTCATCTCTGGCGATGAAAGTGAGATTACGTTAACGGTTAAAAATGAAGGATCTATTCCTGCTTTTATGACAAAAGTAGATATATCAGGAGTAAAAAGAGCTTTTTATGCCAGTGATAACTATATGTGGATAGAACCAGGCAAGACCGTAGAAATAACGATGAATGTAAACTGGCGTGAGCAGAAGAACAATGCAACCGTTACAGTGCAGGCCTGGAATGCAAAAGTAGTGGCTGCAAATCTTTAATAACTGTGCTTAAGTATAAAATATGAATAACCAAATAGCCGATCCCTTAAATACCTCCAAAAATTACAAGTGGTTAATGCTGGCTTTACTGTGGACTGCATTTTTCCTTAATTCTGCCGATAGACAGATATTTAGTGTGGTGCTGCCCTTAATTAAAGCGGACTTGAATTTAAGCGACGCCGAGCTTGGACTGATTGCATCTTCGCTGGTTTGGACTTATGGTTTATTTGTTCCCATAGCGGGCATTGTGGGCGATAGGTTGGTCCGGAAGAACATCATTGTGTTTAGCCTTTTATTTTGGAGTGTTTCTACATTGCTTACCGGGATCAGTACTACTGTTGCTCAGTTTGTTTTATTCCGAGGCATTGCAACAGGCGGGGGTGAAGCTTTTTATGCGCCAGCTGCCAATGCGCTTATTGGTGAAGAGCATCAAAAAAGAAGGTCATTGGCGCTCTCTATTCATCAAAGTGCAGTTTACTTTGGTATTATTTTGAGCGGGGTTATTGCCGGATATATTGGCCAGCATTATGGCTGGCGCAATGCATTTTATTTATTTGGTGGTTTCGGAATTTTAGTGGCTATTGTGTCTTTCTTTAAATTAAGAAAAGATGTACCAGCCCAGGCACAAGAAAAGGTTAACGTAGTTGAATCTGCAAAAATAATGGCCAAAAATCCTACTGTAGTGTTGCTTACATCAGCATTTGCTTGTATGGTTTTTGTAAACGTAGCCTATCTGACCTGGATGCCCTCCTTATTGGTCGAAAAGTTTAACCTGTCACTTGTCGCCGCTGGTTTCTCTTCTATGTTTTACCATCATATTGGTGCTTTTATAGGTGTGCTGATAGGCGGCTTGGTGTCAGACAAAGTTTCCAGAATAAATCCAGGCAATCGCTTGGTCGTACAGGCTGTTGCGATGCTAGGCGCGGTACCTTTTATCTATTGGATAGGCATGGGAACTACACCATTTGCTACCTACCTGGCACTTTTCTTTTTCGGCATTTTTAGAGGGATATATGACTCAAATATTTTCGCTTCATTATATGAAGTTGTTAAACCAGCCATCAGGTCATCTTCATCAGGTTTTATGCTCATGTGCGCGTTTTTAGTAGGTGCTTTTGCTCCATTGCTTTTAGGCGTACTGAAACCCACATTAGGCTTGTCCACAGGTTTATCATGGTTATGGGTAAGTTACTTTTTAGGTGCGGCTTTTCTATTAACTGCTGTTCTGTTCTTCTTTAAAACAGACAGACAAAATGCAATGGCTTATGAAAGTTAAAATAGAGACTATAGCTGATGGATTAAACTTTCCGGAAGGGCCAGCATTTGCACCTGATGGAAGTTTATGGGCCGTGGAATTAAAGGGTGAAAGCCTGCTGCGGTACCTGGATGGAAAACTGGAACGCTTTCAGGTAGGAGGAAAACCTAATGGTATTGCCATTGATAGGCAAGGAATGATCTGGTTTTGTGATGCCGCTGAGAATGCAATCAGAAAGTTTGATCCTTATCAGCTGAAAACAGAAGTGCTTGCTAATCGTGTCGATGGAGAAGTGTTGGCGCAGCCAAATGACTTGGCATTTGATCAAAATGGTAATCTATTATTTACCTGTCCGGGCAATTCAAGGACGGAGCCAACAGGCTATATCTGTGTATTGAAGCGGGATAACTCTGTAAAAAAGATTATTGAAAATAAGTACTTCCCAAATGGTCTGGCCTTTACAAACGATGGTAAAAGTCTCGTCTTTGCCGAAACTTATGCACATCAATTGTGGAAAGGAGACTGGGACTCTCAAAATTGTGAATGGCTTAATGGCCAGGTTTGGTGTAATGTCGGTGGCCCCGCAGGTCCTGGGGGGCCTGATGGGATGGCTTTCGATCAGCAAGGGAATCTTTATACAGCAGTATATGGTACTGCTGAAATAAGAATAGCAAATGCAGGTGGAGCGGTAATCGACGCGATCACTCTACCTGGTCAAAATCCTACCAATTGTGCATTTGATCCATTTGGAAGGTATGATTTGATCGTCACTGAAGCGGAAAAAGGGCTCTTGCTTCATGTGAGCTTTGAAAGAAAATAGTTGATAATTAACAAGATAACAGTAATAATAATTAACGTAATATGAGTACAGATCAGTATAAGAAAGAAATTGGTATGATGAATTTAGAAAAATTGATCGAAACCAGAGAAGGTAAATCAGAGGCAAGTTTCCCAATTCCAGAAAAGGAATTGTTGCACCGCTATGAGCAATTATATACCGGTGCAATCAATGACGTTATGCGGGAATTTTGTCTGATTAATCAGGCTTTACCAGGGCATTTAGTTCCACTACGAGAATACCGGACTATAGCTGGTATTGCCTTTACCGTAAAAAGTGCCCCTAATGCTATGATAAAAGGAGAAATGGAGTTTAGGGTGCAGATGTTGGACGAGATGCATGAGGATGCTTTTGTGGTTTGGGATACCACTAAAGATGAAAATGCTACCTTATGGGGTGGGGTAATGACAGCCACCGCAAAAGGTAAGAAAGTAAAGGCCGCTTGTATTGACGGTGGGATCCGTGATACCCACCAGATCCTGGAAGCTGATTTTCCTGTGTTTTATAAATACCGGATCTCTAACGGTAGTTTAGGCAGGTGTTTAATTACACATTACCAGGTAACGCTTCAGATTGGTTCGGTAACCATTAAACCGGGTGATGTGGTAATGGGAGATATTGATGGCGTATTAGTCGTTCCAAGAGACATTGCTTATGACGTTTTGCTACGGGCTGAGGAAATCATAGAAAATGAAAAGAAAATATTTGGCTGGGTAAAAGAAGGACAAACGATTCAGGAAATCAGCGAAAAGGGCGGGTATTTTTAATATGAGAGTCTATAAAATCATCCCCGTATTCCTTTTAATGGCAACAGTTGGATTTGCACAGCTTAAAACCCCTGTTAAGATCTCTGTTATAGGCGAAGGTTGGGCAAATAATTCAATTAATGTGGTCTCATTTAGGAAGAATTCACTGGTAACTCATCAGGGGATGCAGTATACCGCTTACTACGATAGCGCTCATTGCGTTGTGCTGGGCCGACGAAAGTTGAACAGTACTAAATGGGAAATATCAAGAACGCAGTATAAGGGGGATGTTTTTGACGCACACAATTCCATCAGCATTATGGTTGATGGAAATGGCTACCTACATGTCGCCTGGGATCATCATAGTTATGGGAAGCATCTTACTGCACTAAATTATTGTCAGAGTGTAGCACCCGGATCGCTACAACTATCTGATAAGATCAAGATGACCGGGATACATGAGGATAAGGTTACTTATCCGGAGTTCTATAAACTCCCTGATGGTGATCTGCTGTTTTTCTTTCGTGATGGAGAGTCTGGGAATGGAAACATTATACTGAACCGTTACGCTTTAAAAACAAAAAAATGGACTCAGGTTCAAAATTCCTTTATTGATGGCGAGAATTTAAGAAACCCTTACTGGCAAATTGTGGTAGACAAGAAAGGGGTCATTCATTTATCCTGGACCTGGCGTGAAAGTCCAGATGCGGCATCGAACCATGATATCTGTTATGCAAAATCTTTGGATGGCGGATTAACCTGGACAAAATCAAATGGAGAAAAATATGTACTACCTATTAAAGAGTCAACCGCTGAATATGTAATCAAGATTCCTCAAAATAGTGAGCTGATTAATCAAACCTCTATGACGATTGATCAGGATGGGAACCCTTACATTTCAACCTATTGGAAAGAGAAGAGCGATACTGCACCTCAGTATCACCTGCTTTATTTAAAAAATAAGCACTGGATAAATTTAAACCTTGGCTTTAGGAAAAGTAACTTTTTGTTAAGTGGTGGTGGAACCAAAGGCATTCCCATATCGAGACCCCAGGTGATCGCCTGGAAAAAGGACAAGCAGGTTTCAGTGGGGATTGTGTTTAGAGATGAAGAAAGAGGAAGTAAAGCTTCTATTGCAGTGTGTAAGAATATAGACAAGCCTATATGGGTATGCAAGGACCTCCATTCTTCAAGTTTAGGCTCCTGGGAGCCAACTTATGACACCACTTTGTGGGAAAGTAAGCAAGTATTAAACCTGCTGTTACAGCAGGTTCAGCAAAAGGATAATGATGGGCGGGTATCAGTGGCGCCGCAAAATTTATCTGTGTTACAGTGGATTCCTGAAAAGAATTAATGGTTAAAAATTAAAATATAAATTATGAAAAGATTTCTAAATTTTTACGGCCTGCTCATCATTTTTGCCTTGCTGCAAAATAGTGCAATGGCACAAACAACTGAAAAATTTCCTGCTAAGTACGATCCGACTAATGTTGGTAATAAGGTGGGCAACAGATTTATAGAATCTGCCCATGTGTTGTATGGTAAATCCATTGCCTATTCGGAAGTGTGTACCTGGTATGGCGCACTTAAGTTTGCCGAACTAAGTGGAAATACAGCCATGAAAGATAAACTGGTTGCAAAATATCAACCCTTTTATGCTGAAGATAAAAAGCTGATCCCTTTATATGATAACGTCGATCATTCTGTATTTGGGGCTTTGATATTAGAGCTATATATGCAAACAAAAGAAGAGAAGTACCTAAACAAAGGGAAGGTTTTTGCATACAATCAATGGGCTGTACCTGCGGGTATGAAGCTAACAGATACGGTTAGTAATTACGTAAAACTAGGGCACTCTTGGCAAACACGCCTTTGGATAGACGATATGTATATGATTACCATGTTGCAGGTTCAAGCCTACAGAGCTACCGGAAATCCGGTATACATCAACCGTGCGGCAAAGGAAATGGTGTTTTATTTAGATGAGCTTCAGCAAAAGAATGGATTGTTTTATCATGCACCAGACGTGCCATTTTATTGGGGTAGAGGTAATGGTTGGATGGCTGCTGGTATGACAGAATTATTGAAATCACTGCCTTTAAGTAATCCAGAAAGACCTGCAATTCTTAAGGGATACCAAACGATGATGAAATCTTTACTTAAATACCAGTCTGCAAATGGAATGTGGGGACAATTGGTTGATGACTCCAATTCATGGGCAGAGTCTTCTTCAACCGGAATGTTTGCTTATGCAATGATTACAGGTGTGAAAAATGGCTGGTTAAAAGATCCTAAATATTTGTTGTCGGCAAAAAATGGCTGGACAGCTTTGGTTGATCAGATTGATGCCAAAGGAGATGTAATGAATGTTTGTGAAGGAACAAATAAGAAAAATGATAAACAGTACTACTTAGACAGAAAAAGAAATACGGGTGATTTGCATGGTCAGGCTCCAGTGTTGTGGTGCGCCTTTGCCTGGTTAGAAAAAGATAACATACCTGTAAATGCTAAATAGCAGGTTTTATATGAAAACGATATTAACGAAACGAATCTTTTCGCTCCTGCTGATGTACGGCGTTTTCTTCTGCGCAAACGCTGTGTTTGCGCAAAAGAATGCGATAGAAAAATATAAAAACGTATTAATTCTAGGCAATAGCATTACCAGGCACGGTCCTAAACCTCAAATCGGTTGGAACGGGGATTGGGGAATGGCAGCTTCGGCAAAAGATAGTGACTATGTGCACTTGCTGATTACAAAGTTCAAAGCTATTAATCCTAATATTTCTGTTCAGTTTAAAAATATCGCAGATTATGAGCGGGCATTCTGGAACTATGATTTGTCACAATTAGATGCTTTAAGACAATTAAAGGCAGAGCTGATTATCCTTAGGCTGGGTGAGAATATAGAACCAAAAACATTAAAAACACAGGACTTTAAAAAGCACTATGATGGACTGATCAATTATTTAACTTCCAATAACCCGAAGGCTAAAATTCTTCATGCTTCATCTTTCTGGAAAAAAGAGCTTGTAGCACAGGATATTCAAGCTGTAAGTACGGCCAGAGGCGATCAGTTTGTGAATCTAAGTGAATTGTCAAAGGACTCTACCAATATGGCATACCATCTGTTTAAGGATAGGGGCGTAGGTGCCCATCCGTCTGATAAAGGGATGAAAGCTATAGCAGATAAAATATGGGGCGAAATATATGGCCCTACATCAAGGGCATCTATTTCTTTGGGGGCTTATTATTTTGATGGTTGGGCTGGACTAACCAGTCATCTGACACCAGAATTGGAGCATGATTTTCCAGAGCGTAAACCAATATGGGGATGGCTTACCAGTAAGCAAAAAGTGGTAGAACAACAGATGGATCTGGCCGTTAAATCAGGGATCTCCTTTTTTAGTTTTTGCTGGTACTTTACCACCATTGATGAGTTCCAGGGAAATCCAAGAAATCGTGCCCTTGCTTTTTATTTAAAGGCAAAAAACAAAGGAAAGCTAAAGTATAATTTGTTGGTGGCAAATCACGACAATTACATTGTTGGTCCTCAAAATTGGAATTATCTATGTAAGTACTGGATCGAGCTATTCAAAAATCCACTTTATTTAAAGGTTAATGGATCCCCTATGCTGACTTTTATCAGCACCAATAGTCTGATTAAAAGCTTTGGATCAAGCGCCAAAGTAAATGCAGCGCTGAAAGAGTTTAGGGCAATGGCCAAAGAAAATGGCTTAACAGGCGTTACTGTGGCTATTTGCCAATATCCAGATGCCAAAATAAGTCAATTGGTGGCAGAATGTGGCTTTGATGTAGCCACGGGATATAACTACCACGAAACTGGTTACCAAAAAAATAAAACTAGTGTATCCATTGATAGCTTAGAAGCTGGAAGTGTACGAACCTGGAATGCCCTTAAAAAATCACCATTGCCATTGATCCCTACCATAACTTCGAATTGGGACCCTAGAGCCTGGCCAATTCAGTATAAACATTCTCCAGGTTACACCGGATATTCTCAAAAAACTGTGGAGTCCTCGGTTAAAGCGGTAAGGAAATTTATGGATGACAATCCTGCAGAAATCACTAAAGAGCGAATTGCGTTGATCTATGCATGGAATGAGTATGGCGAAGGGGCTTGGTTAACACCTTCAAAAGTATTAAAAGACTCTTTGTTAATCGGTATTAAAAACGGCTTAAAATAAATGCTAATCTATTGGCTCATGGATAGGATTACAAAAAAAATGTGGTATATCATATTTGTTCCATTGATGATTTTGGATGGACAGTTATTTGCCCAATCTTCTGCTAAGATGGCGATAAATGATGGCTTACGTCCTTCATCGGAAGTTCATTTGAAAGGCTATCTGGCGGATCAACTGGATGGCTCATTAAACAATCGCATTTTGGCGCAAGATGTCCAGCGACTTATAGAGCCTTTTAAATTGGAAAACAGGACAGAAACCCTTTACTGGCAGAGTGAGTTTTGGGGGAAATGGTTTACATCAGCAGTGTTGGCCTATAAATACCATCCAGATCCTCGTTTGAAGAAAGTACTTGATGATGCGGTTAACGGTTTAATGGCCACGCAGACTCCAGATGGGTATATAGGTAATTATGCCGAAGCTAACCGTTTACAACGCTGGGATATTTGGGGAAGAAAGTATTGTATGCTGGGCTTGCTTGCTTATTATGACCTTACTAAAAACAAAAAAATGTTATCAGCTGCGGTACGTGCAGCAGATAATCTGATAAGTGATCTTAAAAAACAAGATGGGATTATCGTGACTAAAGGTAGTTACAGAGGGATGGCAGCATCCTCTGTGCTCGAGCCTATCTGCTTATTGTATCAATATACCAACAACAAAAAATATCTTGATTTTGCAGAAGAGATCGTGAGACAATGGGAAACACCAGAAGGCCCCCAATTATTAAGTAAGTCTAAAATAAATGTAAGCGAACGCTTTCCTAAACCAAAAAGCTGGTATAGTGCCGAGCAGGGACAAAAAGCTTATGAGATGATGTCCTGCTATGAAGGTTTATTGGAGCTTTACCGCTTAACAGGAAAAGCAGTTTATAAACAAGCTGTGGAAAACACCTGGGAAAACATCCGAAACACAGAAATTAATATCGCGGGATCTGGTGCTTCTACAGAGATGTGGTTTAAAGGTAAGGAGTACCAAAATACACCTGTTCATCATTACCAGGAAACCTGTGTTGCGGTAACCTGGCTAAAATTATCCAATCAGTTACTAAGGCTTACTGGCGAAACCAAGTACGCCGATGTAGTTGAAACAGCCTATTACAATGCCTTATTGGGGGCAATGAGTTCAAAGGGGGCTGTTTGGGCCAAGTATACGCCTTTGAATGGCCAGCGACTTAGCGGAAACGAACAATGCGGAATGGGCTTAAACTGTTGCGATGCGAGTGGGCCTAGAGGGCTGTTTAATTTACCATCATATATGGTTATGGAACGAAATGAAGGATTGCAGATTAATTATTTTGCAGAGGGCAATTACATCGTAAAGAGTCCTAAAAATCAACGGATTTTAGTTGTTCAAAGTACAGATTATCCGCTGTCTGGCGCTATTAAAATAGGATTGAATATCGCCAAGCCGGAAGCCTTTGATGTTCACTTGCGTATTCCTGCATGGAGTAAGTTAACGAAACTAAGCGTAAATGGTGAAGAGCTCACAGACCTGATACCAGGTCAGGCGGCTCGGATCAATCGTGTCTGGAAATTGGGAGATCAAATTTCTTTGGAATTAGACATGCGTGGTAGGGTCGTAGAAACCGGCAGTATCGTTAAAAGTATGGCCATTATGCGGGGGCCAATTGTATTGGCCAGAGATTCAAGATTTGAAGGTGCCGGTTTGGAGGCTGTTTTAAAACCTGTAGCTGATGCTAAGGGGTATATTGAACTGACCAGATTGCCTGCTAAACCAGAAGAATATCTAATGAGTTTTAAGGCGCACTTTATTCCGGAATCCTATACAGAGAAGCCTCAGGGCACTGTGACTGTTGCATTATGTGATTATGCATCGGCAGGGAATGGGCCGGTAGCGTCCTTTTATAAAGTATGGATGCCTCAATTATTTAATCCCCAAAAAACCGAGACACCAACTATATCTTATTGACAGAATTGATGCTCAACTAGTTCTTATCAACCAAGTATAAACCAAAAATAAACCTTAAAATGTATAAAACCACGCGGTATATCCCAATATTCTGTCTTTTATTACTGCCATTATTGTTGGAAGCTTCAGCTGCTACCAATTGGCAAAGCGCTGGACAAAACAATATTCGACAGAACATAAGCATTACAGGAAAAGTAACCGACGAAATGGGAGTTCCAATTTCGGGTGTTAGTGTTAAAGTAAAGGGAACCACTACAGTGGTTTTAACAAATAATGCCGGTGTGTATAAAATTACCGTACCAGCTGCATCAGCAACTTTGGTCTTCTCGTTTGTTGGTTTCTTTACCCAGGAAAGATCAGTTGGAAACCGCAAAGAGATTGATGTCAAGCTTAAAGAAGAATTAGGCAATTTGAATGAAGTGGTGGTGATCGGTTATGGATCAGTTAAGCAAAAAGATTTAACTGGTGCTGTTGGACAAGTAAATATGAAGGACTTGGAAAAGGCACCAGTAGCTTCTTTTGACCAGGCATTAGCTGGAAGGTTAGCTGGGGTACAAGTCTCTTCAAATGATGGTCAACCCGGTGCAGAAGGAATCAATATTGTCATTCGGGGAAGTGGATCACTAACGCAAAGTGCATCACCGCTATATGTGGTAGATGGATTCCCAATTGAAAATTTCAATGCCGGATCACTCAATATCAATGATATTGAATCCATCAATGTACTTAAAGATGCATCCTCAACTTCAATTTATGGATCTAGGGGCGCCAATGGTGTAGTGGTAATCGAAACCAAAAAAGGGAAAATAGGAAAACCGGTGATCAGTTATAACGGATCATATGGTTTTCAAAAAATCCCTAAAACAGTTGATGTAATGAACGGATATGAGTTTGTTAAGTATCAAATAGAAAGAGGCAATGGTGTCGATTACTTGACAAACGGTCGAACATTAGACTCTTATTCAAATGCACCAATAATAAACTGGCAGGATAAGGTCTTTAGAACGGGTACCACCAATATTCAAAGTCTGGCCATAAGGGGCGGCTCTAAACAAACCAGATACTCAGTTTCTGCTTCCTTGTTTGATGGAAAGGCTGTAGTGCTCAATTCGGGTAATAAACGTTACCAGGGAAGCTTATCCCTGATTCAGGAAGTGAATAAAAAAATCAATCTAGGCGTAAGTATCAACTATAGTCATAACAGCAGGAATGGTATGCCAGTGGCTACAGCTGGGGGTAGTGCAGCAACGGCTTATCTGTTGTTTTCTGCATGGGGATATAGACCATTAACGGGCGATCCTAATTATACTTTGGATGACTTGCAGAACGGGACTGTAGATACTGATGTGAATCCTGCTGCAGATTTTAGGGTAAATCCTGTGGTATCTGCAACCAACCAATACACCAAGGGTTTCAATACCAATGTACTTACCAATGTGTATGCTACTTACGAGATCGTTAGGAACCTGACACTAAAGGTTACCGGAGGATTAAATAACACCAACGTAAAATCTGAAGCCTTTTCTAATTCTAAAACTATCCTGGGAAACAATTCCAACCCAGGGAACGTAAGGGGGCAGTTTGGGAGTAAGAATTATTCAGATCTTAATATATGGTCTAATGAAAATACATTAACCTATAAAACGACAATCGAAAAGAACCATAAAATTGATTTTGTTGGAGGTTTTAGTATGCAGGGGACTTCCTTAACAGGCGGAGGGTTTACTTCTATTAAAGTACCAAATGAAGAATTGGGCATAAATGGATTAAGTCAGGGTACGCCTCAGATTGTGACCTCTCCGGCTTCTTCTTCTGCAATCGCATCATTTTTGTTCAGAACAAATTACAGCTACAAATCAAAATACCTTTTCACTGCAGCTTATAGATCCGATGGATCTTCAAAGTTTAGTCCAAAAAATAGGTGGGGATATTTTCCTTCTGGTGCAATTGCATGGCGCATGAGTAGTGAGCCCTTTATGAAAAACCTAAAATTCGTATCCGATGCAAAACTTCGGATAAGTTACGGGGAAACCGGTAACAACCGTATTCCTGATTTTGCTTATCTTCCTTTCCTTACGCCAACAAATAATGCTGCTTACTCATTTAAGGATGGGATTCCAACACAAGGAGTAGTTATATCGGGTTTGGGAAATGCTGATTTAAAATGGGAAACCACCGCACAGGCAGATATTGGTTATGATTTATCGCTTTTTAAAGGCAGGTTGACTTTAACGGCAGATGTGTACCGTAAAACAACAAGAGATTTATTGCTTAATGCGGATATGCCTTATTATTCGGGCTATAGTACCGTCTATGAAAATGTAGGAAAATTGCAGAATCAGGGACTTGAAATCACCATAAATTCTGTCAACATCAATAGCGGTAAATTTAAGTGGGAGAGTAACTTTAATATCAGTTTCAACAGAAATAAAGTGCTGGCTTTAACAAGAGCCGATCAGCCGATGTATAGTACTATTGTTTGGGAAGGACCTTATGCCAGTTCAAATCTTTATAAAACTGAAGTAGGAAAGCCTGCTGGGAATTTTTATGGTTTTTTATGGGATGGAAATTATCAGCTTGATGATTTTGATGTTTCGCAAGCGGGCGCTTATACCTTAAAAGCGGATGTTCCGGCAAATGGAAATAGCCGTGCAAGCATAAAGCCAGGTGACATTAAATACAAAGACATTAATGGGGATGGTAATGTGACCTTGGACGATCAAACCGTTTTCGGTAGCGGCCTGCCAAAGCATACGGGTGGATTTACGAATAACTTCTCTTACAAGGGTTTTAATCTGAATGTATTTCTGCAATGGTCTTATGGAAATGATGTGTTTAATGCAAGCCGGTTAATTTTTGAAGGGACCAGTTATGTAAACTTAAACCAATATAAGACGTATGAAAATCGCTGGACAATAGACAATCCCAACAATATGTATTACAGAACCGGAGGCGGTGGTCCTTCTGGTCGATATTCATCCCGTGTAATTGAAGATGGTTCTTATTTGCGTTTAAAAACAGTTTCATTGGGCTATAGTATTCCTGCCAAATATCTGAAACGGATTAATTTTAGCACTTTAAGTTTCTCTGTAACAGCTCAGAACTTATCCACTTTCACAAAGTATTCAGGCATGGACCCTGAAGTTTCTGTAAGAAATTCTGTACTCACACCAGGCTTTGACTATTCTGCTTATCCGCAAGCCAGAACAATTGTTCTGGGTATCACCTCAAACTTTTAACATTTAAGATTATGAAACGCATTATTTTAATCTTTGCCATATCGTTTTTTACAATTATTACTTCATGTAAAAAGCTTTTAAATACAGTGCCGGTTGATACCTTATCACCAGAAAACTATTATGATACCGAGGCGCAGTTAAATTCTGCTTTAGCCGGTGTTTATGATGTGATGGGCAGTACCAAAACTTACGGCGATCAATTGCTTGGGGGAATGGGATTGGATGGTGATGAAGGTTTTTTTGCAAGAAATACCATTACTGATAACGTGCGGGTGAATCAGGTCTCTGCTGGTGATCCTTTTTGTGCCGATACCTGGAGAACTTTCTATGATGGGATCAATAGGGCCAATATGCTCTTGGACAACATTAATAAACCTGTTATGGATAAGGCTGCTAGAGATGCAATTAGGGGAGAGGCTTTGTTTTTACGCGCTTATTATCATTTTATGTTGGTGAGCAACTGGGGAGATATCCCGCTAATGACGAAGACTGTTTATAGCACTTCTCAGATCTATATACCACGCACACCTGCCAAGGAAGTTTACCAGCAGATTATTGCTGACATGACTCAGGCCGAAGGATTAGTGAAATCAATTGACGCTTTGGGATACACTGGAAGAGTGAGCCAGTCAGCCGTAAGAGGAATATTGGCTCGCGTATGTTTATATATGGCCGGAAATCCGATTAATGATCGCTCGCAGTATGCAGAAGCAAAGAAATGGGCTCAAAAGGTTATGAGTGCTTCAGGTGGTTTTCAACATGCTTTAAATCCTTCTTATTCAAACGTTTTTATCAATATGTGTCAGGATAAATACGATATAAAAGAAAGCATCTGGGAAGTAGAGTTTTGGGGAAATGCAACAGGTGTTCATAAAGAGATCGGAAGGAATGGGAGCAACAACGGTATACAATATGTGGTTACCCCTGGTGATCCTAATTATGGTTATAGTTACGGTTTTACTTGTATAACTGGTCGGTTGTTTAAACGTTATGAAAGTTTACAACGGGATTCAATTACGCCTGCAAAAACATTAATTAAAAAGGAGTATTCACCAGACAGACGTAGGGATTGGTCTATTGCAACTTATAGACTTGTAGGAAATCCGGCAACAAAGTCAATGCTAGGCGGAAGTCAGGTTTACGAACGTACCAGTGCTAAGTGGAGAAGAGAGTATGAAATCACTAAACCTTTAGCGAAAGAGGGTGGTGGCATCAACTTTCCTTTGTTAAGGTATTCGGATGTGTTACTGATGTTTGCAGAGGCTGAAAATGAAATAAATGGCCCTACTCAAGAAGCTATTGATGCCGTAAATCAGGTTAGACGAAGGGCTTATGGTAAATATGATAAGGGGGATGTGGTAAAAACAATCGCGCTTGGTAATGTTGGCTCGGGTTATGCTACTGCTCCAACTGTAACCTTAACAGGTGGTGGCGGTTCGGGGGCAACTGCAACTGCAATTGTAGCAGGCGGAAAAGTAACTGGAATAGCAATCGTTAATGAAGGTACTAAGTATACATCTGCTCCAACAGTAAGTTTTTCTGGCGGAGCTGGAACTGGGGCGACTGCATCGACAACAATAAGCTCGCCTTTTGATGCTGACTTAACATCATCGCAAACCAGTAATCATGATAGCTTTTTGGAAGCCATACAAGAAGAGCGGTCAAGAGAGTTGACTTTTGAGAGTTTAAGAAAAAGAGATCTTGTGCGCTGGAATATCTACCTAACGAGGATGGAGCTTGTAGCTAAGGATTTTGTTAGTGGCGATGCATCAAACCCTGCCGCAATAATTCCGGCGGCTTCCAGCTCAATGGCTTACGGTATTATATCTTTTAGTAACTTAACGAGCAGAGATCAGCTTTGGCCGATTTCTCCTAGGGAATTAGGTTTGAACAAGGCTCTTAAACAGAATGAGGGCTGGTAGCTGTTTGTATGCTGCTATTGATAAATGGAGCTAATTTTTAATTTAAAGAATAACTGTATCTTTATAACACCATAATATACGATATGATTCAGGTAATAAACAGGGCTTTGGATGTCCTAGAATATATTTCCATCGAACCGGACCAACCCAAGCCTTTAAGCGTAATTGCATCACATTTTAATTTAAATGCGGGTACATGTGCCAATATTATTAAAACATTAGTAACCAGAAAATATATCGAAAAGGTTGAAAAAAAAGGATATTGCCTGGGATCACAGGCCTATGTTTTAACCGGGAATGAAGGGTATCATAAGGATTTGGTAAAAGCTGCCCAAAAGGAAATGGAAGCATTAACGAGTATTTATGATGAAAACTCCCTGCTATCTATATTGGTAAAGGATGTCCGCGTGGCGATAGTAAGGGTAACTGGAACCAATAATATACAAGTCGTTACTTCTAAAGAGAAACGTGTTTATGACACGGCTTCGGGGAGGCTGTTGATCGCAATGCTGCCCGAAGCTGAACTTACCGTTTTTATAACGAAATATGGTTTACCTAAAAAAGAGGAATGGGCTGAAGTGAAGAATGAAAAATCACTTCGTGAAAGTCTTAGCTTGATTAAAGCACAAGGATATGCGAAGCAGGTAACTGCAGGAAATATTGTTGGGTTTGCAGTGCCAGTATATTCAGGTGAGCGTGTTTTAGCTAGTTTATGTTTATATATGCCTGAATATCGTTTCCATTTAGCTGAAGAACAAAAAATTGTAGATGATCTGTTAACGACAGCAGAGAAAATTAAGAAAAACTTAGTCGGGAAATAAGTTCAGAATGACGAACGTACAAAAAAGAGGCGATGTTCATCAGAACACCGCCTCTTTTTGCTTTTATAAATTATTAATCAATTAATTCTGAATCAACCAATACAATCTTAACTCTGGATGGACTAGGAGCAGGGATCACTTGCCCGTCTATACCATCTACGTAAATCACTACATAATTTGGTTCTGAACTAAACTGGTATGATGCTCCGTTAAATACGTTTGGCAAAGCATCAAATATTCTTCTATTTGCATCAAATGCCATTGAGACAATTACTCCACCTGATTGATTAAAGGCGTTGTCATTTTCAGGAACATTAACTTCGGTAGAATAGCTTCTTCCACCATCTGTAGTTATCCATGCATTAGCAGGAATATCATATAAAATTGTTCTTGGAATTACATTCTCCTGAACAATAGTGTCCTTCTTGCACGATGCCAGACCAAGCGTGGCCGTGCATAGTAATAATAATATAAATTTTTTCATGTGTTTGTGTGTTTGTATTGTTATAGCAAATTTATTGCCACAATATAACGTTCCATCCCTTTACTTATTTTGTAATTAAATTGTTATCCAGAATTTCGTTATCCAAAACAAAGCTAAACCAAATACTCAAATAACGTTTGATCATTATTCAATTCAATAATTTCAAACTTAAACTCCTTCATTCTCTTTACTAAAGCATCATAATCGGCACTGTTGGCCAATTCAATACCTACCAGAGCAGGACCGTTTTCTTTATTTGTTTTTTTAATGAATTCAAACCTCGTAATGTCATCATGGGGTCCCAGCACATTATTTACAAATAATTTCAATGCCCCCGGTCTTTGTGGAAAACGAACGATGAAGTAATGTTTCAATCCCTCATATAACAAAGATTTCTCCTTGATCTCTTGCATGCGTTCAATATCGTTGTTACCGCCACTGATGACACAAACTACCTTTTTGCCTTTAATTTTATCTTTATAAGCATCAAGAACAGTCACCGATAATGCGCCTGCCGGCTCCACAACAATAGCATCTTCATTGTATAACTTTAATATAGTGGTGCAAACCTTACCTTCGGGAACCAACAATACATCGTCCAATACCTCTGTACAGATTTCATACGTTAATTTTCCTACACACTTTACAGAAGCGCCATCAACAAAACGGTTGATTTCGGGTAAAGTAACAGGGCCACCATGTTCAAATGCTTTTAACATAGATGGAGCACCTTCAGGTTCAACACCAGCCAATAGTATATTTGGGTTTTTACCTTTTAAATAATTTCCTACACCAGCAGAAAGACCACCACCACCAATAGGCATAATCACTACTTCAACACCGGGTAAATCCTCCAATATCTCGACCCCAACAGTACCCTGACCTTCAATAATGCTGTAATTATCAAAAGGAGGGATAAAGGTCATGTTGTGTTGTTGAGTGTAAGCCAATGCTTCTTTTAGACAATCGTCAAAGGTATCACCAACCAATACCAGTTCTACGCTGCCATTGCCAAACATTTCTGTTTGCTTCACCTTTTGCTTAGGCGTAATTTCCGGCATAAATATGACACCTTTGGTGCCTAGTTTATCGCATGAAAAAGCAACACCCTGTGCATGGTTACCCGCGCTTGCACAAACAATTCCGCGACTTAATTCATCAGGCGTTAATTGGCTGATCATATTGTAAGCACCACGCAATTTGTAAGAGCGTACCACCTGTAGATCCTCACGTTTCAAGTATATTTCGCAATCGTATTTTTCAGATAATTTAGGATTGTAAATAAGCGGGGTATGTTTTACAACATTTTCCAATCGCTTCGCTGCGGCTTCGGAATCTAGTTTTAGATTAATCTTTGTCATTTTTTCTGAAAAAATAATACCGCCACCTGTTTTCGCAGATGGCGGCTTTAGTTAGGTTACCCAAATATAGGATAAATCAGAAGTTTTATATGTTTTTAGCTAACCAATCGCCCACTTCACTTGTTTTGTAAGCTTTGTTTTTACCAGCTAAATCTTCTGTTACAATGCCTTCTGCAAGAGATTTGTTCACAACCTCTCTGATCAACTCAGCTTCCTCTTTTAATCCGAAAGCATCTTCAAACATCATCGCTGCAGACAATACCGTCGCTAAAGGATTAGCAATGTCTTTACCTGCTGCTTGTGGATAAGAACCATGAATCGGCTCAAACAATGAAGTATGAACACCAATAGAAGCAGATGGCATAAGGCCCATAGAACCTGAAATTACAGAGGCCTCATCAGTTAAAATATCACCAAATAGATTTTCAGTAATCAATACATCATAAGAATTTGGCCATTGTACCAAACGCATTGCAACTGCATCTACAAACTCATAGCTTACAGTTACCTCAGGGAAATCTTTCTCCATATCCTGTACCGTTTCTCTCCACAAACGTGAAGTTTCCAATACATTGGCTTTATCTACACAGCAAAGTCTTTTGCTACGTGTCATCGCCATTTCGAAACCTAATTTAGCTAAGCGCTGAACTTCTGCTCTAGTGTAAGTACAAGTATCAAAAGCAGTGTTGCCATCGTCTTTTCTACCTCTTTCGCCAAAATAGATACCACCAGTTAATTCACGAAGAATAATAAGGTCAGTACCTTCAATGCGCTCTCTTTTTAAAGGAGAATTGTCAATTAAAGATGGGAAAGTAAAAGTAGGACGAACGTTTGCAAATAAGCCTAATTTCTGACGCATTTTCAAAAGGCCTTGCTCAGGACGAACAGTTGCTTTTGGATCATTGTCAAAACGTGGATGCCCGATAGCGCCAAAAAGAACAGCATCAGCAGCCATACATATTTCGTGTGTCGAGTCTGGGTAAGGTTCGCCAACCTCATCGATTGCAGCAGCACCAGTGATACCAGCTGTCCAGGTAATTTCGTGATTGAATTTTTTTGCTACCGCATTTGATACTTTAACAGCCTGGTCAATAACCTCTGGGCCAATTCCATCTCCTGCTAAAAGAGCAATATTAAGTTTCATATTTTTCTAGTAATTGTTTTTAATTCTTTTGATAATATTCTTTTGGTTTTTTACCCTTAAATGATGTTCAACATTTTCTGGGTAGCTTTAATTGCGCAAACGGTTTGGTCTGAATCCAGACCCCTGGTAATAAATATTTTTTGATCCGTTTCCCAGGTAATAATGGTTTCGCACAAAGCATCAGAATTACTTCCCGGAGCTATTCGTACCGCGTAATCAATCAGCTTAGGTAAAGATCTTTTTTTCTGAGCATAAACGTTAGTAAGGGCGTTCATAAAAGCATTAAACTGGCCATCACCTTGTGCATTCTCTTCAAACTTCTCTCCGTCAATGATCACAGAAATCGTTGCAGATGGGCGTAAACCCATAGAATTCATCAATACGTACGATTCAACAATAACCTTTTCTTCATAAAGATTACTATCCAATACGTCAGAAATGATATAAGGTAAATCCTCTTTCGTTACCGTTTCTTTCTTGTCACCCAATTCAATTACTCGTTGCGTAACTTTTTTCAGATCGGCATCATTTAGTTTCAGTCCTAGCTCCTGCAAGTTTTTTTCGATGTTGGCTTTACCAGATGTTTTGCCTAAAGCATAACTCCTTTTTCTGCCAAAACGTTCCGGCAACAGATCATTAAAATAAAGATTGTTTTTATTGTCTCCATCAGCATGGATACCAGCAGTTTGGGTAAATACATGATCACCAACAATCGGCTTGTTCGAAGGGATTCTAACACCCGAAAACGTCTCTACCAGCTTACTTACCTTATAAATAGAAGATTCCTTTAACTGTACTTCAACCTCCGGTGCAAAATCTTTAATTACAGCAATAGCACTAGCCATTGCAGCATTTCCAGCTCTTTCACCCATTCCATTTACGGTTAAGTGTAAGCCACTTATCCCAGCTTTAATGGCTTCCAATACATTTGCAGTACCCAGGTCATAATCATTATGTGCATGAAAATCAAAATGAGTATCTGGATATTTCGATTGCAGATCTTTAATAAACTTAAAGGTTTCACAAGGCGTTAAAATGCCCAGGGTATCCGGTAGTAAAACTCGCTTTATGGGCTGAGTAGCTAGAAAGTCCAGCATCTGAAAAACATACTCAGGTGAATTACGCATTCCATTGCTCCAATCTTCTAAATAAACATTAGTGGCAATGTTATGAGCACCAGCCAGATCAACAACATGCTTGATTTCTGCAAAATGCTGTTCCGGTGTTTTCTTTAGCTGATGCGTTAAGTGGTTTAAAGAACCTTTGGTTAATAGGTTCTGAACTTTAACACCGGCATTTAACATCCAGTCTATAGAGACACCATTGTCTACAAAAGACAATACCTCTATACGATCTGCATAGCCATTCGTTTCAGCCCAGCTTAAAATGGATTTTACAGCCTGGAATTCTCCATCAGATACACGTGCCGAAGCAATCTCAACCCTGTCTACATGGAGTTCTTCCAATAATAACTGGGTGATCGTTAATTTTTCTGAAATGGAGAAAGACACGCCCGATGTTTGTTCTCCATCGCGCAATGTAGTGTCCATTATCTCTATTTTCCTTCTTTCCATGTTCAGTTGGTTGATTGTTTGGTTGGTTAAAGAGGAAGATGTAAAGCGAATTCCTCAATTTCTGGTTTTATACTCTGCAGATAATCGATGTCATCAAAGCCATTCAACATATTGTCTTTTTTGTAAGGACTGATTTCAAAAGTCTCTTTTTCTCCTGATGCTAAAAGTGTAATTGTTTGCTCGGGTAAGTTAACTTCCAGTTCAGTATTCGGATCAGCTGCAATTGCTTCAAAGATCTTTTCAGCAAACTCAGGACTAACCTGTACTGGCAATACGCCAATGTTTAAACAGTTGTTTCTAAAAATATCAGCAAAGAAGCTAGATACCACACATCTGAATCCGTAATCATAAACAGCCCATGCAGCATGCTCTCTTGATGAACCAGAACCGAAGTTTTTGCCACCCACTAGTATTTTACCACTGTAGATAGGGTTATTTAATACGAAATCTTTTTTAGGCGTATTGTCCGGATTGTATCTCCAATCGCGGAATAGGTTATCACCAAATCCAACGCGTTCTGTAGCTTTTAAAAAGCGTGCAGGAATCAATTGGTCGGTATCCACGTTTTCTATTGCAAGTGGAACCGCAGTGCTTGTAAGTATATTAAATTTATCGTAAGCCATTTTAATCTTTTTTTGTGTTAGACAAGTTCTTCAACGTTCTCAATTAGTGTTCTAGGATCTGTAACCACGCCTGTAACAGCAGCAGCGGCAGCAACTAGTGGACTAGCCAGCATAGTTCTTGAACCAGGACCTTGTCTTCCTTCAAAGTTTCTGTTAGAAGTACTTACCGCATATTTTCCAGCAGGTATTTTATCGTCGTTCATAGCTAAACAAGCGGAACAACCTGGTTGACGTAAAGTAAAGCCAGCCTCAGTTAAAATATCCAATAAACCTTCTTCTTTAATTTGTGCCTCAACAATATGCGAGCCTGGAACTAACCAAACGGTCACATCATCAGCTTTATGCTTGCCTTTAACGATAGAAGTAAATGCTCTGAAATCTTCAATACGACCATTTGTACAGCTACCCACAAAAACGAAGTCTACTTTCTTGCCGATCATAGAATCACCTTCAGAGAAGCCCATATAACCTAATGATTTAGCATAGGTTGCAGCACCACCTTCAGCATGAGCCGCATCAGGAATTTCCTGAGAGATACCCATTCCCATTCCTGGGTTAGTACCGTAAGTGATCATTGGCTCTATCGAAGAACCATCGAAGGTTAATTCTTTATCAAATACCGCGTCGGCATCAGTCTTTAAGGTTTTATAATAAGCCAATGCTTTATCCCATGCTTCGCCTTTAGGGCTAAACTCACGACCTTTTACATACTCGATAGTCGTTTCATCAGGAGCAATCATACCACCACGAGCACCCATCTCAATACTCAAGTTACAAACCGTCATACGGCCTTCCATAGTCATGTTTTCGAAAACATCACCTGCATACTCCACAAAATATCCAGTAGCACCAGAAGTACTTAACTGAGAAATAATGAATAAGGCAACATCTTTAGGCGTAACACCTAAACCTAATTTGCCATTCACATTGATACGCATTTTTTTAGGTTTTGGCTGCATGATACACTGCGTAGAAAGTACCATTTCTACTTCAGAAGTACCAATACCAAAAGCAATAGCACCAAAAGCACCATGTGTAGAAGTATGTGAATCACCGCAAACAATAGTCGCACCCGGCTGGGTAATACCATATTCTGGACCTACAACGTGTACAATACCATTCTTTTGGTGACCTAATCCCCAGTGACTGATACCATATTCGTTAGAGTTTGATTCTAATGCTTTTAATTGATTAGCCGAAAGTGGATCTTCAACTGGTAAATGTTGGTTAATTGTAGGCGTGTTGTGATCTGCCGTAGCAAACGTACGCTCAGGATACAATACTTTAATCCCTCTGCTTTTTAAACCTAAAAAGGCAACAGGGCTGGTTACTTCGTGAATAAGATGGCGATCAATAAAAAGCACATCAGGGCCACCTTCTATCTTACGTACAACGTGAGTGTCCCACACCTTATCAAATAATGTCTTGCTCATTTTTTTCTTTTTTATTATAAATTCATTATTGTAAAATGATGGCTAAGCTAATTGCTGCTTGCCCATCATCAACAAAAGATCTTGGTCATTAATATCTAATTTACTATCCGCTACCGTAAGGAAACGGTGGTATACTTCGCTCAATTCCTCTTTGCTCAAACTAAAACCTAAGCGCTCTAAGTGGAATTTTAAAGCATGTCTGCCGCTACGTGCAGTCAGTACAATACTTGCATCAGGGAAACCAACGTCTTCAGGACGGATAATTTCGTAGTTCTCACGGTTCTTTAAGAAACCATCCTGGTGGATACCAGAGCTATGTGCAAAGGCATTGCTACCCACAATCGCTTTATTCGGCTGTACAGGCATACGCATTTGCGAGCTCACCATACGGCTTAATTCGTAAAAGTTTTTAGTGTTGATGTTCGTGTGCAAACCTAAAATCTCGTGCGTTTTTAAAATCATAACCACTTCTTCGATAGAAGTGTTACCTGCACGCTCACCGATACCGTTAATGGTACCTTCAATTTGACGTGCACCATTTTGCAAACCAGCAATTGAATTTGCGGTAGCTAAACCTAAATCATTGTGGCAATGCACAGATATGATCGCCTGATCAATGTTCTTTACATTCTCTTTCAAAAACTTGATCTTGCTGCCATATTGATCTGGCAAGCAATAACCGTTTGTATCTGGTATATTTACAACAGTAGCACCCGCTGCGATAACTGCCTCTACCATTTGGGCAAGGAAGCGAACATCAGCACGGCCAGCATCTTCTGCATAAAACTCAATATCCTCTACAGATTTCTTGGCATATTTAACGGCTTCAACGGCACGTTCAAGTATTTCTTCTCTTGTACTGTTAAATTTATGTTTAATGTGCATGTCAGACGAACCGATACCTGTATGGATACGCGGACGTTTGGCATATTGTAATGCAGCAACTGCAGAATCAATATCACCTTTATTGGCACGGGTTAATGCACAGATGATTGGTTCAGATACAGCTTTTGAAAGCTCTACAACACTTTGGAAATCGCCTGGACTCGAAATAGGAAATCCTGCTTCAATAACATCTACGCCCAGCGCTTCAAGTTCTTTAGCAATTTCTATTTTCTCTGGGGTCGTCAATTGGCAACCCGGCACTTGTTCACCATCCCGCAAGGTGGTGTCAAATACATAAACTCTATTCGGATCGTGTAACATAATTCTTAGTGTTTAATTAGTATTCAAAATTTTCGACGTTCTCAACGCTTTCTGCGATCTCAACGCTTTCTAATATGTTTTCTACGGATTTTACTGCTCCGTTTTCTAATAAGATTCTTTTTTCAATGCAGTCTGGCAATTGTGATTCAAAGTGGCCAACATAAATTAGTGTTGTTCCATTTTTACACAATCCATCTACCAGTCTGTTAAAATGTTTTGTTTGCTGCTGGTCTAAACCCTGACAAGGTTCATCCAGGATCAATAGCTCCGGGTTTTTTACAATCGTTCTGGCCAGCAAAGCCAGTCGTTGCTTGCCCAGAGGGAGTTCATTCATCAAGGTATTTTTAAATTCATCCAGACCGAAATAGCTAATCAATTCATCCGTCTGCACTTTTTTAGAATATCCGGGATCACAAAATAAGCCCGAGCTATCATAAAATCCTGAAACGATGCTTTGGAAAACTGTTGCCGAGGGATCAAAATACCAATGTAATTCCGGAGATATTAAACCAATACGTTCTTTAATCTCCCAGATGCTTTCGCCACTACCTCTTTTATTTCCAAATAGATGGAAATTATTGGCATAGGCCTGTGGATGATCGCCACAAATTAAACTTAACAAAGTTGATTTTCCCGAACCATTATGGCCCTGCAATACCCATTTTTCGCCAGCTTTAACTTCCCAGTTGATGTTTTTAAGCACCCTTTTTTCACCATAACTGATGTTTACATCAATCATTTTAATGATCTCTGCCGAAGAAGAAGTAACTATTGTTTCAGCTAAAAATGCTGGAACAGGTTGTTCCGATGTCTCGAACTCATTGCCAGTACGTTCATCCGCCGAAATTTCAACCAACTGACCTTCCTTGATTACTGCAAAGCGATTCATGCATGAAGGCAATTCGTCATCGTTGCTGATTAAAATCAACTGCGTTCCGGCTTCAGAAATTTCTTCCAATAAAGCATTTAAGTTTTGACGAGAAAGCGTATCCAAGCCATTGTAGGGGAGGTCTAAGATCAATACCTGTGGTTTTAACCATATGGCTTTAACCAATTGCAATTTTTTATGCTCTCCACTAGATAATTGGATAAGGGTAGAGTGCTTCAATTCAGAAAAGCCTAATGCAGCTAAAATGCTGTCCACTTCATTAAACTGAAGCTCGTATTTTTTGCCAAAGCTTTCCAATTCAGCTTTTACAGTCGCAGTGGTTTCTGTCGACTGCTTATTGTAACGTTGTTGATAATAGAAGTTAGACTGGCCTTCTAAATCTTTAAACTGAAACCAGTTCGCTACATAATATACAGTTGCCGGTAAATTACTTTGCGCATTAAACTCAATTTTAATATTCCCGTAACTGTGATCTACACCAGCAATAGCTTTTGCCAATGAAGTTTTGCCACTTCCGCTTGTTCCACATAATAACCAATTCTCATACCTATTTATAGTCCAATTCAAATCCTGTAACACAGGTTTGGACTGGTACTTTAAGTTAAGATTGGCGATATGGACGACGGGTTGTGACATTTTGTTGTTTTGTAATTAGCTGCACCTAAAAAAAGATGCAGCTAATTATTTTATGTTTATGCTGTTTTAATAGATTTCATTGCAGTCATTGCTTTTCTCAGTTTGGTACCGATTACCTCAACTTCGTGTGTACGCAATGCTTCGTTTATGGCAATTAGTGTTCTGTTATCTACACCACCATCTTTACCTTCATTAAAGTTTTTACCAACAAGGTCAGTATCAACCTTAGTCATAAAATCAGCTAACAATGGTTTACAAGCCTGGTCAAATAAATAGCAACCATACTCAGCAGTATCAGAAATTACGCGGTTCATTTCAAATAATTTCTTACGTGCAATGGTATTGGCAATAAGTGGAGTTTCGTGCAACGACTCATAGTAAGCAGACTCAGGTTTGATACCAGCTTGAACCATTGTCTCGAAAGCCAATTCCACACCAGCTCTAACAAAAGCTACCATTAAAGTATAGTTGTCAAAATATTCTTGCTCGGCAATTTTAACATCACCAGCAGGAGTTTTTTCAAAAGCAGTTTCGCCAGTTGCAGCACGCCATGCCAATAAGTTTTTATCACCAGCAGCCCAGTCAGCCATCATTGTGCTGCTAAACTCTCCACTCATGATATCATCCTGATGTTTCTGGAACAATGGACGCATGATGTTTTTCAATTCTTCCGAAATTTCGAAAGCTTTAACTTTAGCAGGGTTGCTTAATCTGTCCATCATACCGGTTACACCGCCATGTTTAAGGGCTTCAGTAATTACCTCAACACCATATTGAACCAATTTCGAAGCGTAACCAGCATCAATACCTTTTTCAACCATTTTATCGAAAGAAAGGATCGAGCCTGTTTGCAACAATCCGCAAAGGATAGTTTGCTCACCCATTAAGTCAGATTTTACTTCAGCCACAAAAGATGATTTTAAAACACCAGCTCTATGACCACCAGTTCCAACACAGTAAGCTTTTGCTTGTGCCAAACCTTTTCCTTCAGGATCATTCTCAGGGTGTACAGCAATTAAAGTAGGTACACCAAATCCTCTTACATATTCAGCTCTAACTTCACTTCCTGGACATTTTGGAGCAACCATGATCACCGTAATGTCTTTACGGATTTGCATGCCTTCTTCAACAATGTTGAAACCATGAGAGTACAATAAAGTAGCACCTTTTTTCATCAAAGGCATAATTGCAGTTACTACTGCAGTATGTTGCTTATCAGGAGTAAGGTTAATTACAACATCAGCAGTTGGGATCAATTCTTCGTAAGTGCCTACAGTAAAGTTGTTCTCTGTAGCATTTTTCCATGAATCTCTTTTGCCTTCGATAGCTTCCTTACGCAAAGTATAAGAAACATCTAAACCACTATCTCTTAAATTTAAACCCTGGTTTAAGCCTTGTGCACCACAGCCTACAATTACCAGTTTTTTTCCTTTCAATACATTTACACCATCTAGAAATTCAGCGCTGTCCATGAAATCGCAAACGCCCAATTGGTTCAGTTGTTCTCTAAGAGGTAATGTGTTAAAGTAATTTGACATCTTTTTTATTGTTTTAGATTTTTTTAAGGTTCGTTTTATTTTTATTTATTGGTATTGATCACTTTTTTAATCGCCGAAGCAATTCCATAATGCAGCGCATCATGTACTACGAAGAATTGAACAGCTTCAGGACTACTTTTTATTTCTACACCATAAGCGGTCTTAAACGAATTGTAGGTCATGAATTTATTGCCGTTCAGGTCTTCTTCTAACTGATTGATGGTACTACGCATCAATTCTTTTAGGCTATTGATTTCTTCGGCATCGATAAACTTTTCAGGTTTCGTCCCTTTTGTATAAGGCAGTATATACTGCTTTTCAATTACAGGCTCAACATTGGCCAGTCGGTAGCATAAACCTTGCTGACTAGCAACGATGTGTCCGAAATTCCAAATGATGTTGTTGTTAAAACCTGCCGGAATTTCATTCAGTTCTTCAACAGTTGATGTTTCGATCAACTTGATGAAGTTCTCGCGCGTTTGTCTTGTAATATTTAAAAGGTATTCCATCTTGCTAAGCGTTACATGCTAAATACATTCTTTTCTTTATCCAGGAATTCGTTTTCAATAACATCCTGTCCTGGTTCTCTGCGTTCAAACTCTCTCAGTTTAGCATTAAAGCCTTCACTGTCTTTGATGATCGCAACCCTTGCACTTCTTACAAATTCTATCAGCCCATAAGGTTGTAAAACTTCAATCAGTTTATCGGTTTCTTCTCTGTGTCCAGTCGCTTCAAATACGGTGTAATCTTTACGAATCACTACCGCACGGGCACCATACTCACGAAGCAATCGCTCTACCGGAGCACGTTCTGCAACGATGTCTGTAGGCACTTTGTAAAGCGCAAGCTCCTGCCAAATGATGTCGCCGTTGGTATTGTAATATACCTTCAACACCTCTACTTGTTTTTCAATCTGACGGCAAAGTTTGCGTACCACTTCTTCTGTTTCGTGAATCACGATATTGAAGCGGTGGATATGCTCAATCTCAGAAGGAGAGGTGTTTAAGCTTTCTATATTGATTTTTCTTCTTGAAAATATAATGGCAATACGATTCAATATACCGATCTGATTTTCGGTGTATGCAGTAATCGTAAATTCCTGTTTTCCATTTAATTCTGTATCCTGCGAATTGCTCATGGTCTTTAATTATTTAAGTCTGATTTCACTAACACTGCTACCTTGGGGAACCATCGGGAATACGTTGTGTTCCTGGGCTACCATTACTTCTAACAGGTATGAGCCTTTATGGTTCAACATATCTGTTAAAGCGCCAACTAAGTCCTCACGCTCAGAGATTTTTCTGCCGGCGATGTAATAAGAATCGGCCAGTTTAACAAAATCCGGACTGGCGATGTCCACAAAGGAGTAACGCTTGTCGTGGAACAATTGCTGCCACTGACGAACCATACCCAGGAACCTGTTGTTTAGGATCATGATTTTCACATCCACACCACTTTGCATAATGGTACCTAATTCCTGTAAAGTCATTTGGAAACCACCATCACCGATTACCGCCACAACGGTACGGTCTGGCGCACCAAATTTAGCACCAATAGCCGCAGGTAAGCCAAAACCCATAGTTCCTAAGCCACCACTGGTAATATTGCTTCTGGTGTGGTTAAACTTAGCATAACGACAAGTTACCATTTGGTGTTGACCTACGTCAGTTACAACTACAGCTTCACCTTTAGTGATTTCATTCAATTGGTTAATTACCTCACCCATGGTCAATTCACCACTTGCTGGATGTAATTCATTTTGAATGACAACTTCCTGTTCTGTTTTATCGAAAGCCCTGAATTCAGCTAACCATTCTGTATGTTGTTTTTCTTCTACCAATGCAGTTAAAAGCGGTAACGTTTCTTTACAATCGCCCCAAACAGGAACATCGGCTTTAACGTTTTTATCAATCTCAGCAGGATCAATATCTAAATGGATTACTTTAGCTTGTTTGGCATATTTATCTAAACGACCAGTTACGCGGTCATCAAAACGCATACCTATAGCAATCAGTACATCGCAAGCATTGGTTTGTACGTTAGGGCCATAGTTACCATGCATACCCAACATACCCACATTTAAAGGGTGGTCGGTCGCGATTGCGCCAGCACCTAAAATTGTCCATGCTGCCGGAATACCAGTTTTTTCAACAAAAGCTTTAAATTCCTGCTCAGCATTACCCAATGAAACGCCTTGTCCAAATAATATAAATGGTTTCTTTGCCGAATTGATAAGTTCAGCAGCCTGCTGTACATATTCTTTTCTGATCAAAGGTTTTGGGCGGTAGCTACGGATGTGATCGCAAGGCGTATAGCCCTCGTAATCGAACATTTGCAATTGCGCATTTTTAGTAATGTCAATCAATACCGGTCCCGGTCTGCCGCTGCGGGCAATGTAGAACGCTTTAGCCAATACACTTGGAATCTCTGTAGCATCAGTGATCTGGTAGTTCCATTTGGTTACCGGAGTCGTGATGTTGATCACGTCGGTTTCCTGGAAAGCATCAGTACCTAACAAGTGTGCATAAACCTGACCAGTAATGCAAACCATAGGTGTACTGTCGATCTGGGCATCTGCCAAACCTGTAACCAGGTTGGTTGCACCCGGACCGCTGGTGCCGAATACTACACCAACTTTTCCAGAGGTACGTGCATAACCCTGACCGGCATGTGTACCGCCTTGTTCATGGCGTACCAGAATATGTTTTAATTTATCTTTATAATCGTATAATGCATCATAAATTGGCATGATTGCACCACCAGGATAGCCAAAAATGGTATCCGTACCTTCGGCAATTAATCCTTCCAATAAAGCTACCGAACCAGAAACGTTTATCGTCTTCTTTGGTTCTGCTAAGGTGGTTGCTTCCTCTTGTGCTGTATTCATTGTTTTATTTTTAGGTAATGAGGTTTTTAAATTTGTTTAACCGTTGTAGGCATCAGTAACGCAGCCTTCACTGGCGTCGCTTACTTGTTTAATGTATTTGTAGAGCACTCCTTTGGTGACGGGTGGAGGTAACTGTGTCCAAACCGCACGACGGGTAGCTAGTTGTTCATCAGTCAGGTGAACATCAATAGAGTTGTTTACGGCATCAATGGTGATGACGTCATCATCGTGTACCAAGGCAATGTTTCCACCGTCCCATGCTTCAGGAGTGATGTGGCCTACTACGAAACCATGTGTTCCTCCAGAGAAACGTCCGTCAGTAATCAAAGCAACCGATTTACCTAAACCTGCACCGATAATTAATGAAGTAGGTTTTAGCATTTCCGGCATACCAGGTGCACCTTTAGGACCAACTTGTCTGATCACCACTACATCTCCACTTTTCACTCTTCCACTTTGAATACCAGCCATAAGCGATTTTTCTCCATCGAAAACGCGCGCAGGACCTGTAAATTTCTCGCCTTCTTTACCACTAATTTTAGCTACAGAACCTTTGGTTGCAAGGTTTCCGTAAAGCATTTGCAAGTGACCAGTTTCTTTGATCGGATTTTCTATCGGGAAGATGATCTTCTGCGTCTCAAAATCAAGATCAGCAGCATCAGCAACATTCTCCGCTAAAGTTTTACCGGTAACGGTTAAGCAATCGCCATGTACCAATCCTACTTTTAATAGATATTTTAATACAGCTGGAACACCACCGATCTCGTGTAAATCTTCCATTAAGTAAGCTCCACTTGGTTTTAAGTCGCCCAATACCGGGGTGCTGTCACTAACTCTTTGGAAATCTTCTAGTTTTAAGTTCAAGCCAACAGATTTAGCCATTGCAATTAAGTGCAATACCGCATTGGTAGAACCACCCAATACCATAACAGTTACAATTGCATTGTGAAATGCTTTGTCAGTCATGATGTCAGAAGGAAGGATATTTCGCTCTAAAAGGGTGCGGATATATTGTCCAGCATCTATACATTCTTTCTTTTTCTCCTCACTTGTAGCAGGGTAGGATGAGCTGTAAGGCAAACTCATGCCCAAAGCTTCGATAGCTGAAGCCATGGTGTTTGCGGTATACATGCCACCACATGCACCTGCACCCGGACAAGCGTTTTTGATTACACCCTGGAAATCTTCTTCTTCCAGATTACCCGCTAATTTTTGCCCTAAAGCTTCAAACGCAGATACGATATTTAATGAGGCACCTTTATATTTTCCGGAGTGGATACTTCCACCGTATACCATAATAGATGGACGGTTTAAGCGACCCATTGCCATGATTGAACCAGGCATGTTTTTATCGCAACCAGGGATGGTGATCAGTCCATCATAATATTGTCCACCACAAATGGTTTCGATAGAATCTGCAATTACATCTCTAGATACCAAAGAGTAACGCATACCATCAGTACCGTTAGACATACCATCGCTTACGCCAATCGTGCCGAAGGTTAAACCCACCATATCATTGTTCCAGACACCTTTTTTTACAATTTGAGCCAGATCGTTTAAGTGCATATTGCAGGTATTTCCATCATATCCCATGCTGGCAATACCGACCTGTGCTTTATCCATATCTGCTTTGGTCAATCCAATTCCGTACAACATCGCCTGTGCAGCTGGTTGTGTTGGGTCTTGTGTAAAAGTTTTACTGTAACGATTAATTTCTGGTGTTTGTGACATAATATATGGTTAGGTCTTTTTTTTTTTAATGTGTTTTATTATATAATTACTTCGTAGTTCTGTTTTTCTAATACCAAACATTTGTAGGTACGTTGTATCGTCGCGCCAATACTATCAATCCATCTTGATGGGAATTGATACTCATCAATGCAGGCTATACCGGCAATTTCTGAAGCTGTGCCGCAGAAAAAAGCACTGTCTGCATGTTTCAAATCTGCTACCGTTAAATGTTTTTCTATAACTTCTATCTCAAGGATATGGCATAGTTCTATAACTGTTGCGCGAGTGATACCTGGTAAAATGTTGCCAAGCGGTGGCGTAAACAATTTGCCATTCTTTTCGATAAAGACATTTGCCCCCGGAGCTTCAGCAACATTTTGATTCATGTCTAGCAACAATGCCTCATCAAAACCTTTGCTTTTCGCTTCTGTTGTGGCCAATATAGAATTTACATAATTGCCACTTACTTTAGCTTCTATTTGCGTTGATTTAGGATTGGGTCTTTCGTAACTCGAAATACAAACTTTTAATTGTTCGTGTCCAAGGTAAGCGCCCCATTCCCATGCACATATCATAATGGAGGGTTTTGTGCCACCTATTAATGACATATTAGGTGCGCAATAAATTAGCGGGCGGATATATGCATTTTTCAAATTATTGATTTCTAATAATTTGTATGTCTGTTTGATCAGGTCATTTACATCCCAGGGAAAGGGGATATGAACCAATTCTGCTGAGCGCTTTAAGCGTTCATAATGTTCTCTGGCTTTAAAAACCCGGGTTCCATTATGGGTATGGTATGCTCTTATTCCTTCAAATACAGCATAGCCATAGTGTAATGACTGCCCATAAATATCTGCAGTCGTGTCAGTTGCTTTTTGAAACTGGCCGTTTAAGTAAAGCACTGTATTTGAGTTGAAATATTGCATTTGGTTATAGGTTCTGTTTTTTAAGGTATTGTTTCATTAAAAAAGCGCCACTTTTGGGGGCGCTTGCGTATATTTTTTTATTAAATATTCATTTACAGCGCCTTGTCCTTCTGAAGAATCAGAAGAATAATTAGGTTAATAATGACATTATATAATGCTGTAATTGAAAGGTTCATTGTATCGTTTATTTGTTATTGCTTTATAAATCCAATTTAGTCGTTGCTGTTTAAACTATCAATAGCTGGGCGAAAATAATTGAAAAAAAATATAATTCTGCATTTTTTATATATTTCAGATTATAGTTTGTTGTTTTTGTTGTTTTTGGTATGTTAATTGGATGATGTTATACCGAATATGATTTCGGTATTCGGTATGGGTATTATGCCAGCATTGTATTTTTTGTGATTTTCTTCCTAAAACGGAGTGTGGTAGGAAAAAAGTTGATTTATTAGCTACAAAAAAAGCCCTTTGAAATTTCAAAGGGCTTCTCAATATTGTATGATAAAATATTAAGCAACCCCTTCGGCCAAAACAATAATTTTGTTTTTTAAGACCTCAACCACACCACCTTTAATAATAAAGGTATTATCGCCGGTTTTGCTTTTAATAATTACGGGGCCATCCTCCAGAGTAGAAATAATCGGAGCATGGTCGTGCAAAATCTGGAACGAACCCATTGTTCCCGGTACGGTAACTGCTGTTACCTCGCCTTCAAAAATTTTCTTGTCTGGTGTTAATATTTCTAGTGTCATTTGCTTTTAGATAGGAGCGGCGAGGTTTGAGCCAATGACTCAAATCTCGCCGCTATTTATCAATATTAGTTATTTGCTTCCGCTAATAGTTTTTTACCTTTTTCAATAGCTTCTTCAATGCTACCTACAAGGTTAAATGCTGCTTCTGGATATTCATCAACTTCACCATCCATGATCATGTTAAATCCTTTGATGGTATCTTTAATGTCAACCAATACACCTTTTAATCCTGTAAATTGCTCAGCAACGTGGAAAGGTTGAGATAAGAAACGTTGCACACGACGAGCGCGAGATACGATCAATTTATCTTCCTCAGATAACTCATCCATACCTAAGATGGCGATGATATCCTGAAGTTCTTTATAACGTTGTAAAGTTTCTTTTACGCGTTGAGCAGTATTGTAGTGTTCGTCACCTAAAACAGCAGGAGAAAGGATACGTGAAGTAGAATCCAATGGATCCACCGCAGGATAGATTCCTAACTCAGCAATTTTACGAGACAATACAGTTGTTGCATCTAAGTGGGCAAATGTTGTAGCCGGAGCAGGGTCAGTTAAATCATCCGCAGGTACATATACAGCTTGTACAGATGTAATTGAACCGCGTTTAGTTGAAGTAATACGCTCTTGCATCAAACCCATCTCAGTAGCTAGTGTTGGTTGGTAACCTACCGCCGAAGGCATACGACCTAATAGGGCAGATACCTCAGAACCAGCTTGAGTGAAACGGAAGATATTGTCAACGAAGAAAAGGATATCTTTTCCAGCGCCTTCGCCATCACCATCACGGAAATATTCCGCAACTGTTAATCCAGATAAAGCTACACGAGCACGTGCTCCAGGAGGCTCGTTCATTTGACCGAACACCAATGTTGCTTTAGACTCTTTTAATTTTTCAGTATCAACTTTACTCAAATCCCATCCGCCTTTTTCCATTGAATGCAAAAAGTCATCACCATAGTTGATTACACCAGATTCGATAAACTCACGTAAAAGGTCATTACCTTCACGAGTACGCTCACCTACACCAGCAAATACAGATAAACCAGCATATGCTTTCGCAATGTTGTTTACCAGCTCCATAATCAATACAGTTTTACCAACACCCGCACCACCGAACAAACCGATTTTACCACCTTTAGCATAAGGCTCTAATAAATCGATTACTTTAATACCTGTAAAAAGTACTTCAGTTTCAGTTGATAAATCTTCAAATCTAGGAGGGGCATTGTGAATTGGTCTGCCATCGGCTTTATCAACGGCACTAATACCATCAATAGCTTCACCAACAACATTGAATAAACGACCTTTAATTTGGTCACCAACAGGCATTGTGATAGGAGATCCAGTATCTAGTACTTTCATTCCGCGAACTAAACCGTCGGTCGAGTCCATTGCAATTGCACGTATGCGGTCTTCACCAAGATGTTGTTGAACTTCTAAAACGACCTTCTGTCCGTTTTCTTTTTCAATCTCTAATGCAGAGAAAATTTGAGGTAAATGAGCATCGTCAGCAAAACTCACGTCAACTACCGGTCCTATAATCTGCGCTATTTTTCCAATGTTAGGCATATATTGTTTTGGGTAAAATTATAAATATCAATTTGTTAAAGGCTCTTTTATAAGCCTACAATTTGGTTTGCAAAGTTAAAATTTTTATACAAGAATTGCATATATAAATAAAAAGTTTTTCAACAGTTTTTAAAATGGTATTTTAGCGAGTAGTTAAGCAGCATAAAATCTAGGGTTTAGGTCCTTGTATGACTGTTAATTAAGAAATTATAAGCTCATGAAGACAATACTGGTAACAGGTAGTAATGGCCTTTTAGGCCAGAAATTAACAGAACGATTGCTGGAAACGAATCAGTTTAATCTCATCGCAACTTCTAAAGGGGCTAATCGCTTTCCTATTAAAGCAGGTTACACTTATGTTGAAATGGATATTCTTGATCCTATAAATGTTAGGGAAGTTGTGGAAAAGTATCAGCCAGATGCGATTATTCATACAGCGGCAATGACCAATGTGGATACCTGTGAATCAGAAAAAGGGTTGGCACACCAACTCAATGTTGAAGCGGTGAAAACGCTGGTATCGCTTTGTGAAGAACACAATATTCAATTGGTCCATTTATCAACAGATTTTATATTTGATGGCGCGCACGGTCCTTACGATGAAATGGCTGCTCCCAATCCTTTAAGTTATTATGGGATTACCAAACTGGAAGCCGAAGAAGTGATTAAAAATTCTACCTGCCGCTGGGCAATCCTTCGCACCATTATAGTATATGGTATTGTAAGTGATATGAGTAGGAGCAATATCGTGCTTTGGGCAAAAGGTGCACTTGAAAAGGGTAATCCTATTAATGTAGTGAATGATCAGTGGCGGATGCCAACCTTAGCCGAAGATTTAGCAGATTGCTGTTTACTGGCTGTAGAGAAAGATGCAAGAGGGGTTTACAATGCTTCGGGAAAAGATATGATGAGTATTTCTGAATTGGTAGCCCGTGTAGCGGATTATTGGCATTTAGACAAAAGCCTGATTAACGAGATTAGTGCCGAAACTTTAAATCAAACGGCAAAAAGACCAGCGAGAACAGGTTTCATCTTAGATAAGACCATTTCTGAACTGGGTTATAGCCCTAGAAGTTTTGAGGAAGGACTGGCAATAGTTGATCAACAGTTAAGTCAGCGTTAAGGACTTCTCCTCACATCATCCACACATTAGACACACTTCCTTCACAAAGAGGTACCTGTTTGTGGGTTTGGTGTGAAGGAGGTGTGAATGAGGTGTGAAGAAACCTTAATCTTGTGAAGGACCTGTACTTAACCTTGTATAATTAATCAGTACACATTAAAAGAATATATAAATTAAAAAATAAACTAATATGGCATTACAAGTTGGCGATAACGCCCCGGATTTTAAATTATTAAGTACTGATTTGAAAGATGTATCACTTTCAGATTATAAAGGAAAGAAATTGGTAGTACATTTTTTTCCTTTGGCGTTTACAGGTGTTTGCACTGCACAGTTATGTACAATGAGAGATAGCTTTGGTTTTTACCAGGGAATGAATGCTGATGTTGTAGGTATTTCAGTTGATTCTCCTTTTACATTAGCTAAGTTTAAAGAAGAACAGTCTTACCAGTTCCCTTTGTTGTCAGATTTCAACAAAGAAACATCACAAGCGTATGGCTCATTTTATGAAGATTTTGTCCTTAATTTAAGAGGAGTATCAAAAAGAGCAGCTTTTGTAATCGATGAAGAAGGAAAAATTATCCATTCAGAGGTTTTAGAGGATGCAGGTAATATGCCTGATTTTGATGCGATTAAGAAAGTGGTAGAAGCTTAACCTTAATTTTTACTGGTAATGCTTGAGATTATTTTCAAAAAAAAGTTGGTAAAATCAATTTCAAGCATTACTTTTGCATCCTGTTAACGAAACAGAAACGCATTTGTAGCTCAATTGGATAGAGCATCTCACTACGGATGAGAAGGTTTGGGGTTCGAATCCCTACAAGTGCACTTTGGAAAGAGGGAATTTCAGCAATGAGATTCCCTCTTTTTTTTATTCATTTATCTGATATTCAGATTGTTGCAATTTTTTCGTATTTGTTGATTTTTGAACTCTAAAATCTTAGTGTTTTTAGAAATTTTTAAGTATTATTTTATTTAATACACTGATATATAGATGTTTGACTTATTTTTTTTAATCAAAATTCTAAAAAAGGGTTCGATATCCGGAAGGGTGAGTTAAAGAGAGTCGAACCAAAGCAATATATCCCTAGTAGAGTAAAATTGTCGATTTAATAAAAAACAGTTAATAGCTGGCGATTAGACACTGATTTTAGAAATTTTTATCCCCAGTAAAGTAATTCATTTTTTAGCTATGGATGACCAGCTCTGCAAATCTCTCTAGGAAAAATATAACATTTTGAGCATTCCTAGATTCAATATTTCGGTTATTATTGCTTTCAAACCTTATGATTTCTTCACATTCTTTCGAGTAAACAAATTCTTCTACTGAATTTGAATCGGAAATTGCTTGGATTTCATCCAAATTTTCACAATCCAAATTGAAAATGAATTTCGCAGCATCTGTGAAAAGGATATGAAAGTTTTTATCATCGCAAAATATCCGCTTGTCAGTTAAGATGTCGATTATTTTTCTTTTGTATGTAGTTTCAAATTGTTGGTAGGTTAGAGAGATATTTGAGAATTTTTGCATAGCCTCAGCTATTATTTTTTCAGCCTTTGAAATCATAAACGCTGCGTTGTTCAAACTAGTTCCTATCCTGTTGATTTTGTACTCACAATCGGCTTTTATTGCGAAATAGTCATCATTGTCTATTTCACCTGATAATAAAAGTTCCTTAGCCTTGTTTAGCCTTTCAAATGTTCTTTCGATGCTTCTGAAGATTTGGGATTGTGTATTTGAAGCTTCGCCGAAATGTTTATTATAAACACGTTGTGAGACCGCACGAAAAAGAGATAAATAAAATTCTCCAGGAATTAACTGTATTAACTCTTTTAGTACCAATTCATCCATAGAATCGGCTCTAACCCGGAATTTGCAACCATTTATACAGTGGTAGTAATGGTAATACCTATTTTTACCTTTCGAGGCACTACCTGTTAGGATCTTAAGGCATAGTGGGCATGTTAATAGACCTCGTAATGGTAGTTGATTATTAGTTTTAGTTCTGCATTGTGGTTTTGCATTGTTATTTAATACCTGTTGAACTTGTTTAAAGACATCTTCAGATATTAATTTTTCATGCAAGCCATTAACTAAATACCGATTTTCTTGTTCGTACGCTGGAACTATGATCTTACCACAATAAATAGGATTTCGGATCATCAGCCAGAAATTATTTAAGCTACATTTAAATCCGTTCTCTATTGCTTCGTTATAAATAAAACGTGTGGAATAATATCCTTTGGCCAATTCGATAAAAATGTTCTTGATAAAGGTCGCCTCTGGCTCTTTGGGTATTATACATTTTTTGCCATCGATTAAGGTGATATTTATATATCCTATCGGTGCATGACACATATATCGTCCCTCTTGTTTTGCTTTACGCATACCTTGCCTGACATTCAAACTTCGCCTGTCATTTTCTACTTCGGATGTTGCCAGGTAAATAGCGAGCATTATTTTATTTTCTGGAATAGCGAGGTTAAGAGGTTGATCAATGGCCTTGGTTTCAATGTTCATCTTTTTAAGCCTTTCAATCATGGAATATGCATCCGCAGCATTCCTGCTGAACCTATCCCATCTGGAGAATAAAATAAAGTCTGGTCTGTTAACTCTACTACGGTTTAAGCCTAAGAATAATTTTGACCACTCGGGTCTATTAAAGGTTTTTGCTGAATGATCTTCGTATACGATCTGTAGAATTTGAATTTTATTAACGAAACAGAACTTTTCTAAACGTTCTCTTTGGCTTTGCTGTGAGTATCCTTTTTGTGCCTGCTCATCAGTACTTACACGAATGTATAACATTGCAGTTTGCATGATGGAATATTTTTGTTATCTACGATGGAAAGGCAGAGTAGTATTTTTTCTTGAATTAAGATGACTTGTTAATTATAAAACTAATTGTCCCAGTTAGAATTGACGGCGAGTTATGGCAGGACAAGGCAACCACTTTAAATTTCTAATTAATATATTTGAATTTACGCTATACACATGCCAACAGCCATACAAAATCCATTTATTGATTTACCCATTTGGGAGCACTTTTTAAAGACAACAGAAAATGAAACTGATAATCGCCAAATGGTGATTAATCACATTGGACATGCCCTGCCATTATTAGAACGCATTATAGTTGCATATCCTTCGTTTACGCTTCATAACGCACAGCACCAACACAATATTCTTCGACTGATCGGAGAAATTCTTGGGATACGACTACAAGGATTAAGTGGCTTGGAGACGGCAATATTAATATTGAGTGCGGTTTATCATGATATTGGGATGGTCTACAAGCCGGAAGAGCTCAAAACTGTGTCATTGGAGCCTGAGTTTGAAGAGTTTTTATTTATAAACACTGCAGCAAAACTTCAATTTGAAGAAGATGGAAAGCAAGCGACTGAAAGTCTTATAGGTTGGTATTGCCGCTGGATGCACGCGAAACGAGTTTGGCCATTTCTCCAGGACGTTGACAGCACGATACCATTTGTCTGGGATAAGGTGCCATTTAAAGTTGAATTGGGTAACGTATGTGAAAGCCATAATAGTTCAATTGAATACATCAAAAATAATGACGATAAATTTAGCGTTACTTTTCTAGGTAAATGCGATTTGAAGTTTTGTGCCCTGCTTTTGCGTATTGGAGATATTCTCGATTTCGACGACACACGTACCCCACTCAGTCTTTACGAATATTTGGGTCTTGACAAATCCAATAAAGCAGATGACCAGATCAGCGATAAGGAATGGCGGCAACATATGAGTGCAAAGGGTTTTACCGTGGAGCGTGAACATGGCCGAACTCGTCTGCGCTTTATTGCCGTGCCGGAGCATCCAAAAGTCGAGGTTGGTATTAGGAGTTTTCTTAAGATCATTGAAACTGAACTCAATGCATGTGCGAGGCTTCTTCGTTTTTGTTCAGACGAGTGGGTGCATTTCGAACTTCCTGACGAAATTAATTTAGAGGGTATTAAAAGTAAAAACTATCGATCTGGAAACTATCACTTTTCACTCGCTGAAGACGATGTTATGAAATTGCTTACTGGTGAGGGGATTTACAATGATGACTTCATCTTCTTGCGGGAGCTCTTGCAAAATGCGATAGACACTAGCAGACACCGCGAATTTAGAGAACGGTTAGTTGACAGTACCTTTCATGCTTCTCCAATTATTGTTTCAAACTTTACTGATGATGAAGGGTATCAATGGATCCGTATCGATGACTACGGCATGGGGATGAACCTGGAAATCATTGAAAAACACTTGCTCAAAAAAGGCAAATCTTATTATAATTCTGATGCTTTCAAACTTGAAAAGCTGGCGATTCGTGAAAAGATACATGCAGATTTCGTTCCAATCAGTCGCTTTGGTATAGGTCTGTTATCATGCTTCATCGCGGGGGATAAAATCGAAATCAGCACAGTCCATAAAGACGAGCCTAATAATCCTTACCGCTTGTCAGTGGAAGGAAGAAATGGATTCTTTATGTTGCAGAGTAAAAAAGAGCATGATACACCAGCCCCCATGCCTGCTGAAAACAAACCGGAAAAGGACTACCGTAAAAATCCCGGAACTTCAATTGCGGTAAGAATTGTTACTAACAAAGAGTATGAGGGGTTTGATGTCAAAGCGCTTCTCGAAAGATATTTAATGGCGCCGCCAGTCCCAGTTGAATATGATGGAACCGCAATTGGTGGTGATTTTAAAGAACTGATGGACACCCCTTGGGCAACTGCTCAAAGTTTTGAACTTAACGAGGAATACGTCAATAAAGTCAGGACATTAACCGAACTGCCCCTTGAATCCGGTATCAAAATATCTATTCTACCCATTAGTTTAACTCAAGATGCTCTTTCTTCTAATATTAAAGGACAGCTAATCATCACTTATATCGATATACCTGAACATCCATTATTAAGAGATGATAATATTAGATTTACACTCGATTCTCAGAATAGAAAAATTGAAGTTCAATGTGTCAAGACCAAAAAAAAGGATGGAAAGACTTTTGATGAGAGGGAAACGGAAGATGTTTCATTTCTTTTCGATCATCTAAAAATTCCGGATGTAGTTACTTTAAATCCATATTCGTTTCATCCCTATCATTTGAATGTCCTTCGTTTTAGCCACAATGGCATCAGGATACCTGAGGATACAAAGACCTTAGCTTTAAATAGAGGGGGAATCAATAGTTATCAGCTTAATTGGGGACACCTTAGTAATTTTAATTTTATTTGTTCCGGGGTCGTTTATTTTCAGGACGAATTGTTACCAAACCTTACTGTGTCGCGAAATGAAATACGTGAAATGACCTTTCCGACTGTTGCCCATTTATTAGTTGCGCTTCGTTCACTTAACCGACTGATATATGATAATCCTGAACAGCACCAATTCAATTTCTTCGAAAGATTAGAGCATGATGTTGAATTTACTTCAGGCATAATCGAAAAATCCAGATTCTATGAAAGTCATAGGGAATTTTGGAATCAGGAGATCAAAATCCATACTGGCGACGGAGTCTTATCCGTTGATGAGTTGATAGAAAAATCCCCAAATGATCTTGAGATTTTTAATAATTACCACAGCTCAGCCTTTTACAGGAATTTAATCAAATATGTTCTCGAATCTAATTTCGACATTTCTGTGGCGTATTTTCATGAGGAAGGCAGTGATGTTAAACGATTTTATCTGTCAACAAAATCAACTGTAAATTCTGTGATTGTTGAAGGTTTTGAGCCACAGACCTTTATGCGTTTTAAAAACCATTCATCGCTATTGCCTGGCAAGGAAGTCAATATTGATCACCCATACACCAAGTGGTATGCCTCGGCTTATCCGCTTTTAACGAAGGAATATTTCCATTATTCAATGCAATTGATACATGGATTATTTGGATCCTGGGAGTCCAACAAGCCCGAGATTGAAAAAATAAATCGCATACTTGATAAACTGAGAAAGGTCTTGCCTGAGGATCTACGGCCATTGAAAGAAATCAACCTGAAGAGGGACGATTTCCAACGAAAAGAAGTATTATAAATGTACATATTATTTATTAATAATAGGGTGTGATGAATATGTAAGGTCAATCAAAAGATTGACCTTACATCAATCGGATTTATTCAATCACAATTACTAGATACTGATATATATCTATAACAATTCTTTGTAGAATCTTCATCTTGCCGCCTATGTTCCATTTTTTATCTTCAACATTTACTCTGGAAACGGTGCGATTGAAAAATTGGTTACATTCAATAGGGGAAGGTGTTAAAAGTATTAAAGAAAAGTGGAGACTGTTGTAATCTAATTTGGTATTCTTTAGTAGCAAAAAGCCTTCGTGGCAATACATAGGTAGATAAAAGAATAATCTGCCGACAAGGTAATGTGGAATAGTTGAAAAATAATCTAGGTTTGTCGTTCCTTGAGTACTATATTGTGTAATTTAGCCAGCTAATTAAATGATCTCTAACGGCCAATTATTATGAATCAGGAACTGATGCTTCGTTTATTTAAGTCTATAGAAGGGGAGCCTAAGGATGATATTGTCAAGGTTGCTAGTGTCATTATCGAGTCTGAGCGTCAGAAAGGACATCATAAGCTTGCTGATAGACTGAATTCTATACTGAAAAGAAATTTGCAATCTACTCAGTCGCTTAAAGGTGAACTGAAAACTATATTTGGGGGAAGTGTAACCATTCCTGTTGATAAACGGAAAAATGTGCCACTTGCTACAGAAATAAAAAGGGAAGATCTTCGTCATGAAATGATTCTTTCAGCTGAGATTGAAGCCAAAATTACACGAATCGAGAGTGAATTTGTAGCTCGGGAACGGTTAGCTCATTTTGGTTTACAGCCAAGAAAGCGCATATTATTATACGGTAGTCCGGGTTGCGGAAAGAGTATGACGGCCGAACGTATCGCGTGGAATATAGGGTTACCTTTTTTAAAGGTACGCTTTGAGGCTATTATATCATCTTATTTGGGTGAATCTGCCACTAACCTTACTAATATTTTTGCAGCGGTAGAGCACTTTCCATGTGTTCTATTGCTCGATGAGTTCGATTTTATTGCAAAGGCAAGAGATGGTAAACAGGATGTAGGCGAGATGCATCGTGTGGTAAATATTTTGCTAAATGTGTTAGAAGACTATAAAGGTGAAGGTATTGTAATTGCAACAACAAATCTGGAAGGTACATTGGATAAAGCGTTATTCAGGCGGTTTGATGATATTATAGAAATGCCTAAACCGGGCACCGAAGAAATTGCTAAAATACTGAAAGCGACACTGGCTACAATAAAGATATCCAAAAGAGTCTCCCTTAAGTCAATGGCTGAGAAAATGGATAGATTTTCTAGTGCCTTGATAGTTAAAATTGCCAATGATGCAGCAAAGCTCGCAGTGATAGGCGGTAGGAATGTGATAGAAGAAGCTGATTTTGTGAATTCGTTGAAAGAAAACGAAAATTATCACCAATAATCAACCAAAGCCTTTTGTATGGCAAAATTTCCTCATCTCCCTCTCAGGACCATATTAGATGGCAGTTATAAATTTAAGGGTTTTGCCGGTCGCGGTAAGTCTCAACGCTCGCTCGATAATTTAAATAATAGAAAAGCTCACGGAACGTCACTATTACAGATGACTGAAGGGATCCAACAGCTCAACATGGATGTGCTCGCCTGGCGTAAAGAGCAAGGACTGCCAGATTTGCCTGATGAACATATAATACCTGTATTGTTGCAAGTTGATCCACAGGTTTTCAATATTGAAAGCTTGAAGGGATTTGGCATGGAGGTGATTGCAGAAGAGGAATCTGGTTTTATTATTGGTGCAAGCGTGGACCAATTTAAATCGTTGAAGGCCAAGATTAGTAAGTTCATCAAAGAGACGAACCAAGGGACTGCGCTACTTTGGCAAATCGAGCAAGGACAGCAGTGGAGACCTGAATACATTTTAAATGAGGAGTTGTATTGGAAGTGGCTGGATGGGATTAAAGATGAAGAACAATTCACAGTAGATATTTCTATTTCCTGTCATATAAAACAGAGTGATCACCCTGTACAGACTAAAGGAATGAGTGATGAATCCTTTGAGACTAAACTTTCCAACTGGTATGAAAATACTTTGGTGACAGATGTTGAGCTAGACCAGTTGATGATGCAACGCCAGGATCAAGTTCAAACTTTTATAGAATTAGGCGGCGGAAACCTTGTTGGAGGTTTTGTAGAATATCGAGACAGCTTTGGTTTTCGTGCTGAGCTTTCTGGCCGCGCATTGAAAGACATTGTACTAAATTACCCCTATGTGTTTGAGATTGCTGAGCACTGTGAAATAGAACGCCAAGTGCTCACTCATGAAGATTTCGGAGAAATTGATTGTACTATACTCGCCCCCTCGATCGATTCACCTAACTTGTGTATTATAGATAGTGGTATTCAACAGAACCATATATTACTGGAACCTGCAATCTTGCCAGACAGATCAATCAATTTCGTCCCACACGAAACTACGGTGGCCGATCAGGTTCCAAATGGCGGGCACGGTACGAAAGTAGCTGGAGCAGTTCTTTATGGCGCAGCAATTCCCAGAGCAGGAACGGTTCAGGCACCTTTCTTTTTGACCAATATACGGGTGCTGGATGCCGGTAAGGCTATGTCCAGCTTGCTGTTTGAACCTGAATTGATGCATACAATAGCTGATCATAACGGGGATATATCCATATTTAATCTCTCTATTAACACAAGAGTACCGTGCAGGACGCGTCATATGTCGCAATGGGCTTCCGCTATTGACATGATTTGTCATGAAGAAGCGAAAATCTTTGTAGTTTCTGCGGGAAATATTAATGACACGGGCTCCTTGGTGAACAGGCCTGGCATTAAGGAACATCTGGCGGCCAGTCGCCCATACCCAAGTTATTTACTTGAACCTTCTTCGCGAATCGCTGATCCGGCTCAAAGTATTTTTGCTATTACGGTTGGTTCTGTATGTATAGGTGAATTTGACGACGCTGACCGTGCATCATTTGGAAAAAAAGATTTTCCCTCATCTTTTTCACGATCAGGGATGGGCATGTGGGGTGCAATAAAGCCGGAGGTCGTTGAGTATGGGGGGGATTGGATCAAAGAAAAAGCCGGCTCTAATTTAACAATCCTCCCCCAGACATCTCCTGAATTGGTGAAAACGGGTTTGCATGGCATAGGTAGAGTCGATATTGGTACATCATTTAGCGCTCCTCAGGTGACCCATATTTTGGGCCATTTACAGAAACTCTTTCCTAATGAGCACGTGTTATTTTACAAAGCTTTGCTCATACAATCGGCTAGGTTGCCAGAGGCTATTTGGCACAATCCACATGCCCGGCATTTACGGCACATGGGGTATGGTATCCCAAGTCTGGATAGAGCGATAGACAATACTCCGTTTCGGATTACTTTTACAGAAACAGGAGCTATTGCACCGAAAAAAGCTAAGATTTTCTCGGTTAAGGTGCCGGAAGAAATGCGCGGACAGGGTGAAGCTTATGATATCTTAATAGAAGTTTCTCTATGCTATACTGCAGAACCACGAAGAACTAGAAAGAATCTGCGGTCTTACTTGTCAGCATGGCTAACTTGGGAATCCAGTAAATTAGGACAGAGCAGTCAGGCATTTCATGCAGATGTATTGAAGGAGATGGTGGAAAAGGATTGGGATCAGGAACAAGAGGAACCTGAAGATCCACATTCTATAAAATGGACAATCTGGAGCAATAGTAAATGGGGAAAAATTAAAGATATAAGACGGCAGGCTAGTGCTAATCAGAAAGACTGGGTAGTACTTAAATCATTTGAATTACCTTCTGAACTGTCCTTTGCGGTAATTGGGCACAAAGGTTGGGAAAATGATCTAAATCAAGAGGTGCCTTATGCATTTGTTGTGAGTTTTGAAATTTTACACTCTGAAGTCGAGATTTATGATATTATGCAGCAGGTAAATATAGAGGTGCCTATTCAGGCAAGAGTGTGATGATTGCGTGAATAGTATTAAGTATGTTTGGAACAGGATCAGATCAAAAATCGGCACTTAAATTTTTTGTAGATTGATTATCTCCCAGGTTAATTGTTAAATATGCATAAGATCTTAGAATAGGCAGAGACAAACTAAAAAACTATTATAGATAGTTTTAATCAGCTGTGTTCGAAAAGAAATAACGGATTACCAAATACAGTGTTCCGACAAAGAAGCCATCAATGATCAAATATTTCCATTTTTCGTCACTGGATTTTGCATACAGGACCAGATAAATGGTAACAAAAACTAATAAACTTAAAACAATAAGCAATATAATCGCTCGACAAATTATATTAAAAATAAATTTGTAAACTTTGATCTTGTCATCATCGATATTACTTGCCATTCTTTCTTACAATTTGATAAAAAATAATAGTACTAAGGCTTGCAGTGTTAAAGTCATATTCAGATTCCTCCCGAAGTTGGCAAGATTGACAGGTAATTACCGATGGCATTTGATCAAGATTATCAACAGATAAAATGATTCGTTCACAATCTTTATTATAGCATATAATCCCAATCTTTTCTCGAAAAACTCCTTCTCTAACAGCAAGGTTACAGAATAACTTTGCCAGTCTATTCGGAATATTAAAGAAACTGCGAATATTCTCTACGTAGATTCTGTTAGGATCTGTAGCTGCAATAAGTTCCTGTTTTTTGGCAATGAACTTCCCCAGAAAGCTCTTATCAATTATTTGTAATAATCTCATTGATGACAGAATCTATTTGTGAAGTGTTTTTTGAATATAAGGGTATCGTTATCTCACCGTTAGTTGGATCACATGTAAAGTGGCCACAAAGATCGTCATTATCTTTAAGATATTTGAAAAGAGTTTTGTTTAGTGGTGATTTCATCAGTTCCGCATATACATCTGGATATTCCACTTTTACAAGATTATCTTCGTCCATAGTTTCCTTAGACATTGACTTACTTTTTTTAAATTTCACTTCACGCGAGTCAATCGAATCATCGTCCCAAAGTTTCTTTATACCTTTATTTAGGTCGGCTTTCTCAGGAGCATTATTAGCAAAAAGAGCGATAAGTGGTGTAAGAATTGATTTTTCATCAACGGCTTTAGTTGGGCTATACAATGCAGCGTTCGCTGGGAAATAAGGTGTTAATTTACTTTCCAATACCGTAAATCTGATTATTAAATAATGCCTAGTTACTTCAATCATCATGGGTTGATGAAAATTCAAGTCGACCTGATTTATAGCTCCGCCAAAATTCACAATTACTTGAAAAGTCACATCAGCTAAAGCAAATATCAATAGCCTATTTGCGGTAACGTCTTGTTTGATGATTTTATAACCAAGTTGCTGTTGAGTAATACTAGTTGGTGCATAAGGGTGTTGAAATTTATAAATATAAATGTGTTGCTTAGTGTAATTAAAGTGACTGTAACTAAAGTTTTCGATTTCAATTCGAGAATTGTTTTGAAGTATTTCTTCTAGGATTTCCTCTTGATTTCCTGGAGCAGTTTCAAAATGCTCCTTTAGGATTTTAACAGGATAAGATTTAAGTAATCGTCGTGAAAGGTCGGTCGCGTTGTTCATTTGGTCAGTTTTTGCAAAATACATTTTTTTTTATGAAAAAAAACTATTTTGCACTAAGGTGCCTATTACTGTGTTATGGTTCCAGCCGAAAGGTAAGCAGGTGGAGCGAAAAACTAAGAGCTCTCTCTCTTGAGGACTGATTGATAGTTGTTTTTTTCTGAATTGAAACCATCAAACATCATTTCAAAAATGGAAATGATGCCGTTCCAGTTCTGGTGATTTGATACTTGATCTGAAGCTTTGCATGCGGCTAATTTTTGAAGATAACGTTTTTGTATTTCTCGTTTCGACATAATTTCTCCCTGATATGCCTGCATTTTTGGACTGTAGCCTTTCCATAGTATTGGTAATAATTCTCCATTAATTTCTTTGAGTACGTCTTCGCCAAGGTATAACTCAATGCTGCAGGCCAGTCCATTTATATTCATGAAATTTAATCCCGTAGGACCTAATGTGGGATAATTTTCTGCAAAGGAGATGTACGGGTAATTTAATATTTTGATGTGATGAGGCAGTGAGAGTTCTTTTAATGTGGCTTGTGCTTCTCTGGCTGCAGTATCATTATCAAACAAAGCGATGATCTTGTTACTAATACCCGCTCCGGCAAAAGACTTAATCATATTGACCAAATTGCCAGAGCCACCTTGAGAATTGAAACTTTCAAAATCAAAAAAACTATAAAACTCATACAAGTGAGGATAAAGCAACTGTAGGGCGGGCTTTAATATTGCAATATCTGATGTGCCCTCGGTCAGAACAATAATCCGTTCATGGGGTTCTTTGGGATTGATAACGTCCTCATCGGTGAATATTTCCGCGTCATATAAGTCGGTGTAGTCAAAAACGACTAGTGTGTCCGGGGCTACCACGGTTAGAAATGCACGAAGCGAGAAAAGGTCGTTGCTGAAAGGCAATGCTTCCAATAGATCATAATCCTTATCTATAATGTAGTTAAAGGTGTTACTATAAATCCGTTCGTAAGACGACTTCTTTATTTTGAGGTCAGGTTCATGTACAAGCTTGTGTATACTTTCTAAAAAATCATTAAGATCATATTTCTTCCAGAATTTCCGCTCTTTTATATGATTACTTGTTTCCATGGTGTCATGGTAGTCAATCAAAAAGCTTAGCTCTTTTATTCTGTATTGTCGCATTGCTTCAAAATTTGACTTCATTTCCTCTTCTGAAAATCCTAGAACGTTCAGCCTTTCTAAGAGAATTCCGGCACGAGAACTCAAAACATGCTTTTCTTCAGTATGTAAAAAGGGATTCGGATGATCTTTTCTGTATTCCTGCTCATATACCTTGGCGTCGGTGGTATGAAATATCAGGTTGGTGAACCAATCCAGATCTTCGACCGTTGATCTCACTAGTTTGTTTTTGATGTAAAGAGAGCCGTAACTTGTCATATTAATGAGATAAGTCGTAAAGTTATTCAATTATTGGCTTTTATCGTATTTCGCTCCGGCATTGAAATTTAGCACCAATATGTATAAAGTTTGTCCCATGAACTTTCCAGTAGTGATCCGAATTTCGTATTAATTGTTTTTGAAGTAGAATATTTTTAAACTCAAACTACTCTACTAGAGATAAACTAATTTTTTAGCATATCTCTAGTAGAGATAAATGTGATTATTTATACACATAAAAATACCCTACTAGAGACTGCAAATGCATTGTTTGAATTGAATTTTTTGGTGCTTGTTTTAATGCATTATCGGCCAATTTTCTTCATAGGATCTATTTTTTATTCTTTTTTCTTTTTCCAGGTTCTCCTATACTTTAATGTGAAATCTCTACTAAGGGGTTCTTGGGTAACCAAGTCACTAATTCTCGCAATTTTCCTCAAATCATCAATAAATTTTTTTGAGTTTAGTTCGAAAGGGAGCACATCACCGGAGTAAAAATTTTCTAAAGATTTTACTCCGGTTTTTTTATGCCCTATTTCCTGTTCAAAAACCCATTTTTCATAATAGATCGAACCCACAATTGCCCTTTTTATATCGGAATCCATTGTCGCACGCCATTTTCTATGCCTTCCGAGATTATTTGCAAAAAGGATATTTTCGACATTGGGTTTAAAGTCATTATTTATTAATAGTAACTGAACACTGGAGAGGTAGTTTTGAACAAAATAATTTCAACCTTTCGCTGTGAGTAATTATGATTTTTTGAGCGCTCTCAAAAAAGGACATACAGAAGCATTAGAGCTGTTATATAAAGAATACTGGGAAATACTTTATAATGATGCACTCATCCGTACCCAAAATGAAGATGTAGCGAAGGATATTGTTCAGGAAATCTTTATTTCTATTTGGGAAAAGCGTGACAATTTAAATATAAAAGAATCAATCTCAGGCTATCTTCACCAGGCCGTCAAATATAAGGTGATTAATTTTTTTAGGAATGAACTGACAGCAGATATTTATCATGAGGAAATGCTGTTTAGCCAGGATCTTGAGGTTTCTTCCGATCAGCAAATATTGACTAAAGAGCTACAGCAAGCACTAAACCAAGCCATCGATGAGATGCCCGCAAAAATGCGTCTTATATTTATGCTGAGTCGGACGGAACAAAAATCAATTGATGAAATATCTCTGGAACTTGGTCTTCATAAACAAACTATAAAGAATCAACTGTCTATAGGGGTAAAAGTGCTTAAAAAAAGATTCTCCTATATCTTATTTTTGGTTTTGCTTCTGTTCTGTTAACATAATGTTCATGAATCCTTAACTTTTTTGAACGGTACGATCTGTGTTTAGGCGTGACATAGAGGTGATGACGAACAAAGAAAAAGCAAAAGATCTGTTGGATAGGTTCTTGCGAGATGAGGTAAATGCTGCTGAACGTGTGCTTTTGGACAGCTGGTACAGCTCTTTTCAGAAAAAAATATCTCGTAGTAAAATAGAAAGGGATGAATTAGAAGCGGAAATTTTTATACAAATAGCCGCACACATTTATACCCCGAAAAAATATCTCTTTCCTGGAATTCTTCAATATTTAAAATATGCTGCTGTTGTGCTGTTTGTATCTGCTTTAGGTATGGCTGCTTGGGTATGGAATAACAGTAGATTGAATGAATTTACGATAGCATCAACCCAATCTGGACAGACAAAAAAAATAACCCTGACAGATGGCTCTGTAATTCTACTCTGGCCATTAAGTAAAGTGAAGTATCCGCTCCACTTCCATGCTGATAAAAGAGAAGTAGAACTTTTGGAAGGTCAGGCCTTCTTCAACATTCATCATGAGCAGAGGCGTCCTTTTAGGGTCGCACTGCCTGAGGGGTTATATACACATGTTTTAGGTACCTCTTTCACAATCAGTGCATTTCATCATTCTGAAAAAATTGAGGTAGTGGTACATTCGGGAAAGGTAGCGATCGGTAATAAGATGGAGGTCTTAGGTATGCTGGTTAAAGGAGAACAGTTCACCTACCATAAGAATAGCCATTTGACTACAATAACGCAGGTGCTGAAACCCATCCCGAAAATTAGGTTTTCGGGCTCTTCTATGCTGGACGTTATTAAAGAATTCGAAAATACCTTCGCGATAAAAATAAGCTTACAGCCGCGAACAGGACTGGAAAAATTACAGTTTACAGGAACATTTACCACAGATCAGCAACCTGAGAAAATCTTATGGCTGCTGTCCCGGATCCATCGTTTTCAATTTCATGTATCCGCAGACAAGAAAACCTTTAAAATATTTAAATAGAAATGTAGTACAAGTAATCGCACTAAACCAGCATTGATCAGATCAATGCTGGAATAATAAGGACAGGGCACATCATGCAAATTTGTATCCCTGGATTTTCAACACATAACGTAAGGTTAAAAACATTATAAAATTATGAATAAACTTTTAAAATATTGTCGGCCCATTCTATATCTATCAGGGAAATATGGCTTGATACTTATGGGGCCTGTATTATTTTTTGTCAGTTTTTTACATGCTTCAACAATACGGGAACAACAACTTATCAACGGAGAAATTACAATTGCTATTAAAAAGAACAGTTCAGTGAAGGACGTCTTTAACCAGATGCAGAAAATTTCTGGTTTTGAATTCCTGTATGATCCGGTAACTGTAAATGAGAATAGAAATCTTCCTGCTATGTCGTTTAGCAAAACAAAAATAACGGTAGTTCTGGAAAAACTTGGTTTTGAGGTGGAGGTAAATGGAAAATTTCTTGTGCTGAAGGAAGCTCGGGTTGCAAAAAAAACAGTAGATATCGTGGTGCGTGGGGTAGTTACAGACTCCATCGGTGGCCCCATCCCAGGTGTCGGTGTTAAGATAGTGGGGACTATCCTCGCTACAGTAACGGACAAAGAAGGGAAATACAGTATAACACTATCCGACAACAAACAGGTGTTGCTATTTTCTATGATCGGATTTAAAGCGCAGCAGATTGCATATCAAGGGAATAAAATTGTAAACGTTGTATTGAGAGAAGAAAATTCTACACTCAGTGAGGTTGTTGTTGTGGCATTTGGTACGCAAAAAAAGATAAGCGTAACCGGGGCACTAACGACGGTAAAAGGAGAGGAATTGGCCAAATCGCCCACCCTTAATTTAGCCCAAAGCCTTGTTGGCCGTACTTCAGGGGTTTTTGTAGAACAAACAACCGGTGCACCCGGTAATGAACCCATCAAAATTCGTATCAGGGGATCAAGTACCAATGCTTTAAACAGTGAACCGCTGGTATTGGTTGACGGTATTGAACGTCCTTTTAACAGTATCAATGCCGAAGAAGTTGACAACATTACGGTACTGAAGGACGCCTCAACAACTGCTGTATATGGGATAAGAGGTGCAAATGGGGTGATTCTGGTTAGCACAAAACGGGGTACTACCGGGAAACCTAAAATTGGCTTTACCAGTAATTTTGCTTTGCAAACACCAACCCGTTTGCCGGAATTTTCAAATTCCTATGATTATGCGTTCTTGTACAATGAAGGCATGAAGAACGATACGCCAACTTCAACTCCAGACAATCTATATTATAAACCGGCAGACTTGCAGAAATTTAAAGATGGAAGTGACCCGCTATTGCACCCGAACATTAACTGGTTTGATTATATGCTGCACAAAACGGCTCCGCAGACAAAAAATACACTAACCATAAATGGAGGAGGCACCTTCGCCAAATATTTTGTGTCGCTTGGTTATGTGAATCAAAGCGGGCTGTTAAAGGAGTTCAACAAGAATTATGGGTATAGTAACAACACCACCTATAACCGTTATAATTTTCGCTCGAATGTAGATTTTAACCTGACAAAAACGACCATCTTCAAGCTTTCACTCGGCGGTTATGCTGATAAATACCATACTGCGGGATCACCTTTCAGTACCATGCTACGTGCTGGGGCAGGTGCCTCACCAGGAATAATAGGTGATAAGATCATTCAGTCCTATATCAATCCTATTACCGGAATTTCAGGGGGCTATGATGAAAGGTTTATCAACCAGTTCAATATTACGACTGATCTAAATCAGAAACTGGATATGGTCACAAAAGGATTGTCTTTCCGTGCAAAACTTGGATATGATTCTGATTATACCACTTCCATGGGCAAGAACGTAACGAGGCCAACTTATGAAATAATTGAGACTGTGGTGGATGGTAAAGAAACTGTTGTTTATCTGCCAAGCACTGATGAGTTGGTAGGAGGAGTGACGGCTCAAAGTTTTAGCAGTCGTTCCAAAAGAATCTATTTAGAAGCAGCGCTGCAGTACGATAAGAGCTTTGGAAAGCACAATGTTACGGGGCTGGTACTGTATAATCAGAATAAACAATTTTGGCCTTTCAGTGCAAGTTATGCGACGCAATATCCTGAGGTTGCTATCGGATACCTTGGTGTTGTTGGACGGATAACTTATAATTATGATTACCGTTATATGCTGGAAGGATCTATAGGCCGAAATGGTTCTGAAAATTTTCCTGCAGAGAAGCGGTATGGTACATTTCCTGCGATCTCTGCAGGATGGAACGTAACCAGGGAACCGCTGGTAAAAAAACTATTGGGAGATCACAGTGTACTTAGCCTGCTAAAATTCAGAGCTTCTTACGGTGAAACTGGTAATGATAAATTGATTGCTATTAATCCCCTTACTGGTAAACCTGAGTATTATCGGTTTATGTACCTTCCAACCGTTTATGAAATATTAGCCAACAGGGCCCGTTTTGGTGAAGACATTAGAGGGGTAGAAGGGGTTGTTGAGGGGCAGACGGGTAACCCGAATATCACCTGGGAAAAAGCAGTTAAACAAAATTATGGGATTGAAACCACTTTCTTTAATGATAAATTAAGCTTCAATGCTGACTATTTTATCGACTACCGGAATAATATTCTTGCAACCAAGCCTGTTATAGGGCATGTTGCCGCAGCCATTCAGGACGTATATAACCTCGCTAAGGTGAGAAATCAAGGGTATGAACTCCAGGTTGGATGGAACAGTAAGATCGGAGGATTAAAATATTCCCTTAGTGGTAATTTCACTTATGCCCATAATAAGCTTTTAGAGAACGGAATGCCGGAAACTGCTCAAAACCAATTCGGTCATTCCATTAGCCAGACCTATGGTCTGATCGCTCTGGGCTTCTTTAATACGCAGGCAGAGGCTGATGCCGCGCCATTGCAATATTCAGCAAAGCCTACCCCTGGTGATGTGAAGTACCTGGATTCAAACAAGGACGGTAAGGTTGATAAGGATGATTTTGTTCCTATTGGTTCACCAACCTATCCGGAAAAAATTTATGGGGCAACGTTAGACCTGTCGTACAAAGGCTTTGATTTTAGTGTACTTTTTCAGGGCGCAGGGCGGGTAAGTCGATTGGTTAGCGGCTATATGCAAAAACCGGGGAATCAATTTGGGGGTATCCTTGCCAATGTCATGGAGCAGCGCTGGACACCGGAAAATGCCGCTAATGCGAAATTGCCCAAATTAAGTGCCACCTATGCAAATGGAACCAATTACCAGAATTCTACCTTATGGATAAGGGATGCATCTTATCTGCGCCTGAAAAATATAGAATTGGGATACAGGTTTAGCAGCAATGACTTTTTTAAAAAGGTAGGGTTAAGCAGTGCCAGGGTATATGTAAGTGGACAGAATCTGCTGACCTGGGACAAACTAAAACTGGTTGATCCAGAACAAAATGCCAGCGACAGTATGGGGTATCCTCAGTTACAGGTATTTAATGCAGGGTTAAGTGTTCAATTTTAAATCTATATCATTTAAATAATATAATCATGAAAAAAATGATAATCCCAATAGCAGCTGCTTTTCTATTGCTGCTGGGATCAATGATGACCAGCTCATGTAATAAGGATTTTTTAGAAAAACCTTTTTCAGTAACCTTTAATGAGGACTCCATATTCGTTAAATACGAAAATACAGTAAAACTGGTTAACGACATGTATAATCTGGGCCCGTATTACCTTCAGTTGGCAGTTGGGGTAACCAGTACAACACGTCTGGGTGGGTCAATGCTGGAAGCCGCCACTGATTTTGGCGGAAGCTTCAGAGCCAATGCGAACTATGGCGCACATAAATTTAATTTTGGTACGGTGGATGCCGAATGGCTCACTAATAGTAAAACAGGGGAAGACATCTATTCAAACCACTATAAAACCATTCGCAAGGCTTTTACCTTATTGGAACGGGTTGAGGAAGTCCCCGATGCCTCTGAGGCACAAAAGGCGAGGATCAAAGCCGAGGCGCAGACGATGATCGCTTTCCAGTATTTTGAATTGATGAAGCGTTATGGTGGGGTACCATTGGTTACAAAACGGTTAAATGTGCAAACGGATGATGTAAATCTTCCTCGGTCGCCCTTAATTGACGTCTATAATTATATCATCCAGATGCTTGACGCCGCCATTGCAAATCCTGATTTTGCAGCCCGGTATGATGGATTGGATTTTGGGCACTTAAATAAAGCGTTTGCTTATAGCTTAAAAGCTAAAGCTGCCTTATATATTGCAAGTCCCTTATTTAATACGGCAACCCCATACATGAATTTTGGTAGCCATAATAATTTGATTTGCTTAACAAATTATGATCCTGTGCGCTGGGAAACTGCGGTCAAATTTGCCGATGATGCGATTAAATATTGTGAATCAAACTCCTATGCCATGGTTAACACGCCAAATGTTAACTTGAACTACACCATTTCTTATCAGTACAAACCTAATCAGGGAAATACCGAAATGATCTGGGCCACCCAGCTGGTGACCAACCCATCAATGGCCTATTGGATTCCTCGTGGGACACCATTTTCTGGAGGGTTTTCTTCCAATCTGGTGAGTATGAATATGGTAGAGAAATACCAGAATAAAGATGGCTCCTATGGGAACTGGAATGGGGTGGTCACTACACCACCAAATGACCCTACAGCTCCGTATAAAAACCTGGACCCGAGGTTTAACCAGACAGTGATGTATAATATGCAAACCTTGTACGGCACTACTCAGATACAATATTATGAGCATGAAACCCCTACGCTGGCAGGTAATAATAGTCCTTCAAAGGCCCAGACGCAATGGTCGCATCAGGTTAGAAAACATGTATACGGATATGAAGACAGAGTGTCAACACAAAAAACATGGTCGCCTATATGTTCACAAATGCGCCTCACAGATCTGTATATGATGTATGCTGAAGCACTTAACGAAACACTTTCTGTTCCTGATAGTCGGGTCTACGATAAGATTAACCTGATCAGAAACCGTTCTGGTATGCCAAATATCCCTACAGGATTATTAAAGGATGAAATGCGTACAAAAATACAGGACGAATGGGCTATTGAATTTGCATTTGAAGAATATCGTTTCTGGGATTTGAAACGCTGGAAAATGGGCAATGTATTTAAAGGGCCGGTTTACGATATGGCCGTAAAAAAAATGAATAATAATACCTATACGTATACAAAATACAAGTTTGAAGACAGGCAGTTTTATGACTGGTATTATTTGCATCCTTTTCCGCCTACAGAGGTGAGTTTACAATACGGACTGGTCCAAAATCCTGGATGGTAATTAATTAGATAGATCATATGAAATTTTTTATGTATAAATGTTTGTGTGCCTTTATTTTGCTTTCTCTGCTGAGTTACACTAGCTATGGGAGACAGCAAAAACAAGAAGGACCGGAAACCGATACCCTCTCGAACAAAGATAGGGTCAATATAGCTTACGGGCAGATCAGAAAAAAAGCGCTGACCTATTCTGTCAGTACTGTCAGCGGCAAAGACATCATTGGCAATTCCGTCTATTTATCGGGCAATAGTTTGTTTGGAAAATTACCAGGTTTAACCCTGCAGCAAAGCAGCGGGGAACCGGGAAACGATGCGCCGATATTTTTTCTGCGCGGAAGAAGTACCATGGCGACAAATCAACCTCTGATTATGGTTGATGGTATAGAAAGGGATATGAATGACGTGCAGCTTGAGGATATAGAAAGTATCACTGTGCTTAAAGATGCTGCTTCAACTATAATCTATGGAATCCGGGCAGCAAATGGGGTTATACTAGTAACCACCAAAAGGGGAGCTGTGGGCAAACTGATCATGAATGGTAAAGTTGAACAGGGACTCCTGTCACCTACCCGCAATCCCGGATTTGTCAGCTCTGGAGACTTTGTAAAATTATACAATCAGGCGCTCAGCAATGATGGATTGGCACCAGCTTATACGCCTGCACAGATTGCAGGATATGAAAATGGGGATTCTTATTATTATCCAGACATTGACTGGAGAAAAGAGGTGACTAATAATAATGCTTTGGGAACCAAGGCAAATTTTGATGTTTCTGGAGGTGATAAGATCGCAAGATATTATGTTGCCCTTGGCTATTTTCATCAGGGAGGACTTTATAAAAACTCGGATAGGAATGATGGATATTCTACAGGTATCTATCTGGACAATGTTTCCTTTAGGTCGAACCTTGATTTAAATGTAAATAAGAACTGGACTTTTGGATTGGACCTTAATGGAAGGGTCTATCAGAAAAATGCTCCTTTTACGAATGCCCCAACTACCTGGGATATGCTTTATAAATATCCTGCTCACCTTTTCCCTACTTATGTTCAAAATGGTGTATATGGAGGTACAACAGTTTATCCAAATAATCCAATAGGCTATATCAATTCATCAGGATATCGGGTAACAAACAACAGGGCTATTCTCACTACCCTTTCTACAAAATATGATTTTAATGATCTCCTTAAGGGGCTTACTGCCGGCCTAAGGTTCTCAACTGATAATTTTTATAGCAATCAGGAAGGCTACAGCAAAACCTTCGGTGTTAGGGAATTGTTGGGACAAAATCCATCAGGGGAGCCTGTACTTAGCGCTTTGATTGGCGTCAACGGGGACCTTAAAACAATAAGTACCGGTGGATACCCTGTAAATGATGTCCAGAATAAGCGCAATACCCTGGAAGGAAACATCCAGTATACTCCAGAGTTGGGCATTAATCATACGCTTAATACCCAGCTAATTTATCACCAGGATCGGCTGATTATTGGTAGTGAAAGCCCATATAATTACCAGTTTTTAAGTGGCCGTGTAAATTATGGATATTTAAACAGATACTATGCAGAGATTGGTGCATCCTACAGTGGTACGGAGGCCTTCCCTAAAGAACATAGATTTGGCTTTTTTCCGGCGGTATCTGCTGGCTGGGTAATTTCTGAAGAGAACTTTTTAAAGCACAATAACTACCTGAACTTTTTGAAACTCCGAGTTTCTGCAGGTGCAGTGGGTAACGCCGGAGTTGGCCAGCGGTTTAGCGATTTAAGGCAATACACTGCTGCAACAGGCTATAATTTCGGTAGTGCCAATGCTGCACAGGCAGGTCTGTACCCTGGTGTCGCCCCTAATTCCAATCTCACCTGGGAAACGGCTTATAAATATGATGCTGGAATTGACGCCCAATTATTTAAAATTCTAGATCTTTCCTTAACCGTATTTTATGAAAAAAGGAAAAACATATTAGTTTCGGAGGATGCACTTATCCCAGGTTTGCTAGGGCAGGATTTACCAAATATCAATGCCGGTATTACGGCCAATAAGGGGCTTGAAGGTAGTCTTTCCTTTGCTAAACAGAAAAAGGATTGGGGATACCACGCCGGTGTAAATGTGAGTTATGCCACAAATAAAATAACTTACCTGCCAGAAACCATTCAGCCTTATAGTTATTTATATCAAAAAGGTAATCCTATTAAGCAGCCGTTTATGCTCGAAGCTATTGGGTTTTTTAACTCTGATGCAGATATTCAGAATAGTCCGGTTCAAACATTCGGTACCGTTAAGCCAGGAGATATTAAATATAAGGACCAGAATGGGGACAAGATCATAGATGCTTTTGACGAAGTACCTCTGGAAAAACCCAATTTGCCAAATTGGGATATGGGATTTGATGTTGGTTTTAATTTTAAGGGATTTGACGTTAGTGCATTCTTTCAGGGACAAGTAGGCAGGAGCATTTATCTGGGAAATGCCCCCTTCCTGTTCTGGCCATTAAATAACAATGGTGGTCGAATCAATACCTATGCGAATCAGTTCTGGACGGAACAAACAAAAAATACAGCAGATTATCCGCGGCTTACCACACTTGAAAATAAGAACAATTACCGGGAATCTTCCTTTTGGTATGTAAATGGTGATTTTCTTCGTCTACGTAGCCTTGAACTAGGTTATACCTTACCACAAGGTCTTAGTAAGCGTGCAAGGCTAAGGAATGCGAGGATATTTTTGAGGGGAATGAACCTGTTCACATTTGACCATCTGAAATATACGGACCCTGAGGTTTTAGCAGGATATCCTGTCATGAAATCATATAACGCAGGTATCAGTTTACAATTTTAACAGAAGGATATGAATAACTTTAAAAAAGGCATATTAATTTTTATCGGGGCAGTGGGTATTGTCTCCTGCAAGGTAACTGACCCGGATGACTTGACCTTTGTAGATGATAAAAACATCTATAACAACATCACACAGATCCGGAACATCTTGAATAATGTATATAGCGGTCTTCCAGATGGCTTTGCGGATATCGGCACTTCCTGGCTCGCAGCTGCCTGCGATGAAGCCGAGGAAGTCAACAACGTGGAAACAATTCAGAATTTTAATACCGGAAATATCACGCCATATTCCAATCCTGATGACATTTGGAATAAATCTTATGCATCTATAAGGAATGCTAAAATATTTATTCAGTCTACAGACACCATTACCTGGAAGATCTGGCAATATTCAAATCCTACAGAATACAATCTTAGAGTCGGTTTGACTAAACAATATAAGGCGGAAGCAAAATTCCTTACTGCATTCTTTTATTTTGAACTGATTAAACGTTATGGCGGCGTTCCGATTGTAGATGAAGTGATTGATAAAAATACAGACTGGATCTCCCGTTTTCCGAGAAAGTCATTTTCAGATTGCGTTGATTTTATTGTCGCTAACTGTGATGCGGCTGCTGCGGATCTCCCAGCAACATATGATGTAGGGAACTATGGAAGGGCAACAAAAGGGGCTGCTATGGCACTGAAGGCGCGCACGCTACTGTACGCGGCCAGCGATCTTTATAATCAGCCTTCAAATGGTGATGCTTTACTGGGGTATGTCGGAGGCGACCGAATAGCACGCTGGATTAAAGCTGCTGAAGCGAATAGAGCAGTAATTACCCTTATTCCTGCTTATGCATTTCAGCCGAAATATGAAACATTAAGCGTATTGGCTGCAACCAAAAGCACAGAGGTTATTTTTGAAAGAAGATATGCCGCCAGCAATACTTTCGAAAAGCAAAATACTGCTGTAGGCTTTCCGTTCGGATTAACAGGAACGTGTCCATCAGGGAATCTCGTTGATGCTTATGAGCACCTTGATGACGGTGATTTCGATTGGAATAAGCCATCTCATGCTGCAAATCCTTATAACAGACGTGATACGCGACTGTCGAAAATAGTCGCCTTCAATGGCGCCCCATTTGGCAAAGTTCCGGTTCCTGTTGAAGTGTTTAGCGGCGGAATTAATGGGAAGCCAAGAGACAGGGCCTCTAAAACAGGGTACTATCTAAGAAAGTATATAAACGAAACTTTGGATCTGCAGATAGGCGAAACTGCTCCCAAGCAATGGATGTATATCCGTCTGTCGGAAATTTATTTAAACTATGCCGAAGCGATGAATGAAGCATATGGCCCGGAAGGTATGGGGCCAGGGACATTAACAGTTAGTGCGAGGACAGCGTTAAATTCCATACGCACCAGAGCAGCGGTTGCCCTTAAGGCTATACCTGCAGGTTCCGATCAACAGGGTATGAAAGCTCTGATCAGAAGAGAAAGACGTGTAGAACTGGCATTTGAAGGTCACCGCTTTTGGGATGTAAGGCGCTGGATGATTGCCGATCAGGCAATTGGTGGTGCCCTAAGGGGGGTTAATGTGGTTAAAAATACTAATGGGACCTTTAGCTATACACCAACTGTAGTAGAAAACCGTACCTGGAACAATAAACTCTACTACTATCCGATCCCACAGTCAGAAATTACGAAATCAAATGGGGTAATCGTCCAGAATAAAGGCTGGTAATCAATTGTAATTATTAAAAAATCAAAATATGAAAAGAGTATGTTTTACAGCATTGGTATTTCTGGCGAGTTTTCAACTCCAGGCTCAAAGTACTGTGAAAGGTTTTGTTTATCAGGATCTTAATCATAATGGTAAACGTGATCATAAAGATCTGGGGGTAGCTGATGTAGCGGTTACTAATGGTGTACAGGTGGTACTAACTGATAAAAGTGGTTTGTACACATTACCAATAGGAAAAGATAATATTGTTTCAGTGATCAAACCTTCTGGTTATAAAACGGGTGTTAATGCAGACCAGCTTCCCCAGTTCTTTTATAACCATAAGCCAGGCGGCTCTCCTGTTTTAAAGTATAAAGGCGTTTTACCCACAGGAGTATTACCTGCATCAGTCGATTTTCCTTTGACAATGGTAAAAGAAAACGAGAATTTTAAAATGTTGGTATTTGGTGATCCACAACCTATCACACTTAAGGATGTGGACTATTTTTATAAAGGAGTGATCTCCGAAGTTAAAGGTATCAAAGGAGTTGAGTTTGGTTTAAGTATGGGTGATCTAGTACAGAACAAATTGGAACTATTTACACCCTATATTAAGGCGGTAAAAGACGTGGGTATTCCATGGTATAATCTATTGGGAAATCATGATCTGGATTTTGACGGTAAAGCAGATTCCCTTGCCGACGAAACTTATGAAGCACACTTTGGTCCCGCGAATTATGCGTTTAATTATGCAAAAGTGCATTTTATTGTACTTGATGATATCTTATACCCAGATCCGAGGGATGGAAAGGGTTACTGGGGAGGTTTCCGCAAGGAGCAACTGGATTTTGTAGAAAATGAATTAAAGTATGTTCCTGAAGATTATTTAATCGTACTTGCTTTTCACATTCCCATAAGTGAGCCTAAGGAAGGTGGGGATCCTTTCAGGGATGAAGACAGACAGCGGTTGTTTGACATATTGGCCCGGTTTCCGCATACCCTTTCACTTTCTGCGCATACCCATGGTCAGAAACAGGATTTCTTCACTAAAGAGCAGGGTTGGAAGCAGGAGAAACCACATCATCATTACAATGTAGGCACAACTTCAGGCAACTGGTACTCGGGGGAACTGAATGCTAAAGGTGTACCTGTGGCTACCATGAGTGACGGGACACCTAAAGGATATGCCTTCATTAATTTTAAACAGAATGCCTACACGATCGATTATAAAGTAGTGGACATGCCGGCAGACTATCAGATTGCGATTACTGCACCAAAAATTCTTGAAAAAAATAAAGGAACGGCAGCCGTAATTTATGCCAATTTCTTCATGGGAAGCCCTGGTGACACAGTAATGTGTCGCATAGATAGTGGAAAATGGACCGCTATGAACTATGTGCTACAAAATGACCCGACATTTTTAGATCTTATACATAAATGGGACCATAGCGAGGTATTACTAAGTGGAAGAAGGCCAGGACTTCCCGCACTTTGTCGTCACCTGTGGAGTACACCGGTTCAGCCAAATCTGCCCGTTGGAGACCATGTAATTGAAGTAAAGGCGATTGATATTTTCGGAAGGACTTTTACTCAAAAAAGCAGCTATAAAATTGCATTATTAGAAAGCAATACAAAGTAATAAAATGGATGGTGTCCTGCCTTTTGGGATGCCATCCTTCTCGGTCAATTATTTTATCAAAAAGTAACCCGGTTATTTTTCCGTTTTCATGGAGTAATGATGCCGTTTTTTCAGCATATTCTTTTCTTCTGTTTGGTAAAATAGCACAAGAATCCTGTTCTGTTGATATTTCCATGGTATTTAAAGCTAATGTTTCAATAACCAGGTTGCCAAGGTAAATACTGTTGCTTAAACTTCTTCTATCATCTGCAATAAAAGACATATAGACCTGAAGTTGCATGCCTTTTACTTCTGCAGGCAATTCTAAAAAATCTGTCTCTTCGGTCATGCGTGCGCCAGAAAATAGGTAATATGATTTTCCTGTTTCTTCGGCATAAACCAATAGCATTACTCGTGCCCCTCTGTCGCTCCAGTTTAATGAAGTGTTGTAGCTCCAGTTAAAGCGAACACCATTGCCTTCGGCTGTTGCAATTGGGTTTAATGGCAGTTCAATGGTTCCCTGAGTTAAACGCGCTGCTGAGTAGTTCATGCTGATGTCAGGATATTCGCCTTGAACTGCATGTAGTAGTTGGTAGGATTTAGCTGCATTGTTGGGCGAAATGGGTTTGCCTTGGGCAGCTTCTTCAAAGCCTATTCGAACATAATCCGTCATACTGTTGACGAAATTATTCACTACTTCCATTCTCTTTCTTTGGATTTTCTCTTTTGGGGTTGGGGGAGTGGTACGCTTTCTTTTCTTTGTCCTAACATAAGCTATTCCATATCTTACATAACCCTCTACTGGACCGAGATTACCATTAAAGCCACCCAAAATACCATTCTCAATTCTTGCCATAGTTTTTTGTTTTTTTCTAAAAGTATGCACTAAGCTGTTGATTGTCAATTCGCATGCTTTTGACGGCTTGCACTTTAAGGCAATTTAATTCACAGTATGTTAACGGATGTTAAGCGGATGCTACTCGGCTCCAGCCGGGCAGTGTCCGAGTAATGTCCGGGTAAATGCCGGGTATAGGCCGGGTTTACAGGGTTAACTGAAAAGAAACTTTTGGGCTGAAATCCTTAGTTGTAACATTCTTGTTGTGAAACAAAAAGTCTGTTTTTTTTAACAAATGTTAACTTTTTTGATTGGTTGACTCGCTGTTCTCTACCCATATTATTGAAGTAGGAGCCGTAGATTGTTATTATATTTGTCCTGCATGAGCTATAGTAACATGTGATATATGAGTAGTAAAATCAATACCGAAATAGAGCATGGGAGAAAGGAGGCTTTTCACAAAGACGATGAAAACCTTTTGCGGTATTTTTTTGATTTACACCATAAATCTTTACGTTATTTTGCTAAAGGATTGGTAAGTAATGAGGCTGAAGCAGAAGATATTGTAGCTTCCTGCTTTGTGAAATTATGGCAATTTAGGGAACAATACTCAGATCCAACTAAAATTAAAGCCTTTCTTTATATCAGTTGCCGAAATGCTTGTTTGGATTACCTAAAGAAAAATAAGAGACGTAAGGGCTGGCAGGATGAGTATTTAAGGCAGCTTGAAGGTGATGATGAAAGGATACTTCAAAGAGCGGCAGAATCTGCTTACCTGGATATCATTAATAGGGAAATAGAAGAACTACCCGAAAAATGTGCTGAGGTATTTAAATTGCTTTATTTTGAGCATAAAACAACAGATGAAATTGCCAATCAGTTAAATATTTCTGTTAAAACGGTTCGCAATCATAAAGCTAGAGCAGTAAAGCAGTTGCGGTATGCATTTGTTGAGAAAGGATTATCTGATGCTATGATGTTTGCCGTTATCTTATTCCTTAATAGTAAATAAATTGGATTTTATTTTTCTGAAAATCAGCTGTTTATTTATATTCTGTTTTTTTATTTACCAAAAAAATGATTTTCGACTAGGCGTTTGGAAGAAATGTCGTTTTTATGTTTTGTAAGCGCTTAAATGATTAGTATTTAAGTTCGAATCAGTAGCGATAATTATGAAACATACTGGAATGTTTGAACATGAATTTGATATGGCCATACTTTTCTCCGCTCATGTTAAAGGGGAACTGGATGCTCAAGGACAGAAACAGCTCAATGCCTGGCTTAATGCAAGCCAAGGTAACAGAGAACTGTTTGATAGTCTAATGCATAGAGAAGAATTGAAAAAGAAACTGATCAGTTTTAATGAAGGCAATTCAGAAATAATATGGGGCAAAACATTGCAAGGCCTTGTAACTTTAAATATTCAAGAGGATCATCGGGATCATCGGAATATTTTTACCGCAAAAAATCAGACAGTCAAACTTTGGAAGAGGATAAGTATAGCAGTCTCCATTATAATTGCATTGAGTGTAGGAGGATATTTTTTCATTAATGGCCTAAATTATTTTGGTTCAGATCAGCAGATTGTATTGACTATTAATGACAATGCTCCTGGACGTAATAAAGCAACATTAACCCTTGCTAATGGCAAGGCAATTGCGCTTAGTGATACTAAAACAGGACTTGTAGTTGGATTGACAGATTTAACCTATAATGATGGTAGCTATATAGATGTTAAACAGGAAAACCAATTGTTAACGGCTTCAACACCGCGTGGAGGTACTTACCAAATTACTTTATCAGATGGTACTCGTGTATGGTTAAATGCAAATAGTAAGTTGATCTTTCCCTCTAAGTTTAGTACTTCACAACGAAAAGTTCAGTTAATAGGAGAAGCTTATTTTGAAGTAGCTAAAGTAATGATTAAAGATAGCAGAATGCCATTTGTAGTTGTTACTGATCAACAGGAAATTTCTGTTTTAGGTACTCATTTTAATCTTAATAGCTATAAAGATGAGGGTGTTGTGAAGACTACCTTGCTTGAGGGTAGTGTGAAAGTATCTTTACTTTCATCTTCCGGGAAAGCTAGAGAAATAGGCAGCGTTATCCTACGTCCGGGACAGGAGGCTGTCTTAAACAAGAATTCTGAATTAAAGATAACAGCAGCTGACGTAGAACAAGCTACTGCATGGAAAAATGGCCTTTTTTATTTTAAAGATGCTGATTTAAAGACTATTTTACGCACATTTTCGCGTTGGTATGACATTGATATAGTGGATACTGGCTCGCTTAGTAACCAGAGATTTTCAGGAAAGCTGTATAGAAATGTGAATGCTTATCAAGCATTGGAAGTCCTAAAGTTATTAGGATTGGAGTTCGTTTTGGAAAAAAAGAATCAACAAATACCACAAAAGATCATTATTAAACCTTAAACAAACCAACGAAATATGATTAAAAATTAACCTGAAATTTTATCGAAGGGAAACGGAAAAATTACGGAGGTGTTACTAGCACCTCCGCATAAAATCTGGGCCGCCCAATTAAAGGGTATAAAAACAATTCAACTAAACCATTTCTTTATTCACCCAAACATTACAAAAGTAATGAAATTAAACTTTATAAGCGGAGCTATGCCTGATGCATGGTTCCCGGAAAAACTATTAAGAGTTATGAAACTTACCACCTTGATGTTAGTTATAGCATTGATGCAGGCGAGTGCTGCAGGGTATAGTCAGAAGGTTTCCTTATCGGAACGGAATGTGCCTATCGAAAATGTCTTTAAGGAAATTGAAAAGCAAACTGGTTACGTATTCCTTTATGAAAATGGGATTTATAAGCAGCGGATGAGTATCAATGTGAAAAATGTGAATATTGAAGAGGTACTGAGCAGTCATTTTAAAGCACTACCATTAACATTCAATATTGTCAACGGCAACAATATTGTTGTAAAAAAGAAGTCAGAGTCGCTAACTGATAAGGTTTTGCAACTGTTTAATCAGAAAAATCCTGTTAAAGGCAAGGTTACTGATGAAACAGGTCGGGCTGTTCCTGGGGCTACTATTTTAAATAAAACAACAGGCAAGGGGACAATTTCTGAGGGTTCTGGGGCTTACAGTATAGACGCTGATAAAGGCGATCTACTGGTATTTAGTTATATCGGATACCAACAGAAAAAAATCTATGTTGCAGAGCAAACAACGGTAAATGTTTCTCTGGAACCTGAAACCTCAAGCTTGGATCAGGTGGTAGTTGTGGGTTATGGTAGCACTAAGAAAAAGGATTTAACAGGATCTGTATCTATTGTTAATGCTGCCGATTTAAAAAATGCTCCTTTTGCAACTATTGATAATGCGCTGGCTGGAAAAGCCACTGGGGTTCAGGTAACTAAAGCTGATGGTTCGCCAGGTGGGGCTGTGCGCATCAGGATACGAGGTTCCAGTTCTTTGCTTGGTGGAAATGACCCTCTATACATTATTGATGGCGTACCGGTTCAGGTATCGAATAGCTTTATCAATCCCGGATTTGATGTTGGCAGTCCTATTGGTAATGAGATCAATGGGATGGGAAGTATGAATGCAGGTTTATCAACTGCATTTACTAATGGACTAAATAGTTTGGGCGGATTAAATGTCGAAGACATCGAATCGATCAGTATCCTTAAGGATGCCTCTTCTACTGCAATCTATGGTTCAAAAGCTGCTAATGGTGTGGTTATGATTACCACAAAAAGAGGGAAAAAAGATATGAAACCTCAAATTACGGCAAATTATTATTCTACTGTTACTACACCCAAATTACCTAAATTATTAAATGCTGATCAATACAAAATGCTGCTTACAGAATCTGCGCAAAATTTAATGATGGAAGCAGATCCGGATGAAGACTATATCCCGGAAAATATTGACGCTATTTTAAATCATTCAAATACCTTCTTTGGTAAAGCGAATACAGACTGGTTGAAGGAGGTTACACGCAATACGGTTTCTCATAATGCCGACCTTTCTGTACAGGGTGGTGGTGCAGCTTCCAAGTATTTCAGTTCTATTTCGTATAATCAAACACCTGGTGTCGTAAAATCAACAAACTATCAACGTATTGCTGGTAAGTTGAATTTAGAGAATGAGATCGGTAGTAGGTTCCGATTTATCACCAATTTGAATTTAGGCTATACCGACCAGAATATTGGCGATGGTGCTTATGGACAAGCGTTAAGGGCACGTCCGGATTTGGCACCCTATGACGAAAATGGTATGCCTACCAGTTTTGTTGGGCGGGGTGGTGAGGACTACCAGGGTTTTCAAAACCCTGTAGGATTGTTACAGGCAACGAACAATGCCAAGACTTTTAGTATGTTGGGGTCACTATCAGCACTATACGATATTACAAAAGACTTACAGTTTAAAAGTACGGTCTCCATGAATATGCAGACTTATAACCAGCGTATTTATATGCCTAGTTTTATCCAGACAGGTAGCTATTTTGGTACACCTACAGAAATGTCAGGGATTGGGAGCAACTCAAATAGCAGAATGACCAATTGGTTTTTGGAAAATACACTTACCTATACTAAAAGTATAGCAGACATTCACGATATCAATATTTTGGCAGGTACATCTTACGAAACCAGAAAAAATAGCTTCTTCAGTGCTACAGCTTCAGGATATCCTAATGATCATTCGCTAAACAACCTTTCTTCTGCTATAACACCTTTGTTTATTCGTGGCGATGAGCCTACCGGGCCACAGAGTTATTTATTGTCATTTTATTTGCGCGCAAATTATACCCTAATGGATAAATATCTGTTTACTTTCACAGGTAGGACAGATGGTTCTTCAAAGTTTGGCCCTAACAATAAATTTGGATACTTCCCTTCGGCAGCTTTGGGATGGAGAATATCCAAAGAGAATTTCCTGAAAGAGGTAAAATGGATAGATGACCTTAAAATAAGGGGGAGTTATGGACTTACAGGAAGCCAGAATATTGGCGACCAGATGTACCGTACTTTGTATAGCCCTAAGGCATATGCTGGGGCAAATGCTTTAATCCCAACTCAGCTTGGTAATGAAAATATTAAGTGGGAAAGTACAAAGTCTATAGATCTGGGACTAGATGTTTCATTGTTTAGCAATAGGCTACAACTTACCGCTGATTATTACGATAAGAGAACCAATGGTGCCTTGCTCTATTTACCAGTTCCATCAAGTAGTTCTTACGCTTTCTTACTCAGCAATGCTGCAGATCTTAAAAACCAGGGTTTTGAGTTTTCTTTGCAGGGTGACATTATAAGAAGTAAAGATTTTAAGTGGAATGCTTCATTTAACGTAACCTGGAACAAGACCATAGTTACCAGGCTGGATCCAAAAGCTAATTTGGGACCGTCGGGAAGTATGACTGGCCTGGAATGGCAGAATACCCGGATTGCAAAAGGAATGCCTTTAGGGATGATTCTTGGCTATACCTACACCGGGATCATTAAAACTCAGGAACAACTGGATGCTTATAAAAAAGAACTAGGTCCGGGTAATACAGTATTTTATCCATTTTTAGGTATTGGTGATCCAATGTACAAGTTGGACTATGAATACTTCAAATCAAGTAAATCTGCAATTGCCGATGCAAAAACTGTTATTGCAAATGCTGCACCTAAATATTATGGTGGCTTTACGCAAGGTTTTAGTTACAAAAATCTGGATCTTCAATTGTTCTTCACATTTTCTCAAGGGGGCAAATTGTTATGGGGTGATCATATCAGTAGCAGACAGTTTAATGGAACTTCAAATTCGCATGCGCTGATGTTAGACCGATACCATCCAGGAAATACGGAGACTAACCGTGAACGATTGGTGTTGGATGGTAACATGCCCATGCCATCATCTATTGATGTTTTCAGTTCTTCTTATATAAAATTAAGGACTTTAAATATGAATTATAGGCTTAACCAGACGAAGTGGATGCAACGTGCAGGATTGCAGCATACTTCAGTTTTTCTTTCTGCAACTAACCTGTTTACCATCACTAAATATCCTGGAAATGACCCGGAGACAACTAATGACACATTTAGTGTAGGCGGGGGATATTTTGATGTAAGCAATTATCCGGTGGTACGCACATTTTCACTAGGATTTAAACTTGGTTTTTAACATAAGATATTGAGATGAAATATATACAATTCAAATTATTACTACTGTTATTGTTAACATGTACATTTTTTTCATGTGAAAAACAATTGAATGTTTTTCCTACAAATAAGTTAGTAGATGGCAATGTAATCATTGACCTTAAAAGTGCTGAGACGGTATTAAATGGCGTGTATTACACTTTTGCAAATGTAGGCTTGGATTACGCTAGCTTAGAGTCTGTTAAATGGATTTCAGTAAATGAAATTTTGCCTTCAGAACTTTCCGGTACTTTGGCCTATTCCTATGGTCAGGATGGATTCATGAATATGGCTTATCGTAATTCCAGTCCGATACTTGTAAGTAAATGGAAGTATGGTTACAATATAGTGAATGCGGCCAATGGTTTTCTAAAGAATGTAGGACCAGTAAGCAATATCCCTTCAGAGCGGAAAGAACAAATGATTGCTGAAGCTAAGTTTTTGCGTGCTTTTGCCAATGCTGATCTGCTCCTTTATTTTGGCCATTATTATGATGTAAATAGCAAGTATGGAATTATATTGAGAGATGAGTTTGTTTCTGCCGATAATGTAAAGTTACCTAGAAGTACCGTTGCGGCTACATATAATTCAATACTTAAAGATTTGGACGAGGCTATTGCTGCTTTGCCACCTTTAAATACTCAAATCCATTATGCTAATGTTTGGGTAGCAAAAATGCTTAAGGCCAGGGTACTGATTAACAGAGGGGCGCCAGGGGATTACAATCAGGTCATTAATTTAACTGAAGACATCATTAATAATAGTTCTTTTAAGCTTGAAGCGAATTTAAAAGACTTATTTCAAGTAAAAGGTTTTGCAAGTGCAGAAGTTATGTTGTCAGTACAGCCTTTCCCCAATGACAGTTGGAAATTTTACCTGAATAATACAAGTGTAGATTATTATGTTACTCCAGCTTTAAAAGATTTGTTGGCTAATGACCCAAGAAAGGCCTGGATGTATAAAGACGCTGCAAACATAAATGGGATATTACCTTCTGTAACTAAGTATTATTCTGGACCGGCAATTAAGCCCGTAAAAACGCCCTTAGTATGTAACAGTTATGCTTTCCGGTTAACTGAAGCTTACTTAACACAGGCCGAGGCTATTGCTTTATTAGGTGCTGACCTTAGCTTAGCTAAGTCGCGTTTAAAGAAAGTGTTATTGTGTGCAGGAATCACTGATTTTACTGTTGTGGATGAGGCATCTACCCCAGAGGCTATGCAATTATTAGTAGTGCAGGAAGTGTGCAAAAATTTCTTGCAAGAAAGTGGCTTGGATTGGTTTGCCTTGCGTAGACTTCCTCTTGCTACCTTAAAAACATTAAGACCTAGTGTCAAGTCTGTTTATTCGCTAACGCTTCCTATTCCTATAGTTGAAATTAATGCGAACGGTTTAATTGAACCAAATCCTGTGGACTAATTTATTTTTTATGATCAATTTGAATATTATGAGTAAATCACTTTATATGTTACTTTTTGTTTTGGCAACAGCTTTAGGCGCTGTTGCACAAAATACTGCGCTAGAAAAAAAGGTTGTTTTTAAAGGAACAGCTGCAACCAAATACAATGGTCAATATGTTTATCTATTTTCCAATGCGCCAACGACAGTTCGGGACAGTGCCAAAATTGTGAATGGAACTTTTACTTTTTCACGTATTTTTAAGGAACCCGGTATTTATAGTTTTTACAGTGGATATGAAAAAAAGGCAAAGGGAGACTATTCCGTGCTAACGGTTCCTTTTGATCGTCCTTCGAAGATGGAGATCAAGGGCAATATAGAGCGTTTCGACAATTCAGCCGTTAAAGGGAGTAAAGACTTTTTTATTTTTGATGCTGTTGTAAAGGCTACTGACCCAGTTTACGAAAAGTTGATAAATGACCTGTCTGCTAAATACGGAAAAGCTTATCTGTATGACATGAAGCGCGATACTACGCAGCAAAAGTTTAAAGATATGATCTCTGAATACAATAAGGGAAAAGCTGCTTATAATTTGTTATTGAAAGAACAAGCCATTAAGACCGTAAATGAGCATCCGAACTCTTTTGCGTCCGCATTGATCCTTCAGAATTATGCGGATAATCTGGATCTGGAAGTATTGGAAAGATTGTGTAAGAAGGTTTCTCCAGCGGCAATGGATAATTTTTTTGGTCGTAATTTACTGAGCCAGTTAAATGGACGTAAGCAATCTGCAGTTGGTAATTTTGTGGAAGATTTTACTTTAAATGATCCCAAAGATCAACCGCTGAAATTTTCTTCATTAAGGAAAAAATATGTACTGATTGATTTCTGGGGTAGTTGGTGTGGTCCTTGTCACATTGCGTTTAAGGATTTGAGATTGTTGTATGCCAAGTATCGCGATAAGGAGTTTGAAATTTTAGGTATTGCTACAGAAAATAGTAAGGAAGCTTGGATTAAGGATCTTGAAAAAGAAAAGTTACCTTGGTTACAGGTAATTGATATGCAGGGTAATAAAAGTGTATCTCTTAATCAGTTTGCTGTTGCAAAATATCCGACCACTGTTTTGGTTGATCCTAATGGAAAAATTATTGGAAGAGATTTAAGTGTGAAGGCGCTTGAGGCGATACTGGATAAAAGGTGATCGTTGGGGTAACATTTTTATTGGAATGTTGATATACTATTAAACTAAACAACATTCAAGATGAAAAAGTTATTCGCACTCTTCTTTTCCACTATCTGTTTTTGCGCTACCGCACAAACACCTGGTCAGCCGATTAAAGGTATAATAGTAAAAGGCGGTAAAAATCCAGGCGGGAATACACAATTGTCTGTAAGTGGAGGAATAAATAACCCGGGCAGTTCAATCAAAACTAAAACAAATCTTGTTAATGGCTATGCTTTAGGTGCAAATGTATATGTACCCTTGTTTGCCAAAGAAGGAAATGGAAATTTGGCTGGCCATACCGCACACTTCTTTACTATTGGTCTTAATGCAGGGGGCGAGTATTTTGCCGGTATCGGAGATTATAACTTAGCTGAGCTTCCGTCTTACAATATTTCGGGACAGTCTGCTGGACCTAATATAAGGGGAAACAATGATGGAAATAAACAAAATGGCTTTAAAGCTGAGGCAGGTGTACAGGCTAATTTTTCGTTTGGGAAGGTTACGCTGTCACCTGTTTTAAACGCAGCTTATATGAGTTTAAAGCAAAATGCGATTAGTGTGGTGCAAGATGGTACGGTGAACGGCGTAAGCTATAGTAAAGAAATCTATGCGCAACAAGCTGCTAAAACTACAGGGATCGCCTTTATTCCTAAACTGCGTATCGCTTTCTTTCCTGGAAAGCTGGGCTTTTACCTGGAAGGCGCTTATACCAGTGGTCCGGATGTTAAAACTCAGGCTGAGTTATTTAAGCCTCAGGGCAAAGTTAACGATGCTGGGTTCTATAGCCAGGATCAGATGAGCATGGGGAGTAGCAAGCCGAAAGATCAAAATGCGAAGTACAATAGTTTTGGGGTAAATTTTGGTCTCAGTATCCCACTGGGTAATGCGATCAGCCGCAGACGTTTAAAAGGGAAAGTAACAAAGCCGGGGGGCAATGGTGTCAATCTGGTGAATCCTTTATTCCAGCAGGATGGTAATGCTTCAGAAAATCCAATGCAAAATCCATCCGCTTTGGCAAAACCGGGTAATCCTATTGGTGGTATAATCGTAAAGGGTGGTAAAAATCCTGGTCCGCGGGATATGATTGCAGTTACCAATGAAAATGGTGAAATCGTATTTTCGGTGACCGAAACCGGTGAATATACATTGCAATTAACGATACCCGAGGCTTCTGGAAAAAGTATCAGTAGTAAAGGGGTAAAAAGAATCCCATCCGAAAACAATAAAAGAGAGGTCAGAACATATTCTGGAGGACGTAAAAATGAAGTTTCAGACGAAAATATGATGGCCCGTCCTGGTCAGCCGATTAAAGGTGTAATCGTAAAAGGCGGAAAAAATCCTGGGGGAAATTCAATAAATTTGATCACAAATGAAAATGGTGAATTTACCTTTGCCGTGCAGGAAGCGGGTGAATATAAATTACAGATAACTACTCCTGAGGCCCCTGGAAAAAGCATCAGTGAGTAGGGCGTAGCGGCCCCATCTAAAGGAAAAGGTAAAAAGAACTAATATATTTTTATGAACCTGATTCATTAATAGCCTTCCCATACTGCCAGGATTGTTAATTCAAGCATTTTTTAATAATTTTGGGTAAAGTTGGGGAACATGATAGATTATAGCGTAATAACTGACCAGGAGCTGGCCAAAATGCTTGCATTAGGGGATCAGACTGCCTTTGCGGAAATCTATAGTCGCTACAAATTTATCCTTTACAACCATGCCTGGAATAAAACCCGGGATAAACAGGAGGCACAGGATACTTTACAGGAGGTTTTTGCGATGATCTGGTCTAAAAGAGCCACGATTACTATTGGCAATAATCTTTCTGGTTACCTCTATACCTGTGTTCGAAATCACATCCTTAACGTCATTGTCCGTAAGAACACTCACAATAAATACACCTCTTCCATATTGGAATTTGCGGAAACAGGGCCGGTGCTTACCGATCACCTGGTACGGGAAAATCAATTGAAAGCTTTGATCGAAAGAGAGATTGCTGCACTGTCCCCACGCATGCGTCAGGTATTTGAATTGAGCAGGAAACAACACCTGAGTCATAAACAGATCGCTGAAATCATGGGTACGAGTGAAGAAACTGTCAAAAAGCAAATGTCAAGAGCTTTAAAATCACTACGCCTAAAGTTAGGCCTTCCCGTTTTTCTCCTCATGCTGTTGTTTTACCGATAACACATTTATTTTTTTTCCTTGTACCACCTCGGCCGTCCTTAGTTTGTCTAACTGCTAGACTAAACTAAATGATGACAACCAGTATTGTAAAAATCGAAAACCTTTCCCACCGTTACAGTCTTGACTGGGCCATACGGGATATTAACTTTGAAATCAGTCCCAGAGGAGTCCTCGGACTGCTGGGCTCTAATGGAGCAGGAAAATCGACTACGATGAATATTCTTTGCGGGGTACTCAACCAAACTGAAGGAAACGTGTTCATTGACGGAATCGATACCAGACTCCATCCCGAACAGGCGAAACGGAAACTTGGATTTCTGCCTCAGCATGCTCCCTTACACCTCGACCTGAATGTCGACGAATACCTGACTTACTGTGCCCATATCCGGGACGTTCCGGCAAAAAAGGTGCGAATGGCAGTAGCGGAAGTAAAAAACAAATGCGGCATCAGCCATTTCAGTAAACGCCTGCTCAGTAACCTTTCCGGAGGGTACAAGCAACGCGTCGGTATCGCGCAGGCGATCATTCATCACCCGCTCCTGGTGGTACTGGATGAACCTACCAATGGGCTCGACCCCAATCAGATTCTGGAAGTGAGGAAACTGATCAAAGAAATCTCTGAAGAACGCTCCGTGCTATTTTCCACGCATATTCTTTCCGAAGTGCAGGCCACCTGTAAAGAAATCAGAATGATAGAAGGAGGACGAATGGTCTTTGCAGATACCATGGAAGCCTTTAACAACTACATCATGCCAAATTCTGTGCTGATCTACCTGAACAATCCTCCATCCATTGAGACCCTCAGTCGCCTTCCGGACATTACCAGTGCCGAGCCGCTGAGCGACGGGGGGCTAAGACTCCATTTTAAGGGCTCACAAAAGAACATTTCGGGAAAGATCATTGAAGCCAGTATCAGCAACGGCTGGCAGCTCAGCGAGATCATGCTCGAGAAAAGCTCCCTTGACGAGATATTCGCCCAACTTTCCAACCATAAAAAGCCAGCATAAGCGCATGAAGAAAATATTAAAAATCGCAAAACTAGAACTCAGCGTCTTATTCTTTGCACCTGTAGCCTGGCTGGTGCTGGTCATCTTTTTCCTGCAGAGTGGCAACCGCTTTCTCGGCCTGTTTGGCAGTTACCAGGAGGCCATAGCCATGGGCAATCAGGTTAGCGACCTGACTTTCGCTATGTTCCCGGGTACAGGCGGCCTTTTCGAACAAACCTTGCAGAACATCTACTTTTACATCCCTTTACTCAGCATGGGGCTGATGAGCCGGGAAATAAGCAGCGGTTCCATTAAATTATTGCTTTCTTCACCCGTTACCGTTAAAGAGATCATTTTTGGAAAATACCTTGCCATAACCCTATATGGTTTCTTATTGGTCATGATATTGGTGGTATATGCGGTCACAGGTGCGGTCTTGATCCGAAATGCAGATTATGGATTGATCGCATCGGGCCTTCTGGCTTTGTTCCTCCTCATCTGTACCTATGCGGCAATCGGACTTTTTATGTCCAGTCTTACCGGTTACCAGGTGGTTGCAGCGATCAGTACGCTGGCTGTATTTGCAGCATTACAATATGTAGGAAGTGTTGGTCAGGGGATTGATTTTGTAAGGGATTTCACTTATTTTCTTTCCATTTCGGGCAGAACCGACGACCTCTTGAAAGGACTGATCAGCAGCAGGGATGTCATCTATTTTCTCCTGATCATTGGTTTATTTATTTCCTTATCTATCCTGCGTCTGAAGGCGGCCAGATCCCCTCAGTCTGCCGGGATGTTGTTAATGAAATATACGGGCATTATCGTTGCGGTACTTTTGATGATTTATCTCAGCTCGAGGCCACAGTTCATTTGGTACAAAGACCTGACCGCAAATAAAGCCCGCACACTGACGCCCAATAGTCAGGCAGTTGCAAAGCAGATTAAAGGTGATCTGGTCATCACCACTTATGTGAATCTCCTGGATCAAAACGTTTATGCCGGCCTGCCGGTCTCCAGAAATCTGGATATGTCCAGGTTCGATGCTTTCCGCAGGTATATTCCCGGCCTGAAGATGAAGTACGTGTATTATTACGACATCACGGATCTTAAAAACAATAGAAATATGGTCTATCAGGGGGATCTGACGGGTTTTACCGTAAAACAGGTGGCGGAAAAAGTGGCCGATAATATGGGACTGGATGTCAATGACTTCATGTCTCCTGCCGACATCCGTAAGCGCATCGACCTGAGCAGTGAGGACAATAATTTTATTCGCGTTCTGGAATACAAAGGAAGGACGAGCAAGTTGAGGCTGTACGACGAAATGGATGCATTTCCTTCAGAAACAGAGATCACTGCAGCGATAAAACGCCTGATTGTCCCGGCAGCGCAGATTGCAGTCATAACAGGGCACAATGAACGTAGTATTTTGAAAACCGGAGAACGCAATTACGAATCCTTCCTCAACGCAAAAAAAGTAAGGCGCTCGCTGATCAATCAGGGGTTTGATGTTTCTACGATAACCCTGGATTCAAACCCGGTACCAGATCGCCTGAGCCTGCTGATCCTGGCAGACCCTGCTACGGCACTAAAGCCTGCTGAACTCGCCGGATTAAAATCGTATATTGACAATGGAGGCAACCTGATGATCACTACAGAACCCGGACAGCAACAACTGATCAACCCGATATTAAAATGCGTTGATATCCAGTTAAAGGAAGGCGCATTGGTGATGCCGAGTAACGACAATCTGCCGGATCAGGTGATCACAACAACCTTTAAGGAAGGAATGCCGGTGGCGATGCCGGGCGTATCCGCGTTGCAATATGACAACAGTGGAGTTTTCATTGCCGATACCTTACTGATGAGTGCTGCCAATGGCTGGAACAAACAAGGGGAGTTGGCCAAGGGCTCGACTGATATTTCCTACCATCCGGATCTGGGCGATGTCAAAGGAAGCTATCCTACAGCTATAGCGCTCCACCGGAGGGTCAAAGGTAAAGTGCAAAAGATCTTCGTGTCAGGAGATGCCGACTTTATCTCTAATAAAGAGCTGAGCCAGCCAAAAGGAATGAATCAAAGGTTTAGCACTAAGCTGTTCAAATGGTTCGCCAATGGGGAGTTTCCGATAGATACGCGGCGGCCCGAACCTAAAGACAATGAAATTCTGCTTAAAAAAAGACAGATTTCAACTTTAAAATTGGTGTTTACTGGTTTAATTCCTTTATTAATCGGGCTTCTGGGGGCCTACATCATCATCAGCAGGAAAAGAAAATAAATTTCATTCCCATGTACCACTTTGATAGCCACTATATTGTCTAACTATTTAACAAGCTTTTCCAACCACCAACATGACAGCGGAAGAATTACAGCAAATACTAAAAAGGTACAGTGAGGGCAAGGCAACCGAACAGGAAAAAGCATTGCTCGAAAGCTGGTACCTGAATTACAATGGCGACCATTCGGAACAGGCTCAAATGCCAGAGCTGTTGGAGGCGGTGGATAGGGTATGGGCAAGCGTAAATCCGGTGCCGGTAGTGGCGAAACAACTTTCCCTATTTGCAAAACTGAGCATCGCTGCTGCGGTTCTTTTAATTTTGTCTTTTGGTACCTGGTTTATCATGCACAACCAGGAACCGACAGCATTTGAGCTGAGTGCTGCTAATGATATTGAACCGGGACAGAACAGGGCGACACTTACGCTCGCTTCCGGCAGGAAAATCATTTTGGCGGAGACTGCAGCAGGTGAGATTCTCAGGGAACCGGGGCTCAGCATCAGTCATACCAAATCGGGAGAACTGATCTATACTGCAAAGCCAACAGGGAAAAAGGTAGCCAGCGCAGCATGGAATACACTCGAAACCTTTAAAGGGGAACAACATCAGCTGATTCTTCCGGATGGTTCTCATGTATGGCTGAATGCAGCTTCCTCGATTACCTTTCCTGATGCATTTTCAGCCAGGCGTGAAGTTTCGGTCAGCGGTGAAGTGTATTTTGAAGTTGTCCATGACCGAACCCGGCCATTTATTGTAAAAAGTAAAGGGCAGCGGGTCGAGGTATTGGGTACGCATTTTAACCTCAACGTTTATCCGGATGAACCCTCCGCTAAAACAACCTTACTGGAAGGTGCGGTCAGGATTAGTGCTGAAGCCAGCGGTTCCAGTGTGCTGAAACCAGGAGAACAGGCCAGTCTGACCGCCGGAAAGATCGCGGTTGCAAAAGTTTCTACGGATGAAGTTATCGCCTGGAAGAATGGTTATTTCATGTTTGAAAGCGAGGACATTCATGCGGTCATGAGAAAGATATCCAGATGGTATAACGTCGAGGTCGTTTATGAAGGAGAAGTTCCTCAGGATACCTTCGGCGGTACAATTGACCGCTTTGCCAAAGTATCTCAGGTCCTTAAAAAATTAGAGCTGACCGATAAGGTTCATTTCAAAATAGAAGGAAGGAGGATTATCGTTACGAAATAACAAATCTCACGATGATCCATAAAAAAAGGCCAGAAGTGCTTGTAACACAACTGGCCAAATGACTGGATCATTTACATACAATTTGCGATTCTATTCCATAAACCAGACAAACAAACTTAGCCATTATTGCCCGATAAAGCAATATGGATGGCCCTTCATCAGCTACTAAGTTTTTTGTCACAAACCAGATGAAATGTATAAAACCTATACTTATAAACTATTGTTCATGATGCGACTCACCACCGTCATTTTAATAGCAACCATAATGCAAGTCAGTGCTGCCGGCTTTGCCCAGAAGATCACATTGTCTGAAAAGAAGGCCAACCTGAAATCCCTTTTTAAAGAGATTCGCAGGCAAAGCCAATATAATTTCCTGTATACCGATGCGCTGCTGGCCAGTACAAAGCCAATTGACATTAAGGTGAATAACATGGAACTTAAAGAGGTTCTGGACCTGATCTTTCGCGATCAGCCACTTACCTATACGGTGGATGAAAAAACCGTGGTGGTCAGTGCAAGGAAGCAATCGCTGATGGACAAAATTAGTGAATACCTGCGGGCAATCGACCTGAGCGGGCAGGTACACAACGAAGCGGGGTACCCCATGCTTGGGGCCATCGTGCGGGTAGAGGGTACCAAAAAAGCAACAAGCACGGATGTGGAAGGCAGGTTCTTTCTGAAAGATGTCGATCCCCAGGGAAGGCTGATCATATCCTATGTAGGTTATCGGACAGACACGATTGCAATTGCCGGAAAAACGAGGATCAATGTGAAAATGGATCCTCAGCTCAACCAGATTCAGGAAGTTCGTATTGTGTCAACAGGTTACCAGGATTTACCCAGGGAACGTGCAACAGGCTCATTTGAGTCGATCAGTAAAGTTCAGTTACAACACAGTACCGATCCAAACCTGATCCGCAGACTGGAGGGAATCACGACGTCTATGGATTTCAGAAATGACCTCAGACCCATAAATTCCAGTAATCCCAATGCACAACGCTCACCCTTGGTAAACCTCACCATCAGGGGAAAGAATACCCTCAACGAAAATGAAAATGCAGACCTCAACGGGAACTTCAGTGGCCAGGTATTGGTGGTGATCGATGGGATTGCCAGCCCATATTCTATCGACAAGGTAAACCCCAATGATGTGGAAAGCGTTACGATCCTTAAAGATGCCGCTGCTGCTTCGATCTGGGGATCCCGTGCCGCCAATGGGGTGATTGTCATCAAGACAAAAAAAGGAGGATACAACAGCAAATTGAGGGTGTCGCTGAGCAGTAACCTGAACGTCACGGAAAAGATCGACCTGTTTTACAATAAAACGATGCGGATCGGGGATTTTGTAGAGGCGCAGAAATTACAGTTCCTCAATGCCAATAAAGCACTTCCGGCGGTCAGCATCAGCAGTCTGTACGGACAGGAAACGGTTTCGCCCGTGGCGGAGATCCTGGATGCCTGGAAATTTAAAGGGCTGAGTACGGAGCAGGAAGCAATGGCGCAGCTGGAAGCACTTAAAAATAACGACATCAGACGTGACTATACAAAATACTTTTTGCGCAATGCGATGACGCAGAGTCATGCGCTTGCCGTCGATGGTGGCTCGGAAAAATTTAATTACCGTATATCAGGCGGCTACGACAAGTCCATCAACAACACCCGGAATTCGGGACTGAACCGGATCGTGCTGACTTACAGTGCCTCAGCCCGGCCGATCAAAAATCTGGAATTTCAGGGCAATATCAGTTACAATGTTCAAAACAACGAAGAACAAGCAGAGGAAAACCGGATCAGTGGCGTAGCGAACAGCACATTTTTCCCTTATTCCCGCTTGGCGGATGAACAGGGCAAGCCACTTGAGCTGACCAAGACTTACCGGCCTGGTTTCATAGACCTTTTCGAAAGTACTTACACAGGAGGTCAGTTTTTAAGCTGGAGGTATAAACCCCTGGCAGACATTAACGAAGGTTACAATAAACTAAAATCACAGAACCTGAACCTGAATTTTAGCAGTACCTATCAGCTATTGGATGGATTGTCCCTGCAGGCTACTTATAACTACAATACTGGTAGAAATGAGGACAATTCCCTGTACCGGCAGAATTCATTCTATATGCGAAACCTGATCAATTATTTTACCACTTCACAGGCTTCCACAGATCCTAAAACGGGCAACCCGGTAACGCCGTATGTGCGTCAGATCCCTCTGGGTGGACAATACACGACTGGTCTTACCAAATCGAACAACCAAACCCTAAGGGGACAACTAAACCTGAACAAAAGCTGGAACGAAAAGTATGAAATTTCGGCCATTGCCGGTATAGATCTGGCGCAAAACTACAGCATTCTCAAAACGGACGGCTACTATGGCTACAATGAAAGTACACTGAGAAGCGATAACAAGCTGGATTACAAAACAATGATCCCTATTGTTTTTGCGGAAGATTTTAGCGGGTATAACGGGGAGTACATCGCAAACCTGTCGAGGGGTTTTCTGGATAACAAGGTCCGGACTTTCAGCTGGTACGCCAATGCTGCTTATACCTTCAACAGGAGGTATACTTTTTCAGCGAGTGTCAGAAAAGACCTTTCCAGCGAATTTGGCAGGGGGACCAACCAAAAAGGAACGCCTTACTATTCAATTGGTGGAAGCTGGAACATTGCTGCAGAACCTTTTTACCATTCGGAGCTTTTTCCAGTGCTGACTTTCCGCTCTACATTTGGTTATAACGGAAACGTAAACCCATCTATACTGGCCCGCCCACTGATCACTTATTCTGATGTGAATGGCGACAATGACCTGCCTTATGCCTATACCAGTTATGGAACAGGAATCTCCAACAGCAAACTTAGACCGGAGAAAACAGGGATCTGGAACATTGGTTTGGATTTTGGATTGAAAGGAAACAGATTGTCGGGAAGTTTGCAATACTATAACAAAAAGACAACTGACCTGCTGGCCAATGGCGAACTGGATCCAAGTACCGGCTATACCAACATCACGTATAATACCGGGAATCTGCGGGGTTATGGAATAGACCTGAGCCTGAATTCCCTGAATGTGCAAAGCGGACTTTTCAAATGGAACAGCAACGTGTTATTCAGCTACAATAAAGTGAAGGTGACCAAACTTTATGCGGCTACAGCAAGTCTTGCGGGAAGCGTGGTCTCTAACAGCAGTGGGTCCTATAATGAAGGCTATGATCTGTCGCGCGTATTTGGTTACAAATGGGCAGGATTAGACCCTAAAACCGGCGACCCGAGAGGCTATCTTGACGGTGCAATAGTGACCATCGCAGACAATGCGGAAGGAAATGCAGCTTACCAGGGCATTCAAAACGGACCGCTTAGCTCGGTGAAGTACTTCGGTTCGGCAGTACCGGTATATTATGGAGCCATTCGCAATACCTTCAGCTATGGGAACTTTTCGGTTTCCGCAAATCTGATGTACAAATTGGGCTATTACTTCCGGAGACCTACTTCGCAAATGGTAAACTATAGCCAGCTAAACAGCAATATTCCGCTGATTCAGGGTATCGAGTATCAGGACAGGTGGCAAAAGCCCGGTGATGAACTGCATACCAATGTGCCTTCCGCTATTTTTACCTCCAGCAACCAGAACCGCGATAATTTCTACAGGTATGCGGAGATTAATGTGCTTAAAGGAGACCATATCCGCTTGCAGGAACTTAACTTTTCTTACACCATTAAGCCAGGGAAAAGCTGGTTTATTAAAAATCCCCGGATTTCTGCGAACGTCAACAATCTTGGGATCATTTGGAAAGCGAACGATCAGGGCATAGATCCTGAAGTATTCGATTATCCCAATCCAAGATCTTACAGCTTTGGTTTTTCTGCTAACTTTTAACTGTTGAATATCATGAAAATAAACAGACTTATATTTTTGCTCTCTGCGCTTGGTATCCTGGTATCTTCTTGTCAAAAATATGTAGACATTAAGAAAAGTGGGGCACAATCGTTTATAGAGTCAGCGAACGATTGCCAGTTGCTGATGGACAATTATGAATTGTTCAATACCGGATATCCGATAGATGGAGAAGTTTCCGCAGATGATTACTATATGAACGATGCCCGGTTTGGTTCGGACCAGATCAGTATTGAAGACCGGACAATTTATACCTGGCAATCCGGAGCCATCAGAACCGCCGCACAGCAATGGGTAGACATTTACAATAAGATCTATCATGCGAACCTTGTGCTGGAAGCGGTACAGGAACTAAATGGCAAAGAACAACCTGCCGTACTGAACAATTTAAGAGGTAGCGCCTTGTTTCTAAGGGCCTATGCATTTTGGAATCTCGCGCAGTTATATACAAAAACCTATGATGCTGCTACCGCTCAGAGCGATCCCGGAATCCCTATTGACCTTAGTTCAGACATTAATGATGTCCCGGGCAGAGGTACAGTTCAGGAAACTTATAACCGTATTGTTCAGGACCTGACTGAAGCCGCAGGTTTGATGAATCCGGTTTCTTCCCTGGCCTCACGCCCTAACAAAGCGGCGGCACAGGCCATGCTGGCGAGGGTTTACCTCTCAATGAGGGACTATCCGAATGCTTTAAGCAGTGCAAATGCCGCATTGACTTTGCGGAATACGCTGATCAATTTCAATACGCTGGACAAGGAGTCATTTTCACCTTTCAGAAGGTTCAATGAAGAGGTCATTTTTCACTCCACCTTGTACAGTAAAAACGGCTCACTGGAGCCAGGTTATGGCTATGAGGACCTGGCCATCATCAATCCGGTACTGATCTCCTCCTATGCCACTGACGACCTCAGGAAGATCATCCTGGTTAAGGAAAATACAGATGTCCCTGTACCATCAGGAACCTATAGGTTTACCGGGAATTATGAGGGCGCTGTAGGTTCGGCAAAACTTTTTAACGGCCTTGCGGTGGATGAACTGTACCTCATCAGGGCAGAATGTTATGCAAGGGCAGGAAATACGGGCTTAGCGATGGGCGACCTCAATACATTGCTTCGCAGCAGATGGGCCGAAGGTACTTTTACAGACCTGGAGGCCACTAATGCCGATAATGCACTGTCGATCATTCTGACTGAACGACGCAAAGAACTGCTAATGCGTGGACAGCGCTGGACGGACCTGCGCAGGTTAAACAAGGAGCCCAGGTTTGCCACAACCCTGAGCAGGACAGTCCAGGGAATGACACATACACTACCTGCAAATGACCTGAGGTATACCTTACTGATCCCACAGGAAGTGGTCATGAAATCAACGATACCGCAGAATCAACGATAGTTAAGCGATATCATAATTATGATATCGCTGTATAATTTGTATTATTTTATTTAGTGATTTAAGTACTGTAGTTTTGTGCGGTACTTAAATCATCAATAATAGGTTCTTTCTATATATTATTGAGATTCATACCATTCCAGAATATGATCTGCTACTTTTTCCCAGCCTGGCTCTCCGCAAATGAAATGACTTTTGCCTTCAAATATTTTCACATCAACCCGGCTATTTGTATGCTTATATCTTCTGGCGATTGTTTGTGTAAGATTGGGTGGAAAGATATGATCACTACCGCCGCCAACAAATAAAATTGGCGCGTGGGCTTTCTTAAAATCTATATTTGAAAAGGAATTTAAAACTAATTCACGACTAACCTTATAACTTTCAGGTACTGCAAATTTTTCAAAGGCCCTTTCTTTCTCCGTATCAGGTATGGTATTAAAAAATGCATTATTGTACCATTTACGACTACCCATAAAATATTTACTGAAAGAAAAAAAACCAAATGCCGGTAATACGGTCTTAAGCGTTTGAAACGGTGGGAAAACATTTTTCGGCGGCGCCCCGTCAATACTTACTCCGGCCACTGCTTTTTCCATTTCTATCAATTTCAATACAACCATTCCTGCCATCGAATGGCCAATAATTAATGGCTTTTCAGGCAGGGTATCTATTAATTTAGCAATGTTGTTTACAATGTCTATAAATCCTGTTTTAACAAGGGCAGGATGGACTTTTGCTCTCAACTCCGCAGGATTTCCTTCGTGTCCGGGATTCGCAGGAGTATAAACTTTATAGCCTTTTTGTTCATAATAGTGCTTCCAATCTGCCCAACAGTTGTTATTCACAAAATTTCCGTGAATGAGTACGATAGTTTTTGATCTTTCCATGATATTCAATGTTTGAAAATTATAATAACTAAATGTGATGCAATCTTAAGAATTTCTGGCATTAATAGATGCACCCATAAGTACATTGGGATAAAACGTACAAGAATTGGCGTTGTTTGTCAATTGTTGGCCGCTTCAGCGTTGGATAATTTTGAATTGAAAATCAGGAGTAGAAACCAAACCGCACACCATTGTTTAAACATATTTAATTAAAAACGTTATGAACTACAAAATTTTTGGCAAAAAGACAGGGTTAAGGGTTTCTGAAGTAGCACTTGGCACAGGAAATTTCGGCACACAATGGGGGCATGGTGCTGATGAGGCGACCTCAGAAAAAATATTCAACAGATACATAGAGGCTGGCGGGAACTTCATAGATACTGCTGACGGGTATCAAGGTGGTGAGTCTGAAAAAATATTGTCCGGGTTGATCAAGGGGAAAAGACAGGATCTGGTGCTGTCCTCTAAATTTTCGACAGGTGGAAATACCCTTCTAACAACAGGAAATAGCAGGAAAAATATCAGAACTTCTATCGAAGCGAGTTTGAAGCGCCTTAAAACCGATTATTTAGATGTTTACTGGGCACATATTTCCGATGGTCAAACCCCGGTTATAGAAGTAATGAAGAGCCTGGATGACCTTACACGTGAGGGAAAAATTCTTTATGCGGGTTTTTCGAATTTCCCGGCATGGCAAATTGCAAGCGCCGCAACACTAGCTGATTTGAACAATTGGGCTCCGTTAACCGGCATTCAGATCGAATATAATCTGATTGAGCGATCAGCGGATAGAGAGCTACTGCCTATGGCTGAAGCGTTAGGACTTGGTGTCGCATTTTGGTCGCCCTTAGCTGGGGGTACGCTTACGGGAAAATACCGGGCTTCGGTACAGGACAGTGTTTCAAGACAAAAAGCCTGGGGGGGAACACTAGTGAAGGCAGAGCGTAGTGCGAGAGAAACGGCAATTATAGATACACTAGAAGCAATTGCACAAGAAAACGAGGTAAAAACCCTTGATGTGGCATTGGCCTGGTTACGTCAAAAACATGCTCAAACATCTTTGTCTACCATTACAATTCTGGGTCCGAGAACTGAACAACAGTTGGCCGATAACCTCAGTTCACTTGAGGTGAACCTGACAGCAGAACAGATGTATCGCCTGAATGAGATGAGTTCAATTGCACTGGGCTTTCCCCATGAAATCATAGCCGCAACACAGGAGCGTATTTTTGGGGCGGGTTCTTCGCTAATGCAGTTGAAACAACAGGTGTATTAATATTGGGATAAAACGTACAAGGATTGGCGTTGTTTGTCAATTGTTGTACGCTTCGCCATTCGATAATTTTGAATTGAAAGTCAGGAGTAGAAGCATTTAGATAAATTCTTCGCTTAAGAAAAATAACCTCAGGGTATCCTGGGATTTTGAGTTTAAACCTAATACTTAAAATATGAAACGTACAGCAACAGCAGTTTGGCATGGTTCGGGGAAAGATGGTAACGGCCATCTGACCACTCAAAGCACTATATTAGACAAATCACAATACTCATTTAATAGCCGGTTTGCAGAAGGGAAAGGGACCAATCCCGAAGAGTTGCTTGCAGCAGCACATGCAGGTTGTTTTACCATGAAACTGAGTTTTGTACTGGGGGATGCCGGCTTTGTGCCCGACAGCCTGGAAACTACCGCTTATATCAATTTTGAAAATGGTTCTATAACAGCCTCACATCTGGTCGTAAGAGCTAAGATAAAAGGAATTGATCAGGCGCTTTTTGATACAAGTGTCAGGGATGCTGAACTTAATTGTCCTGTCAGCAGAGTACTAAACGCAGAGATTACAGTTGAAAGTTCCCTTGAAAGTTAATGAAACCCGCAAAATGAAAAATCCATTTATCAGACAGTCATTTCTTTTAGTGATACTCGTAGTCGCGAGCCTGGAAAGTTACGGGCAAAAAGCAATATCATCCGAAACCAAATTTGCAGAAGTTGAGGGCAGAAAACTAGCTTATCGATCCATAGGGAAAGGTACTCCTATTATTTTTGTCAACCGGTTCAGAGGAACGCTGGATACCTGGGACCCTCTATTTCTGGATAAAATGGCAGAAAATTTCAATGTGATCACTTTTGAATATACAGGAATTGGCTCCTCTACAGGTACATTACCAACAGATATTGCAATTGTAGCCAAAGATATCAAAGATTTATCCCAGGCTTTAAACCTTAAAAAATTCATTGTTTTGGGATGGTCATACGGAGGATTGGTAGCACAGGCCGCCACCTTGATGTATCCCGATTTGATTACCCATTCTATTTTTATTGGTACCGGCCCTCCCGGAAAAAATGAAGTTCCATTAGAAAAAGCTTTTCTAGATGTCGCTTTAAAACCAATTAACAATTTTGACGATGAGGTTGTACTCTTTTTTGAACCAAAATCCGAGGCCAGCGTTGCAGCGGCAAAAGCCTCACATGGTCGCATTGCAAAAAGAATTGACATCTCAAAAATACCTTCAACAATGGAGGTTTTTAATCTTTATTTTAAAGGTGGCGACGGATTTCGTGAAGACAAATCAAATTTCAGGGAGCAACTGAAAACCACAAAAACTCCAATGCTGATTATATGTGGAGATCATGATATAAGCTTTGCTGTTGAAAATTGGTATCCATTTACAAGACAGCTTAAAAACGCGCAGATGATTACTTTCATGCAGTCGGGGCATGGACCTCAACATCAATATCCGGAACTCTCCGCAAAATACATTACTGATTTTATTAATCTAAGTAAAAAGAACAGTCCTTTCTATTGAAAGGATTGTTCTTTTTTAATCCCAAATTTTTTAATTTTAGAGTTCAACGTTGACACCGGAACGCCTAATATTTCAGCAGCTCCACCCTTGCCATATACTTTTCCCTTGCATTTTTTCAAGACTGATAATATATGGTCGCGCTCATTTTCATCAATAGTTTTAATATAGAGTTCAGCAATTGAAGATCCTGTTTCCGTGCGTTTCAGTACCGGTAAATGAATGTTTTTTATCGTGTCACCATTGCTAAGCAAGACGCTCCTCTCTATGAGGTGCTCCATCTCTCTTACATTTCCCGGCCAGTCATAGGCCATCAGATCCTGTAAAACCTTACTTGAAATGTTCTTTATCGCCCTGCCGGCATTTCTCGAATATTTGGATATAAAATGTGCAGCCAGTACAGGGATGTCTTCTTTACGATCCCTCAAAGGAGGTAGGTTTATTGGAAAAACATTGAGCCGATAGAAAAGGTCCTGGCGAAAGCGTCCTTCATTAACCTCTTTTTCAAGATCTCTGTTTGTGGCAACAATTATCCTTACATCTATTTTAATGGCATTCCTGCCACCAATCCTTTCTATTTCCCTTTCCTGTAAGGCTCTCAAGAGTTTTGACTGAAGTTCAAAGGGAATTTCGCCAATTTCATCCAGAAATAGAGTTCCATGATTAGCCAGTTCAAACTTGCCAATCCTTCTGTCTGTTGCACCGGTAAAACTTCCCCGTTCATGACCAAAAAGTTCACTTTCAATTAAATTAGCTGGTATAGAAGCGCAATTTACCTTTACCATCATTCTATCCTTACGTGGCGAAATGTTGTGAAGTGCCCTTGCAATTAGTTCTTTTCCAGTACCGGTTTCGCCTAAAATCAATACCGTACTATTGGCAAAAGAGACTTGTGACAACAAATGAAACACCTTTTGCATTTCAGTTCCGGTACCAATAATTTCACTATAGTTCCCATCCGTTGATATTTCTTTTTGGAGGTATAGGTTTTCTACTTCAAGCTGTTGTTTGTAGGTATTGATTTCATCAAGCTGTTTTGTTATTTTTTCGTTTGCCAAAACATTTGCTAAAGCTACAGACAATTGATAAGCAATTCCCTGGATAAGATTAAACTGGTGTTTGTTGAAATAATTTTTCTCTTCAGAATGAAGGAAAAAGGCACCCATATTTTCCTTGCCTTCGCGCAAAGCAACACATACCATTTCATTTATACCATTTTCATGTAAGAAAACTGCCCAGCTTGGAGCGGTTTTCTTTTCTAAAACCTGCTGGTAATTCAAAATAACAGGGCCATCAGCAGCCAGAATAACATCGCAGATTCCATCAGAAATTGGATAAACTCCAATTGAATTGGGAAGGCAATCAATATGATTTGCTCGCTCCTCTTCCATATCCAACACAAAGGCACTATAGGTATTGTCCTCTTTGTTCAAAATAATAATTGATGCATCATTATAATGGAAGAGTTTTTTAAACTGATGGGTAAAGATGTTTAGTAAATCTGTCCTATTTCTGATAGAAGCGATGTCATTGCCCAAAGAAAGCATAATCTCTTTTTCCTGCTGTCTTTTAAGGATGTCTTCGTTAGCAATGATATTAGCCAGGGCAATTGATATCTGGGAACACACTCCTTTAAAAACATTGGTCATGATGATATCTGAGCACTTTACCTGCGATGGTTGTATCCATAATATCCCCAGGTCACGCTCTCCTATACGTAAAGCAGCACCAACAATAACTTTAATTCCAAGGGAGTGAAAAAAGCTGATATGGCCAGGAACCTCATCGGTGGCCATTATCGCATCAATATCAAAAATCACGGGTTCATCAGTCTGTAATACCACATCATAAAACCCCTCTTCAAACTTATAATTATTGAACAATTTATCGATAAGTTCAGTCTTTTTGTCGAAAGGGGTATCCTCAGGGTCGAACAGGTATGGGCCATAAGTCATTTCAGCGCCCTGAAGAACCACGATCGTATAATCCAGGATAGAGAATAACTTTTTTAGCTTCTGGTTGATGATCCTTGCCAGATCTTCCTTACTTCTCACCAGTGACATCTCATTACTTAACGAAAGTAATAAGGTTTTCTCAGCTTCCCTTCGCTCAATTTCATCGTTGGCGAGTAGTTTGGCAACGGCTATGGATATCTGATAAGAGATCCTCTGCATAATATGCAACGCGCTTTTGGGAAAAGAAAGGAGTTGTTCTGATAAAAGAACAAAAAGCCCGATCAGCCGGTCACCATCAATCAATTTAATGGCCGAAATTTCCTTGATTCCTGCCTTATGGATAAACGTTGCGGGACTATTTGTATACTTTACCAGGAACTCGACATCAATGATTGTTGGCATGTGGGCATTGGAGAGATCGCTATCCAGAAGCGGATACTCCGCAGACATTGCCGCCTGAAAATCAGGATTTCTCAATCTTTTTTCTTCGACCTCACAAATATATACCTGGTAAACATTTCGATCTTTGTTATAGATCATAACAACTACATCGTTAAAATGGATATATTTTTTCAACGTAGTACTGAAAATTTTTGCAAGGTCCCCCTTGTTCCTTATGGAAGCAATTTCATTACTGATCAGAAGGAGCGCTTCATTTTCCTGCTCTCTTTCCCTTGCAGCCTCTTCTGCTAAAATATTGGTAATGACAAAAGAAATCTGGGGCGCAATTTTTCCTATCAGTTGAAGATGATGGGGTGTAAATGAATATTTTTTTTCTGACCAAAGTGTCAAAATCCCAATAGGATCATCCCCATGGCATAAAGCTATTGATAAACTTTCTACCAGCCCAGCCGCTTTTACAATTGGCATATATGAAGGTGGGGAAAGCCATTTATTTACCTCCTCAATATCAAAGATCAAGGGTGATTTTGCATTCAGAATTGTATCAATAAAGCCGTCATGGATGGGGAGGTCTGTGTTGACTATATTTCGATAAGCAGTATATTCATTACGCCTTTGGTCACTAACCCTAAGAATGGGGTTTAAGGTTTTGTTTGCTTTATCCAGTTTGCAGATAAATATATCATCTGTTGCAAAAAGTTGCTTCAGCTTTGGGTATATAGTTCGAAAAAGATCCTCTTTACTTCGAACCGAAGCAATATCCTTACTTAAAGAAAGTAAAATATCCATTTCTAAAGATTCAATATTGTTGCCGGTTTGTCCAGTTTCGTGTATGTCGGCTGGAACCATAGGTTTTTTTATTTTCTTTGATTTGGACATATTTCAAGATAGTAATTATATGTCTAAATATCGCCAATGCTTTAAATAATTAGCGATATTTAGATAGCTTTTTAAGTGGGGTTTTGTTTTAAGTGTAAGATTGTCAGTTTGTTATGTAGTGGATCGGTTGTTGTCATATCATTGAGGCTTGAATCTTAAAGATGATAATATGCAATTCGAAATTAGAACTTTAGACCAGTGTACCTGTAATGAGCTCTCGACCAGACAGGCTGACCAGGATAATGGCTATCGGATAATATGGGTGCAGAAGGGAGATGGTATATTCAAGATAGATCTGCAAAGTCTCATGATTAAAGAAAATGTAGTCTACTTCCTTTGCCCTGGTCAAATATGCGTGTTTGGCGCCGAAGGGAAACTAGAGGGGTATTACATCTACCTTTCGCCGGAATTTATCCATCTTTTAGATAGGCGGTCGATATCCTCTTTTTTCACTCCAAAATATAATTCATTTACGGTAAGGTCTATACAACCGGATTTAGACCTACAAAAGGACCTTGAAGATATAATGGCAAAAATGTTGAAGGAATTTAGCCTTTTTACCCCCTCTAAATTAGAGATTTTAATAGGGCTTTTTAATATTTTCATCATTTATCTTTCCAACGGGCTTGAACTGATACAGCTGAAAGAAAGGTCTGACAGAGGGAGCGAATTGGCCGGAGAGTTCTTTGATTTGCTTAACAACCACTATAGGACGAAAAAGATGGTGTCCGAATATGCCAGCATTTTATATGTTTCTCCAAACTATCTCAACCGTTCAGTGAAGAAGATTTCCGGTTTTGCAGCAAGGTACCATATCCATCAAGCGATTGTTGTGGAGGCAAAACGGCAAGCAATTTATACGGGGTCATCTATGAAGGAAATTGCCTATTTCTTAGGTTTTAAGGACTATGCCCATTTTAGCAAATTTTTCAAGAATAATTCCGGGGTGAATTTCACCAGCTTTAAAAAAGAACGGGCAACATAAAAGAATTTTAGATCAATATGGGGTATTCATACAAAATCATTGATGATTTAATGTCCCGATTTAAATCGGTCATTGGTATCGATTATGGGAAATATCGGAACCACGTTTGTCGTGTCTTCCTATATTGTGTTTTACTTGATAAAGATAAGCGTAATGAAAAAAAATATGCCATTGCAGCTGTATACCATGACATTGGAATTTGGACGGATCGGACCATCGATTATTTAAACCCATCTATTGTGCAGGCAAATAACTATCTCAGGGAAATTGGAAAAACGGAATGGATAGAGGAAATTGATTTAATGATATATTGGCACCATAAAATAACAGGATATAAAGGAGAGTATAAGGAAACTGTGGTGATTTTTTGCAAAGCAGACTGGATGGATGTGTCGTTGGGAGTCTTAACTTTTGAAGGTGATAAAAAAAAGATCGCAGAAATTAGACATGAGTTTCCGAATCTTGGTTTTCATTTGTTCCTAATAAAGGAGGTCTTAAAAAATGCGGTTAATCATCCGCTGAACCCTTTTCCTATGTTCAAGAAATAGTTGAAGTGGTTTCTCCTTTCCTGATTCGTTTCAAACGACTCTACTAGAGACTGTAAATGCATTATTTGAATTGAATTTTTTTATGCTTGGATGAAATCATTATTCGTCAAATTTCACCATAGAAGCTATTTTTTTGTCCTTTAATTTCATTTTTAAATGGATCAATTGTTGGGCGAGAAGGGCCGACCTTCGGCTGCTTCTTCAAAACCTATTCCAATGTAATCCGTCATACTGTTGGCGAAATTATTCACTCGGGCATTGGCTTACATTGCCTATAGATTGTACAGCCCCAATCATCATAATTTTTTTTGAGTTCAGTCCGCGGGGGAGCACCACAGAAAGAGGGAGTTTCAGCAATGAGATTCCCTCTTTTATTTATTCATATATCTGATATTCAGATTATTGTAATTTTTTCGAATTGGCTGATTTTTGAACTCTAAAATCTTAGTGTTTTTAGAAATTTTTAAGTGTTGTTTTGTTTAATGTGCTGATATATAGTTGTTTGATTTGTTTTTTTAATCAAAATTCTGAAAAAGGGTTCGATATCCGGAAGGGTGAAGTTAAAGGGAGTCGAACCGGTACATGGAACACTAGTGGGGTAAATGTTCAGATCCAAAAAAGTCTAAAATTAGTGAAGAAAATGCACATATTCAGACTTAATGCTCGTCTGATCTTAACATAATTCTATGAAAATAACATAGGTGTATTTATTCCAGATACTGCTTTTTATACTGAATATACATTCACGACGGTTATTCTATTTGTTTTATAGTTAGTTCTGAGCCTTGTGAATCCACTTAAATGGAATAGAAAAAAAATGTTTAGAATTGTAAATCATAAAACTCAATTAATGCTTAAACGTCTTTGCTTTTTCTTTCTGATTTCTTTATCATTATTTGCAGACGCTCAAAAGAAGCATAGTAGAGATAATAAGCCCAATGTATATATACCAATTGATCTCGATGACGCAATTCATAGTTTAGATACCATATTTTCCGATAGCTTGAAACTTCAGGCGAAATTCATAGCTGAATCTGACTTGACATCAAGATTGCATCACAATTTTGGAATGTCACTTAGGAACAGTTGGGGGTTATGGGCAGGATCTAGGCTCTCGGCTTATTTTAACACACTTGGAATACACCACCCTGACGATATGAGCGGTATAATCCTCAAAAGTTATTATCGGCATAACCGAGGCCTGGAGATTAATTTGAAAGGACAGATAAAGGAAAGCAAAGACTATTGGGAAAAATCACAACAAGAGACGTTAAGAGACAAGCAAGCAGGGCTAGCTGTATTTAAAGTTGGTGATACTGTTAGGTTTTTGTTTAGTCATGGATACGCTTCTAAAAGGCAGGAAAAGCTCGATTTTGAGGACAACTGTCAAGCTATTGGTATTGTTACCGGCATTAACAGTGTAGATTTCCTGATAAAGTTACGGTTGCTAGAGTCATGCGATAAAAAAGGCATTATTTATTATGATAATGAAGGTGCCCGTATCATAAATAATGGACGCTGGAGAAATGCGCGACATGTTGTAAAGTATATGAGGACTGGCGAAGAGCTATGGATGGATTATTCAGACTGGGAGGCTAAATAATGTATCCATCTTTGATCGGGTGATTTTTCTTTTAGCCCTTGAAAAAATCACTGTTAAGGCTACTGAACCAAGGAAAATTACAACGGTAAATACTGCGCTGATGAGTTTCAAAATATCTTTTTGAGTGAACATAGAGTTTATTTGTTGCTAATCTGGAAATGAAAATAATTGATGCCGATGGTCAGCATAGTAAAGCTAGATACCCAGAGCCAGTAACCAGGTTCCAGACTGAGAATCTCACCCATTGAACCGCTTTCAGCAGCCAGCACTTCGTTCCAGAGACTAAAGGACCAAGCAATTACTGCTGCCAGTGCAGAAAGCCAGTAGCTGCTCGGTTTAGGTTTTGGAATTGCCGTTTTGAGAATGGCTTCTGTTTTAACCACAGCACTGCTTTCAATAAGAAAGCGAATGATTGCGATAAGCGCAATTGGATTGGCTATCCAGATTAAGGTCTCAAATAGGCCACCACCAATAAAAGCTATTCCGCCCATTAAAAGCAATGAGTAGCTTTTAGGCCTCTCCACATCAATATACTGATAACTAAATCCATCCTGTGTCAGTGAAATCGCAAAAACCAATGCAGGAAATAGCACTATGGTCAGTCTTAAATATTTTTTCTGATTTGAGCTCATTAATTGTTTTCTGGATCCCAAGATACAGAATGGCCAGGAAATTCTGAAATTACACCATTAAAGCTATTTTTTTGTCCTTTTTATTTTTCCAGGTTCGCTTGTATTTTAATGCGAAATCTCTACTAGGGAGGCCTTTGGAACCAAGTCAAAATCCTTGCAATTTTCCTAATATCATCAATATTTTTTTTGAGTTCAGTCCGTGGGGGAGTACATTTGGGATTGATCCCTTAAATAATTACTTAGAATTGTTGCAAGGTTTGTTTTACAGTTTCCTTGTTGGGCTTAGAAATGGGTATTTTTTCTCCAGACATTAAAAGAAGAATACCGCCGTCTTCTTTTAACCAGCTTTTTACATATTTTGGATTTACTAAATGGCTTTGATGAGTTCTTAAAAATCCGTTGGGGCGCAGTAAATCTGCATATTCTTTAAGTGATTTAGAAACCAATATTTTTTCATTGCTCGAAAGGAAGAAGTGGGTATAAGTATTGTCTGCCTCACAACGTATAATTTCTGATAAAGTAACGTACCTTATTTCGCTTTGCATCTGTAGGGCAATTTTGCTGACGTTCGTTTCTGGCTTTTTTAGTTGTTGCAGTAAAAAATCGAGCTGCGATGTTTGTATTTGTGTTGCTAATTTATGTTCGGCCTTATTTACCGAGTTGATCAATTCTTCAATATCAATGGGTTTTAAGAGATAATCTAAGGCGGCAGATTTTACAGCTTGTATCCCATATTGATCGTAAGCGGTAACAAAAATGACTTCGAAACTGCGCGTTGGAAGCAGTTTTAGCACATCAAAACCTGTTTGCTTGCCCATTTGAATATCCAGAAACACTAAATGAGGTAAATATTTTTCAATAGCATCAACCGCCTCACTTACATTTTGTGCTGTTGCCATTATAGTTACCTGCGGACAGTGCTTTTCTAGCAAAGCCCGTAGGTTTTCTAAGTTGGAAATTTCGTCATCTATTAAAATTGCCCTCATTGTATTATAGCCAATCAGTTAATGTTAAGCTTATTTTAGTGCCCTCGGTGGTGGATTGTATAGCTAAAGTAAAGCGGTTTTCTTTATAAATACTATTTAACAGCGCTATTCTATTGTTACTTAATAGAAGACCTAAACCATTATTCTTTTTTTCTGTGTCAAATCCATTTCCATTATCGGCAACAGTTAACACCAAATCATTGGCATGCTTAATAAATGTAATCATAATTTTTCCATCGGTACCCTTTTGCGATATGCCATGCTTCACCGCATTTTCTACAAAAGGTTGTAGCAGCATACTTGATATTTCTATGTTATCTAAGCCTAAGTTTTCGGAGTGATTAATTTCGTACTTAAAGCCGAACCGTAATTGCTCCATTTGTAGGTAATCGTCTAATAAAGTTTTTTCTTGTGACAAACTAATCAGTTCTTTATCATCAAGTACGTTACGAGTTAATCGAGCAAATTTGGAAAGGTATTTATTGGCATTGTCTATCTCGTTTTTGTTCATTAAATTTTGAATGCCAGAGAGTGCATTAAACAGAAAATGAGGGTTTAATTGGGAACGAATTGAGTTAAGTTGAAGCTTCGCCATGTTTTTTTGCTGCTCTTTTTCTGCCAGCTTTTTTTTGTTTCTTTTTTTTGTGAAGTAAAGGATAACAAGAAAGGCCAATCCAATAGCAAATGCTACAATAAACGCATATATAAAAAGTTCTTTTTTGGTGTAGTTTTCTTCATCTACAGTTATAGAAAGCGTATGTCTGGTGATATATTTTTCTATATCTTTTGGGGAGATATCGCAATCCATGCATCCAGTCCATTTAATCAAAGGCTGAATAATAATTTCATAACTCCCCGATTTTTTGAAAACGTTTTTGTCGATTTTTACATAAGGTAAAAACTCATGCTCTTCAATTAAGCCACCATATTCCCAGGCAGTTGTTTCGAAAATTATTTTATTTGTTTGCTTGTCTTTTATTGAGGTGTGGTAGAGATAATCAATATCTGATCTGTCTTTTACAATGGTTAGTTCTTCGTCTTTTTTAGAGAAAGTAAGGTTTGTTCTTTCTTTTGGGTCGGTGATCCAACTGTAGTCAATGCCTTTGTCAGTTGCGAAACGCTTTGAAAAACCTTTGATCTTTGCTCTTGGAATAGGCTTGCCGTAGAAAACGGCTTTGTCAATATCAAGAGGTTTTTCGATGCTGTAGATTAATGTGGTAATCGTCTTGCCTTTTATAGGGAAAATACCAAGTGTGGTAGAGCGGAATATTTCTTCATCCCCCCTGTCGACATCCTTCAGTTGCGCTATGTTAATCGATTTGTTTACTACTATTGGTTTATTATCAGCCAAAATTGTATACCGATAGTGCTGTATATTTATATCCTTTCTAAAATAAATTTGGATACTTACATTGTTGACTTCAGGTAAATAACTAAAAGATGTGCGGGGCTGATTGGGGAACATATTTGCATAAAAGACATTTTGGGCTGAACTATCTACACACATAAGGAGTTTTCCTCCACCAGGATATGTACGAGAAAAGTTGATGCCTTTTTGTGCATTTACTGTAGATAGCGCAATAAAGAAGCTGAGAAATATAAAAATGATTTTTTTCATAATGTTAAGTTTAATTTTCATCAAACTTGTAGCAATAATAGGGAAACTAAAACCATAAAACAGGAAAGGTAGCGTTTGAAATAGTAGATGTGCTGTTTTGTGCAGTATTTGAATATAAAACTTTCCCGCCTGCTCATAAACTTTGCGATGCCAACCTTCGAGAATATTGTTGTTTCTGGTATTAATAGGTGCACCCATAAGTCAAGGGGAAAAGACAGGATCTGGTACTATCCTCTAAATTTTCGACAGGTGGAAATACCCTTTTAACAACAGGAAATAGCAGAAAAAACATTAAAACCTCCATCGAAGGGAGTTTGAAGCGCATTGCAGCTGTATACCATGACATTGGAATTTGGACGGATCGGACCATCGATTATTTAGACCCATCTATTGTGCAGGCAAATAACTATCTCAGGGAAATTGGAAAAGCAGAATGGATAGAGGAAATTGAATGGATGTGTCGTTGGGAGTCTTAACTTTTGAAGGTGATAAAAAAAAGATCGCAGAAATTGATAGCTAAAGCAATTTTAAGTTATCATTCCTGTAATTGGCTAGTAAAGGGCTTTCTGGTGGCAATTCAGTAATCAGATAACTGATGTGGTTGGGATCGCAGATTCTTATCCTTTGCGCGGTATTCAATTTCTCAGAAATACTCAGTACTGCAGTTTTTTTCGAAGATCGAATGATTGCTTTTTTCACTTGGACGATATCCCAATCCATATCCGTAAGACCTTCTTCAGAAGAAAAGGCATTTGCGCCTAAAAGACACAGATCTACTTTAATGTCCACCAACTGATTGATCACACTTGCGCCAACATGCAGGTTCGCATTTTTGTTGAGTTTGCCTCCAATAGTAATCACTTCCAGATTACTATGGTCAGACAAAGTAATTGCTACTTGCGGACTTATCGTGAAAAATGTAACCTTAAGATTTTCAGGAATCATTTTTGCCAATTCTAATATGGTTGTTCCACCTTCTGTAAGAATAACCATTTCATTTTTTATAAGCTTAAGCGTCTTTTCTGCAATCTTCTTCTTCTCATTTAAAGCATAGACTTCATTCTGTGTGTTGAAAGGCGAAACAAATGATTTGCTTGCTGCCCCTCCATGTACTTTTAAGAGCTTACCTGTTTCAGCAAGTTCTTTTAAATCGCGTCTTACCGTATCATCAGAAATGTTTAATAAGGTACTTAAATCAGCTGATAAAACCTTGTTATGAAGGTTTATTTCTCTCATTATCAGTTTGTGTCTTTCTTCTTTACGCATGCTTTTGAGTCGTTATGTAAAAATAGTAAATCTCTCAAAGTTGAGATTTTTTTGCGGTTTGATGATTTATTATGAATGACTAAATGCAGTAAATTTAGCTTGTTTCCGCATATTTCATACTATTTAATTAAATAAAGTTATAAAGATGCATTTTTTATGCGGTTTTGTGGTCTTTGCTTTTGTAGGCAGTTTTAATGCCGGTTTGCCTAGAATTCCCTGTTTCAAAGCTTTAATAGGCTGTATTTTTAGATAAATACATTTTTTTTTAAAAAAAGTTGCATGCTATTATATTGCGGTTATATTTGTATTATAAAACGCATAAAAAGCGCAAATGGGTGTTTTTGCAGTGAAGATTGGGTTTGAGAGGTTGTTTTGCTGCTTATTTGCGTTTTTTTTGTTTGCTAAACTAATCAACCAAACCATATGTATAAAATTCTACAATTTATGTTTTTGCTGTTATTTATAACAGAAGCGAAAGCCAAGGATCTTTTTATTTACTCGGATGTAGAGAAAGGGTCAGCAAAAGAGTACACGTCTGAAGTTGTTTTTTTTCAGGAGGTAGATCAGGGGGTTGTAAAAGGCAAGGTAGTGGATGAAGAGAATATTCCCATGCCTGGTGTTTCGGTAAAGATTAAGGGGACTAATATAGTTGTGGTTACTGGCGCGAATGGCGGATTTTCTTTGCAAATCAGGACTGAAAAGGATTCTATTCAGTTTTCCTTTATTGGCTACAGGTCACAGACCATTAGTGCTAATGTTAAAAAAAACATAACAATTCGACTTCTTCCTGATGGTAATAAAGATTTAGACGAGGTAGCTGTTATTGGTTATGGTACGCAAAAGAAGGTTTCAGTTACAGCTTCGCTGTCTACAATTTCAGTTAAGGAACTAGAGCGGGTTTCCACGCCTTCTTTAACCAATGCTATTGCAGGTAAGCTACCTGGAATTATTACCAGGCAGGCAAGTGGAGAGCCCGGTGGAGATGCCGCGCAAGTATATATAAGAGGCTTGTCTACTTTTGGAAGTAATGGTCCTTTGGTGCTTATTGATGGGGTTGAGCGGGATATGAATGTGATCAACGCACAGGAAATTGAAAGCTTCACCATTTTAAAGGATGCTTCTGCAACAGCAATCTATGGCGTACGTGGGGCCAATGGTGTCATACTTATAAATACTAAACGGGGTGAGCTTGGAAAACCGACCGTTACCTATAGATCCGAAGCAGCTACTTTGAAAGCGCTGCGTCTTCCTGAATATATCAACGGCGGACAATATGCATCCTTAATGAATGAAGCATTATTATATGCAAATCAGTCGCCAGTGTGGAGTGAGGAAGAAATAAAAAAATTCTATGACGGTTCTGATCCATATCTATACCCAAATTCTGACTGGACCAATGCTGTTTTAAAGCAAAATACCTGGCAGACCATTAATAATCTTAGCGTAACCGGTGGTACGGAAATCATTAAATATTATACAAACGTAGGTTTTACCCTACAGGATGGGCTGTATAAACAGGATCCTACAAATAAATTTAACACCAATGCGAATATCAAACGTTACAATTTCAGAAGCAACGTAGATCTTAATCTGTCTAAAAGTTTGACCATGCAGCTGAGCCTGGGTGGAATTATTCAGAACGGCAATTATCCGGGTTTTCGTGCGGGAGATATATTTCAGTCATTAAAAGTGATTTCACCAATTGCTTTTCCGGTAACCAATCCGGATGGAACTCCCGGTGGCGACCGGACCTATCTTGGATGGAACCCATGGGGCAGGTCAACCCAATCAGGATATTTAACCCAGGACAGAAGTACCTTGCAAGGTACATTCGGTGTCAACTGGGACATGTCTTCTTTCACCACCAAGGGATTGTCACTAAGAGGCTTGTTCTCGTATGACCGTGTAGCACAAACTGATAATGGAAGGGCTAAAGAATTTGCAGTTAAAAGGTATCTGGGAAAAGACCCAATAACGGGTGAGGATATATACAGCGCTAATTATAGAGAGGAAAAACCTCTGGCCTATTCATTTTCAAATGCGGCCGACCGGGCGATATACAATGAACTGCAATTGAATTACAACCGAAGTTTTGGACGGCATGATGTTACTTCCATGTTATTATTTAACCAGCGCGACTACGTAAGCCTTACAGCAAGCTCCTCTATCCTGAATATTCCCTACCGTAGGCAGGGATTGGCCGGACGTACTACTTATGGCTTTGACAATCGCTACTTTGCTGAAATTAATTTTGGCTACAACGGTTCTGAGAATTTTCCGGCGGGAAAAAGATATGGTTTCTTCCCTTCCTTTTCTGCAGGCTGGGTGGTGTCTAATGAACATTTCTGGAAAGTACCCGCAATTTCAACTTTAAAATTCAGGGGATCTCACGGAAGAGTAGGTAATGACCAGATCGGACAGCGGTTTTTATTTCTGAGTACCATTAAAACACAGGGTCAGTCTTACGGTTTTGGCCCCGGACAAGAAGTATTATCCGGTATGGAGGAAAATGCAATTGGCAATGAGAATGTAACCTGGGAAACGGCACAGAAAACGAACATAGGAATGGATTTAGGCTTGTTCAAGGATCAGTTGACGCTCCAGGTGGACGTGTTCAGCGAAAAACGTAAAGATATCTTATTGCAAAGAAAAACTGTTCCTTCAGTAGCCGGGTTTTTCCCATGGTCTATCCCTTTTGGCAATCTTGGTAAAGTAAATAATAAAGGGATTGATGCTTTGCTGGAAGTCAAGCATACCACTTCGGGCGGCTTGTTTTACGCCTTACGGGGCAATTTTACTTTCGCGAAAAATACAGTCATAGAAAATGACGAACCCGCCAAGCGATTCCCTTATCTGACTGGAAAGGGGTTACGCCTTGGTCAGTCCTTCGCATTTATCGCTGATGGGTTCTTTCAAAGCCAAGCTGAAATAGAAACCAGTCCGGAACATACTTTTTCTGAGGTACGTGTTGGCGATGTAAGGTATAAAGATATAAACGGGGACGGCGTGATTGATTCTTCTGATCAGATCCCCGTAGGTTTTCCTCGCTTGCCCGAAATGTCATTCGGCTTTGGCGGGACCGTATCCTTTAAAGGTTTCGATGCAAGTGTCTACTTTACCGGGGCTGCCCGTACCAGTGTTTTCTTAACAGGTTTTTCAATGTGGCCGTTTTACGAAGGTAAGGGAGTTAACAATGTGCTGACAGAATATTATGATAACAGGTGGACACCATCGAACCCAAATGCACGATACCCGGCTATAGACGTAGGTAACAATCCTAATAATTACGTCAATTCGACACTATGGATGCGGAAAGGAGATTATTTGAGGTTAAGAAATGCCGAAATCGGATATACCCTGCCAAAAAAATTGACTAACAGAATAGGTATTGATAATCTCCGGTTTTTCGTAAACGGCGTGAATCTTATTACCTGGGACTACATCAAAATCATAGATCCTGAATCTAATGACGGTACAGGCGGTTATCCTTTACAGCGCTCGCTGAACGTAGGTTTACAGATAGATTTTAAATAATACTGAACATGAAAAAATTACAATATATCATCTGCAGCATATTGATCATGCAGTTATTTCTTATTTCTGCATGCCGAAAAGATTTCCTGGATAAAAGTCCGGATGAAGACATCACCATAGAAGAAGCATTTAAACAGCGTAAGTACGCCGAGGCATTTTTGGTGGATATTTATGCAGGGCTTCCTAATGAGATCTATTTTACGGATATGGTTGATGTAAACCCTTTTATAGTCGCTTCAGATGAAATGAACATTCCATGGCCCGAGAAATTTCCTAAGCTGATGAACAAGGGGGCCTGGAACTCTTTTAATGTAGCAGGACAGATCTACAAAAATATGTACGAAGGAATTAGAAAAGCAAATATTTTTTTAGAACATATCCATATTACACCCTTGTCTGCAGAATTTACACAGACCACAAAAGACCGCTGGATTGGTGAAGCTACCTTTCTTCGTGCATTCTATCATTTTCAGTTAATGAGGATATATGGACCGGTACCAATCATGGATTATAGTGCTGGTGTTGCAGATGATTTTACGAAGATCCGCCGTAAACCCTTAGACCAGTGCGTAAAATTTGTGGTCGATGAATGTGATAAAGCAATTACCCTGTTGCCAATGAATGTGGTACAGACCCGTGATATTGGCCGGCCGACTGCAGCGGCAACACTGGCGCTTAAAGCCAGGGTACTCCTGTATAATGCCAGTCCTTTATGGAATGGAAATCCTGATTACAGGTCATTTGCAGACAATGAGGGTACTAAATTATTTCCTCAGCAGTATGATGAGAATAAATGGGATTTAGCAGCAGCAGCAGCAAAGGATTGCATAACAAAGTGTGAGTCTGCAGGGTATCATTTATTTAAGAATTACGCTGATCCTGTTAAAAACTATCAACAGTTGTTTATTGAAAATAATAATCCTGAAGTTTTATTCGCCAGAAATTCTGGTAGAGATGGCTGGATGGAAAAATGTGCATTCCCCGGAAGTTTAGGCGGATGGGACGGCTGGAATCCTACACAGGGACAGATAGATGCCTATGAAATGGATAACGGTATGGCGCCGATAACTGGTTACAGTACAGATGGATCTCCCATCATTAATGCTGCTTCCGGTTATGTGGAAACAGGTTATGCTGCAGGAAATGAGCCGACAGGCAAATGGCTGGATGGTACCCGGAATATGTACCTGCGCCGTGACCCCAGGTTTTATGCGACGATTAACTTTAACGGTGCTTATTTTGTAGACAGAAGGGTACAGTTCTGGAAGTCCGGAGCTGATGGAATGGGTGGCGATGGCCGTGATTATAATACTACGGGTTATTTGCTTAAAAAATTTATTGATCCCGGTGTAAGTCTTACAGAGCAACGGTATTCACTTAAAACCTGGATATTCTTTCGTTTGGGTGAAATGTATTTGAATTACGCCGAAGCGCTGAATGAAGCTGATGGTGCGACGAGTGATGTATATAAAGCCGTAAATGCCATTCGGGACCGTGCCGGGATGCCATTTTTACCGGTTTCATTAACCAAAGAAGAAATGCGTACGCGGATCAGGAATGAACGCCGGGTTGAGCTGGCATTTGAAACACACCGCTATTTTGATTGCCACAGATGGAAGATCGCTGAGCAAACGGACAAAGCACGTGTTTATGGAATGAATGTAGCTGCCGGAACTAGTCTTAAGGATGATGATTTTTATAAACGAACTTTGATAGAAACCAGGGTGTTTCAAACGCCGAAGCATTATTTATTTCCTATTCCTCAGGATGAAATTGACAAAAATCCAAGTATAGCACAAAATCCGGGTTGGTAACTGAATTATCACATTGAGAAAACAGATCATGAAAAAAATATTACAGATTTCATTGCTTATTTTCTGTATCCTGGCGGCAGGCTGCAGCAAAGAGGTTGATATTGATTTAAATGTTAAAGATGCCGAGACCTATTCAATGCTCTATATGCCCCAGGCGAATGTCAGCCCGGTAATCAAAAGCCTAAGCATAACACCTTCGGTATCTAAATTTAATTATAGCGCTTACATGGGTGGAAGTCTGGATAACAACAGTACCATAAATGTAAAGTTTGGGACATCTTCAGCAAGCGTTGATGATTTTAACCTGAAGAACGGTACTGATTATAAGCCAATGCCCGAGGGTAGTTATACCTTGGACAATCCCGAAGCACAGATAAATGCGGGCAGTAAAAATACAGGGGTTTTAAATCTGAGTATTAAAACCCAGGGCTTTATCCTGCCATTTCAATCCTATTTGCTTCCTGTAAGTATTACTGAAGCAAACGCCAAAATTAATCCAGCACTGCAGACCACTTATTTTTTAATAACCGGATCGTACGCCCCGGGAGAGGTTCCGCGTGAGAAAGCATATGCGCTGGGTGCTAATGCTGGTGTGATGTTCTTCGATTTTAATGGAGATATGATTGGTAAAAGTCCCAACGGTAATTTATTGCTTTATCCTGCAGGTACAAATGGAACATTCAGCAGTCCGCGGCAGATTGGTGCTGGCTGGAATATCTTTAACACCGTTTTTTACTATGGTGGTAACCGCATAATAGGAAGGTTTGCAGCTGGTGGCGGAGATGTTGCTCAATATATAATCGATAAGAATGGAAATTTTGGGGCAAGCAAGACCGTAGGATTCGGTTGGGGTATTTTTGCTAAAATCATACCATTCAAAGGCTTGTTGTTAGGAATAGATGGTGCTGGAAGCATGAATATGTATCCTTTAGATGCCGCCGGTAATTTTGATTTCGGTAGAATAAAAACTATAGGAAGTGGTTGGGGAGGATTTACTCAAATCATTCCTTACGAAAACTCTTTACTTGCAATTGACGCCACTGGCGATATGTATCAATTTCCGCTATCTGATGACGGCATATTCGGTGCAAAAAGTAAGGTTGGCAGTGGCTGGGATATGTATTCCTTAGTGTTTTCAGCCGGCAAAGATTTGCTTGCATTAGATGGTGCGGGTGACTTGTGGAGGTATAAATTCAATCCAATTGGTTTTTGGCCATTAAAAAAATAGTATGCCTACCAACGGACCTGACACTTTAATAGATTTTATGCGCAAGAGTACGCTTCTTTATTTGGTTATCCCCTTTTTCTTTATAGGATGTGGTAAATCTGGTCCTGCTGATAGGGAGAAGGAGGAAGAACCACCTCTACCCGCAAAGACCGTAGAATTCATTAACCCTGTTTTTGAACCCATATTAGCTGATCCTTCTATTGTAAAGGGAGAAGATGGATGGTTTTATGGTTATGGAACAGAGGACGATTGGGGGGATGGAAATGGCAACAGATTGGTGCCGGTTATCAGATCTCTGGACTTAATTAAATGGACTGCTATTGGCAATGCATTTACGGTAAAACCACAATGGAAATCAGAGGGAGGAATCTGGGCTCCGGATGTAGTTGTTGTAAATAAAAAATACCATATGTATTATTCCTATTCTGCCTGGGCTGATCCAAACCCTGGAATAGGTCTGGCCATAGCAAGTAGTCCTGCGGGACCATTTGTTGATAAGGGTAAACTTTTTCTCAGTAATGACATTGGAGTGCCCAATACAATCGATCCTTTTTACTTTGCGGAGAACAATAAAAAGTATCTCTTTTTTGGTAGCTACAGTTCATCGTTAAGTCAGGGGACTTATGCTATGGAATTAACTGACGATGGTTTTTCAATGAAAGATCTAACTGAAAAAGTAAAAATTGCAGCCGGGGATTTCGAAGCTGTAATGATTCATAAAAGAAAAGATTATTACTATTTCTTCGGATCTAAGGGCGGTTGTTGCAATGGTGCAGGAAGTACTTATAACGTAAGAGTTGCAAGATCAGCTAATTTGTTAGGTCCGTATCTGGATAAAGATGGGAAGAATATAACGGAAAGAGGAAATGGAACACTGCTTATCTCTGGTAGTGATAAGTATGCTGGGCCAGGGCATAACTCGAGAATCATAACAGATAAAAGTGGTGCCGATTGGCTTTTGTACCACGCGATTGATAAAACCAATCCACTCGTTCCCAGCGGGGCCAGTAGGCGCATGCTTATGCTCGATAAAATCAATTGGATTGATGATTGGCCGGTTATTGAAAATTCGGTGCCTGGCAACACCATCAGAAAAGGACCAGAATTTTAGGAAAAGAATTAACAAAAAAACACATACAAATAAAAAAATAAACACATGATACCAATTACAGAACAATCATCCTTGTACGATCAATTAGAAAATAAGTCAGTTGAAGAATTAACAAGATACATTAATCAGGAAGACACCAAAGTAGCGAAAGTTATAGAAGGAGTGCTTCCAAGCGTAAATAATCTGATTAACGCAATAGTTAGTAAATTGAAAGCCGATGGCCGGATGTTCTACATTGGCGCTGGAAGCGGTGGCCGGTTATCTGTATTAGATGTTATTGAGCTTCCTACCACTTACGGTATACCTAAAGGTATTTTCAACGCTATCCTCGCAGGAGGAATTGATCGGTTAGCTGATGCACTTGAAGAAAAAGAAGATGATGTGAATGAGGGCTGGAATGCCTTGTTAAATGTTGAAATTAATCCGAATGATATTGTAGTAGGGATCTCAGCAAGCGGAACTACCCCTTTTGTTTTGGAAGCCTTAAAAAAATGCAGGGAGTTAAATATTACAACCGGTTGTATCGTAAGTAACCCTTCAACACCTATTTCGGCACAATCAGATTACCCGGTAGAAGTGCTAACAGGACCGGAGTTTATTACTGGAAGTACAAGAATGAAGTGCGGAACTGCTCAGAAAATGCTGTTTGATATGATCTCAACCACAGTAATGACTAAGCTTGGACGAATTGAAGGAAATAATATGGTAAATGTTAAGCTTATCAATGATAAAATCTTAGATCGAGGTGTGAAAATGCTTATGCAAAAAGCAGAGATTGAAAATTACGATGAAGCAAAATCAATTCTTCTTGCACATGGAACTGTTAAAGGTGCCATGGAAGAGTTAGTGAAAAAGCATAACTAATAATTTTTTAACTTAAATCAGCAATCTTGAAATATATATTCATTTGGTTATTGTTTTGTACTGTTGCAGCTTATGCTCAAGATGCACCCGCTGATCTGGGAGTAATACCGGCACCTACCAGTGTAATTTTAAAGAAGGGTAATTTTACTATAGGAGCTAAAACTCAAATTTTGTACTCAGACAGTAAGTCAAAGAAAATCGCAATTGTTTTGAAAGATTACCTTCAGAAAAGATACGGATTAAAACTGCCTTTACTTGCTGAAACTACAAATAAGTCAACTCCGGCTATTGTTTTTACCTATCAGGATAAATTAGCGAAGGAGGCATATCGCTTGACAGCTGGTTCTACTCTTTTAAATATATCAGGAGACGAAGCCGGCTTGTTTTATGGATTGCAAACGTTAATGCAGGTGATCAAAATGGAGGGCTCAAAATTGTACTTGCCTTGTGTGGAAATCAACGATAAGCCAAGATATCCTTATCGTGGTATTATGCAGGATGTTGGTTATCATATTTACCCCGTATCTTTTATTAAAAGTCAGATAGAGATGCTGGCCAGGTATAAAATGAATGTTTATCACTGGCACCTTACAGAAGACCATGGATGGCGAATTGAAATCAAGAAATATCCAAAGCTTACTTCAGTAGGGGCGTATAGGGCAAGTACCCAGATCAGTCATTATACAGATTCTTTAAATGGTCAGGATCATCTCCCTTATGGCGGCTTTTATACTCAGGAGGAGATTAAAGACGTGGTTGATTTTGCTGCACAAAGACAAGTAACAGTAATCCCTGAAATTGAGTTGCCCGGGCACTCCCTTGCAGCATTGGCTGCATATCCTGAATTGGCTTGCGGAGATCATCCCGGACCTTTTAAAGTAGCTGAGAGCTGGGGTATATATGATGATGTCTATTGTGCAGGCAAAGAAAACACTTTTAAGTTTTTGGAGGATGTGCTTACAGAAGTGATGGCCTTGTTCCCCTCGCCATATATCCATATCGGAGGGGATGAATGCCCTAAAAAACGTTGGGAGGCCTGTAAGTATTGTCAGAAAAGGATTAAAGACGAACACCTTAAAAATGAGTTTGAGCTGCAGAGTTATTTTGTAAAAAGAATAGAAAGGTTTGTCAATTCAAAAGGAAGAAAAATTATTGGCTGGGATGAGATCCTTGAAGGGGGGCTAGCACCGAATGCGACTGTAATGGCCTGGCGCAACATCGATGAAGGCATAAAAGCCGCTCAGCAAAATCATGATGTGGTGATGTCTCCAACGTCACATGTTTATTTCGATTTCATTCAGGGAAAAAGAGAGTTGGAACCCTTAGCAATTGGTTGGGGATACAATACCTTATCAAGGGTGTATGCTTATGATCCTACTCCAAAGGTGTTAACAGATGATCAGAAAAAACATATAATAGGTGTTGAAGCAGCAATTTGGACAGAACATATGGATACGCACCGCAAGGTAGAATACATGCTTTATCCAAGATTAATGGCGCTTGCTGAGGTTGCCTGGACATTCCCTGAAAAAAAAGACTCTGTTAGTTTTTTTGAACATCGTTTGCCTAAACATCTGCTTGAATTGGATAAAACTGATAAAATTTACAGAGTACCAGGCCCAATCGGGATTACTGATACAACACTGATTGGTTCAGTATTTAAAATTTCACTGAAGGCTCCTGTTGAGGGGGCTAAGATCTATTATAATTTCGAAGGTCAGGACGCAAGAGAAACGGATTATCTCTATGAAAAGCCCATAGATATTATCCTTCGTAAAGGAGAGAAAAGACAGTTGAAAGCCATCGTTATTACGCCCTCAGGAAAACGTAGCGCAAATACAAGTACTTTATTTATCAATCCTTAAAATTGGTACAGTAACATGAAAATTCAATATCAGATCATTTTTATAGGGTTAGCTATAGCTGGCCTCTTTGTTATTCCGGTTAAGGCACAGCAAACTTATCTTTCCGGAACAGCGAGGTCAAGTATTGAGCCCAGGACCTATCCATTTTCAGTTGCCCTTGCAGGTTATGGTTATCCAAGGGGAGGACGCTTTAGCCTGGAATGGATAAAAATGGATAATGTAAGGTGGGGGAAACTGGCAGGTCACTCAACAACATTTACCGTATTGGACAAAGTGATGTATGCCGCGGATAAAAACGGAGCAGTTACTTATGCGCCGATAAAGCGTAAAAACGCGAACTGGCGAAAACTTACGGAGCTGGAAGGAATAATTAGTCTGGCGAGTTATAAAGGCCGATTGTTTGCGCTTACAGCAAATGATGAACTGATGCGGTTTGAGCTAAAAAATAAAAATGCAGACTGGGTTAAAATTGCGAAATTTAATGGACTATCGTACGACGTACATCTGAAATCTATTGCTATCAACAATGGTAAACTGTACGGATTGGATAAAAATAATAACATTTTCGAGGGCAGGCACAGAACAGATGGTAACCTGTCTGTAAGCGCTGTAGCCGTAGCAGCAGAAAAACAAACAGTTTTGATTGTAGGCACAGATGTTTGCGGATTTAATTATGATTTCATCTCTTCAATAAAACAGCAGGTTTTTAGAAAGCACAAAATACCGCCATCGGCAGTATTGATAAATGCCTCACACACTCATTTTGCACCTTCAACGCAAGACTGGACAACCTGGGGCGGACATCAGTTGCCCGATTCTGTTTACTTAAATGATGTGGTTAAACCGGCAATGATCGCTGTCATTGAAAGTGCAATTAAAAGCATGAAACCTTCTGTGTTGTCTTTTGGAAGAGGAAAAACTACGATTGGGGCCAACCGAAGTCTGGAAGGAGCAGAAGTACCTTATGATAATGATGTAGATGTGCTGAGCATTGAGCGCGTAAAAGATCATCATAAAACCCTGGTCTTTTTAACCGGATGTCACCCGGTATTTAAAAATGAAGGAATTGAAGGTTTTACGGTAAGTCCCAATTATCCGGGGGTAACAAGGGCCCTCCTAGAGAAAGAAACGGGAGTAACAGATGCTTTATTCATTCAGGGCTGCGGAGGGGATATTAATCCTTTAAGTAACAATCACGTTAAAACCGGGAACGATCTTGCTGCTGATGTAAAAAGGATCTTAAACAGCCCCTTGCAGAAATTGTCTGGTAAGGTTACCTTTTACCTTGATTCTGTAAACTTCCCATTAGACAGATGGAGTAATGAACGTATTGCTACATTCAGGAAGGAAAATGATAATGGTAAGGCAGATGTAAATGCCGAAAAAAACGTGCGTTGGGCAGATTTGATGTTTAAGCTGGATAAAAGTAATAAGATGCCGGCCAGCATGCCGGTTTATATCCAGACCATCAACATCGGCAACTGGAAACTTGTAGGCCTTTCCCGGGAGGCCGTAACGGATTACAGTATTGGAGTTAAAAAATTATGGCCTGGGAAATTGGTAAGTGTTGCGGGATACTGTAATGATGTATCTAGCTATTTGCCTACTAGCAGACATATGAAGGCGGGTAGTTACGAGGGACTAGGTTCATTTTTTTGGTATGGACAACCCTCGGTATTTCCTCTGAATGTCTATGAAACGATCATAGATAAAATAAAGACTCAAAATTATTAAATGATATGACGAATAGAGCAGTATTGAACCCCCTGATTATTATAGGGATGTTGTTTTTTGTTTTCGGTTTTGTTACCTGGTTGAGCGCTGTATTGATTCCTTACTTACAACTTGCTTGTGAACTGAACAATTTTCAATCTTATCTGGTAGCATTTGCCTTTTATATCTCTTATTTCCTGATGGGAATTCCCTCCGGTTGGTTGTTAAAGGCAACAGGGTTTAAGAACGGATTGTCTATAGGTCTTATCCTGGTGGCGGCTGGCTCTTTATTGTTTATTCCGGCAGCAATCAGCAGATTTTACCCGCTCTTCTTAGTTGGTTTATTCGTGCAGGGTGCAGGTCTAACAGTGCTGCAAACGGCCTCGAACCCTTATGCTGCCATTCTGGGACCTAAGGAAAGTGCTGCCCGGAGGATCAGTTTTATGGGCATCTGTAATGGCATTGCAGGAGCTTTGGCACCGGTTATTCTGGGCGCTGTTATCTTAAATGATGCAGATGCATTGAAGAATAAATTAAGCCTTTTAAATCCTTCGCAAAAGATTGAAGAATTGAATGCCCTGGCAGCCAAGGTAATTATACCTTACCTCATCATTACTGGAATATTGATTGTTTTGGCTATAGTGATTCGTTTTTCTGCGCTACCGGATGTTGATGAGGAAGAGTTGGATGGAGAAGGGGAATCTGCTGGACATAATGTTAAAACTTCCATTTTAGAGTTTCCTCACCTATTGCTTGGTGTCCTCGTATTGTTCTTATATACAGGAGTTGAGGTAATTGCTGGAAACAGCATCATTGGTTATGGTGCATTTCAGGGAATCCCATTGTCAGTTGCCAAGTTTTTCACTTCGTTCACCCTGATTAGCATGCTGGTTGGTTATCTGATCGGAATAGTTTGTATACCCAGGTTCTTTAGTCAGGAAACTGCACTTAAAAGCTCTGCGCTTATCGGTGTTTTGTTTGCAACTATAGCCATTTTTAGCAACGGTTTAATTTCCGTGGTTTTTGTAGCCTTACTTGGCCTGGCTAATTCATTAATGTGGCCCTCTATATGGCCTTTGGCAATTGCGGGATTGGGACGATTTACAAAAGTAGGATCCTCATTACTGGTTATGGCTATTTCTGGTGCAGCGTTGCTACCATTGCTATACGGTTACGTTACGGATCATACGAACCCGCAACAGGCTTACTGGATTGTGATACCCTGCTATATTGTTATAGGATATTATGCTGTTTCCGGGCATAAAATCGGAAAAAATAGAAATTAATTAAATAACTGACTAATGATCTTAATCGCAGATAGTGGTTCCACCAAAACAGATTGGTGTCTTCTTGATTCCGCCAGGAAAGGGCGTTATTTTATAACTGAGGGCTATAACCCTTATTTTTGTGATGAACAATATATCATTAATTCCATTAAAGCAAATCTTCCTGGCGAAATAGATCGGTTAGGGATTACAGCCGTGCATTTTTATGGCGCCGGTTGTCAGGACGATAAAGTTGTGGTCATGGAGGGAATACTGCGCTCCGTATTTTCTAACTGCGAACAAATAACTGCCGAGGTAGATCTTCTGGCAGCTGCAAGAGGACTGTTAGGAAATAAACCTGGTTTTGCAGCTATACTGGGGACCGGAACCAACACTTGTATTTATGATGGAAACAGGATCATTAACAATGTGGATTCTTTGGGATTTATCTTAGGCGACGAAGGGAGTGGGGCGGCAATTGGAAAAAGGATACTTAGGGACTATTTACGTAATAAAATGCCTGAATCTGTAAAGCGTGCATTTTATAACACGTATGAACTAAAACCTGCGGATATCATCCACAAGATTTATGGAGAGCCATTGGCCAACAGATTTTGTGCAAGCTTTACCCGGTTTTTAAAGCATCCTGAGGTTGACCCGAACTATGGCCACCAACTGGTAAAATCGTCCTTCACTGAGTTTTTCCATAATCTCGTTTCCTGTTATCCTGACTATAATAAGTATACTTTTAATTGTATCGGCTCAGTAAGTTATCATTTTGCAGCTATTCTGGAGGAGGTTTTAAATGACTTTCAAATGGAACCGGGCCGGATTTTACCTTCCCTGATCGCTGAACTTGTCAGCTTTCATGCGGTTGCCTAAAATATTTAAACTTAAACACACATAAGAAGCTTAACTGCTTTGAAGAAAATAAAATATATGAAATACACACAGAAACTACTGAGTTATGGTTTGGGGATCGTATTGCTATTTACTGCAAGTTCCTCAATTGCAAAGCAGGGAAACAGAAATGGAACCCAAACTTTAAATAAAGAGGCCAGCTATGCTTTAATCAAACGTATCCTGCCGAAATTCCACGATCGTTTTCAAATTGAATTCTTGGAGAAGGAAAATGATAAAGATGTTTTTGAATTAGAAAGTAAGGGCGGTAAGATCGTATTGAGAGGAAATCATGGTATTTCAGTGGCAAGCGCATTGAATTTCTACCTGAAAAATTATGCACACTGCGACATCAGCTGGAACGGAAATAACCTGAATTTGCTAAAAGAATTGCCTGCAGTTCCGGCAAAAGTACATCAGACTACACCTTATCAATACAGACATTATTTTAATTACTGCACCTTCAATTATACCGCTGCCTGGTGGGACTGGGAGCGCTGGCAGCAGGAGATTGACTTTATGGCTTTAAACGGCATCAACATGCCGCTGGCTATGACCGGTCAGAATGCGCTTTGGTACAGAGTTTATAAAAGCCTGGGCTTTACCGACCAGGATATGGACGTCTTTTTCTCGGGACCAGCTTATTTCATGTGGTTTTGGGCTGGGAATCTTGATGGTTGGGGCGGACCGCTGCCACAGTCCTGGATGAAAAGCCATGAGGAACTCCAGAAAAAGATTCTCGCACGTGAACGTGAATTGGGGATGACGCCAATTCTACCGGCTTTTACGGGCCATGTCCCTCCTGCATTTAAAGATCGTTTCCCGCAAGCTAAACTGCAAAAAACCAACTGGGAAGGGAGATTTGCTGATACCTATATTCTTGATCCAAAAGATCCGATGTTCCAGGTTATTGGCCGCAAATTTATTGAAGAACAAACAAAAACTTTTGGGACAGACCATCTATATGGTGCCGATACCTTTAATGAAATGTACCCACCAAGTAGCGATCCGTCTTATCTGGCTGAGTCTAGTAACGCAGTGTATAAATCGATGGCGGCAGCAGATCCGCAGGCTGTTTGGATTATGCAGGGCTGGACTTTCTGGGATAAAAGAGATTTCTGGAAACCAGAGCAACTGAAATCCTATTTGAATGCAGTACCAACAGATAAGTTGATTGTGCTCGATTTATGGAGTGAGGTGCAGCCAATCTGGGATAAGACCGATGCTTATTATGGTAAACAATGGATATGGTGTATGCTTCATAATTTCGGTGGTAAAATCAACATGTTTGGTCACATGGATAAGATTTCAATCGAACCTTCAGAAACTTTTCATAATCCGAAGGCTGGCAACATGATCGGCATAGGGGTAGTTCCGGAAGGAATCGAACAGAATCCAGCCATATATGCACTGATGCTGGACAATGTGTGGAGAGATAAAGTAATTGATGCTGATGACTGGGTTAAAGATTACGCACACCGCAGATACGGACAAAAAAATGTCGACATAGAAAAGGCCTGGAACATACTCCATTATACAGTGTATAATGTTGATGGCGGACATGAAAGTATCGTTACTGGCAGGCCAACATTTAAAAAGAGTACAGACTGGACAGATACTGAAATGCCTTATAAGTTAGTCGATTTGATTCCTGCCTGGGATCATATGATCAAGGCCTCAGCTAACTTTAAAAATGTTGATGGATTTCAGTATGACCTGGTTGATTTAAGCAGACAGATTATGGCGGATTATGCCAGTGTTTTACAACAGGAGATCGCTCTTGCGCATAAAAATAAGAATCATAAATTATTTCAATTAAGTAGCGGCAAGTTTCTGGAATTGATTAAAGACATGGATATGCTTCTTGCTACCAGAAAGGATTTTTTATTAGGTAAATGGTTAAATGATGCAAAAAAATGGGGTACAAATGATGCGGAGAAAGCCCTTTATGAAAAGAATGCCAGAAATCTGATAACGCTTTGGGGAGATAAGGATGCATCTCTGCATGAGTATGCCAATAAACAATGGTCGGGTCTGTTAACCGGCTTCTACTTACCAAGGTGGCAGCAGTTTTTTAAAGAAGTGGCAACAAAAATGAACAGTAACCAGAAATTCAACCAGGAAGCTTTTGATGAAAAAATTAAATCATGGGAATGGAAATGGGTTAATGGAAGGGAGTTGTACAGTGAAACCCCGCAGGGAGATCCGGTAGTAGTTTCTAAAATGATGTACCAGAAATACGCATCAGCAATAAAAGCAGTTGGTAAAAACGTTAAGTAGAAAATGATGAATAACAAAAAAAATAGTTTCCGCACACCTATACTGTGGTGTCTGCTGTTCTTTTCACTTTATGGTCTAAACGATGGTAATGCGCAATTGAATCAGAATCAGCTGAAGTTTAAAAATCCCATTGGAAATGGTGCCGATCCATGGGTAATCAAGCACAATGGTTATTATTACGTCTGCCAAAGCAATGGTGATATCAATAGCAAGGGAATTTCTGTAAGTAAATCCAATAAATTGAGCCAGTTGGGCAAACCGGTGACAGTTTGGAATACTCCTGCAGCGGGTTGGAACAGCAGTCAGGTCTGGGCACCTGAATTGCATTATTTTAATAAAAAATGGTACATCTATTATGCGGCCGGTAAAGCCGGCCCCCCTTATATTCACCAGCGGTCTGGTGTTCTCGAATCTGTTACCGATGATCCACAAGGGGAATATGTCGACAAAGGGATTTTAAATACAGGCGTCGACGCAGGAAATGAGACTGGGATGATCTGGGCAATCGATGTGAATGTTGGTCATATTGCTGGAAAGCTTTATGCCGTATGGTCGGGCTGGGAGCAGAATGCGACAACCGATAAAACATCTCAGCATCTCTATATAGCTGAAATGAGTAATCCATGGACGATCAGTTCAGCCCGGGTAAAAATATCGAGCCCGGATCAGCCCTGGGAAACAGGCGGGCCACTGGATTTAAATGAGGGACCCCAGTTTTTAATGAGAAATGATCAGGTCTTCATTATTTATTCGACAAGAGAATCCTGGACACCGGAATATCGCCTGGCACAGCTAAAACTAAAGGATCCTTCCAAAAGCCCACTCGATGCAGCCAACTGGGAGAAGCGTGGACCAGTGTTTCAAGGCACGGCAAAGGTACTCGGTACCGGTCATGCAAGTTTTACCCAATCGCCTGACGGTAAGGAGTGGTGGGTATTTTATCATACCAAGAAAAGCAGCACTCCGGGTTGGGCAAGAGATTTACGTTTGCAAAAGTTTACCTGGAGAACAGATGGAAACCCTGATTTTGGCATCCCGATTCCGGCTGGTGTTTCACTTCCAGTTCCTTCAGGAGAGTAATAAAAGTAATTTTAGTAACTATAACCTATAAAAAAATGAACATCAAAAAGATTTTAGTATTCCTTTTGATCCTTATTACAGGGGTTGCAAAGAGCAATGCGCAGCAATCCAAAAGAGAGGACATGCCAGCTGGAAAATGGACAATAGAACAAGCCAATACTTGGTATGCACAGCACCGATGGCTGGTAGGGGCTAATTTTCTTCCCAGTACCGCCATTAATCAGTTAGAAATGTGGCAGGCGGATTCATTTGATCCTCTGACTATTGACAGAGAGTTGGGGTGGGCTGCAAAAATTGGTTTAAATACCTTGAGGGTCTATCTTCATAGTATTGCATGGAAGCAAGATCCTGAGGGCTTTAAAAAGCGTATAGACCAGTATCTGGGTATTGCGGACAAACATCATATAAAAACAGTATTTGTGTTTTTTGATGATTGCTGGAATAAGGAAGCAAAACCGGGTAAACAACCTGCATCTAAACCAGGTATCCATAACTCAGGTTGGGTACAGGATCCGGGGCAACCTATGTCTGCCGATCCCAAACTTTTTCCAGGTCTTGAAAAGTATGTGAAGGACGTGCTTGATCGTTTTGGCAAAGATAAACGCATTTTACTATGGGATCTTTATAATGAACCGGGTAACTCTGATAAAGGAAATGAGTCGCTTCCTCTTTTACGGAAAGTATTTTCCTGGGCCAGAGCAGCAGCTCCGGAACAGCCAATCACTTCCGGGATTTGGAAATGGGACCTAGAAGAGCTAAATGCCTTTCAGATACAAAACTCCGATATAATTACCTATCACGACTACGAAGAGCCTGAATGGCATCTCAGAGTAATACAGATGCTAAAAACTCATGGGCGCCCCTTGATCTGTACGGAATATATGGCAAGAACCCGAAACAGCCGGTTCTCGAATATTTTACCCCTGCTTAAAAAGGAAAATATTGGCGCAATCAGTTGGGGCTTAGTTGCCGGAAAATCAAATACGATTTATGCCTGGGATACTCCATTGCCTCAGGGCAATCAGCCTGCAGAGTGGTTTCATGATATTTTTAAGAAGGATGGAACTCCATATCGTCAGGATGAAGTTGATTTGATTAAAAACTTAAAAAAACCTGAGGGTGAAAGTCCGTAAATCAAAAAGAGTCTATGGTTACCTGTTGTTCAGTAAGAACAAGACCGGAGTAAGATTCTTTCAAGAATTTTTCTCCGGTTTTTTTTATGTCGTATATATTCTCTTAATTTACCAACACTAGAGCGAATGTCTTTTGATGACGTTGGTAGGATTCCTCTTGATAATGATTTTTTCTTCCAGAATGGCTTCTGCAACTGTTTTTCCCATGGCCTCAAAATCAGTTGAAATAACAGTAATTCCATTTTCAAGGACTTCTTTCACGAGTGTATCATTATAAGAAATGAGGCCTACGTCTTTGCCTAATTTAAGTTTCTTTTTACGGGCAAGCTTAATTAACATCACATCGTCGGTATCATATCTGCTAAAGGTTACGTATGCATTACCTTTTTGGAAAGTCTTTTCATCGATGTCAGATTGTATCAGGTAGGGATGCTCAACTTCGGTACAATAATGTAAGAAACCTTCAATTACAAGCCTGGCATGTATGGCTTCGGGATGGGCTACTAGTATCAGGCGATCGTATTTTTTTAACTCATCCTTTAATTGATGAAGGCTATTATAAATATCATAACCATAATCCTGGTATATACTACTGTAGTTGCCTGATAAACCCTGCTCGTTTAAATCGATAATTATTCTTTTTTTATCCGGAATTAAGTTCAGGAGTGGAGCAACATCTTCTTTTAAAAAGGTTGCAATAACATAATGTGTATATGCTCCCAGATTTTCTTTGATCAGTTTTTCGAATACCTGGTAATTGTGGTGGTGAAAGTAAATGTCTATATCCGCCCGGGCTTCAAGTTGATTAAAAAGGGTCCGATAAAACTGTTCACGCAGAATGTTCATTTTATCGAGCAGCAAAAAAACACGGAAGGAGCGATCAATAGTAGTTTTTCGTACGTAATACCCTTTCCTATAAACAGATTCTACAATACCTTTTTCAACAAGTTCATTCAGGCCTTTGAGTAAAGTTTCTTTACTCATCTTTAATTGTAGTTGCAGTTGCTTGAGAGATGGCAGCTGATCTCCGATGTGGAGCTGATCAATTTCAATCAATGACATAATGTGATCGGCAAGCTGTTTGTATTTCATTTTACCTTGATTGCCATTCTGAGGCGTATTTTGGATTGTCATAGATATTTGATTTAAGCAAATGTAATTAATAGACCATACAAACCAAACCAGTCTATCTAACAATTTATTTAATGCTACTCCCCAACTCTCTATCGAAGGTTTTTTTGTTTTTTTATTTGTTTAATCGAAATAAATTATATTATATTTGTTTAGTAAACCAGTCCAGACCAGACTAGTGATGTCGCAGTTGATTTGCATACGCAAAGATGTTATTTTGCTTTAATTGCTGTTGATGAGAGGTGTGTAATCTGGATGAGGTTTGAAATGCTTTAACCAAGTCATTTAAAATGTACGACAGGTATATAAATGCCTGCCGTAACAATACAACCAAATATAAATAATGAATATGAAACCAAACTTACTCTTAACTATGTTATTGGTCCTGGGTATTCAGCTGACTGGTCTGGCCCAGGCGGTAAAAACCATTACCGGAACCGTAATAGATGAAAACGGAAAACCGCTGCCGGGCGTAGTAGTGACCGTCCGTGGGAAAACTGCTTCCGGTGTAACGGACGGTCAGGGCAACTTTCGTCTTTCCAATGCAAAAGAAAGCGATCTGCTTGTGCTCTCGATGATCGGCTATGTCAGCAAAACGATAGTTGTAACCAGCCAGAATCAATATAAAGTACAGCTGGAACCCAGCAACACGGCCTTAGATGACGTAGTCGTTGTGGGTTATGGCCAGGTAAAACGAAAGGACCTTACGGGTTCGGTCGGTTCTGTAGTCATGAAAGATATGGAAAAGGCACCGGTGGTTTCCTTTGAAGATGCTTTAGCCGGAAGGGTGGCAGGGGTGCAGGTCGGTTCTAGTGATGGACAGCCAGGCAGTATTAGCAACATCACCATTCGCGGAGGGAATTCCATTACCCAGTCAAACTCACCACTTTATGTGATTGATGGCTTTCCTTCGGAAAATCCCGACAACAATACCATTAATCCGGATGATATCGAGTCAATAGATATATTGAAAGATGCATCTTCTACGGCAATTTACGGAGCAAGAGGTGCCAATGGGGTAATCATGATCAAAACCAAGGAAGGTAAGGTAGGCGCGCCAGTGGTTACCTATAACAATTGGCTGGGCTATCAGTACCCTGCAAAGCAGATGGAGGTAATGAGCCCTTATGAGTTTGTGAAGTACCAGCTGGAGTTGAACAAGACTTCAGCTACCGCTTTGTATCTTAAGGACGGCAAAACTTTGGATGCCTATCGGAATGAGCAGGGAATAAACTGGCAGGACTATGTATTGCAGGATGCATTTATGCAAAACCATAGCTTCTCTATGAGGGGCGGGACTGCGTCTACAAAGTATTCGGTAAGCAGCTCTTATTTAAATCAGGATGGAATTGTTATTAATGGTGGATTTAAAAGATACCAGGGACGGTTTCAGATAGATCAGCGTGTAGGAAAAAATTTGAGAATTGGCCTTAATACCAATTATACATACGCAATCAAAAAAGGTCAGATTGCCAATTTAACCAGTGATAACCTAAACAGCAGCTCGGCCGGAAATGCCAGCTCATATTTGATGTACAGCACCTGGGGATATAGGCCTGTTACTGGCAGAGCGAATGATGAAAATTTCTTTGATGAGCCCTTTGACGACGATGTGGCAGGTACTACAGATTTAAGGATAAACCCGGTGGTAAACTCCAACAATATGTATCAGTATGCCTTTAACAAATCGCTTAGTGCCAATGCTTTTGCGGAATATTCTTTTCTGAACTATTTTAAGTTCAAGCTAAGTGGCGGGATGGTTGATACCCGTCTGACTTTTGAGCGCTTTAACAACTCTAATACGGCAGCTGGAAATCCGCGGACCGTTTATGGGCAAAACTACGGCATCAATGGTTACATCGACAATCAAAATATACGCAGTTTACTGAACGAGAACGTGCTCTCATTTAACAGAACATTTAACAAGAAGCACCGTTTAGATGCAGTGGCTGGTTTTACCATGCAGAGAAATAGCGTGGATGGGGATGGATTTACATCTATTTTATTGCCAAATGAGTCATTGGGCATTAAGGGGCTTGACCAGGGGTTTATCCAGGCAAAAACAACTTCAGGGACTTACTCAACGATGGTATCCTTCCTCGGACGTGTTAACTATACTTTTAACTCTCGCTACATCTTCACCGCCTCTGTCCGCAGTGATGGATCTTCAAAGTTTGCCCCGGATAACAGAGTGGGTTATTTCCCTTCCGGCGCTTTTGCCTGGAATATCGGGGAAGAAAAATTCCTGAAATCTGTTAAAGCTATTTCTTCCGCAAAACTAAGGACTTCTTATGGAATTACCGGAAACAATCGGGTGTCAGATTTTGCGTACCTGAGTGTTTTGGATCAGGAAGTAGGGGCCAACACTGGAAATACCAAAAGCGGCTATTATTTTAACGGGCAATATATTAGAGGAACTGTACCTGTTGGGCTGGGAAATGAGAACCTTAAATGGGAGCGAACTGCAAACCTTGACCTTGGATTAGACTTAAGTTTCTTTAATCAACGCATCAGTTTAACTACCGACTATTATTATAAAAGAACCACAGATTTATTGCTGAATGCTTCATTGGCCACTTCAACGGGGTACCTTACTGCATTTAAAAATATAGGTGTTGTGGTAAATAGGGGCTTGGAGTTCACTTTGAATACAGTTAACCTGAGTACAAAGAAGTTTACCTGGACATCTAATTTCAACATCGCCTTTAACAATAACAAGATAGAAGAGTTGAATGGTGATCAGCCTAGCTTGATTACGCGCGTTTCGAATTGGAACGCCAATTTTAATAACTCTTTACCTTATATTGCCTTACCAGGACGCCCTGTGGCCTTGTTTTACGGCTATGTTTTTGACGGCGTATATCCTTTAAGTGATTTCAATGTATTGTCTAACGGTAGCTATGAGCTAAGAACTGACGTACCGAACAATGGGGGACCCCGCTCGTTAATTAAGCCGGGCTTCATCAAATACAAAGACATTAACGGAGATGGGGTAGTAGATGCAAATGACCAGACGATTGTTGGTAATCCTAATCCCAAACACATTGGGGGCTTTTCCAATAATTTCCGATATGGACAGTTTGACCTCAATGTTTTCTTTCAATGGTCTTACGGAAATGACATTTTAAATGCAAACCGGATTGTATTTGAAGGTGCGGAAGCCAGACAAAGCTTGAATATGTTTAAAACCTATGAGAACAGGTGGTCTCTGGAAAATCAGAATAGCGATTTGCCTGTTGCCGGTGGTTACGGTCCTAATGTATACTCTGACAGGAATATCGAAGATGGTTCGTTCCTTCGGTTAAAGACAGCTTCATTGGGCTATAACCTTTCTTCTGTCTTGACGAAAAAGCTGAAAATACAGTCAGCCCGCTTTAATGTTTCGGCACAAAACCTGGTAACCTGGACCAACTATTCTGGTCTGGATCCTGAAGTTTCGGTACGAAATTCTGCACTCACACCGGGTTTCGACTGGAGCCCCTACCCAAGGGCCCGCACCATTACCTTTGGTATGAACCTAACTTTTTAACGATAAATGTTTTTACAAATGAAAACAACTTTATTTTATATCGCGATGATGCTGGCACTGGTTGTTAGCTCATGTTCAAAGATCCTGGACACAACCCCACAGGATTTTATATCGCCAGTAAATTATTACAAAACAGAAAGTGAACTGCAATCTGCATTGGCCGGAGTATACGACCGTTTGGGTGATAACAGGGTTTATTCACAGGGTATGTCTTGCTATATGGTTTTTAGTGACGAGTTTTTCATGAAAAACCAGACAACGGGAATGAATGCCAATATTGTAGATGCATCGACCCTGGAACTAAACAGACACTGGGAATCGCTTTACACTGGCATTGAGAGAGCGAACATGTTGCTCGAAAATATAGATAATGCCGTTGGCGTACCTTTGGAAAAACGTAACGAAATAAGAGGGCAAGCACTATTTTTAAGGGCTTACTATTACTTTATGCTAGTAGATGAGTTTGGAGGTGTGCCTTTAAAGCTCCAATCTAGCAAATCACCTGACGAAGCGCCGCTCCCTGGTACTCCAATAAAGGACATTTACGAGCGTATCGTGACTGATATGAAAAAAGCAGAAGATATGGTGAAGTCCATTTCTGACTATGGCTATAATACTCGTATTACAAAAACTACAGTACAGGGTATACTGGCGAGGGTTTATCTGACCATGGCAGGCGCTCCGCTAAAGGATGTTGCAAAATATGCTGATGCCAGAACTTACGCAGAAAAAGTAATGAACTCAGGATTGCACGGCCTTAATCCCGATTTCAAACAAATCTATATCAACCATGTTAAGGAGGACTTCGATACAAAGGAAGGTTTGTGGGAAGTCGAATTTAAAGGAACCAACCAGGGCGAAATACAAGAGGGGGGCATGATTGGCAGTTATAACGGCATTACCTGTGGAATTATTGATATAGGATATGGCTATGATTATGTTCACGCTACTGCGAAACTTTACAATGCCTATGCTAATGGCGACCAGAGAAGGGATTGGACAGTTGCTCCTTACCGGTATGTGACAAGCGGACTAACGGCTGTAAAGACCAATTGGGCGGCAGATCAGATATACGACCGCAGCAACGGGAAATGGAGGCGCGAGTATGAACCTCTACCAAGAAATCAAAACTATACCGGTACGAACTGGCCGTTGTTGAGATATGCCGATGTATTGCTGATGTTTGCAGAAGCTGATAATTATACCAATAATGGGCCCTCTGTAGATGCCTATAAAGCGATTAATATGGTGAGGCGAAGGGGCTACGGAAAAGATGTGCTGATACCCGATGTACAGGCAGACGCTGCTGCTAATTTGTCTCAGCAGGACTTTCTGGACCTGATCAGGAATGAACGGCTACGTGAGCTTGCTTTCGAGGGCCTTAGGAAACACGATCTTGTACGATGGGGTATTTACTCATCCGTTATGCAGACACAGGCAAGGGAATACCAGACCAGCATGCCGACAGCTTTAAAAGACGCGGCTATTGCACAGGCACAGCGGGTAACCGATCGTGCTGTTTTATTCCCGATCCCTAATAGTGAACTGGCCGTTAACCCTAATATCAAACAAAATACAGGATGGTAACTACAAAATTGTATAAGATGAATAAGCTATTAATTGCATCTGTTATATTATTTTCCCTGGCTTCCTGCCAGAAGACCTATGAGCTGGCTCCTCAGGATGATTTTTCTATTGAGTTGGAAAAAACCAGTTATAAAGTTGGAGAGCCCGTTAAGTTTATTGTTAATGGTAAAACAGAGAACATTGTATTCTGGTCGGGAGAAGCAGGACGCAAATATGAGTTCAGAAAAAGAACGGTCGTAGAAGGAAATGCTATTTCCCTCAATTTTAAAACTTTTGCACAGTTCTTAACGCCTGTTGATCAATCGGTGATCAAACTGTATGTATCCACCAATTTCAGCGGAATATATGATGCTGCAAATGTAAGGGCTGCTAATTGGGAAGAGATTACAGATAAAGCCGTTTTATCTTCTGGTGTGGACCAGACGCCCTCTGGAAATATCAGCCTGAATAGCTTTGCAGAGCGTAACAAAAACATGGCCTTGGCTTTGGTATATAAGACTACTGTTATCAAACCAGAAACACAGCAAAACCGTTGGGTAATCCGTTCTTTCGATCTTAAGAGTACCAACCAGGCGGGAGAAGAAACTGTACTGGCCACTATGGCTACCGCAGGCTGGACTGCTTTTAATTTTAGTGGTCCTGCAACCAATTGGAGTATTACTTCAGCACAATTACTTACCGTAAGAAACAGTACTGATCTTGATGATGACTGGGTAGTCACCAAACAGTTCAACCCTAATAGTATTTTACCTGATGTAGGGGAACCGATTAAGAATATTTCTCAGAATCTAACAGATTATACGAGGGTTTACACCAAAGCAGGGGTATATAAAGTTTCATTTGTAGCAACCAACGCCAATTTAAAGGAATCAGTAACTGTTGTAAAAGAATTAGAATTAACCATTACCCAATGAGATTTAACCGTGTAATCGTGCTGCTGCTTGCTTTTGCAAACAGCAGTTATGCCCAGCTAGCTCCCCAAGCCCGATTGACAAATGATATGCTTCGCTTGAACTGGGAAGATAGCGGTAAGGGATATAAAATAAAACAGCTGTCGGTAAAAGGACAAAAGGGATGGCACTCCTTGTCTGGCACATTGGGGCAATATACCCTGCTTTACAGTGCAGATCAGCCCAGGATGGAGTCGGAGGCTAAAGACAAAAACGGGAAAGAAATCCAGTTTCCTGAGCCGGAATACCGCTATATCATCCCTACCTGGAAGGCCAATACCTCTGCGGTTTCCTTAAATAAGGAAGGGCGTGCCATTTCATTTTATCCGCAGCAGTACAAACAGGTCGGCAATACACTCGTATTTCAGCAAAAAACAGAGGTCTCTACTGTAGAGGCAACCTGGAAATTAGATCCTGTTTACAAAAATGATCTACGCGTTTCCATCAAGTTAACAGCCGATAAGGATGGATATTATTCCATTGCAAGTCCGGCATTGAATACAAACGACAAAAAGAGCTTTGAATGGGGCTGCATCCCCGGAGTGTTCCAAGGCAGTACCATCAACAGTGATTTTACAGATGCTTATGCTTATGGGCATGGAATTCCGGATAGACCAGTTGTGGTAAGGGAAAGAACTGCGGCTGCGTTGACCGCCATGCTTACGAATAAAGAGGGAATTACACTTGCTGTAACAGCTGAGCCGGGAACAGGCAGAGACCCATGGGAATCTGATAAATCTACACAGTCGAACTGGCTGCTTGGTCTGTCACTGATCAACAGGCAGGAACAACTGAGCCCGACCTTATATCATCCGGTACTGGGACAGCAAAAGTCATATTTAAAAAAGGGGGAAAGCATCTCCTTTGATTTCAGATATACCATCAATACTTCAAACTGGTATCCCGTATATCAGCATGTGGTGAATGATGTTTACCGCTTTGATGAATTACTGCATTTAAAGCAAACCAGCCTGTCTTTATCTGATCGTATGGAACAGCTTTTAGACTATGTGAAAAAGGACAGTACTTCCCGCTGGCGGACTTTCGATTATAACGGTCGGACCATCGGCGCCCAGGAATATTTGGGTGGGGTGCATGGCTCGGAAAAAGACGCCGTAAAAAATGCCGATTACGGGGCCATGTGGATGTTGGCGAATATAACAAAGGACCCAATCCTTGTCCAGAAACGTCTCAAAGATGCATTGAACTTTAAATTGGCGCAGCAAAATACGGCTGGTGGGTTCTTTAACGGGGCTGCAGCAGGTCAATATTACCTCTACAAGTCAAAACGGTTTGCCGAAGAGTGGGGGCCTTATACGGAGCCGATCGCAACTACATACTATGTTTTGCTGGATATGGGGAATGTGTCCTTGTTTGAGCCGGATAATCAGCAGCTTAAATCGGGCATACGTATGGCGGCCGATTGGCTTTTGGCTAAAATGAAACCAGAAGGTTATTGGGAAGTAGCTTATCATAATGACACGCAAAAGCCGATGTTTGAAGACCTGAAAGATTACAGGCCTACTTTTTACGGACTGTTGGTTGCATACCAGACGCTTCGGGATAAAAAATATCTGGAGGCGGCTGTAAAAGCTGCAGACTGGTACATCAAAAATGCGGTAGATAAAGGATATTTTTTAGGTGTTTGCGGAGATGCCAGGTTTGCACCTGATTTTGCCACGGGACAAAGTGCTCAGGCTTTGCTCGATCTGTATGAAATTACAAAGGATGTAAGATTTAAACAGGCTGCTATCAAAACGGCACAATTCTATACCACCTCCATCTATTCTCACCCGATTCCGAATAAAGAAAGCAAAAAAGTTGGGTCGAGACAATTGGAAGACTGGCAAATAAGTCAGGTGGGGCTAAGTTTTGAACATGGGGGGATTTTAGGTTCCGCAAATAACAGCGGCCCCATCATGCTCGCAAGTCATGCTGGCATGTTTGTAAGGCTATTTCAACTGACAAAAGATTCTCTATACCTCAAAATGGCAAGGACTGCAGCTTTAAGTAAAGATGCTTTTGTAGACCCGGCCACAGGAGTTGCCTCCTATTATTGGAGCGCCATGAACAAGGGAGCGGGGCCTTTTCCTCATCACGCCTGGTGGCAGGTGGGTTGGATCACCGATTATCTGATGGCAGAACTTTCCTTGCGTTCGCAAGGGCGGATTGATTTTCCTTCAGGTTTTCTTACCCCTAAGGTTGGTCCTCACAAAACGTTTGGGTTCAGACAGGGAAAAATATTTGATAAGCAGGGAGACCTGACATTGATGGAAAAACTGGTTTCATTGAAGAATCCCAATATGGACTATGTATGCGCCCTGAATAAGCAGGATAAAGTGTTTTACTTGTTTGTATTGAATAATGATGACGAAATACAGGAGAGCACCCTTCAGCTAGACCTATCCCGCTTTATTCCGGGGCATAGCCTGGATATGAAAACTGCCGAATGCTTTTCTGCATCAGGTTCAAAAATTCCTTTTTCTGTAGGTGATCCTATCAAAATAGCACCTTATGGCCTTCAGGTTTATTCATTTACCTACAAATAAATTAAGATATGTACCAGAAAACCAGCCTATGTTTATTGCTAACCGCATTCTTGTTTTTTAAAACCGGAACTGCTAATGCCCAGCAAGAAAAACGCCTGCTGCTGGGGACTGACTTTCAGTTTAAAGGCAAATGGTTTAATGAAGTAAATAAAGACGGCATCGGTGGTAGCATATTAAGGTTTTTAGAAGGAGAGCAGGACAGTACATCCGATGCATTAACAGTGATGAATATCGGAAAAGCAGGTCGCTATGCCATCTGGATAAGGACCCCCGATTTTGATACACGTCCCCGCACTCGCTTGTTCCAGCTTTCGGTTGGAAATGCCAGGTTAAAAAAAGCAGGCGGACATGGAAAACCAGGGTATGCCTGGGAGCGTCTCGGAAGTGCTGACCTGAAAGAGAGTGATGTGCTGTTGCGCCTCCATAATTTTAATTTTGGCCGCTGCGATGCTATTCTTTTTGTGCAGGACAGCACCATCAATCCAAATGACATAGATAAGAAAACCCTTTTATCCTGGAAAAAGCTTCCTGTTATGCAGGAAGCGCTTACGGAGGAAAAGAAAAACACAAGCCCCTCACTTCAACTGAGTAAGACCGATAAGATAATTGCAGGAATTGAAAACGAGGCTGTACGTGTGCAGTTTGTACGAACGGGAGCTGACCATAAGGCTATCGCTTGTAAAACAGAAATAAAAAAAGAAGGGGCTTGGCAACAGCTGAGTACTGCAAACATCGAAGACCATAGGATTTTCTTAATCAGTACAGATGCTACCGCCATCCAGTTTAATAAATATTATCCAACCTGGGACAACCAAAAACCAAATGCTCATTTTGTTTTTAATGGTCATAAATATGCAGTTCATAAACCGGGAGCTGATCTCAATCCTTTTGAGGCAGGTAACCTTAGCGAAGCCATTCCCATAGCTGCAGAAGCTGTAGATAAACAAACGATAAAAGTTCAATATGTGACCCGGAATGGGTCGACCATAACTGGTTTGTGGACATTACATCCGGGTCAGCAACATATTGATCTGCGGCTGATCTGCAAGGTTGCCAAGTCGGGATATTACAGTATGGGGATTGAAGCCTTTCAACCTGTTTCCGATCAGGAGCTGGAAAGCGTACTGATGGCGCCTATGTTTCAGTATAAGCGGCTTTCTGAAGGTCCGCAAATGATGGTTACTTCTATGATGCAGCAGCCCCTGGCTATTGTTTCTTCGAAAAGAGAGCAAGGTATTGTTTCAAGCTATGTCGCAACAAGCCCTGAATTGTTTAAAAAGGATTGGGGTTCGGTAGACTATGCGCCTGCGGGTTTTACACTGAAGAATCACAATAACCAGATACAGCCGGTTATGTTTTCTCCGGTTCTGGGAATGAATGATTCTAAATACCGTGCAGGGGAGTTGATTGACAGACGATTTATTATTGGTTTAAAGTCGGGCAATTGGGATTCGGCCATGGATTATGTATCGAAGGAAGTGTTTGAAGTTAAGGACTATCGGAAACAAGAAAAAGCTTCACTTACTGATGCGGTATTCAACATGATCGAACTGGTGAAAAATGACAATGCTGCGGGATGGGCTACCAAACTAAAGGGATTTTATGATATTGAGGGCGACCCTGAAACAGCACCTACTGTTGTAAATGCCACACCATTGGCCAACATCGCACTCTCTGTATTGCAGAATGACGAAGAATTTTACATTAGTAGGTCGTTGCCGACCATAGAATTTACGCTTTCCAGAAGCGGGTACCGATGGGCGACCGACATTGTTCCGACAGCGTATAATGCTACACGAAAAACACTGGAATTTAACCCGCTTACCTCTCAGTTCACCACATCTTATTACGTAGGATTGGATCGCTTATTGGGAGGATTGAACCCCTGGCTGAAGAATATAGCACTACCGGGAGATAGTCTGAGGATAGCAAAAGGCTACTCAACAGATTTCCATTCATGGAACCAGGCGCTTTGGGCATACCAGCTCACAGGACAGGCGAAATGGCTGCAACAGGCAAAAAAAGATGCCGATGTTTTTATTCAGCAAAAAATATATAACAATACCAATAAATTACTCAGTCATACACCTTTTTACAATGCCACTTTTTATACGCCCTGGTGGGACTTGCTGGATCTCTATGAAACAACAAAAGATAAAAAATATCTGAAAGCCGCAGAATATGGGGCCCATTTTACCATTGCGGGAATACGCAGCTATCCGAAAGTGGAAGACAGCCTGCAAACAATTCACAAGAATAATCAATATGATGGCGTTACACGTATCTGGTGGAAAGGCAATCAGCCTTATCGTTTAGGCTTTCCCAGGAAAAGTGGCGATGTACAGGAAAAGAAAGTGCCTGAATGGCTGGTATCGCCAGTGGGCCTGGGCTTGGAGCAACCCAGCACTTATTTTACCCGGGTAAAAGGTCAGACAGTCCATCCGGTACTGATGAGCAGCTGGGCACCGCATTTGTTGCGGTTGTTCCAATACGAGAACAAATCTATCTATGAAACCTACGCACGTAATGCAGTGATCGGTCGTTATACAAACTATCCGGGGTATTACAGTACAGGTTTTACGGATGTACCTATGTCAGCTGATTTTCCTTATAAAGGGCCGGATGTGAGTTCCATTTATTATCATCATATCCCACCGCATATCGCTTTTAGCCTCGATTACCTGATCTCAGAAACCATACAACGTTCGAATGGAAATGTAGTGTTTCCTTATAGTAAACAGGAAGGATTTGTCTGGTTTAACAATCGGGTATACGGAGGCGGGAAAGGAAAGATTTTTGGAGATCAGGAGGCAACACTGTGGATGCATAAGGGCCTGGTAAATATTCAGAATCCAGGAATCAATTATGTTACTGCAGTTTCGGATAAGAGCTTCTGGATCCTGCTTTCCTCGGAAGCTGAGTCCGAGCAAAAAGTATCTGTACAATGGACTGATGCTACAGCTGCGCTAAAGGATGGGAAAGCCCTGGTTTATGCGCAAAGCGATCAGTCAGTTTCCCAGGATTTTAAAGCGGCCAAGATCGATGTTGTTGTCCCTGCAAAAGGATTCAAGGCAATTTCTATTCCGTTAAAGGCGAACCGGGTAGCCAAGAAATATCAGCCGGTAAAAGATGGAATGAAGGTGATTGATCTGGGGGCTCCCTGGGGGCGTGTATTCTTGTTCCGTATCCGCTCTCCCTTTGGTTGGGATACCTGTTATGGATTTGCAGAAACAGCTCCTTTAAATGGATATTCCGTAACCGTTAATTGTAACAATCAGACGCAGGAAATAAAGCAGTACCCTTACGAATGGAGTTCTAATAAACTGGCGATGGGCGAGAGCGCAAACCTGGAACTCATTTTTAAGAGTAATGATGGGAAAACAAAATCAAAAAAAATTGTACTCAATGGTAATGAATAGAAAAGGTATGAAAACTGCATTGCTTAGTTGTTTATTGATGTCTGCTACTGCATTTTCCCAAACCAGGCCTGATAGTGATAAGATTGCGGCCTCCCAGGCAGGGGCTTCTCCTCTTTATTTTGATGTTTCTGCATCTAATATTCCTGTAATTGAAGCCAGTAATTTCAATAATGAGCTGGAATGCAATGTCAGGGGAGGCTTTCCGGGCTTCTTTGAAAAAGTAAATGCGGGTAAAAAGGTGCTGGTCGCCTTTATCGGCGGGAGCATCACCCAGGCGAATTTTGGTTATCGCCTTCAAACGGCCAGGAACCTGGAGCAGACTTATCCTCAGGCAAGCTTTCAATGGATCAACGCAGGTGTATCTGGCACGGGAACGGAGCTGGGTGCATTCAGGATCAATGAACAGGTACTCAACCATCAACCCGATCTTATTTTTATAGAATTTGCCGTTAACGGCGCTTATGCCGCCGGGATGGAAGGAATGATCCGTCAAACGATCAAGAAGAACCCCAATACCGCTATTTGTTTGCTGTATACCATTTTAACTGGACAAACTGCCTTTTATCAAAAAAATGAGTTGCCCCCAAATATTAAAGGCCTGGAGCAGATTGCGGCATACTACGACCTGCCTTCTGTGAATTTAGGTATGGAGCCAGCAAACCTGGAAGCAGCAGGAAAGCTGATCTGGAAAGGGAATCCAGCTGATCAGGAGAAAATTTTATTTTCTGAGGATGGAATACATCCGACTACAGCGGGGGGGAATCTCTACGCAGCAGCCATTGCCCGTGCCTTCAAAAAAATTGAGGCAGCAAAACCTTTAAAAAAGAAGGAGCTGCCAAAGCCATTAATTACTGCTGCATGGGACGAGGCAACGATGGTAGATCCATCAACTTTGCCAGTTCTTGATCAGGGCTGGCGGGTGATAGCAACAGACACCGATCCAAATCTTAAAAAATTCAGTCCCTGGTTTTCTAATGTACTTTCGGCAAATAAACCCGGAGCCACATTTAGTTTCCGTTTTAAGGGAGATATGCTGGGCGTATTTGATATTGGCGGACCAGAGGTTGGACAACTGGAGTGGATCATAGATGGAGAACCTGTAAAACTATTGAATAGGTTCAACAACTATTGCTATAACCGTTACCGCGGACAGTTTGATGTAATTAAAGTGCCTCATGGGGACCATTTGGTAAAGGTAACCCTGTCTGGCCAGAAAGCTGATAAACTCATGATACTGCCAGAAGACAAGAGAGCGGATATCGTTCAACATCCTGAAAAATATGATCAGACAGTGATCTATTTAGGTCGAATTTTATTAAGAGGAACATTATTGAAATGAAACAGATTCTTAAATTAAAAAAGTATAGTAAATTCATTTGCTTTTCAGTTGCCTGTTGTTTGTGTATGAAGTCTAATGCACAAATTGTAACAGATAGCAAGGGGGTTAAAATTATCTCAAAGGACAAAACTTACCTGTTTAAGCCCGATTTTGTGGTTATCTGTAATGAAAGGGATCCTGAGCTCGCGTTAAAACCTTCAGGATTAAAAAAAGTAGCTTACAATATTCCCACCTGGAAAACTGATGACAGTATTCTGGCTGATTATCATCAACAAATTGTTAACGCCAGTGTTGCCGGAGATGGATTTGACGATAAAATATTAAGAAGTGCGAAGCAAGATAGAACCGCCAATATCTATCACGCAGGAAAGACATATTTTCTTAGCGCCGTCAAAACAGTCAATGCCGGAGATTCCATTTACTTTATCTTTCCGGAACATGCTTTGTTTACACTAAAAGCGTGGTTAATTAAAAGCAGTTTGCCTTATCCCAAAATAGAGTTTCTGTTTATACCTAAAAAGAACGGTTTTTATAGTGTTGGGTATATCGGGGCACCATCTTTTAAAAGTGATCTTGTGGATGAACTTTGGCAACCGCTGATCTGGACGGAAAAACGGGCTCCATTGCAGCCCTATCTTACGCCCTCGTATATGGCGACAATACCCACTACATTGGTGAATGACGGATACAATTCAATAGGCGTACTGGCTGATTCCAGGTATTTGCCTTTTCAACCTTTGCCACTGTTAACCAACAGCCAGTTTGGGATCGCACTTTTAAATAACAAATCAGAATTACAGCCCCAGGTTTTTGCCCCCATGCCGGGTGGTTTCAATTCTCAGATGAGGGCGGGACATTCTTTTGAGTTTTCGATGAACTTTGTTGTTGAGCCCTTGAGCATCACTAAAACATATGAGCAGATCGCAACAAATGTGTTTGGATTTAAGGATTACCGCAGCAATGCCTCCGTTTCAATGAATACAACCCTGGATAACCTAATTGATTATTCCAAGACACGTTATGCCTGGTTTATTGATAGCTTAAAAGGCTTTGCTTATTCTACAGATGTGCCTGGCGCAGTAAAAAATGTTTCGAGTCTGAACCCACTTGAATTGGCTATTGTTAGGGATGATAAAGAAATGTTTGATAAAAGGGCATACCCTTTAATGGAGTTTATGTTGTCACGAGAAAAATTTCTTTTTGCGATTGACAGCAATCAGAAAATTCAATCCCCTTCCAGGAAATTGAGAGGGCCCATTGCTCCATTATCAGAATTACAGGTGTTGTCTGATGTTTTTGGCAAGAACAACTCCTTTTATGCTACGATGGCAAAAAAAGAGTTCGGAACCGCGCGTGTCAGAAATCTTGATGAAGAGCAGAAAGGCCGCAACTGGGTCAATGCCATGTTTATGTTTAAGCTAACATCCGATTCGGCTTACTTACGTTTAAGCAAGACTTTAGCGGATAAATATCTGAAAGAAAGAGTAAATACAAGGTTAAAGCAGTTTGGCGATCCCTTGTTTAGTTCCAACTTTTTCTGGCCAACCTTTACCAATAACTGGTCAGCCCTTTTAGAGTTATATGAACTAACTGCTGATCGCCGGTATTTGGAAGCAGCACAGGATGGAGCCAGGCATTATACCTTGTTTACCTGGATGACCCCAGCCATACCGAATGATCTGGTTACTGTAAATAAAGGGGGAAAAGCGCCTATGTATTGGTACCTCAAATCAAAAGGACACCATCAAATGTATTATCCTGAAGAAAAAGTTCCTGCATGGAGACTTTCTGAAATGGGACTTACACCTGAATCATCTGGAACTTCAACCGGACACAGGGGGATTTTTATGTCTACCTATGCACCCTGGTTGTTAAGGATAGGCTATCATACAAAAGATCCATTTTTAATGAATGTGGCTAAAGCTTCGATTGTTGGCCGTTCTGAAAGTTTTCCGGGATATCATATCAATACGGAAAGAACTACAGCCTATGAAAAGGCTGATTTTCCGCTCCATGAGCATAAGGATCAGAGCGTAAACTCCTTTCATTACAATCATATCCTGCCAATGGCTTCTATGTTTGTTGATTATCTGGTTTCAGATGCTTATGTAAAAAGTAACGGCAAAATTGACTTTCCAAGTGATTATATAGAAGGATATGCATATCTGCAGAATAAGTTTTACGGGGCTAAGAAAGGTCGGTTCTTTCAGTTCGAAAATGTACAACTCTGGATGCCTTCCCGCCTGTTGAATACAGCTAACATTGCTTTAAACTATGTCAGTGCAAAAAAAGGAGATATACTTCTACTTGCTTTTATGAACCAATCCGGAGCGGACATCACTACTCGTGTTTCTGTAGATGCTTCGAGGGTAGATTTTTCTGGCAGTACCGGAGTTCAGACTTTATATCCATCAGCGCAAGCTTTGAATTTAAAAGATGGTTCTTTCCAGATCAGTGTCCCTGCCGGTGGTATTACCGCCCTGGCTATCCCGGGCGTAAAAATCAGGAGTGGTTTTCAGGACCAGATCCTGAATGTGAAAAAAGATCAAAGAACTGATTATATAAATATTCCGGAAGGAGATACAAAGGCATTATTGTTTAAGCTCGGTGCTTATGCGCAAAAGCTTTTTGTATTTCTTCAGGAAGATGATACAAAATGGAAGAAGGCCAGGATGATCTATAAGATTAAGGGAAACAAAGAAAAGATCATCGATAAAAATGAATATCCATTTGAATTTACAGTGCCGGTTGATAAAGATAAACCGGTTCGTTTTCACCTGGAATTAACGGATATCGATGGGAAATTGACGAGATCTAAAGAAACGGAATTGGGCAAATAAATTTGAACGGAGAGCGTTAATTTAAAGCGAGTATCATTTTCCTGATGATGCTCGCTTTTTTTATTTTATGGTTATTTAACCTTTTGTTAATGAAAGCGAATTGCTTAAACAAAATTATTTGTGGTAATATTGCGCATTCCTTAATAGATGGTATAGCTGTGAATTGACATGTTATCAAGATGTTAATTGGAAAAAAAAATATGCTGAGATTAATATATTGCCTTATCTTTTTATTGTCAGGAATAACTTCCTTTGCACAAAGTCCAGATCAACTTGTAAATGTTTTTCTAGGATCCTCAGGAGACCACGGACAGCTATCGCCTGCGGCCTCATCGCCTTTTAGCCAGTTGAGTATTTTGCCTCAAACCAATCCCACTTTGCATACTGGGTATGAATATCTGGCAAAAAATGTTTTAGGCTTTACCCATAACAGACTCGAAGGTGTTGGTTGCCAGGGAAGTGGGGGGATAATACTAATAAAGCCATTTTTAGGGAAAGAAGATGAAGGACAACCTTTAACAAAAATAGCTGATTCCGCGAGCCCTGGAAGTTATACCATATCCTTCAAAGAAGGAATTGAAACCAATATCGCTGTTGACCAAAATTATGGTATGTACAACTTTAGCTTTCCAACAATAGACAAGGGATTTTCTATTGACTTTTCGCATGTTTTTAATCAAGCTTTTGTTGGAGAAAAACACACAAAAAATGGTGATGTTATCTCCGGATGGGTTAAGGCTAAAACAACATGTAAAGTTGGCATTTATACCATATACTATGCGATGCAGATTGATCACATACAAAAATGGCAAGAAAATGGAACGCATGGCCTGGTGGTAAATCTGGACCCTAAGCAAAAAAATGTGCATGTCAGGGTTGCTTTTTCTGCTGTGGATGAAGCGCACGCCATAAAAATGTTAAATAAAAACAAAGAAGTAAAGATATCGACAGTACGAGAGCAGTCTGCCCAGCGTTGGAATAACCATCTTTCATCTGTGAAAGTAGAAGGTGATAGAGAACGTGTAAAGCTTTTTTATTCGCTGCTTTACAGAACTATGCAGTCTCCTTATCTTATTTCAGAATCTGATAAAACCTTTAAAGGAACCGACGGGAAGCTACATCTTACAAAATCTAATCAATATCATGGTTGGGCAATCTGGGACAATTATAAAACCCAACTTCCTTTATTGTCTATTTTATTCCCGGATAAGTATCAGGATATGATTCATTCTATAGGTGATTTATATAGATATGGGAAATACGATTTTGCCGGACCACAGGAACCGGCAAATTCAGTTCGGACTGAACATAGTATAGCAGTGTTACTTGATGCCTTAAAAAAGGGTTATGTAGTTGATTTCAAAGGACTAAAAGATTCTTTATTAGCTGATACCGCCAGATTCGATTTTACTAAACCTGATAAGTACCTGGAGGCGTGCTATGATATGTGGGCCATGGGTAAGTTGTTTGATAATTATGGTGAAAAAGAACTGAGCAAACATTTTTTTGAGCGAGCACAAACGTATAAGACCGTCTGGAACCGTGAGTTTAAAGATTTAAGTAAAAAGGATGTCGATCGGATGTCAGTCCGTAATATGTATCAGGGAACAATCCGTCAGTATAGATGGTCGGTGCCTTTTAATGTTCAGGGCCTACTTGATTTATCTGGTGGAAGGCAAGAATTTACAAAGCAATTAGATGATTTTTTCGACAATTATTATTTTAATAGGGCTAATGAACCGGACTTACAATCACCGACGTTATATTATGCCAGTACAAAGCCTTGGAAATACCAGAAATTGGTACAGAGGATTGCGTTGGATACCGTTATTCAGTATTATTTCAATGACAATAGTCGAGGGATCGGTGCACATATAGATAGAATTTATAAGAATGAGCCGAAAGCATTTGTCAGGACAATGGACGACGATGCGGGTGCGATGTCTGGATGGTTTGTAATGACTGCGATTGGTTTACAGCAACCGCTTGTAGGAGAGCCCGTTTATTATCTTAACGTTCCATTATTTTCTACAGTTACACTGAATGGTGGAAAAGCACCTTTTGTAATAAAGGTTTCAAATTTTGAGGATAAAAATCGGTATATCAAGGGTGTCACGCTAAATGGAAATAAATTGGATCGTTTATGGATCCGTCATGACGAAATTCAACAGGGAGGAATACTTGAAATCGAAGCGGGTTCAGTACCCTCTGATTTTGGTAGCAGAAATATGTGGATATCAAATTTGAACTAATTGAGTAGTGCCGGGCAGCTACCAGCCACCACCGCCACCTCCGCCGCCACCTCCACCAGAAGAACCGCTACTGCTACTCCCGGAGCTCCAGCTCGAACTTCCGGATGATCCCGAAGAAGAGCCTGTATCTGGTTTACTATCGCTAATCGCACTGCTAAATGGTACGATAAAGCCTTTGGCAATACGAGGGTAATAAAACTTGTCGCCCTCATACCAATCGGGACTGTAATCTGCTTGATTGAGCAGTTCTTCAAATTTGGCTCCCCAGGCATTTTCTATATCAAGGGCAAGTGCATAAGGCAAAAATTTCTCAAATAATTGAGGAGTATGTTCCGGAGGGTTTAACATATTCAAGCGATGTTCCTCTGCCGTTTCTAAATACATTTTAAATCCTTTGATCTTGCTTATAACATCAGTTCCTGCTGCTGTAGGTGCCCTAATCAGGTAAACGTACAGTGCATACATGATGGTGCAAGCTACAATGAATACAAGGGAAATTATGGGTAGTTTGCTGAGGTTAGAAAGGAGCATATACAGCGGAACCCCACCGAAGCCAGCTCCCCAAATGATCAGGAAAATTCCTACAGGCACAGATTCGCCTATCATTTTGAATCCTGCAAAGAAGCAAAATCCACCGATCACAATAAAAGGACTGAGAAAAAGCATGATCATAGGAGCGCCGGTTTCTACAAAAATCATGAATACAACAATTACAGCCAGTGTAATTAGTGTTGATTGTATTAATGTTTTTTTGTGAGTAATGAAAAAATCTTTTAAGTTAAGCTGCGGTTTCAATCTATCCTCATGTGCATTCTTTGCTGCATTTATGGTCGAACCATTCGATTTATTGATGTATATTCTATTTCTTTTGTTGAAGAAGCGGAGGTAAATGGCATCTTCTTCGTTCGACAGTACATTTGTTAAACCCGTTGATTTTTCAACAGCGTAATCTTCTTTTTTGAGGCCTGCTCCTTTGCTGATTTTTATGACTTTTTTAACGGCCATATTGATGATCGAGATGGCAAAAGACTTATCATCTATTTTTTTGATGTAAAAATAGCGGAGTAGGGCTGGGGACCAGTTATTTGGAATATTAAAGCTGGGAATGATGACTGGTTCCTGCGGATCCCGTCCATAACGCGACCAGCTGATGTAATAGTACGCTCCAAGGCCAATGAGCAAGAGAAGTGTCAAGGTTATTTTCAGATAGTCCTGGTAAAAAAGTTGGAAATTAGAAGGCCTGTGTATAATCCCTTTCGTAAAAGCTGAGGCTACAGTAAATCCACTTCCTGAGGGCAGACTTTCAGTCGTTTGAAAACTCAGGGACTGATCGGGATTGATGCTGATGCTACAGTTTTTACTGGTCGAACCAGAAGGACCAGTATAACAAGCGGTATTGTCTGCCAAAGCTCCATTAGGGAGTACAATGGTAGCAGAGGCTTTTTCTATTTCGAAGTTCCACTCACTACCGGTAACATTCCAGTAAATTTCATCATAGGTTTTAAAGAAACCAACCTGTCCTTTAGTTTGGTAATTGATTTCATAGGTGTAGATACCTGGATTAAGTATAATATCTTCGTTCCCGATGTATATACTGCGGATACTACCATCGTTTTTGGTCTTGTAGTTTTCCTTCTTTCCATCCTTTAAAATACTCGTTATTTTAAAATCTGCGGATTTTCTGTCGCCAAATATATCTTTACGATATACTGGGATGCTCCTAACAATACCGCGTTTAATCTGATCGCCAGATGCATAAACCTTAATTTTTTCAGACAGGTACATCATGCCGGAGGTATCAATCCTGATGTCGGTGTGAAAAGAAATGACTCTTTCAGATTGGTTATTCTGCTCACCTTGTTCTGTAACTGGTTCCTGCGCTAAAGTTTTTGTGAACAAAGCTGGAATGAGCAATACGATCAGTGACAGCCTGAGCAGCGAAAATAGATGTTTAAGTTTCATAAGATGATTTAAAAAGAAACCTTTACTGGTTCGCGTTCTGCAGAATTGTTTATTTCGAAGAAAATGCCGTTATCGAATCCAAAGATGGATGCGATAACGTTGGAAGGGAAGGATTGAACCTGAATGTTATTTTCCCTCACTGTACCGTTGTAATATCTTCTGGAGAGTTCAATTTCAGTTTCTATGGTTTCCAGTTGAGTTTGGAGCTGTTGGAAATTGGTATTTGCTTTCAAATCAGGGTAATTTTCAGCAATTAACATCAATCTGCTGATGTTTTCTGAAAGATGGTGCTCTGTATTGATTTTTTCCTGATTTTGTTGGGTCTGAATCGCTTCATTACGCAAGCGAACCAGATTTTGCATCAGTTTTTGTTCATGACTGACATAACCTTTAACAGTTTCAATGAGGTTAGGAATCAATTCATACCGTTTCTTCAAATACACATCGATCCCGCTCCAGGCTTCCTTCATCCTGTTTTTCTTGTTCACAAGTGTGTTGTAATAAAATATGCTGCCAACTATCAGCAAGCATATTAGGGCGATTAAGATGTATAACATAGGTAGGAGAAAGATAGGGAATTAAAATTGGAGAAATACATGTGGTTAATTCTGTTTAAGAATTAACAATTTTTTTATCTGTTGTTGTGTATTTGTTTTATTTAATTCAGTATTATTGTCGTGTATAATTACTAAATTAATCATAATTATTATTGCGTACGATCACAGTCTCTCATTCAGCACATGATCTACGATAAAAAAAAACGGCCCTGGAATCATTAAAAGGGTAATTGCCAAAACTATTCTACAATTACGTAATAAAACCGATAGACCTCGGACAATAAACAAAGTGTTGAACATTGAAACCCTATTCTATATTTATGAAAAGAAACTTACCTAAACAGTGGTTAAACAGTCCGAAGTTTCATAAGCGTTTATCTTCAAATAAAACATTTTTTTGTAAAAGCATCTTTTTTATGGTGCTGGTATTTTTCAGCTTCGTAAACCAGGTAAGCTACGGGGCCAGTTTCCCGGTTACAAACACTAACGATTCCGGCCTCGGATCACTGCGTCAGGCAATAATTGACGTAAACGCAGCAGGTACAGGCCCACACAGTATCGTTTTCAATGTTTATGGCACTATCAATATTGCCAGCAATTTGCCGACGATAACCGTTGCAAATTTGAACATCGATGGAGAAAATAAAGTTTCAATCAACGCCAATAATGGCGCCGCACTATACTTCTTTACAATCAATTCCAATTTTGTTACCATCAAAAACTTCGAACTGCTCAATACCAGAGGGGCGGGTGTAATGGTAAATGCCAATACACAAGGCGTGACCCTTGACGGGCTGAAGGTGAATACAACTGGTACTGCAGCGGATCTGTTAAATAATATCGTTCTGATAACCGGGGCTTCCAAACATTTAACCATCCGGAATATTACTTCGGATATCGGGCTGGAAATAATGGCCACTACGGCCGCACATGGCCGTGCTTTTGCGTTTCAGGCTGGCCGGCATGAAGCCTTGACCATAGAAAATGTAAAGGTAGGCGGACGGAACTCAGGTGGCGTGGCCACCGGGGCGATGTTCATGGAATTCCTGGGGACTGCTTCGCTGGATACTGCGTTAATCAGGAATGTTGAACTATCGCCTTTGGCGAATGGGATCCAGGTACTGGGCAGCCTTAAAAATGCGACCTTCGACAACATCAATTTTAAGGATTGGACCAATGGAACGGGATTTGCATTCCGGGTGGCCGGAGTAACGGAGAATGTTAAAATTCAGAATTCCTATCTTCATCTTGGGTCGCCATCTGTTGCAGGTAACCCCGAAGCAGAATATGGGTTAGAGTTTGTGGGAACGGTAAAGAATCTTTTGATCCACAACACAAAGGTCTTGCAGTGCGGTCTTTTTAGTCTTCGTTTCAATGCCACAGCACAGGATATTACCATCACTTCCTCGGATTTTACCAACGCGGTCACAGCGCATAATGGAGCTAACGGTTGCGTACGATTTGTGGGCGCTGCAACAGGCCTCAGCATGACGGATGTGAAATTAGGAGGTGAGCTAACGGATAAAGTAGCTACTGGTCTTGTTTTCGATGCCTTACTGACCAATGCGAACCTGACGAAGGTGAGCATTATGCATACGCTGAACAGCGGAATCGCCGTCGCCAATGGTCTTACGAATGTGGTGGTGGATAACCTGATTATAGACGACGTGGCGGAAGGGATGACCATAGCTGGAGCTGTAAACACCTTTGAACTGAAAAATTCCATTATCAGTAATACGGTGGGGGCACAGAGCGATGGAATCGAGTTTGGTGGAACCTTTCCCAAATCCAATGTAAAGTTCACTAATAATATTATTGAAAAATTCGGCAGGGCAGGTATTGTGATCAATAATGTACATGCAACGACACAGTTGGATATAACGGGAAATACGATACGGGACGGTGCCCTCCACGGCATTTGGATTCATGCGGGTGCCAGCGGCACGAGGAATATAAGCATCACCGGCAATAAGATATATGCTAACAAAGGTGAAGGTGTGCTCATTAATGCCAACGATAACACGCAGGGCACGGTCATTACCGGCAACAGCATATACAATAACGTTACCAATGGGATTCTCATTGGAGCGGCTGCCAATGGAAATTATAAAGGGGCCAACCGACCGGTGATCAATTCATCCGTGATTGCGGGTATCGGCACCTATAATGTCAGCATTACTGTGCCGAATATCGCAACAGATATTGCCGGGACTACTTATACCGTTGAGCTATTCGCCAATGAGGTCGGTACCTTGCTCTATAGCGGCCGCCAGCTAGTCGCCACTTTTAACAATGTGGCCAAAGGCAATACAACTGTTTACCCGGTGGCTTTTGCAGGTGCTCCTGGAGGCTTCTGGACTGCGACGATCACTTCTGTTAAAGGTACTTCGGAATTCAGTGAATCCAGGGCAATTGCAATCCTGGGACCAGGAGGTGTCAGTACCGGAATCGGAGGCTGGTACCGTGCAGATTATGGCTTAAGTAGGGCCCAGTGGAACGACTTCAGTGGGAATAACATCAACATCCCCCAGCCTTCGGTAGCCAATCAGCCTACTGTCCAGTCTACAGGGATGAACTTTAACCCCACAGCTACATTTGTGGCTCCCCAGTTCTTTGGTAAAGGAAATGCAGTAGATCCGACAAGCTCTGTATTGGGTGCCGGTAACATGAATAACTTCGCCATATTCAGCGCATCAACAACCAGTGCCATGAATGGAGGAGCTTTGTTTGATCAGATGACAACGAATGGCTATCCCGTGGTAACTGCTACTTCTTTCACCAATTCAACTGCTTATTTCGATGCGCCTTATGGCTGGAGACTTACTGCAGCCTGGGGAAGTGATTTGAACAAGACCAATATATGGAGTTATACCAAGACTCTTGCGAGTATGAACGTTTACCGCGACCGGACAAATATTGCCAACAGCAATGTTGTTCGCGATTACACCGGCTATAGCGGCGGTAACTATGCTTCCAATTTAGGAGTATGGCATGGCTCTGCTTATTACCATGGCAATATTCCGGAGATTATTATTTATAAAGACATCACAGCGCTGACTGCTTTAGACCGTCAGAAAATAGAATCCTACCTGGCCATTAAATATGGTACCACCCTGGATCAGGCCACACCTACAAGTTACCTGACCAGTGACGGAGCTACACCAATGTGGACAGCTGATCCGGTCTATAAAAATCGTATAACTGGTATTGGCCGTGATGACCTCTCTGTACTTCAACAAAAGCAATCCCTCAATATAGATCTGGGATTAGTGACCGTTGCGTTGGGCGGAACAGTTGCTACGGCTAATGCATTAAACACAACTGTTTTTACCAATGACAAGGCATTTTTTGCTTTGGCTGATGATGGTCTGGCCGTTACCTATTCCACTGCCGTTACCGGATCAACTGCTACTGCGAGAATGAACCGGGTATGGCGTGCACAACAGAATGCAAACTGGGACAATACACAGGACATCACTTTGCGTTTACAAGGTGGAAGCGAGAGTAAATACCTGCTGATCAGCACGGATCCTACGTTCGCCACGGTTAACAAGACCCTGCGCCTCAATACTGATGGTGCAGTGACTATAAAAGGCTCAGACTTGCCTAATGGCAGCTACTTCACTTTCGGCAGTGTACAAAAACAGCCGGGGGGGGTACTGGCAGGATTACAGGCATGGGTAAAAGCCGACGAAGGAGTTTCTACGGTTAACCCAAGTATTGCGGTACAGTGGACAGACCAGGCTCCGGTGCCAAGAATGTGGCTTCCTGCAAATACCATCCCGCTCGCTTGGGAAAAGGCATCTATTAACTATAATCCGGGTGTCAATTTCCTCAATGACAACTGGTTTCAGGTAAACAAGATCACGGATGGGTTAACCCAGGGAGAAATATTCTCCGTGCAGTATTCTAACCTGCCTGCTACTTCAACAACGGCCAGCTTCCCATTTGAATTCGGAGGCGACCCTACTACGCTTGCCACAACATTTTATCATTATAGTAGTGCACAGCATTACACCCATTTTGGAATTAGTACGCGGCCGGGCTTTGCCTTAGGCACGCTCAATATGCAGCTGCCTCACCTGTTAAATAATTGGAGTGCTCCTAATAATTGGGCATTGAATTTTGACGGAAAAACGGTAGGCAGCAGTACAGCGCTTACAGTTAATTTTTCCAGAGGCGGGGGTTCTAATACAGCTGTCGGTGCGGGACATGGTTCTATCTTCAATGGTCGTATTTCGGAAGTTGTATTTTATGACAGAAAGCTTACAGATGGAGAACGCATCCAGGTAAACAGTTATTTGTCGCTCAAATATGGATTGACCATGCTGAGTCCTGCCGGCGCCGCTACTGATTATATCGCCAGTGATGGCAGTACCAGAATGTGGACAGCCACGCAGAATGTCGGCTACGGCAAACGTATCACCGGTATTGGCCGTGATGAAAACGGTACCCTGAACCAAAAACAATCTATAAGCCAGGATGGCGGTTTAGTGACCATTGCACTTGGAACTACTGTTGCTGCCTCAAACGGGGCAAACACAGTTGGCATTACCAACGATAAATCCTTCTTTGTTTTCGCTGATAATGATGGTGCCACTGCTTTTACAACTTCAACTAGTGCTACTCCTTCAACAGTGCGCCTGGGACGGATATGGAAAGTCCAAAAAACTGGCTGGACAGATCAGAACATCACTATAAAAGTGGATACTACCGCTACATCCAGTCCGAAATATATGATTATCAACAGCAACGAAGCATTTGGTGCCGGTTCTGTTGTATTACCACTGGTGAATGGACAGGTAACTTTAAACAGCAGTCAGCTTTCAGATGCTGCTTATTTTACTTTCGGTACAGATCTTAAAGGCCCTGCGGGCGTAAATAACGGAATTCGTGTTTGGTTAGATGCTAAAACAGGATTGCAGGCAATTACAAACGGCTTGGCTTGGAAGGATAGAAGTGGGACCGGACTGAACGTGGCTCAAACCGTTGCGGCTCGCTTAGCTAAGCTGGGTACAACAGACGCTTCCAGTAACTTCAATCCAACTGTCGACTTTGACGGAGATGATGTATTTGAGTCTGACGCGCAGGTATTGACCAGCGCAGTAAGCGATGGAACAGTCTTCTTTATTTCTAAATACAGGGATTTTGCCGGTTATGACAGTCCGGTAGACTTTGACGCAGACGATCCACATCTTGGGCGTTTAAATAATAGCATGGGATTATGGAAAAACGGATCAACTCCAAATCCATTTTTCCCGGGCGGAAATCAAACGCTTACCCTTAATCAAACCCATTTATCGGGCTATGTGTGGGGTGGTGGTACCAATGGGGGACTGCAATTGCGTAAAGATGCTGCAGCAGCTTTCGAACCAAATATGGACTTTAATACCATCGGCTACACCCAGGATTTTGGTGTAGGTGGATACATTTCAGGTGTTGAAGGGATAAACGGTACCATGTCTGAAGTGATCGTATACAACCGGAAACTTGACGCTGTAGAAATTAACCGGGTGGAATCTTACCTTGGTCTGAAATATGGCATCAGCCTGGATCAAACTGTAGCCACCAATTATACCTCAGGCGATGGTAGTGCCATCATGTGGAATGCTGCGGATAACGCAGGTTATGCTAAACGAATTACCGGAATTGGTCGTGATGATTATTCCACATTAAATCAGAAACAATCTGTAAGTACAGAAAATGGAATGGTTACCCTTGCAGCGGGCAATTCAATTGCAGCAAGCAATGATGCCAATGCTACAGCGATTCCTGCCGATAAATCTTTCCTGACATTTGGAGATAACGGTGGCCTTACTGATTACAGTGCCAATTTAACAGGTTTTACCGGAGTGAATAGGGTGATGTCTCGCATCTGGAAGGTAGACAAAACCAACTGGTCATCTCAAAATATTACATTGAAATTGTCAGGTACAGGAATTAAAAAAACTTATCTGATCGTAAGCAGTGATCCGTCTTTTGCAGCGGGCGACAATGTCTACCCACTAGCAGCTGATGGTACTATTACTATTAATAGCGACTTGTTGCCTGACGGCGCTTATTTCAGTTTCGCCAGTACGATCGAGGGCCCGAATGGGGTAAACAATGGTATTACGCTATGGCTTCGGGCAGATGATGGGATTTCGGATAGTAAGCAGTGGAACGATTTCTCAGGTATGGGCAATGTCGCCCTGCAACCTACCGTAGCCAGTCAACCTATTACCGATGCACGCGGCGTTAACTTTAATTATACTTTTAAACTGGATGGGACAGATGATTTCCTAGACATCAACACAGCGAGGATCGACCCGGCCAATTCCACGGTGTTTGCAGTAGGGGCAGGAACGGGATATGCCACTTACAGGGATCTGATAGGTTCCGGTGCATTGAACAGCAACCAGGGAATGGAATTCAGGATCAACAACACAGCTAAGCTGGACTACCTGGAGAACAATGGAGTAGTTATTCAGTCAGCCTCTTCCACAAGCAGTTTCATAGAGAACAGACCTTATATTTTCGGGGCTACACAAACCAATACAGCCACCGGCTTCAGGCTATACGGTAACAATAAACAGGAGGCTCAGGGCAGTAACACCATCAGTCCGGCAACTGCCAATTTTATCTCTATAGGTTCAAGAACAATCGGTTCCCGTGCATTCTACTGGATGGGTAATATAGCGGAGGTAGTGGCTTATAATCGGGTGCTGAGTGATGTGGAACGGCAAGCCGTCTCTTCTTACCTTGCCTTGAAACATGGTGTCACGCTAGACCAAAGTACGCCGACGGATTATCTTGCTTCAGACAACGCTGTGTATTGGACTGCGGCTGCCAATGGCATTTATAATAAACGCATTACCGGTATCGCTCGTGACGATAAAACCAGCCTCAATACGAAACAGTCCTTAAATGCTGATGCTGGTTTCATCACGTTGGCACAAGGATCAGCAGTAGCGCTTACCAATGAATCAAACGCAACTACGATTACCAATGACAAATCATTTTTAGTATTTGGGGATAACGATTTAGCCACCAGCTTTGGTTCGGCTATGAGTACTCCGTTAAATACCGATGTGACCAGAAGAATGTCACGTGTATGGAAAGTTCAGAAAACGGGTTGGGCCGATCAGAACATCACCATGGTGGCAGAAATTACGGGCACTTCAAAATTCCTGATCATCAGCCATACAGATCCGGCTTTTTCTTCGGCAAATATTAACACGATACTGCCTTTCAATGGCAACAGCATTACCCTTAACAGCAGTCTGCTGCCGACTGGTGCTTACTTTACGATTGGTGCGGTAGTGAAAGCCCCCGGTGGTGTATTGGGCAGTTCTATTTGGTTAAGGGCAGATGCCAATACTTCAAGTACTATCGATAATACGGCAATTAATGCCTGGATGAACTATGGCCCGGAGCCGAATAACCCAACCCAGGCTACAGCGGCCAATCAGCCGCTGTACATGAGCAATGCAACGGACAACATCAATTTTAACCCAATAGTCAAATTTGATGGGGTTAATTCAGGAATGACGAGTGGTTCGATACTTAAAGCAGGTACTTATAATGCTGCCGCTGCTTTTCTGGTAAGTAACCAGACAGCTGCCACCGCATCTGTTATTTTCACTGAGCCTGCTATCACCGGCGCCACGGCCAACACATTCACCCTGCATGCCACCTGGTCCGATAATGTCGTTTACTGGGATGCGCCTGCAACGAGCAGGGCATCTTACAACACAGGAGGAGTTAGTAATCAGACAATTCTCTGGACAACCACAAGCAATGCATTGCTTGCTGCCAACCGGCAAGTTATTTACAGAGATGGTAAAAGCGTCGCTGTCGGGAATATTGCCAACAACTTTACCGGCACTAACAGTCCTTTCCTTTTAGGTAGAAACGGTCCCACTACTACTCCTTATAATGGCCGTATGGGAGACCTGATCGTATATACCAATGCATTGACCGCAACCGAGGAGCAGCGTGTTAATACCTATCTAGCCATTAAGTATGGCATTACACTGAATAACGGTGCTACGGATTACCTTGCTACCGATGGGACTAAAATCTGGGATGCAGCGGTAAACAGCAGTTATAAAAATAACGTTACGGGTATTGGCCGCGATGATGCGGAAGACCTGAACCAGAAACAGTCCCGCAGTATAAATGCAGGTATGCAGGTGGCAATCGGTATAGGAGGCCTGGCGGAGAATAACATCACAAATGCGAACTTATTTGCGTCGAATAAATCATACCTCATCTGGAGTGATGATGCTGCGTCTACTTTATTCAAAACTCCTTTAACAGGTCACACTACAGCGAATTACCGCATGTCGAGGGTGTGGAAAGTACAGGAAAGCGGAACTGTGGGCAGTGTGCAATTTGCCCTGCCGTATGATGCCCTGCCCAATACCAAAGAAACCTACCTGATTGTTAGTAATGACGCTACAATTGATGGAACAGATCAATTTATTCTGCTTACCGAAATATTGCTGAACGGAAAGAAACATTATGCTGCGATGGCTGATGTAACTGATGGACAGTACTTCAGTTTTGGCTCCTCTATAAAAGCCCCTGGTGGTGTATTGGGTACAGCACTCTGGTTACGTGCAGATGCGGGTACTTCGAGTACTGCTGATAATACAGCAATCAATGGCTGGACCGATTACGCCTCCGATCTGAATAACGCGACGCAGCCAACACTTGCATTGCAGCCTTTCTATGTGCGGAACGCAGCGGAAAACATCAACTTTAACCCTGTTGTAAAATCCGGTACTACGCGCTTTCTCTCCGGTTCTTCGTTATTAAAGAGCGCTACGTACACAGGTGCAGCTGTATTTGCTGTGAGCAGTCAGACTGCGCCGACGAATGCATCCATATTTAACGAGTTAACCGCCAACGCTTCCCACTTCAACCTTCATGCAACCTGGGGCGATAACACCGTTTACTGGGATGCGCCGCTTACTCCTAATCGTCTTACTTACGCAGCTGGAAATATCAATAACCAGATCAACCTATGGGCAGGCACCAGCAATACTGCATTGGCCACTAACCGACAGGTGATATTTAAGAATGGTGCGAGTGTGGCAACCGGAAATTTAACCGGCACATTTACCGGTAATAATCTTCCGTTCAGGGTAGCAGACAGTTATAATGGACGCTTAGGCGAACTGATCGTCTATACGAACGCGCTGAATGCGACCGAACAACAACGTATCAATACTTACCTTTCGCTTAAGTACGGCATCACGCTAAACAATGGCGCAACAGACTACCTGGCTACTGATGGTACTACATCCGTATGGACTGCCGCCAGTAATGCGACACATAAAAATAACATAGCCGGTATCGGCCGCGATGATGTGGAAGGACTCAGCCAGAAACAGTCTCGTACGATCAACACAGGTTTCCAGCCAATCATTGGTCTTGGGGGCGTTGTAACAGATAATCTTTCTAACAACAATGCCTTTACTGCAGATAAGTCTTACCTGGTATGGGGAGATGATGGTGGGGCTACTACATTTACTACCGCTTTATCAGGCAGGACTGAGGTGAATTACCGTATGCTGAGATCCTGGAAAGTACAGGAGACAGGCGCAGTAGGCGAAGCGCAGGTTGCTATTCAAAAAGACCTGATAGCGACCAATATCGCATCAACTTATCTTGTAGTGAGTACAGATGCAACTTTCGATAGCAGTGACCAGTTTATTGCGATGGGCGAAACTGATATCAACGGGCTTGTCCATTATACTGCCAATGCTGATCTGAGCAATGGACAATATTTTACTTTTGCTGCCCTGGTAAAAGCACCAGGAGGAGTAATAGGAAGCTCCCTGTGGGTTAAGGCAGATGCTGGTCTGCAGCGGAACGGAAGCGATCAGGTTGAGCAATGGATAGACCAGAGTGGCAGCGGCCTTATAACTACAGAGCTGCGGGCAGCTCTTCCAGCTCATACCGATGTTATCGCACCGTCTGCTGGTATTATTAACGTACCGGTTGGCATTAACTTTAACCCCGCTGTGGATTTCTCCGGGGCATCAGGAAGATCACTTAAAGGTGCTGCCGGCCTTGCCTGGAATACAACAGCTGCGCTGTCAATATTTAGTGTGAATGCACGTGAAGGCACTTTCACCGATATAGCCGGCATCTTTGCTTCTAATGGGGACTGGGTGGGGAGCAAATCCGGCAGAGGGCTTCTGAATTTGGCTGCAGGAGCATATGGGCTTGATGGCAACGGATGTGTTAACGGAATCATCACACCATCAGCTGTTGTGCCATTAATAGCCAGAGGTCTTTATATAAATGCCAACAATAGTTTGGGGGGAAGCGTCTGGCTGAATGGCAGGCAAGGACCTATCGCAGCAGCCTGTATTAACACGGGCGACGGTTCCTTTTTTGAGGTAGGCGGTCGCACTACAGAAGCAGCGTACGACTACCGTATCTTTAACGGCAAGATTCCCGAGGTGATCGTTTACAAGTCTGCCCTCACTGCTACACAGGCGCGTCAGGTTGAGTCCTATCTGGGTATCAAGTACGGGGTTACTCTTGACCAAACCACAGCGCAGGACTACCTGGCCACAGATGGCACAACAAAAATATGGGAGGCTGCCATTAATGGCCTTTACAATAAAAATATTGCTGGTATCGGAAGGGATAATGTGGAAGAGTTGAACCAGAAACAATCACGGAGCATCAATACCGGTGCTATCTTAACCATGGGGTTAGGCAGTATCGCGGTGGACAATGTATCCAACGGTGGAACCTTCTCCGGGGATAGGAATTACTTCCTTTGGGGCAGCAACACCAGCGGCACGGTAGCAGCTACTGCGGTAGACCTTCCGGGATGTATCCTGGAGCGGCTTGACCGCGAATGGAAAGTACAGGCCACCAACTTCGACAACAGCACACAGGCGGTAGACCTGGAGTTTGACCTAACGGGGATCACCCGCTATGGCACGGCTACAGCACATTACGCGCTAATGATCGATAAAACAGGAAGCGGTAATTTTTCCGGTCTTTCAGCAGCAGATTATACGCTGATCACGGCCAGCTCTTTAGCAGGGGACAAAGTAAGCTTTGACAACGTAACTGCATTGGCAAACGGTGCCGTGTTCACCCTTGTGACCCGTAATGTGGTTGCACCGGTGGCCACACTGGTTGCCGACAATACAGCAGCTACCGGTGGCAGCGCCTGTATCTATGCAGAAGACGGCATCCTGTACATCAAAGACCCGGCTGATCCGGATAAGTACATTGCCTCGATCGATCCTAACGGCAATACGATCAACCCGGCAGATTTCAATGTGAACATTTCTGTAAACAAAAATATGAACACCGAACTGGGCAAAGCCAGTGCCGGTAATGACTATGGTACCCAGCTGATGCGCCGTTTGCTGCAGATCAGCTATATCGGTGCTCCGCTAACGGTAAATGGGGGGGTAACCCTGCGTTTCTTATGGAACCCAGCTGAAAAAGGTGATGCAGAAGCCGCGCTTACAGCGCGGGGGGTAACCGGCGGGCAGACCTGGACCTGGTTCAAGCGTAGCGGTAATATTACTGCTGCCCTTGCCGCACTGGCCCCTGAAGGGTTGGCGGGCATGACCCAGCTTAACCCAAGCAATACCGGACAGGTAGACGGAGTGGACTTTGTGGAATTTAGCGGTATACAGAGCTTCTCTGTATTCGGTGGGGTAACTACAGCCAACCAGATCCTGAACATCCAGAAAATACAGGACGGAACAGAAGGCACCCAGAACGGTACCTTCAGTATCGGTCTGCCACCAGGACTTACCGCCACAGAAGATGTAAACATCAATTATACAGTATCAGGTCTGGCCATAAACGGCACAGATTATACCACGCTGAGCGGCATTATTGTACTGCCGCTAGGCAGTAACAGCGTTACTTTAACGCTTCCCGTTATCGACGACTCAGTGATCGAAACCACAGAAGGCGCCATCGTTACCTTAACTGGAGGTATTGGTAATACCAGCAGTAGCCAGTATACGGTGAGCAGCACCCTCGGCGCTTCCAGCCTGAACATCCTTGACAATGACCGCAATAACCCGGCCCGGACTGTGCTGGCGATTAGCGGCCCGGTTGACGGATCAGAGCCTGCAACCGATGGCTCGTTTACGATCAGCCTTCCTGCAGGGGTAACAGCGGTAGAAGACATTACCGCCACTTATACCATCAGCGGAACAGCTACTGCGGGAACGGATTATGTTACCCTTAGTGGAACAGTCCTGATCCCTGCGGGCCAGAACGGGGTTAGTGTTCCTGTAACGGTCACTAACGACAATATTATTGAGATTCCGGAAACCGTAATGGTAACCAGCACCGGTGGTACTTCCACCTCTTTTGCCTTTACGGCCAGCACGACCTCGGCCAGCGGCACGGTGAACATCCTGGATGAAGACAATACGACCACAAGCAACGTGCTGAGTGTTTCTAAAACAGCCGACGGAACCGAACCTTCAACAAATGGGGCCTTCAGCATCGGTCTTCCTGCAGGCATCACTGCCTCAGAGGACATTACGGTGAACTATGCCATAACCGGCACAGCTACTGGCGGAATAGATTATAGCACGATCAACAGTACCGCTACAATTCCTGCCGGACAGAACGGTATATCAATTCCGGTAACAGTAAGCAATGACCAGATCATAGAAGGCGCCGAAACGGTGATACTTACGGTAACCAGCGGCAGTTCTACAAGTTTTGCCTTTACCGCAAGTGCCACAAATGGTACTGCAACAGTGAACATTGCCGATGACGACAATACTGCGGCTAATCGTATCCTTAGCGTAACTAATACCGGCAACGGATCAGAACCTGCCGTAAATGGCTCATTTAGAATCGCCTTGCCTGCAGGTATTACCGTATCAGAAAACATTACTGTAAGCTACAATGTGGCAGGAACTGCGATTAGTGGTACAGATTACACGGCTCTTGCTGCAACAGCGGTTATCCCCGCTGGTCAGAACAGTGTGAACGTTGCGGTAACGGTAGCCGATGACCTGGTCATCGAGTCTACCGAGACGGTGGTGCTGACCCTTACAGGCGGCAGTTCTGCCAGCTTTAGCTTTGCTGCCAGCAGTGGCAGCGGCAGCGCGACGGTGAACATTGCCGATGATGAGAGTACATTGGTGAACAAGGTGCTAAGTGTTGTCAAAACAGCTGACGCGGCAGAACCTGCCGTCAGCGGAGCCTTCAGCATCAGCCTTCCGGCAGGTGTAACGGCTTCAGCGCCCATTACAGTAAACTATACCATCACCGGAACAGCTACGAGTGGAACAGATTATACAACGATAAACAGTACCGCGGTTATCCCGGCAGGCCAGAATAGCGTGCCGGTCCCGGTAACAGTGATTAATGATAAGATCCTGGAACCACTGGAAACCGTGCTGCTGACGATCACAGATGGCAGCTCTGCCAGCTTCGCCTTTACGGCGAGCCCTGTAAATGGCAGTGCCACGGTAAACATTACCGATGAGGACAATACCGCGGCCAACACAGTGCTGAGTATTGTAAAAACAGCTGATGGAGCAGAGGCGGGAGCCAATGCGGCCTTCAGCATCAGCCTTCCGACAGGTGTTACCGCTTCAGAAAACATTACTGTAAATTACAATATAACGGGCAGCGCTACCAATGGTGGCGACTACAGCACCTTAAACACTTCAATCGTGATCCCTGCGGGCCAGAACACTGTTGCTCTTCCGGTAACGGTGCTCAATGACCTGGTTATCGAGCAGGCAGAAACCGTGGTGCTGACCCTTACAAATGGAACATCTTCTTCCTTTGCCTTCACGGCCAGCCCGACCAGCGGAACGGCTACGGCAACGATTTCGGACGATGACAATACGGCGGCCAATCGGGTGATCAGCGTAGTGAAAACTACAGATGGTGCCGAGCCAGGCACTAATGGTGTTTTCAGCGCCAGCCTGCCTTTAGGTGTAACAGCATCGGAAGACATTATGGTTAGCTATACCGTAAGCGGAACGGCAGCCAGTGGCACTGACTACACCGCTTTGATCGGCACCGCGGTGATCCCTGCAGGGCAGAACAACGCTGCAGTTGCGGTAATAGTAAGTAATGACCAGATCATTGAAAGCCCGGAAACGGTGATCCTAACGGTGACCGGCGGTACTTCTGCCAGCTTCGCGGCCTTCACGGCCAGCGCCAGCAGTGGCAATGCGACAGTAACCATTGCCGACGATGACGACACGGCGCTGAACCGCGCACTGAGCATTGTAAAAACAAGCGATGGGGCAGAGCCAGCTACCGATGGCGTCTTCAGCGTAAGCTTACCGGCTGGGGTAACGGCCTCAGCAGGCATCACTGTCAACTATACCATAGGGGGCACGGCCATCAATGGTACCGATTATAGCACTTTAAGCGGCAGCGTATTGTTGCCTGCAGGGCAGAATAGTGTTCCAATCAATATAGTAGTGAGCGATGACCAGCTCATTGAAAATACAGAAACAGTAGCCCTGACCATCTCCGGGGGCACTTCCACCAGCTTTGCCTTTACGGCAGATGCCACCAATGGAACTGCCAGCCTGAACATCACAGATAATGACAATACCCTGGCCAACCGGACGCTGAGCATCACCAAAATCACAGATGCGGCAGAACCGGGTACTGCTGGCGCTTACAGCATCAGTCTTCCGACAGGGATCCTGGCTTCAGAGAACATTACGGTAAACTATACCGTAACTGGCACAGCTACCAATGGAATAGACTATGCTTCGCTGAGCGGTATCACCACCATTCCGGCAGGCCAGAACAGTGTGGCCTTACCGATAAATGTTATAGACGACCAGCTGATCGAGCAAACCGAGACCGTAATAGCCACCCTTACTGGCGGCAGCTCCGCCAGCTTCGTGTATGTGGCCAGCGCTATCAACGACAATGCTACGGTGAACATAACAGATAACGACAATATTTTAGCCAATAATGTGCTGAGCATAGTGAAAATAGTGGATGGGGAAGAACCGGCAATAGATGCGGCCTTCCGTATCAGCCTTCCACCAGGGATCAGCTCTTCTGAGCCTGTGACAGTGAACTATACTCTCGCCGGAACCGCCGCCAATGGTACCGATTACAGTACTTTAACTGGCAGTGTGGTCCTTGCAGCCGGAGCCAACAGCGTGCTACTGCCTGTGGACGTGACCGATGATCAGATCATTGAGGGCACAGAAACGGTAGCTTTAACGCTAACAGCTGGCAGTTCTACCAGCTTTGCCTTTACAGCAGCGACCACACCAAATAACACGGCAACTGCCAATATCCTGGACAATGATAACATTGCTGCTAACCAGGTGCTGAGCCTGAGCAAAGGTCTTGACGGAGCAGAACCGGGTACAAATGGCGGATTCACGGTCAGTCTGCCAGCAGGCTATAGTGTGGCGCAGGATGTAACGGTGAATTATACTGTCGCAGGTACAGCCATCCCGGGCACCGATTATACCGCATTGAGCGGCACGGTAACCTTACCTGCGGGACAAAATAGTGTAGCGGTAGCAGTGCCGGTGCTGGATGACCAATTGGTGGAAAACACCGAAACGGTGATCATGACCCTTACGGGCGGTACAGCCAGTGGCCTGACCTTTACGGCCAGCACCACCAATGGAGTAGCTACAGTAAATATTACGGATAACGAAAATACGCCAGCTAACCGGGTGCTGAGTGTGGCTAACAGTGGCAACGCGGCAGAACCAGGCACGAACGGACAGTTCACGATCAGTCTCCCTGCGGGTGTTACACCATCAGAAAACATCAATGTCACTTACATCATCAGTGGTATAGCCACTGGCGGTGCGGATTACACGGCTCTGAGCGGCAGTGTGACCTTCCCTGCCGGGCAGAACAGCATTACCCTGCCGGTTAGCGTGATCAATGACCAGATCATTGAAGGTGATGAAACAGTGATTCTGACCCTGAGTGGGGGCAGCAGCCCAAACTTTGCCTATACAGCCAGCAGTACCAATGGTGCTGCAACGGTGACCATGACCGATGAGGACAATACCGGTGCCAACCAGGTGCTGACTGTAATCAAAACAACGGATGCGGCGGAGCCGGGCGGCAATGGTAGCTTTGCGGTCAGCCTTCCGGTGGGAGTAACTTCTGCTACAGATATCACGGTTGCCTGTAACATTGACGGGGGCAGTACGGCCAGCAGTGGCACGGATTACCAGGCCATTGGGAGCACTATTGTGATCCCCGCGGGGCAGAACAGTGTTACTGTTCCGGTGAACGTGGTGGACAACACGATCATAGAACCGGCTGAAACGGTGATCCTGAACATTACAGGAGGAACCGGCAGCAATGGGTATACCTATACGGTAGGTACAGGCTCAGCAACAGTGAACATTACAGACAACGACTTTGCGGGCAACAGCAATGTGGTGCTGCTCACCAAAGTATCGGATGCGATAGAAGGTTCTACACACGGACAATACAAGATCTCCCTGCAGCCCGGGGTGACCAGTTCTGAAGATGTGGTGATCCAGTTTACCATGGGCGGTATGGCTACCAATGTAGCCGATTATATCCTTTCGCCATTAACGGGTGGCAATATCATATTACCCGCCGGAGCCAATTCAGTAGTAATAGATTTAATTGCGCCGAATGACAGTAATATAGAAGGACCTGAAGATGCGATTCTGAACCTCACGGGTGCAAATTCTCCCAATTTCAACTTTACGGTAGATGCGGCCAGTAACGGGGCCGTTGTGAACATTATAGATGTGAATGCAGCCGGCAGCACGCCACTTCAAGTCATCAAAAGCGGGGATGCAAGCGAGCCGATTGGCAACACAACGTTTACCATTAAACTGGCAGGAGCTACTACCTCAGCATTCCCTATTACAGTTGGCTATACTGTGTCAGGTACCGCATTGACAGGCCTTGATTATGCGTCGTTGGGCAGCCTTACCATTCCTGCCGGACAGAACAGCATACCTGTTCCTGTGACGGTGCTGGATGATCAGATCATAGAGCCAACTGAAACGATGATCTTTACCATCCTTTCCGGCAGCGCCATAAACGGCGGAAATGCCTATATTTTCCCTCCTGACCCTGCACAGCAGCAGATCACTATTGATATCACAGATAATGATGCATCAACAGGAAACCAACTGCTGAGCGTAGTGAAGACCGATGCAGCAGAGCCATCTGCCAACGGTTCCTTTACCATCAGCCTTCCGACCGGGTATGTAGCAGCCAGTAACATCACCGTAACGTATGCCCTTACGGGTACGGCAACGGGTACTGCCGATTATACCATAGCCTCAGTGAACACGGTTACTTTGCCAGCCTTTGCCAACAGCGTGACCCTGCCGGTAACGGTGAACGATGACCAGGTCATTGAAGGCGACGAAACGGTGATTCTGACACTTATCAGTGGCAGCGATGCGAACACCTTTACTTATACTGCGGACCCAACTAACAGTGCTGAAACCCTAACGATTGCAGATGATGACAACACTGCCAACAACCGGGTGCTGAGCGTTGCCAATACTGGTGACGGTGCAGAACCAGCAACTGCCGGACAGCTCACGATCAGCCTTCCTGCAGGCGTTACTGCATCAGGGGATGTGACGGTGAATTATACAGTAGGTGGAACAGCAACCAGTGGTACCGATTATACGGCCCTGAGTGGAACAGCTACCATTCTTGCAGGCAATGGCAGCGTTACGGTTTCCGTTCCGGTAAACAATGACGGCATCATTGAAACGACAGAGACCGTGGTGCTAACCCTTATCGGGGGCAGTTCAGGCTTGGGTGCCTTTACAGCAGCCAGCGGCAATGGTACAGCTACGGTGAACATTACTGATAACGATGCCACTGCCCTTAATCAGGTGTTGAGCATCGCCCAGACTGCCCATGGGGCAGAGCCTGGAACGGGTGCGACTTTCAGTATTAGCCTGCCTCCGGGGGTTACCTCAGCAGCAGATATCACGGTGAACTATACCGTCAGCGGTACGGCAACACCAGGTGCAGATTACAGCACCTTAAGCGGTACGGTACTGCTTCCGGCAGGACAGAACGCGGTAGCTGTGCCGGTTGCGGTGACAGATGACCAGCTCATTGAAAATACTGAGACGGTGATCCTAACCTTAACCGGCGGGGTTTCCAGTAGCTTTACTTATACCAGCCACCTGACCAATGGTGCGGCTACGGCCAACATTACAGACAATGACAATACCCTTGCTGGCCGGGTGATCAGCGCCAGCAAAACTGTTGACGGGGCTGAGCCGGGCACGCATGGTGCCTTTGCTATCAGCCTTCCGGCAGGGGTAACAGCATCGGGAAATGTGACAGTGAATTATACAGTGACAGGGACAGCGGGCAGCGGTACGGATTATACCTCGATAGGTACTTCTGTGGTGATCCCTGCGGGCCAGAACAGTGTAAGCATACCAGTTAATGTACTGGATGACCAGATCATTGAGAATCCAGAAACGGTGGTCCTGACGGTGACTGGTGGCACATCAGCAGGTTTCCCTGCCTTTACGGCCAGTGCAACAAACGCCTCTGCCACTGTAAACATTATGGATGATGACAACACTCCAGAGAACCTCAGGGTAAGGGTGGTACGCTTGAGCGATGGGGCTGAAGGTAGCAGCAGCCTTTTTGGATTCAGACTACTCTTTCCTCCGGGTGTCACAGTTGGGGAGACCGTAACCATAAATTATACAATAGGTGGTACCGCGGTACTGGGCACTGACTATGATGCCCTGAACTCGTTACATTTCACTGGGACCAGAACCATTGGATCGGGCTCTTCTAGCGTACCCATAAGTGCTACTGTGTTAAATGACCTTATTATCGAGGGCACAGAGACAGTGACCGTTACTATTACTAACGCTTCTTCAACCAGCTTTACCTTTACGCCAGATCCTGTTGATGGCAGCGCTACAGTATTTATCATAGATAATGACAACACACCAGCCAGCCAGACACTGAGTATTGTCAAAACTACCGATGCGCAGGAACCAGGGACTCCGGGCGTATTTACAGTGAGCCTTCCTTCAGGTGTCAAAGCCAATGAGGACATCACAGTAAACTACACGGTTGCCGGTACAGCGCTTAGCGGAACAGACTATACCACCCTGAGCGGTACGGTATTGCTTCCAGCGGGCAGCAACAATGTGGCTTTCAATGTAGCAGTAACTGACGATCAGCTCATTGAAGATACTGAAACAGTAATCCTGACCTTAACAGGTGGCACCTCGACTAGCTTTAACTTCACCGCAAGCAGTACCAACGGCAGTGCTACGATGAACATCACAGATAATGACAACATCCCTGCCAACCGCATACTGAGTATAGCCAAAACAACAAATGCAGCAGAACCGGGTACGGCAGGGGCATTTAGTGTAAGCCTGCCAACGGGCATCACGGCATCAGAACCGGTTACGGTCAATTATTCGATCAGCGGAACTGCGCTGAACGGCACAGATTATACCACCCTGACTACTTCGGTGGTGATCCCTGCAGGCCAGAACAATGTGGCTATACCGGTAATGGTAGCCGATGACCAGATCATTGAAGATACTGAGACGGTGATACTGACCTTAACAAACGGTACTTCTGCCAGCTTTGCCTTCACGGCAAGCGCTACAGATGGCACTGCCACAGTAGATCTTACAGATAACGATAATAATGGTACCAACCGGGTGCTGAGTGTAGTGAAAACTACAGACGGTGCAGAACCTGGTCTTAATGGTACCTTCAGGGTAAGCCTGCCTGCAGATATCACAGCTTCAGAGAACATCACGGTAAATTACACGGTCAGCGGAACCGCTGGCACGGGCACGGATTATACTGCCCTGGGTGGTACGGTCGTGATCCCGGCCGGACAGAATACTGCTCCGGTGGAAGTACAGGTGATCAATGACCAGGCAATCGAGCTGGATGAAACAGTGATACTGACCTTAACCGGCGGTACATCAACCCATTTTACCTTTACAGCAGCGACAGGCAGTGCAGGCACAGCAGAGGTGGTTATTGGAGATGACGACAATACTCCTGAAAACCGGGTGCTGAGCATTGTGAAAACCAGCGATGCAACAGAGCCGGGTACTAATGGTGCCTTCCATATTAGCTTGCCAGTCGGTGTCCTCGCATTGGGGGATGTAACAGTCAATTACACCATTACAGGTACAGCGGCTAACAACACCGATTATACTTCACTTACGGGAGTGGCTACCATCGTAGCCGGAACCAACGGTGTAAACGTACCGGTAACAGTTACCAATGATCAGATCATCGAAGGTACCGAAGAGGTAACCCTTACCCTGACTGGTGGTACATCCGGATCTTCCGTATTCACGGCCAGCGCTACAAACGGCAATGCCACGGTCAGCATTGCAGATGACGACAACACAGGACCAAACCGTGTACTGAGCATTGCCAAAACAAGTGATGGGGCTGAGCCGGGTACCAGTGGAGCCTTCAGCATCAGTCTTCCTTTAGGAGTCACTGCATCAGAGGACATCACGGTGAACTATACAATAGGCGGAACTGCCATCAACGGAACAGACTACACTACCCTTACTACCCAGGCGGTAATCCCTCTCGGCCAGAACAGTGTGGCCATCGCTGTAGCGGTAAACGACGATAAAATTATTGAGGGAACTGAAACAATAATCCTGACCTTAACCGGGGGTACATCCGCCAACTTCGCCTTTACGCCAAGCGGAACCGATGGTAATGCAACGGTAAACATTACCGATGATGAAGATGCAACGGCAAGTAAGGTCTTAACTGTGGTTAAGACCGCAGAGGGGGCAGAGCCAGGCACTAATGGTGCCTTTAGCATCAGCCTTCCTACGGGCATAACAGCAGCAGCGGACATTACGGTAAATTATACCATAACAGGTACGGCAACCAGCGGTACGGATTATACGGCCATTGCTTTATCGGCAGTGATCCCTGCCGGGCAGAACAGCATCGCGGTGCCTGTAGTAGTAAGCAATGACCAGCTCATTGAAGGCACGGAAACGGTGATCCTGACCTTAACGGGCGGTACAGCCGGCAGTTTTGTCTTTACTGCAGCAGGCAGCACCGCAACGGCTACAGTTAATATTGCAGACGACGAGAATACGACTGGAAGTAACACCCTCAGCATTGTCAGGACTGCAGAGGCAGCGGAACCGCTTACAAACGGTGATTTCCGGATCAGCCTTCCTGCAGGAATTACTGCAACAGAAGCCATCACGGTGAATTACACCATAGGCGGAACTGCAGTAAACGGTACGGATTACGCTACCCTTACTACCGCGGTAACGATCCCTGCAGGTCAGAACAGCGTAGCTGTGCCTGTAACGGTAACCAACGACCAGATTATTGAAAGTAGCGAGACGGTTATTCTAACCTTAACCAGTGGAAGTTCAGCCAACTTCGTCTTTACGGCCAGCGCAACCAGTGGCAGTGCCACTGTGAACATCGCTGACGATGACAATACTTCGGTGAATAGGACTTTAACGGTGACTAAGACTACAGATGCCGCAGAGCCTGCTACTAACGGTGCGTTCAGCATCAGCCTACCTTTAGGCATTACAGCAGCAACGGATATTACGGTGAATTACACCATAGGCGGAACTGCAGTAAACGGTACGGATTACGCCAGCCTTACTACCCAGGTCACTATCCTTGCCGGTCAAAACAGCGTGGCTGTACCTGTAACGGTAAGCGATGACCAGGTTATTGAAGGGACCGAAACCCTGATCCTCAATCTGACAGGTGGTACAGCTGGAAGTTTTGTCTTTACTGCAACTGGCAGCAGCGCAACTGCTACCCTGAACATCGCAGATGATGAAAATACAACTGTAGGCAAAACACTGACTGTGGCTAATACCGCAGATGCAGCAGAACCTGCTACTAACGGTGCCTTCAGCATCAGCCTTCCTTTAGGCATTACTGCTGCACAGGATATCGCGGTAAGCTATACCATCACAGGTACGGCTACAAATGGTACGGATTATACTAGCATTGCAAGCTCGGTTGTAATCCCTGCCGGCCAGAACAGCGTAGCTATCCCGGTAACGGTAAGCGATGACAAGGTCATTGAAGCTACCGAAACAGTGATCCTGACCTTAACCGCGGGCAGCTCTGGCAGTCTTACCTATACCGCCAGCGGCAATGCTACCGTAAATATTACGGATGAGGAAAATATCCCTGCAAACTTGAGGCTGAGTGTGTTTAAAACTACAGATGCAGGAGAGCCTGGTACCAGCGGTGCTTTCCGGATCAGTTTGCCTTTAGGATTGACATTGAATGAGAACATTATCGTCAGCTATACAGTTGCAGGCACAGCGCTTAGCGGTATAGATTACAACCCGTTAGCCGGTACAATAACCATCCCGGCGGGACAGAATGGTGTAAACCTGCCTGTAGCAGTCATCAACGACCAGGTCATTGAAGGCACTGAGACCGTTGAGCTGAGCTTGACCAGCGGCAGCTCTGCCAGCTTCGCCTTTACGGCCAGCAGTACAAATGGCAGTGCCGTGATGGACATTACAGATGACGAAAATACAACTGCAGCCAAAACGCTGGTTGCGGTGAATACCGCAGACGGTGCAGAGCCGGGCACTCCGGGTGCCTTCAGCATCCGCCTGCCTTCAGGGCTGACTGCGGCAGTGGACATCACAGTGAATTATGCGGTGACCGGAACGGCCACTGGTGGCACAGACTATACGACCCTTGCTGGTTCAGCAGTGATCCCTGCTGGGCAAAATAGCGTCACTATACCGGTAACGGTGAGTGATGACCTGATCATCGAAGGAGATGAGACGGTGATTCTGTCGATTAGTTCGGGAACATCTGCCCTGGGCAGCTTCAACCCGGGCATCGGCGCCACTGTGAACATTACAGACGAAGAAAATATCGGCACCAACCTGGTACTGAATGTTACAAAAGCAGCAGATGGTGCAGAGCTGGGTAGTAACGGCAGCTTCAATATCAGCCTGCCTACGGGCATCCTGCCGTCTGAAGCTATCACGGTAAGCTACACAATTAGTGGTACAGCTAGCAGTGGTGCTGATTACACCGCCCTTACAGGCAGTGTAACTATCCCTGCGGGTCAGAACAGCGTGTCGGTTCCTGTAACGGTAAGCGATGACCAGATCATTGAGCAAACAGAAACAGTGATTATGACCCTGGTCGGCGGAACATCCACCAGCTTTGCCTTCACAGGTACGGGTAATGCCACAGTAAATATTAACGACAACGACAACATCTCGGCTAACCTTGTGCTGACGGCAACCAAAACAGCCGATGGTGCAGAACCGTCTACCAATGGCGAGTTTACCATCAGCCTGCCTGGAACTATCGTTTCATCAGAGGATATCACGGTGAATTATACCGTAGCAGGTACGGCAACGGCAGGGACAGATTATACGGCCCTTACCGGCAGTGTAACTATTCCGGCCGGCCAGCACAGTATAGCCGTACCAGTTATAGTCACTACAGATGCGCTGATTGAGCAAACAGAAATAGTGATTCTGACGCTGAACGGTGGCAGCGCTACCAGCTTTACATTTACTGGCATGGGTAATGCCACTGTGAATATCACAGATGAAAGCGACCCAACCAGAATGGTACTGAGCGTAATAAAAACAGCGGACGGTGCAGAACTGGGCACCAGTGGCGCCTTTAATATCAGTCTGCCTACAGGTGTTATCCCATCTGCAGATATCACAGTGAATTATACCATCAGTGGCACGGCAGCAGCTGGCACAGATTACGCCACCCTGAGTGGCACGGTAACCATTCCTGCAGGCCAGAACAACGTCACTGTAGCGGTAGCGGTAAACGATGACAAGCTGATTGAAGGCAATGAAACTGTTGTGCTTACCTTAACTGGTGGGACTTCCGGCAGCCTTAACTTTATCGCCAGCGGTACAGCAGGCACTGCCACGGTAAACATTGCCGATAATGAAGATAACGTTGCAGCCAAGACGATAAGTATTTTGGGTACGACGGACGGTGCGGAGTTGGGTATGGATGGTGCCTTTACCATCGGCCTACCTGCCGGCGTTACTGCAACAGAGGCCATCACGGTAAGCTATACCATCACAGGTACGGCAACCAGCGGTGCAGATTATATTGCCCTTACAAACTCTGTGGTGATTCCTGCGGGAGCGAACAGTGTCACTGTACCTGTTAAGGCGAGCGATGACCAGATCATCGAGGGCACAGAGACAGTGATGATGACGCTAACAGGTGGCAGCGCTACCAGCTTCGCCTTTACGGTAAGCAGCACTGTTGGCAGCGGCACGGTGAACATTACCGATGATGAAAATACAGCAGCAAGCAATGTACTAAGTATTTCAGGTACAACAAACGGTGCTGAGCCGGGCACTAATGGTACCTTCAGCATTAGTCTGCCGACCGGTATCACTACAAAAGAGAACATCACGGTAAACTATACCATTACAGGTACAGCTACGAGTGGATCGGATTACGCTACCCTTACGGGCACCGTTACCATTCTAGCTGGTTCTGGCAGCGCAAGCGTGCCTGTTACGGTAAGCGATGACCAGATCATTGAGGGCACTGAAACGGTGATCCTGACCCTGAATAGTGGCAGTTCAACCAGCTTCGCCTTTACGGCCAGCAGCACTGTTGGCAGCGGCACGGTGAACATCACCGACGATGAGAACTCAACAGCAAGTAATGTACTGAGCATCCTTAAAACAGCCGATGGGCTTGAACCTGCTAACCCTGGTTCTTTCACTGTCAAGCTGCCTGACGGGCTCACAGCGCTGAATGATATCACAGTAAACTATAATATTGATGCTGGCAGCACTGCGGCTTCAGGCATAGATTACCAGGCTATTAGCGGCACGGTGATCATCCTGGCCGGCCAGGGCAGTGTAAGCGTACCGGTAAGTGTGCTGGATGACCAGATCATTGAACTGAGCGAAACTGTGGTGATGAACATTACAGGTGGTACAGGGCTTGAAGCGAATGGCACAACCGCCATCAGCTTTACTGCAGCCATCGCTCAGGCCACCGTTAAGATTACAGATAATGACCTCAGTCCAGTCACGGGAGCCGTACAGCTCATCAAGGTGTCTGACGCTGTAGAAGGCGGGACGAAGGGTCAATACCGCATTGCCCTGCAACCGGGCATGAGCTCATCGCAGGACATTACGCTGTCCTTCTCACTGAGCGGCAATGCAACACGCAGTGGTGATTATCAGCTCATCACGGTACCGGGCGGTGCTGTGATCAGCGGCAATTCCATTACTATCCCGGCTGGCGCCAATGAAGTGCTGATCCAGGTGGATGCAGTAAATGACGGGGTGATAGAAGGGCAGGAGCAGGTTTTGCTCACGCTCAATAGCATCACTTCCACATTGCCATTCACCATAGATCCGGCGCAGGCATCAGCCAGTTTGAACATTGTAGATGTGAACGCAGCGGCCAGCGGCCAGCTCTCTATCACAAAAGTGACGGACGCAGCAGAGCCTGCCACCAACGGTAAGTTCAGGATAAACCTGCCAACAGGTATCACATCTGCCGGAGCAATCACGGTATCTTATGTACTTAGCGGCACTGCGCTGGCGGGTGCAGACTTTAGCACCGCAACAGTGGTTATACCTGCGGGTGCCAATGGCGCAGATGCAGCGGTAACGGTGAAGGACGATTATGTCCTTGAAAGCACCGAAACGGTGACGATGACCATACTGGGTGGAAACGGGCAGGACATTAACGGTAACAATCTGTTGTTCCCTGCCCATAGCACCAATCATACCGCCATGGTCAATATTACAGATAACGATAACACAGCCGCCAACCGCATCCTGGAAGTAGTGAAAGCATCCGATGCCACAGAACCAGCCAGCAATGGCCAGTTCGAGATCAGGCTGCCGGAAGCGGTACCGGGTACACGGTATACCGTATCTGAAAACATCAATGTAGTATTTGCCGCCAGCGGAACTGCTACATCTGATACAGATTACGGATCAACAGGCACCGGCATCATCTTGCCTGCAGGAAGCAGTAGTGTGTTTGTACCGGTAAATGTGAAAGACGACAAAATACTGGAAGGCACGGAAACGGTGACCCTAACGCTGGCCGGTTCTGCCGGCGCCGGCGGGGATGTTTACACCCCATCGGGCAGCGCGGCCACGGTGAATATTGCAGACGACGACCTTATTGCGGCAAACCTGCAACTGGAAGCTACAGCCACAATTGCCAATGCCCATGAAACAGGACCAGTGAATGGTGAGTTTACGATCAGTCTGCCTGCGGGGGTTACTATAGCATTCCCTGTTACGGTCAGCTATATCCTGGGCGGTACTGCCCAGCCTGGCGCAGACCTTACGGTGATGGATAAAGATTATGTGCAGATGAGCGGCACGGTAACCATCCCTGCCAATACCCGCAGCGTGAGCTTACCGCTGAGCGTGATCAATAATATGATCATCGACGGCAACCGCACGGTGATGCTGACCATCAGTAATGGTGCAGTTACCGTAGGGGGAGCAGCCTACAACCTTACTGCAGTAGGAACACCAGCTACAGTAACCATTGCAGACAACGATAACACTTCTGCCAACCTGCAGCTGAGCATCGTTAAAAAGAAAGATGGTGCAGAACCTGTAACCAGCGGAGCGTTTGAGATCAGCCTCCCTGCAGGTATTACCTCGGCAAGGCCAATAACCCTGAATTTCGCGATCAACAACACCGGCACAGCAGTGGCGGGTGCAGATTACAGCGCCATCGGCGCAGCAGTAACCATCCCTGCTTACCAACAAAGTGTAACCGTTCCGGTAAATGTGCTGGACGACCAGATCATAGAAGCGACAGAAACGGTGATTATGGATATCAGCGGGGGCGGTGATGGTCAGTTTAGCTACACAGCCGGAGCAGCCAGCAGGGCTACCGTACCTATCATGGACGATGACGCGGGCACAGGTGCAAGGGTGGTCTTGCTAACCAAAGTCTCTGACGCGGTTGAAGGCTCGGTGCATGGACGTTTCCGCCTGGCCTTGCCGGCGGGCTATACCAGCGCCCAGGATGTAACAGTGTCCTTTAACATGAGCGGGGGAGCAATACGCAGCAGCATGACCGATTACCAGCTATTGCAAGTGCCTGGCGGTGTACTTGGCGGTAACACGCTGACCATTCCTGCCGGATCCAATGAGATTCTGGTGGATGTGGAAGCTTATAATGACGGTACCATTGAAGGAACCGAAGGTGCTGTGATGACCCTGACCGGGGTTACCTCGGTCGTGCCATTTACGCTTGATCCGGCATACAGCAGCGCCACGGTGAACATTGTGGATGTAAATGCGGCCGCAGACAACCCGATTTCGGTAACCTGGCTGAGCCATGGGGCAGAGCCTGTCACAGGCGGTAAGTTCCGCATCAGTCTGCCTGGGGGCATCACTGCCGCCAGGGACATTACTGTGATGTATAACCTCTCGGGTTCGGCTACAGCAGGACTGGATTACACCGTTGGAACGGCTGTGATACCTGCAGGCGCCAACAACGCAGAAATAGCGGTGAGCGTCACAGACGACTATATCATAGAAGCGACCGAAACCATCAGCCTGCAGGTGCTGGGTGGTAACGGCAAAAATAACGGGAATGCCGATGTTTATTTCCCGGCAGATCCTACCAATCATACCGCGATGATGGACATTGCAGATGACGACAATACCTCGGCCAGCCGCACGCTTGAAGTGATCAGGCTGGATGATGCAGCAGAACCTGCAGCTAACGGGCACTTTGAGATCCGTTTGCCTGAGGCAGTTCCTGGCATACGGTATACTACCGCGAAAGACATCAACGTAGTTTATGCAAGTAGCGGCACGGCACTCTCGGGTGCAGATTACACCGCTCTTGGTACAGGCATTATTTTGCCTGCGGGAAGCAGCCGCGTGATTGTGGAGGTGAAGGTGAAGGACGATAAGATCATTGAAGATGATGAGACTGTTGTACTCACGATTGATCCGAATGCTTCTGTTTCGGATGCAGGGGGCTTCAGTGCCGCAACGGCCAATGCTGCTACGGTACTGATCACAGATGACGATGCAACAACCATCAACCAGGTGCTTGCCATCAAGGCAAGCATCCCTAATGCCGCTGAACCGACTGCAAACGGGGAGTTCCGCATCAGTCTGCCGCTGGGCATAACGGCCGCGAAGGACATTACGGTAAACTATACTATAGCGGGTACAGCCACTGCTGGTGCCGATTACAGCAATCTTACTACCCAGGCAGTGATCCTGGCCGGTCAGAACAGCGTGTCGGTTCCTATAACGGTAAGCGATGATCAGCTGATCGAAGGCACGGAAACGGTGATGTTGGCCCTGACCGGTGGCAACGCTGGTAGCTTTGTCTATACGGCCAGCACCAGTAACGCTAATGCCAACTTGAACATTACAGATAACGAAAATACAGCTGTAGGCAAGACGCTCAGCATTGCAAGGACAACGGATGCGGCAGAGCCGGGCACTAATGGCGCCCTCCGCATCAGCCTGCCTTCGGGCCTTACTGCGACCGCTGATATTACCGTAAACTACACTGTAGCAGGCACCGCTACTAGCGGATCGGATTATACCCCATTAACGGGCACGGTAACCATTCTGGCAGGCCAGAACAGTGCTGCACTGCCGGTAACGGTAATGGACGATCAGGTGATGGAAAGTCCTGAAACTGTAATGGTGACGCTTAGCGCAGGAACCTCAGCTGTGTTGGGCAGCTTTACCCTAAGTGCAGGGAATGATAAGGCTACGGTAATGATCACTGACAATGATGCGGGCAATAATCAGCTTCGCATTGCCGGTACAACCGATGCAGCCGAACCAGGCACTGCTGGTGCATTTACCATCGGCCTGCCTACCGGAGTGACTGCAACAGAGGCCATCACGGTGAATTATACCATTACTGGTACGGCAACCAGCGGTGCAGATTATACTGCCCTTACAAACTCTGTGGTGATTCCTGCGGGAGCGAACAGTGTCACTGTACCTGTTAAGGTGAGCGATGACCAGATCATCGAGGGCACGGAGACAGTGATGATGACGTTAACAGGTGGCAGCGCTACCAGCTTCGCCTTTACGGTAAGCAGCACTGCTGGCAGTGGCACGGTGAACATTACCGATGATGAAAATACAGCAGCAGTTAAAACACTGACAGTATTGAATGCTGCGGATGGCGCTGAGTTGGGTGCGAATGGCGCATTTACCATCAGCCTGCCATCAGGCACCACTGCCGCGGAAGCCGTTACGGTAAGCTATATCATCACTGGTACAGCCACTGGCGGATCGGATTACGCTGCCCTTACCGGCACCGTTACCATCTCAGCCGGGCAAAATAGCGTAAGCGTGCCAGTTAATGTTACGGATGACAAGATCATTGAGGGCACCGAGACGGTGATCCTGACCTTAACAGGTGGCAGTTCAACCAGCATTGCCTTTACCGCCAGCGGTACAGCAGGCAATGCCACGGTGAACATCACAGACGATGAGAACTCAGCAGCAAGCAATGTGCTGAGTGTGATTAAAACAGCAGATGGCGCGGAACCGTCTATTGGTGGTGGCTTTGCCATCAGTCTGCCTGCAGGTATCACAGCAGCAGCGAACATTAGTGTTACCTACACGGTAGAAGGTACGGCAACCAGCGGATCAGACTATATGGCCCTTGCCGGCACAGTTACCATTCCAGCCGGCTTCAGCAGCGTCACCGTACCGGTAACGGTAAGTGATGATCAGTTGATCGAAGGCAATGAAACAGTAGTCCTTACCTTAACCGGAGGCACTGCTGGTAGCCTTGCCTTTACCGCCAGCGGTACAGCAGGAACCGCAACACTGAACATCGCCGATAATGATGTAGGCCAGTTTGTGACCTGGAAAACAGTAGTTGCGTCAAACGGTGCAAGCCTGCTGCATGGCGGAGAGGAACTGACCTATACGATCTATGTAAGGAACACCGGCACAGTCCCTATTCCAAACATCAGCATCATCGATCCTGTTCCTGCCCATACCAGCTATGTAAGCGGAGGCACGCTGAGCGGCACAACAGTTAATTTCAGCATTGCAGGTCTTGCCGCGGGGGCAACCTCCAGCTTTACCTTTAAGGTGAAGGTCGATACAGACCTGACCGGGGTGAGCGGCATTACCAATACAGCAAGCGTAAGCGATGGCACAACTACCAAACCAACAGGCGGATGCGACCCTGCAGTTGCAGGATGTAATATCCAGTCAGGAACAGTGATCCCTGTGGCCAACAATCCTTTATTTGGAATCTCTATGTCAGCATCAGAGGCGGTTTATCAGAATGACGGCAGTTACCTGGTGACCTATACCATGAAGCTGGCTAATATGGGCGATGTACCACTGACCAATGTCCAGATACCTGACGACCTGAGAGCAGTATTCCCTGCTCCGGTACAGTTTAATGTGGAGGGAAGCGTAGCCGCTAGCGGCCAGTTGATCGCTAACAACGGTTATGACGGAGTAAATTCTAATAACCTGTTGGCAGCCGGATCTTCAATTGGCATAGGCAGGCAGGCAACGATCACCTTCAGCGTAAGGATCAAACCGAACAGGTTCTTCGGTCCTTTCAATAACCAGGTGACCGCTACGGCGAATGCAAACGGGCGGGTGATGACAGCCAGTTCATCGAACGGCACAAACCCGGATATGGATGGGGACGGGATCCCAGATGCGGCCTCGGTCACACCGCTTACCCTGAAACTCATTCCGTTAGTCGTACCGAATGTGTTCACGCCAAACGGTGACAATAAAAACGAAACCTTTGTGATCAAAAGCCTGGATCTGTATCCGGATAATGAGCTGACGATCGTGAACAGATGGGGCAATACGGTATTCGAGCGCAAAGGCTACAAAAATGACTGGGCGGCTACCGGGCTGAATGAAGGGACTTACTTCTATCTGCTGAAAGTGAAACGGGAGTCGGGCCAGTGGGAAATATACAAAGGGTACATCACCCTTTTAAGGAATAAATAGCGAAGGCAGATAATATTAGAAATATGAAAAGAACATTTGTGATATCGGTATTGATGCTTGCGGGCCTTGCGGGCAAGGCCCAGCAGGATGCACAGTTCAGCCAGTACATGTTTAATGGTATTTATATCAACCCGGCCTATGCGGGCTATAAGGAAGAGCTGAATGTGCATAGCTTTTACCGCTCGCAGTGGACGGGCATCAAAAGGGCTCCGGTGACTATGTCGGTGGCTGTTGATGCCATTGCCAACAACCGCAAGGTGGGGCTTGCCCTGCAGATTGCCAATGACCGGGTAGGTGCGCAGAGCACCCTTTCGGGCTATGTGAACTATGCCTACCGGATCAAGATGAGCGGGGATGAGTCCTCGCGGCTGGCCTTCGGGATCGGGGCCGGGCTGATGCAGCTGGGCCTGGACGGCTCCCTGCTGGAGCCGGGTGAGGTAGATGATGCCTATATCCCTGCCGGGATGCAGAGCACAGTGCTGCCGGATGCCAGGGCAGGGGTGTATTATTCCAATAACCGGGTGTATGCCGGCTTTTCTGTGGATAACCTGGTGGCGCGGTACTTTGACACAAACGAGGGCCGTAATTTGCTGGTTCCTGTTCCCAGGCCCCACTATTACCTGACCGCGGGCGCGTTGATCCCACTTTCTCAGGATGTGCAGCTAAAGCCTTCGTTCTTGTTAAAGGACGACCGGGGTGGACCGACCAATCTGGATGTGAATGCATTCATGCTGCTCAATGAGCGCTTATGGCTGGGGGTGTCCTACCGGACCTCGGTGAGTCTGTACAGTAAGGACTACCTGAACAAGAGCCTGCAGAAAACCAATTCAATGGTAGGGCTGGTGGAGGTTTTTGCCAGCGAGCGCTGGCGGATTGGCTATGCCTATGATTATTCCTTGTCCAGCTTAAGGACTTATAGCGGGGGCTCCCATGAGATCTCCTTGGGCTTTTACCTGAAGTCCAGAAATGTACGTATGACGAGTCCAAGGTATTTTTAATTTAAAGAAGATGAAACGTTCAATTACGCGAAAAATGAGCAGCAAGACATTTCAAATAGTGTTGATCACCAGCCTACTGAGCCTGGCCTGCCAGGGTGTTAAAGGTCAGTATGTACTGAATGAAGCGGATCAGCAATACCGTGCGGGCAATTACAGCCAGGCGGTGGAGCTGTATAACCAGGCTTATAAGCAAAAGAAGAGTACCCATTCCACACAGCAGCTGGCCGATAGCTACCGGGAACTGCGCAACTATAAACAGGCCGAGAGCTGGTATGCCAAGCTTGCCGGGATGGCAGAGCCTCAGACCCTGAATGTTTTTTACTATGCCCAGGCTTTGCGTAACAACTCGAAATATACTGAAGCCAGAGCGCAGTACCTTCGCTTTGCAGCTCTGGACAGTAAAGTAAGCCGGGATGAGCTTGCCGTATGGATTTCTTCCTGCGATTCTGCATTGCTGTGGATGAAAGACCCTAAACTAGTATCGCTTAAGAATGAAGGGGGGATAAATACGGACCATTCCGACTGGGGGGCATCCTTTTACAAGGATGGGCTGCTGTTCACCTCGGACCGGGCAGGGGACCAGAAAGTAAAAAAAGACAATGCTTTTTTGAAGTTTGACAACCGTGATTTTATCGATTCCAAAAAATATGGCAGGACAGGCAACCCCTACCTGCGCTTATACCAGAGCATTGGAGATAGCGTACAAGCCTTTCCCCTGGCTGCCGGCAATGAGCTGCATGTGGGCCCGGCCAGCATCAGTAGCGATGGAACAGAATTGTTCTATACCATTACCCGGGAGCTGAATAAGCAGGAACGCAAAAAGCAGAAAGGCAGCGGTACCATTTCGCTGAATACAGAACTCTATTCCAGCCGTCTGGTAGATGGGCAGTGGCAACCGGGTACTGCCTTTCGCTACAACAACATTACCCAGTGGTCGGTAGGCGACCCTTACCTAAGCAGGGATGGCAGCCAGCTGTATTTCGTATCGGACAAGCCGGGCGGATTTGGGGGCATGGATATCTACGTTTGCCAGCGGGCAGCGGGCAGATGGACAGATGCGGTAAACCTTGGCCCATCGGTGAACACCAGTGGCAATGAGCGTACACCGGTCATTGGCCAGGACGGTCAGCTTTACTTTTCATCAGACGGCCTGATGGGTATGGGTGGGCTTGACATTTACAGGGTCCGGGTACAGGATGGAAGGACCAGCGAGGTCTTGAACATGGGCTATCCGCTGAACTCGCCCCAGGATGATCTGGCCTTTAACTTCAAAGCGCCCGGCCAGGGCTATTTGTCCTCCGACCGTGAAGGGGGAAAGGGGAGCGATGACATTTATTCCTTCGTGCTCCATAAAAAGATGCAGTTGCAGCTGGAGGGCTATGTGCGCAGCAAGGCCACCCAGGCCGTGTTAAGGGACGCCATTGTCACCCTTACCGATAAAGCAACAGCTACCAGGCTCAGAACGCAAACCGATGCCCAGGGCCGTTACGGCTTTATTTTGGACAGCGCCTCGGTCTATGATATTACTGCCGAAAAGACAAACTTCCGTATGGTCTCTGCTGAGGCTGTGGATACAAAGGGTCTGGCAGCAAACACGACCCTGAGGAGAGACCTGCTGCTGGAGCCGATTGAGCTGAACAGAGAAGTGAGAATCAACAATATCCTATATGACTTTGACAAGTGGACGATCCGTCCGGATGCTTATGCCGAGCTGGATAAGCTGGTGCAGGTGCTCAAGAGCAATCCAACCTTATGGATAGAATTGGGTTCCCACACCGATTCCAGGGGCGGGGTAGCCTACAATAGGAAGCTGTCCCAGCGCAGGGCTGAATCTGTGGTGAATTACCTTAAAGGCCGGGGCATCGAGCCACACCGTTTAAAGGCCATAGGTTATGGACAAAGCAGGCTGCTGAACAAATGCAGTGTAGGCGTAGCCTGTACAGAAGCGGAGCATCAGTTAAACAGAAGAACAGAATTCACTATTGTGGAGCAATAATATGATGGAAACAATCACTCCCTCTAATTCAAGTTTCTATACTCATTGGGAGTATATCCTACATGCTGTTTAAATGATCGACTGAAATGCTGCGGATATTTAAAACCTAACTCATAAGCGATTTCGCCTACGGACTTAGAAATATCAAAAATCTTTTCTTTCGCAATATCCATAGTTTTCAATTGGATGTATTCCTGCGCAGATTTGCCGGTTTCTTTCTTAATGAGATCGCCGAAATAATTTGCCGATAAATTTAACTGATCGGCACAGTAGGCCACAGCGGGCAAACCGATCTCTTTTGGCTTATCCGAGCTAAAATAATCATTCAGCAATTCCTCGAACTTTTGCAGAATACCTTTATTGACATTCTCGCGTGTAATGAACTGTCGCTCATAAAAACGTACGCAATAGTTGAGCAACAGTTCAATGTTGCTCACGATTAATGTCTTACTATGCTTGTCGATACCGCGTTCTAGTTCATACCTGATTTTAGTACAGCAGTCGAAAATAAGCTTGCGCTCACTTTCTGATAAGTGAAGCGCCTCATGCACTTCATAAGAAAAGAAATTATAATCAGCCATGTGTCTGCCAAGTGAAGTACCCCTGAGCAGATCTGGATGAAATACTAATGCATAACCCTTTGGTTGGTAAAGTTCACCATTGTTTTCTGTACCGATGACCTGTCCAGGTCCGATAAACACCAAAGTGCCTTCCTCATAATCGTAATAGTTACAACCGTATTGTAGGTCACCGCATTTGACTTCCTTCAAAAACACACCATAAAAACCGTAATTGTACTTTTGGTTCAATTTTTTACCAGCCTTCGAAAGATCAACAATGTTTACCAAGGGGTGCAAGGTTTCATTGTTATTTAAAGCACTGAATTGCCCCACCGAATTGATCATTAGCACATTTTCCATTTCGTTTTCCTTTATCTTCTTCAAAGATACTACATCCATAATGGTTTGTATTGCCCGGATATCCCAATCAGTAATAATGGTACGGATTCCAGTAATTGATATAACAATCTCCTGCAAAATAGGCCTGACCTTTGTGCTTGGATACAAGGTGCTCGTTATCCTGAGCATTTACAAAAGAGGGTCGGCAAATAAAAATTAAAAAGACATGGAGAAAAAATTAGAAATAGAAACTGAAGGTTTTAAACCCGCGCCTGCGGAATATTTCACTGGAAAAGCGTTTGTAAGAACACTTGTGGAAGCTGATTCAGTTACCAACTGCAACATCAGCTATCTTGCTTTTGAAGAAGGTTGTCGCAATAACTGGCATACGCATCCATCCAATCAGATATTGATGGTAAAGGAAGGTACTTGTTATTATCAGGAAGAGGGTAAGCCAGTACAAAAGATTGGAGCAGGTGGTGTAATCAATATCCTTCCCGGCATCAAACACTGGCATGGCGCATCACCAGAGGCACCAATGGAACATCTTGTGATTAACATCAACACAGATAAGGGATTAGTGAATTGGATGGAAGCAGTGACAAATGAACAATATAATAATTGATATGGCTTCCCTCTGAGTTTAGTCGAAGGTAATTCTTTGGTTAATCTGCTTAATTCTGGGTATTTTTGTTTTAATGTCGCTACCATTTAACAAAGAAGATTTAATTCATGGCGAAGCCATAGAGTGGGAGAGTATTACGAAACAGCAAGCACGGAAGATCATCCTTGAGGCCGCTGGACTCGCCCGGAAAACACAGTTTGGGACGGGAATTGAGGCTGTTTACCGAGTGATTGACCGTTTGGGTTTTCTGCAGCTGGATACGAATTACGTCGTGGAGCGTGCCCATCACCATGTCATTTTTGCGCGAGTACCGGACTATCAAACGGAATGGCTGGCCAACCTTTGCGAAGATGGCCGCATTTATGAGTACTTCAGTTCGGATGCAGGATATCTTCCTATGTGCGATTTTCGCTTTTCACTACCTGTAAAAAAAGCTTTTGAAACGCAAGGTAAGCTGCTTACTAAACCGGAAACCAATTTAATGAAGCAGATTCTGGATCGGGTGGAACGTGAAGGGCCACTAATGGTTGGGGATTTTGATAACGACCGATTGGAAGCGAGTTCAGGCTGGTGGGATTGGCGACCCGCCAAGGTGGCGCTCGAAAGGCTTTACCTAAATGGAAACCTGATGATTAGTCGCACTAAAGCTTTTCAGAAAGTCTACGATATGCCGCTCAACTTAGTGCCGCAGGAAACAGACTTAACCATGCCTACAGATGAGGAATACGCATGTTTCGTCATCTGTCGTACCTTAGCTGCCTTGGGTATGGCTTCCGTTAAAGAAATGGCTTGGCGCGCCCGCCGGGTGAAAGGCAACCTCGTTAAAAAGGAGCTGGAAAAAATGGCTCAGACAGGCAAAGTTAAAATGGTAACGGTCGACGGTCTTAAAGGTCCATTCTATATGCTCCCCAATCAGGAAATTAACATTAAATTATCCAATGAAGTCTTTATTCTTTCACCCTTCGATATCCTTAACGTCTTCCGTCATCGTTTAAAGGACTTCTTCAATTTTGATTACCAGATCGAATGCTTTGTGCCCGCTCCGAAACGCCTGTATGGTTATTTTTCATTACCTGTACTCGCAGGGGAAACTTTTATCGCAAGGATGGACGCCAAAGCCGACCGCAAACAAAAAGTACTGATTGTCAATAACATTCATTTTGAACCCATTGATCTTGAGGAAATCATTATTGAAAAGTTTATTAAGGCCTTAAAGGCATTTGTCCAATTTAACCAATGTCAGTATATTATTCTTAAGCGATCCAATAATGAAACCTATCTGGAAGCGATCAGCAGAAGTTTTTCCTGACCCAAAATAGCGGTAAAGAAATTAGTGAAACCTTAAAAATGTAAAAACTTTTATATATTCACCGCAGAATAATTATTAACGGCCAACATTCATCTTTGCTGTTTATCTCATTTTCTCCATGAAGCTATCTCAATTATTTAATGAAATTAAGGTTTTAGAAGATGTATCCACATTTTCGAAACATGAACAACTGGTTCAAGGGATCATCAATGCATTGAATCAAAAGATACTAGTGAGGGGTGACATATTGCCATCTGTAAACCAGATGATAAAGGAAATTGGTTTTGCGCGTGAAACAATCTCAAGGGCTTATAAGGAACTTGTAAACAGGGGGATCATCGAATCTAAAAATAGAAAGGGATATTTTGTAGCTACAGAGGATACCGAACAGCATTTAAGGGTATGCCTGCTGTTATATGCATTTGATACCTTTCAGGAGACATTTTATCAGAGTTTCAGAAACAAAATAGGGGAAAACATTCAGCTGGATATTTTTTTTCACCATAATAATTTTTCGGTATTTGAGAGTACTATAAATAACATTAAAGGTAAATACGGTATGTATGTTATCGCTCCGATTGATGTTCCTGAAGCAATACCTTTGGTAGAACAATTTCCTATGAATAAACTGTTGATTGTTGATCGGAAATTAGACCTAAATGAAGAGCATTCCTATATTGTACAGGAATTTAAACAATCATCCTATAACGCCTTTGTGGAGCTTGCAGACCGTATTAAAGAGTTTGACCAGTTTGTTTTCTTTTTTAAACAACAATCAGCAGAACCAAACGATGTACTGGATTCGTTTCAACGTTTTATTAAGGATTATAAGGTTAACGGCATCATAAAGAACAAATATGAATCTGGTAGTATAGAACAAAATAAGGTATACTTTACAATTCATAACCTGGAATTATGGGAAATTCTTAAGGATTCCAAACTTAAAGGATTGAAACCTGGGAAAGACTTGGGTATACTTTCCCATAATGATGATAATGTTAAGGAAATAATTTTTGATGGAATAACTACTTTTTCTATTGACTTTGAAAAAATGGGTGAAATGGCTGCAGAATTTGTATTGTCAAGAAAACCCATAAAACACATCATGAAGAATAGGCTGATCAGAAGAAATTCTTTATAAAACTAAGCGCTATCAATTTCTGGTTTTTTTATAGCATTGATTTCCATCTGTTTATATGGATGCGCCAATTAGGGGTGTTAATTCGCTATGAAAAATAATTCTGAAAAAATAAATTTTGGAATATAAAATATTTTCCTACTTTTGATAGTAGGATAGTGTAGTATAGTACAGGTGATTATACAAACTATTTCGAAACAACCAAACCAAATATAGATTATGAATGTGTTCGCATCTATGGGATCTAATGGCCCCACACCGCAAATCAACTATCAACTGTTATTTAAGTGTAATTCTTCCTGACCAATTTATTGTCAATAATGCAATTGACGCATTTGTTTAAATTATCACATTTAGAGTTTAATCTGTACAGAACTCATTTACTTTAAAAACTTAATAATTGATGAAACATTTTTACTGGTTTTATAGGTGCTTTCTGGTACCTAAAAAGTTAAGTTGCCTGCATATACTTAGCTGTTTAATAATTTTCTTGACCATATTCAATACGTCTGAAGCTTTCGCTCAAACGGGTAGTAAAAAAACAATTACTGGTAAAGTTACTGATGCGACCGGATTACCACTTCCGGGTGTTGTTGTTGCTACCATAAGTGGACCAAAACATGGTACGCAAACCGACAATAACGGAAGGTTTATAATTGATGTAGACCCAGGTATAATACTGCGTTTCTCCTACGTCGGTTATATTGAACAAAGAGTAACCGTTGGGGCTAATACCAATGTGATCGATATCAAGTTACTTGAAAATAGTATTCAAGCTGATGAGGTTGTCATTACTGCAATGGGGCAGAAACAACGAAAGGAAGCAATTGTTGGAGCAGTATCAACCGTGCGTCCGGGAGACTTGAAGGTTCCTTCCAGTAATTTAACCGGAGCAATGGCTGGTAAAATCTCTGGCGTTATTGCTTTTCAGCCCAGCGGACAGCCCGGACAGGATAACTCCAACTTCTTTATCAGAGGTGTGACCACGTTCGGTTATAGAAGGGATCCTTTGATCTTGATTGATAATGTGGAGATGACTTCTTCTGATCTGGCACGTTTGCAGGTTGATGATATTGAAAGCTTTTCTATTCTAAAAGATGCAAGTGCAACTGCCTTATATGGGGCTAGAGGTGGAAATGGGGTCATCCTCGTTAAAACCAAAGAAGGAAAACCAGGAAAAGTTCAAATTAATTTCAGACTGGAAGGCTCAGCTTCTGAGGCGGTTAAATCCCTGGAAATTGCAGATCCAATTACTTACATGAAGCTTTATAATGAAGCCTTGACAACCAGAAATTCACCGGGAGCACTTTATACGCCGAATAAAATAATGAATACTCAGGCATCCATAAACGGCGCACCAGGCAGTAATCCTTATGTTTATCCTGCTGTTAACTGGATGGATATGCTGTTTAAAAAGCGTACAAGTACAGAAAGGGCTAACTTGAATGTTTCAGGTGGTGGGGGAGTTGCTCGTTATTATATTGCTGGTTCCTATTCAAATGATAATGGGATACTAAGAACAGACATTAGGAACAACAACAATAATAATGTAAGTTTTAAAAATTATCAACTTCGGTCAAACATTAATATCGACCTCACGAGCAGTACTGAACTGGTAGTTCGTTTGTCTGGTAATTTTAATGAATATACAGGGCCTATGACCAATGACCCTTCTTTTGCGACAGATCTTTATAACATCGCGACACATACCAGTCCGGTTGATTTTCCAGCTTATTATGAGCCAGATGCTGCTAATGCAGGTGTACAGCATATCCTTTTTGGTAACAATACAAGTGCTACTGTTCTGCCTGATGGGACTACGCCGCCTAGTTCTTCAACTGATGTGAAAAACATCAATCCTTATGCTGCCTTACTTAGAGGAAATAGAAGGTTTTCCGAATCAAGAATGCTTGCTCAGTTGGAGGTGAACCAAAAATTAGATTTCCTGACTAAAGGGTTAAATTTTAAAGGGATATTCAGTACGAACAGGTACGCACGGTTTGAATCTCAATTGGCTTATGCGCCTTATTTTTATAATGTCCAGTCGTATGATAAAGCTTCAAATCAATACACTTTAAACTGGATTAATAATAAACCGGATCAGGCAAGGGAATATTTAAATTATTATGCGGGCAAAAGTACACTAAACACCTTTCTTTATCTGCAAGGCGTGCTAGATTATTCTGCTGACCTTAACGAGAATCATAATGTAAGTGCAGCTTTAATTGGAACGCAGCAACAGCAGTTAAACGCAAATGCAGATAATTTATTCAATTCATTACCATTTAGGAATTTAGGTTTGTCTGGACGTGCTACCTACGCCTATAAAAGTCGTTATTTCCTTGAGTTCAACTTTGGTTACAATGGATCTGAGCGATTCTCTGAAAACCATAGATTTGGGTTCTTTCCAACCATTGGCGCTTCATGGATTGTATCTGGTGAGAAATTCTATGGAAACCTAGCCAATGTGATTGATCGAATGAAACTAAGGGCCAGTTATGGTCTTGTTGGTAACGATGCCATTAGTGACAGGAGGTTTTTCTATTTGTCAGATGTTAATTTAAATGGGGGGAATTCTGCTTCATTTGGAACAAATCTTGACTATTCACACAATGGTGTGAAGATTAATAATTATGAAAATAGAGATGTTACCTGGGAGGTATCTAAGCAAATTAATTTGGGATTGGAACTTACCCTGCTTAAAAATATAAGATTCACCACAGAGGTTTATAAGAATTATAAATCTGATATTTTGCAAGAGAGAAAGGATATCCCTACTTCAATGGGCTTAGAATCAAGTATATCTGCAAATATCGGAAAAGTAGAGTCACAGGGGATAGAGTTCTCGCTGGATGGAAAGCAAAACTTTAGTAAAGATTTTTGGATAGCTTCAATGGCTAATTTTACTTTCGCCAAAAATAAATATACTCAATATGAAGAACCTGACTTTGATGAAAAATATCGTCTTCATAATGGGGTGTCGCTTAACAGAAACTATGGCTATATAGCTGAACGGTTATTTGTTGACGATAATGAAGCTAGAAATTCACCGAAACAAATATTTAGTAACAATGGTATCGCGCCAATGGGCGGAGATATTAAATATCGTGATTTAAATGGCGATGGCATAATAGATGGTAAAGATCAGACCTGGTTTGGCAATCCATCAGTACCTGAGATAGTTTATGGATTTGGGATGTCTACTGGATACAAGAACTTTGATTTTAATGTGTTCTTTCAGGGACAAACTGGGGTTTCTTTTGTAATTGATCCAGGGAGGACAAGTCCGTTTATTAAAAGCCCTGACTCCTGGCTACCGGGCAATACGCAAGTAATTCAACAATTTGCAGATGACCATTGGTCGGAGGATAATCAAAATTTATATGCCTTGTATCCAAGGCTTGGAATAAATGGTGCGGTGATAGAAAACAACCGGCAAAATAGCTCATGGTGGTTGCGTGACGGCAGTTTTCTGAGGATGAAGTCCATGGAAATAGGTTATACGCTTCCACGTACTTTGCTAAGCAAGATTAAGGTCAAAAACCTAAGGGTTTATTTCAGTGGACTTAATCTGATTACCTGGAGTCCTTTCACCATGTGGGATCCTGAAATAGGTGGGAATGGATTCTCTTATCCTTTGCAAAAGGTATATAATGTTGGAATAAATATTAGTTTATAGTTAATATAAAGAATAAAGACATGAAGTCATTATATTCAAAATTTTTATACACAGTGATTCTGGGATTGTCCTTAACATCGTGTAAAAAGTATCTGAACGTTACACCAGATAACGTAGGTACCATAGATTATGCTTTTAGAAATCGTAATGAGGCTGAAAATTACTTGTTTAGTTGTTATTCTACCTTACAGAAGATGCAGGAGCCATGGATGGATGCAGGATTCGCTACATCTGGAGAGTTGGTATTCCCGGGACCAAAAGAAATAGATGATACACAGAGTATCAATGCTGTGGGCTTCAATATGATGAGAGGTACGCAAACTAGCGGCACGCCAGGATTAAATTATTGGGATGGCAATGAAGGAGGACAGGCTCTGTTTCAAGCCATAAGGCGTTGTAATACCATGCTTGAAAATATTGATAAACCTATTGATCTTGGAGAATCGGAAAAGAAGAGGTGGATTGCGGAAGTTAAGTTTTTAAAGGCTTACTACCATTTTTATTTGTTCAGGATGTACGGTCCTATACCGATTACTAATGTCAATCTGCCCATTAACAGTTCAATTGAGGAAACTCGAGTTAAAAGAAATCCTGTAGATTCAGTAGTTAATTACATGGTCCGTTTGATTGATGAAGCTACTCCGAATTTGCCTAATCAAATTCAAAATCAGGCGCAGGAACTGGGAAGAATAACGGGGCTCATTGCGCGTTCTGTAAAAGCTCAAATCCTGGTAACAGCAGCAAGCCCGCTATTTAATGGGAATTCTGATTATGCTGGATTTACTAATAAAGATGGACAGGTATTATTTAGTCAGGAAAAAGATCCTAAGAAATGGGATCGTGCAGCAGAAGCCTGTTCTGTAGCCTTAAACGCTTGCTTGGCTAGTGGTTTAAAGCTGCACACCTTTACGCCTACAGCAAATATGCCTGCAAATCTTCCACAGGAATTAGTAAATGTTTTAACGTTTCAAACAGCTATTACTGAAAAATGGGAATTAAATACAGAATTGATATGGGGAATGGCACCTAATTTTGGATTTGGAAGGCAAGAAAGATTTATACCACGTTTAACGGCAGCATCGGCGTTAAATATAGGTAGTGCTCAAGGTTTTTTTGCGGTACCAATTGCCGAACAGGAGCTGTTTTATACAAATAACGGACTTCCGATTGATGAAGATAAAACCTGGGATTATAGAAATAGATATACCTTAAAAACCGGAACTTCTGAAGATCAGTATCACGTGCACAATGGTTATGAAACAGTCAAAGCACATTTTAAACGTGAACCAAGATTTTATGCTTCTATTGCATTTGACGGAGGTGTTTGGTATGGAAATGGTCAGTTATCAGATCCAGCGAATGCAAATTATATACAAGCAAGAGGTACTACAAGTTATGCCGGACCTAAAGATCAAAGTCATACCAATATTTCAGGATACTGGCCAAAGAAACTAGTGAATTATTTAACTGTTTATAATGACCGATTGACCTACGAAAATTTTCATTTTCCTTTAATGAGGCTTTCTGATCTCTATTTGTTATATGCAGAAGCATTGAATGAACAAGGGAAAAGTTATGGAGAGATATTGCCGTATATTGATGAAGTAAGAAAAAGAGCCAAAATTCCAACTGTAACTGAAGCATGGACCGCTCAGCTTTCTACAACTCCTTCAAAATATGCGAATCAGGTTGGTCTTCGTCAAATCATTCATCAGGAAAGAAGAATTGAACTTGCTTTTGAATGTATACCTGGATGGGACTTGCGTCGCTGGAAGGAATTACAGACAGTAATGACTAAGCCGATGCAAGGATGGAGCATCTATGATGATCAGGCACTGAATTATTACCGTCCACGTAATTTATTCGTTCCTGTATTTAATACAAAAGATTATCTATGGCCTATTAAGGCTGATAATCTGGCAGTAAACCCGAATTTAGTTCAAAATCCTTTTTGGTAGTCCTATATAAAGACAATATGATCATGAACATAAAAAAATATATCTTGCCTTGTCTGATTGTGCTGATAGCCGGTATCACAGCATGCAAGAAAAATAATGGTTTCAATGCCATTATTTCCGAAGATAAAACCAAACCGTTAGCCATTAGCAATATCAAAATAGATAATTTTAATGGCGGAGCGAATATTACTTATGACCTTCCTAATTCTCCAAATATTTTATACGTATTGGCTAAATATAAAATCAATGACAATACAGCAAGAGAAACTAAATCCTCTTATTATCAGGATACAGTTGTGGTTGAAGGATTTGCAAAAGAAAAGCCTTATGAAGTAACCTTATATACGGTTTCAAGGGCAAATGTAATGTCTGATCCTGTAACGGTAACGGTTAATCCTTTAACACCAGTTTATCTTGCGGTAAGACCATCAATAAGTTTGTCTCCTGATTTTGGTGGGGTAAGTGTAATCGCAGATAATCCGTTGAAGAAGCAAATTGGCATCGTAGTGATGAGTTACAATAAGAATACCCAGTCCATGGAGATTGAGGATCAGCATTTTACTAAGGATGCTAAGATTAATTATTCAGTTACGGGTTTTGCTTCTGTTGAACGTCAGTTTGGTGTATATATTACCGATAAATGGGGCAACATTTCAGATACACTGCAAAAGCCAATTATTCCTTTGTATGAAGAAACAATGGATAAAACTAAGTTCAATCTACTAAATCTTAGTACGGATAGTCAAATAGCTTATGATTGGTTTACACGTTATCTATGGGATGGAAAATTAGATGGGGACGGCTGGCATACTGCATCTGGAGTATCCCTACCATATTCCTGCAGTTTTGGTATTGGCAAAACGTATAAACTGAGTAGATTTGTTGTATACGAAAGAATCGGAGATCGTTACACTTATAAATTTGGAAATCCAAAGGAATTTTCTTTATGGGGCACAAACTCATCCACTCCGGATAATATTAGGCTGCCCGTAAGGGCTGATGAAGGTGCTGTGATAGGAAACTGGGTAAATTTAGGGAACTTCCGCTTTCCTGATCCACCATCAGGTAATCTTCCTAGTGCAAGTAACTCCGCAGACGAGGATTTCGTGAAAAAAGGAGTGAGTTTTAAAGTTCCTTTTACTGCGCCTTCGGTTAAGTATTTAAGAATAGCCGTAGCAACTATATGGGGAAATGAGGCTGCTGCCCATCTTATAGAGGTTACTCCATATGGAATCCCTGAATAAAAATATCAATTGAACTAAATATCAAATTATATAAAGATGAAAAATCTTATAATTTTTATTGGTCTTTTTCTGCTCGTTATCGCGGCGGGCTGTGAAAAGCAACAAACCGATTTCCGTGACTTTCTTGATGGCCATGAAGTTACCTATACAGGTAGTGCAGGTGAAGTACTCAGCAGGGCTGGAAATTTAAGGACACAGTTAAAGTGGAAATCGAGCGCTGATCCAAGTATCATAAAGTATGTTATTTATTGGAATAATAAAGTAGATTCTCAGGTTGTAGCTATTAATGGTAAAACCGATAGCGTTTTTGTGACCATCCCGAACCTTCAGGAATTTGTGTACTCTTTTACCATTTATTCTTATGATGCAAAAGGTAATAAATCTGTTCCTAAAGTCGTAAATGGTGTGAAAATTTATGGTCCAATATATAAAGCAGGCTTATTAAACAGAGCATATAATGCAGATGTACCGTATGTGACCATGGAAAATGGAAATGTTGAGTTGAATTTTAACAAACCGGACACTGTAAATGTAACTACTAAGGTAAAGTATACGAATACTGCAAACATTATTAAAGAGGTTGATCTCGCTCCAGCCGACAACATTTTAAAATTGACGGACTATAAACCTGGAACAGAAGTGACCTATAGGTCTTCCTATAAGCCCACAAGTGGAGCTCTTGATGTTTTTACAACATCAGATTATTCCGTTTTTCCACAGATGTTATTATTTCCATGTGATAAATCATTATTCCGTGAACATCCGCTGCCTAATGATGTGGGTACATATGAATCTGGTACAAGTGTAAGTAAGCTTTGGGATAGAAGCGTTGGACCACAAGGTTATCCAAATATTTTCCATAGTAATGGAAGCGGTGGTATGCCACATACACTTACGTTTGACTTGGGAAAAGTGTATCCCAATCTTGCTCAAGTAGAAGAAACAGGTAGGGATTGCTGCAATAATCCGGATAGTTTTGAGATATGGGGAATAGCTGACATTACAAACGCAGCTACCACGTTACCGGCAAATAATGGAGGATGGAAAGATGAGTCAATTGCAAAAGGCTGGACTTTATTAAAAGAAGTAACCAGAACTGACGATGGCAAAAATGCCTACAAAACTAACTTAGTTAGTAACCCTCCTCCAGTTAGGTATATTAGAATTAGAATTAAGCATGTAACAACGAATGATGGTAACTATAGTAACATGTCTGAAATTACTTTCTGGAATAAGCAAGTGTATAATTAACTACTTGATGATGAATTTTAAAAGAAAGACCCTAAAACTATTTTTTGTTCTGTTGTTAACATATAGTTTCTCACAAGCTCAGATAAATAATAACTTAAGAATTTGGGACGACAAGCCAGCTAAAGATTGGATGACCCAGGCCTATCCGATTGGTAATGGTAAGCTGGGAGCAATGGTTTTTGCTGGGGTAGATGAAGAACACATTCAGTTTAACGAAAGCAGTTTGTGGACTGGTAATGAACATGAAACAGGTGCTTACCAGGCCTTTGGTGATCTTTTTATTAAATTTAAAAATATTGACCCAAGTAAAGCAACACAATACAAGCGGGTTTTAGATTTAAGTAATGCGCTTCATAAAGTAGATTATCAATATGATAATCTACTTTATAGTAGGGAATATTTCTCAAGCTATCCAGATCAGCTTCTTGTTTTTAATTATACTTCAAAAGCAAAAAATGCGTATTCGATCACAATAAAGCTTAAAGATGCTCATGCCAGTAAAACACAAGGAAATGCAAACCGGCTGACCGTAAGTGGCGTTTTGGAAAATGGGCTTAAATACGCATCAACCTTACAAATAAAACATGATGGGGGCACCTTAACGATTGATAAAGATGCCGATGGAAATAGCCAGATACACTTGGAAAATGCGAATGCTTTTACGCTGTTTTTAGCTGCTGCAACTGATTATATCAATCAACGGGCGAAACATTGGAAGGGAGAAAATCCCGAACAAATTGTAGACAGAAATTTAGTAAACGCAACGGCTAAAAAATATGATGTTTTAAAAAATAACCATGTTAAGGATTATCAGAATTTGTTTAACCGGGTTGCTTTGCAAATTGGAAAGAACAATTCAAAAACGGAAGTTCCCACGGTTCGGCGGATTCTTAACTATAAGAAAGACGAAGATACCGGTTTAGAAAATACCTTGTTTCAGTACGGCAGATATTTGCTCATCAGTTCTTCGAGAAAAGGAGGACTGCCCGCTAATTTACAAGGCTTATGGAACAATAGTAACAATCCGCCATGGCGTTCAGATTACCATTCAAATATTAATATTCAGATGAATTACTGGCCGGCAGAGCCTGCTAATTTAGCCGAGAGTAATATCCCGTATTTAGATTATATCAATAGCATGCGTGAGGTTAAAAAGGAAAACACGCAAAAGGAGTATCCCGGGGTACGTGGATGGACGGTGAAAACTGAAAATAATATTTTTGGCGGGGAGAGCTTTTTATGGAATACACCCGGTAGTGCCTGGTATGCACAAGCCCTTTGGGATCATTATGCTTTTAACCAAGATAAGACGTACTTGAAGGAATTTGCTTATCCTATTTTAAAAGAGATTTCTGAGTTTTGGGACGACCATTTAAAGCGCAGGGCTGATGGTGTAATTGTAGCGCCAAATGGCTGGTCGCCGGAGCATGGGCCAAAAGAAGATGGTGTAAGTTACGATCAGCAAATTGTGTACGACTTGTTTACCAATTACATTGAGGCTGCGGATTCTTTAAAAATAGATACTGACTATCGCAATCACATCGCAGCCCTTAAGGATCATCTTTTAAAACCTAAGATTGGTAAATGGGGGCAATTACAAGAGTGGGAGGAAGACAAGGACGATCAGAATGATAAACACAGGCATGCCTCGCATTTATTTGCATTGCATCCAGGCAGGCAAATTAGCCTAAGCAAAACACCGGAACTAGCGCGGGCGGCAGAAGTAAGTTTAACTGCCAGGGGCGATGAATCCACGGGTTGGTCCATGGCCTGGAAGATGAATTTTTGGGCTAGGCTGCACGATGGAAACCATGCTTATAAAATCTTAAAAAACTTTATCACCCTTGTTGGTGGCGATGGAATTGATTACAATCAGGGCGGTGGTATTTATGCAAACCTACTTTGCGCCCACCCACCTTTTCAAATCGACGGTAACTTTGGTTATACTGCCGGAGTTGCTGAGATGCTTTTACAAAGTCATGAAGGTTTTATAGAATTTTTGCCCGCGATTCCTGATCAATGGAAGAGTTATGGGGAGATTAAAGGTTTAAAAGCCAGGGGAAACATTACTGTAAGCTTTAAGTGGGAGAACGGTAAGGTTACCAGCTATAATTTAAGCGGCCCAAAAGCTTCAACAATGAAAATAAAAGTAAATGGTTCTTTTAAAGACGTGATCGTAAAGAAAAAATAATAATGACTATTAAACTCTTGAAAAATATTTTTACGCTGATTTTAATGCTTTATGCAAACCATATGTTTGCACAACAGAAACTAAGATTATGGTATAATGAACCCGCAAAAATGTGGGAGGAGACACTTCCGTTAGGGAATGGACGTTTGGGGATGACCCCTGATGGAGGTGTATCAAAAGAGAAAATAGTGCTGAATGACATTACCCTGTGGTCCGGTGGGCCACAGGATGCCAACAATTATGAAGCTTATAAAAGTTTGCCTAAAATAAGACAGCTCATTCTTGAGGGAAAAAATGAGGAGGCGCAGGATTTGGTAAACAGGGATTTTGTTTGTAAAGGCCCTGGTTCAGGGGGGGCGCAATGGGGTAAATACCAAACCCTGGGGGCTTTGGAACTTGAATTCAATTATAATGGTATCGGTTCAAACCAACCTGAAGCAAAACAATATCACCGGGAATTGTCATTGGAACAAGCTATCGCCGTTTGCAGCTTCAATGTAAATGGAGTAAACTATAAAAGGGAATACTTTACCAGTTTTGACGATGATGTAAGTGTGATCCGGTTAACTGCCGATCGGCCGGGCCAGCTGAATTGCAGAATTATGCTGAACAGACCTGAAAGATATGTGGTAAAAACAGAAGGCAATGAATTACAGATGTCAGGGCAGCTGGATAATGGGACAGATGGTAAAGGGATGCAGTACCTGGCCAGAGTTAATGCCAAACTAAAAGGTGGAACACTGAGCACTGAAAACAATGCGCTGGTTGTTAAAAATGCTACTGAAATTATTATTTATGTTTCCGCGGCAACAGATTTCAAAAATCGCCCCTTTAAAGAGGAAACAAAACAGGTGTTGGCTGCAGCCATTAAAAAACCATATGAGTTACAGAAAAGTAAACACATTGCAAACTATGGCAAGCTGTTTAAACGGGTTAGCATCAACCTCGGCGAAGGAGCATCTGCAAATCTTCCTACCAATATAAGGCTGGAAGGTTTTTATAAAAGTTTTGATAGAGACCCATCTCTTGTTCCACTGTTTTTTCAGTTCGGTAGGTATTTAAGCATCAGTAGTACCAGGATAGGGTTGCTGCCCCCAAATCTGCAAGGGTTATGGGCCAAAGAAATAAATACACCTTGGAACGGGGACTACCATTTGGACGTAAATGTACAGATGAACCACTGGCCAGTTGAAGTGGCCAATCTTTCTGAACTGAACCTGCCTTTGGCAGAACTAGTAAGGAGTTTGGTGAAACCAGGTGAAAGGACAGCGAAAGCCTATTACAATGCAGATGGCTGGATTGCGCATGTGATCACCAATGTTTGGGGTTTTACAGAGCCAGGAGAAAGTGCTTCCTGGGGAGCTTCCAATGCCGGATCGGGATGGTTGTGTAATAACCTATGGGAACATTATGAGTTTAGTCAGGATTTAAAATACCTTAAAAGTATCTATCCGATATTGAAGGGCTCTGCGGAATTTTACAAAAGCGCCCAGATCAAAGATCCGAAATCGGGATGGCTGGTTACCTCACCGTCGGTGTCGCCCGAGAATTCGTTTTATCTTCCCAATGGAAAAACCGCGAGTATTTCTATGGGACCAACTATTGACAACCAGATAGTAAGGGAACTATTCGGAAACGTGATCAAAGCATCAAAACTGTTAAATACCGATGCTGCATTTAGAGCAGAACTCCAGGAGAAATTAAAATCAGTACCACCTGCTGGGATCATCAGTAAAGACGGACGCATTCAGGAATGGCTGGAAGATTACAAAGAAACTGATCTCCAACACAGACATATTTCTCATTTATATGGTTTGTATCCCGCCTCGCAGATCACACCAACTGCTACACCAGAACTGGCTACAGCCGCGAAGAGAACGTTGGAGGTTAGGGGCGATGACGGACCAAGCTGGACAATAGCCTACAAGCTATTGTTCTGGGCAAGACTGCAGGATGGGAACCGTGCCTTTAAATTGTTGAAAGAGATTTTGAAACCAACATTAAGGACGGATATCAATTACGGCGCAGGCGGTGGGGTATATCCCAACATGTTGTCGGCAGGTCCGCCTTTCCAGATTGACGGTAATTTTGGTGCTACTGCTGGTATTGCCGAAATGCTTTTGCAAAGCCATGACAGCTTTATCGAGCTGTTGCCGGCACTACCTGATGCGTGGAAAAGCTATGGAAATATAAAAGGCCTCAAAGCCAGGGGTAATTTTACAGTAGACATGACTTGGAAGGATGGCAAAATTGTGAACTACCGTATCGCTTCGCCAAAGCCACAAAAAGTAAAAATAAAAGTAAATGGCGAACTAAAAGAAATACTGGCTCAGCGTCTATAATTGATAAGAAGCCTGCAAAAACACACACAAATGAAACCATAAAATGATAAAAATTAAATTACTTTCATGTCTGTTCTTCCTGGTCTTTTTTCTGAGCCATGCCAATGCCATTACTTTTAAGTTTGGCAGGTCTGGAAAAATTATTTACGACCTGAAGTCCGGAACTTTTAGTGCCTATCTGAATTCCGATGAGTTTTTAAAAGACGGATTTTCAACCTTTAAAGAAAATAACAAACTCTACAGCTCAAAGGATTATTTACAGCGGAATTATTCCAGTACTAAGATTTCGGATCAATTCGGAAAAGGTGTAAAGCACACTATTGAACTTAAGGGAGCTGGAAGACCTGATATGAAGCAGATATTTTATGCCTATGATCAGTTACCTTATTTTTTATGTGAAATTGAGATTGCAGGTGCTAGTGTCAGCAGCAATGAAATGATCCCTGTTCAGGGCGGACTTCCTATTTTGAATGGGATCAAAGAGATCCGAAGTGTATTTGTTCCTTTCGATAACGATACCTTTATCAGCTATAACTCGAAACAATTGTCAAAAAATGAGCAGCAGCTCAGCGCAGAGGTTGGTGTAATCTATGACAACACTTCATTCAAAGGCGTAATTTCTGGCTCAGTAAATCATCGCGTATGGAAAACTGGCGTCACTACCGGGATTGATACCGGGGGTAACACTTTTATCAAAGTACAAGCCGGCTTCACGGAAAAAGATATTACAAGGGATGTCATCCCTCATGGAGTTTTAAAAGGTCATATTGTGAAGTCACCTATGATTTTTTATGGCTTATTTGAGGATTGGAGAATAGGGATGAACGCTTATGCAAAAGCAAACAGAATTGCAGAACCACCGATTGTTTTTAAGTGGAAGCATCCAACCCCTTTGGGATGGAACAGTTGGGGCGCTATGCAGGAAAAAATTTCCTTTGATAAAATTGTAAAGGTCACCGATTTTTTTGCTGACAGCCTGAAAGCTTTCAGAAGTGAGGGTACCATTTATATAGATTTAGATTCTTATTGGGACAATATGCTGAAAGGCGGATTGGAAGGTGATTATTCAAAGCTAAAAGAATTTGCGGATTATGTTAAAAAGCGGGGATTAAAACCTGGCATCTATTGGGCCCCTTTTACCGATTGGGGCTTTAAGTCGGGTGGAGATAGAAGAGCAGAAGGCGGGAATTACAAATTTTCTCAACTCTGGACTAAAGTCGGGGCGGGTTACCATGATCTTGATGGGGCGAGGGCACTTGATCCAACGCATCCGGGTACACAACAAAGGATCGCATTGGTTATTGGAAAGCTAAAAGAATGCGGATATGAAATGATCAAAATCGATTTTCTGGGGCATGCTGCCATAGAATCAGATCATTTTTATGATCCGAAAATCAGTACGGGAATGCAGGCTTATGAAGTGGGGATGTCCTTTCTGCTCAAACAGCTTGATGATAAAATGCTGGTCTATGCGGCTATTTCTCCAACCATGGCCTCAGGCAGGTACATCCATATGAGAAGGATCGCGTGTGATGCCTTTAAATCTATAAAAGATACAAAGTATACACTCAACAGCCTTACCTATGGCTGGTGGCAAACCCATTTGTATGATTATATGGATGCAGATCATGTGGTGCTTGGTGCCGAAAGTATAGGTGCCAATAGAGCTAGGACACTTTCTGCAATTGTTACCGGTACTTTTATAGTTGGCGATGATTTTTCAGCGAAAGGGGCTTGGACAGAACGTGCAGCAGAGCTGTTCCAAAATAAGGCTTTGTTAGCTGTAATCAGAGATGGAAAGTCCTTTATGCCAATTGAAGCAGATAAAGAGGCCTCAGAAATGTTTGTTAAACAATCAGGTAATACGCATTACCTGGCTATTTTCAATTATGGGGATAAAGAAAAAAAGTTTGTGGTCAACGCAACTGCCATCGGGTTAAAATCTTTTATCGGGTATCAATTGGAAGATCTTTTTACACATAAATCAAGCGCTCCTGTTAGCGCCGCCGAATTTGTACTGGCAGCCGGTGACGCGACACTGATTAAAATAACGAAATAAATTATATAAGCTATAAAACCATTTTATAATGTTTAAAGTCCGATTACATACTACCCTTATCCCTTTCTGTTTACTGTTGCTTTTCTCTGTTGCCATTTCTTTCAGGTCAGCGGCACAATCTGTTGTTATCCCTATAGAAACACAGCGTAATGTACTTGTACTGCAAGTCGATGTCAATAAGGATCTGGGGACTATTTATTTTGGTAAAAAATTAACAAACAACAGCGAATACTCGCAGGTTCCGGCCTTGTATAAGCAAACTTCAGATTATACGGGGATACTCAATTCTGCCTATACCCCATCTGGTTCCAGGAATTTGGTCGAACCTGCGCTCAGTCTGACCCATGCTGATGGTAACAATTCGCTGGATCTGAAATATGTAAGTCATACTTTAAAACAAATTGACGATAATGTTTCCCTGCTTAGCATTGTTTTAAAAGATCCTGTGTACGATTTCTCTGTAACACTCTACTATAAAACTTATTTTAAAGAAGACGTGGTAGAACAATGGTCATCCATTCAACATCAGGAAAATGGCAATGTTACCTTACATAAATTTGCTTCAGCAAACCTGTATGTAAAAAGTTCGGGTTATTGGTTAAACCAATATCATGGTGATTGGGCTAAAGAGATGCAAGCTGAAGAATCGAAACTCACACATGGCATTAAAACGTTGGACAGCAAATTGGGCACAAGGGCTAATTTGTTCCAGCCCCCAGTGTTTATGGTGTCACTAGGTAAACCTGCAACAGAAGACGAGGGGACTGTTTTATTTGGTTCATTGGAATGGAGCGGTAATTTTCGTACCGATCTGGAAGTTGATTACCAGGAAAACTTAAGGATCATTTCGGGGATAAATAATTATGCTTCAACCTATACATTAAAACCAAATGAGGCTTTTGTAACTCCGGTATTCCTATATACGTTATCTACGGATGGTAAAGGAGTGGCCAGCAGGAATCTGCAGCAATGGGCCAGAAACTACAAATTATTAGACGGAAAGGGTACACGTTTAACCCTTTTAAACAATTGGGAAGCTACTTATTTCGATTTTAATGAAAATAAGCTCGCAGGTCTTTTAAAAGACACAAAGAAACTGGGGGTAGATCTTTTTTTACTGGACGATGGCTGGTTTGCCAACAAATACCCTCGTAACGGTGATGTCGCGGGATTAGGCGACTGGCAGGAAAATAAAAAGAAATTGCCAAATGGTATCGCCTCCTTGGTAAAAGAGGCTCAAAATAACCAGGTTAAATTTGGTATCTGGATAGAGCCTGAAATGGTTAACCCCAAAAGTGAATTGTACGAAAAGCATCCCGACTGGGTAGTTAAACAGTCCAACAGAGCTGAGCATTATTTCAGGAACCAGCTGGTACTTGATCTGACCAATCCGGAAGTGCAAGATTTTGTGTATGGAGTGGTGGATGGACTTTTTTCAAAGAACCCCGATCTGGCCTACATCAAATGGGATTGTAATGCTGTAATTTTTAATGCCCATTCTGCGACAATTAAAGACCAATCCCATTTTTACATTGAATATGTTAGGGGTTTGTATAAAGTATTAGAACGGATCAGGGCAAAGTACCCTAAGGTACCGATGATGCTTTGCTCTGGTGGTGGTGGCAGGGTTGATTATGCCGCATTGCAGTATTTTACAGAATTTTGGCCAAGTGACAATACAGATCCGCTGGAACGTATTTTTATGCAATGGGAATATTCTTATTTTTATCCGGCCATAGCCAGTTCAAACCATGTTACAGACTGGGGCAAACAGCCTATAAAATTCAGGACAGATGTAGCTATGATGGGCAAACTGGGTTTTGATATTGTGGTGAGCAAACTAAGTGCTGCTGATCTTAAATATTGCCAGGAGGCGATAAAGAATTACAATAAACTCAAGGATGTCATTTGGCAGGGAGATCAATACCGCTTATCCAATCCAAAAGAATCCAATGTTGCTTCGATGCTTTATCTTGATGAAAATAAATCATCCGGCGTAATCTTCAACTACCTTGTCAATTACAGGTATGGTGCGAACAGCAGTTTTCCTATTCTTTTAAAGGGGCTTAATCCGGCAAAAAGATACAAGATCCAGGAAATAAACCTTTATCCTGGTACAAAATCCAGCATTAAAGAGGAAGCAAGTTATACTGGCGATTTCTTAATGAAAATAGGATTCAATCCTGATGTAAATTCATTGAGAACAAGTGTGATTTTAAAAATTGATGTCGTAAATTAAACAATATTCCAAATTCCTGTAATGAACATGATGTTTAATCTTAAAATCAAAAAAGAACTTTTATCAGTTATAGCATTTGCCGTAATGCTTTGTATAAGCTGTGATGTGCTAGGCAAAGTAAAGTTGCCATCTGTATTTAGTGATAACATGGTTTTTCAGCAAAAAACCAAGGCTGCTGTTTGGGGTAAAGCTGATCCTGGCAAAACGATAACCATCAGCACAACCTGGAGCCGGGCACGTTATACATCAAAAGCCGATGAATTTGGTAACTGGAAGATCATGGTGGCTACGCCATCTTACGGCGGACCATATGCGATGACGATTTCTGACGGAGAACCATTCATCTTAATGAATGTCCTGATTGGTGAAGTTTGGGTCTGTTCAGGACAATCTAATATGGAGATGCCTTTGGCCGGATGGGGAAAGATCAACAATTATGAAAAAGAGGTTGCTGATGCAAAATATCCAGACATTAGGCTTTTGCAAGTTGAACATGTCACCAGCAATTCGGCTTTGGAAGACGTTAAAGTAACGAACAATGGCTGGAAACCCTGCATTCCACAATATGTTGCCGAGTTTTCATCTGTGGCTTATTTTTTTGCCAGAGAAATTTATAATAAGACTAAAGTGCCGATTGGATTAATCCATACTTCATGGGGTGGCACTGTAGCTGAAGCATGGACTAGTGCGCCCACCCTTAAAACAATACCTGATTTTGTAGAGGCCGTAAATAAAATTGAAAATGCTGACAAGGATAAAACCGGCTCCAGCTTTGAGGAGCAATTAGCTTCGTGGCAAAAGTTAGTAATCAAAAAAGATGCAGGTATGGTACAGGGTAAACCGGCATGGAATGCAAATTCACTGGATGCTTCTTCATGGAAAGTCATGTCGTTGCCAACGGTGTGGGAACAAGCAGGGATGCCAGAGTTTGATGGGGTGGTTTGGTTTCGAAAAAATATTACCATTCCGCAAGCCTGGGCTGGTAAAGCCTTAAAATTTAACCTAGGTCCTATTGATGATAATGACATTGCTTTTTTTGATGGTGAAATAATAGGACAAACAGAGGGTTACAACGTGCCACGTAATTATACTATTCCCGCAACTAAGGTAAAAGCAGGTACGTTTGCACTGGTTGTGAGGGTATTTGATAGTGGCGGTGGCGGCGGGATATATGGCGATAAGAATACAATGGCCCTTGTCGCTCCGGACGGAACGCGTCTTTCCCTGAACGGAGATTGGCAATATAAAACAGGCATGAACCTGAAAGATATTGCACCTATGCCGATGTCAGATAATGGCCCTAACAGACCTACAGTATTATACAATGCAATGATCCATCCATACTTGCAATTTCCAATCAAAGGGGCTATATGGTATCAGGGCGAGAGCAATGCAGGAAGGGCACATCAATACCGTACACTTTTTCCTGCAATGATCACTGATTGGAGAAAGCAATGGGGAGTTGGAGATTTTCCCTTCTATTTTGTACAGCTGGCTAACTTTATGAAGGCAGATGCAGAACCTGGGGCTTCTGCATGGGCAGAATTAAGAGATGCACAATCTGGGGCGCTTTCATTACCAAATACAGGAATGGCAGTGGCTATTGATATTGGTGATGCGACAGACATTCATCCGAAAAACAAACGAGATGTAGGTAAAAGACTGGCTTTAATCGCACTAGCAAAAAACTATGGTGTTAAAACGCTTTACACTGGCCCTGTTTACCAATCTGCTAAAACAGAGGGTAATGTCATTAAGTTGAACTTTTATGCCACTCAAGGCTTAAAAACCAGTAATGGCGCAGAATTGAAAGGTTTCGCTATTGCCGGTGCTGATCAGAAATTTCACTGGGCCAAGGCAGAAATAAAAGGAAACCAGGTAGTGGTAAGTAGCACTGAGGTTCTTAACCCCGTTGCGGTAAGGTATGCCTGGGCCAATAACCCGGTTTGTAACCTGGTAAATGGAGCGGGTCTGCCTGCATCACCTTTTCGTACAGATAAATGGGAAGATAGTACCTCCCCTTCAAAATAAATAACACAGATGAAAAGAAGATTATACTATATATTGATACTATGCTGCCTGTTCAGTATTAAAATTTGTGCCCAGGTGAAATCTAAGGACGGGACCATTTTAGCCCTGACACCTCCGATGGGCTGGATGACCTGGAACTATTTCGCGGATAACATCAATGAGAAGGATATCAAGGAGATGGCGGATGCCATGGTAAGTACTGGTATGCTAAGTGCAGGTTATAATTATGTTTTTATAGACGATGGGTGGCAGGGGGGAAGGGACAACAGGAACAATATCATTGCCGATCCTCAAAAATTTCCTTCTGGGATTAAAGCCCTTGCTGATTATGTGCACAGTAAAGGACTAAAATTGGGTATCTATTCTGATGCTGCCTTGCTTACCTGCGCAGGCTATACCGCCAGTCTGGGTTTTGAAGAGCAGGATGCGAAAGCATTTGCTAACTGGGGGATAGATTACCTGAAATATGATTACTGTGGTGCTCCAGATGATGTGGAAATTGCTAAACAGCGGTATAAAACGATGGCTGATGCATTAAGGAACAGCGGTCGGGACATCGCTTTTGGGATATGTGAATGGGGTGGACGTAAACCCTGGTTATGGGCCGCCCAGGCTGGTGGACAATTGTGGCGTACGACCAATGATGTAAGGGACAAATGGAAAAGAAGAAGTGTTGAAGAAGGTGGAGAGGGAATATTAAACATCATGGATTTAAATGCATCGCTTGATCAATACGCAGGCCCGGGACATTGGAACGATATGGATATGCTTGTGGTTGGCTTAAATGGAAAAAAGGGACCTTCAGGTGATCTGGGTGGAAGCGGATGTACAAATACAGAATATCAAAGTCAGATGAGCTTATGGAGCATTATGGTGTCGCCTTTGGCTGCTACTAATGATTTAAGAAATATGAATGCTGAAACCAAACGTATTTTATTAAATAAGGAGGTGATTGCCATTAATCAGGATCCTTTGGGTAAGCAAGCTATCCGTAAAGTTGATAATGATACCTGGACTGTATTGCTGAAACCATTAGAAAATGGGGATTATGCACTGGCCATATTGAACCGGGCAGGGACCACTCAAATTGCCGATTATGATTTTTCTGGATTTGGATTGAATGACCATTATCAGATCCGGGACTTATGGCAACATAAGGTCATCGGAAAAGGTAAAAAATGGCGGGGCAGTGTGGATGCACACGAAACCAAACTGTTCCGTTTAAGCAAAACCAAATAAAATTGCTTGCCGCTATTAGGTTGTTGATGAAAGATAAATTGGAGAGAACAGCAGGAACAAAAGGATCATGATGAGTAAGAGGAGGCCGTTTACCCAATGGCGATTTTTCCAGGGTTTTAGATCAACAACCGATTTGTTCTGCGCTACATAAGGCATTTCCAGCGGGTATAGTTTTCCAATGATCAGCATAAGGGCTGAAGTGACTACAAAAAGAATAGCCAGTACGTGCAGGAAGTGGATGCCGGTATCAAAAACAATTTGTGTGAGTATATATCCGACAAAACAAAATGACAGGCCCACTTTTGCTGCAATAGGTGGAACTTTTTTGGTTACAAATCCAATAAACATGATGGTAAAGATGGGGATACTGAATGCAGCATTTATCTTTTGCATAAAGGTGTAAAAGCTATCAGTAGAAAAAATGAATAACGGAGCGATAAACATGGCCAGTAAGGAGGCGAACATTTCAAATCGTTTGGAGCTTTTGAGCAAATTTCCTTCGGTAAGCTGTACACCCTTTTTTTCTTTAAACGGCTGGTAAAGATTTAAGATGAACAGTGTGCTTGCGCTGTTAAGTCCGGGAGAGAAAGAGGTGATTGCCGCACCGAAGATAACAGCAGCAATAAAGCCGCTGAGCACAGGAGGGGAAACATCGCTCACTACCCTCGAAAATACTTCAGTAGTATTTTGCATATTGCTGTACATGTGAACGGCGAGAATCCCAGGTAAAATAAAAAGCAATGGGCCAAGTAGTTTTCCTGCGCAGGCGAGCGCAATGCCTTTCTGACTGGTCTCAAGATTGGACGAGGCCAGTGCCTGCTGCACAATGACCTGTTCTGTACCCCAGTAGAAAAGATTCATTAGGATCATACCCGTAAAAATGGTCGAAAAGGGAACAGCATCATTGGCCGTTCCTATGGAATTGAAATGTTCCGTTTTTGAGTTAAGAATGGTATGTATGCCATTTTGAAAATCGCCGTTTCCGACGTGTCTTATTCCGAAGTAGGCCAGTAACAACGCACCGGTAAACATGCAGATCCCTAATACGAGGTCTGAAATCACTATGGCTTTCAGTCCGCCAAGTATGGAGTATAAACTGCCGACAAGTCCAATACACCAAACCAGGATCCAGATGCTGCTACCATAACTGATGTTCCAGATGTCTGAAAAATGAAACAGACCGTTTAATGCGATTGCACCGGTGTATAATACAATTGGCAAGAGGTTGACCATATAACCGATCAGGAAAAGAAGAGATACCAGTTTTTTTGTTTGTGGATCGTACCTGCTTTCCAAAAAATCAGGTGTGGTAGACATGGCCCCCTTCAAATAAACAGGGATTACAAATTCAGACACTACAAGCATGGCAAATACAGAACTTACTCCCCAGGCCATTACGGTCATGTTATTGAGGTATACAGATTCGCTGCTGCCTACAAATTCCGCCGCACTGATATTTGTGAAAAATAGGGCGCTGCCGACTGCGGTGAAGCTCAGGTTGCGGTTAGCCAAAAACAGTCCTGCAGACGTGGTTATTTTATGTCTGCGGGTTTTAAACCAGGAAATCAGTGCAACCAAAAGGGTTACAATTATAAAGGTGACAAAGGCTGTAAAGTTCACTATAAGTTTAAATTCTTGCTGCTTTTTTTACAAGATAGTAAATTGTGTCCTAATGAGTGCTATAAAGATGGAAAGCACGATTTTTTCCACAAACGTTTTAGGGGCGAGCCAGTGGTGAACAGCTGGGATGTGGGTATTTTAATCTTTAAAGAGTATAATGTATCTATGTGGGTAATTGTTGTTTCTTTTAAATATAATAACGGGTCTTGTTTTATGTTGCGTTTCATTGCTGTTTTAGGTGTTAAATAAAAATAAACCCTATTTTTTGTGACTGATATTTCTTGTTTGTTGTGGTTTAACTTCTTAATTATCAATGATTTTTTGTTGTTAATAATATTTGACTCATGAAAATTTTTAGATTGGGTTAGATAGATATGTGATTAAATTTTTTATCGAATAATAAATTGATAGTTTAACTATTTATGTGTAAAATTTAACTATTATTTCGCTATTTTGTGTAAATCCAATTTTTTATTTGGATTTAAAAAATCTAACCCTATTTGTTAATTATTAATTAAATCATCATGATAAAACTCTACTTCGTTTTCGCAATTTTATTTACTTTAAACACATGCTTAGTTAAAGGGCAGGCGGGCATTGGCACGCTTACGCCTCATGCAAGCGCACAGCTTGAGATTGTTTCGACCAATAAAGGCCTGTTAATTCCCAGGATTGCGCTAGCCAGCAGGCCAGCTGCTCCGGCAACCGGCCTCATGATCTATCAAACTGATAGTACTCCCGGTTTTTATTACTACAACGGTACTGCATGGGTAAATATAAGCAGTATGAGTACGCTTACATCCAATTTGAATACCAATACTCAGACGCTATCATTTGATGGTACAGCTAATGGGATGAAACTCCTGTCTGAAGGAGGAGTGGCTGTATATGGTGTAAGAAATTCTTCAATTTCTACTACTCCAGATTTAAACCTTCAGCTGGATAAGTCGGGGGGCTTCGTAGTTAAAGGGGTTCTTGGTACTGGTACTATACCAGCAAGCGGATCTGGTGAACGCATGATGTTCCATGCATATAAAGGTTCTTTCAGGGCAGGTGGTGTGGGAGTGGGCAGTGATAGCTGGGATGAGACTTATAACGGTTTTTACTCCTTAGCTACCGGCTATAATACAAAAGCCGCTGGCAACTATACCGTAGCCCTTGGTTATCAATGTAGTGCGATGAGTGCTTATGGCATTGCAATGGGTTATACCAGTATTTCCCATGGTACCTCTGCTGTAGCAATAGGTTATAGGTGTACGGCAAACGCGGATTATTCTGTGGCGCTCGGACATCGGGCTTCTAATGGTGGAAGAACCGGATGTATGATAATGAATGATGCATCCAATACAGACAGTTTGTTATCTACACTTAATAATCAATTCAGCGCCAGATACGCAAACGGATATAGATTATTTACAAACACCACGAAAACCATAGGCGTTAGTTTGGCGGCTAATGGAAATGCATGGGCTTCAGTCTCAGATTCTACCAGGAAGGAAAATTACAGTAAACCAGATCATGAATATTTTTTAGCAAAGCTAGGCAAATTGCGCATCGGTTCATGGAACTATAAAGTTCAGGATAAAAGCATACGCCATTATGGTCCGATGGCACAGGAAATTTTCTCAGCGTTCGGAAAAGACAAGTTAGGTACAATAGGAGCAGATACGACTTTGAATACAGCCGATATGGACGGTATCATGATGATCATGCTGCAAGGCTTAGAGAAACGTTCTGCAGAACAATTGACGCTTACCAGGCAATTGACTTCAGAAATGGCCGGGCTGAAACTGGAAAATTCAATACTGCAGGAGAAGGTTGCCAAAGGCGCCGACCCAAAAGCACTCAAAGAGATTATCCAAAATCAAACCATAGTAATTGATCAGCAATCTCAAAAAATTACACAGTTAACTGCCGAAGCTGCAGAATTAAGAAAGATCAAGCAGCGTCTCGACGCATTGGAGCAAGTCATGATAGCTACCGCGAAGTAATACTTAAAGCAAACTCTCTTATTGAAAATCCATATATACTATGGCTCATTTGAGATGAGTAATTGATCACTATGTAATGATATGGGAATGAAAAAGTATTATAAAATAATAGCTTTAGTCCTCTTAAGTCACTCCTTTATAACAGGCGCACGAGCACAGTTAAAAGCAGGAACAGAGGGCATATATATAAAAGCGGGATCGATGTTCTCATCAGATGGTTTGGGATTAAAGCCTTCAGCTGATCTTACATTAATTGATCTGAGTTTAGAGAAATCAGCCACACCTGTTACGGGTGATGCGGGATCAGGAATAAGCAGGGGCTATAAATTTAGTGTCCCGCTAACCTTTACGGGAAGCCTGGGCTTTAGTTATTTTACAGCAGAACTTAATAGCAACACTGAAAGCCTGCTGCAACTTTTCTATAAATCCACTGAAGCCGACGTTACTTATACCGTTACAACGGGGACTTCAATAAATACTGTTGATAAGTATCTGGAAAACACCTTTACCAGTACCACTTTTTCTACATTGTCTGCAGCCGATCCGGTAATTTTTGTACCTCCTGCTTCGGCACCAATAACTACAACTGCTGCTGCTACTGTGATTACCATTACAGAGGCAACATTAAATGGAACAGTAAATGCTAATTCTGCGAATACCACCATAACATTTGCCTATGGTACGGATGAATCTGTGGTTTCCGCCGGGGGAGGAACAATTATAGCTGCTACACCTGGTACGGCTTCAGGAATAAGTAATACAATTGTATCCGCGGCTTTAACAGGCTTAAGTGCATCTACTACTTATTACTATAAAGTTAATGGATCCAATAGTGTTGGAGACAACTCTGGCTTGGTATTAAGCTTTACAACTAAGGCAGCGCCCTCTACCAATGCCAACCTATCTGCACTGTCGCTCAGCGAAGGTACTTTGTCGCCGGTTTTTGTTTCCGGGACCACCAGCTATTCAGCTACGGTTGGCAATAGTATAACCTTGGTTACGGTGACCGCGGCTCTTGAGGAAGCTAATGCAACCATTATGGTGAACGGGGCTACGGCAACAAGCGGCAGCATATCGGGTGCTATCGCGCTGAATGTGGGCAGTAATACACTGACCACGTTGGTCACTGCCCAGGACGGTACAACGACGAAAACCTATACGGTATCGATAATTCGTTTAGCTGCTCAAACGATTACCTTTAATGCACCTTCGGCAACTATATATGGTGATGCTGACATAACTTTGCCTGCGACTGCAAGTTCCGGACTAACCATCAGCTATATATCTGACAATACATTAGTTGCTACCATAAGCGGAAATACCGTAACGATAAAAAGTGCAGGCACAGCAAAAATAACAGCTAGTCAAGCTGGCGATGCTGATTATGATGCCGCCAGTCTGGTGGAACAGAATCTTATTGTCAGCAAAAAACCTGTTACTATAACAGCAGATGCGAAAACTAAGATCTATGGTGATGCTGATCCAGCATTGACTTATGCGGTTACTACCGGTTCATTAGTTGGTTCTGATGCCTTCACGGGTGCACTGACCCGTACCCCGGGCGAGACCATCAACACTTATGCAATTACACAGGGTACAGTGGCCTTGAGCAGTAACTACGCGTTAACATATGAGGCTGTAAACCTTGCTATCACCCCAAAAGCGCTGACCATTGTTGCAAATAACCGCAGCAAAACTTACGGTGATGCCCTAACCTTTACAGTTACGGAATTTACCACCATAGGACTCATCAACGGAAATACCGTTACGGGTGTCAGCTTAACCAGTACAGGTGCCATCACAACTGCAACTGTGACCACCGGCCCATATCCTATTGTTCCGGCTGCCGCAACAGGAACGGGACTGGAAAATTATGCCATTACCTATGTAAATGGTGCGCTAAGCGTGGATAAAAAAGCCCTCAGCGTTGTCAATACCAATCGTTCAAAAGCCTATGGTGAGGTGCTGACCAATCTTGACTTTATCGGTTCAATCACCGGACTAGTGAACAATGACAATATCAGCTTAACCCGTAATAGTACAGGCGCTACGGCCAATGCTACTGCAGGAACCAACTATCCGATTGTCGCCACACTGACGGATCCGGACAGTAAACTGGCCAATTATACCTTAACCAATGCAGATGGGCTCCTTACTGTAGCTCAAAAAGTGCTGACCATTATTGCAAATAACCAAAGTAAAACTTATGGTGATGCTGTAACCTTTACAGGAACTGAATTTACCACCATAGGACTCATCAATGGAAATGCCGTTACTGGTGTCAACTTAACCAGTACAGGTGCCATCACAACTGCAACTGTGACCGTCGGCCCATATCCTATTGTTCCGGCTGCCGCGACAGGAACGGGATTGGAAAATTATGCCATTACCTATGTAAATGGTGTGCTAAGTGTGGATAAAAAAGCCCTCAGCGTTGTCAATACCAATCGCTCAAAAGCCTATGGTGAGGTGCTGACCAATCTTGACTTTATCGGTTCAATCACCGGACTAGTGAACAATGACAATATCAGCTTAACTCGTAATAGTACAGGCGCTACGGCTAATGCTACTGCAGGAGCCAACTATCCGATTGTCGCTACACTGACGGATCCAGACAGTAAACTCGCCAATTATACCTTAACCAATGCAGACGGGCTCCTTACTGTAGATCAAAAAGTGCTGACCATTATTGCAAATAACCGCAGCAAAACTTATGGTGATGCTGTAGCCTTTACAGGAACTGAATTTACCACCATAGGACTCATCAACGGAAATGCCGTTACGGGTGTCAACTTAACCAGTACAGGTGCCATCACAACAGCAACTGTGATCGCCGGCCCATATCCTATTGTTCCGGCTGCCGCAACAGGAACGGGATTGGAAAACTATGCCATTACCTATGTAAATGGTGTGCTAAATGTGGATAAAAAAGCCCTCAGCGTTGTCAATACCAATCGCTCAAAAGCCTATGGTGAGGTGCTGACCAATCTTGACTTTATCGGTTCAATTACCGGACAAGTGAACAATGACAATATCAGCTTAACCCGTAATAGTACAGGCGCTACGGCCAATGCTACCGCAGGAACCAACTATCCGATTGTCGCCACACTGACGGATCCGGACAGTAAACTGGCCAATTATACCTTAACCAATGCAGATGGGCTCCTTACTGTAGCTCAAAAAGTGCTGACCATTATTGCAAATAACCAAAGTAAAACTTATGGTGATGCTGTAACCTTTACAGGAACTGAATTTATCCCTGTAGGATTAGTTAACGGAAATACCGTTACGGGAGTTACCTTAACTAGTGGTGGTGCAGCGGCTACAGCGAGTGTAACAGGAGCCGCATATTCCATTACTCCCGCTGCAGCTACCGGAATAGGCCTCGATAATTATGCCATCACCTATACCAACGGTGTACTTAGCATTGGAAAAAAGGCACTTGTCGTTATAGCAGAAGACAAAGAGAAATTTTCAGGGAGGGACAATCCGATCTTAACAGCCAGATATACCGGGTTTGCCAATGGTGAGGACAATTCGTCACTTTCGGTTCAGCCAGTGTTAAGTACCACCGCAACAACCAATAGTCCAATTGGCGATTATGCCATTACGGTCTCAGGGGCTGCTGCTGCCAACTATAGCATTACTTATGCTCCTGGGGTACTGAAAATCAAACCGGCTGCGCCAAATGTGATTACATTAGCTGCGATACCTTTATTTGAAAACCAGTCTGCGGGAGCGAATGCAGGTACTTTTAGTAGTGTTTCCGAAGATCCAATGGATACCTTTACCTTCAGCCTGGTTGCTGGAACTGGTGATACAGACAATGGCTTGTTTGCAATCAGCGGAAACAAGATCAGCACAGTTGCCAGTCTTGATTTCGAGAATAAATCCAACTACAACATCAGGGTAAGATCAAACTCCGTCTATGGATTATGGTTGGAAAAGGAACTTAGCATTATCCTAAATGATGTCAATGAAGTACCAACGCTGGCTGCCATTGCCAGTCAGGCGATTTGCTATGCCACAACTACACAAGTCTTGCCACTGACCGGCATTTCTGCTGGTCCTGAGACCAATCAAAGTACGACTTTAAGCGTCAGCAGTAATTCTTCGCTATTTGAAAATCTGAATGTAAGCGGTAACGGAGCTACAGGGAACCTAACCTACCGCATTAAGGAGGGGGTAGGGTCCGGAACGGCAACCATAACCGTAACGGTAAAAGACAGTGGTGGGACGGCTAATGGTGGAACAGATACCTTTAGCAGGTCATTTGTCATCACCGTCAACCCTCTTCCGGTTGCATCCATCAGCAGTGATAAAGGAACACAGATGAGCAAGGGAGAAGTCGCTGTGTTGAGTGCGACAGGAGGAAGTAGCTATGTATGGGCAAATGCCTCAGGAATTATTAGCGGGCACAACACTGCGGTCCTTACGGTCAGACCTTCACAAACCACCACGTACACCCTGACGGTAAGCAATGTAAGTGGTTGTACGCAGGTTCAGCAGTTTACCATTACCATTCTGGATGATTATGCTAAGGTTAAAGCACTCAATATCCTTTCACCAAACGGTGATGGTTATAATGACAAATGGTTGATCGATAACCTTGATTATTATCCAAATAATGAGGTGAAAATCTTTGATCGATCCGGAAGACAAATTTATAGTAAGAAAAGCTACGACAACAGCTGGGATGGTATGTTAAATGGCGCCGTCCTGGAGGAAGGAACCTATTTCTATGTCATTGATTTTGGTAATGGCAGTCCAAAATTAAAAGGATTTATCACTATTGTAAGATAAGAATAATCGCTAAATTTAGTTCTATAGGGGAGTAAATGCAAAAAGCCTTAGAGAAATCTAAGGCTTTTTGCATTTACTTATCAAGTTTCTTCCGGTTGCCAAATTTCGGACATTTTTCAGAACAAAGGATTTTCCTTTAAAGGTTGTCGAAGCTGTCTTGCGCTGACACAAGTTTTGCACTTAAATCCTGACTACCGGCCATTACACCCGCTATTGCAATAGATGAACTGCGAATGAATGCTTTTCTTGTGATCGATTCTGAAACCATTGAATAGAAATTATGGATTACAAATTTAATATATACAAGGGGTATTCTGGAAATATTAACTGCAGCCCCCGTTACTATGTGGGTTCACTCTGGCTATAGTAAAAAGTAATTTACTTTACCACTAATTAAGGAATATTAATCGGACACTGAGCGGCTCAGCCCGTTCAGTGTCCGATCAATGTCCGCTTAAATGCCGTTCAATAAAAGTTACCTTTAAGGTAACTTTCTGGAGTTAGGTCAGCGTTTTTGGATGATATTTAAGTATTTTGATAATATTTTTACAAATCGGATCCATCATGGACGGCTGCGGGTGATCTGTAATTATTGAAAGGCAGGCTGTTTTTTTAATTTTCGTTCGCTAAATTTGGTAGCTCTCCTTAGGTGGATATAAAATATGAAAAAATTAAAGATAGGTTGGGCCGGACTAGGCAATATGGGTACGCCAATGGCTTTTAACATCCTCAACTCTGGATATGAGCTGACGGTTTTTAACCGCAGTAAGGATAAAGAACAGGAATTAATTGCCGCAGGAGCGAGGTCAGCAAAAACTCTTCAGGACTTAGCATCGCATTGCGATGTAGTCTTTACAATGCTTTCGGATGATGTAGCCGTGAAATCTGTTTACAATGAGACTGATGGCTTGCTTTCTGGAGGATCAGAGCCAGGAAAGCTATTCATAGACATGAGTACGGTTGCACCAGAGACCTCTCGCTATCTTTCTGCACTTTGCAGAACCAAACAAGTGTCGTTTTTGGATGCTCCGGTCTCCGGTAGTGTGCAACCTGCAAGAGAGGGTAAATTGATCATTCTGGTCGGCGGTGAAGCGCAAGATTTCGAAAAGGCTAAGCCGATTTTAGATGTATTGGGGAAACTTGCTTTGTATTTAGGTTCTGAGGGTGCAGGGAGTTCGGCAAAGTTGGCCATTAATTACTTGTTGGGTATCAACATTCAGGCATTGGCTGAAACTGTTCTTTTTGCCGAGCAAAATGGCATTAGTAAAGAAAATATGTTAACCATTATCAATGAAGGTGCTTGCGGAAATGGAATCATTAAATTGAAAATCCCATCTGTATTGGCTGATAGTTTTCCATCAGCATTTGCTTTAAAATACATTGTTAAAGATCTAAAACTGGCAAAAGAGGCCGGGTTAAACTCACCGCTTTCTGCTCCACTATTAAACACATTTGAAGCTGCGGCGGCAGATGGACTTGGAGAGGAAGATTTGATGGCCGTAATTAAATATTTGAGGCGGAGCTAATCTTCCGCCACAAAATTATAATCCATACTTTGGCCATTACCTGAAATGGTTGCCTTTACCTTCTGCCCGTTGCGCTGGTAAGTTATTTTTTTAGGGAAGTCATGCTTCGGATTTTCGCAGGTAAAGCCATTAGCACTTAAAGCTGTCAGTTTAAAATAAGTTGGCAGCTTTTCACCTGTAACTAGCACTGAATAAAAAATATCTTTCCCCTTTACGATAAACTCAAGGTGCTCTAAGAAAATGGTTTCCTTTCCTTTTAGTGTTACGCCCTTCCCACTAAGTTTTAAATCTGTTACTTTATTCCAGGTTTCATAACCGGCTTGTCCAGCTTCGGGATTGGTTCTAATCCATTTGCCCACCAGCCATTCCAATTTTTTGAATTTCTGTTTGTTGGTTTCCTGTGCATAAGCAGCGGACATCATTAGTAAGATTGCGATGATAATAAGTAGCTTTTTTGTTCTCATAATGTTTTTTTAACCAAATATAAGTATGGTCAATTCAGTAGTATTGTACAAAACCGACTCGGTTCATTTACTTGTTTAAGAAAAAATTAGCCATGTTTTTCTCTTCAAAGAAATAGGAGGAAGGGTCTTCACCTGTAAAAGCTTTGAAGTTGCGGATAAAGTGTGATTGGTCGTAATAACCAGATTGGTAAACAATTTCCGCCCAGCTGCTATTTTTTAATTTGATCAATTGAAAAATGTAATTGAACCGAATGATGCGGGCATAATATTTCGGCGAAAGTCCGATGTGTTTTTTAAACAAGCGTTCCAATTGGCGTTCACCAAACCTTGCAACTGCAGTCATCTCAGCTACAGAGATCATTCCATTTGAATTAAATATGAGGTCTAGTGTATCTTTTAGCGGATTTTCGGGTACGTTTTTATTGAGTTCAATAAAGTAATTATCTAAAACAAGTTTAAGCTGGTCCTCATTTTCGAATGGAAGCACTTTGTCTTTTAAGGTAGAGAGCTGTTGATTGGGGAAAGTATCTAGATCAACTATTTTATCCAGATACTGCTGCATGTTTAGGTTAAATAGCTGAGTTAATGCAGCCGGTTTCAGTTTGATAGCAAAAGATCCTGTAGGTCCGGTGTTTTCGAGGTAAAAATAGCTGCTGATCTGCCCGGCTAATAAGTTTGGGCTTTGTACATGCCACTCTTTATCTGTTTTTGCTTTATAGACACTTCCATAATTGAAGATCAGCTCGGTAAAGCCATCTGGAATGATCTTTTCTATCCTGGGAGTTGGATCATCGCTTTGCATCATCCAATAACATTCAATGAGCTGTGTTAGATTGGGATGTGGGGCGATTCTAATGAACTTCATCTTGCAAATTAGACAATCATCCAAAGAATACTATATTTACTTTCCAATAAATAATTATAGTTAAAAAAAGACACTTGAAACATGATGACAGAAATTGCATTTATGATCGTAACCTGCCTATCTGTTGTCTTGTTTTATCTTGGCGCCGGGAAACAAAATAAAAGATTTTTATTATATCTATGTTGGATACTGGCTATAGCCTTGCTATCCTGGCTTGGATTTTTTAAGGATACGACTGGGATGCCGCCAAGAATATTATTGGTTATTATACCTGCGGTGATTTTTGTGGTCTATTCTTTTAGAAAGATCGAATTGGTTGGGCTAAGGAGAAATTACCTGATTGGCATCCATATTTTGCGGATACCAGTAGAATTGGTTTTGTTTCAATTGTATCTTCAAGGTAAGATTCCGGAGATTATGACCTTTGCAGGTTGGAACTTTGACATCTTAATGGGAATTTCAGCTGCGCTGATACTTGGTTGGACTATAATTACCGAAAAGGAGATGAATCAAAATCTCTTTCGGCTGTGGAATATAGTTGGAATTGTGTTTTTAGCAATAATTGTAGGTACAGCAATTTTATCTGCACCATCACCTATACAACAATTGGCATTTGATCAGCCAAATCTGGCCATTTTGCAATTTCCTTATACGCTGTTGCCTGGTATTGTCGTGCCGGTCGTGTTATTGTCGCATTTGCTCTGTTTGAAGAAGTAACTAATTACATAATGATTTATTTACCAATGAAAAAACTATTACTCTCCCTTTCCCTTATTCTGCTTGTTACGTTAACAAAAGCGCAATCTACATTGGTACGTTTTGTAACCAATAAAGGTGACATCACGATTATGCTGTACGATGAAACGCCAAAGCATCGGGATATGTTTTTAAACGGCATTAAAATAGGATTGTATAAAGACGCCGAATTTAATCGGGTTATAAAATCCTTTGTAAGTCAAGGTGGCGAATTGGATGATACCATTTTGAATAGAGAGAAACAACATCCTGAGCTAGGTACAAAGCGGTTCCCGGCGGAGATTAAACCTATGCTATTTCATAAAAAGGGAGCTTTGGGGGCTGGAAGAGATGACAATTCTGATAAAGCATCATACTTTACACAGATTTATCTGGTAGTAGGCAAAAAACAAAATGATGCACAATTGGATGCCATTGAGCAGAAGAAAAACAGAAAGATCCCGGAAGCGCAAAGAACAGTTTATAAAACAATAGGAGGCACACCAAATCTGGATCAGGATTATACCATTTTTGGAGAAATAGTAGGCGGAATGGAAGTAGCAGATGCGATTAATCAGATGGCCACAGATAAAAATGATGTACCGCTTAGTGCCATTGTTTTTAACCCGGTAGTGCTTTCTAAAGCAGAAGCGGCAAAACTTAGGCTGCAATTGAAATACTAGAAAAAGAAACGGCTAAGAACATCCGTTCTTAGCCGTTTTCAGTTGTGTTACTTTACTATTTCAGCAATTTCTCAATTGCGGCAAGCATACCTTTAAATTCCTCTTCATTGTATAACCGTGTCAGGTAGGCAATTTTGCCCTGCTGATCGATTACTACATTTCTGGTCACGCCGCTTTTTTTATCTGCAAAGCGACCAAAAATATCTGCAGCAGGATCAAGTGCCAATGGGTAAGTGATTTTCATGTCCTTTGCAAATTTTTGCACAACCTTTAGGGGTTCATCACGATCTACACCAATTAGCATTAGTCCTTTATCCTTATACGCTTGCCAAACATCCTTTTCCAGATGTGGCATTTCTTCACGGCATACTTCGCACCAGCTAGCAGTAAACTGTAGAACAACTACTTTTCCTTTCAATTTGGATAGGCTAGTCGTTTCCCCGTTGGATAAAACCAGTTTAAAATCATTGGGGGCCTGATCACCCAGCTTTACTTTGTATCCTCTATCATCAGGATTGCTATCCTGAGCCATTAAAATGGCAGGGAATAAGCAGATTAGGTAAACTAATAGTGTTTTCATAGCTGTATTTATTTATTCCACCAGATGGGAGTCGTAATCACATCATCTCCTTGGGCAGCAAGCGCCTGCTGGTAGTTGTTTTTGTTTACACTTTGTTCTTTTATTGGATAATAGATGCGTTTAGGTATGCCATTTCCAAACACTGGTTTGAAAACGTAATTAAAGGTTTCTGTAGGGGTAACCCTTGTCCATACCACATCGTTTGGTTTAACCAAAAAGTTAGGGAAGTCAGTGCGGCGAATTTCCGACCAGGATTCAAGTCCTTGGGTATAAAGGGCAAAGTATTTTTGTGTTAACACCCTCTCTTTAGTTGCTGCAGGTAGATTGTTTGCATAAGTCTGTGCGGTTGGTTCTGCAATGCCCCAGCGGGTTAGGGAAGCTACGACTCCTTTTTTGTATTCGCTATCGCTCCAGTTTTGATATTCAGAGATTAGAAATGCTACCTCTGCATACTCCTGAAGTACTTCACTAAAATCAGCCGCATTAACCAACGTACCTGGTAAACTGATGTCGGCAGGTTTATTAATCCCAGCAGCTTCTAATGGTAAACCATAAGGCTGACCTACATACTCATTGTTTTTATTAGGCTTTGCATAGATCGGTAAACGAGGATCTAAAGTGTTAAAAGGGCCCAATTCTCCTTTTAAGGAATTGATGAGGATGTGTGATACCGCAAAATCCTGACGGTTGGCGGTAATCGTTGCTTTGTAAAGCGGAGCTTCGTTTGGCGCCGATGTACTGTATTTAAAAGCAGCAGTATGTATATTGGATGTAAATACACCTTGTGCTAATGCTTCTGCAAAATGTTGCTGCGAAAGCGTAGGTAATTTAGTACGGATTCTGGTAGCCAGGCGTAGACGTAATGAGTTGGCAAATCTTGCCCAGTTTTCATTCTTGCCTTTGTATATAATATCCGAAGCGCCAAAAGTGTTGGCTGTCGAATATTTCCATAAGGTATCAGCCGCCTGTTTCAGTTCGTTCAGCAGGTCCGTATAAATTTTTTCCTGAGTAGCATACTTCGGGGTATAATTGTCAGGGTTTTGCTGCAAAGCTTCAAATGAAGGATCTGCGTTACCGAACGATTGGTAAGGTATATCGCCAAAAGCATCACTTAGGGAATGAAAGGTAAAGGCCTTTAGTACACGACAAATCGCAATCTGATTGGCATTTGTACCTGCAATAGTACCAGCAGCGGCAATGGCTTTAGTGGCTGGATTGGTGTTGAGCTTAATGATCTCATTTAAGTTGTTTAAAGCTTTAAACCCATCAGCCCAATAGCGATCCGAAGTGCTCTTTGGAAGATCGTAACGACTTTGATCTGTATAAATATTCTGGCTGTAGTACTGTGCAAACAGCATGGTGCCATTCAAGGAGAAATCCAGATTCCTCACATTGTCCATGATTTGTTTTTCAGCAGATAAAATTAAGGTAGGAGTAGTCACATTGCCCGGTCTGTTGGGATCTATATTGATTTCGGCCAGGTTCTCATCCTTGCATGAAATAAATGCAGTAAAAGACAAGAGTGCAATGGCTGATATTTTGTTATAAAAGTTCATCTCAGTAATTTTTAGGGTTAAAACTTAACACTTACATTTAAACCATAGGTAATAGGGACTGGAATATTACCGCCCTCTATGCCCTGTACATTTCCGCCACTATTGGTGAATTCTGGATCAATGTATTTACTTTTGGTATAGATGTTCCAAAGGTTTCTTCCGTAGGCAGTAAGACCAAGGGAGCGAATTGCGCTGTTCTTTTTCAGGTCGAAAGTATAACCCAGGGTAAGCTCTCTTAGCTTAATATATGAAGCATCAAACACACTAAAAGTAGTTGGTCCATTGTACTCATTCCTTGCCCAGGCCAGTGCCGATATATTAGTGTCGTTTTTACGGGTATTGGTCACTGTATACGAACCATCAGGATGGAAAGCTACATCGGCTTTTACGCCATCTACAACAATGCCAGTTTCCCTGATGCCATTTGCTGCAGTTTTATCCAATACGCCCGCATACATGCCTACTTTATAGGTCTGGGAGAAGAAACTTCCTCCCATTCTCCCATCTATGAGGAAGCTGAGGCGCATTTTTTTATAAGTGAAAGTATTTTGAAAACCAAACAAATAATCGGGTAGCACACTTCCTAATGCTACTTGTTGTGAGGTTTTAAGGTAAGTGCCGTCTGCCTGTACCACGCGTTGTCCATCTGGCGCATACACAAAGTCATTCCCCATTATCTGTCCGTAAGGTTTGCCTTCCTGTGCTACCAAAGTTACCAGCAGGTTGCTGAGTTCAAGAGTGTTTACACCTTTGTCTAAGGAAACCACTTTGTTCCGGTTTCTAGACCAATTCAGTGTACTGTTCCATTCAAAGTTGCTACTTTTTATCGGTGTGCCATTTAAGGTCACCTCTATACCTTTATTGTTTATTTTTCCCGCGTTTAGTATTTTGTTGTCATATCCAAAGGCGGCAGACATCGGTACAGGAAGAATTTGGTTGCGACTGTTGTTGTTGTAATACGTTACATCAAGCCCTAAACGATTCTTAAACATCTGTACATTTATCCCTGTTTCTACAGAACTGGTAATCTCAGGTTTTAACAACGGATTATTTAGTGTAACTGGCAAACGATAATTCGCAGTTCCATTAAATGGTTGTTGCGCTTCAAAAACGGGGAGTAGTTGATATGGGTCCGTATCATTACCAACCTGTGCCCAGCCTAAACGTACTTTGGCAAAATCAAGCCATTCTTGTTTTTTTAAACCTGCAAGTTCACTAAATACAAAACTTCCGGTAAGTGATGGGTAAATGAATGAATTGTTGTCTACAGGAAGGGTCGAAGACCAGTCGTTACGCAAAGTTCCATCGAGGTAAAGCATTCCTTTCCATCCGGCCGAGAAACTGCCGTATAAAGAATAGACTTTTTTGTGGAAAAAGTTATTGTTGTTTAGCACGATAGGTGCATTTTTAAGGTTGTAGTATTGCGGGATAATGAGACCCCCTTGAGTTAATCCATCACTAATACGGCGTTTTTGATCTCTGATGTTTCCCCCAATATTACCCGATAGGGAAAAATCTGCCCAGCTTTTCTTTGCTGAAGCCAGGAACTCGTAATTGAATTCGTTAAAATGATTGGTATACTCCTGATATTGTGATTGAGAACGTGAATATACCGCTATGCGGTCTTGGTACTCAGAAGTGTAGATGTCGGCATGTACTTTTCCAGTTAGTTTAAGCCAGCTATTGGCATCCACTGTGAAGCCCATATTTCCATAAATTCTATCGCGATTTTCTTCCATGTAACTTTCGTAGGCAGACCAGTATGGGTTGTCAATAAATCGGGTTGCTTCGTCAGTAGCTGTATTCTGATATCCTGTTCTGTTCCATGGGCGCGCAGTACCATCGGCTCTTTTGTATTCGCTTAGTTTTTTGTAATCCACCTGTACTCCGCCCCATTGGAAGGCTTCGAGCATGATGTTCCGGTTGGATGCCCCAGTCCAGGGTCTGCCCAGCGTGTTGTTTTTGACATAGTTCAGGTTGCTGAATACATTTACAATGCCTAGTTGTGTAGAACCTGAAAAGTTTACGGCATTACGTCCTAAACTGGAATTTGGAATTGTACCACGTACATTTTTATTGGTATAGGATAAACGGTAATTGGTTTGGCCGCTAGATCCACTAACCGCAATGTTATTGGTATTGGCAATACCGGTGCGGAAAAAGTAGTTGACATCATTCTTAGGATAAACCCATGGCTGTGGATTTAGATAATCGGCAGGATATTCTGGATCCAGGTTATACCAATGTAATACAGGCGTTCCATCCAATTTTGGCCCCCAGCTTTCATCAGCAGCATAATCTACGATATTATATTCCTTTCCGTTAATTGTGGCCTTAGCAAAGGTATTGGCATAGCCTTGTCCGTATAGATGCTGTCTTGTAGGTAGTCGGATAATGTTCTCTAAATCAATTCCGGTATTTAGGGTAATCTCGAATTTTTCGTTCTTACTTCCTTTTTTAGTCGTAATTAAAATTACTCCGTTGGCAGCTCTCGAGCCATATAGTGCGGCAGCAGAAGGTCCTTTTAGGACTGAAATGTTTTCTATGTCATCAGGATTCAGATCCTGTATCATGTTCCCTACATCTTTACCAGCACTTCCATTTACGGTGGAAGAGGTGTTCAGGTCTGAGTTGTCTATCGGTGTGCCATCAATTACATATAAAGGTTGGTTACTGCCAGTTATAGAATTGATACCGCGGAGTAAGACACGTGTTGAACCACCCATATTACCTCCAGAGGAAATGACTTGCAGGCCAGATACCTTACCGGAAATGGCACTCAAAGCATTAGTTGGACGAGTGGTCAGCTCTTCCGCCTTTACTTCTTGTACCGCATAGCCTAGTGCTTTTTTCTCTCTGGATATGCCCATTGCGGTGACTACAACTTCATTTAATCCTGATTGTGCAACCTGTAAAATAATCTTACCGATGTTGGCTGTGGCTTTTATTTCCCGGGTTATAAAACCTAAATAAGAAATTTCCAGGATCGAATTTTCTTTCACATCCTTTAAAATAAATGTGCCACTAGCATCAGTTATGGTCACTTTAGTACTACCTTTTACCCTTACTGTGGCACCCGGTAAAGGCAGCCCGGTGGTATCAACTACCTTTCCAGTAATGGATTCTTGTACAAGTGTTGTATGCGTAGGTGCAGCTTCTTCTTTTTCCATAATGATTACCATTTTGTCGGTAATACGGTAAGTAAATGTTTGATTCGCAAAGCATTTTTGTAGCGCTTCATCGAGCGATACATTTCTAACATGAATAGATACCGGTCTTGCTTTTACAATTAGCGCATTGTTATAAAAGAAGTCGTATCCACTTTGTGCGCGAATCTCTTTTATAATTTTGTTAAGGCTGGTATTGGTTTTATCCAGCGTAATTTTTTGTGCGAATGCATCCCTGGCCGATACTTGGATCATGGCTAGTAAGATGAAAAATATGGATAAGTTGATCCGCATGATGAGTTTTCGTATAATACTGTGGCTTCCACCACGTTTAACGTTTAGGTAAAAAATCATACATTTGATAGTTAGGGTTTAGATAATTGTCAATTCAATAATAATCCCGCTTAAGCCGCGGTTTTTAGAGCCCTTACAATTCTGCCGGGGATGAGTCCAATCATTCCCGGTTTCTTTTTAAGGTCATCTTTATGTGTAGTTTTATGGCATAACGATGATCCTCCTTCCTTCAATTTTAAAGTTTACATTTCCGGTTAGTTCCATCACCTTTAGTAGGGCAGACACATTTCTGGTTTTAGAGACTTCACCTGAAAAGGTTTGGTTTAAATCTACTCCAGGCTTGTATACTACGTCTATATCGTACCATCTGGCAATTTTATTCATGATGCTTTTAATGTCTTCATTAAACTTGAAATACCCATTTTTCCAGGAAACGACTTCCTCTAAATCGACATGATTGGCAATTGTAATGTGCTGTCCAGCTACCTGAGCCTGTTGTCCTGGAACGAGGTATTTAGCGGCTGATTGGTTGCTTACTTTTACTGATCCTTCGAGTAGTGTTGTTTTTATGGCCTGTTCATTTTCGTAAGCCATTACATTAAAATGAGTGCCCAATACTTCTACAGTTTGACCTTTAGTCATCACTTTAAAAGGCATAGCTTTATTTTGTGCAACTTCAAAATAAGCTTCGCCCGCAATTTCTACTTTCCGTTCTTTACCCATAAAGCTGGTCGGGTAGCTTAATGATGAAGCCGAATTAAGCCAAACTTTAGTCCCATCTTGCAAAATGATCTGATATTGTCCGCCTACCGGGGTACTGATGATGTTGTGTGCTGCAGCTTTAGCATTAAGCGCATTGGTGCTAATTTGGGTGCCATCATTGTAGACTAGTTCATCGGCTTTAATGATAATTCCTTTTTTATCGCCGCTTAAATTAATAGTTTGACCATTTGCCAGCCTAAGTACTGCTTTATTTCTTCCGGGTTGGACATCCGTTTTTGCCACTGCTGTATGGTGCTGTCCAGGTTTATTTTTGTCCAGATAAGTATATAGTCCAAAGCTGACGAATGCGAATACCACAGCTGCTACAGCCGCTATTTTTGGCCAAAAGACAATTTGTTTTACAGGTGCAATACTTTGTTCAAGTGCTGCAAGTATTTGCTGCTTGTCTTCTAAGCGCTCTTCAACATTCATATCCGGATAAATATCCGGGGTATGTTGGAGGTACCATGATTCAAGAAGCGCTTTTTCTGCTTCAGTACAATTACCTGCTATATATTTTTGAAACAGTGCTTGTGCCTTTTTTTCTTCCATATTCGACCAGACATTTAATGCCTTATAAAGATATACAGTTGAACACTGTGGAGGGGGTAAATAAAAATGAAAAAAATTAAATACCGATCAGCAGGGATAGAATCAGGTAGATTCCGATTTTGAAGCGTAAGATTTTTAAGGCATGTTGAACGTGCTTCCTTACGGTTAATTCGGAGATGTTAAGCTGACCAGCAATGGCTTTATGGCTTAGGTTCTCTTTTCTGCTTAATTGAAAAACCTCACGCATTTTTCCCGGCATACCTGCAATTTCATTTTCAATGAGTGCAGTCATTTGTTTTTCTCTAACCAAGTGGTCTGTAACACAGTTGTCTTCATTTGAAAAGGTTTCCAGTGTGGTTAAGTAGGCTGACTCAATACGTTTATGAGATAGTAGATTAAATATACGGTTCCTTACAGCTGCCGAGAGGTAGCTGAGCAGGCTAGGCTCAAAAGATAAAGTTTCCCGTTTTTCCCAAAGGGCCAAAAAAAGCTCGTGGATAATGTCTTTGGTTTCTTCCCGGTTGCGCATCCATTTATAAGCGTGGGCATGGAGTTGCCAGAAATACCTGTCGTATATTTCAGTAAAGGCCATACGATCACCATCCTTTAATAGGGTGGTTAGTTCGTAATCACTTAACTTACTGTATGTTGACATATTTGTATATATTATCTATGGCGAAGGTAGATATTTTTGTTTTAATTTGAAATATATGTATTAAAATGAGGCTTTGATGACTTGAAATATAAAGCTCCTTTCATAATGAATGTTAGATGAGATACTTGATTAATACCCAGAATCGACTTCAGTATTTTGCAAAAAAATAAATATAGTAAATTAATAATTATATATTTGCAGCCTCAAAACTAACCACCTTATTTTTCGAATTCAGCGATTTAATGGATTGAAAATGGATGTGTTATAATGATTGGATTGAATAGGTAAAATTAAAATATTTTCAATGGTGAAGTCAAAGTTTGTAACAATAGGTATTATTAAATCTTCCTTGAGTTGCATCTTGTCCACTTTGAAAGCTTAAATAACAACCAAAAGCCTTATGCCACGCTGGCAGAAGGCTTTTTAACTTTAAAGACAACCCAAATGCTGAATTTTGTTCTCTTTGGCCCACCGGGTGCAGGCAAAGGCACCCAATCTGAAAAATTGATCGAAAAATATCAATTGATCCACATCTCAACAGGTGATCTTTTCAGGGCACACATTAAAAATCAATCACCACTTGGACAACAAGTGAGTGCTTTAATTGCTGAAGGTCAATTGGTTCCTGATGAAATTACCATCGCTATGTTGGAAGAGGAAGTGGATAAAAACCCACAGGCCAAAGGATTTATATTTGATGGTTTTCCTCGCACAGTGCCTCAAGCACAAGCACTAGATGAGTTTTTAGTGAGCAAAGGCAGTAGCATTGCGGGTGTAATTGCACTTGATGTAGATCAGGATGAACTGACTAAACGTATTGCACAACGCCAGATTGAAACCGGTCGTGTTGATGATCAGGCAGATAAGCTGCAAAAACGTATTGAAGAATATTTTAGCAAAACGATCCACGTTTTGCCTTATTACGAAGCACAAAATAAATTGAGCAAAGTAAATGGTATCGGTAAAATCGATAACATCTTTGCTGATTTAAGCGCAGTAATAGACAAATACTAGTACAAAAACATTATTGATAGCGGGACAGAACTTAATGCTGCCCGCTATTGTTATTTATAAAAAAAACAGAAATTATGTCGCAAGGTTCCAATTTTGTAGATTATGTTAAAATATGCTGCCGTTCTGGTAAAGGAGGGGCAGGTTCTGCACATTTGCACCGTGATATAAGAACAGCTACAGGAGGTCCAGATGGTGGTGATGGTGGTCGCGGTGGTCACATCATCCTTAGAGGTAACACTCAGTTCTGGACACTACTTCACTTAAAATATCGTAAACACATTATTGCTCCTGATGGTTTATCTGGTTCAAGCGGAACTTCTACTGGTAAGTCTGGTAAAGATGAAATTCTTGACGTGCCCCTGGGTACGATCGCTAAAGATGCGGAGACAGGAGAAGTGCTATTTGAAATTACGGAAGAAGGAGAAACTAAAATTCTAACGGCCGGTGGCCGTGGTGGATTGGGTAACTGGCATTTTAAAACGCCTACGCTACAAACACCTCGTTTTGCGCAGCCAGGTGAGGCAGGAAGAGAAGAGTGGATTGTACTGGAGCTTAAGGTGCTTGCCGACGTGGGATTAGTAGGCTTCCCTAATGCAGGTAAATCAACTTTGCTATCTGTGGTTTCGGCAGCTAAGCCAGAAATTGCTGATTATCCTTTTACTACCTTGGTGCCAAACCTGGGTATCGTATCTTACCGTGATAGCAAGTCGTTTGTAATGGCCGATATTCCGGGTATTATAGAGGGCGCTTCTAAAGGTAAAGGTTTAGGTTATCGTTTTCTACGTCACATAGAACGTAATTCAGTATTGTTGTTTATGGTTCCGGCGGATACGCACAGAAGCATAACAGAGGAATACGAGATATTAAAATCTGAACTTAAGGATTACAATTCTGAACTGATGCAAAAGCCACATTTGTTGGCGATTACTAAATCAGATATGCTGGACGATGAGTTGATGGCGGAAATGAAAAAGGAACTTCCTAAAAATATTCCATCCATATTTATCTCATCTGTAGCCCAAAAGGGATTGGTACAGTTGAAAGATATGATCTGGGAAGCTATTAATGCTAAATAAGTCGATCGTCATTAATAATTCAGGATGACGACCGCTTCAGGATAACGACAGTGATAAAATAAAACTGAAATGGGCTGTATCATGTAAAATGATACAGCCCATTTCAATTTTATTACGCTACGAAGTTTCTACTGCTCTACGAAATTCTTAAGGTTCTTACCTATGATTTCTGTCCATCCGGCAGCAAAGCTTTCCTTGGCAAAATTAGGGTCATCTTTGCTTGGGAAGCTCTCCAAGCCACTATGTGTTAATTTTACCCTGGTATCTGTACCCGCTTCAAAAAGTTCGAATTTAACCCATGATTGCCCCGGGTAATTGTCATAACACCAGGAATACGTTAATTTTTTACCTTCTTCTACCTCAGTAACCTTACAGATATGGAGGTACTTTTTGGTGTCACTACCTGCTAGAAATTGAAATTTAAAGCCTACTTCCGGTTTAAATGCTTCAAGGTTAAAATACCATTGCTTCATTTTTTTTGTATCAGTTATAGCTTCCCATACTTTAGCTGGGGCTGCGCTAAAGGTTCTTTCTATTACAAATGGATCTGTTTTCATTGGCTATTATTTATTTTACAGAAAACGGTTTACTTATTCTAAAACTATCAGAAGGGGCAAACAGTTTTTAATATTATCATAAAGCCATTATTTTATGTTCTGGTTAACAATTCGGGCATTTGCATTTTCCATAAATTGGCATAAGCCGAATTTGCGTTGAACAATAGTTCATTGTGTGTGCCTTGCTCTACAACAGCCCCCTTATCCAATACAATGATCTTATCGGCTTGGTTTAAGGTGCTTAGTCGGTGCGCAATTACAATCACCGTTTTGTGATTCGCTTTTAAAAGATCAATTGTCTTTTGGACGTATTGTTCGGAGGCAGAATCCAATGAAGAGGTAGCCTCATCCAAAATTAGAATTTCTGGCTTGCGGTATAGCGCTCTGGCAATGGCAATGCGCTGTCTTTGTCCGCCTGAAAGTGTAGTGCCATTCTCACCTAGATAAGTTTGAAATCCCTTGGATAAGGTTTCTATAAAATCGATGATCCCAAGTTGCTCTGAAATATCTAATATTCGCTGCATATCTGGTTCATCATCGCCAATGGCGATATTGTCGATCACATTGCCGGCAAATAAGTCAATTTTTTGAGGTACAACAGATACTGCGCGGCGGAGGGAGTTCATCCGTATGTATTTTAGATCGTATTTCCCGATGCTCACATTGCCCTTTTGTATGGGGTAAATACTTTGGAGTATGGACATGAGTGTGGACTTTCCTGATCCACTTTCGCCAACAATTGCCGTGAATTTTCCTTGAGGGATGGTTAGACTTAAATCTTCAAACACAGGAGCCCTTGTTCCATAGCGGAAGTAAACATGTTCAAAGTGTATATCGCCAATTTTATCTGCGGTAAGTTCAATCTGGTTTTCATCGTTCTCCCGTTCAAGATCCATGATCTCGAAGAGCCTGTCGGCAGCAATAACAGCATCCTGTACAGTCTTGTTCATGCCGATCAAGGAGGAAACTGGCCCGGTAAAATAACCGATAAGGGTATAAAATGAGAGCAGTTCACCTGGAGTAATGTTATTGTCGAGCACAAAACCAGCGCCAACCCAAAGTAAAACAATACTGAGCAATCGTGAAATTAACTCAGCGGATGTTGCTGAGAATAGGGAGTTCATGTTAGAGGTAAAACCGGTTTGTAACAGCTTTACAAATCTGGTTTCAGTTTTTTCGTTGGCATGGTTCTCTAACCCGAAGCGCTTGATGGTACCTATGGAATTTAAACTCTCCACCAGTTGAGATTCCAGTTCGGCAGAGTTTTCCATCAGCTTACGTTGTGCTTTTTTATTTAGTTTATTGGTTACGATGTAAATCAGAAGGTATATCGGGATAACGGCAAGCATCAATAGGGCCAGTTTCCAGTAATAGGTAAACATGACGATAAAAGAAAAGAAGACAATGAAAATGTTGACCAGAAAGTTAATGCTGACATCGTTTAAGAATGTTCGGATCTTTACCGCGTCATTGATCCTTGAAATAATTTCACCGACACGCATGGTGTCGAAAAACTGTTGTGGTAGTTTGAGCAGGTGTTTGTAATAACCCAATATGAGTTGGGTATCTATCATTTGCCCTGTTTTTAACGTGAAAATGGTTTTTGCTGTGCCTATAAAAAGCTGCACGGTCAAGATCACCACCATGGCCATACTCATAAGATTGAGTAGATTCCTGTTGCCATCTACCAATACAAAATCGACTAGTTTTTGTACAAAAATGGAAGTGGATAGCCCCAAAATAGTATAGACAATGGCTCCAAATAAGGCTTGTATTAAAATGCTCTTATGAGGTTTTATCAGATTCCAGAAACGCCCATGCAAGGAGGTTTTTGCATCTGCGGGTTCAAATGTTTCCGCAGGTAATAAGAGGACTAAGGTGCCGGTCCATTCTTTTTCAAACTCATCATGGGTTTTGCGCTGCATTTGCCCATCAATGGGATCCATAACCTGGATAAACTTGCTACTGACTTTGTAAATGACTACATAATGCTGTAAAACCTGGTCTACAAGTACATGGGCTATAGCAGGGGTAGGTATTTTAAAAAGACTTTCGAAAGGGCTTTTAACGCCTTTTGCTTCAAAACCTAATTTTTGTGCAGCCTCTACAAGGCCTAATATGGTGGTGCCTTTTTTATCGGTGCCTGCGAGTTGTCTGATTCGGGCAACTGGTAAATTTAATTTATAGTGTGTAGCTACAGAAGCGAGACAAGCTGCTCCGCAATCAGTAATGTCACGTTGTTTTACTTTAATGCTCATAGCCTTTTTTATATCTTTCCGCTTACGTTTGGATTCACCCAGTCATCTACTTTGTCGTACAGCAACTGGTATAAACTGCGTTCGGCAACGGTAAAACGAGCTGTAAAGCTCATGCCTTTTTTTAAGTAGCCTTTGTAGCCGTTTTTTAATTCCAGATAGCCTTTTGTAAAATCGCACCTGACTTTAAATACGGGTTGATTATCGATGACAATGATGTCATCCGAAATGTCGAGGACCTTGCCAGTTGCCAGTCCCCATTGATTATAGTTAAAAGCGTCGACCTGAAAACGGACATCCTGTCCTTTTTTGATCAATCCTATATCAGCTGGTTTAACATAGCAAAATGCAGTTATAGCCGCGTTTGGTGATATTTCGCCTATCTTTTGACTTGCAAATACGTATGCACCCACTTGTAGTCCGGTTAGGTTTTGTATCGAACCATCAATTGGCGCTTTTAAGGTATATTGCTTTTTTTGCTCATTCAATTCAACCTGTTGCCCACTTAACTGTTGTAGTTCGGTGCGAAGGTTGTTCGCTTCGGTTTGCCATTGCGTTTTATAGCGGTTGATGATCATTTTATAAGCCGATTGCGATTGTGCAAATTCGAATTTGTAGCGTTCATATTCTGATTCGGTAATTGCCTTATTCTGGTATAATTTATTGTAGCGGTCGTAAGTATTTTCGGCTTGATTTTTAGCGATACGCGCATTTTCCAGTTCCTGAGCAAATTGCTGCCAGGAAGCGGTATATTGTCCGGTTTGTAATGGGGGATAGCTGAAACCATGACGGTTGATATATACCATCAAGATGCGGATATCTTGTAAAAAGGCTGCGGTTTGACCTTGTCGGTTTTGTACGATGCTGCCTTGTTGTTTGGCTAATGTAGCATCTATAATTAATAAGGTTTCTCCCTGCTTAACCTTTTTGTTGTCCGTTAATTGCATTTTTATCAAACGGCCATTTACAGGCACGGTAAGTTCTGTTTTTTCAATAGAAGATTGCAATAATCCATTGCTCTTTACACTGATGGGTATTTTGATAAAGGGTAGGGCTGCAATTGTAAGCAGGATAGTGAGTACGGTTACCAGGTAAATAATTTGGGTAGACCTGTTGATTTTGGAGCGATAAACAAGGGAAGTATTGGAAATGGCTGCTGAAGAATAAGTGGATAGCGACATGTGAGCGGTGATATTGAAATAGCCGTTAACTGGGAGGATTAGTTAACAGCTATTTATTAGTTTATTTGTTTTTTACAAGCCGCCTAGGGCTCCTAAAACAGTCTGCAGTTGTTTGGTAGTAAACGAAAAAGTGTCGGTGAGTATACTTTTTACAGCCCCTGTTACTGGAGCTGTTGCGCCCCCTAAATTGCCTAAACCTAATCCATTAAGAAAGCCAAGTCCGCTTAGCAGACCACCACCTTCTACTGTTGTCATTTCAACAGTGTTCAGTTCTTGAACACCAAGATTGTTTAAATCTAGTTTTTTCATGGTTTTAAAATTTGTTTTTAGGAATGATGTAATTCTATGTTTTTATTTCTTCCTTACTCGTATAAGGCTTTTCAGGATACGCCTATGTTGGCCAACATTACAAACGAAAGTAATAAAGCTGGCTGTTCGGTGGTTTATTCAGTTTGTTCAATTCGTTAGTGCTTAGCGGATTACTGAACATCGGTATTGATTTTGTCCTGTTTTGTCACAATTGTCAATTGAAGATTGTCTTGTGTTCAGATAAATCATTAAAAAAAGAATTATGAAGAGCGTTAAAGTAACTTATACCGTAAAAGCATCATTTGTGGCTAAAAACAAAGAGAACATTAGCATATTTATAAATGACTTGCAAAAAATGAATAACGATGGCATTCGTTATAGTATTTACCTGGGGGAAGATGGAAAGACATTTACACACCTATCCTTATATAAGGATGAAATAGCACAACAAACTTTTCTCGAAATGGATTCGTTTAAGGCTTTTCAGGAACAAAGGGATGCCAGTGGACTGGAAGTCGAACCAAATATTGAGCTGATGAACTTGGTTGCGTCCTATTAAAATCAATAAGAAAATACTGGAATTTATGGTTTTTTAATGGTTTCTTTGCTTAATAGCAGGTATTCGTAATGGATTCGTTTGCCTGGATAAGCATTTTTTTAAATGGAAATAGGGAAACTTTTAGAAGATATTTTACCGAAAGAACGCATTAAGGTACGATTGATAGATCTTGTTGCTTATGCATCGGATGCTGGATTTTACTATTTACGGCCTAAAGCTGTAGTGCGGCCAATTGCTGAATCGGAGATTATAGCACTATTCCGCTTTTCACATCAGCATCAGGTGCCTTTAACTTTTAGAACGGGGGGGACTAGTCTTTCAGGTCAGGCGATAACGGATGGAATTCTTGTAGATTTAAGTCAATACTGGAATAAGGTAGCGATTGAAGAGAATGGAGATCTGGTAAGGGTGCAGCCTGGAATTACAGGAAGCGTGGTAAATGGCCATTTAAAACGATATAAAAGAAAGATTGGACCTGATCCATCCAGTATAGATGCTGCGATGATGGGCGGAATTCTATCGAACAACTCGAGTGGCATGTGCTGTGGGGTGAAGTTAAACTCTTACCATACCACCAAACACATCCGTTTCATTTTGCCTGATGGTAAAACTTTTACCACAGAAAAGGTGGCTGATTACGAGCGGTTTGAAAAGGAATGCGGCCATATTTATGAGGCGATAAGGGGGATGCAGGATCAGCTTAGAGACAATACTGCACTTTATGATCTTGTCCGCAGAAAATACGAGACTAAAAATACGGTAGGCTATTCCTTAAATGCCTTTATTGATCATCAGCATCCGCTGGATGTGTTGGCACATCTTTTAATAGGTGCCGAAGGAACGCTAGGCTTTATTGCTGAGGCAGTAATGGCAACTGTTCCCGATTATCCTTATAAAACCACGGCCTTTTTATATTTCCCTGATATATATGCGGCCTGTCAGGCCATCATTCCTTTAACAGTTTCGGGTGCCGAGGCTGTTGAATTGATGGATAGAGCTTCTTTAAGGTCTATCGATAGTTTGAAAGGAGTGCCATTAAGATTAAAAACTTTGCCGGAAACGGCTGCCGCTTTGTTGGTCGAATTTCAAGCCAATACCTTAGAAGAGTTGCATGCTAAGAAAAATGTATTTCTCGCTTCTGCTTCTTTCTTATCTATGCTTGAAGCGCCTTTGTTTACTGAAGATGTAAAAGAACAAGCTTTTTTCTGGAAACTAAGGAAAGGGATGTTCCCTGCTGTTGGTGCAGTACGGGCTAGCGGGACTACCGTTATTCTGGAAGATATTGCTTTCCCTGTCGCAAAACTTGGGGATGCTATTCTTGATCTTCAACAATTGTTTAAAAAATACAAATACCATGAAGCCATCATCTTTGGTCATGCCAAGGATGGTAATATCCACTTTGTGGTGACACAGGCTTTTCATACCGCCGCGGAAATTGAGCGTTACGATTTGTTTTTGCAAGAGGTAGTAACGTTGGTGGTTGAGACCTATGATGGGACTTTAAAAGCAGAGCACGGTACTGGTCGTAATATGGCCCCTTTTATTGAAACGGAATGGGGAGGAGAGGCTTATCAGATCATGAAGCAGTTGAAGTCTGTCATTGATCCGCAGAATTTGCTCAACCCCGGAGTCATCATTAACGAAAATAAAAAAGCACACATTACCAATTTAAAGCCTTTGCCTTCAGTAGAACATGAGGTAGATAAGTGCATTGAATGTGGCTATTGCGAGCATAAATGCCCAAGCCGAAACATTACCACTACACCGCGTCAAAGGATTGTGATTCGACGGGAACTGGCCATATTAAAGGCAAAGGGCAATAAGCGGGATTTTGATCAGTTGGTTGGCGAATACCAATACGATGGATTGGATACCTGCGCGGTTGATGGTTTATGCGCTACAGCTTGTCCTGTTGATATCAATACTGGTGATTTGGTGAAACGTTTAAGAAGAGAGAGCCATAGCAAAACTGCTAATGGCCTGGCTTTGACGGTTGCAAAGAACTTTGGTGCCACGGCCTTTACAGTAGGCTTGGCGGTGAAAGCTGGTGATGGTATGAACAGACTTTTTGGTGAATCCACCATGAGAAACATTACAGGTGGTTTGAAAAAGATGATCCCTGCTATGCCTTTGTGGAGTAATCAGTTGCAGCCTACAAAAGGTAAAATCGAAGGAAGTCGCAATGGATCTGTAGTCTATTTTCCTACCTGTATCAACCGGATGATGGGGGGAGCTAAGGACAACAAGAAGAGTGTGCCACAAACCTTTATGAGTGTTTCTGCTAAGGCTGGAATCGAAATTGTTGTTCCTGATGACATTAACAGTACTTGCTGTGGACAGTTATTCTCCTCTAAAGGTTATCAGGATGCTTATGTTTATACTTCAAACGAAACGGTTAGGAAGCTTTGGAAATGGACTGAAGGTGGTAAATTACCTATAGTGCTTGATGTTAGTTCTTGTACGCATACTTTACAGCATTGTCGTACAGTTCTTTCTGATGAAAATAAAGCTTATTTTGATCAAATGAGCATTATCGACAGTATAGATTATTTACATGACCTTGTGTTGCCTAAGTTGAATGTGGTACATAAAAAAGATAGTATCGTTTTACATCCTGTTTGTACGTTAAAGAAAATGGGACTGGAAGGCAAGTTGTTTCAAATTGCAGACCGGTTTGCGCATGAAGTAGAAGTACCTTTGATGGCTGGTTGTTGCGGAATGGCGGGGGATAGGGGGTTTCTTTTCCCTGAGCTTACTGCTGCGGCTACTGCACCGGAAGCTAATGAGGTGAAAAGTGCTGAATACTCAGGGTATTATTCTACTGCTAAGACTTGCGAAATGGCGATGTCTGATGCGGTAAGTAAAAATTATGAGTCAATTCTGTATCTGGTTGACGAGTGTTTGTAAAATAGCCATTATAATTCTATTCCACATACGGATAATCTGAGATGAATGTAATCTCTAAAAGAACCTTTCTTATTGCATCAATTTGTATACTTCTTTCATAAAAATAGCTTCATCAATTGCTGCTTTGCACAACTCAAATTCTTCTTCAGCAAAAGCAAAACTAATGTCATCGTGTGGCGTATGTAGAATTATCCTTTCTTCTCCGCCGGGAAAGGGGAGGCACCTGTCTTCGAAAGAAAGGCTATGGAGCACTTCTTTAAAAGATATAAATGCCTCCTCTGTAAAACTCAACATCAGGTTGTCGTGCCAGATGTAAAATCTTTTGCAACCTATACAGCTACTAATTATCGTTTGTCCTTTTTGACTTAATATTTTGTTAATACACATCGCAATTAATTTTTAGTCATTAGATGATTGTCGCGAGATTTTGCCCCCTGAATTGAATTATTTTGTGTTTAAATCAATACTTCCTGATTTGGCTATAAATATAGTGTCTATTATTTATATTCATTCTAAATAGTTGAATTAAAATAAATTTGGTCTCCGTTGTGTCGCCTCTATATAGGCCTGGGGCATTATGTTACAGCTTTATACTTATCTTTGCGCGAATGCCATATTTTAAAAAACTGCTTGATCTTCTAAAAACGGAACGTGAGGAAGATTTACAAAGCTATATCAAACAGAAAGAAACGCTTTCAGTTGCAGAACGTAGAGCGAACGGGTTAACCTGGTATCCTATTGCCATCCGTGGATCGGAAATGAGTAGGGGAGACTATCTGACTGTTGAAGTAGAGCGGACAACACATCAGGATTTGCCACATCAGTTAAGGTTTGGTATGCCTGCGGTATTGTTTTCGAATCATGACCCGAAAAACGACCGGGTTGAGGGCGTAATTGCTTACCAGGGCGGTAGTCGCTTAAAAATTACTTTACGTACAGATGAATTACCTGATTGGGCCAGAGATGGTAAATTGGGAATTGATGTGCTTTTTGATGATCACACTTATGATGAAATGCAGGGAGCGCTTAAACGGGCTTCCTTACGGAATGAGCAGGGTGATGATCATCAGTTGATAAAAGTGTTAACGGGAGCAGATACCCCTTCTTTTGCGACTGATATTTTTCATTATCCAATTGCTAAGTTAAATGAGGTACAGCAATTGGCTGTAAACCGTATTGTTGCCGCAGAGCAATTGGCGATTGTGCATGGCCCGCCAGGTACTGGTAAGACTACTACGCTTGTACAGGCGATTAAGGCATTAATTAAAGATAAAGGCAGACAGATTTTAGTGGTAGCCCCCAGTAATACTGCTGTAGATTTGTTGACTGAAAAGCTGTCTTACGAGGGCTTGAATGTACTTCGCATTGGGAATCCTGCAAGGGTCTCGGAAAAACTGTTTTCTTTAACTTTAGATGGTAAAATGGCTAACCATGGCACTATAAAAGAGGTTAAAGACTTGAAAAAGCAGGCTGCGGAGTATAAAAATATGGCTCATAAATACAAAAGGAATTTTGGTAGAGCTGAAAAGGAGCAACGTAAGGCCCTTTTTGATGAGGCGCATAAAATCATGAAAGCCGTTGCCAATACCGAGCAATATATCATGGACGATCTGTTAGATAAGGCTCAGGTGATTACAGCAACATTGGTTGGTGCCAGCCATTATACCGTTAGAGACCGTATGTTTGATACGGTTGTAATTGACGAGGCTGGGCAGGCTTTGGAGCCTGCTTGCTGGATTCCAATTTTGAAAGCACAAAAACTTGTATTGGCGGGAGATCACTGCCAGTTATCACCTACTATAAAATCTAATGCAGCTGCTAAGGCCGGTCTAAGTATGACTTTACTGGAAAAATGTGTGGCATTGCACCCAGAGGCTGTTGTTTTGCTGGAAGAACAATATCGGATGAATGAGAAGATCATGAATTATTCTTCTTCGGTGTTTTATGAAGGGAAGCTAAAGGCGAATGGCTCTGTAGCTAGTCATTTGTTATTTGAAGGGGATGCGCCATTGGCTTTTATTGATACTGCTGGTTGTGGATTTGAGGAGAAAACGGAAGGCACCAGTACCTATAATCCAGAAGAGGCTGTGTTTTTATTGAAGCATATGACGCAGTTATTTACCCAGCTAAGTGCCGTTTATACCGTTGAAAATTTTCCTACTGTAGCTGTGATCTCACCCTATAAGCAGCAGATTCATGTGTTAAAAGACTTGTTGATCAATCATCCTACTTTGCAGGAATATGCCAGTAAGATTTCAGTGAATACCATTGATAGTTTTCAGGGGCAGGAAAGGGATATTGTTTATATCGGCATGACCAGAAGTAATGATGAAGGAGCGATAGGCTTTTTATCGGATATTCGCCGGATGAATGTGGCTATGACCAGGGCAAGGAAAAAGCTCGTTGTAATTGGAGATAGTGCAACCTTATCGAGATTACCTTTTTATGCCGATTTTATCAATTATGCGGAGCAGATGGATGCTTATCAGAGTGCATGGGAGTTTGCTGATGTGGATTAGCTTAGTCGGAATCTTCATCCGATTGGTCTCCACTTCCATATTTTTCTGAATAATCTCTGGCGTTTTCATCTGCTAATGAATTGCCTTCTCTTTCGCTTTCCAGGTTGCGGTCTAAACGGTCATTCCATTTATCCAATCCATCTGGATGGTTGTGTTTTTTAATGAGGTTGGCGTTTTGTTTTTTAGGGGTTTTCATTGCTGTATGTTTTTTGGTTCATCTTAATAAACAGCGTCAGGCCGGAATAGGTTTTGATTAATCCATCATAAAAATTATTATCTTTCGTACGAAAAACAACATTTACCGATGAAAAAATACATTACCATTGTTCTTATTTTTTTTAGCTCAATAGTTTTTGCACAAGAAAAATATTGGCAGCAGCATGTAAGTTACAAAATAGATGTCGCATTAAACGACCAGGAAAAGTCATTGAAAGGCTTTGAAACAATTGTGTATAAAAACAATTCGCCTTCTACGCTTAACTTTATCTGGTTTCATATCTGGCCTAATGCCTATAAAAATGAAAATACGGCCTTGTTTCAGCAATTGAAAAATGATACCGCCAGAGCTGCAAAGCTGGAGAAATATACTCATGGGAGTATAGAGGGCTTGAATTTTAAAGTCGATGGCAAAGTTGCGACTACCGAAGCGCATCCAAATCCACAATATATTGATGTGATTAAACTGAAATTGCCGAAGCCGTTAAAGCCTGGCGATTCTGTAAGTATTACTACTGATTTTAAAGTGAAGTTGCCTTCGTATTTCTCTAGATCTGGCTTTGCAGATGGTGAATTTATGGTTTGTCAGTGGTACCCAAAACCGGCGGTATTTGATAAGAATGGCTGGCATGAGTTTCCTTATCTGGATATGGGAGAGTATTATAGTGACTATGCTTCTTTTAATGTAAATATTACGGTGCCTGCTGATTATGTAGTTGGGGCAACAGGTATGCTACAAAACGTGGACGAGCTGGCTACCTATAAAAAGGTAGGTGCTAAGAATGTTGCTGATCGCAATGCCAAGCCTGCGCTTTATGTTGCAAAAAATAAAAACGGCGTTAAAAAATTGAATTATAAGATCAATAATGTACCTGATTTTGCCTGGTTTGCAGATAAGGACTTTGTGATTCAATACGATACTTTAAAACTAGAGTCGGGTAAAATAGTTGATGCTTTTACCTATTATCACAATAAGGACAGCACTTTGTGGAATTATAGCATTGACTATGCAAAGGACGCGACTAAGCGTTATAGTAAATGGATTGGGGAATATGAATATCCTGTAGTGCAGGTAGTAGAAGGGCCTAAAAATAATTCCAGTGGTGGGATGGAATATCCAACAATTACGCTAATCACCAGTCCCGATGCTAAAAAAGAATCATTAGATGCAGTGATTGCACATGAGGTTGGACACAATTGGTTTATGAGTATGTTGGGGAGTAATGAAAGACAACATGCCTGGCAGGATGAAGGATTGAATACTTATTTCCAGTTCAGATATGAAGCCGAAAAGTACCGGTCCAATTCTGTATTTGGCGATGGCATCCCTGTTGAAGTTCAGGCTTTGCCGGTTAAAGAATTTTTGGCCTCGATTTATGGTGCTTTGAGTGGAGCGCCTATGACCTCAGCTATTGATATCCCTTCGGACAAGTTTCCTTCGTCTGATCAGTATAGCGAAGCTTCGTACTTAAAAACGGCTTTGTGGTTGTATATTCTGGAAGATGGAGTAGGGCGTGAAAAGATGGATAATGCTTTTAAGCTTTATTTTAACTTGTGGAAAGGAAAACACCCACAACCAGAAGATTTAAAGGCTGCATTTGAGCAATCGCTCGGCATCAATTTAGATAAGTATTTCGAATTGCTGAAGAAAGAAGGAAAGTTTCAATAGCATCTGGTACCTTCAAGGTATATTAGCCAATATTTGGAGGGGTGTTGAGCAGGCCGCTGGCCCCAGCAATGCCTCGTCAACACCCCGGTAAGGCCCCAACAACGTCCCCGCAATTATAGGTTGTTTTTTGAACTCGATTACGATTTTTTTAGGAATTGATAGCTGTTGTCCTGGTACTAAGGTTGTCTCAGGAATTAACCCATATATAGCTTATGAATAGAATTGCAATATACAAAACCGCATTGAAAATGTCGTGGTGATTGACAGAAAGCATGGTTATTTTTGGATTGTAAAATAAAGAGATCAGTATCAAGCGGCATAGATTCATGCTTAAAATTAGACTTAGTCCGACGCAAATAAAGGTAAGGCGTGAGCGAAGTGGTTTTGGGAAGGCAAGGACAAAGGCCGAGAAACAGCTCATGATTCCATAGCCAAGGCAGGAGTAGACGAGTCTGAATCCTGAATGGCTTTCAACTTTTAAACTGATGTTGGTTGTGTAAACCACATAACCCATGAGTTCTAGTATTTTTGCTGCGGCAGCAATATATAGGTTACGCCACAGTTCTATATAATTCAAATGATCATCTAAAAATGGGAAGTATAGTCCTCCAGGGCTTGTGATCCCAATATACCCTATGTTAAAGCCATAAAAGGTAACAAAGAGTATCAGGAAATTTATTGAAAATCGGACTCCACCCAGCATATATTTTTTAGTAAAGTTTATTTTTTTAGGTGGATTAAAAAAAGCTATGGCTTTGTTTACCTAAAACAAAGCTCCTTTCCATTTGTCTTATATAATCATAGATAGACAAAGCGTATGGAAAAGATAATTCAAGCAGTATTTGACAATGAGGCGGATGCATTTACCGGTTTAAAGGCATTACAGGAATTGGATTTGATCCATGATTTATCTTTAGGAGAGTCGTACTTGCTAACTAAGAGTAAGACAGGTGAAACCTCAATTAAATCAGCAACTGATAAGGCTGCGGGTTCTGGAGTGGCGGGAGGAGCCTTAGTTGGTGGATTGGTTGGACTTTTAGCTGGGCCTCTGGGATTTATTATTGGTGTAGCTGGGGGGATGATTGCGGGCTCTGCAGGGGAGACTTTGAGGGCGGAAGATCGGTCTGACTATCTTGATGTGGTATCAAAGCAAATCCCCAACGGGAAATCAGTGTTAATTGCCCATGTTTGGGAAGACTGGAAAACACCTGTTGATACAGTGTTGGAGCCTTTAGCTACCTTGATTACTCGTTATGAAGTGCATAATAAGGTGTTTGATGCTGATTATCAGGCTAAACAATATGAAGCCTGGATTAATAGTGATCAGCAGGCAGGGACAGGCTTGGATGAAGAAAAACAGAAGAGAATTGAGAGTAGGCTAAAAAGTCAGAAAAAGAGACTTACGGAGATTAAAAAATAATTTAACATCGATGCTGACCTATAGACCGGGTAGTTGATGTTAGTTGGCTTCATGACAGTGTTAGTGAATAGTAAATAAACAATAAAACTACCACTACGTTAAAGAATATAGGTACTTTTGCGCCCATATTTATACGAGCAAATGAAATTAGCGATTAATGGTTTTGGAAGAATTGGACGTATTTTTTTACGCAGTGCAATAGAAAGAAACATCAATGTTGTTGCCATAAATGATCTTGGCGATCCAGCTACTTTAGCTCACCTTTTTAAGTACGATACCGTTCATAGGGGATTTAAAGGAAAGGTGAGTTATGAGGATGATGGCTTGGTCATCAATGGAAAGAAAATTCTAGTATATAATATAAAGAAACCTGAAGATTTGCCTTGGGCTACTTTAGGGATTGACCTTGTTTTGGAGTCGACCGGTAAGTTTACCACAAAGGCCGGCGCTGAACTTCATTTGAAAGCTGGTGCGAAACAGGTATTGATATCTGCACCATCACCTGATAAAGAAGTGCCGATGGTGGTGTTGGGGGTGAACGATGCCGAAATAGATTTGAGTTCGCCTATCCTGTCAAACGCATCTTGTACAACTAACAATGTTGCACCAATGGTAAAGATATTGGACGACAATTGGGGGATACTAGATGGTTATATTACTACGATACATTCTATGACGGGTGATCAGAATCTACATGATTCGCCTCATAAAGATTTAAGAAGAGCTCGCGCGGCTTCTGCTTCTATTATTCCTACAAGTACAGGAGCAGCTAAAGCCATCACTAATATTTTTCCGCATTTGGAAGGTAAGCTAGGTGGTGCTGGGATAAGGGTGCCTGTATTGAATGGATCATTGACCGATTTTACTTGTATTTTAAAAAGTCCTACTACCAAAGAAGATATTAATGCTGCCTTTAAAAAGGCTTCTGAGAATGAATTGAGTGCTATTGTGGAGTATACCGAAGATCCGATTGTTTCGGTGGATATTTTGGATAATCCGCATTCTTGCATTTTTGATGCACAGTTGACTTCTATTGTTGGCGATCTGGTAAAAGTTGTAGGCTGGTATGACAATGAATCTGGTTATTCTTCCAGATTGGCTGATTTAGTTCAGAAAATAGAAAAGCATCATGATTAAATACATTACAACGACAGAAACGCTTGGATTAAGAAATCTTGTCTTGCGGAACAATGCTGGGCTGGATAAATGCATTTTTCCGACTGACGAAACTGAGGGTAATTTTCATTTGGGATGTTTTGTGGAAGATAGATTGGCCTCAATAGCTACTTTTTTTCCAGAAGATTGTGAGGGTAGAGGTGCTGGAGGCTTTAGATTGCGAGGTATGGCTACAGATCCTGCTTTTTCAGGTAAAGGTTGTGGCTCGGATCTTATAAAATTTGCAATTAATGAGCTGAGATCTGCTAATGCTTCTTATATTTGGTGTCATGCGCGTAGTTCTGCTGTCGGTTTTTATGAAAAACTGGGCTTTGAGGTAATTTCGGAAGAATATGAGGTGCCAGAGATAGGTCCTCATTTTAATATGATTAAAATTATCTCATAAAATACACGCAAACCAACCTTAATCGAAAACAAAATATTTAAAATGAAAACAATAGATCAATGCAATTTTAAAGACAAGAAGGCTTTAGTTAGAGTAGATTTTAACGTTCCTTTTGATAGTGATTTTAATATTACTGATGATAAAAGGATGCGTGCTGCATTGCCAACTATTCAAAAAATACTGAATGATGGTGGTGCTGTAATTTTGATGTCGCATTTAGGTAGACCTAAAGGTGGACCAGATGATAAAAACTCTTTAAAGCATATTTTAGGTGATCTTTCGAGGATGCTTGATTTGCAGGTGAAGTTTGCTGATGATTGTATTGGTGCTGATGCTGTAGAAAAAGCAAAGAACTTAGAACCTGGTCAGGTTTTGCTTTTGGAGAATTTACGTTTTCATAAAGAAGAAGAAAAAGGTGATCGTGACTTTGCTGGAAAATTAGCGAAGTTAGGTGATGTATATGTAAATGATGCTTTCGGAACAGCGCACCGTGCGCATGCATCGACAGCTATTGTTGCTGAGTTTTTTCCTACTGAAAAATACTTCGGTTATTTAATGGCTGAAGAATTGAAAAATGCTGAAAAGGTAAATGTAGGTGCTGCTAAGCCTTTTACTGCAATTATGGGTGGCGCGAAAGTGTCGGATAAAATTTTACTGATTGAGAGTTTGCTAGATAAAGTAGATAACTTAATTATTGGTGGCGGTATGGCTTATACTTTTGCAAAAGCACAAGGTGGTGAAATCGGAACATCTTTACTAGAAGCAGATAGAATGGCTTTGTGTTTAGAATTGTTAGAGCAGGCTAAAGCTAAGGGTGTTAATTTATATTTGCCTTTAGATACGGTTATTGCTGATAAGTTTGATAATGAGGCAAGTAAGGGTACGGTGGATACAGGACAGATTCCTGCAGATTGGATGGGCTTAGATATTGGTCCAAAAACAGTCGCTTTGTTTTCTGAAGTGATCGCTAACTCTAAGACTTTGTTGTGGAATGGCCCAATGGGTGTATTTGAAATGGCAAATTTTGAGCAAGGTACACGTGCGGTTGCGGATGCTGTTGTTGCTGCAACACAGAAAAACGGTGCTTTCTCTTTAATTGGCGGTGGTGATTCGGCTGCGGCGATTGCTAAATTCAATTTAGAAGATAAGGTTAGTTATGTGTCTACTGGTGGTGGTGCATTGCTGGAATATATGGAAGGTAAGGAGTTGCCTGGTGTTAAGGCAATTAATGACTAACGCTAAGGATATTTTTTAGGACAGGCGTTTCGTTTTTACGAAACGCCTGTTTTTGTTTACCACCATATTTTCTGCGTTTTTGATGGTTTAAAGGCAGAAAAATATTGGTATGAAATATGTTGATAATTTTTTGTGGTAGAATGTGGTAAAAAGTGGTAGAAATATCTATTTTTACACTACATAAAAAGTGCACATAGAGAAATGGTACAGCTATTAGGAGAGTTTGATTGTAAATTAGATGCGAAAGGCCGCTTGATGGTCCCTTCGAGTCTAAAAAAACAATTGCCTAATGTTGAGGATGAGGGACTTGTGATTAACCGGGGCTTTGAGAAGCATTTGGTTATTTATCCCAAAAAAGTTTGGGAAAGCATGGTGGAGGAGATGAGTAAGTTGAACCAGTACGAACCAAAAACAAGAGCGTTTATTCGTTATTTCACTCGCGGCGCGACGTCTTTGACGTTGGATGCTGCCGGAAGAGTGAATTTACCGAAGTCTTTATTGGAATCTGCGGGTATTGAAATTAGTGAAGATCTTGTTTTAGCTTGTCAGTTTGATAAGGTGGAAGTTTGGTCGAAAAAGGCTTATGAAGCTTTGTTTGATGAGGAGCCTGAGAACTTTGCTTTTCTTGCTCAGGAAGTAATGGGAAATAAAAACAGGGGGGAAGATGGAAAATAGTTATCATGTTCCTGTTTTGTTGAAGGAGTGTATGGAAGGCTTGGATATTAAGCCGGATGGAGTGTATGTGGATGTGACTTTTGGTGGTGGTGGACACTCTCGTGAGATCCTTAAAAAATTAGGTAAAGACGGAGTTTTAATTGCGTTTGATCAGGATCCTGATGCGCAAAGAAATAAGATCGATGATCCCCGTTTTCATTTTGTAGATCAGAATTTTGCTTTTCTTAAAAATAACCTGCGTTTGTTGGGTTATAAAACTGTAGATGGTATTTTGGCTGATTTGGGAGTTTCTTCTCATCAGTTTAACGAGCCAGAAAGAGGTTTCTCTACCAGGTTTGATGCTGCCTTAGATATGCGTATGGATAAACAAGGTAAGTTGACAGCTGCCGATGTTTTGAATACGTATACTGAAGATCAGTTACATAAAATTTTTGGTATTTATGGTGAGGTTAAAAATGCAAAATCTTTAGCTAGGGTTATTGTTACTGGTCGTGTTGATCGTCCGGTTTTAACCTTGGCTGACTTTAAGGTGGTTGCTGCAGCGCACATTCCTAAAGGTAAAGAGCATAAATATATGGCGCAGGTTTTTCAAGCTTTACGCATTGAGGTGAACGCCGAGATGAAAGTGTTGGAAGATTTTCTGTTGCAAACTGCTGATGTTTTAAAACCAGGAGGTCGTTTGGTGGTGATGTCATATCATTCATTAGAAGATAGGCCGGTTAAGAATTTCCTTGCAAAAGGAAAGTTTAGAGGTGAAGTAGATAAAGATTTTTTTGGTAACGAGCAAAAACCGTTTAAAGCGATTACGAGGAAAGCTATTGTGGCTGATGAGGCTGAGTTGGAACGTAATAGTCGGTCGCGGAGTGCTAAGTTAAGAGTGGGAGAGCGGTTATGAACAACAGGTTTAGGGAACATCTAGATGAAGAACCGGAATTAGAAGAGGAGATCGATGTTAAGGTTAAACCTAAACCGAAACAAAAAGAGCCTGAAAGTAGTAATGCTTTTTTTAAAAAGCTGTTTACTGAGGGGGTAGTAAGTAAAGAGGCTGCAACGGAGATGTTGCCGTTTTTGATATTTCTTTCGGTTTTATGTATGCTATACATAGCCAATAGCCATATGGCTGTTAAGAATATCAGGAGTATTGATAAGTTAAATAAAGAAGTAAAAGAGCTGAGTTGGGAATATAAGTCGCTAAAGGCCGACCTGATGTTTAAGAGTAAACTGACGGAAGTAGCAAAAAAAGTAGACACTTTAGGGATAAAAGAACTGACTGAGCCACCTAAAAAAATTGTAATAAACACTAATGAATATTAGAGATAACATCTTATTGCGTGTTTATCTGTCCTTCGGGCTGATTGTACTGCTTGCCGTGGCGGTATTGGTCAGACTGTGCGATGTACAGTTTGTGGAGGGACATAAATGGCGTGCCATGGCCGATAGTCTCTCTACAAAGTATATCAATATTGAAGCTGCAAGGGGTAATATTTATTCAGTAGATGGTAGTCTGCTGGCAACCTCTATTCCTGAGTATGAATTGAGGATGGATTTGTTTGCTGGTGGAATACAGGATAAGGATGTTTTTAATGAAAAAGTAGATTCATTAGCATTTAGCTTGTCTCAGTTTTTTAAAGATAAATCACCTAAAGAGTATTCGCGTTACCTGCGTGCTGCACGTAGGGATAGTGTTCGTTACTTGTTGATTAAGCGTAAAGTTGGTTATCAGGAATTGAAGACCATCAGAACTTTCCCTTTGTTTAATATCGGAAAATATACTGGGGGTTTGATTGCTGTTCAGCAAAATAAAAGAATCAGACCGTTTAAGTTTTTAGCGGCTAGAACCATTGGTTATAAGAACGAGAATGTTCCGAATGGCGTTGGTTTGGAAGGTGCTTTTGGAGAATATATTAACGGCGAAAGTGGTAAACGATTGGTTCAGCGTATTTCGGGTGGTGTTTGGATGCCTGTTAATGATGAGGCTGAGGTAGCGCCTAAAGAAGGAGCTGATATTATATCTACGATTGATATCAATATGCAGGACCTTGTGCAAACAGCGCTGGAAAAGCAATTGAAAATTAGCGATGCTGATTATGGTACGGTTATTTTGATGGAGGTTGCTACCGGAGAAGTTAGGGCTGTGGCTAATTATACCCGGGTAAGTGAGGGGGTTTATGAGGAGCAGTTTAATTACGCTATAGGTGGTAGTCAGGATCCAGGTTCAACCTTTAAGTTGGCTTCTTATATGGCCTTGTTGGAAGACAAAAAAGTAGATACAAACACACTGGTGTCTACGGGTGATGGTACTTACAGGGTTAAGGGGCATACGATTAAGGATTCTCATGGTGGAATAGGTACAGTTACAGTGATGAAAGCTTTTGAGCAATCGGCAAATACGGCGGTTGCTAAGTTGGTAAATATGCATTATCAGGATGATCCATCTCAGTTTACAGATCACTTTTATGATATTCATATGAATGAGCGCTTGGGATTGCAGATTCCGGGTGAAACAAAACCGGTGATTAAGAATCCGAAGTTTAAAAGTTGGAACAAGAATTTGACCTTGCCGCAAATGGCTTATGGTTACGAAATGCTGATTACGCCATTGCAAATGTTGACATTTTATAATGCGGTTGCTAACGATGGGAAATACATTGCGCCGCTTTTTGTGAAAGAGATCAGACGTTTGGGTAATCCGATAGAGCAGTATCAGGCAAGAGTAATTTCTGATCGTATCTGTTCTGAAAAAACGATTAAAAAGTTACAGGCGATGTTAGAATCGGTTGTGACCAAGGGGACCGGTAAACTGATGGGTTCTCCATTATATAGGGTTGCAGGAAAAACAGGTACAGCTCAGGTTGCTGATGGGCGTAAAGGTTATAAGGGTAAGCCAAGCTATCAAGCTTCGTTTTGCGGATATTTTCCTGCAGAGAAACCGAAGTATTCAATTATAGTGTCTATCAATGGGCCTAAAAATGGTTATTACGGAGCAACGGTTGCTGGTCCGGTATTTAAAGAAATAGCGGATCGTATTTATGCAAGTGACATGGAAATGTATAACAACATTTCGGAGCATTATGTTGGTAATACGATTAATCCGGAAGCTAAAGCTGGTCATAGTAAGGCGGTTAAAAGGGTGTACAATGCTTTAGGTGTTAAAGCTTTATATGCGGCTAAATCGGATTACTTTAATAGTGTGGATACCAGTAATGGTATAGTTTACGAAGAATTTAACTTGATAAAAGGAGTGATGCCTGATGTGAATGGGATGGGCTTAAAAGATGCTTTGTATCTTTTGGGTAATGCTGGTTTAAAGACCAGAGTGAAAGGTAGCGGAAAGGTTGTGAGTCAATCCATCGCAGCCGGAAATAAAATAGGAAAAGGTTTATCAGTACAAATAGATTTACAATAAGATGCAGCTGCAGGAAATTTTATATGGAATAGCAATAACTAACCTGGTTGGGAATACCAACAAGGAGGTGAGTGCTTTGGTATTTGATTCTCGTCAGGTGACTCAGGATGATGTGTTTTTTGCGATAAAAGGTACTTTGTCTGATGGTCATGCTTACATCGGTAGTGTTGTAAGTGCGGGTGTTTCTGTCGTGGTTTGTGAACAGATTCCTGAGGAAACTGTTGCTGGTGTAACTTATATTCAGGTGGCTGATAGTTCGGTTGCGCTTGGTAAAATGGCTGCTAATTTTTATGGTAATCCTTCTGCTAAATTGCAGTTGATTGGTATTACTGGCACCAATGGCAAGACGACCATTGCCACTTTATTGTTTAAATTGTTTCGTGAGCTGGGTTATAAAGTTGGTCTGATTTCGACTGTTGATAATCACATTAATGATCGCGTGATTGTGGCGACGCATACTACCCCAAATCCAATAGCATTGAATATGCTTTTGCAGGATATGGTTGATTCGGGTTGTGATTATTGCTTTATGGAAGTGAGTTCTCATGCTGTTGTTCAGCATAGAATTGAAGGATTGAGTTTCGCTGGTGGTGTGTTTTCTAACATTACGCATGACCACCTGGATTTTCACGTAACGTTTGATAATTATATCAAAGCGAAGAAAGCATTTTTTGACGTGTTGCCATCTTCGGCTTTTGCCTTAACCAATCTTGATGATAAAAATGGAATGGTTATGCTGCAGAATACGAAGGCAGTAAAAAAGACATATGCCTTAAAACAGCTTGCTGATTTTAAAGCCAATATTATTGAAAACAGTTTTAATGGTCTGCATCTGAATATTGATCATGCTGATGTTTTCTTTAAGCTTGTAGGCTCATTTAATGCTTATAATTTATTGGCAGTTTATGGCACTGCGATGTTGCTTGATCAGGATCAATTGACGGTATTGACTACTTTGACTAGTCTGACTGGCGCTGAGGGTAGGTTTGATTACATGATGGCCAACGGTATTATTGGTATTGTGGATTATGCGCATACACCTGATGCTGTTCAGAATGTGTTGAGTACAATACATGACATTAGAAAGGGAACAGAGCAAGTGATTACCATTATTGGTTGTGGTGGGGATAGGGATAAAACTAAGCGTCCGATTATGGCTCAGGTGGCTTGTGATTGGAGCGATAAGGTGATCCTGACTTCGGATAACCCAAGGACTGAAAACCCGCAGACGATAGTAGAGGAAATGGAAAAGGGGGTTTCTCCAACAAATAGGCGTAAAACATTGAGTATAGTAGATAGAAGAGAAGCGATTAAAACGGCTTGCCATTTGGCTAAGCCCGGAGATATTATTGTGCTTGCAGGTAAAGGGCATGAAAAGTACCAGGAGATAAATGGGGTGAGGTATCATTTTGATGATAAGGAAGTGTTAATGGAACAATTAAACTTGATCAGCTAATGTTATATTATTTATTTGAATACCTGAACCAGCATTACGATTTCCCGGGATTGAGATTGTTTCAATACATCACTTTCCGTACTTCTTTGGCGGTGATTCTTTCGCTGATTATCACTACTGTTTATGGTAGAAGGTTGATCAATTATCTGCATAAAATGCAGGTTGGAGAGACGGTAAGGAATCTTGGATTGGAAGGCCAGATGCAGAAGCAAGGTACACCAACGATGGGTGGTATCATCATTTTGCTCGGTATTTTGGTACCAACATTATTGCTGGCCAACTTAACCAATATCTATGTGATTTTGATGCTCATCACTACTGTGTGGATGGGTGCTGTCGGATTTTTGGATGATTATATCAAAGTATTTAAGAAGAATAAAGAAGGGTTAGCCGGTAGGTTTAAAATTGTTGGACAGGTTGGACTTGGGTTAATTATTGGTTGTACCATGTATTACCATCCAAATATTGTAGTTAGACAAACAGTGGAAGAAGTAAGTGTGGCTAAAGCGGCTACAGCTCCTATGGTTTTGAGACAAAAGGGGGAGAGCTTTTATTACACTCAGGATGTGAAATCTACTTTGACTAACGTTCCTTTTTATAAAAATAATGAATTTGATTATGCCAAAGTGCTTAAGTTTTTAGGCGATGGTTATGAGAAGTATGCAGCCTTGGTTTTCATTTTTATCACTGTCATAATTATTGCGGGGGTATCTAATGGGGCGAATATTACTGACGGAATCGATGGCTTGGCAACGGGAACGTCTGCGATTATAGGAATTACACTCGGCTTGTTGGCTTATGTGTCTGGTAACACGGTAATTGCCGACTACCTCAATATTATGTATATCCCAAATTCGGGTGAGTTGATGATTTTTGCGGGTGCCTTTGTTGGGGCTTGCGTAGGATTCTTATGGTACAATTCTTATCCGGCCCAGGTGTTTATGGGGGATACAGGAAGTTTGGCTATTGGTGGGATCATTGCGGCATTTGCCATTATGATTAGAAAGGAATTGCTAATTCCTGTTTTATGTGGTGTTTTCTTAATTGAGATCTTATCTGTGATGCTTCAGGTGTCTTATTTTAAGTATACCAAGAAACGGTTTGGCGAGGGCAGAAGGATTTTCTTAATGTCTCCTTTACATCACCATTACCAGAAGAAAGGATATCATGAAGCTAAGATTGTAACTAGATTCTGGATCATTAGCATATTGCTTGCGATCATTACCATCATCACTTTAAAATTAAGATAATGGAAAAGCAGAGAATCGCAATTTTAGGTGGGGGAGAAAGTGGTGTAGGTGCGGCAATGCTAGCGCAGAAGCAAGGTTTTGATGTGTTTTTGTCTGATTTTGGCGCTATTCCGATGCAATACAAAGAGAAATTACAAGAGCTAAATATCCCTTTTGAAGAGAATAAGCATAGTCAAGCTGAAATATTAAAAGCTGTTGAGGTAATTAAGAGTCCGGGTATACCTGATACTGCGGGGATCATCAAGGAGATTAAAGCGAAGCAGATTCCAGTAGTGTCTGAAATTGAATTTGCCAAGCGTTATACCAATGCAAAAACGATTTGTATCACTGGCTCTAATGGCAAGACAACAACAACCATGTTGACTTACCATCTTTTGAAGAATGCAGGATTAAACATTGGACTTGCGGGTAACATAGGGCATAGTTTTGCAGGGCAGGTGGCGACATCGCATTTTGATTGGTATGTATTGGAGATTTCCAGCTTTATGTTGGATGATATGTATGATTTTAAGGCTGATATCGCTGTTTTATTAAATATAACACCTGATCATTTAGACCGCTATGACTATAAGCTGGACAATTACGCTGCATCAAAAATGCGTATTGTTCAAAATCAGACCAGTGATGATATTTTTATCTACTGTGCTGATGACGAGGAAACTTTAAAAGCGTTGAAAAGCACTAAAGTAAATTCGAAAAAATACCCTTTTTCAATCCGGAAGAAAATTGAAGCGGGTGCATACCTTGAAGACAACAACATACACATCAATATAAACCTAAACGATCCATTAATCATGTCTATTACAGAATTAGCCCTACAGGGAAAGCACAATATTTATAACTCTATGGCATCTGGCATAGTGGCTAAAGTATTAGATATTAGAAATAGCTCTATACGTGAAAGTATGGGTGATTTTAGAAATATTGAACATAGGTTAGAGCATGTCGCAAAAATCTCTGGAGTTGATTACATCAATGATTCTAAAGCGACCAATGTGAACTCTACCTGGTACGCACTGGAAAGTGTTGGTGAAGGTGTGATTTTAATTATGGGTGGTGTTGATAAAGGTAATGATTATGACATGCTAAAGGATATGGTACGCCAAAAGGTTAAGGCGATTGTATGTTTAGGTAAAGACAATAAGCGGATTCATGAAGCTTTTGAAGATGACGTGGAGATTATTGTAAATACATTTTCTGCGCATGAGGCTGTTCAGGTAGCTTATCATTTGGCAAAAAAGGGGAACACCGTATTGTTGTCTCCAGCTTGTGCCAGTTTTGATTTGTTTAAGAACTATGAGGACCGCGGTAACCAATTTAAGGCAGCTGTTAAAGAATTGTAATTATGACTACAATAAATAGGCTTTTAGATAAAACAAAGGGAGATCGCTGGATTTGGCTGATCATTATCCTTTTGTCGCTAATTTCTATACTTACCGTTTACAGTGCAACCGGGACTTATGCTTATAAGACGGGGAAAACTGTAGAGAAGATTTTGCTAACTAAGCACTTGATCTTTGTGGTAATGGGGATTGGTATGATCTATATTGCGCATTTATTGGACTATAAATATTACGCTGGGATCTCGAAGGTCTTAATGATCATTACGATTCCGCTCTTGTTTTATACCGCTATTTTTGGTGCTAATATTAATGATGCATCCCGTTGGGTAAAGATTCCTTTAATTGGTTTAACCTTTCAGACTTCAGATTTAGCGAAGATTGCCTTGATTACATTTTTGGCTAGAATGCTGACTAAGAAGCAAGAGAATATTAAGGATGTTAGAAAAGCATTTATACCGATCATGGGATCTGTGTGTGCGGTATTTGTGTTGATTGCCTGGGCCAATTTATCTACAGCTATTATGCTGTTTGGGGTAAGTATTTTGCTGCTGATTATTGGAAGGATCAGTATTAAGCAGATTAGTATGGTATGTGCAGGTGGAGCTGTACTGTTGTTGTTTATTGTGTTTTTAGGGCCGAGGGCCGCTACTTATAAATCCAGGGTAAATTCATTTTTACATCCTGAGCTGCAACATTCGGATAAAACTTACCAGGCTGATCAATCAAAAATTGCATTGGCGACTGGTGGGGTATTTGGTAAAGGTCCTGGGAACAGTACCCAGCGTAACTTTTTACCGCACCCATATTCGGATTTTATTTTTGCAATTATAGTAGAAGAATATGGGTTGATGGGGGCGATGACGGTGATGCTATTGTATCTCGTGTTGCTTTACCGTTGTGTACGGATCGTAACCCAAAGCCCAAAGGCTTTTGGGGCTTTGCTGGCTGCAGGGCTAAGCTTTAGTTTAACCATACAGGCTTTTGCCAATATGGCGGTAGCTGTAGGTTTAGGTCCGGTTACAGGAGTTCCGCTACCACTGGTGAGTATGGGTGGTACTTCGATGATATTTACAAGTATAGCCTTTGGGATTATATTGAGCGTAAGCAGAGATGTGGAAGAACAGGGCACTAAAAAAGTAATTGTTGGTGAAATACCAGCAATGGCATAAAGATTAAAAGATGAGACCAACGAGGATAATAATTTCAGGAGGCGGTACTGGCGGACATATATTTCCAGCCATATCCATAGCTAATGCGCTAAAGCGTATGGAGCCGGGCTGTGAAATTTTATTTGTTGGTGCAGCCGGTCGGATGGAAATGGATAAAGTCCCAGCTGCTGGTTATAAAATTATTGGTTTAAATATTAGCGGTATACAAAGAGGTTCTATTGTGAAAAACTTAGAGCTGCCGTTTAAATTGTTTGGAAGTGTGCGTAAAGCCTTGCGAATCATTGCTGATTTTAAACCTGATGTGGTTGTGGGTGTCGGTGGCTATGCGTCCGGACCAATTTTGTTTGCTGCATCATTAAAAAATATTCCTTACCTGATACAAGAGCAAAATTCTTATGCAGGTATGACCAATAAATGGCTGGGTAAAAAAGCAGCTAAGGTTTGTGTTGCATTTGATGGAATGGAGCAGTTTTTTCCTGCTGATAGGTTGCTTAAAACAGGTAATCCGGTAAGAAAGGATGTAGTGGATGTTTTAAATAAGCATTATGCAGGTGCAGAACTGTTGAAACTTGACCCATTAAAGAAAACGATATTGGTTACAGGTGGAAGTTTGGGTGCTGGTACATTAAATAAGAGTATCGAAAAACATATTCTTGAGTTTATAGATGCTGATGTACAACTGATCTGGCAAACAGGTAAGTACTATTACAATGGAATTATTGAGCGTTTGGGTCTTGATTTTAATCCTAATGTTCGGATTCTGGAGTTTTTGAATAAAATGGATTTGGCTTATGCTGCTGCTGATGTGATTATTTCACGTGCGGGTGCAGGAACGATTGCTGAATTGTGTATGATTAAAAAGCCGGTTATACTGGTTCCTTCGCCAAATGTGGCTGAAGATCATCAGACAAAGAATGCATTGGCATTGGTAAAAAACAATGCGGCTTTGATGATTGTGGATCAATCGGCAGAGGATATTCTTGTAAAAGAGGCTTTAAGTTTATTGAATGATAAAGATAGAAGTTCAATCTACACTGAAAATATAGGTAAGATGGCTTTGCCTGATGCTGATCAAGTGATTGCAAAAGAGGTAATGTTGTTGGCAGAAAGGGGGGGTAATAGCTAATGGAACTGGATAACATAAAACGCGTTTATTTTGTTGGCATTGGTGGCATTGGCATGAGTGCAATTGCTCGTTATTTTGCTAAACGTGGATGTGTAGTTTGTGGCTATGATAAAACACGGACTAACCTAACTGTCGCTTTAGAACAGGAAGGTATTCTTGTTTCCTACATGGATGATGACGCGGTTTTACCGGTTACATTTCATGAAAAAAATAATGATACGCTGATCGTGTATACGCCTGCGATTCCTAAAAATTCGGAGATCTTAAATTATTTTAAGGACAATGGTTTTATTTTAAAGAAACGTTCGGAGGTCCTTGGCATCATTAGTAAAGGACAGTTTTGTATTGCTGTTGCGGGTACACATGGTAAAACAACTACCTCGTCAATTGTAGCGCATGTTTTAATTGCAAGTGGTTATGGTTGTACTGCTTTTTTAGGTGGGATAGCTTCGAATTACAATAGCAATTTCATCATTGGGGATAACAATGTGGTAGTGGTTGAGGCTGATGAATATGATCGTTCTTTCTTAACGCTTCATCCAGATATTGCTGTGGTTACTTCAATGGATGCTGATCATTTGGATATTTATGGTGATGCAAGTCATTTAGAGGAGTCGTTCAGGATGTTTGCTGGTCAGTTGAAGCCTGGTGGAACATTGTTTGTTAAAAACGGGCTTCCTTTAGCAAATGGCATAAGCTATAGTGTTGGTTTGCCTTCGCAAATCAAAGGGCAAAATATCAGAGTTGAAGGTTCCAGGTTTGTATTTGATTATGTGGATGCTGATGTAACTATTGCTGATATCCAGCTGATGTTGCCTGGTAAACATAATGTAGAAAATGCGGTAGCTGCAATTGCGGTTGCGCTTAAACTTGGAATAGATCCGCAAAAAATTGCAGCGGCGATTGGTTCTTTTAAAGGAGTTAAAAGAAGATTTGAATATGTAGTAAATACACCGGAGCATATTTATATTGATGACTATGCGCATCATCCTGAGGAGCTTCGTGCTTGTTTTGATGCGGTTAGACAGTTGTACCCGGATAAAAAGTTAACGGTAATCTTTCAGCCACATCTGTTTACACGTACGCGTGATTTTGCAGATGATTTTGCAAAAGTCTTAAGTACAGTTGATCATTTGCTGTTGCTGGAGATTTATCCTGCACGTGAATTGCCGATTCCTGGTGTGAATTCGCAATTGTTGCTTGATAAAATCTCATTGAAAGACAAAGAGATATGTGGTAAAGATTTAATAACTGCGTACATAGAAAACAATAAGCCTGAGTTACTTTTAACAGTAGGGGCTGGAGATATAGATACATTGATACAACCACTTAAAGCCATTTTGACCCATGCTTAAAAGGATTAATTGGAGACCAATTTTTAAATGTTTTGCCTGGATGATTTGTCTGGCCGGTTTGGTCGTGCTGATGAGTTTCGTTGACGGCAAAAAGAAAAAGCTGGTTTGTACCAATGTTAAGATCCTGATTCCGGGAGCGGATAATTTTATTGAGCGGGAAGAGGTTGATGCAATTTTGAAGCAGAGTCAGGGTTCATTGATTGGTCAGAACCTGGCCGGTATTAACCTGCAACGTATTGAGAAAAACATTATCGCCAATCCATACATTGCTTATGCTACAGTGTATGCCGATATGAATGGTGTAATACAGATAGAAATTAAACAAAGACAGCCTATTTTGAGGGTGATTAACTCAGCTGGGCAGGATTATTATATAGATAGTAACGGATTGAAAATGCCTGTTTCACCTAATTTTACAGCAAATGTACTGGCTGCAAACGGTGATATTATGGAGCACTTTAGTGGTAAAGTAGATACGCTGATCACAAAGTTGGCTGTAGATTTGTATAAGGTGGCTGCATACGTTAAAAGGGATACGTTATGGGATGCTCAGATTGAGCAATTGTATGTAAATAATGCTAGAGATATAGAGTTGATTCCTAGGGTAGGTAATCACCGTATTGTTTTGGGTACAGCGGATTCGCTGGAAACCAAGATGAGAAACCTATTGGCGTTTTATAAGAAAGCAATCCCCAAGGTGGGATGGAATCGTTATAAAACGATTAACATAAAATACATCAATCAGGTTGTTTGTGAAAAAAATAAGATTGATTCTTTAACCGGGGAGGTGATTAAGGATCGTGTAACAGATACTGCAAGACAGAGCAGAAAAGTCGTTGATTCTGTTGTCCGAGTGCAAATTGTGACGGATATACAGGGTGAAGGGAATAGTAAGAAGGAAAAAGTTAAAAAAGATACCAGGAATAAAAATTAATAAACTCAACAAATCGATATAGTTATGGGCAAAGAAAAATCTACCATTCAATCTCCAATAGTAGTCGGATTAGACATCGGTACTACTAAAATCTGTGTGATCGTTGGTCGTAGGACACAGCATGGAAAAATAGAAGTTTTAGGGATAGGAAAAGCAGAATCTGCGGGAGTTACTCGTGGTGTGGTTTCTAATATTCAGAAAACAGTACAAGGGATATCGCAGGCGGTTGAATTGGCAAGTGGTCAATCAAATGTTGAGATCCGAGTTGTGAATGTAGGTATTGCCGGGCAGCATATCAAGAGTTTGCAACATAGAGGTATTTTAACCCGTCGTGAGTTGAATACGGAGATTGGGAAAAAGGATATCGATAAATTAATTGATGATATGTTTAAACTGGTTATGCCCCCAGGAGAAGAAATCATCCATGTTTTACCTCAGGAATTTACGATCGACAATGAGCCGGGTGTAAAGGATCCGATTGGCATGGCTGGTGTACGCCTTGAAGCTAACTTCCATATCATTTCTGGTCAGGTGACTGCTGTGAAAAATATCATGAGGTGCGTAACCAATGCCGGGTTACAAACTCAGGAACTAATATTAGAGCCCCTGGCTTCTTCAGAATCGGTGTTGAGCGACGAAGAAAAAGAAGCTGGTATTGCCCTGGTTGATATTGGTGGTGGTACCACTGATATTGCTATTTTCCATGAAGGTATCATCCGTCATACGGCAGTTATTCCGTTTGGTGGTAATAGTGTTACAGAAGATATCCGTGAAGGCTGCTCTGTAATGAGAAACCAGGCTGAGCTATTAAAGACCCGTTTTGGATCGGCCCTGGCAGAAGAAAATAAAGAAAATGAAATTATTTGTGTTCCTGGATTAAGAGGAAGGGAGCCTAAAGAGATTTCAGTGAAAAACCTTGCTTATGTAATCCAGGCCCGTATGGAAGAAATCATTGAGCATGTGTATTACGAAATCAAATCATCAGGTTACGAGAAAAAACTGATTGGTGGAGTGGTGATTACTGGTGGTGGTGCTTTATTAAAACACCTATCTCAATTGGTAGAATATGTAACTGGTTTAGATTGCCGCGTTGGTTATCCAAATGAGCATTTGTCTAAATACGAAGACATGCAGAAAACCATTTATGATGATTTGAAAAGCCCAATGTATGCAACCAGTGTTGGTTTGTTGATCAAGGGTATCCAAAAGGCAGAAGAGCTATTAGAGGAAATGAAACAACCTGGTGTTTTTGTTGAGAAAGCGAAGGAAGTTAAGGAAAAAGCTAAGCGTTCTGGCGGTGGATTGTTTGATAAGCTCCTTGCTAAGACAAAGGATTTTATCAAAGACGATATGAATGTGAGTGACGAAGATTATATAAAACCGTAATATTTATCCACAATAGCTAACTTTTCCACATTATCAACATTTGTGGAAAACGCCTGTTAAAAAAGTGTTAATATTACATAGAGAGATGAACAGGTAAAACGAATTTTTAAATAACTGATTCATAAAGATATGCAGTTCGAAATGTTAAAAGATAAGTCATCAATCATCAAGGTAATTGGTGTTGGTGGCGGTGGTGGTAATGCGGTAAACCATATGTACCGTCAAGGAATTACTGGTGTAGACTTTATTATTTGTAATACAGATGCCCAGGCTTTGGAGTTTAGTCCTATTCCTAATAAGGTTCAGTTGGGTGCTAGTCTTACCGAAGGTATGGGTGCAGGCTCGATTCCCGAAGTTGGAAAAAATTCGGCTATAGAGAATATAGACGACATCAAGCAGATGCTTGGTAGCACAACAAAAATGTTGTTCATAACTGCTGGTATGGGTGGTGGTACCGGAACGGGTGCCAGTCCTATTATTGCCAAAGCAGCGAAAGAACTTGACATTTTAACTGTTGCCATTGTAACTACACCTTTTGCCTTTGAAGGTAAGAGACGTAAGATGCAAGCAAATGATGGTTTGGATGAACTGAAAAAGTATGTCGATTCTTATTTGGTTATATCTAATGACAGGTTGCGCGAAATCTTCGGTAACCTTACCTTAGGTTCTGCATTCTCTCAGGCTGATGATATTTTAACAACTGCTGCAAAAGGCATTGCAGAGATCATTACTGTTCCTGGATACATCAACGTGGATTTTAAAGATGTGCGTACTGTTATGAAAGATAGCGGTGTATCTATCATGGGTAGTTTTGCATGTGATGGTGAGAACAGAGCATTGAATGCAGTTGAGGGAGCTTTAGCTTCGCCATTATTAAAAGACAACGAGATAGAAGGTGCAAGATATATCTTGTTAAATATAAGTTCTGGTTTACGTGAAGTAACCATGGACGAGGTGACTATTATCACGGATTACATTCAGGAAAAAGCAGGTTTATCTGCTGATTTAATCTGGGGTAACTGTATTGATGAGAACCTGGAAGATAAGTTGTCTGTTACTATTATTGCTACTGGTTTCCAAACTACTGAGGAACGTGACGAAGAGAAAAAGAATGTAAAAAAGATTTCTTTGCTTACACCTGAAGAGGCGCCGTTGGTTAGACCGGTAGAACCTGTAAATTCATTTATAGAGACTAAAGCTCCGGTTTATACGAATGAGCCGGTAATGAAAGCCAAAGAAGAAATTAAACAATCAGATCTTTTTGCTGATTTGTTTAATCCTAACAAAAACAGAAATGCTGAAGAACCAGCAAATTCTATTGTTAGACATACTTTGCTTGAAGAGGAAACTCCATTTGTTGAGTCTACTCCGCAGGATTCAGGATTTGAATTTGAGATTAAAGTTGCAGAAACTGATTTTGTATTTGAAACACCCACTACAGTGTTCAATAATGACATCGTTCCTCAAAGGGAAGAAATTATTGAATCAGGTGCTGATGACGATAAAAATGATGAGTCGATTGAAGATCAATTAAAGAAATCTAAAGAGAGAATTCTTAGATTGAAAGATTTGAGCATGAAGCTTCGTACCAGTAATGGTTTGCAGGAACTAGAAAACGAACCTGCATATAAACGTAAGCAAATGCAATTGCAGCAGGTTCAGCATTCTTCGGAATCTCAAGTTTCGAGATTTACTTTAAGTAACGATGAAGACGGATCTACTGAGATCAGACCAAATAACTCTTTCCTTCACGATAATGTTGATTAATTTAACCTAATCGGAATACTAAAAAGCCTTAGCAATTATTGTTAAGGCTTTTTGGTATCCATATATTATGCTTGTGTAAGTAATGCGTCATAGAACGTCAATTATTTTGTATCAGGTATATTAAACATAACTTTGTAAAAAAATAATAACTTAAAATACATATAACATTGGATATTTTTGAAAAGATAGCGAAACACATGGGACCTCTTGGTCAACATCACAAATGGTCTCATGGATATTTCTCATTTCCTAAATTAGAAGGCGATATAGCTCCCCACATGAATTTTCGTGGTAAAGAGCATTTGGTTTGGAGTTTGAATAATTATTTGGGGTTAGCCAATCACCCAGAAGTACGAAAAGCTGATGCACAGGGAGCGGCAGATTTTGGTATGGCTTATCCTATGGGTGCCAGAATGATGTCTGGTAACTCTAAATATCATGAGCAATTAGAGCAGGAGCTTGCAGCATTTGTAGGTAAACCGGATGCGTTTCTTTTGAACTTTGGCTATCAGGGCATGGTTTCTATTATCGATAGTTTGGTGGATAGAAATGATGTAATTGTCTATGATGCAGAGTCGCACGCTTGTATTGTAGATGGTTTACGCCTACATATGGGTAAACGTTTTGTATATAAACACAACGATATTGATAGTGCCCGTAAACAGCTGGAGAGAGCTACTAAGTTAGTAGAACAGAGTGGCGGGGGTATATTGTTGATCACTGAAGGCGTTTTTGGAATGTCGGGTGCTCAAGGTAAATTGAAAGAACTTGTTGATTTAAAAAAAGAGTTCAATTTCCGTTTATTAATTGATGATGCGCATGGCTTTGGTACAATGGGCCCTACAGGTGCCGGTACACATGAGGCACAGGATTGTATTGATGGGGTAGATGTTTATTTTGGTACTTTCGCTAAGTCGATGGCCGGAATAGGTGCCTTTGTTGCTTCAAGTGAACAAATGACTAATTTTTTCAGATATAACATGCGTTCTCAGACCTTTGCTAAGGCATTGCCAATGCCTATGGTTATTGGATTGTTAAAGCGTCTGGAATTGCTTAAAAACAACTCTGAATTAAGAGATAAATTATGGAATGTGGCTTTAACTCTTCAAAAGGGGCTAAGAGATCGTGGTTTTGATTTGGGAGTTACCAATACGATGGTTACACCTGTTTTCTTAAAAGGTGAGTTGTTGGAAGCTACAGCACTAACGATGGACCTTCGCGAGAACTATGGTATATTCTGTTCAATTGTAGTGTATCCGGTTATCCCTAAGGGATTAATTGAGCTAAGGTTGATTCCTACTGCAATGCACACAATGGAAGATGTACAGCGTACGCTAGATGCTTTTAGTGAGGTCTCTGATAAATTGAAAAGTGGGTATTATAAAGAAAATCAGTTTTCTATAGCCTAATATTTAATAAAAACAAAAAACCGCCTTTATGTATTCATAAAGGCGGTTTTTTGTTTAGTTTGTTTTGTATTTGCTTGTTAATCAGTGTTTTGATTTATTTAATGTTGTGGTAATTGTTTATAAACCTGCCTAATGTGGAAAAAAAGAGGGTTTTCGCTTATTTATTTGTTATTGGAAAAATTCTTTTATTAAAATAAACATCTTACTTTAGTAACAGAGTATTAATCAAAACCTTAATAAACTAAAAGAAGCGAATTAACGATGAAAAAATTTAATGAAGTAAAAGAACTTGTTGCAACCTTAGAGGCTGATGCAGACAAATTCTACAACAAAGCAAACAGTGCTGCTGGAACTCGTGTACGTAAAGGTATGCAAGATCTTAAAAACCTGGCTCAGGCTATCCGTTTAGAAGTTCAGGACACTAAAAACAAAGGCTAATTAGCTTTATTGTACCGAAAAAAAAGCGTCTCGAGATTTCGAGACGCTTTTTTTATGCGGTTATCTTTTTTTAAGAGGTGATCTTATTGGTTTCAGCTATGATTGCTTTTCTAAGCTCATCTGAGACCTTAACCAACGGCAAACGAACATGGTCATCACATACGCCCAAATGTTTCAATACTGCCTTCACGCCAGCAGGATTTCCTTCTGCAAACATCATTCTTGTAATTTCAATTAAACTCAAATGCTTTGGCTGAGCAGCAGCATAATCGCCTTTAAGTGCTAATCTGATCATGTCAGACAATTGTTTAGGGAAAGCATTTCCAATAACAGAAATCACCCCAACAGCACCTAATGAGATCATAGGCATTGCAACAGGGTCATCTCCAGAGATCAATAGGAAATCAGCAGGTTTATCCCGCATGATCTGGTTAAACTGATCAAAATTACCAGAGGCCTCTTTTGTGCCAATGATATTTTTGAAGTCGCTAGCTAATCTACATGTTGTTTCCGGACTTACATTGCTTGCTGTACGTCCAGGTACATTGTATAAGAAAATAGGTAATGCACTACTTTCGCTGATGGCTTTATAATGTTGATATATTCCTTCCTGTGTTGGTTTATTGTAATATGGGCTCGCAGATAATATGGCGTCGTAACCATTTACTTCAAAAGTTTTAATGCTGTTCGCTACTTCAGCAGTGTCATTGCCGCCAATACCAGCAACCAATGGCAAGCGGCCATTATTAACTTCAGCAGTAAATTCCCAGATCTTCTGCTTATCTTCTTTATTTAGTGTTGAGGCTTCTCCTGTAGTACCTAATGATACCAGATATTCAACCTTTCCTTCAATTAAATGGTTGATGAGTCTTCTTAGCCCATCATAATCTACCGTTCCATCTGCATTAAAAGGTGTAACTATTGCTACCCCTGTTCCGTGAAATTTGTTCATTTTTTATTCTTTACTTCAATAGCTCTAATAAATCATCTTCTGAAATAAGCGGTACATTCAATTTTTTTGCTTTTTCCAGTTTAGATGGTCCCATATTATCTCCGGCAACAAGATAATTAAGTTTCGCAGAGATGCCACTTAATATCTTACCACCATTACTTTCAATCATGTTTTTGAGCTCTTCTCTGCTATAGTTTTCAAAAACGCCTGAAATTACGAATGTTTTTCCAGTTAACTTATCACTTTGTAATGTAATTTCATTTTCTACGGCTTCAAACTGCAAACCATACGATTTTAAAAGCGTTATTTGCTGTATATGTTCGGGTTTCCCAAAATACTCAATGATGCTCTCAGCGATGCGTTGACCTATTTCGTCAATGCTCACCAAGTCTTCTAAGGTAGCTGTTGCCAGGTTGTCGATATTTTTTGTGCCAAAGGCTAGTTTTTTTGCAACAGTTTCACCTACATATCTGATACCAAGTCCGAATAACACTTTCTCGAAAGGCATTAGTTTAGATAGTTCGATGCCTTTTAGCATGTTCTCAATAGATTTCTCGCCAAAGCGCTCCAATGTTTTTAGATCTTCTGCTTTTTCATGTAAGGTATACAGATCGCTGATGTGGTTAACCAGGCCGCGCTGATAAAATGTTTCAATCGTCTCATCGCCTAATCCATCAATGTTCATTGCTTTTCTGCCGATGAAATGTTGGATTTTTCCGACTATTTGTGGGGGACAGGCTTCGTCATTTGGACAATAAAAGGCGACTTCACCTTCTTTTCTAATGAGTTCTGAGCCGCATTCAGGGCAAACTGTAGGATATATAATTCTTTTTGCATTTGGCTCGCGTTTATCCAGGTTTACCTGAATGATTTTGGGAATAATTTCTCCACCTTTTTCAACAAACACACTGTCGCCTTCGTGCAAATCTAACCGATCTATCTCATTTGCATTGTGCAGGGTAGCCCGCTTTACCGTTGTTCCGGCAAGTTGTACTGGTTTTAGGTTGGCTACTGGGGTTACAGCTCCAGTTCGGCCTACCTGATAGGTCACCTTTTCCAGAATTGTTTCCACTTCTTGCGCTTTGTATTTGTAGGAAATAGCCCAACGTGGAGATTTGGCTGTAAAGCCTAATTCTTGTTGTTGTGCATAGCTATTTACTTTAATCACGATTCCATCGATGTCGTACGATAACTTGAAACGTTCATTTTCCCAATGTTGGATAAATTCTAGTACGGAATCAATGTTATTGGTTAGTTTGGTATGTTCACATACATTAAAACCCCATTTTTTTAAAGTTTGTAAACTTTCCCAATGCGTTTTAAAGTAGTCTTTATCTGTGTTTAATGAATATAAAAAGCAATCCAATGGACGTTTAGCGACTTCTTTTGAGTCTTGCATTTTAACGGTGCCGGCAGCAAAATTTCTAGGATTGGCATATTGTACTTCTCCTAACTCTTCACGTTCTCTATTCAATCGTTCAAAAGCCGCACGGTGCATAAAAATCTCACCCCTAATTTCAAACAAGGGTGGAGCAGCATCTGCTTTTAATTGATGAGGAATGGTATGGATCGTTTTAACATTGGTAGTTACATCATCACCCTTGGTACCATCGCCGCGCGTTACTGCTCTTACCAATTTCGAACCGTCGTAAGTTAAACTAATAGATAGTCCATCAAACTTTAGTTCACATACATATTCAAAGTTTTCACCAATAGCTTTTTTTATCCGTTCATCAAAATCCCTTAAATCCTGTTCGTTATAGGTATTACCCAATGACAACATAGGCCATTTGTGCTTTACCGTAGTAAAGGTCTTCGTGATTTCTCCACCTACTTTTTGCGTAGGGGAGTTGGGGTCGGCAAATTCAGGATGTGCCAGTTCAAGTTGATGGAGCTCTTCCAGTTTTTGATCGAAAGTATAATCAGCAATGGTGGGCATAGCCAACACATAATAATTGTAACTGTGTTGATTAAGCTCCTTAACCAACGCTTCCATTTTGTCTTTTACCTCTAATTGTGACATAGTTTGCGAAGATACAAATTAGCTATTTAGCTGATTTAGATTTGCGGATTTTTTTACTTCGTCTTTAACTGCTCTTCAATATCCTTAAAAATGGATAAATAGTCATTTCTAAGGGTGTCTTTAAATTGATCAAGCTGTACTGTCAATTCGGATAGCTGAGTATCTGTAAATGGATTGTTCCATAAGCGCTTACAGATTTGGTTAAGCGCATAAGCTATGTTTTCTATTTTTTGATAACTGAGGAGATACCTGCTGGAAATGAAACTGTTGAGGAATTTAAAAAATACTTCCGTATCTTCTAAAGAAGAGGTTTGTAGGAAGTCGTTTAATGCTGTTTTATTTGCCCTACTCAGTTGATCGTAAAAGGTATTGATGTTGACCAATCCATCTACAGTTAGTAAATGATCCAAAACCAGCTCTAATCCAATGTGTGCTAAAAAAAACGGTTTAACCGGACTGTTTTCGCAACATGGAAGTATTAACTGTTTCAATTCATTGGTATGTTGCTGAAAGAATGGAGAAGAGTGAAAAATCTGATCTACATCTATATGTTTCTTCCAACCGTTTAATATGGAAGCCTGATGTGGTTCTTTTTCAAAAAGATGCCTGATTTTGAGTGGGTATAGGTTGTAATCCTTATGCGCATTTTTAATGAAATCTGGCAATACAACTCCCAATACCATATTTTCATCTGGATTATTTCTTTCAAAATAAAAATGGGACAAGAAGTTCATGGAGCTAAAAATAGCGATTATTGTTCAATAAGCCATTTTAAGCGGCTATCAAATTTTAGATAACCTAGCTTTTCCTATATTTGCGAACAAAAGTAGAATATAATGACCAATTTCGTTGAAGAGTTACGCTGGAGAGGCATGTTACAGGATATGATGCCTGGCACTGAAGAAAAGTTAAGTGAAGGAATGACTTCTGGCTATATAGGTTTTGATCCGACTGCAGACTCTCTGCATATAGGACACCTTACACAGATCATGACGCTTATTCATTTCCAGCGCGCCGGACATAAACCTTATGCTTTGGTAGGTGGGGCTACCGGAATGGTTGGTGATCCTTCTGGGAAATCTGACGAACGAAATCTTCAAACCGAAGAAATCATTGATTTATATCTTGCAGGAATGAAGGCACAGCTTTCTAAATTCCTAAACTTTGCAGAGGGTGGTAATGGTGCCGTGATGGTAAACAATGCCGATTGGTTTAAAGATATGAACCTATTTACCTTTATCAGGGATGTTGGTAAGCACATTACCGTCAACTATATGATGGCTAAGGATAGTGTGAAAAGACGTCTTGAGGGGGATTCAGGACTTTCTTTTACAGAATTCTGCTACCAATTGATCCAAGGGTATGATTTCTACTATTTATGGAAAAATATGAACTGTCTTATTCAGATGGGTGGTTCGGATCAATGGGGTAATATCGTTACCGGAACAGAGTTGATCAGACGTAAGGATGCTGGAACGGCTTTTGCAATCACTACTCAATTGATTAAAAAGGCAGATGGTACCAAGTTCGGTAAAACTGAAAGTGGTGCAGTATGGCTAGATCCTAAAAAAACGTCTCCATATAAATTCTACCAATTTTGGTTAAATGCTTCTGATGAGGATACCAAAAAGTGGATTAGGATCTTTACTTTAAAAACACAAGAAGAAATTGAAGCGCTTGAGGTTGAGCATAATGCGGCCCCTCATCTTCGTATTTTGCAGAAAGCTTTGGCAGAAGATATTACCATCAGAACCCATTCTGAAGAAGCGTTAGAAACTGCAATAAAAACTTCTGAATTCTTGTTTGGAAATGGTTCATTGGAATTTTTCAAAACGTTGTCTGAGGCTCAGGTTCTAGAAATATTTGAAGGCATTCCTCAATTTTCAATTTCAAAAACAGAATTAGCAGACGGCATGGATGCAGCGACCTTATTGGCTGAAAAATCAAGCGTTTTTGCCTCAAAAGGCGAAGCGAAGAAATTGATACAAGGTGGTGGCGTGTCTGTAAATAAAGAAAAATTGAAAGATCCGGCAGATAAACTGAGTACAAATGACCTTTTGAATGATAAATTTATCATCGTTCAAAAAGGTAAAAAGAACTACTATTTGCTGATCGCTAATTCATAATTATGTGAATTAGCTAAGATTAGGGTATTTATATTTGGCTGAGGTGTTGGTTTATCGGACAAAAATACGTATATTTGTGTGTAATGTCTGATATATATGAAAAAGAAAGCACAAACCAACACCGTATCAGAACCAGCCGTAGCTTATGGGGCGCTAAATCAAACCTCATTAATAGGGCTGTTAGGTAGTAATTATTCGGTATCAACAGATTTCGATCTGTTAAATCTTGCTCGTAAGGGAGTTTCTAAAAAGGCATTGGTAAGCCTTGTCAAACAAATTTCCCTTACCATTCAGGAGGTGGCCAATATTATGCATATCTCAGAGCGTACGCTACAGCGTTATACCCCTTCTACACTCATTAAAACCGAACACGCCGAAAAGGCCATAGAACTGGCCCGGTTGTATCAACGCGGTACAGAGGTTTTTGGTACGCTGGATAATTTTAATGACTGGATGAAAACGCCAAATTATACCTTAAACGGAGAAACACCTTTAAATCTTTTGGATACCTCTATAGGCTTTGAGTTGATCTTACAAACACTTGGTCGCATAGAATACGGCGTTTTTAGCTAATGTTGCTATACCGAATTTCGCTTTGTAAAAGAGCCAGGGATATGAGTGGTGAAGGTGCCAGATTGTTTGGTGGACGCTGGAACAGTGTAGGCGTACCTATGTTGTATTTGGCCAGTAGCAGAGCATTGGCAGCCCTTGAAGTATTGGCGCATTTAACAACTATACAAGATCCTGAGAGTTTTTGTATGACTGTTTTTGAAGTTCCTGAGGACAGCATTGAAGAATTAGAAAGGCATCTTTTACCCAAAAATTGGAACAGTTTCCCTTCTCCATCTTTGTTAAAGAAAAAGGGAGATGTCTTTGCAAAAAGCAATAGTGCTTTGTTGCTAAAAGTCCCATCGGCAATTGTTGAAGATGAATATAACTACGTTTTAAATGTAAATCACCCTCTTTTAGCTAAGGTGAAGATTGTAGATAGCAAACCGTTTTTATTTGATAAGCGATTATATTTAGCCAACTAGCAGGTTGCAGCCTCTAATATCGGCATTGTCAAAACGGCCTAAGACTTCAAATGAACCATCTGGAAATAACCTTCCCAAATCTTGTGTTGCAATAAAAGAGCAGGAGTTGATATTGGCCAGATCTATAACATTAATTCCACCTGTTCTGTTATTGGGGGCCAAACTCAAAGGGTCATTGGTATCACGAAGGTAGATTTTCATCCAAGGCGGACAGTTGAAAATGCCAATCCCAGAAGAGTAAGCTTGTGATAGCAATTCAGTCATACCATATTCACTGTGAATGGTGTTTACTCCAAATCCCCCCTGCAAAAGCTGATGGAGTTCTTCACGGACCATTTCTTTTCTTTTGCCTTTCATCCCCCCGGTTTCCATGACGATCAGATTGGGAAAATGCAGTTTATGCTGTTCGATAAAGTCCAATAAAGCATAAGTAACACCTATTAATATGGTTTTTTGATTGGCTTCCTGTAGCTTTTGAAGTCTTTTGTATAGATCATCATGATTATGAAGGAAATAACCGCTGTCGGGATGTTTACTTTGCTTTAACAAGGCGTCAACCATGTATATCAGTGATGAACCGTCTCTTTCGAGGTAAGAAGGCAGTAGGGCAAGTAAACAAGTGTTTTCTATCTTTCCATAAAACTGCTCAAAGGCCGTATTAAAACTTTGTTCGTATACTTTAACATCGGTAACCAAGTGTCGGCTTTGTACCATTCCTGTGGTGCCCGAACTGCTAAATACAATCTCAGTAGTATCAGTAGCGCTGAGCACCTCATGTGTTTTAAAAAAACTGATGGGCAGAAATGGGATCTGTGATGAGCTGGTTATATCCTCTGGATTTATCCTCAGATTTGAAATGTATGCTTTGTAAACCTGGCAATTTTTGGCCTGGTGTTTAAATATAGCAAGGCTGGTTTGTTCAAACTCACGCACATTGCTGATAGAAAAGATTTGCTTTGTCAGATCAGTCACGAGGCAAAAATACGTAACAATTTTTAATTAAGGATTCGTTTTAGTTACAAGTACGGCTTTTCTGAAATGGTATCCACAAAAGCCGCTAATGCCAGCGGTAAAAGCACCAAGCAAAGCCGTAAGGACTAAAATGAGCCACCAAGCTTGTACACCGAACATTTGGGCAACCCTCATGGCCAGTACATTGTCATTCGGCAGACTTTTAAAAAGGGCTACTGCTGTCCACAATAACAAAATAGCGAAAAAAGGTGCCCATAAGGCTATTTTGCTTGTTTTGCCAATTAAGCCACAGGTCACAAAAGAAATGATGACAATGATCCACCATGGCAATACCATCTGGAGTAAAAAGGAAAGAATAAGGATCACTATAAATACCATATTGCTATTTTTTGGATATTTTTAATTGAGAAATTATTTTGGCGGTAGTATCGGTAGCCGATTGCATGAAAAACAAGTCATATAGCTTGCCACTTGCCCATTTATCGATCATATTGTCGTAAAAAGGACTGCCAGGATTGCCCGATTGCCCACCAGGATACACCCCATGACCTTTCGGCATTTTGCCTAATTCTACTACCATCCGCCAGGAAGGACCATTGCCTTCATTTAATGCATTGATGGTCATTTTACCACCCCCTGTTAGGAGCACTTTGGACCCAAATCCAGGTATTTTTGCGAGATGCGGGATGTTGGTGTGTTTTACATTGGCCCATTCCCATGATTTTCCTATCGGACCGTACTTTCTTTCGAGACTATCACAACTATATTTAAAGGCTTCGTTTACTAAATCCGAAAGTGTTTCTTTTTTAGGGGTATTTACATTGTCTACCCATTTGGAGTTAGGCTCATTTAAGATAAGTTGCACCGTTCGGTCTCTCGATGGATAGCGCATCGGGATATTGGCGACATTAAATTCATCGTCCCATACATCAAACTGAAGCCGTTTAGTCCAGAAATCAAATATGCTTGCTGATATTGAATTTGCTTCATAATATTTATTCCATGTGGACACAAACCGGAGTGCTTCTTTTTGAGTTGCATTGAGTTTGCTTTTGTCTACCATTGACAGAATCGAAGGAAGGATATTCTGTGCATGAATGCTATAGCTATCAGTTTGCATATTAATCATACTGTCCGCTGTAGCTTTATTCATTGCCGTTAGCTTGTCATTTATACGCTTGCCGCGTTCGTATGGACTAAACTCCCAGTTAATATAATAAGGATAGGTTTTGTCAGTCGAAGACTGGTTTGCAGAGCTTACAAACCCTCTAGCTGGATTTTTAACTGTAGGATTTTGCGACGTAGGAATCCATCCCTGCCAGTCATACTTAGGATCGGTTCCATCCAGGATAAATTTGCCTTGATCTTTCCATTTAAGTGGGAATTTTCCGTTTGCAGTGATGGCAATATCATTTTCTGCTGATGCAAAAACAAAGTTCTGAGCTGGGGCAGTGTAATAGGTTAGCGCATTGCGGTAATCATTGTAGTTTTTTCCCCTGTTTAAAAGGTAAAAGGTTTTGAGTTCATTAGATCTTTCATGTGCAATCCACCGTAAGGCATTCCCTATGGGGATATTTTTTGCTTTAGAGAAATCCTTTGCTTCCTGTAAGTATACTACCGGGCCGTGGTGGGTGTAAAATACAGTGTCTATGATGTTCTTGTCATTTTTAATGACAATGGTTTCCAATCGGATGCTGGTATTTTTCCATTGATTGTTGTACCAATAACTTTTATGGGTGTTGTCTTTGAATTTTATTTGGTAAAAATCAAGCACATCAGCTGCTACATTAGTTACACCCCAAGCAATGTTTTTGTTAAAACCTATAATAATACCTGGGGCTCCTGGTAGAGATACCCCATAGGCATTTAGACCAGGTGCATGTAACTGGATCTGGTACCAAATAGAAGGAAGTGATAAATCTAGATGTGGATCGTTTGCCAGTATAGGTAGCCCTGAAGCTGTTTTTGAACCAGATAGCGCCCAGTTGTTGCTGCCAATTCCCTCTACTTTTTGTTTTGTTTTTATTGTTCCAGTAACCGCTTCATTAAAAGATGCAGGAACCTGGGGTGTTGGAACTGGATCGAAACTCCATTTTGTGCCAACAGGAATAATTGGATCTTCTTTAAAAGGATAATCTGGGAAAAGGTCTTTTACTACATCAGTGCCAAATTTGTTTCTGATATTGGTCATATAAAACTCGTCGGAGCCCATGGCTAAAACGGCCGACATCTGTTTCAGTAATAATGCACATTTTAGTGGGCTCCAGTCCTCAGGTTTAAAATCCAGAATTTTATATTCAATTGGCAATTGTGCTTTTGATAAGGAATGTATATATGCATTGATGCCCGCGGTATAGGCGAGTATCATTTCTTTGGATTTAGGATCGCTCATCATTCCTTCTAATGATCGTTCTGCACCGAAAACCATGCCCATTCTACGCTGATATTTATCCAGTTCGATAGCTTTTTTGCCAACTACTTCTGATATTCTGCCGGCTGCAAATCGGGTTTGAAAGTCCATTTGCCATAAGCGATGCATTGCCGTCACATATCCCTGAGCATAATATATATCATGATCATTTTTTGCGAAAATATGGGGAATCATGCGGTCGTCAAATGCGATATCTACATTTTGATGTGCACCCTTTAAAATAATCTTTCGATTTGCTTTTACAGTTGTTGATTCGGCATTTTGCCAGAAGCCAGTAAATGGGTTCAAGAATTTTAGAACCGGTGGCACATTGCCAAATTTTGTATTAAAAGTATATGTTAGTAATAAAGGGATGATAATGCAAATGGAAGCTCTTACTCTATTCTTCATAAACCGGATGTTTTGCTATGGCAATTTAACATAAAACTTAATTGAAATCCAACGAATAACCAGATTTTGTCCTCAAAATATTTAATTGAAAAATATTTGGTAATGTCAAAAATTTAATTAAGTTTATGTTAAGATTTAACTAACGAAAATAAAGTATGAGTAAAATGTTTACTAACGCGATTTTTACACTTTTATTCTGCATTACCGGGCTAACGGTGTCTGCACAAAGTGTTTTAATTAGTGGTTCAGTTATCGATAAACTGACCAGAGAACCAATACTAGGTGTTGGTATCACAGTAAAAGGCACTACAAGCGGAACGGCAACAGATGCGAATGGCAGGTATTCATTTAGTACAACTCGAAAAGCTCCATTTAGCCTGGTTATTTCTTTTCTCGGGTATGCTTCAGTTGAAAGGGAGATTACAGGAAATACTTCCGGGATAATGACAGAGCTGGAGCAGGTGGCTATTCTTGGACAGGAGGTTGTTATTTCGGCATCCAGAACACCGGAGCGGATTCTTGAATCTCCGGTATCAGTCGAACGCATGGGGCAAAGCGCAGTTAAAGAGCTTTCTGCCCCTTCTTTTTATGATGCGCTAACGAACATGAAAGGAGTAGAAATCAGTACGCAGAGTTTAACCTTTAAATCTATTAATACCAGGGGTTTTAACTCGAATGGTAATAACCGTTTCAATCAGTTCGTGGATGGAATGGATAACCAGGCTCCGGGATTGAATTTTTCGGTGGGTAATATCATAGGACTTTCAGATCTTGATGTAGATAATGTGGAACTATTGCCTGGGGCATCTTCAGCATTGTATGGTGCAGGTGGTATAAATGGAACTATGTTAATGACATCAAAAAGTCCATTTAACTATCAGGGCCCTAGTTTTTCTTTTAAAACAGGTGTCAATCACTTAAATGACGACAATACGGGTAACCAGCAGTTTAATCAACTGGATGTACGTATGGCTAAAGCATGGAACAATAAGTTCGCCGTAAAAGCGACTTTTTCATTCTTGCAGGCTAAAGACTGGCAGGCTGATAACGACAGTAATTTTGATCGTGCAGCACGTACATTTAAATCTGGCGACCGGGCTTCTGATCCAAACTATGACGGTATAAACGTATACGGTGACGAGGTTAATGCAAATTTACTTTTAGCTGCCAGGAGTCTGGCTGGAGGATTTGCCGCTCAATCTCCGGCAGGATATGCGCAAATCAATGGCTTAATTAATGCGAATGTACCTTTTAATAACATCAAAGCAGCCCTTGCAGGCAGTCCGGCACTTCCATTCTTGGGCGTATTGTACGGTTTAAATAAAGGTACTATAGCCAGTCAAAGTGTTTCAAGAACAGGTTATAACGAAGCTAACCTGGTGGATTATGACACTCAGTCGTTAAAGGCGTCAGGATCTCTTCATTACAAGCTTACACCAACGATAGAAGCTATTGCACATGCAGCCTGGGGTACAGGTACCTCTGTTTATACGGGTTCTGATCGTTATTCTTTACGTAATTTTAGCATTGGTCAGTTCAAATTAGAGCTAAAAGGAGAGGATTTCTTTGTAAGAGGTTACACAACCCAGGAACGTTCGGGAGATTCATATATATCTTCTATACTTGGTTCATTTATTAATGAAGCTTATCGTCCCAGTAGTGGTCCAGCTTCTGATCCGACCTCGGGTTGGTTTGCACAGTATGCATTGGCATATGGAAATGCCCTTGGTGGTGGAGCTAACAATGATGCAGCTCATGCAGCTGCAAGAGGGGTGGCTGATCAAGGACGTTTTATGCCAGGCACACCTCAATTTGAGACAGCTAAAAGTGGTATTATTAACAATACCATTTCATCAGGGTTAGGTGCGAAATTCGATGATAAAACTAATCTTTACCATTATGAGGGATTGTATAACTTTTCAAACGCATTAAACAATGTTGTTGAACTGCAGGTTGGTGGTTCTTATCGAATTTATCAATTGCGTTCAGGTGGAACTATTTTTGACGATCTTAATGATAAGATAGATATCAATGAGTATGGCGCTTTTGCACAAGTGGCAAAAAAACTATTTAATGAGAAGTTTAAATTGTCTCTATCAGGACGGTATGACAAAAGCACCAATTTTGAAGGGCGCTTTACGCCAAGAATTTCAGGTGTACTTACTGTAGCACCGAACAATAACATTCGTGTATCTTACCAAACGGGATATCGTAACCCAACAACACAAAATCAGTACATAGATTTGTCGGTAGCTGGTGGTCGTCAACGACTAATCGGTGGTCTACCTGACATGTTGAACAAGTATAACATGCTGACCACCAATAAACCTTATACCGATGTTAGTTATCGTGCATATGATGCTTCATTGGCCGTAGGAGCTCCAAATCCAGCATTGTTAAAAACTTATGAGTTTGATCCAAGAGGTATTCGTCCAGAAAGTGTCCAATCCTATGAAGTTGGTTATAAAGGCTTGTTAGGTCCTAAATTTTTAATCGATGCCTATGCTTATTACAATAAGTATAAAGATTTTATTACTTCTGTAGAAGTCTACCAGCAACAGGGTAGCACTTACCCTTTTCCTAAATTTGGGGTTCCGGTAAATGCTACCGGAAAGGTAACCTCTTACGGTGCTGCTTTAGGAATTGATTATTTGCTGGGCAAAAATTATAATTTAAGCGGAAACGTTTCTTATAATGAGATCGGTGATCTTCCTGCCGATTACCTCAATGATTTCAATACGCCTAAAGTCCGTTATAATCTAGGACTTGGAAATAAAGAGATCATTAAGACCTTTGGGTTTAATGTAAATTTCCGCTGGCAGGATGAATTTTTCTGGAATTCATCATTTGCTTCGGGTACCGTTCCTGCATTCACTACTATTGATGCACAGGTTAACTTAAAAATTCCTTCAGTAAACTCAATGGTTAAAGTAGGTGGTTCAAATATTTTAAATAAATATTATATCACCTCATATGGTAACCCTGCGGTAGGGGCGCTTTACTATATATCTTACACATTTAATCCGTAAAATATTCTTTTTCTAAGGTTTAAGGCCCTGATGCTCACGTCAGGGCCTTTTTATTGCCCTAATTTTATCTCATAATAATCCTTTGGTTTTAATAGAAATTTTAACACCTTAGTTGTACAAAGTACACGAAGTAAATTCGTTCTTTTTTTTTAATCAAGGGGGTTTTCATGGAAGAGCTAAATAAACAACAGCAAGAAGTAAACGAAAATATAAATATTGGGCAGGAAGTTGATGAAACTGTACAACACTTAAATAATCCAGTTTCAGGACCTAAGCCAATTGTAAAAAAATACCTGAGTGCGGTACAGCAAGTACTAGTAGAAGGGAATAGGTTTTATTTTTCAGATGGTGATGCCCGTGTCGAAATTAGGGTGGTTAGTGATGAGATCATTAGAGTCCGACTGGCACCTCATGGTGTTTTTCTTGACGATTTTTCTTACGCAGTGCCTGTTGTAGACCAAAAGGTGACTACTTTTAAAATGGAAGATCGGGAGGACTGCTATACTGTCGCAACCAATACCATTACCTGTAAGATCAGGAAAAGTGATTTCCATGTATCCTTTACCGAGAATGCAAGCCAAATGGTGATGAGTGAGGATGATTCGCCGATGCATTGGGAGGAGAACGTGGAATTTGGTGGCTATTACGTGTATGCGACAAAAAAATGCCTTCCTGATGAGAATTTCTTTGGGCTTGGTGATAAGTCAGGAAATATGAATTTAAGAGGGCGACATTTCCAAAACTGGAATACGGATGCCTATTCTTTTGGTTGGGATCAGGATCCATTGTATCGTACCATTCCTTTTTATACCGGTGTGCATCATCAAGCTGCATACGGGATATTTTTTGACAACACTTTCCGCTCGTATTTTGATTTTGGTAAAGAAGACCAATCAAAAACCAGTTTTTGGGCAGACGGCGGAGAACTTCAATATTATTACATTCACGGTCCACATTTAATGGACGTGGTAAAAAGATACCAAAGCCTGACTGGTACTCACCCAATGCCACCAAAATGGGCATTAGGCTATCATCAGTGTAGGTGGAGCTATTATCCAGAAAAGAAGGTAAAAGAAATAGCCGATGGTTTCAGGTCTAGAAATATTCCTTGTGACGCCATTTATCTGGATATAGATTATATGGATGGCTACCGTTGCTTTACCTGGAATAAAAGCCATTTCCCAGATCCTAAACGGATGATTAAGGAATTGGCCAATGATGGTTTTAAAACCGTGGTGATGATCGATCCGGGGATTAAAGTAGACGATAATTACTGGGTTTTTAAAGAAGGCAAAGAGAATAACTATTTCTGCCGCCGTAGCGACGATTACTTTATGGAGGGGCATGTATGGCCCGGCCGATGTCAGTTTCCTGATTTTACCAATCCTGCAGTTAGAGAATGGTGGGGTAAATTGTATAAAGGACTGGTTGATATGGGCGTTGCCGGCGTATGGAATGATATGAATGAGCCTGCCGTATTTGGTTCAGGTACTTTTCCAAACGATGTAAGGCACAATTACGAGGGGTATAGAGGTTCGCATCGCAAAGCCCATAATGTGTATGGTATGCAAATGGTGCGCTCTACTTATGATGGGCTCAAAAAATTAATGCGTAACAAACGTCCGTTTACCATAACCCGTGCGGGATACTCAGGTATGCAGCGTTATGGTTGTGTGTGGACAGGCGATAACGTAGCCACATGGGAACATTTAAAAATTGGTAACATCCAATGCCAGCGTATGTCTATTTCCGGAGTGCCTTTTTGCGGAACAGATATTGGCGGTTTTAGTGGAGAGCCTGATGGCGAATTGTTTACCCGCTGGATTCAGCTGGGTACCTTCTCTCCATTTATGCGTGCCCACTCGGCTGGAGATACTGCAGAACGCGAACCATGGAGCTTTGGAGAGCCTTATACCAGCATCAATAGGACTTATATTGAGTTAAGGTACCGGTTAATGCCTTACCTGTATTCAGTATTTTGGGAGCATCATCGTTATGGATTCCCAATCCTTAGACCACTGGTAATGTTGGAGCAGGAAAATGCAAGCACCAGCTTCCGTCAGGATGAATTTACCTTTGGTGATAAAATATTGGTATGCCCGGTATTGGAGCAAGGAGCTACTTCACGCACGGTTTATCTACCTAAAGGGAAGTGGTACAATTTCTGGACACACGAGGTGTTAACAGGCGAAAGTGAACATAATGTACAAGCTCCTTTAGAGAATATGCCATTGTTTGTAAGGGCGGGATCAGTAATTCCAGAATATCCGGTGATGCAATATGTAGGCGAAAAAAATATCGATGAGGTATTATTAAATGTATATTACACCGATTATGAAGTAAACTCTTTCTTGTTTGAAGATCATGGAGATACTTTTGCTTACGAGCAGGATATCTATTCTGAGAAAAAGTTTAGTGTGAATGGAACCCAATACCTGCTTACGATTGAGCAAAGTGTTGATGGTTTATATACACCTAATTACGAGCTGTATGATTATAAAGTTGTTGGCTTGCCATTTAATGTAAATAAGATTACGGTTGATGAGAAGGATGTTGTAGATTATCGCACCGACGAAAACAATTGCCTACGTTTCAAATCAAATAAGAATTTCACCACTATAAAAATATATAACTAATGCAGGAAATGCTTGCCCACAGCTTATTCAGTGACTTTGACATTTCATTATTTATATCCGGCAAGCACTTTCGGCTCTACGAAAAGTTTGGAGCCCACCTTATTAGCGTTGACGATGTAGCAGGGACCTATTTTTCGGTTTGGGCGCCAAATGCTCAGGCCGTTCATGTCATAGCAAATTTTAATGACTGGAATAGGTCTAGCCATCCCTTAAATAAACGTTTGGATGTTTCTGGGATCTGGGAAGGTTTTATTCCTGGTGTTGGGAAAGGTGAAATCTATAAGTTTCTGGTTAAGGGATTTGGAGGAGAAGAAGTTGAAAAGGGCGATCCTTATGCAAAAAGATGGGAACATCCACCTAAAACAGCCTCTATTGTTTGGGATAACGATTACAAATGGAAAGATAAAGCTTGGTTAAGCAAGCGACCTAAATTGAATGCCTTAAATAAACCAATGTCGGTTTATGAGGTACACCTCGGTTCCTGGCAACGGGATCCTGGTGAGCCTGATCGCGTATTGACCTATGTGGAAATCGCCAATAGTTTGGTGCCTTACTTGCTCGATATGGGTTTTACCCATGTGGAGTTGATGCCTATAATGGAATACCCTTATTTTCCATCCTGGGGTTATCAGATCACAGGCTATTTTGCTGCAAGTTCCAGACACGGAACTCCACAGGAGCTTATGTATTTGATTAATGAACTACATAAAAATGATATAGCCGTTATTTTAGACTGGGTGCCTTCACATTTTCCAGGTGATGCGCATGGACTCTATCATTTTGATGGCACGCATTTATACGAACATGCGGACATGCGAAAGGGCTTTCATCCGGATTGGAAGTCTTATATCTTTAACTACGATAGAAACGAAGTCCGTTCCTTTTTAATCAGCAATGCACTGTATTGGTTGGATAAGTTTCATATTGATGGCTTACGGGTAGATGCTGTGGCTTCTATGCTTTATTTTGACTTTTCGCGTAAGGCAGGAGATGCTGCTACTAACGAATTTGGTGGAAGCGAAAATTTAGGAGCCATCCAGTTTCTGAAAGACCTGAATATTGCCGTTTATGGTAATTATGAAGGGGTGCATACCATTGCCGAAGAAAGCAGTACCTATCCCTTGGTTACCCATCCGGTACATAGCGGCGGACTGGGCTTTGGGATGAAGTGGATGATGGGCTGGATGAATGATACACTAAAGTATTTTAAAAATGATCCTATAAACAGAAGATATCATCATTATCAGCTTACTTTTAGTAGTAGCTATGCTTTTAGTGAGAATTTTATGCTTCCCTTTTCACATGATGAAGTCGTGCACGGTAAATCATCTATGATTTACAAAATGCCGGGCGATGAATGGCAGAAGTTTGCAAATCTAAGGGTGCTGTATGCTTATATGTATACGCATCCGGGAACTAAGCTGTTGTTTATGGGCAATGAGTTTGCACAAACTCATGAATGGGATTTTAAAAGCTCGCTAGACTGGCATTTACTGGAACACGCGCCTCATTTGGGCATGCAGAAGGCCGTTAGAGCGATCAATAAACTGTATACCTCCGAACCTGCTTTATACGAACATAGCTTTTCTGCTGAAGGCTTTGAGTGGATCAATGCTGATGATGCCAGACATTCTATCTATATCTACATCAGAAAAGGGAAAAAAGCAAAAGATACATTGATTGTAATCTTAAACCTGACACCTGTTTACAGAGAGAATTATAGGGTAGGACTACCATTTAAAGCTAAATGGACTGAGATATTTAATACCGATGCGAAGGAGTTTTTTGGAAGTGGGAAGTTGAACACTAAATCAATTCAACCAGAAAAAGTAGGTTGCCATAACCGGGAATATTCCATTCTGTTAAATGTTCCTCCATTGGCGGTTACGATTTTGAAACAGGAGAAATAGCCTTCTTTTTTACTTTTATCAGGTAGTAAATGCCAAAAAAGGCAGTTAGGACCAGTGCGCTAAGTTTTCCATAGTTGGCCAGTGAATTACCGGCAGGTTTTAGTGCTACTTTTTTATCGTAGCCCATATAAACCAATGCGTCCCAGTAATAAGGTAAATATTCCTGTGCCGGTCTTTGCTTGTCTTGTAACCAGTCTAACTTTGCATGATGTAATGCGAGGCTTATGGCTTGTCCCTGCAACATATTGTGGTAGCAGCTGGTCGTAATTTCTGATGCAGCCTGGTCATTTACATTCCATAATCCTGCGATTGTTCCACCCGTTCCTATTGCTGCAAATCCTCTGCTTAAGCTGATGATACCTTCCCCAGTGTTCATCATGCCATCAGCTGTACGGCAAGCGCTTAATACCACTAAATCCGGTGCGGTTTTTCTAGCCGATAATTCGAATAAGAATACTGGTTCATCATCAAACGATAAGGTCGGTTCTTTTTGTAGTCCTGATGAATAAGAATGGGTGCTGATGTGCAATACATTGGCCTTGTCAAAGGCATTAAAAAAATCTTTTACCCGGGCATCCTCATCCATCATAAAATTGCCGTCCACAATTTTCGCTATCGATTCGGCTTCTTTTGCCACCGCAGGGATAAATTGTTTGTTTTTATTTTGATGTGTAACAAATAAGCCGGCAAAGCGCCCAGGGTTGAGCTTTTTGGTCGATTGGTTTATCCAGGTTTGAATGGAAAAGGCGTAAGAGAGGGAGAGCTCTTTGATAAGGTATGGCCAGCTGGCTATATCGGGTTGATAATTGTCATTCGTAATCATCCCGTCAAAAGAAAGATAGCCGATCACTTCATCGGGAATGATGATTAGCTTTTCATTTTTGGATAAATTAAAACCACCAAGCAAGGTTTTGTAAATTTGGTTAGAGGTAGTGAAAAATGATTTAGGCTGGTTCATCATGGCGGTAGGGCCATTGTGGTAATAGGTATTTACAAAATCAGATATGTCCTTTTTTACCTGTTGTGCATTAGAAACCCGTTTGACGTGTTTAACTTGTCTGTTGTAAATGTCAGCTACATATAGATGGGAGTTGCCAGCGAAAAACTCAATAAAGTGGGCGCTGCGGGGCAATTGTTTGAGCAAACTATTAGCGGTCTTAATGTCTTTACTTAGGGCCAATGAAGGGTAGCGTTGAGTTATGTTTTTCTCCAGCGCTTCCAGTTTAAATTTAAGCTCGCTATTCCGTTTTTCTATCTCTTTCGGGCTTTCTCCACCTTGCAGCAATTCTTTTTCATTGTAGGCTATTGCCTGTTCAAGCTTTGCTTTTTCCTGAAATAATGGGTCTTTTGTGGAAAGTGTTAATTGTTGTTGATTTCTACGGATATCATCCAGTAAAGTACGTGCTCTGGTCTGTTCAATAATGTCTACGATAATTTCTGCAAAACGATGATCTTTAGTTTTTGCAAGTAATTTAAAAGCAATGCCAATCGCATTTTCTGCCATTTGTTTAGTTTCTGACTGGAAACGTTGCTTTGTCTTTACATCCGCAAGTTCAAAGCGAATCTTATCTGCAGCGAGCAGCGAAAGTTGAATGTTTTCAAGCGCCTCTTTGTCTTTACCTAGCTGGCCATAGGCTAAAGACTTTTGGTAAAATAAGTCAACCAGACGGTTGTCGCCAAACACCCTTTCTACATTGACTTTTGAGGCCGTATCCGCTAGACCGAATGTGTTCAATACCTGGTTGAAATATGTTATAGCTTGATTTGGCTGTTTTTGAGCAAGTTTAATTTTTCCCAACTGGATAAAGATATAGGCCTTTTCGCGTAACCGATTCCCATTGTAGTACTTATCGTTAATCGCAAGGGCTTGTAGGTAGTTGTTTTGTGCAACAGCAAAGTTTAGTTTCTTACTTTGGATATTGCCTGCGGTGATGTAACTGCTTAAAAGCCAGTAAGCAGATTCGAAGTTTGGCTTAAGTTGTTTTTGACGGACAATGTTCCTTGATATGATCTTTTCAGCGAGGCTAAGCTCATCTTTATCATTATAAATGTCGGCCAAAGTATTGTCAAGTAGCACAAGTGCAGCAGATGTAGGCGTCGTTTTTTTTGTGCCTAGGTGGATGCATTCTTCCGCTTTTTTAAAATCACCTAAAGAGCGGTAAGATATGGCCATATTGTTGTAAACCGAGATCGCCAAAGGATCATTGCGCTCTTTTAGGGCATGATCAAGCGTTTTTTGCTGAATAAAAAGTGCCTTTTCGTAATCACCCAAACGGGTATAGTTGTTTGCCCATGGCTTTAAAACATATTCAGCAATCCCCTCTACATTCAGTTTATGTTCAACAACATAATTATAAGCTTGTTCGTAGCAATTGATGGAGTTTAGGATGTTGCCGGTATACATCTGGTTGTAGCCCTGATTACTCAGTAGCATGAGCCAGGCTTCTTTTTCAGATGTCGATTTAGGCTTACGCCATCTCTCCTGTTCCGTATTCATCAAAAAAGAAAGGCTTTGCCTTGGATTGACATAGCTGTAATCAATCCTCGTGTATAGCCAATCAGAAAGGTTATCCTGTTTCTTTAAGGAGTCTAATGTTTTAGTAATAGACTGCGGAACATTTACTGAGGTTTGGGCAGTAGCAGTAGCAAGTCCAAAAAATGAAAGATAAACAAGAAGGATTCTCGCTAAAACTTCCATGTTAAATATGTAATTAACCTGTTGTTAGATCCTTGTAGGGTATATAAATACCTAAAACCAATAGAAGGCCCCACATGTACTTTTCCTACCTGTACATCTGTAAATAGCGTATTCTGGAAATCGTTAAAACTCTTGCTGATTTTGTCGAATGATTTTTTAAGCGTAACAGGCTCAGCAGTGCCAGTAGCTTTTAAAAGTTCAAATAGTCCCTGTTTAGAAGGGGTAGACTGCTCATCAATATTAAAGGAGACCAAGGTGCCAATACCTGCCCCAACGTATTTGTTTAAATTATAACGCATTTGGATTGGGACGATATTGATGGTAATCACTTTTACACGCACCAGGCTATCCGCATATTTAAGTCTGGCCTCTTGCTGCCTACCATCAACCACGATAGGGACAATTCTGTCATTGCCAGGCATTCGATTAACTAGATATTCTTTTTCTGCAAAAGAACTCGCATATAGTTCAACTTGCCAGTAATATCTGTGTGGTGCGTAGGGAGCTAAGCTAACACCAAAGGTGATGTTCTTTTGACCTGAAAACGGTGTGTTGCCATTTTTGAAAGGGAAACCATAACCGGCAATAATCCCGGGCGATAATCCCATTTTATATCTTCCTGTGGCCCTATTGGTATATATGGGTTCATTTTTATCGAAAACAATCGCGGCCCCACTTTTAAAGGGTAGCTTTTTAGGCTTTGCTTTAAAGCCAATTTTATACTCGATAAAACCCATGGTAGAGTCGGCATCTTTTACACCTTTTTGCTGCATACCGGGTAAGTAAATATTTTTAAATACAAAATGCATGCTGTCGGCCACGCTAACTGTATCCAAACAGCTTTGGTTTGCATAAGCGTCTTTACTTAAAATCAGTTTCGGTTTTGAATCCAATATTTCTATAGATCCTTTATCCAGTATTTCGGCAATAGCAACGCCAACATCCACCTTTTTTGCCGGGCCTTTGCCTGTATTTTGAAACCTTACCTTATAAGTGAGTTTTTTGTTTTTTCCAGTAAAACGAAAGTTCATTCTACTGTTTTTTAACATCATTTTGTTGGGGTCATGGGAGGCTACAATCTGAAGCTCAATCGTGAAAAATTCTGTTACCGCCAATGGGTTATCTGGAATAAACATACCGGTCAGTTTTACCACTGCATTGGTATCTTTAATCATCTCCGGAGTAGTTTTTAGATTTAGGAAAATAAACTTCTCTTCACCTGATTTTAAGTTCTCAAATTTCCAGCTTTCATTTTTTCGATAAGCCAGCATCTTTTCTTTAATCAGGGCTGTGCCCTCAGCGTCAAATACTACATTGTCAGCTTCTGGAGTATTTGGGCCATTTATTGCTGCATAAAAGGGCTGATTGTTGCTGAGTTTCAATGCAGCTATTGTCCCGTATTTATCTAGCGAAGCCTTCTTCTCATTATGGTAAGTCCGGGCCTCCGCAAGTTCAAAGTTGTCTTTATTAAACTCTTTATCATTATATAAAAGGGAGAGGGTGCCATTAAGGCTTGCCACTCCATTTTCAGGCTTGTTGCGGTAACCCAATAGCAACATCATATCATCGCCGGGTTTGGGCATACAGTTGGTTTTCATTTCAACAGATCCACCTGATTTAAAAAACTGTTGTTCTGGGGTTAATTTATTTGCTGCAAGTATGGGGCGACTGCTGCCTGGTTTTAAAGGTTTCGGTCTTGTTGGCGGACGTTTACCATCATCATAACTATTGGTAGCAAATAAGCGTACGTCGTGTTTTAAGGTATCCAGGTAAATGTGTTGCGGTTCTTTTTCGAAGGAGAATTGTCCGTCACCAAACTCCCAGAAATAGCTATAGAAGGGTTCTGGTGCACCAGCAATCTGACGAAGTGGACGTAAAACGGAGCTGAACTTGACCACTCCATTTTCTACCGTATGGTTAATGATAGCTGGAACAGTATCCGTTGGCACTATTAAAGCCGGGACCGGTTTATTGACTACTGGATGTTTTGTTTGTGCAAAACCTCCGGTTACGACAAATAATTGTGCTAAAATAGTGGCAGAAAATAATAAGCGTAATTGTAGCGGTCTTTTCATATTAAAAATGAATTTAGCAATATAATTGTAAATCAATGCCTGTTTGCCATTAAAACGGGAAAAAGGCTGCATCATAAATATGATGCAACCTTCAATTGTGTGTTTAATAGGGATTTTAATAATTATCCAGACTGCTGATTACACCTTGTATGGTAGCTTCAGTAGTTTCTGTTAGGGTAAGTGTCAAGTTTTGGTTTGCGCTGATCGTGATGTCCTGAACCGCGTAGTAAAATCTACCATCTTTAACACAGAATGAAAGCATCTTACCTTCTGAACCAATTGGCATACTGTTGTCGTAGCTTTTTACTTTGTTCGGGCCATCAGCAGTGTACAACTGAGCAACAACATTAGCTCCTCTTGCGCAGAAGTATACAAAGGTTTCACCACCATAAGCATGGAAACTGGCCATTGAACCTGGGTTGTTAAGTACCTCTACTCTTACTGTTGTTTTAGGACTAGCGTTATTATAAAATATGTCGCAGTTAACCCATCCAAGACTTCCGAAATCAAACGTAAAGGCGGATTGTGAAGCACCTACTTCTTTCATGCCCACACCATTAGCGTTTCTTGGCGCTGCCCATGCCATTTGGTTAGCTGGTCCGGCCACAAGTGGTTTCTCTCCACCCTGATCTACACCTACCCAAAGTTGAGTAGCACCATCTCTTTTAGCGGGAATAGCGATTTTAATCGGTACAGCAAGGTTTTGATCTACGCTAACACCACCAGATTTTACATCGATAAAGATAAAACCATCTGATGCCAGTGGTGCTCCTGATGAGTGGTTGGTGTTTCCACCAGTAAATATAACTGCACTTCTTTTCAATACCTCATAAGCTTCAATCGTAACGTTGCCTGTTACTGGTACGCCACCTTTAGTTAGTGAGCCAATAGGGAATGTGATTTTTGTGCCATCCAATAAGGATACAGTTTGAGGAAGGGCGGAGGCATTGATCTCTTTAGTTTGTTTTTGAGCGCCAAATTTAGCGGTAAACTCTTTGGCTGTCTTTGCAGTGTTCGTGTCACCGTCGTTCGAGTTTTCTTTTTTACACGCTACGCCTAAGGCGATCAATACGATGAATAATGCTGATGTTAAGTTTAAAGTTTTCATGTTCATAGTTTTAAAAAATTGCTTACTCTATTAAGGCTTTTCAGCGTTCGCCATTGGGTGATTCGTATAGATATCAACGGCAGTCAAAAAATGTTACCCCCCTGTTTTAATTTTTTTTATTGCGCTACCAAAAGAAGTTTTAAATTAGTAGCGATATGCTTGATTATAAATCCACCAATGGCTAAAAACATACATTCAGACCAGCGTTATATTGTGGGACTGGTAAATAATGATACAGCAATCATTAATGAGATTTATAAGCGTTGTGCCGCTAAAGTCAAATCATGGATCGTATTTAATAATGGGAGTGATGATGATGCTGCGGACATATTTCAAGAGTCCTTAATGGATATATATAAGCAGGCAAAATATAAGTCACTAGAACTTACCTGCCCTTTCGAGCCTTATATATTATTGATATGTAAACGGAAATGGTTAAATGAAATCAAAAAAAGATCAATTCTACCGGTAACAAATAGCGAAGAGGATTTATTACATATCGGAGAAGATACTTTTGCTAATGCAGATTATCTGGAAAATCAGGAGGCGCAGTCGAAGTTGTTTTTCAAAGCGTTTGAAAAATTAGGCGAACGCTGTAGAGAGATCATTTCATGGAGCATGAAGGGGGAGGCACAAGAAAAAGTGGCCGAAACGCTTGGTGTTACTTATGGTTACCTGAGAAAAAAGAAATCTGAATGCATGGCATCTCTGATAAAAATGGTTCAATCTGATAAAACGGAAGAATAATGATGAACGAGGAGAAATTATTAACTGTTGCCCGTTACCTTGAAGGTGATATGGAGCTTCAGGAAAAACAGGAGTTTGAAACTTTGCTTCAGGTAGATGAAGAGTTAAAATCGCTGTTGGCCGAATATAAGAATGTTCATCAAACCTTAAAGATGAAGATTGCCCCTTCTGAGGACGATAAAGAAGTTGAAGCAACATTAGCCGCATTCGGTAAACAGTATTTTAAAGATCAGGAACATTCCTCAGCACGAGTGGTTACTTTGCGACCATACCTAAGGTGGATCAGCGTTGCTGCAATTTTAGTTATTGGGTTGTTTGTATGGGCTCCATGGTCTGTCAATCTTTATGAAAAATACAGCATCAGTAAAGAAATGTCTGTGGTAGAGCGCGGTGCGGATACTAAAAATAACCTTGAAAAGGCCGCGGATCTTTATAACGCACATGATTTTAGTGCTGCGAGCGCAGTTTTAGCACAGGAATATACACTTTCACCAGAAAACACATTGGTGGCTTATTATTACGGAATTACCCTTATTGAAACAGGGAAAGAAAATGATGCGAGGAGCATCCTTACAAAACTGTATGAAGGGGAATCTGTATTTAAATATGATGCTGCTTATTACATTGGCTTGAGTTTCTTGAAACAGAAGGATAATCAGCAAGCTTTAGAATGGCTTGCCAAAATCCCTCAAGGAACAGCTAATTATGATAAAGCTCAGGAGCTTAGCAAAAAGCTACATTAGTTTTTTTACTTTTTTTATTATTAATTTCATATTACAGGCAACCTATGCCCGCTAATCTGCGTACCTGTAAGTATAAATGAATTAAAATTTTCAAGTGAACGAATTAATCATTCAGGAATTAATAGCCGGTTGTAAGAAAAAAGACAGGAAATGTCAGAAAGGACTTTACCAGATCTTTTACAGCTATGCTATGCGGATGTGTATTCGTTATGCGAATGATAAAGAAGAGGCCATAGAATTGGTTAATGATGGATTCATGAGGGTATTTATCAATATTAACCGATATGAAGATACAAGACCGTTTAAATCATGGTTAAGTACCATTATGATCAACACTTCGATAGATCATTACAGAAAACAAATAAAACGTATTGAAATGGAAGAGCTAAATGCGAGGTATGATATAGAGGATAGGGAGAGTATTCTTTCTCATATTCATTATGAGGATTTGATTAATCTGGTTCAAAAGCTATCTGTTGCCTATAGAACGGTGTTTAACCTATTTGCAATTGATGGTTATACGCATGAAGAGATTTCGTCAATGCTTTGCATCTCAGTGGGTACATCTAAGTCTAACCTATTTAAAGCCAGAGAGCAACTGAAAAAAATGCTAAAAACTACGTCGTGATTGGATTATTGATAGATATAAAACCATTATGGAATTAAACGATAAAGAGTTTGATGCCACCTTTAGACAAAAGGTATTCGATGCTGAGCCTCAGTTTGAGGAAGCGGCTTGGGATAAGATGGAGCAAAAGTTGAAGAAACGGGATCGGGTTATATTTTATAGAAAATCTGCAGCGTTGTTGTTATTGCTTTTAATTGGTTTTGGTGTGTATACAACTATAGGTGACCAATCGGCGAAATCTACAGGAGCTATGGTGGCAAAAAAACAGCGCATTCAACCAGTAGGCTCAATTCAACAAGTGGATCGTAAGGATGATGTTATTTCGTATCCTACTAAAAAGGTTAAGCCAAGCTTTGTTGTACAAATTCCAACTGCAACTGCGACTCCGATCTCTGCTCCAATTCAGGTTCTGGTTCCTGCTACTGTTCCTGCTCTTAGTTCTACTCCTTTAACTGATACCTTAAACAGCTCGATTTTAATACCTGTATTGGCCCAATCAGAACCTATACAAGTGGATTCAAATGCTGTTGCGGCATCTGATACAGATTTGCTCCCTGCTTCGCTAGCTTCAGTTATTAAAAAGCAAAAAAAGGCAAGGACTAGGACATGGCCAATGAGTTTGACCTTGAGTGCCGGGCCAGAGTTTAATTCATCTGGTTTGGTTATAGGGGGCAGAACAGGTTTTAGCGCGGGTGTTGGCTTTAGTATAGGTGTTGCAAAGCGACTTAAGCTGCAAACCGGGTTAAATTACAGTGCTAAGTATTATGGCGCAGATAACTATGAATATAAATTTAAAAACCAGCAGATGAAATCGATCATTTCGGGGGTAGATGCTTCTTGTGCTGTCCTTGAAATCCCTTTACTGGCTTCGTTGAATGTTTTAGATGATGTGAATAGAAGCATCGACCTTAATGCCGGTATGTCAAGCTATTTTATGCTTAAAGAGAATTATACTTACAGTTACACAGCTGCATCGGGTTACCAAGATCGCTTTCAACAAATCAATGGTAAGAACCAACACTATTTTGGGGTGGTCGATCTTTCTGCAACTTACTATGTAAAACTTAAAAAGGAAAAATTCAGATTAGGGCTTGAGCCTTTTGTAAAAATACCTTTAGTAGGTGTTGGCGAGGGGCGGGTAAATCTAAAATCAAGTGGAGTTTCATTAAAAGTACGTTATGATCTGGGGAAAAAGAACTACTAATATCCTTTTAGGAGCATCATTTACATTGCTACAGCTAAGTGCAATTGCGCAAAGTTACGTAGGAAAAGGTGTAAAGCTTTCTTTGTTTTCTTCTACACCGGTCGAAGATATCAGAGCTGTTAATGTGAAGGGTACGGCTGTATTGGTTGGTAATACCAGAGAGATTGTGGTTCAGACCCCAATTAAAGGGTTTGAGTTTGATCGGAAACTGATGCAAGAGCATTTTAATGAAAATTACATGGAGAGTGACAAGTATCCCATGGCAAAATTTAAAGGAATGATAGACCAGGTCATTGATTTTACCAAAAATGGGGAGTATGATGTTACTGCCAGCGGGAAGCTTACTGTACATGGTGTAGATAAAATGAGAAGCATACAGGGGAAGGTGATTGTAAAGGATGGAGCAATACAGATTCTAACAGAATTTAAGGTGCCTTGTGCCGATCATAAGATAAAAATACCAACCCTAATTATAACTAAGGTTGCTGAGGTAATCAGTATAAAGGTTGATGGTAAACTAAATCTCGCAAAATAATGCTAAATATGAAAAAGACCGGTTTATTGGCAATTGTCCTTTCTTGCTTTTTAATGAATGCCCAAGCTCAGAAAGCAGATTCCTTATTGAAAACGCTGGATAGCAATAATGGCAGTCCTGAAGTGGAAGCTGTGTTTAAGTCCACAAGGGTGGTTTTATCTCAGTCTACCGAAACACAGAAGAAGCATGATTTGGATTTACGTATTCGTCATCACTTTGGAGATATTGGGGGCCGATTTGGAAGTTCACATACGCTGTATGGACTTGATGTGGCCTCTGATTTGTTTATAGGTTTTGATTACGGCATTACCGATGATTTTACTGTTGGAATTGGAAGAAGTAAGCAGGATGAGCTTTTTAATTTTTCTGGAAAATATAAGCTGTTAAAACAAAAAAGCGATGGTGGTATGCCTGTCAACCTAACCTTGTTTGCCCAGATGGGCTGGATAGCAAGGTCTCCTTTTTCCGAAAGTGAATTTTCTAGCTACGCCAATCGGTTCTCTTATTTTATTCAACCCATATTTTCCAGGAAATTCTCTTCAAGATTGTCGTTGGAGGTATTGCCTGCTTTGTTGATGAGGAAAAATACTACAGAAAGCAGGGATCCTGAAAATCTTTTTTCTATAGGCTTTGCAGGGCGGATGAAACTCAGTAAACGGTTATCCTTTGTTGCCGATTATACATTGGTAAATGGATTGTCTAGACCAACAGATCTGAGTCAGGCCTATTTTAACCCTTTGGGTGTTGGCCTCGAAATTGAAACAGGCGGGCATATTTTCTCATTAAACTTTATGAATTCTGAATATATTCTGGAAAACAACTTTATCCCAGGCACAAAGAAGTCCTGGCAGGATGGAGGCGTACGATTTGGCTTTACTATTTCTAGAAACTTTACCCTCTTTAAATCAAAAAATAAAGACCCCGATAAAACATCTAAAATTTACTAAAACTAAAATTTAAAATTATGGAACGTGAAGAATTTATCAAGTCCTTAGGACTTGGCCTGGCATTGCTATGCACTGGATCTTGTATGTCCGGTTGTGGAAAAGGTGGGACAGGTACGCCTGATCCAGAGACAAAACCCCCAGTTGGAGGTGGCGGTGGGAGTACAGCTAGTGTTGATCTGGCTAGCCAAATTATGGCGATTGGTGATCAGGCAACAGTAAATGGTGTACTGTTTTTTAGAGTTGCAGCAGGAAATGTTCCGGCATCCTTTGTCGCCACAGAATCAGTTTGTCCACATCAAGGAGGTAGCCTTGTATGGAAACAAGCGCTAAGTAAGATACAGTGCCAGTTGCATTTTTCAGAATATGGTACCAATGGGGCAATCCTTCAGGGGCCACAAAATTCAACGGGTAATACCAGGACACTAAAAATTTACAGTACAGCTGTAAGTGGGACAACATTGACGGCTACTATAGCTTAATATTTCCATACAAATAGCTATATTCAATTGCTAATTATAAAATGCAGTATGGATAAAAAGTACGCTAAAGCCAATAAAGTGTTTTTGATGATCGGTTTTATTGTAGGCTGGTTTGCGTTAATCGCACAATTGTATCTGACGATAGTAAATAATGATATTCCTGTAATGGAGTCTGTAACCAGGTATTTCAGTTACTTCACCATTCTCACCAATATTATGGTGGTATTGTGTTTTACGTTATTGTTGTTTAATTTCAGTAAGAACGAGGAAAGCTTTTTTTCAAAGCCAAAGGTTTTGGCAGCAGTTACGGTTTATATCAGTGTAGTTGGGATTGTTTACAATTTAATATTGCGGTTTACATGGCAGCCAAAAGGCCTGCAGCTTATTGTAGATGAATTGTTGCATGCAGGTCTGCCAGTTCTTTTTATGGTATACTGGTTGATTTTTGCGCCGAAAAGCACATTGAAATGGACTGATGCTTTTGCCTGGTTGATCTATCCTTTTGTTTATGTAATATTCATAATGGTAAGGGCTGAAGTTTCTGGATTTTACCCTTATCCATTTATTGATGTGGCTGCATTGGGATACAATAAGGTGTTGCTAAATAGCTTTTACCTCTTAATTGTATTTCTGGTATTATCGCTGGGATTGGTTTGGATTGGGAAATTAATTGCAAACCATCAGAAAAAGAATAAGCATTTAAACTAAAAGAGACCGTATCATAAAGCATTCGTCATCCTGAATTTATTTCAGGGACCTCGCACGAACTATTCGAAAAACATGCTCAAGAGGGATCCTGAAATAAATTCAGGATGACGAACGCACAAAAAAAGAGCCTGTCAGGCTCTTTTAATTGTTTCTAAGCCTACTTTTCTGGCAAGCCTCTATATTTCTGCATGGCTTTAATATTCGGATCATGACCACGGAAATCGCGGAACATTTTTCCATAATCTTCTGTATTGCCACGAGAAAGGATCATGTCGCGGAAGCGCTGACCATTGGCAAGGGTTAAGCCACCATTCTCTTCAAACCAAGAGAATGCATCGTGATCCAGCATTTCTGTCCACAGGTAAGCATAATAACCTGCCGCATAGCCATTACCCCAGATGTGTAAAAAATAGCTGGAACGATAGCGTGGTGGAACATACGATAAGCTTAATCCTGTTTTTTGAAGTGCTGCGGTTTCAAATTTATCAGCATCCTGCAAAGGTTCAGTTGCCGAAAGTTTATGCCATTGCATATCTAATGCAGCGGCAGCTAATACCTCTGTTAGGGCATAACCCTGGTTAAATTTAGCGGCTTTATTTATTTTATCAACCAATATTTGTGGCATTGGCTGTCCGGTACTGTAATGAATCGCATAGTTTTTAAAGACTTGCGGATTTACGGCCCAATGCTCATTAAACTGAGATGGGAACTCAACAAAGTCTCTGGCTACGTTGGTACCCGAAAGAGTAGGGTATTCTTGATTGGCAAAAAAACCATGCAAAGCATGTCCAAACTCATGGAACATTGTGGTTACATCATCAAAGCTGATTAACGCAGGTTGTCCGCCAGCGGGTTTAGTAAAATTGCATACGTTAAAAATAACGGGTTTAGTGCCCATTAATTTCGACTGGCCAACCATGTTGTCCATCCATGCACCACCAGATTTGTTGTCGCGTTTAAAGTAATCGCAGTAGAACAAACCAATTGTACTGCTGTCTTTATCAAGCAATTCAAACACCTTAACGTCTTTGTGATAAACCGGCAGGTCAGTACGCTCTTTAAAAGTAATGCCGTACAGTTGAGTGGCAGCGTAGAAAACTCCGTTTTTAAGTACATTATTCAATTCAAAGTAGGGCTTAACCTCAGTTTCATTTAGATCGTATTTAGCCTTCCGTACTTGTTCCGCATAATAATCCCAATCGTAAGGTTCCAGTTTAAAATCACCTTTTTGTGTATCTATTAGCGATTGAATTTCTGCAGCCTCTGCATGGGCCTTTGCTGTTGCTGAGGGGACCAGTTTAGCGAAAAATGCTTCAACGGCAGCTGGGGTTTTAGCCATTTGATCTTGTAATTTCCAGGTAGCATAATTAGGGAATCCCATTAATTTTGCTTTCTCAGCCCGTATTTTGGCAATTTCAACTATCGTTTTTCGGGTATCATTGCTATCGCTTTTCTCTGCACGATTCCATGAAGCCTCAAATAATTTCTGACGGGTAGCGCGGTTAGATAGCGATTGTAAAGGTGGTTGCTGTGTTGTATTTTGAAGGGATAGCAACCATTTTCCGTCCATCTTAGCGGTTTTTGCAGCTTGGGCTGCGGCATTAATTTCACCCGAGGATAAACCTTCCAGATCTGATACGTTATCGGTAACCAAAGCGCCGGCTTTTGCTGCCGCAAGTAATTGGTTAGAAAACTTTGCACTTAGCGAAGCTTCCTGCTCATTCAGCTTTTTAAGGTTAGTTTTTGAATCTTCAGAAAGTTTGGCTCCAGCTAATACAAATTTCTGATAAGTATATTCAACTAATTTGTTGGATTCAGGATCTAGATTAAGCGATGCTCTCGTATTGTATATAGATTCGATGCGTTTAAATAGTTTCGCATTCAGATATATGGCATCCTGATGTGCGGCTTGTTTAGGCGCTATTTCTTCTTTTATTTTTTGGAGATCATCATTGGTATTTGCACCTGTCAGTAGACCAAAGACATTATTTACACGGGTCAACATTTGCCCGCTTTTCTCCATTGCTACCAGTGTATTCTCAAATGTGGGGCTTTCAGTGTTATCTGCAATTGTGTTGATCTCATTTAAATGGATCTTCATGCCTTCCTCAATAGCAGGTTTAAAATCACTATCCTTTATGTGATTAAAGTCAGGCACCTGATAAGGTAAGGTGCTTTCTTTGAGGAAAGGGTTTGATGTAGAAAGATTTGAATTATCCGATGCTGATTTCTTGCTGCTGTTTTCACATGATGCAAAAATAGCCAGCATGGCTACTAGTGGTAACTTTAAAGATGTTTTCATTAGGATATTGGTTTTCTTATGAACTAATGTACAAAAATTTGTGCCGATTAGTTCATAAGAAAACAGCTCCTAATTCAATGTGTTATTGAAATTCTTTAATGTCAACTATTCTGTTGCTATCGCTGAATTTCAAAAAGGTAATGCCTTTTTTATTCTTTGCCCAGCTGTAATTATTCTTAACCCAATCCGTTAGTTCAAGGTCCGTCTGAGGTGCGGGTTTAGCTAGTTTCTCATTAAAAATCTCATCGCTTGAGTAATGGACCTGGTATAAGGACGAAGGGGTAAGGAACACTAAAGTCGACTTATCTGGCGAATTTAAAATAAACTCACCTTGTATTCTTTCCTCAGGATTTTGTCTTTTGATCAAATGAACATTTGCATTCACATTGGTGATGAAAAAATCATTGTTAACCAAATATCCTGCTCTTCCCAGTTTGTTTATACCCGTAGTATACTTTGGATCCTCTTTTCCTGTTGAGGGCCTGTAAAGGCTCACTACATTAAGTTTGCCATTTTTTAAGGCGATGACATAGGATGGAGCAGCCAGACCTGAATTGTCGGCCAACTGAACAAGAAGTGCAGTTTTTTGGGTGTTTATAAATTGGGTAGATGCAAATTTATCAGTTATTGAATTTGGATCAGCCTTATTGATTTGAATTTTGACAAGTGTGTCTTTAAATTTTACATTAAACTCTTCTTTGATTTCACTGGTATTCTCGTCTTTTTTCAAAAGGATGGTAAATATGCTATCCTTTCCATCATAGGATTCATTAAATTTTTCATTGGCAGTCAATACCCTTGGAGTATAGGTTGCGGTAGTTTCCTGTTGTTTGCAACTAAATAAAAGAAGGGACAAGCCGAGCGCGTAGAATATGTTTTTCATAATGTTGGTTAGATTTTTTTCGTGCAAAATTAACCTTTGAAAAGGAATATCCAATAGCTGAGGCGGTTGTATGGGGTGTTTGTTTCTTGTATAACAATTGTTTTACACTTGATGCTTAAATGAATAGGTTTTGTTGCGTTATTCAAGCGGGATAGATTGCTTGAAATTATTTTAGTTTACCATAAAGGAAAATAAAAGAAATGATTGTTAATGTTAATTGATATCTTCGCCAAATAAATTAATAACATATAAAATGATGGGATGGCGTAGTCGTTCATATTCCTTTTACAATTAAACACAAATGAAAAAATCAATTTTAATGCTCTCAGCACTATGTATGCTGATCGTAGCTTCATGTAAGAAAGACAAGACAGATGATAAGGTTGCTGATTGTCTATTAACCGAAAGCACCTACACGGGTGAAGATGGGCACACTAGAAACTCTATTTTTACTTATAATACAGAAGGGAAAGTAATCAAAGTAAAGGGTGGTGAAGGTGGCCCTAATGATGATCTAGAAGTAACTTATACCTACTCAAATTCGAAAATCATTGAGGTTCAAACACAGCATGGGCAGTCATTTACAATAACTTATACCCTTGATGGTCAAGGTAGGATTGTACATCAGACTAATGAGCAAGGATATGTTGATACATATATTTATAATGCTGAAGGGTACCTAGTTGAAATTCAAGGTTATAACGCGGATGCTACTGCTGCATACAACAGTAAATACAGTTATACAAATGGTAATCTAACATCAATAAATAGTGGTAATTCATATACAATTAATTACATTTATGGTGCAGAGCTTGCTAATGATAATTTCGTAAATGAAGAGGAATTTCCATTTGATAGTGTATTAAGGAAGTTTTTTGGTAAGACGTCCAAGAACTTAGTATCAAAGCTTGTTGAAAGCTCTAGCTCTGGGAACCCATTTGAAGAAACATATACTTATGAAAAAGATGCCAATGGAAACATTACCAAGGTTAGTGCATTATCAAATGATGGTGATAGCTACGCATTAGTTTCTAAATACACTTGTAAATAATAACGAGTATAATCTAAACCGTATGAACCGGTTTAGATTTGATGTCCTTAATGAAAAAGATTAAAGCTACAGAAATGTGGCTTTTTTTGTTAGTAGAGCAGCCCACAACAGTTTTTAGTTGTTTTAATTTTAAAATGTATATTCGCTCAGCTATAATTAAACCTTGCTGTGAAAAATGGAAACAGCTTCAATAACAAACGGATCAGCTATTAGTATGGGTAATGAGGTTACATTTGAAGAAATGTACCGAAATTACTTTGCACCTTTATGTTATTTTGCTCAAAAGTATATTGACCGGGAAGATGCAGAGGATGTTGTAAATAATTTATTTCTTAAACTTTGGCGTCAAAAAGAGCGCTTTAAGAATCTTCAGCATGCGCAATCCACTTTATATGTAGCGACTCGAAATTCTTGCCTGGATTTTTTAAAAATTGCCAAACGCGCAGAAGATCGACACATTTTCGTAACGAAGGACGTTGCACAGGATAAGAACTTCATCGAAGAAATGATCCAATCAGAAGTATGGGGTGAGATTTATCGTGAAATCCATAACCTGCCAGTTCAATGTTCAAAAGTCATTAGTTTGAGTTTTGTAGAAGGCTTAAAAAATGATCAGATAGCCAAAGAACTTGACATCTCTATTCAGACAGTTAAAAATCAAAAAAGTATAGGCCTAAAACTTCTGAAGCAAAAGCTCTCCAAAAGTGGATTTTTATTGCTTTGCATGTATATGTAAGCTTTAATGCTAGCCTAAAAAAAATAAAAAATAATTTCGGTACTTTTTCTGATCGATGTCGTACTGTCTGTAAAATAAAGAAGATCACATTATAGGATTTATGAATCAATCTGAAATTCAAAAGGCACAACGCGTCATCTATTTGGTAACGGGGTATAGAAAAGGGTCGATCTCTGAATCGGAAAGTGCGGAATTGGACGCCTGGTTGAATTTAAGCCTGGGAAATCAGGACTTGTTTAATGAGCTAAACAGTGCTGATCAAAAAGAGAAAGCCTTAGATATCATGAATGCGTATGCTGTAAATGAATCTTTTGAAAACCTAAAGACAAGAATCGCAAAAGAAGATCAGTTTGTTGAAAAGAGAAAGCGCTATTCATGGATGGCTGCAGCCGCGGCAATTTTAATCCTGGTTTCTATAGGAGGTTATTTTTATACTTCCATAAATCGCGAACATATCATGATGGATGGTTTAGCGGTAGCTAAAGACGTTGCTCCGGGAAGTAACAAGGCAACATTAACGCTTGCGGATGGCAGAACTGTCGAATTAAGCGGCGATAAGCAGAGTGTGATCATAAAAGCTGATGAGTTAACTTATAACGATGGTACCAAAATTATAAGCGAAGGAAAGAGCAGGAATCAATATGCGGTATTAACTACGCCAAAAGGTGGACAATACCAGATTATACTTTCTGATGGAACGAAGATTTGGTTAAATGCCGCATCAACATTGAAGTACCCTGCTGAGTTTGAAGGTAGTGAGCGAGTTGTACAGCTTAGCGGTGAAGCTTATTTTGAAGTGGCTAAAGTACATGCCTCTTCAGGTAGAAGAATGTCGTTTATCGTAAAAACGGAAACGCAGCAGGTAGAGGTGTTGGGAACGCATTTCAATATCAATAACTACCCTGATGAAAGCTTCGCAAAAACTACTTTACTTGAAGGTTCGGTGCGCGTTTCAGCAGCCTCGGCAATTACGGAGCATCAGCTTTTAAAACCTAACCAGCAAAGTATCATTGCAAAAGACAGTGAATTCATTAAAATCATCAAGGTGGATCCAACCGCTGTCATCGATTGGAAAAATGGTGACTTCATATTTGATACGGATGTTAAAACGATTATGCGTCAGATTTCCCGCTGGTACAACGTTGAAATCGTTTATCAAGGGAACATTACTGAGGAGGAACTGGTTGGAAGGATATCAAGGTCTAAACATTTAACAGAAGTTTTAAAAGTATTGCAGGAAACTAATAAAGTCCACTTTAAGCTTGAGGATACCGTATCTCCCGGGGTAGAAAAACGGGTGATCGTGATGCCTTAGTTGAAAATGGAATAAAAAATTATCAATTATATAAAACCTAAAACCGAAACAATGAACCATTTTTTTAAATCAAGAACTGCGGCGCTCTTAACAGTAGCAGCGCTCAGTTTATCAAATGCTTATGCGCAAAATGCTCCTGTAGCCAAGAGCGTTGAAAGGCCAGCGATTACCTTAAAAGTTGGTGATGCAGCGCCCTCAATAGTGGCCGAGAAGTGGATTAAAGGAAAGCCCATTACCAAATTTGAAAAGGGGAGGGTGTATGTAATGGAGTTTTGGGCCACCTGGTGTGGGCCATGCAGAGCGAGCATGCCGCATCTATCTGAAGTTGCACGTAAATACAAAAAGGATGCAGATGTAATCAGCTTTAATGTAAAGGAATTGATTGCTGGTAAAAATAAGAACGGTGATTATATTGCTAAAGTTGAACGCTTTGTAAGTCGCTTAGGAGATGGAATGGACTATATTGTAGCGGCCGATGTACGTGAAGATGTGATGTGGAATACCTGGTTGGTAGCTTCGGGAAAATTTGGAATTCCTGTTGCATACATTATAGATCAGGCTGGCAAAATTGCCTGGATCGGACATCCTGCTTCAGTGGAAGGTCCATTGGAGATGGTTATCGCTGGTACTTACAATGAGGAAGGAAAAGCGAAACTGGCCCAAAAAGTAAAGGAACACGATGCACAGTCTAAGGCTTTGAAAGCAGACCTTAAAGTGGCCGAAGATGCAAAGGATTATAAAAAGGCGCTGCAAATAGTGGATCAGTTAATACCAATGTCTCCTTTTGGTGTAGGCAGTTTGGCAGGGAAGAAGTATAAGTTTTTAGCGGAAATTGATGCGAAGAAAGCAAATGCTTATGGATTGGAAGCGTTGAAAACTTATGAAAACGATCCATTAACCCTTCAGTCTTTAGCTGCAGATGTTAGTGATTATAAACTGGCGCTAAAGTTAATGGAAAAGGCAGCAGCTAAATCTGACAGTGAAGATCCTTATGCTGTAACCAACCTGGGCAAAGCTTATTACAGAGCCGGAGATACTAAAAAAGCAATTGAAACCCAGCAAAGGGTAATCGACATTTTGAACGATACTTCCCTGGTAGAACAAAAACAACAAGTAAAAGATGCGGCACAGGAAACCATGAAAATTTATAAAACAGGTGGGAAATTACTGGATAACGAAGCTTAAATAATTGAAAGGAGGTCATTTTAAGGCTTGATTTAAAGCCTATTCAAATAATAGGGAACTTGATAATAAAAAGATCGAAGGCGTTGGTCCGCCTCCGATCAATAATCAGGTTTCCTTGAAACATGCTAGAAACATATTTATCAACTTAAACCAGAATTGCAAATGTATAAACTTTACTACAACAATAAGGTAGGAAACCGTACTGTGCTCAATACTTGTGTTTTAAAAAGACAAGAACAGCCAAGTTTACTACAACGAACCGAATTTAAAAAATGGCTTATGCGGATTAATTTTACCTGTATTTTGTTATTTTTTGGCTTTATGCAATCAGCCTTAGCTACAAGAGCTCAAAAGATTAGTCTTTCGCATAAAAATGTATCTATTGAAACTGTTTTTACAGATATCCGCAAACAGAGTGGCTATGATTTCATTTATCCAAAAAACTTAGTTAAAAATTCTAAACTAGTCACTATTCAGGCAAGGAATGAAGAACTCAGAGATGTGCTGATTCAGCTGTTTCAAGATCAGTCCTTCACTTATTCACTGGAGAACAGGACCATCGTGGTTAAAGAGCTGGAGAAGACCATGACAGAAAGGATTAGGGAATATTTTTTACAGCCTATCAATATTAAAGGAAAAATATTGGGACAGGATGGCGAGCCTTTAGTAGGTGCAAGTGTCCATGTTAAAGGTCACAAAATTACCTCCCTAACTGATAGGAAAGGTGAATTCAGCTTAACTGATGTGCCGGAAAATGCAACCCTGGTTATTTCTTATGTGGGGTATGTTTCTAAAGAAATAAAAGCAGGAATGCGGAGTGCAGATTTAGGAGCGATTACGCTATTGATGTCCATGTCTGAACTGTTGGAGGTAGGTGTGGTGATTAATACAGGTTACCAGGTTATATCGCCTGAGCGTGTAACGGGATCATTTGGAGTAGTAACAGGTCGGAGATTGGAAGCGAGATTGGCGATAGATTTGAAGTCAGCCTTAGAGGGACAATTGGCTGGAGTCGTGCTGGATAAGAAGGGTAATATAGAAATCAGAGGGGTATCGACCTTTGGTGCTGAGAAGAATCCACTTGTTGTTGTAGATGGATATCCTATTGAAGGTGGAATTGATAACGTAAATCCGCTCAATATCAGTAGTGTAACGGTACTTAAAGATGGTGTCGCGGCCTCTATTTATGGATCACGTGCAGCAAATGGGGTAATAGTTATTACCACGAAGGGAGGAGCAAATGGAGGACCAAGGCTGACCTATAATGGATTGGTGAATTATGTTTCAAAACCTAATTTAAACGATTTGAACCGTTCATCATCTTCAGATTATATTGATGCTGAGTTAGATTTGTTTAAGCAAGATCCAAATGCCGCTTCAACAGTTGCTAAGGGGAACATGAGCCGGGTAACTTACCTGATGATGCAGGTAAGAGAAAATAAGATTTCTGAGGCTGAGGCGATGGCAGAAATTAACCGGTTATGTAATGTTGATGGGTTGAAGCAGTTTGAAGATCAATACTTTCGTCCTGAAATTAGCAATCAGCATAACTTTAATATTTCCGGCGCAACTGAAAAAAATAGCTATAACGTAGCGCTTAACTTATTAAATACAAGGGAGAATTTTATCCAGAGTAATAGTAACCGTCTTATTCTTGATGTTAAAAATGAGTGGAGGCCTTTTAAATTCTTAACTGCTGGTGCAACTGTGAACATCGTTTACAACAATCGTTTAACACCGTATGACGATTATACCAAGATGATCAATTATAATGCAGCGTCTATTTTGCAGCCTTATACAGATCTTGTAGATGGGAATGGAAATTCTGCAGCAGTATGGGGCTTGAGTCAGTATAAAATGGACACGTACAAGAAAACTCCAGGGATGAAAGACTGGACGAATATTCCTTTAAATGATCTTTCAAAGATGACCAGAAGGAATGTCGATTTTCAAACCCGTCTTGGTGGTTTTGTAAGAGCGCGATTAGTGGAAGGGCTTACTGCTGAGTTTGGTGGTAGCTGGCAGCGTGGCAGTACACAGATGAAAGAGTTCCGTGATGTGGATTCATACGCGGTAAGAATTGCCTATAACGATGCAACTTCACTGAAAAATACAGCGAATCATTATTTGCCGGACGGTAGTCTTGTTGATGAAAGCAGGAATATCAGTGAAAACTGGACGGTAAGATCCCAGCTTAATTATAATCGCGGCTTTGATAACAACAAACATCGTGTTACTGCCCTGGTTGGAAATGAAATACGTAAGCTTACTTTCGATAATAACCGTATAGAAACACGTGTGGGTTATAATTCGACTGCCGGTTCTTTTGTTCCGATGAATTTAAAGGATTATAATTCAACAGTATATACTTCTGATATGTTGATGGGCAGGCAAATTTTGTTAGATCCGGGGAAATATGAATACCGCGATAATCGTTTTGTTTCCTGGTATGGAAATGGATCTTATGAGTACGACAACCGTTTTATTTTGAGTGGTAGTATTCGTTTAGATTTGACCAATTTCTTTGGAACAGATCCTAAGTACAGATACCGTCCATTATGGTCTGTGGGGGGTACTTATAAATTGGCTGAAGAAGAATTTATTAAAAACGATTGGATAAATAGGTTAAACCTTAGAGCCTCTTATGGTGTGAGTGGAAATATTTCTCTAAACCAGGGCCCTTTTCTTATCTTATCAACAGGATCGTTTAACAATTATACTGGTGGGGTTTCTTATGGAGTGGCTTCTCCTCCTAACAATCAATTGCGTTGGGAAAGAACCAACATTGTTAATTTTGGGATTGATTTTGCTGCCTGGAATCACAGGTTTAATGCCAGCTTAGATTATTATACTAAAAATAGTACTGATCTATTGGCTGCTGAGGCAGCAGACCCGACTTCGGGTTTTGCTACGGTTACTAAGAATGCAGGTGAAATGTCGAATAGTGGTGTGGAGTTGGCATTGAACATGGACCTGATCAGAAGTAACAACTTCCGCTGGAACATGGGAACTAACATTTCTTATAATTACAACAAGGTAAAGTCTTATAACGTTGTTCGGAATTATGCCAGCAGTTATGCAACTGCTGGAGGTATTTTAGTAAAGAATTACCCAGCCGATGGCCTTTGGGGATATCGTTTTGCAGGATTGAGCAATTTGGGTGAGACTCAGGTTTACAATGCAGCGAATGCAGTGATTAAACCAGGCGATGCAGTTACCTCCGACGTGGCTTATTTAGGAACATTACGTCCAAAGTATGACCTTTCTCTGATCAATACTTTTACTTATAAAAGTTGGGACTTAACAATGTTGTTTATTTCGAAATTAGGTCATAAGTTTCGTAAGGATAACTTCAGCGGATCTAATTATTTAAACAGACACGTGTCGGAGCGCTGGCAGAAACCAGGGGATGAGAACCATACCATTTATCCGGTATTGCAGGCATGGAACATGGACATGTTCTATTTCCCATATACGGATGTAGTGATTGGTAATGCCAGTTATGTAAAACTCAGAGACCTGACTTTGTCGTACAACTTCGACAAACTTGCGAAGAAGCTTAAAATGAGCAATGCGAAGGTATTTGTTCAGGGCCGCAATTTGTTTAGAATTACGGCTAAAGGAGTAGATATCGACCCTGAGACTGCTGAAGTAAATACTTCGGGTGGTACAGGGGCTGCAACAGAGCAAGGTTTTACCTCTTTGCCTTTACCTCGTGAACTCTTTTTTGGTGTGACTTTCTCGTTTTAAAAATTAAATTATGCAAACAAAATATTTAAATACGGTACTTTTGGCAGTCTTGGTATTGCTGGTATCATCATGCAAAAAGTATCTCGATGTTAAACCGGTAGGGAAGTTGATTCCCGCCAAAGCGGAAGAATTGGAGAATCTTTTAAATAACAGCAGTACATTGGATTATCACTTTATTGATAACAACAGAGGGAGTTATTATGCGCTTTTAGGGGATAATTTTCAACTTAGTGAAAATCAGGCAAAGTACTTGTACGTAAGCACACATCCAAATATTGATCGTTATGCTGCTTATACTTTCTATTTACCTTATGAAAATCCCAGAAATCCTCAGTATACCTGGGATTGGGGTATTTATCGTGCACTTGGATTGTTTAACAATGTAATTGAAGGGGTAAAGGAATTGCCTAATGCTTCGGGATCTGAATTGGGGAAAACGATCACCGCGCAAGCTAAGGCTGGTCGTGCCTGGTCGATAATGGTCGGTACACTTGGTTATGGCCCTATGTATGATCCTAACGGTGCAAATGATACAAAGGTGCTTCCTTATCGTATTTCGGCAAATCCTAATACACCTAATCCTGAATTGTCAACCACCGCAGGAGCGTTTGCGCTGATTGAACAGGATTTAAAGGATGCGTTGGCTGCTCCGAATAATGTGGCTAACCCCAGTCGTGCCAATGTTTCAGCTGTTCATGCGCTGTTGACTCAATTCTATATGTATAAAAGGGATTGGCCAAAGATGTTGGAGCATGCTAAGGAAGCCTGGAATCGCTCGGTAGTAATTAAAGGGGGAGTGGACAACATGATTTATAACTATAATGTATTCTCTTATAAACCCAATCCAAATGCTTCGCCTTCCCCAGGAACGGATGTGGAGGTGGCGTTGGAGTTACAAGGACCGGATTTATTGTTGAATCAGAGTGACAACAGGGAGAACTTGTTTTTTAGACTATCTCCATCAGGAACAGGTCACTATCCTTCACCGGAGTTCTTGGATTTGTTCGACAAAATAACGGATAGAAGATACAAGTTGTTCGCATTGAAGGCTTTAGGTTATGCTACAACTGTAGGGGGTGTGAAGTATGATGATGGTGTAGTAACTAAGTATTATCGCGATTCGAAAATGTTAGGCAGTGAGGGAATTACCTATCCTGAATTGTTGTTGATGAAAGCAGAAGCGAGTGCCCGTTTAAATGATTTGGGTGCTGCACTTACAGATTTGAATCTGCTGCGTAAATATCGTTATTCAGGGGCTAATACAGATTTGGTAAATGGTGCTGCATTGAGTCAGGATAACTTGCTTTTTGAGATTTTAAAAGAGCGTCGTAGAGAAATGCCGATTGGTACTTTTCAACGTGTATTTGATATTAAACGTTATGTTTTTGATGCCGGTAAGCCTTGGAGCAAGACTAGCATTACGCACAGCATTGGTACGAAAACTTATACTGGCCTAGTTAACAACGCTAATTTTTCAATGCGGATTTCTAATAATGTGATTCTTTTAAATCCACAGTGGGGCTTAACGCCTTGGTCGGGAACTTACGATCCTACTTCTAATAAGTAGGAGTTGATTTAAACAAAGAAAGGGATGTCGCATCCACGCACATCCCTTTTCTAACCAAATATAAACCTGTATGAACGGGTTTTACTTTAAGTTTGCGTAGTACTCTACGAATTTAGCTAATGCAGAAGAATAGCCCCATTCGTTATCATACCAAGAAACTACTTTTACGAAGTTGTCATTCAATGAAATACCAGCTTTTGCATCAAAAATTGAAGCGTGGTCATCTCCGATAAAGTCAGAAGAAACTACATCATCTTCTGTGTATGCTAATACGCCTTTCAACTCACCTTCAGAGGCAGCTTTCATGGCTTTTTTAATGTCTTCGTAAGTTGCAGCTTTTTCTAAACGTACAGTTAAATCAACAACAGAAACGTCAGCAACCGGTACGCGGAAAGACATACCAGTTAATTTACCTTTCAATTCTGGTAATACCATACCTACTGCTTTAGCAGCACCAGTAGAAGAAGGGATGATGTTAGAGAAACCACCACGACCACCTCTCCAGTCTTTAGCAGACGGGCTATCAACAGTTTTCTGAGTTGCAGTAACTGCGTGAATTGTACTCATCAAACCTTCAACGATACCAAAGTTATCATTTAATACCTTTGCGATTGGTGCAAGGCAGTTTGTAGTACAAGATGCGTTAGAAACGATAGTTTGATCTGCAGTTAATTTATCATGGTTAACACCCATTACATAAGTAGGGATGTCGCTATCTTTTGCCGGAGCAGAGAATACCACTTTTTTAGCACCTGCTGCAATGTGTTTTTCAGCGTCAGCTCTTGTTAAGAATAAACCAGTTGATTCGATAACAACTTCAACACCTACTTCATCCCATTTCAAATTAGCTGGATCTCTTTCAGCTGTAATACGGATTGTTTTTCCGTTTACTACAAGGTTACCATTTTCTACAGCAATGGTGCCATCAAAACGACCATGTGTAGTGTCGTATTTTAACATATAAGCCATGTAATCCGGCTCAACAAGGTCATTAATCGCAACGATATCTAATCCTCTTTTTAAAGCAGCTCTAAAAACCAGTCTGCCGATACGGCCGAAGCCGTTAATTCCAATTTTGCTCATCTTATTAATTTGAATAGTAGTTTAATAAATTATATATAGGTTCCTTAGTAATAGTTGTAATGGAGAGCCCATGTTTTTTTGCAATTGCACGTAATTGATCCTGAAAGCTTCCAGCAACAATACCTACAAAATGTATTTCTTTTCCAGGGTGAAGTTTAACTGTTGGCAATAAATACGTTTGAAAATAGAGTTCAAAAGCATTGTCTATAATCTCCAGTATATATTTATTGTCTCTGTTTTCAAGGAAAAAATCAAAGAAAGAACTTAAAAATAGCTGGGCCATAGGTTTTTTATACACCCTTTCCAGTATCTGTGGTCTGTCTAGATTGTATTTCAACTCAAACTGCTTCTGCAAATCAGCAGGAAGTTTGTTCTGAAGAAAACGCTTTAAAATTGTTTTTCCAAGATAATTGGCCGAGCCCTCATCTCCAAAAACATAACCCAGTCCAAAATTATTTTTCTCCGGTTTTTTACCGTCAAAATAGGCGCAGTTGGCTCCGCTACCTAAAATACCTACGATACCGCTGTTGTTAAAGCATGCCGATATAGCCGCGCCATAAAGATCATCCTTAACAGTTATTTTACTGTGTTTAAAAAATAGGCCTAATGTATGGGCAAGCTCTTCTTTTCTTTCGTCAGACGAAGCACCAGCAGCAAAAACATAAATCTTTTTTATGCTTTCGGCATGATTGATCAGCGTAGCTTTTTTATTTAAATACTGAAGAATAGTTTTTTGGTCATTAAAACAAGGGTTAATTCCAGGCATACTGCATTCGGCAATAGCCTTGCCATCTTTGGCAATTTTCCAGAACGCTGTTTTTGATCCGCTATATACTATTGCTATCATGTTAGATGGATAAAACTTTAGTCATTTCCAATAAATCACTTTCCAGCTTAAAAGTATGTCTGGTTAGTGCTTCTTCTATACTTGTTGTTTTAACTTCATTGCCTCTCAAACCAACCATTTGCATGGTATTTCCCCTTAGCAATTCGTTAACTGCGGCAAAACCAAGTCTGCTGCCCAGGATTCTATCAAAGCTACTTGGACTACCTCCACGCTGAAGATGGCCTAAGATCGTAACTTTGGTATCATAATGATTAAATCGTTCCTTAACCTTTTTTGCTACATCGTAGGCTCCACCATCTTTATGTCCTTCGGATACAATTACAATACTCGAAGTCTTTTTGGTAGATGCACCGGTTTCCAGTTGAGCGATCAATTCATTTAAACTAGTCTCTCTTTCTGGTAGTAGCACTGCTTCGGCACCACTAGAAATGGCACTTCTTAAGGCGATACAGCCCGAATCACGGCCCATTACTTCAATAAAGAACAAGCGGTCGTGAGAATCTGCAGTATCTCTGATTTTATCTATAGCTTCAATAACAGTATTAATGGCTGTGTCATATCCTAGGGTAAAGTCAGAGCCGTAAAGGTCATTGTCAATAGTTCCTGGAACACCGATCACCCGGATGCCGAATTTTTCTCCGAAACGCTTGGCTCCGGTAAAAGTTCCGTCACCACCAATAACCACAAGTCCATCTATATCATGAGCTTGAAGATTTTTGTAAGCCAATTCCAGTCCTTCCTCAGTTTTAAATTCTAAACAGCGTGCTGTTTTTAGAATGGTACCCCCAAGATGAATGATGTTACTCACGGATCTTGCATCCATGGGAATAATGTTGTTATTGATTAATCCCTGGTATCCTTGCATGACACCAAACATATTGATACCATTGTATATTCCGGTTCTAATCACTGCTCTGATGCAAGCGTTCATTCCGGGAGCATCTCCTCCAGATGTTAATACAGCGATATTTTTAATATTTGGTCTCATAATTTATAGATACGAATATAGCGTGTATTTTTTACACTAAGTAATTTATTTTTAATTTTCCTAAGTTAATACGAAACAAGTGTATTTATTTATCTTTTTTTGTAAAAAAAAGATAATGCGTAATGCTGATATCTTTTGATGGGATTGATTTTGTTTTTTGCAGTATCAAAAGTTATTTGCATTTTGGTGTCAAAATGATTCTACTGGAATATAACGTGTGAAAACCCGGAAAATTTCAAAAAGATCAGGGAATATATAATATCTAACAATTAATGTTTTGAAAGAAATTTTGCCAAAATTTAATTCCACTTTCTCGATTGATTGTGTGCTTTTCGGATTTGATGAAGGAGAATTGAAAATTCTTCTAATTGAAAGGAACGAAGAACCCTTTAAGGACTGGTGGGCCTTACCAGGTAACCTGGTTGAAGAGGATGAGAGTTTAGACCAATCGGCTACCAGAATTTTACATGAGCTTACAGGCTTAAGTGATATCTATATGGAGCAGTATTATACCTTTGGTGATGTAAACAGGCACCCACAAGGTAGAGTAGTCAGTATAGCCTATTACGCCCTTTTAAGATTAGGAGGGGATAAAGTTGTAAAACCAATTAGTAATTATGCTAAGCAGGCTTATTGGAGAAATGTTAAAGACCTGCCTAAGCTGGCTTTTGATCATCAGGAAATCTTTGAAAAAGGAATGGAGAAGATCAAACGGAGGATTAAGCATCAACCTATTGCATTTGAACTATTGCCAGAGAAATTTACCTTAACCCAGCTTCAAAATGTTTATGAAGTGATTTTGAATAAAAAACTGGACAAAAGAAATTTCAGGAAAAAGATGTTGAGTTTCGGCGTGCTAAGAGATCTAAATGAGAAACAGTATGGAGTTTCATTTAGAGCAGCAACCTTGTATAAGTTTGACAAAAGGAAATACGCCAAATTATTTAGTAAAGAGATTTCATTTTAGAGGCTTGTATAGGCCTTCGGTAACGCTTCGAATAGGGTTGCACCTTGGAAGGAGCTTTAGAGGCATCTCATAGGGCTTTTATAGGACTATGAGTCCTACCAGACTCCTAGGAGGGTCCTAGGACACCCCTTGTTCGGTCCTAGCCCTGAGCCAGGCTCCCCGAAGAATTACCAAAGCGCTCAGACAACTTGCCTAAAAACAAAAGGCCCGTATCATCTTCGTGATACGGGCCTTTATTATATTATTTAATATGACTACTATTTGTTTACGATGTTTACATGGTAATCAACAAGGTCATCTATAGGAGAACGGATGATTTTTCCGATGCCCATTTCATACCTATCAGCCACTACACTTAATATATCTCTGAAGCTATAGCCTACAGAACCAACGCAGTTTAATTTATAATCCTTATAGTTCGGGTAATGCGTAACCAGGTTATCAAAAAATGCGGTAAACGCATAGTCTATTGTATTGAAAGTATAGTCTTCGTAACTGTCCTTATAATCGTAAACAAACTTACTGAATCCTGCGCAAAAACGATTAGGAAGAGGTTTGTTATAGATATGATCAAAAATATCCTCATTGGTTAAGGCGTAGTTGTCATAGAAACTTTCTCTAAGACCTTTAGGCATATAACCTTTCATGTAATCGCTCAGGATCTTTTTTCCGATGAAACATCCGCTGCCTTCATCACCTAAAAAGTAACCTAATGAATCTATATTCAACGTAATGTCTTTACCATTGTAAAGGCAAGAGTTTGTACCTGTACCCAGAATTGCCGCGAAACCTGGCTCATCTCCCAGTAAAGCCCTGCACGAAGCCAATAGGTCGTGCCCGATGTTAATCTTTGCATTAGGGAAAACCTGTTGCATAGCATCTGCTACAATTTTTCTGTTTGTTTCTGTTGAACAACCCGCTCCGTAGTAGTTTACCTCGGTTAATTTTTCAGTTTCTAAATGATCTGGAAGAGACTTTCTTAAAGACTCAACAATGTAATCAGTTTTGGAAAAATATGGATTATAGCCTTCTGTATTGAAAAGAATTTTTCTTCCAGCTTCGTTAATTAAACACCAATTCGTTTTGGTTGAACCACCATCTGCAATAACTATCATCTTAGTTCGTTTTTTTCGGGGTAAAAGTAAATAATCCTACTGTTTTTGTACACGTTTTGCTCATAAATTTATTTTTTTGGTTTTGGTTGTTTAATTATTTTTCGCCCTTTAAATACTGATGAAGTGTGTTTTTTTGTTTTTTTTAGGTTAAGATATTGTTAAATAAACACTAAGCTAAATTACACTTGTTATTTTAAAATCCAAATTTAAAATTCCAGCCCAAAAAGTGGGGGTAAAACTACGAGGATATCCTGTAAGTTTTATGCTTATATTGGTGGTAATTTGAAAGCGCTTCAGTAATATTGTATAGAAAATTTATGTCCATGAAAATAGATCTGAGAAGCGATACCGTAACGGTGCCAGATAGTGGTATGCTAGAGGCAATGATGACTGCCAAAGTCGGAGATGACGTATTTGGTGAAGATGAAACCGTACATGCGCTGGAGCATAAACTTGCTGCACTCTTTAATATGGAGGCCGGCTTGTTTTGTCCATCGGGAACAATGACCAATCAGATTGCCATTAAATGTTTCACAAAGCCAATGGATGAGGTGATTTGTGACCAGGGTTCCCATGTATATCGTTATGAAAGGGGGGGCATTGCTTATCATTCTATGGCGTCGGTTAGGTTAGTGAATGGGATAAGAGGTATCCTTACGCCAGAGCTGATTGAACCTGAAATAAATGAAGAAAATATTCATTATCCAAACTCCAGTTTAGTGGTATTGGAAAATACAGTGAATAAGGGCGGTGGTGCCTGTTACAACCTAGCTCAGATAGAACCTATTCATACGCTATGTAATATCAAAGAAATAAAATTGCATTTGGATGGTGCCCGTATATTTAATGCGCTAACCGCAACAGGAGACCATGCATTGGCTTACGGACAGTATTTCGATGGGATATCAGTTTGTTTGTCTAAAGGGCTGGGTGCTCCGGTGGGTTCGGTTTTATTGGGCTCAAAGGAAACCATTAGGGAAGCCATTAAAATTAGGAAAGCCTTTGGTGGCGGTATGCGTCAGGCAGGCTTTTTAGCCGCTGCTGGTATTTATGCTTTAGATCATAACATTCCGAAACTAGCCCAGGATCATAAACATGCTAAGGCATTGGGCGATGCATTGAGTAAGGTGAGTTATGTTTGCTCAGTGCTCCCTGTCGAAACTAATATTGTTGTGTTTGAACTTGCTAATGGTATACGACCTGAAACTGTGGTACACCATTTGGCCGAAAGCGGAGTCCTTTGTAATGCTACCGGACCAAAAACGGTAAGAATGGTGACACATTTAAATATTTCTGAAGAAATGATAGATAGGGCAATCGAAAACATAATACATTTGCACTTATCAGCTCATAAATAACTTTCATCCATTAATGAAGAAAATTCTTATAGCCAACCGCGGCGAAATCGCATTGCGTATCATGCGTTCAGCCAGAGAAATGGGGATAAAAACCGTTGCCGTTTATTCAGAGGCAGATCGCCAATCATTACACGTATTGTATGCCGATGAGGCTGTCTGTATAGGGCCCGCGCCTTCTAATCAATCTTATCTTATAGGAGAGAAGATCATTGAAGCTTGTAAAACTACAGGAGCAGAGGCCATTCATCCTGGTTATGGGTTTTTATCTGAAAACGCAGGTTTTGCAAGATTGGTAAAAGCATCTGGACTGATCCTGATCGGCCCTACACCTGAGGCGATGGAAATAATGGGCAATAAGCTGTCGGCCAAAGCTGCAGCATTGAAGTACAAAATACCCATGGTTCCAGGTACAGAAGAAGCCATTACAGATATTGAAGAAGCAAAGCTAAGAGCTGTGGAAGTCGGATTTCCAATTTTAATTAAAGCAGCAGCTGGTGGGGGTGGTAAAGGAATGCGTGTAGTAGAGCAGGTATCCGATTTTGAAGAGCAAATGCAACTAGCGGTAAGTGAAGCGCAATCGGCTTTTGGTGATGGCTCCGTATTTATCGAACGCTATGTTTCTTCACCACGACATATAGAAATACAGGTGCTTGGAGATACCCACGGAAATATTGTTCACCTTTTTGAAAGGGAATGTTCCATTCAGCGCAGACACCAGAAGGTAATTGAAGAGGCTCCATCCAGCATCTTAACGGATGAAATCCGAAACAAAATGGGCAAATGCGCAGTGGATGTGGCAAGGTCTGTAAATTATGTTGGTGCTGGTACGGTAGAGTTTATTCTGGATGAAAACCTTGATTTTTTCTTTTTAGAGATGAATACCCGTTTGCAGGTAGAACATCCAGTAACGGAGATGATTACCGGTTTGGACCTGGTAAAAGAACAGATTAAAATTGCACGTGGCGAAAAGCTTTCTTATCAACAAGAAGATCTGGAAATTAACGGGCATGCGATGGAGTTAAGAGTTTACGCAGAAGATCCTGAAAATAACTTCCTGCCAGATATTGGTACTTTACAGACTTATAAAACGCCTAAAGGCAATGGTGTAAGGGTTGATGATGGTTTTGAACAAGGGATGGAAATTCCAATCTATTATGATCCGATGATTGCCAAGTTGATCACCTATGGTAAGGATAGGGAAGAAGCGATTGAACGGATGCTGAGAGCGATTGATGAATACCAGATCACTGGTATACAAACCACCCTGAGCTTCGGTAAATTTGTAATGCAACACGATGCTTTTAGATCCGGTAAATTTGATACGCATTTTGTGAGCAAATACTTTAACGCCGATAGTCTGAAAATTGAAAATGATGAGGAAGCCTTGATGGCAGCCTTGTTTGCCGCAATGTCTTTTAAAAAACAGGGGGTAGCTAAGCAGGAACAAACTTTGCAGGAAAGCACAAGCAACTGGAGGAAAAACAGGTTAAATAAATAGTGAAATTGATATGTTTACAGGGATAATAGAAACACTTGGAGAAGTTAAAAACATAACTGCAGAGGGTACAAATCTGCATTTTACGATTCAATCGACAATTAGTAACGAACTTAAAATAGACCAGAGTGTAGCACACAATGGGGTTTGTTTAACAGTTGTTGCTTTAACTGAAGATACACATACGGTGACTGCGATTCAGGAGACGTTGGAAAAGAGTAACATGCTATATCTGAAAGTCGGTAACAAAGTTAATCTGGAACGTTGTATGCAAATGAATGGCAGGTTAGATGGGCATATCGTTCAGGGTCATGTAGACCAGACTGCCGTTTGTGTTAAAAGGGCTGAGTTAGATGGTAGTTGGGAATATCGTTTTAAGTATGATGCTACCAATGGTAATGTTACGGTAGAAAAGGGCTCGGTATGCATCAATGGAATCAGTTTAACCGTTGTAGGCTCTGAAAAGGATGAGTTTTCTGTCTTTATTATTCCTTATACTTTTGAGCATACCAATTTACATGAGGTAAATGTAGGGGATACCGTGAACATTGAGTTTGATATTATTGGTAAGTATGTTGCCCGACTGGTAAACCGCTAGCTATCTTTTTAATTCCTCAATCTTATTTTTGATAAAGGCGATGTGGCGCTTTTGTTTCTGAGGGTCTTTTATATTGTTTAAGTATTGCGAATAATAGCTGATTGCATTCTTTTTATCGTTCAGCTTGTCTTCGTAAAGCAAGGCGATATTGTAGTATAAACTGCCATTGTTTTCGAACAGCAGACCTCTTTTGTAAACTTCAAGCGCTTCCTTATTTTGGTTCAAACTCTCGTACGAATCTCCTAATAGCCCATAATAAGAGGCTGTTTTTTGCGAAATCCCTTCTTTTATGGCCTTCTGTAAATAGCTGGTTGCAGTTTTGTAATCTCTAATAGCACGGTAAGATAATGCCATTTGGAAAAATAGGTTTTCAGCCGAAATGTAGGTAGATCCGAATAGCATTTTTCCTGCTTTTATAGCTTCAGGGTACTTTTTTAAAGCCATGCTTACTGGCATTTTTGCATTCAATAATAGGAGGTTAGTACTGTCTGCCGCTAAAGCCGAATCCAGGATCTCTTCGGCTTTATTAAATTGAATGTTTTTGAAATATAAATCCGCCAGCCCTGTTGCTACTTCAGCATCCTGATTATTTAATTGGTTTGCCTTTAGTAGGTAGGCTTTTCTTAAAGGACTTTGAAGATCAGTATCCAATTTTGCCAATTGTTTATAAGCATTGAAATTGTTGCTGTCTATTTTTAGCACCTTCAGGTAAAACCCTGTAGCTTCTGGTAATTTACCGGCCATTAGATTAGCATAAGCCAGTTGCTTTATTTTATTTATATCAGTACTGTCGCTGTAAATGCTTTGAAGATATTGTGCCGCTTCGGTATATTGTTGTGCCTGATAGTAATTTAGTAGTTTTTCACGGTCTAAATTCTCGGCAGTCTGTGCCTGCGTCAATTGATAAATGATACACAAAAAAAATAAAAGAAAAGGCTTCTTCATAGGTCGGAAAATTAGTAAAAACAACAGTTACTACCAAAAATTAAAACATATTGGCCAGATAATTGGTTCATTAACTAGTAAATAGAACGTTAATCTTTTAAAAATTGAGATATGGATACTTTAAAAAAGTTTGAATTAATGGAGAAGATTGTAAGAGAGTTGGGTGATTTGCAGAACTCACAGCAGGCAATTATCCAAAAAATAGGGAAAATTGAAGTTGACAATATTGAGCTTGGGGATAAAAGATTAGATAAAGATCTTTCCGATATGCATCAACGGGTAGCAGATAACCTGGATACCATTGTGGCGATTTTGACGTATTTTGAGGATAAAACCAATAATTTCGGAGATAAAAATAATGTTGATGCACTAAAAGAGCAGCAAGCCATTAATGGCGCAACCGGACAATAAATTGGTGTATTAGATTTTATAGCTCACTAATTGGCAAGAACAGCTGGAATTTGGTGCCTTTGTCAACTTCACTGGTGACTTCCATTTTTCCACTGTTCCTTTCCATAAAATCTTTGCAGATTACCAAACCCAGACCTGTACCTTTTTCATTCATGGTGCCTCTTGTGGAAACACTCGAACCATTGATCAGCATTTTTAGGGCTTCCTTTGACATGCCCATGCCATTGTCTTCAATAGATAGAATCATTTGATAGTGTTCGTTATAAACAGCCGTAATATTGATCTCGCATTCCTCATTGCAAAACTTAATGGAATTGTTTAAAATATTTCTGACTACAATTTGGATCATGAGCATATCGGCATAAACAATCATGCCCGGAAATACATCATGTATGATGTGAATACGCTTTATCGCTGCCGAGGGAAGGTGATAGTTCACTTCGTTGATGATCATGTTCCTCAATTCGAAATGCGTTTTGTTGATGCCATAGCCTTTTAGCTGGCTTCTCGACCAATGTAAAATGTTTTCTAAAAGATCAGTGGTATAAAGAATATCTCTGCTGAGTTTTGGAGCCAGGGTTTTGAACTCCTCGACAGTAATCATATCTGTATTGACCATTTTTAGGACTTCTGATAAATTTACCAAAGGCCCTCTAAGGTCATGTGCGATAATAGAAAATATCCTATCCTTTAATTGGTTTAACTTTTTAAGTTCTTCGGTTTGTTGTTTGGATTTTAAAGCATCAGCCTTTACAGCAGTTAAATCCTGAAGTTTTATAACTGTAGCTTCATTGTTTAGTTGATTGTCGTTTAGGTACATAACGTCTGCTTCCAGATCAAATGTAGATTGGTGAATTTGAACTTTCATTTCAATCTTCCCTGAATTGTGATTTTTCAGAAAATCGAGCAGTTCGTTTTGCTGTGGAAATAAGAATTCAATCTGTTCCCCAATAATTTTGTTTTTTTTATCTTCTTGAAGATATTTTTTGAAAGCAAGATTACAATCAATTACCCTGTTTTTACCATCTAAAACGAGATAACCATCTTGAATAAGGTCCAGTACCTTTTCTCTGGCAACGGGAAGAATGTCAAATAATTTAAATCGATAAATAGCCATTGAAATCAAAGCAATGGCTACAATAAATGCAAAGGGGGTAAGATCGAGATTGTCGAATGGACGTACACCAAGTAAGTAAGCAAGGTTAACCATCCAGGGGATTAATGCGGCAACAAATATGGTATAGTTTTGTCTTCTGTAGATGGCGTCGGCTTTTCGGAAGGTAGAAAGTATGAGATAGCTTCCTATCCCCATAAGTAGATAGAAATAAATAGTGAAACACCTGTACCATATACCCGGTTCTATAACAAGTGTTGGGAACGGGCCCGAATGGTCGAGGCTAAGGCTTTTGTATTGTAAATGATGGTAATCATTTGTCCACACTAATAATATGGTGATCAGGGATACACTTAGTAAAACGCTGAGGTTTAGCGGTTTCTTGTACCAGGAATCTTTGCCGGCCAGATGTAAACAAAATAAAAACCAATTTATAGGTAACGTTGTTATGCCTAGGTATTCAATGTTGATGAAAAAACGGATCTGACTCAGTGAATCACTGGCGAGTTCAAAGCCATAACCTAATGACCAAATGGCATTAGACAATAGCATGAACCCAAAAAATCGGACAGCTTCCCCTTTTTTTTGAAATAATCGGTACGAAAAAAAAAGAGTAACAATGCCACAGAAAATTAGCGTAATGGCGTACGAATTAAAGGTAAAATTCATTCGAATAGATAAAGATGATTAACCGCGCTGAAAGTGTTTGAAGCATTGTTATAGGTGTAGATATAAAACTACGTAAATTACTTTTCAATTGAAAAAAATTCTTAGTTTTACATAGATAATTTAATCATAAACTTATCCATCCTATGAAAAAAATAATTTTATCCGCATTGCTTGTCTCTTTAAATCTGGCTGCATTTAGTCAGGTTTTGCCTAGTTTTCAATTGGGCCTTAAAGGTGGAGCAAATCTTTCTAAATTAAGTACAGAAAATACTTTCAGCAGCGACAATAGAGCTGGTTATTATGTTGGTCTATGGACACGCATCGGTGCAGCAGGTATTCATCTGCAGCCGGAGTTGTATCTGAGTGGTAAAAACTCAACATTAAAGGATGCATCAGGCCAGGAAAATAAAGTGAAATTTACCAGTATGGATGTACCAATTCTTGTTGGTACTAAGTTTGGTGCTGCAGGAGTTGGCTTACGTTTAAATACAGGCCCTGTAGTATCGTTTGTATTAAGTGATGATCAATCTTTAAAGGATGCTGCAGGAAGTGCATTTAAGGGTGATTTTAAAGGTCAGAACTTTGCATGGCAATTCGGTGCCGGCCTGGATGTGGGGAATTTAGGTGTCGATTTAAGGTACGAAACCGGACTTTCTAAAATTGGAAAAAATGGCTATGACGATACAAAATTGAGTTTGTTTACTTTAGGATTGGCTTACAGGTTGTTCTAAAAACAGAAAGTTTTCCACATTTTGTGTAAAAGGGTAAGTTCTAGTAATTTACCCTTTCTTTTTGGCGTTATAATTGTTCTTGTATCTCTCCCTAACTTAATTATATACTGCTATGAAAATTAAAGAGTTGCTTTTAAATGGAAAGAGCTTTTCGGAGCTTCTGAAACAGTTTTCAATTGATGCTGCAGACGTCACAATTCAGGATGAAGAGTTAATTCTTTCTGAACAGTATTTAAGACACAAGGAAATTGTAAAAGAAAGTATTTGTATTGAAGGAAAGAATAAGGACGGAATAGTTAACTTTTTTGGAACCTTGCATTACAACTTACTTAATAAATTGGCTGTGTTTGAAATGCAGGGATTTGAGCAGGTTGCCATCAGGTAGTCATGTGCTTTAAGTATCCTTTGTCACTTCTTTTATCTCATAATTAAACGTACCCTTAATCGGTCGTATCGGCGTTTCTTTGTCGTCACTTAGTATTTTGACATAGCAGGCGCCGAAATAAAATATAAAAGAAGAATAAAATACAAACAGCATAATCAACACAATAGATCCCGAAGTGCCGTAGATATTGCCTATCCCACTTAATGGAAGTAGTATGCGCAATAGGTATTTACCTATCGTAAATAATATTCCTGTTAGTAGTCCACCCCTGATCGCAGCATCCCAGGTAGGTCTTCCATTGGTTAAGAATTTGAAAAGGACCGAAAACCAGGTGGTAACGATCGCTATAAACAAAAGCTGATTAAGTACGGATAAGAATATCTTTCCAAAAGTTGGAGCCGCTGTATTTACATAGTCGCCAATAAAGCTTTGTACACTGTCTGTAAGTAGGCCGACAAAGAACAAGATACCCGCTAGTAATATAATAATCATGGAGCGGCCACGTAATTTCATTTTAAACATAAAACTCGAATGCTCTTTGATGCCAATAGACCAGATTTGGTCCATGGAGTTTTTAATAACATTAAATAAGGTGGTGGCCACAAAAAGAAAAAAAACAAAACTAAAAAGGGTCGCATACCAATGTTGATCTATGCCCCTTATATTTCTTAGTGTTTGTCTGATTTGTAAGGTACTTCTATCATCTAAAATGTTGGCTAATCTCTCAAAGAGACGCCTTGCCAGTTCTTTTCTATCTATAAAAAAGCCGAATAACCGAATGAGGATTAATAGAATTGGAGGAAGCGCGAAATTTGTAAAGAAGGCTGTAGCACCCGCTAAGCGTAAGGGGTCATTTTTTTGGAACAGCTTAAACGCAGCACCAAATCTGGTAAAAAAAAGCCTTGATCTGTAAAGTATGTTGATTTCCATTCCCCGCGTATTGCCTTAGACTTCGAAAATAGCTATTTTTTTTAAATCGGGGATATCGGAGCCAATAAAAAAACGGACAACCTTATAAAAGGTTGCCCGTCCCGTTTTTAAATGAATAAGAGGTTTTTATAAGTTCCCTCTTAGTTCCTGTTCGCGTTCTAAAGACTCAAATAAGGCTTTAAAATTGCCGGCACCAAATGATTGGGCACCTTTACGCTGAATAATTTCAAAAAATAAGGTTGGACGATCTTCTACCGGTTTTGTGAAAATCTGCAACAAATAACCTTCCTCGTCACAATCTACCAATATTCCCAGCTCCTTAAGTTGAGCAATTTCCTCATCGATTTCGCCAACTCTTTCTGGCATCATATTGTAATAGGCTTCAGGGGGTGCACTTAAAAACTCAACCCCTCGAGCTTTTAATTCCTTTACTGTAGTCAAAATATCTTTTGTAGCTACTGCAATGTGTTGCACCCCTTCGCCTTCGTAAAATTCTAAATACTCTTCAATCTGTGATTTCTTTTTGCCTTCGGCTGGCTCATTGATCGGGAATTTGGAGAATCCATTTCCATTACTCATTACTTTACTCATCAATGCCGAGTATTCGGTATTGATTTGCTTGTCATCAAATGAAAGGATATTCACAAAACCCATTACATCCTCGTACCATTTCACAGTTTCGTTCATCCTGTTCCAGCCTACATTACCCACGCAATGATCTATGTACAATAATCCTGCATCAGAGGGATTGTAATCACTGTTCCAATTTCTATAACCCGGTAAAAAAGTACCTGTATAATTTTTGCGTTCAATAAACATATGTACAGTTTCGCCATAGGTATAAATCCCCGACATACGAACTTCACCATGCTCATCAGTAAGCGTAACAGGTTCCATATAAGGTTTTCCACCACGTTTAGTAGTTTCCTCAAATGCGCTATAAGCATCGTCTACCCAAAGTGCCAAAATCTTAACACCATCACCATGCAATTTTACATGCTCAGCAATCGGGCTTTCTGATTTTAAAGCGGTAGTTAATACCAATCTAATTTTTCCTTGCTTCAATACATAAGAAGCACGGTCGCGCACCCCTGTTTCCGGACCAGCATATGCTAGCGATTGGAAACCAAAGGCCGTTTTGTAATAATGAGCTGCTTGTTTAGCATTACCCACATAAAACTCTATATAATCCGTTCCATTTATTGGAAGAAAATCCTGCGCTTTGGCAATCTTTTCTGCAAATGTTTGTGTTGACATTTTAGTTCTTTATAATAATAAGTTAGTTAGTTCTTTTTTGCCTCAGCTCTTAATCGCGCTGCTATTCAATGTTTTCTTGCCAGCTCCGATGATAGCTTTCATCTTCAATATTTACCGCATCTTCCGTTAACATTAAAGGGCGGAAAGGATCAATCATTACAGCCAGTTCCTCTGTACTTTCTTTCCCAATTGATTTCTCAACAGTACCCGGGTGCGGACCATGAGGTATACCCCCTGGATGTAAGGTGATCTGTCCTTTTACGACACTTTTCCTGCTCATAAAATCACCATCAACATAATACAATACCTCATCACTATCTACATTGCTATGGTTGTAAGGAGCAGGGATAGACAGTGGATGATAATCATATTTACGTGGAACAAATGAACAGATCACAAAGTTGTGTCCCTCAAAAGTTTGATGAACTGGAGGTGGCTGATGTAGTCTACCAGTAATAGGCTCAAAATCATGGATAGAAAAGGCCCATGGATAGTGAAAGCCATCCCAGCCTACAAAATCAAAAGGATGTGTACCATAAGTGTAAGGATACATGATGCCTTGTTTTTTGATGAGTACTTTGAAATCACCGTATTCATCAATTGTTTCCAAATCCTGCGGACGTCTAATGTCTCTTTCGCAAAAAGGAGAATGCTCCTCTAATTGCCCAAAAGCATTTCTATAACGTTTCGGTGTACGTATTGGGCTAAAGCTTTCTACAATGAATAACCTGTTTTTCTCGTCGTCAAATTCCATCTGGTAAATGGTTCCTCTTGGGATCACCAGGTAGTCACCGTATTTAAAAGGTATTTTTCCAAATCCTGTTCTTAGCGTTCCAGTACCTTCATGGATAAAGATCACCTCATCAGCCTGACTGTTTTTATAGAAATAATCAGTCATAGATTTTCTTGGTGCAGCCAACGAAATGTGGAGGTCGCTGTTTACCAGTACTGGCTTACGACTTTTTAAATAGTCATCTTCGGGCTTAATGTTAAAGCCGATCAGACTGGTATGTTTTAAATGCTTTTCTCTCGCTATTTTAGGCTCAACAGAATAAGGTTCGCCCAATGCTTTTACGATGGTTGGTGGGTGACAGTGGTAAACAAGAGAATACAAACTTGAAAAACCCTCTGTCGAAACCAGTTCTTCAGCGTAGAGTTTTCCATCTGGTTTCCGAAAAACCGTATGGCGTTTAGGAGGAATAGATCCTAATGTATGATAAATTGGCATTGCAACATTCAGTTAATTGGTTAGAATAATATGGTAATAACGATAAAACGACGAAAACGTTTTATCAAATGGCATTAAAAGAGGAAATGCTATATGGAATATTGAGCGAAAATGATTTTAGAAAGCATGGCATACCTGAATGCGGCCAGGGCTTGCGTGGCTACTTGATTTTGGTATGTGAAACAGCTTTTTATCATTTTCTATTGCGTCTGCTAAATTAAGTATTTAATCCAGTAATAACCAAAATAATAAGACAGATATTATTTTAAGGAATGTTATTTCGCTACAAATGTTACATGGGTTGCTTCGCTAATATTAATTGCTGGTAGAAGGTTGTGTATTAAAATTAATTATATATTTAGGCTTTCATAATAAGAATAATTAAAATATAAATAATTTATACAATGATTTGGATACAGCTAGCAGTTTTAATTCTGCTGATATTGGTAGGTGCACGAATGAAAGGAGTGGGGCTAGGGGTAATGGGTGCTGTTGGTTTACTGATATTTTCATTAGGTTTTGGCTTAAAACCAACCACGCCACCAATAGATGTAATGTTGATCATCCTGTCTGTAGTTACCGCTGCGGCTGCTTTGCAAGCTGCCGGCGGAATGGATTATATGGTAAGCATAGCTGAAAAAATACTACGTAAAAATCCAAATCACATTACCTGGCTTGGTCCGTTGGTTACTTATACCTTTACCCTTGTAGCAGGCACAGCACATATTATTTACTCATTGCTGCCTATTATTGCAGAGGTAGCTACTAAAAAAAGGGTGAGGCCAGAACGCCCGCTTAGTATTTCTGTAATTGCGGCTCACATGGCCATTACAGCAAGTCCTATTTCTGCGGCTACGGTGGCCCTCACTGCTTTATTGGCTCCAAAAGGATACGAATTAACGCATATCCTTATCGTTGCTATTCCGGCAACCATTATCGGTGTACTTGCTGGGGCGCTTGTGGCGAACAGACAAGGAAAAGACCTGATGAAAGATCCTGAATTTTTGGAGCGATTAAAAGATCCTGAGTTTGTGAAGTTGTTGGACGGTGACCCGGCTGATCAAAAGACAGAGAAAGTTTTCAGTACCGAAGCTAAAAGATCAGTATATGTATTTCTTTTTGCTGTATTTAGCGTAGTCGTATTTGCTGCAATGCCTGCTCTTCGTCCTTCGTTTCTTACAGATGGCAAAATGCAAGCCATGCGTATGGTCGAAATGATCGAATTGTTGATGCTTGCAGCTGCTGCAGCCATTGTTTTTGTCTCAAAGATTCCAGCTACAAAGGTCTCTCAATCTAGTATTTTTAGATCTGGAGGTGAAGCTGTAGTCTGCATATTTGGGGTGGCCTGGATGAGCGATACTTATTTACAAGCGCATATGCCTTTCTTTGAAACACATTTAAGCGCATTTGTGACCGAACATCCATGGACTTTTGCGATCGCCTTATTTGTGATGTCTATTCTTTTGTTTAGTCAGGCCGCTACGGTACGTGCATTAATGCCACTAGGTATTGCATTGGGTATTCCAGCTCCAGCACTCATCGCGATGTTCCCTGCTGTTAACGGTGATTTTGTGATTCCAAGCTATCCAACATTGGTGGCTGCGATGGGATTTGACAGAACCGGTACCACTAGAATAGGTCGGTTTTTAGTCAATCACTCTTTTATGCCTTCCGGTTTAACCACTGTAACGGTAACGATTGCTGTCGGCTTTTTGATCGCTGCCATTGTGCTTTAACTTCGTTGATATTGTCGGGCATTTGTTTAATTTTATATAGCTTTGGGCAACTACTTAAAAATAAATAATACTGACATATGAAGCTGGTATCCTATAAAACAGAAGACAGAGAACACCTTGGTGTTTTTGTAGAGGGACACATTTATAACTTAAATTCATGCGATAAGCTAATTCCTGATGAAATGAACGCCTTTTTGCAAGGTGGTGAGGAATTGATGGATCGCGCTAAGAAAGTATACGCGCAAATCAAAGCCGGGGAAATGGAGCCTAAGGAGGAAGCTTTTTTCGAATTATTAGCACCTGTTCCGCATCCAACATCTTGCAGAGATGGTTATGCATTTCGTCAACACGTAGCGGCTGCACGTAGAAACCGTAAAGTAGATATGATTGCTGAGTTTGATCAGTATCCTATTTTCTATTTTACCAACCACAATGCTATTCAAGGACCTGGTGAAATTCAATGTATGCCTGATCATTTTCAAAAGCTTGATTTCGAGCTGGAAGTAGCCGTAGTAATCGGTAAAAAAGGCCGCAACATTACTGCTGCGGAAGCTGATGGTTACATTGCAGGTTATATGGTGATGAATGACATGAGTGCCAGAACACTTCAAATGGAAGAAATGCTTTTAAATTTAGGCCCTGCCAAAGGAAAAGATTTTTCTACTGTAATTGGACCATGGTTGGTTACTCCAGATGAGTTGGAAGCTTATAAGACTACTGCTAAACCAGGGCATACTGGAGATGTTTACGATTTAAAGATGACTTGTATCGTTAATGGAGTTCAGGTATCTGCAGGTAGTACAGCTGATATGGACTGGACATTTGCCGAAATCATTGAGCGTTGCGCTTATGGTGTTGATATTTTACCTGGCGATGTGATCGGTTCTGGTACAGTAGGTACAGGTTGTTTCCTTGAGTTAAATGGTACTGGACTATTAAACGATCCAGCTTTTAAACCACAATGGTTACAGGATGGTGATGTGGTAGAAATGGAGATCACTGGTCTTGGTCATTTAAGTAATACCATTCGTAAAGTAGATACTGACTTTTCTATTCTGGCTTTAAAAAAATAGAGAATGTTAACGATAAATACGTCAGATTTGACTCCGGCGCAATTGCAAAACTATATGCAGTATGCAATTGCGCCGAGGCCAATTTGTTTTGCCACTACGATAGATCAGGCTGGGAATATCAATCTTAGCCCTTTCAGCTTTTTTAACATGTTTAGTACCAATCCGCCGCTGTGTATTTTTTCGCCGGCAAGGAGGGTGCGCGACAATACCACCAAACATACTTTAGAGAATGTATTGGAGGTTAAGGAATGTGTGATTAACATTGTCAATTATGCGATGGTACAGCAAACAAGTTTGGCCAGTACCGAATATGGAAAAGGGGTAAACGAGTTTGAAAAGGCTGGTTTTACGATGTTGCCTTCGCAGTTGGTTAAACCACCTCGGGTAGCTGAAGCGCCTGTGCAGATGGAATGTGTAGTACGTGAGGTGATTCATTTGGGAGAGAATCCAGGTGCAGGTAACCTAATCCTGGCGGAAGTTAAGGTTATTCACATCAATGAAGATATTTTAGATGAGGATGGCAAAATTGATCAAGCTAAAATAGACCTTGTGGCTCGTTTAGGGGGCGACTGGTACTGTCGGGTTACACCGGAGAGTTTGTTTAAAGTAGCTAAGCCATTAACCACTTTAGGGATAGGTGTAGATGCTTTGCCTAAAGGGGTGCGAAATTCAAAAGTACTGACAGGGAATGACCTCGGTATGCTTGGTAATATAGAGCATTTGCCTGCTGATGAGGATATTGATGCCATTAAAGGCAATGACGAAGTAAAGGAAATATTCGATGCTACCATAGGTGATGCCAATAACCGGGAGCGCGAGCTGCATGAACTGGCTAAGCAATGGTTAAGCAAAGGGAATGTAAATGATGCTTTAAAGGTGGTGCTGTTATAAAATACTAACCACCTTCAGAAAACGCTTTTTGTAAAATCCTTCGTCTAAACTGGAGATGGTTACTCCTTTGGCATTTCCTGAAGAGGAGTGGATGAATTTAACCTCGTCGCCATTTATAGAATAAATAATACCAACATGACCGGGAGTCCGGGATCTGCTGTTTGTTCCAGTGAACAAGATCACGTCTCCGATTTTTGCGTCTTCCAACTTTTTGGCTTCCCCGCTTGTTGCAAATTCTCTTGACGAGCGGGGTACCTTAAATCCGAAATTACTAAATACATAGTTTACAAAACCAGAGCAATCAAAACCTCTGTTAGGGCTACTTGAGGCCGATCGATAACGGATACCGAGCATGGACTTTGCAAAGTCCAGTAATCGATTAGGTGATCCCGTGTTTTTGATCTGATTTACAGGGTTTGGGTCTGCAAGTTTGCTAACCAATTGCTGATATTGAACAGGAACTGTTGTCTGCGATTTGGCCGCAAATACACTAAGAAATAGAAAATAAAATAGAATAGGGAGTCTCTTCATATCAATAGGCATAAAGATATTAAAATTATACTTTAGCCCAAATGTTGTTGATAACTTGTTGGTTATGGTGTTGTTACTGCTACTGGGATGATTTTTCCGTTGAAAAACTTATGTCCAGTACGTGCAAAATCGGCAACATACTTGCCCATCTCGAAGGCCAGAACGGGAGATTGATAGCCCGGAAATGCTTGTTCTAGCATTTCTGTTTGCGCCGAACCAAGGGCCAGACAATTGACCTTAATGCCTGTTTCCAGGAGTTCAAAAGCAAGGCATTCTGTTAAGGCATGCAAAGCAGCTTTACTGGCCGAATAGGCTGAAAGTCCAGGGAATTTTACACTCCCCTGAAAGCCACCCATACTACCGATGTTTACAATGTGACTGTCATTGCCCATTAATGGTAGTAAGTGTTGGATCATGTTGAAATGTCCGAGAACATTGCTTTCAAACATATTCGCCATATCCGCAGTACTGGTTTCCGAAAACGGCTTGTTGATCAATGAACCTGCATTGTTGATTAGGATGTCTATGTTGCCCAGCTTTTGTTTAAGAAAAGGTACCAATGCGGCATAATCATCATTTACAATATCAAATTCTACCGGAAGTAGTGTACAATCTGGAGTAATACCTTTAGCGATTTCAAGTAATTTCCGCAGTTTATCTGCCGATCTGGCGATACAAACTACTTTATTCGCCTTATTAAGGGTAAATTCTAGGGCTGCTTCAAAGCCAATTCCACTGCTGGCACCTGTTAATACAATATTCATTGGTATTCTTTTAATTCTTAAATAAACGCTTCGTCATCCTGAATTTATTTCAGGATCTCGCAAGAGAAAGGCTGCCCTGCAAGTCCAAGATCCTGAAATAAATTCAGGATGACGAAGCGACGTAAGATGTTAATCTTCGTTATTGATCAATTGTGTTACTGGATTTTCGATGACATGTAAGCCATCGTTAATTAACTTAGTATGATCGGCTTCATTTGCTGATTTAAGTTCCAGGTAATTACGGACTTCTTTTTCCAGTTCAGGGTAAAGCTGCTTGTGGTATAAAATCTCCAAAATTTCCATAGCCGAAAGCCAGTCATGTCGGTATTCCGATTTCAGGCGCTCAAACAAAATAGGTAATTGTTCTTGATTCGTTCCGTTTTCCCTGATTTCACGCACGGCTCTATAGATGGCGTGTAGCTGCTGCGTTTTCTCGTCGTAAACTACTTTATGTGTTTGCTTATCGCTAATGTGGGTAATCTCTTCGTAAGCATCTTTATCTGCCGCTCCGTTAAATACAGAAACGATAGATTCACCTACAGCCATATCATACATTCCCCATTCTGGTTGGAAAAGCACATTTCCATTACTTTCCTTAACGGTACAATCTTCAAAAGAGATCAAAATGGTCTTGTTTGCATGTTGCAGGATTTCTTTAACCAATCCAGTTACGTGAATACCACTTTCAAAAGTTAGGTCTGCACGTTTATCGATAGCAATTCCTAGTTCTTTTAGTTGTTCCAGACTTAAATCTTCAAACGCAGTAGTCTGATTTTTCAATCTTCCTACCGGTGAGGAGAAACCATCTTTATGGTAAAACTTGCCATGTCCTTCAAGTTGTTTGTTCGCTATAGCAATGGCCGATGGGCCTGTTGTTTTTATAAAAGTAAGTGCGTCGTTACCATCAATACCCATGTCTGTAAATATTCCGGTTACCTGTAGGCCTGAACTGTATACCGCTGTTGCTGGATTTTTACATTCAATTGCTTTAACAATACTTTCAGTTCCACCTCTTCTAAAGGCCATGGTATCTGCAAATGTCTCTAAAACATCAATTAGATTTTGAAAGTTCTCCGTTACAAATAGTTGTGGTTGCGGCTTAGTAATGTCGTAGCTGTAATTAAGTGTATCTATGTTGTACCACAGTTTTTCTACTTTATCGCTCATGCAACTAGAGCTTTCGCCAATAGAAGAAAGTAAGCCTGCGCCGTAAATTTTAGGATCTTCCAGTGTACCTATTAAACCATATTCTACAGTCCACCAATGCAATCTACTCAGTAAAGCCATTTCGGATGGTTCGCCCATATTTTCAGAAATCTGCTGTAATTGCTTTTCTGCTCTTGCAATATCTTCTGCCGGGGCATCAACAGCCTCCTTTAAAATAGAAAGGCTGCGAATGGACTCGTACAATTCAAAATCTTTTGAAGAGAACATGGCCTTAGCTCCAATAGAACCAAAGTAGCTTAAGTAGCTATTGTAGTCCGGATCAGCAATGATGGGTGCATGACCAGCCGATTCATGGATAATATCTGGTGCTGGCGTGTATTCAATATGATTGATCTGACGGATGTCAGCAGCAATCACCAACACATGATAAGCCTGGTATTCCATAAATGCAGCAGGAGGGATAAAACCATCTACAGTAACGGCTCCCCAGCCTATTTTGCCAAGGTTATCGTTCATGGTTTGCAGATCAGGAATATGCTCAATGCTTAAGCCTGCCCGTTGAAGACCTTTGATATAAGGATAAAATGCTACGTGCTTTAAATAACTATAATTCTGACGCATTACATAACGCCAAACCGCCTGATCTATAGGCGTATATTTTTCATAGTGTTGATCAACAATAAATTGCCTTAAATGCTTCGGTAGCTTAGCTACCTGCGGATTATTAAAGTCATTAAAATCACTCATTTTAACCTTTGTTTTTTAAGAGGCAAATATACTCAATACTTAAGCTATCCACCAAAAAAAACGATGTGCTGACCTTGAAATGAGATTTCGTTAGGGGTGTTTTTTAACTCTGAAAGTGAAATGCTTTTGTAGAAAATAACTACATAGAGAGAGGGTAAGGGTGATGAAGGCTTGCGACACAGATGGATAAAAATGTAATCCCTCTACCATGTATTTCAGCATGGCCAGGTTAAGTCCGAAGTTGATCGCTAAAACGGCAGCATATCTGAACATTTGTATCCTTCCTTTTAAGTTTGATTTGGTAAAAACCAGGTACTTATTTAGGGTAAAGCCAATCGAAAAGCTAATGAAAGTGCTGATAATTAAGGCTGCAGAGTGTGCCGTGATCAGTTTTGGTAGAAAAGGGAAATCAACGTGAATATTTTCCTGGTGCAAAATCCAGTTGTAGGCAATATAATAGCTCACAATTCCGCAGGCTGCTGTAGTACCGCCTGATACAAGATATCTGAAAGTATGTAGAGGTAGCCAGTTAGAGAAAGGCGGGTAAAAAAAGTCTATTATTTTTAACAGGAATTTACGCATGTAATTATTTTACTGTTAGTTTATTTTCAATCATCCTGTTGTTGTATTGCTGAACAAAAGCTTTTAGGTATTTTTCCATCTTCTGGGCTACTAACGGTTCTTTATCCAGTATGTTGTTCTTCGTAAGCCTGTCGGTTTTTAAATTATACAACGAAAGGCTTACTTTTCCATCATTGATCAGGAGATAATCTCCCTGATAAAAACTAAAAGTACCATCGTTATTGTTTACCGCAAAGTTATCTTGATTTTTATTAAAAGCATCAAAGCCTAGTGCAAAGTAAGGTTTATCGTAATTCAGATAATTTAAAACCGTAGGCATAATGTCTATTTGTTGCATTATTTTATCCGTTTTTCCTTTTAAATTTCCGCCCGGATAATATAAGAGGATGGGAATAGAGAAATAGCCAGGTGTAGTTTGGTACTCCGGAAAGTAGGATAGGGTAGCGTGGTCGGCACACAATACAAATAAGGTGTTTTTATACCATGGCATGGTCGACGCCGTTTTAAAGAAGTTGCGTAATGCCATATCTGTATACCCGAATAATTCTTGTACCGGAAGCGGACCTTTAGGGAACTTGCCAACATATTTTTCTGGTATTTTGAAAGGATGGTGGGAGGATACAGAGAAAAAGGCCGAGAAGAATGGTTGTTTTAGTGTGTTCATGGTTTGGGCCATGTATTGCATAAACGGATCGTCCCAAATCCCCCAGGTACCATCAAAGTCCTCAGGTTTGTTGTATTCATTTAGTCCGTAGTAATGCTTAATTCCTGCTAAGTTCGTGTAAGACGAAAAGCCCATTGAGCCATTTGGCGCACCATGGAAAAATGCAGTTTCATATCCTTCATCACCTAAGATCTTGGCAATACTAGTTGTTTTATTCCCTGAGTATACCGAAAGGATAAAGGGTTCCCGGATAGAAGGTATTCCTGAAATTATGGATGGTAATGCATCAATAGATTTTCGTCCGTTGGCATAAGTATGGGTAAAAGTATAGCTCTGGGGGATCAGAGAATCTATAAAAGGGGTATAGCCTTTATATTTTCCATCCATCAAATCTTTGTTTAAACCACCAACATGCTCTTTCCCTAAACTTTCGATGATCAGAAAAACGACATTCAGCTTTTTAAAGGTAGCGGTATCTGCAGGTTGATGGATTGGGTTGTAAATGGAGTTTAAGGTTTGCTCGTCGTAGTAGTTTACCGGCTTCAGCTTTGATGATTTCAGTGTTCTAAATATACAAAAGGGCGTGTTTAGCACTAAGCTCATTTGATCGGGTGTATCTACAAATTCGCCGGCATTACTTAAGGTAATAGGCCTGGTTTCAGAACCTATTCCACCACGTATGCCTACTATACATAGTACTGCAACAACAGCCATAATCACGGTTTGCAGCAGATATTTTGGCCATTTAAAACTGTTTTCTTTTTTAACGCTAATCTTATCGTATAGTCTGATGAAAAACCAGATAAAAGCAGCATAAAGTATAATGAGGTACCAGTAATCGCTTAAAAAATCTACTAGCAGTTTAAACTTATTTTGTTCATCGCTAAACTGGCTAAAAACAGTGGCTGTGGTTCTTTTAAGTGTATATTTATAATAAGCAAAGTCCGCAAAGTTGGCCAAAATACCAATGCTGTTGCTAATAATGAAAAGCCATTTGCAAAAGCGTTGGTAGCCATTATTATACTTGAAGGGAATAGGAAGGAGGTGTAAAAAGATAAATATAGCATTGATATAGATCAGTGCTGATACATCGAACTTTAGTCCGCCCCATAAGATGTACAGATATTTGGATAGCGTAATGTGCTGAAATAGTGTGTGGTTAAAAGCGTAAAATGCGATTCGGCATAAGGTATATAGCTCCATGATGATTAGGAAGCGGTAGGCCAGGGCCAGGTACAGATTTACTGCAATAGGATTCTTTCTTTTCAAACGATCGTAGTTGAGGCCGCCAATTTAAGAATTTTGCTTTATAAATTACTCTATCGCTGTCATTACATAGCTTGCTACAGCGTCACTGCGGATAAGATTAAATTCATACTTGTCAAAATTTCTGGATTGATCATTGCTAAATCTTAGTTGACGCTTCATCACCAATGAAAAATAAATTCTATCCCGATGAAAATGCATGTCGTTAAAATACTAAATGTCGAAGATGCAACGCACAACGTAAAACGTTTTGTGATCGAAAAGCCTCCCGGATTGACTTACATTCCGGGACAGGCTACTGATGTATCGATTAATCATCCTAACCTACGAGATGAACTAAGGCCTTTTACCTTTACTTCGCTCAATGAGTGGGACTATCTGGAGTTTAACATTAAAATTTACAAAGATCATGATGGAATAACGGAAAAGCTTGCCCAATTAAAGACTGGGGATGAATTGGTTATTCATGATGTGTTTGGGACTATTCACTATAAGGGACCAGGTGTGTTTATTGCTGGTGGTGCAGGTATAACGCCTTTTATTGCCATCTTCAGACAGCTGAGACATGATGGTTTATTGGCTGGGAATACTTTGTTGTTTGCCAATTACAATGAAACAGATATCATACTAAAAACGGAACTGAAGTATATGCTTGGCGAAAATGATATCGATATTTTGAAAGCTCCTCTTGATGAATCTGTGAGGGGGAGAATCATAGATCGGGACTTGCTAAAAACATATCTTGGTAAGAAGGGAACTTATTATTACGTATGTGGCCCTGACCCGTTTACGGCGGCAATGGTTGGGTATTTGGAAGAGTTGGGTGTAGAGGAGGGGTGTATCGTCATTGAAGTTTAAAAAATACCGTTCTCTTCTAGAGCTGCATTGCTTCGCTGAAAAAGCGAAGAAAGCTAGGCTCTTTCTGAGAAGGAATTTTTTCTCTTAACTGGGCGGTTAGAAGGGAGAGACTAGCTGGGCGGTTTTGGGGAGGTTAAGCGGGGCGGTTATAAGGGGGGCTACTGGGGCGGTAATCCAACGAAATCCGTTACTGAGCAATATTTGTAACCTTTATGCGGCTCCATACTTACTCCAACATAGTTTAATTTTAAGGAGGTGTTGAGAATCAGTTTTCTATGGCCAAGATCTGGAACGCCTTTGTCTAATAAAAGCATACAAACATTACCAAGGCCAGTCGAAAAGCCGAAGGCTAAATTTTCTCCTAAAGCTCTTTTAGGGTACATGCTGCTGATCCTGTCTTTGACAGAACGGCCATCTTTTGATTTATGAGATGCATAATCATACTTGTTCATGTCTTGAGCATGTTGTTGTGCTACCCAGCTTAAAGACTCGTCAGGATAGAGTACGGGCAAATCTTTTATGCTTTTTAAGTCTTTTTTCAGGCTTTTGTAATAGCGGTCGGTTTTATCTATTCTTAGCTGACGATAATTGCTGTATTGCACCATTTGCTTGTTATGTTCCTCTAAAAATTCCTGAAAGTAGGTATTGAAGAACTTCTCGCCATCTATGCGTGCCAGGTTCATATACATTACAAGGTCTTTCTCCTGAGCGTTAAGGTATTTGGCATTTTTGGCAGTATTCGCCATTCTTAACTCTTCTTCAGACCATAACCTGTCGTTCTGAGTTTTAAGGGGTACAGGTGTGTTTAAAGCCGGAATAAGCCATATTAAAAGGATGAATAAAGGTTTCATAGTTGTGATAACGCAAAAGACAGGCTATTTTGTACGTTCTCGTGTGAATAAGCTGTATATGGTGGGGAGAAAATTGTAAACTTTTGTAAACAAAGCGGGTAAAACTTTGTTTTTATTGTGATGAACAAACTCTACGCTCAGCTCTTGTTGCTCTGCTTCCCTCTTTTTTTAAATGCTCAAGGTATTGATGTACCTGTAACGGCGAAAAGTAAGATCAACTTTTCGGGAATGTTGCAAACTCAGTTCAATTATTCCCTTGATGATGATATCGATATTACTGGTAGACACCATACCGGAACCGAACGGTTTTCCCATAATTCTTTTTCCGTCAAACGAGCCAGGATACAAATTAATGCGGCCATTACGGATCGGATAAATGCGGTTATGCTGGTTAATTTTGGTGATTTTACAGGTAATCCACAAAATAAGGTACTGGAAAATGCCTATATCAAATACAGTATTAATGATTATGTAAATTTTCAATTTGGTCAGTTCAGACCGCAATTTGGTCAGGAAGATAATTACCCAGTGGATTTTGTTCGCTCTATCGACTATTCCAACCAATATTATCTTTTTGGGGCTAACAGTTGGCAAAGCTTCCAGATCGGGGCGAGTTATTTTGGTGAAATCAAGAATAGCACTGTTCCAATAAAATATTCTATCGGTATTTTTAATGGCAATAACCGCAATCAGATAACAGATAATGATGATGGTAAGATTGTTCCCGCCAGGCTTGTTTTTGGATTAGGGAAAGGTACCCTTTTGGGTTTGAGTGGTGGAGCTGGAAGAAATATGGGGCAAAAGATATGGGCTTATGGTGCTGATGTTGATTACAAGAAGCAGTTGAATGAAAAATGGAATGTAGAGTTTGTTTCTGAGTTTAAACAGGGGGTGAACAGTGTAGCTTATTTTGAGCAAACAGATCCGGTTATTCCAATAAGCAGGTATGTCATGCGAGGAGTTTATGTACAGCCGAATGTTGGTTATAGTTTTAAGAATGTGAGGCTTAAAAATCTAGAGTTTGCTGTCCGCTACGAGTATTTGGACGCTGATTTTAAGCAGGCAGGAAATTCAAGACAAAGCTATATACCAATGGTGAGTGCATCATTTGCAGAGGCTTATGCTGTTAGGGTACAATTAGGCTTTATGATGGACAGATATGAACGCAATATTCCAAATACCACGCAATATGATGCCAATCGGATCATTTGCCAAGTTCAGGCCCGGTTTTAATCCATAACATTATGCAGGAAATTAATTACAAAATGATTCTGGTTACGCTTGCTTTTGGCTTGCTGATTTGGTTTTTACCAGTTCCAGATGGGGTGAAACCCGAAGCATGGCATTTACTAGCTATTTTTTTAGCAACCATTTTAGGGATTATCCTTAAGGCCGCCTCAATGGGTACCATGTCGATGATTGCCATTGCATTGGTGGCGCTAACCGGAGTGCTGGCGCCCGGTAATCCGGGGAAGTCAATTTCATTGGCCTTAAGCAGTTTTGGTGATAAGGTGATATGGTTGATTGGGATTTCTTTTTTCATTGCCCGGGGCTTTATAAAAACCGGTTTGGGTAGCAGAATAGCCTATCTCTTTATTAGGGTTTTTGGTCGAAGTTCTTTGGGATTGGGCTACGGGCTTGGTTTAGCCGATCTGGTATTGGCACCGGCCATTCCCAGCAATACAGCTCGGGGTGGTGGTATAATTTACCCGATCATGAAATCAATGGCCCTCAATTTTGGTTCTGTGCCCGAAAAGCCGGAAACGCATCGTAAACTGGGTGCTTACCTAAGTTTAAATTGTTATAATGTTAACCTGATTACCTCTTCCATGTTTTTGACAGGTACAGCGAGTAATCCGATGTGTCAGAAGTTTGCTGCTGATCTAGGGATAGACATCACATGGATGTCATGGATGTGGGCTGCGTTGATACCGGGAATTATTTCGTTGATTGCTGTACCCTATATTTTATATAAGATTTATCCCCCTGAACTTAAAAAGACGGATGGCGCTACAAAAATGGCCTCAGAGAAGTTGAAAGAGATGGGGGCGGTAACACTCAATGAATGGTTAATGCTGGCCGCCTTTTTTGTACTGTTGTTTCTGTGGATAACGGGTGATATCTTTAAAATTGATGCAACAACGACCGCATTTATAGGCTTGGTGTTTTTATTATTGTCGAGGGTACTTACCTGGGAGGATGTTAAAAGTGAAAAAGGAGCCTGGGACACTATTGTTTGGTTTTCGGCATTGGTAATGATGGGGAGCCAACTAAATCAACTGGGGTTAATTCCCTGGTTTAGTGAACTGGTAAAAGGTAAAATTGGAGGTTTAGACTGGACTATGGCCTTCCCGATCATCATTCTCGTTTATTTTTACAGTCATTACATGTTTGCCAGTGCTACTGCCCATGTGGCTTCTATGTATGCCGCTTTACTAGGTGTAGGGATTTCTGTGGGGATCCCGCCAATGTTACTTGCGCTTTCGCTAGGTTTTTGTGGCGGTATTTATGGAACACTTACTCATTATGGGCATGGTCCGGCACCGGTATTTTTTGGAAGTACCTATGTAGAAGTGAAAGAGTGGTGGTCGCGCGGATTTATATTAAGTATAGTTTTCCTGGTGATATGGATGGGCATAGGAGGTGTATGGTGGAAAGTAATTGGAATTTATTAATCGAGCATTATGGATCATAACAACACCACATCAACCTTGATGCGAAAAACACTGATGGCACTGACAGGATTGTTTCTTTGTTTTTTTCTTGTTATTCACTTGTTGGGTAATCTACAACTTTTACTGCCGGCAGATCAAGCCAGGGAAAGCTTTAATAGCTATTCGCAACTGCTTTCGGGGAATATTTTTATCAAGATTATTTCTTATGTGCTGTATGCATCTATCATTATACATAGTCTGGATGCGCTGATCATCACCCTTAAAAATAAGAAAACCTCGGGTAAGTATGTATATGATCAAAGAGGGGCATCTAGTAAATGGTATTCCAGAAGTATGGGAATATTAGGCACCATTATCCTTATTTTTCTGGTGTTTCACTTTAAAGACTTTTGGTATCAATATAAGTTTGGCAGTTTGCCGGTAGATGGAGCCGGACACAAAGATCTTTATACCATCGTAGTCGGTGTTTACGGAGACTTATGGTATGTGCTATTTTACGTAGTCTGTATGTTTGCACTTGGTTTCCATTTGTTGCATGGTTTTTTTAGTGCTGCTAGAAGTTTAGGTGTATACCACCCAAAATATGTGGCATGGATAAGGGTTTTTGGTGCCTGGTATAGCTATGTCATTACTATCGGTTTTGCAGTAATACCGGTTTATATTTACTTAACTCAGCATGTTTTATGGAACTGAATGCTAAAATACCACCGGGACCATTAAAGGATAAATGGACCTATTATAAGGATCATGCAAAATTGGTTAATCCAGCCAACCGCAAAAAGCTGGATGTAATTGTTGTAGGAACAGGACTGGCAGGAAGTTCAATTGCTTCATCTCTGGCAGAAATGGGTTACCATGTGACTTCATTTTGCTTTCAGGATTCTGCACGGCGTGCACATTCGGTAGCCGCTCAGGGTGGTGTAAATGCTGCTAAGAACTACAAAAACGATGGTGATAGCACCTATCGAATGTTTTATGATACGATTAAAGGTGGCGATTTCCGTTCGCGGGAAGCGAATGTGTATCGATTGGCCGAATGTTCTGCTCAGTTGATAGATCAGGCTGTTGCCCAAGGGGTGCCTTTTGGAAGAGAATATGGCGGTTATTTAAATAATCGCTCTTTTGGTGGAGTGCAAGTTAGCCGGACTTTTTATGCACGCGGACAAACGGGACAACAATTGCTATTGGGTGCCTATCAATCTTTAATGCGGCAGGTGGCGGCCAAAACCGTATCGCTTTTTACACGTCACGAAATGCTGGATGTAGTATTGGTTGATGGAAAGGCTAGGGGGGTGATTGTCCGAAATTTGGATACTGGAGAGATAGAACGTCATACTGCGCATGCGGTGATTCTGGCTTCTGGGGGCTTTGGGAAGATTTACTATTTGTCAACCCTGGCCATGGGCTGTAATGCATCGGCTATTTGGCGCGCCCATAAAAAGGGTGCATTTATGGCCTGTCCAAGTTGGACACAGGTGCATCCAACATCTTTGCCACAATCTGGTAGTTACCAGAGCAAGCTTACGCTGATGTCCGAATCACTAAGGAATGATGGACGGATTTGGGTACCTCTAAAATCAAATGAAAACAGAAAGCCGAATGATATTCCGGAAGAAGAACGTGATTACTATTTGGAAAGACGTTACCCTGCTTTTGGGAATCTTGCGCCTCGGGATATTTCTTCCCGTGCAGCTAAAGAACGTATAGATGCCGGATTTGGCGTTGGGCCACAGCAAAACGCTGTGTACCTCGACTTCTCGAAAGCGATTAAGGAGCAAGGCAAGCCAAAGATTAAAGAAAAGTATGGTAACCTGTTTGATATGTACCATAAAATTACAGCAACTGATGCTTATGCAGAACCCATGATGATCTCGCCAGCTGCACATTTTTCAATGGGCGGTCTATGGGTAGATTATGAATTGATGACCACTATTCCAGGCTTGTTTGCACTCGGTGAAGCTAATTTTGCAGATCATGGGGCAAATCGCTTAGGGGCCAACTCATTGCTGCAAGCCTGTGTGGATGGTTATTTCGTAGCCCCCTATACAGTGTCAAATTATCTTTCAGGAGAAATTAAAGAACCTCGATTGGAGATTGATCGACAGGAATTTGTTGATGCCGAGGTGGCTGTTAGGGCACATCTTTCTAAATTGGTTTCTATTAATGGGAGTAAAACGGCTGATCAGTACCATAAAACACTGGGTAAGTTGCTGTATGATTATTGTGGCCTGTCGAGAAGTAAAGCTGGATTATTAAAAGCCATTGGGGAGATCAGAGAACTGCGTAAGGATTTTTATGAAAACCTTAAGGTGAGTGGCGATGAAGATGAGATGAATGGAGAATTGGAAAAAGCTGGTCGCGTGAGTGATTATCTGGAAGTGGCCGAGTTGATGTGTCAGGATGCGCTGACCCGGGAAGAGTCCTGCGGGGCACATTTCAGGGAAGAATATCAAACTCCGGAAGGAGAGGCCCTAAGAAACGATGAACAATTTTGTTTTGTATCAGCATGGCAATATCAGGGCGAGGACAAGGAAGAAATCCTAATTCCTGAACCTTTAACGTTTGAAAATGTGGAGTTGGCAGTAAGAAGTTATAAATAAGAAGTTGGCTTATGAAGATTTATCTGAAAATTTGGAGACAAAATGATGCCGGTACTCCTGGTAAAATGGTTGATTATACGTTAGATAATGTTATCCCTCACATGTCTTTTTTAGAGATGATGGATACCTTAAATGAGCAATTGATTCTTGCTGGGGATCGGCCGGTAGAGTTTGATCATGATTGCCGGGAAGGGATTTGCGGACAGTGCGGAATGATGATTAACGGCCATGCACACGGACCTGTTGCTCATTTAACCACTTGCCAGCTGCATATGCGTGAGTTTAAAGATGGAGATACCATTTATATCGAACCTTTTAGAGGCAAAGGCTTTCCGATAAAACGTGATTTGAGAATAGATCGATCGGCGTTCGACAGGATCATTATGGCTGGAGGTTTTATAGCTGTGAATACTGGTCAGGCTCCAGAGGCGAATGGTATTCCGATTAGTCATGAAGATGCCGAGTCGGCCTTTGATTCTGCAGCATGTATAGGCTGCGGTGCTTGCGTGGCTACTTGCAAAAATTCAAGTGCCGCATTGTTTACTTCCGCCAAGGTGGCGCATCTGGCAAAATTACCACAGGGGGAAATTGAATCCAGGAAACGGGTACTTGCTATGGTTCAGCAGATGGATGAAGAGCAATTTGGGCATTGTACCAATACAGAAGCCTGCGAAGTAGAATGCCCTCAAAGTATTTCGGTGCTAAATATTGCAAGGATGAACTGGGAATATGCGCTTAGCAGTGTTACTAAATAACCGTTATTCGAATAGCCTTACAATTGATTTTCCAGGTGATTGCGCATCGCAATTGTGGTGAATTTAAATTACCTGTAAAAAATATGAACGGATCCCGATTTGAATTGTTTAAGGAAGACGTAGAAACAGTCGGCTTTCATAATTTCAAATCAGTAGGTGTCGGCGTTAATACCTAATAAAAAATTTATAAGTATTTCTTCTTATTCTTTTATATCATGTTAATCACAGCACCTGTTTTTTCTCAAGAAATTAAAGACCCCAGTGTGGAATGGATCGTAGCAGCAAGCCTGCAAAATGTTGAAGGGAACATCTCTTTGGGTTTTGCGGGTGCCATTAATGCTGTTCATAATAATGTACTAATTGTAGCTGGTGGAGCAAATTTTCCAGACAAAATGCCCTGGGATGGGGGTAGGAAATATTATTCCAGTGAAATTCATGTGTTGCAAAAATCTATAAATGGATTTCATTGGAACAAACAAGTGACAGAGGTACTTCCAGAGCCAATTGCTTATTGTGGCAATACCTCAACTCCTGCGGGGGTAGTGTATGCCGGTGGCGAAAATGATAAAGTCTTATCCAATAAGGCTTATAAATTAAACTGGGATAACCATAGAAATAAGGTAACAGTAGTTCAATTACCCAATTTGCCTATTGCTGTCACCAATATGGCTTTGACAAGCATTGGTAATGTGGTTTATGCCGTCGGGGGCGATTTGCAAAAGAAATCATCCAATGCTTTTTTTAGCTTGGATCTGAACCAACAGAACCCCGAATGGAAAGTGTTGCCTAATCTGCCCATTGCATTGGGTAATGCCGTAGTTGTGGTGCAAAAAGACAGACTGGGCACAAATATTTTTGTCATAGGAGGGAGGACAAAAACTGCTTCAGGAATAAGCGATCTACATGCTACAACTTACGTGTATAATGTTAGCAGACAGAATTGGCAAGAACTTGCGCCGATCAGCGATGGAAAAAATGTAACTAATTTTTCTGCGGGAGCAGGGGTAGGTATTGGTGATCGCTGGATATTGATTACGGGGGGAGATAATGGAAAAACCTTCCATAAAATTGAAAACTACCTGGCCCAAATAGCTCAAACGGATGATGTTGAGCTTAAGGCCAGACTCATTAAAGAAAAAAATGAAATAAGCATCCATCATAGAGGTTTTTATAGAGGGATGTTGTTGTATAATACCATGACCAACGAGTGGAGTAAGATTGCAGATTTGCCTTTTCCAGCGCAGGTTACCACAACCGCGACTATGTGGAACGGAAATATTGTACTTTCAAATGGTGGGGTGAAACCGGGAATCCGGACGCCAAATGTAATGTTGGGTGTGATTAAATAAGGTAATAAAAAGTCGCTTTATCATTATGATAAAGCGACTTTTTATTTTGTTCGGTCGTTCTCCTGAATTAGTGCTAATGACGACCCGAAGTATTATGCAGGTCCTTTTTATTAGTCTTTGCGTAACAATGTTTTCCAGCTTGTTTTACTTGCAATGATCTCATCAAGGTGTTTAATCTCAATTCGCTGCTGCTCCATTGTATCACGGTGACGAATAGTAACTGTATCGTCTTCTAATGTCTGGTGATCAATTGTTACACAGAAAGGAGTACCAATGGCATCCTGACGACGGTAACGCTTTCCTATCGCATCTTTCTCTTCGTAAATACAATTGAAATCAAGCTTTAAGTTGTTCATGATCTCTTTTGCTTTTTCAGGAAGACCATCTTTCTTAGTTAAAGGGAAGATGGCTACTTTGTATGGCGCTAAACAAGGGTGTAAACGCAATAACGTTCTGCTGTCTTGTTTATCTTCAGTGCTTAAGTCTTGCTCTTCAAAAGCATTGATCATGGTTAAAAGGAACATACGATCCAAACCAATTGAAGTCTCAATTACATAAGGAACGTAGTTTCCATAAGGCTTGCCTTCTTCGTTTAAATCATTATCAAAGTACTGCATTTTCTTGCCAGAGAACTCTTGATGCTGTGTTAAATCGAAATCTGTACGGCTATGGATACCTTCAACTTCTTTAAAGCCAAATGGGAATTCAAACTCGATATCAGTAGCTGCATTGGCATAATGCGCTAACTTAACATGGTCGTGGAAACGATATTTCTCAGCAGGAGTACCTAATGCAGCATGCCATCTTAATCTAGCTTCTTTCCAGTAAGTAAACCATTTCTCGTCTTCACCTGGGCGAACGAAGAATTGCATTTCCATTTGTTCAAATTCACGCATACGCATGATGAACTGGCGGGCAATCACCTCATTTCTAAATGCTTTACCGATTTGTGCAATTCCAAAAGGAATCTTCATGCGTCCTGATTTTTGTACATTCAGGAAATTTACAAAGATACCTTGAGCAGTTTCCGGACGAAGGTAAACCTCTTCAGAACCCTCTGCCATTGCACCAAACTGCGTACTGAACATCAAATTGAACTGACGAACATCTGTCCAGTTTTTTGTACCACTTACAGGACAGGCGATTTCATGTTGTTCAATTAATGTTTTTAATTCTTGTAGGTTTTCGCTTTTTAAAGCTTCATCCATATCAGCTTGTAACTTAGCTGCTTTATCTGTTTTTCCGTCTTTTTCATAACGGGTGATTTTATCTTCTAAGAGCTGATCGGCACGGTAACGTTTTTTTGAATCCTTATTGTCAATCATAGGATCATTAAAGCCATCCACGTGTCCACTTGCTTTCCACACTTTAGGATGCATAAATATGGCAGAGTCTATCCCTACGATATTTTCATGCATTTGCACCATTGCTTTCCACCAATAAGTTTTGATGTTATTTTTTAATTCGGCACCCAGTTGCCCATAATCATATACGGCACTTAGCCCATCATAAATTTCGCTGCTTTGAAATACAAAACCGTATTCCTTGGCGTGTGATATTACATTTTTAAATTGTTCGTCGTTAGTATTCTTTGCCATAATGATACAAATATATAAGATTTGGGCAATAACTTTTTCCTACTTTTGAAGTTGATCAGAAGTTTGAGGTAAAAATCTAAAAATAAAACAAATTGAGTATTAAGGTAACCGCGCTATCCAAGCATTTCGATAAACAGAAAGCAGTAGATGGAATTAGTTTTGAAGCTAAGCCGGGCAGAATATTAGGTTTTTTAGGGCCAAATGGCGCAGGGAAATCAACCACCATGCGTATGCTCACCGGTTATTTGAAACCTACTTCTGGAACGGCCAGTTTATGTGGTTATGATAGTCAGACTCAAAATCTCGAAATGAGAAAGATCATGGGCTACCTTCCTGAAAATACACCATTATATATGGATATGTATGTGAAGGAGTTTTTGTTGTTTGTGGCTAATACTTATCAATTGAAGGATGCGGTGTTGCGGGTAGAAGAGGTCATTAAAAAGGTAGGTTTAACTGTCGAGCAGGATAAAAAGATAGCAATGCTATCAAAAGGATACAAACAAAGGGTAGGACTGGCGCAGGCCATTATTCATAATCCTGAAGTATTGATCCTGGATGAACCAACCTCAGGACTCGATCCAAACCAGCTTTCTGAGATTCGAGACCTTATAAAAGGATTGGGGAAAGATAAAACTGTTATTCTTTCTACGCATATCATGCAGGAGGTAGAAGCCATTTGTGATGACGTAATTATTATCAATATGGGGAATATCGTGGCGAATGCTCCAATAGTCGAGCTAAAAAAGCAACATGGCGTTTCTTTGGAAGAAATATTCAAGAAGTTGACCAAGTAATGCTGTTTTAATCTTGTTTTATTGTCTTTTTTCTTGTCGTTATACGCTAATTGTTGATTTTTAATGTGTTAGTTGGTCTGATAAAACTTTGTTTTTACATATCGTATGGGTGTTTATTTAAAATAATTGAGATTGTTTTTGTTGATGGTGAAAATAGCTTTACATTTGCCGAAAAATAAACTACTCCTAATTGGTAGTTTGTGAATAATTTAACCAAATAAGTTAACGTAAAAAACAAAATGAAAAAAATTTTATTATCATTAATGATTGCTAGCGCTGGTTTAGCAGTTAAGGCTCAAGAAACAGGTGTTAAATTTGGTGTTAAGGCCGGAGCAACTTTCGCTACAATGTCTATTACTGGAGATACTGAAGGTGAAGCAAAATCAACTACTGGATTTTATGTAGGTGGTACTGCAGACTTTGGTTTAAGTAGCATGTTTAGTATACAGCCAGGCTTAACCTTATCAAATAAAGGTTTTAAAGTTAATGTAGATGGTGGCTCAATCACAACTAATCTAATGTACATTGAAATTCCGGTAAATGCAGTTGTAAATTTCCCAGTAGGTGATGGAAAAGTATTTGTTGGAGCTGGACCTTATTATGGTATGGCTATCAGTGGAAAGCATAAGTTGAAAGGCACTGACGAAGGAACATCAGTATCCATGTCAACAGATGTTGAATTTGGTGAGGATGGTGGTTTTAAACGTGGTGATTTCGGCGTGAACTTTTTAGCTGGTTATCAATTGGGTAATGGTTTCAATATCCATGCAGGTTACGGATTGGGATTAAGTAATGTTTCTCAGAATTCTGTGGGTGGCGAAGCTAAAAATAGAGTATTTTCTGTTGGTTTAGGTTATTCTTTCTAACCAATAGGTTTTTATAATAAAAAGCGTCTGCCGAACCGGTAGGCGCTTTTTTGTTTTTAGTAATTTGAATTTATTTACTTTACTGTAACTATGGCAAAGTTTTTGCATCTAAGGAGTAAATCAAATTAATTAAACAAGTAAAAAAATGAAAAAATTATTACTACTAACAGCAGTTGCAGGTTTATTCGCATTTACTAGTGTTAATGCACAAACTAAAACGCCAAGATTAAGTATCGGTGCTGAGTTCGCTTTTCCAATGGGAGATTATGGAGATGTATTTAATTTAGGTTATGGTGGTTCGTTACAATATCAACATCCTGTTGCAGCTAATCTATTGATAACAGGTAGTGCTGGTTACACCAATTTTCAAACTAAGGAAATTTTAGGTGTTAAAGAAAATGCGGGCTATATTCCAGTTAAAGCCGGGGCCAGATATTATTTTGGTGAATACTTTTTTGGTTCGGCTGAAATTGGTGCTGCTTTTGGAACAAAAGATGGAGCTGGTACTAAATTCGCTTATTCTCCAGGGGTAGGTGTTGATTTTCCAGTATCTGATTCAGGTTCAATTGAATTAGGTGCACGCTACGAAGGTTGGACTAAAGGTGATCATTTAGTTGCCCCATCTTTCATTGGGTTAAGATTAGCATATAACTTCGGTATATAGTCGAAGCGCAATTCTTTTAATAATATTTGGGCTGTTTGAGATGATCAAACAGCCTTTTTTGTATCCTATTGTAGGATGCTATTCTTCATAAATGCTAGTTTGTGTGCCTTCTTACCTAAACGCACCGTTAAATCTCTCGTCGTAATCCGATGTGTTTCTCTTATCTTTGCCAAAATTCAATATTTCTATACTGTGATTAATGTAAATAACATCTCCGTTTCATTTGGCGGAACCACGCTATTTAGCGATGTAACCTTTTCGATAAACGAGAACGATAAGATAGCCCTGATGGGGAAGAATGGTGCAGGCAAGTCGACCATCTTAAAGATCATTGCCAATGCTGCTAAACCTACTTCTGGTAATGTAACCGGTCCAAAGGACGCTGTGATAGCGTATTTGCCACAGCATTTGCTGAGCCAGGATAAGGTTACCGTTTTTGAAGAAACGATGAAAGCTTTTGAAGAGGTAAACCAGATGCAAAAAGAGCTTGATGAGTTGAATGAGCAGCTTACTATTCGTACCGATTACGAAAGTGATGACTATATGAAGCTGATCGAACGCGTGTCGGAATTGAGTGAGAAGTTTTATTCGATCGAAGAGATCAATTATGATGCAGAAGTAGAAAAGGTGTTAAAAGGCTTAGGTTTTGAGCGCAAGGATTTTACCCGCCAAACCTCTGAGTTTTCGGGTGGATGGCGTATGCGTATCGAGTTGGCCAAAATTCTGTTAAAGAAACCAGATCTTATCTTACTGGATGAACCGACTAACCACATGGATATCGAAAGTATACAATGGTTGGAAGATTTCTTGATCAACTCAGCAAAGGCGGTTATAGTGATCTCGCACGATCGTACTTTTGTAGATAACATTACCAATCGTACCATCGAGGTTACTATGGGTAGAATATATGATTATAAAGCTAAGTATAGCCATTATCTTCAGTTGCGTGCCGACCGCCGTGTCCACCAATTGAAAGCTTATGAGGAACAACAACGTTTTATTGCCGATAACCAAGAATTTATAGACCGTTTTAGAGGGGTTTACTCGAAAACCTTGTCGGTGCAGTCGCGTGTAAAGATGCTCGAAAAGCTCGAAGTTATTGAGATCGATGAAGTGGATACTTCAGCATTGCGCCTGAAATTTCCACCATCGCCGCGTTCGGGTCAATATCCGGTTATCGTAGAAGAACTCACTAAAACCTATGGCGATCATGTGGTGTTTCAGAAAGCATCGATGGTGATCAGGCAGGGAGAAAAAGTAGCGTTTGTGGGTAAAAATGGTGAAGGTAAGTCGACCATGATCAAAGCTATCATGGGCGAGATCGATTTTGAAGGTGAATTAAAAGTAGGTCACAATGCAAAGATTGGATACTTTGCCCAAAACCAAGCTGCATTGCTTGATGAAAATATAACGGTATTTGAAACCATTAACCAGATTCCATTAAGCGATGGTTCTATAAAAATTAAAGACCTTTTGGGTGCCTTTATGTTTAGTGGTGATGATACCACGAAAAAAGTTAAGGTGCTTTCTGGAGGAGAGAAGACTCGTTTAGCCATGATCAAGTTGCTATTAGAACCTGTAAATGTGTTAATACTGGATGAGCCAACCAATCATTTGGACATGAAGACTAAAGATATTATCAAGGATGCCCTTAAGGATTTTGATGGTACTTTGATCCTGGTATCCCATGATCGGGATTTCTTGGATGGGCTGGCAGAAAAAGTATTCGAGTTTGGTAATAAGCGCGTCCGCGAGCATTTTGAGGATATTAAAGGATTCTTGGCTTACAAGAAAATGGACAACTTAAAAGAAATCGAACTTTAATTCTTTACAATAGGCTCAATAAGAAGGCTACTTATTTATCTGCATTAGCGATGTGCATTTTTTGTACATTGCTAATGCAGATCCTTATATATTCTTCCAACTTGTAATGGTGTACTTTGTTCTCTGTTGATCTTCTGTACCGCCGTAGATTAGTGTTTTCTTTATCGGAGTGTTTGGGGTTAGTTCTTCAAAATAATCCATTTCTTTAAATAAAGATGATGAAATCGTCTGTGTTGCTTTGACTTCATAAATATCGAATCCGTTATGTGTTTTGATTAGTAGATCCACCTCTCGACCGTTACTGTCTTGCCAAAAGTTATACTCTTGGTGAAGATATAGATGGTTATTCTTCTTAATATATTCGGTAATAATCATGTTTTCGAAGATGTTCCCTTTTAGCCTGTTCTGTTCCATATCTTCTGCTTTTCTGATGCCGAGTAAGTGATTAAGCAGACCTGTGTCGTAAAAATAAATTTTGGGTGTTTTTACCAGGCGTTTATTAAAGTTCTGATGGTAGGGCTGCATTTGAAATATAATATAACTACTTTCTAATATTGATAACCATGCTTTTGCTGTTGGTTGAGAAATATTGCATTCATTTGCAAGTGCATTAATGTTGAGTAGTTGTCCTGCTCTGGCTGCACAAAGACCTATAAATGTTCGGAACAAACTAATGTCTCTAATGTTTAACAGCTCAGTTACATCCTTTTCTATGTAGGTTTGGATATAGTTGGCGTAAAAAACAACTGGGTCTATTTCCCTGGCGTAAATTGCCGGATAAAATCCTTTTACTGCTGTTTCTGCATAGCTCTCATTGAGAAGATTTACACCTTTAAGTTCTGTGAAGTCGAATGGTAGAAGTTTGAATAAAGCTACTCTGCCGGCAAGTGTTTGCGTGATATTATTTAACAGATGGAAATTTTGCGAACCAGATAATATGAATTGTCCCATTTTTCCACTTTCATCAACAATACCTTGGATGTAGGAAAAAAGAGATGGAACGCGCTGCACTTCATCAAAAATAACATTTTCATCGTATAGCTTTAAAAAACCTACAGGATCTTCAGTAGCGAAAGACCTTACATCGGGATTTTCTAGCGATACATATCTATAGCCCGCAAAAATTTGCTTTAACAAAGTGGTTTTTCCTGATTGCCTTGGGCCTGTCAAAGCAATAATCGGAAATTTGCTTTTTTGTTGAGTTATTTTTTCTGCTATTTGCCTGTGTATAAAACCATTCATGAATACAAATGTAATGCTATTTTGAAATTACATAGCTTTTATTTTGAAATTACATAAAGTATATTTTGAAATTACATAAAGTATATTTTGAAATTACATAAGGTCTATTTTGAAATTACATAACTTTTAACCCGTTTTTAACTAGTTGGGCCTGTAGGTTAGTTCTTCACAAGTTTAAGGTTTCTTCACACCTGGTTCACACATCCCTCACACCAAACCCACAAAAAGGTACCTTTTTGTGAAGAAAGTGTGTGGAATGTGTGGACTATGTGAGGACTACTCCTTAAGCGTGACTAGTTTCTGGTTTAGGTTGATGTAGGGGGTATTTATCCTCATAGAGGATACTGGTGGCCATAATCATAGGGTGAAGGTATTCATAGAATGCGATCAAATTAGTTCGTTCTACGTTATTTAAAAATTCTTTTTTGGTGTAAAAGCTTTGTTTGATCATTTGACGAAGGTAATCAAGGCTGTCGTCGAGTGAATAAACAGAAAAAAAAGATTTTAAGACTTCATTGGCAATTTCTTGTTGCTCGGCTTTGGTGCCGGATGGTCTTTTGTGAAGATACTGTTCGTGGTTCATATGCTCATTTTTAAAGTTAAAAAAATGAGTCTCTGGCGATTTAGGAGCTGCTAGTGTAGGTTTTCGTTTTTAAATGAAACGAAGGTGAACTATAGCAAGCTCTATGTAAAACCGCAACACATCGGGCATCTGACCGCCTTGAACCTACGGATTACAATAGAGCCCATAACGCTATAGTGCACCTCAAAAGTACAACAATATTTGTTACGGGCATTAATCTATTGTCTCGGTTCACAGTTGTCAGATTTTTGATGAGTGAGACTCTAATTAATACCTCATTTAAGAAGTAATGATATGTTGTGCTGTTTCTTTATTTCATTGGCCGTTTTTTAATTGTTCTTAATTTCTAGCGCCATATTTACAGCGCTATCACATTGTTTAAAGATAAATATAATATTTTTAATAAACATAATTTCTATTAAATTAACTAATAGTGTAGGATTAATGATTTTGACTTTGCTTAATAGTATATCCTGTTTTATTGTTTTTAGAGTCCGGAGGTAGCGAAACGTGTTTTCGTGCTTATATTGCTTTTAATTAAATAATTAGTAATCTAAATTAAATAAAATGGCAAGAATTAAAAAAGGGATCCTAGGTGGATTCTCAGGAAAAGTAGGCACTGTTGTAGGTGCGAGTTGGAAAACTGTAGACTATATGCGGGGGCTACCAAGGCCAAGTAACAAGCCTTCCACAATGAAGCAACTGGCTCAGCGAAATAAAATGGCATTATTGAGAGGGTTTTTACTTGGGCTACGTGACGTTATTGAACTTCGTTTTCAAAATATTTCGAAGTATACTCCGATGAATGATGCTTTGTCATATAATATGCTGAATACTATTGAAGGGATTCACCCCGAGCAAAGCGTGAATTTTAAACAGCTGATTTTTAGTAAAGGAGATCTATTGGGGACTTGGTCGCCAAAGGTGGTTTCAATAAAAAGTAATTCAGTTGACTTTAGTTGGAAAAATGGAAACTTCACACCGCTGTGTGCTGCTGATGATCAGGTGACTTTGGTTGTTTATAATCCGGTAAAGAAAGTGTTTTGCATATTAGAAAATGCGGGGTTAAGAGAAGATAAGGCCTCAAGGTTACTTCTTCCTGAAGATTTCGCTGGAGATACGCTACATTGTTACATTAGTTTTTATTCTGAAAATAGAAAACTAGCCTCTACTAATGAGTATTTAGGTGAGATAACAGCGGTTTAATGTCTATTCCCTTTGGTTTGAACTGTCTCAAATTTTGCGACAGTTGGATTTTGTTCAACTCCTTCGTTACATCTTTTCTATGTAGGTTTGGATATAGTTGGCATAAAACAAAACTTATGTAAACATTCTTTACATGAGACACTCATCATGTAAAGAATGTGGGATTATCTTCACATGATGAGTGATGTCCTCTTTAATGAATTGTCTCTATTACCTCCTGATCATACCGAAATAGAGACAATAACTATATTGAGACAAGATTGTGCAATCTTCAATTGCCCTTGCTGAATTAAAAGGATTAGCTTATACACTACCTAATCGGTAGATACTTTTAAACGCAGTAATATTTAAAGAGGCTCGAGTGCGAGACATTGTATATCAATACTGAACTATTTGAACTTTTGAAAAAATAAAGCTATTAGAGAACGGCTATATTTTATAATATTGCGGCTCTTAAAAAAAGAACTACGTGAAAAAAATAATATTAATTGCCGTTGCAAGTTTTTTAATGCTCAATCACATCAACGCTCAAACAAATAAATATGAATCTAAAATTGGTTTGGGCGTTGATTTTGGTTTTCCTATTGGAGATTATAAAAATACAGCCGATTATGGCGTAGGCGTTTCCTTGCTTTATCAGAAGCCAGTTTCTGAAAACCTAAGTATTATCGGAAATGTCGGTTACTTAAGGTTTCATGGTCCGAAAATTTTAGAAAATATTAATTACAAGGAAGGATTTGTGCCGATAAAAGCAGGTGCCAGATATTTTATTGCCCCATATATTTATGGTGCTGGCGAGTTAGGTGTTGCCTTTTCTACCGCTTATGGGAGAGGCGCAGGAACTGCATTTACTTATGCACCGAGTTTCGGAACAGAATTTTCGGTATCTAATAGTGGTACTGTAGATATAGGTGTAAGGTATGAAGGCTGGTCGAGAAGTGGTGCAACACTTTCATTTGTTGGATTGCGGGCTGGGTACAACTTTTAGCGGATATTTTTCTAACTTCGGCGTCATTAATCTGAATGCATGTACGCAGTTTTTAAACGGGAATTATTTAGTTTGTTAAATTCACTGATGGCTTACATCACCATCGGCGTTTTTCTATTGGCCTTGGGCCTATTGCTGTGGTTTTTTCCTGATACCTCTATATTAGACTATGGCTATGCTGAACTAACAGGCTTTTTTAGTTTAGCGCCTTTTTTATTCATGTTTTTAATTCCCGCGATTACCATGCGTTCTTTTGCCGAAGAGCGGAGGGAAGGTACTTATATTTTGTTGGCCACAAGGCCGCTTACCGATTGGCAAATTATATTGGCCAAATATCTGGCTTGTTTAGTACTGGTGCTTTTTTCGCTAATCCCAACATTGATCTATTATTATTCCATTTCGGAATTGGGTTTGCCTAAGGGCAATATAGACACCGGAGCTGTAATCGGTTCTTACATCGGTTTATTGTTATTGGGTTCAGCATTTACAGCTGTAGGTGTTTTTGCTTCCTCTGTTACTAAAAATCAGGTTATTGCGTTTGCCATTTCGGTGTTTATTTGCTTTATCGTTTATACGGGCTTTGACGCCATGAGTCAGATATTTGCTTTGCAATATTTAGAATCGTTGCTTATCGGTTTGAGTGTAAATGAACACTATCAGTCTATTAGTCGTGGGGTATTGGATACTCGGGATCTTGTTTATTTTATCAGTTTTGTAGCGCTGTTTTTGGGCCTTACCAGATTTGTGATTGGAGGTAGGAAATGGTAAAGAACAAATATTTTAAAGCTGCTATTTTTGTGTTGGCAATTGTATTGCTAAATATTGTTGCTCAATATCTGTATACGAGGATCGATTTTACAAAGGAGAAGCGTTTTACCTTGAATGATAAGTCTAAAGAGATTTTAAAGGCCGCAAAGCAACCGATCAGCGTTACCGTTTTTTTAGACGGAGATTTGCCCGCTGCATTTAAAAGACTTAGAAACGCTACAAGTGATTTGTTAACGGATTATAAGGCTTATTCGGGGACTGATATTAAAGTGATATTTGCCGATCCTATTGCTGGATTGTCTGCAGCAGAGCAAGATACAGCTATTAATAACTTATATCAGGCAGGTATTGAAGCTACTACTTTGAACATTAAAAATGACAATGGTTTTGCGCAAAAAACTATTTTCCCGATGGCTATGATTGTAGCTGATGGCAAAAGGTATCCTGTTAAGCTGTTGCAAAATCTGGATGTAACCGGTAACTACGAGGAAAATATCAACAACTCCATCCAAAATCTGGAATATGTGTTTACTTCTGGGATTCAAAAGGTGCTGACAGGAGAACATTCACGTATCGGTTTTACAGAGGGAAATGGGGAGTTGTCTGATCTGTATTTAAGCGATGCGATTAAGAGCCTTTCTGAAAGCTATGAAGTTGGGCGGGTTGATCTTAACTTGATTGATAAAAAAGGATTGGATAAACTGAAGCTATTGGTTGTGGCCAAGCCGCAAAAGGAATTTACCGAGGCTGAGAAATACAAAATCAACTATTTTGTAATGAATGGTGGTAGGGTACTTTGGAGCATTGATCAGGTAAGTGCCGATTTGGATAGCTTAAAGGGGAGGCCGGAGCAACTGGCTTTTAACCGTAAGTTAAATCTGGACGATATGTTGTTTCTGTATGGCGCCCGGGTAAATTACAACCTGGTTGCTGATGCCAATTGTGCCGAAATACCTTTAGCAATGGGCGGTCCACAAGGACAGATTCAAATGGCTCCATGGGTGTATTATCCGCTTTTGATGCCGGATACGGCCAATTCTCTGGTGAAAAATATTGACAACATTAAAAGTGAGTTTATAAGTACGGTTGATACCATCGGCGTAAAGGGTGTAAGCAAGAAGGTTATTCTGCATACCTCGGCCTTTAACAAGGTTTTTAATGCACCTAAGATGCTTTCTTTACAGATGGTAGCCGAGCAGCCTAATCCAAGGGAATATGCCAGTGTACCGCAGTCGGTAGGGGTATTGCTTGAAGGTACTTTCTCTTCAGTGTTTTTGAATAGAGCTGTTCCCCACGGGATTGAAGAGGAGTATGGAGTGCCAGCATTGAGCAAGCCGACTAAAATGATTGTGATTGGCGACGGAGATATTTTTAAAAATCAGGTGAGTAGCAAAGATGGTTCTACTTTTCCATTGGGATTTGACAGATATACGCAACGGAATTTTGGAAACAAGGCCTTGCTATTAAATATCGCCGATTACTTAGCTAATGATGATAATTTAATCGCCCTGCGCAATAAGGAGGTTAAAATAAGGTTATTAGATAAGGCAAAGTTACGTGTCGAAAAGTTGCAATGGCAGCTGATCAATGTGCTTGTGCCTTTATTTTTGTTAATATCATTTGCAATTTTTCAACATTATTGCCGCAAACACAAGTATGCGAGGTAATTTTTATATTTTTGAGAACTGACTAGATCATAACTATGAGATTTATTGTATCCACATCAACGCTTTTAAAACATTTGCAAACAGTTAATGGTGCATCGAGCAGCAGCACTGTGTTGCCTATATTGGAAAATTTCCTGTTTGAGATTAAGGACGGAAATTTGACAATATCTGCTACGGACTTGCAAACCAGCATGACGACTTCTTTACCTGTAGAATCAAAAGAGGGTGGGAAAGTTGCTGTGCCGGCAAGAATACTATTAGACACTTTAAAAACATTACCAGATCAACCTATCTCTTTCAATATTGATGATAGTACTTTCTCTATTGAGATTAGTGCAGGTGACGGTAAGTATAAATTAAGTGGTGAAAACGGCGACGATTTTCCGAAAATACCTGTTGTAGAAAACGCTTCTTCTGTAAATTTACCAGCTTCTGTTTTAACTGAAGCAATTACCAAAACTATTTTTGCGGTAAGTAATGATGAGCTTCGTCCGGCTATGACGGGTGTTTATTGTCAGCTTTCTGATCAGCACATCACTTTTGTAGCTACTGATGCGCATAAATTGGTAAGATACAGACGTATGGATAGCAAAGCGGATAAGAGTTCTTCTTTTATTTTGCCTAAAAAAGCATTGACTTTATTAAAAGCGGCTTTACCATCTACAGAAATCAATGTATCAGTTGATTATAATGCAACTAGTGCCTTTTTTAAATTCGAAAACATCAACCTGGTTTGTCGTTTAATTGACGAGCGTTATCCTGATTACGAAGCGGTTATTCCTGCTAATAATCCTAATAAACTGGTTATCGACAGAGCTTTGTTTTTAAATACATTACGTAGGGTGGTTATTTTTGCGAATAAAACTACGCATCAGGTAAGATTAAAAATCAACGGAAGTGAGCTAAACATTTCTTCTGAAGATCTTGATTTTGCAAATGAAGCACATGAGCGTTTAAGCTGCCAATATGAAGGTGAAGACCTGGAGATTGGTTTTAATGCACGGTTTTTGATTGAGATGTTAAATAACTTAAGTGGTGAAGAAGTGACATTGGAGCTTTCTACGCCAAATAGAGCCGGATTGTTGATTCCTCAAACAAACAATGAGAACGAGGATGTGTTGATGTTGGTGATGCCGGTTATGTTAAATAATTATAACTAATTTTTAAGCACAATGAAAAAACTTTTTTTATTATCATCAAAGACCAGGATGGCTTTTATGATTGCTTGTTCGAGCATTATGCTGCTCGCTTCATGTAGCAAGAAAAATGATATTGAACCATTACCTGTTGGAGAGGCGAAAGTAAGGTACATAAACGCATTTTACGGAGCCTTAGCGCAAGATTTTTATGTGAACGGAACCAAGAAAAGCACAACTCCACTTGTTTATGGCAATACATCTGAATATTTTACGATTATTTCAGGGGCAAATGCTTTTAATGTAAATGATGCAGGTACTACAACTGCGAATACAGGGGCTCAGGTAGATATTGCTATCGGTGATAAGTATTCGATTTTTTATTATTTAACTACGGACGGCAAAAAAGCTTTAGCATTTTTAGGCGATGGCAAGAGTACACTTCCTGCGGGTAAAGCAAATGTGAGGTTTGTTAATTTTAACAGTACTTTAAATGGTAACATGACAATTTCTAGCGCTGGTACTAATTTGGTTCCTTCCTTAGCATATTTTGGTGTCTCAGACTTTTTTCCAGTTGATGCAGCTGCAAAGTTTTCTTTTTCTGCGACTGGCTGGCTTACTGCTGTTGATTATGATGGTGCTGTTGTTGCTGGTAAAAGCTATACGATTTGGATTGATGGAAACACTGATCCCGCCAATAAACAGTTAATCGGCCATATCTTTGAGCAGAACTAGTTTATTCGCTATAATTCAATTATGACATTTCTATTCTTAAAAATATCATGGTTATTGCCATGATATTTTTATTTTTGGGCTTAATTTACAAGATTTGGAATTTTTCAGCTTTTTAATAGACTTCCTACTGCACATCGATAAGCACCTGGAAGAGATCATCAGAGATTACAGTACCTGGACTTACGCTATCCTCTTTCTTATTATTTTTGCTGAAACAGGTTTCGTGGTTACCCCATTTTTACCAGGCGATTCGCTGTTATTTGCGATGGGAGCCCTTATTGCAGGTGGAAACACTGGCTTAAGTATTTGGTTAATGATGTTGTTGTTGATTGTGGCGGCAATCGCAGGTAATTCTTTAAATTATAAATTGGGAAGCTTTTTCGGTATTAAGGTATTTAAGCCCGGAAACAAGATTCTCAAACTAGAATACTATAATCAGTCGCATGAGTTTTTTGAGAAACATGGCGGTAAAGCAATCATCTTTAGTAGGTTCTTACCTATTTTTAGAACAATTGCTCCCTTTGTAGCTGGTGTGGCAAAAATGCCTTTTGGCAGATTTACCATCTTTAACATTATTGGTGGGGTAGCTTGGATAGGTAGTTTGTTGCTAGCCGGATACCTCTTGGGACAAATTCCTGTCGTTAAAAGGAACTTTGATCTTGTCATCATTGTGATCGCTGTTGTTACTTTCTTCCCTGCAGTATTTGCAGCTTTAAAGTCTAAATTTCAAAAGAAGAGTGTAGTTGTAGTGGTTGATGAAGTTCTTACAGACGAGGACGAGAAAAGGTAAGCTAAGCTCGCCGTTTTAGAAATTTAATGCTGGCTGTCCGGCATCAATCCAGGCAGAGTACCAGAAAGATCCTATATATAATATGGCAGAGCGCATTTGACGCTCTACCATATTTTCCATTCCATCATGATATGCCTCTGAATAAGCTTCGGAATACTGCTTAGTAACCTGACTCTTCCGCTCCGAAAAGCTATATTTTCTATGTGCTGGGAATCGCGCGCTTAACTTTGCTTCGAAACTAAGAACGGTATCTACCATGGTATGCGTGTTTTTTACAATTTTCCACGCTTCCTTTAAAGGGCTTTCGATGTATTTCGCAGTACCTACTACATAGTTGTAGCGTTTCGCAAATAACTCTGGTAATCTGCTTTCCCAAAAAGCATGGATGCCCAGTTGATTGGTCAATTGTCCGTTGTGGTTTTGTGTAGTATGAAGTGGTACATGGGCATCGGCAATATAATGTCCTATATAGGCCGAATATATCAGTATTTTACGCGAATCTTTGTCCTTAAAAGCATTTACCAGTTGATAGTATGTTTTTTGGATTTGCCAGGGGAGAATGCCATTTTGGTTTAATTTAACGAATCCGTACTTTTTTACGGCATCTTCCCATTTGTAAGGGATGCTATCGATATGTGCTTCGTACAATTCTACATCCAGATAATGTCTTGCCGCCTCTAAAGTATCTGCATACCTTCGTTTATCCGGATCTACAGCATGATCTGTGATATATTTGATATGTTGCTTGTAAAATGGATTGATAGCTGCAGGGAGCGTAAAAACAGCCAATCGATTGATTTGCATATGGGCGTAGAAGCCCCATGAACTGCACAGGATAAGGACAAAAAAAAGGCTTACAGTAAGAAATGTTCGTTTCATTACTGTAAACCTATATCAACAAGCGTATTGCCTGGTTATTTATTCGATACTTTTTCCCTTCATAGCCGAAGAAACAGCTACATCCATTACTCTTTCGGCAAAAGGACGGGTAAATTCATTTAATTCGTCAGCCTTTTTAAGAATCTCGTCTTTCTCTGGTTTGGTTAAGGCGGCTCTTAGGGCTTCAATATATGTTTTTGTTTCGCTGATCTCAGCTTCGGTAAGGTATACGGCGTGTTTTTCAATGAAACGTTCTGCTGTATAAACCAGTTGCTCACCTTCACTACGGGCTTCAATAAGCATTCGTTGCTCAACATCGCTTTTAGCATGGGTAATGCTGTCTACCAACATTTTTTCAACTGTATCATCGGTTAAGCCATAACTTGGCTTGATGTCTATTTCTTGTTTTACACCAGAGCGCAGTTCGATGGCTTGAACGGTAAGTATGCCATCTGCATTTAGGATAAAGTTGATATCGACCTTTGGTAAGCCAGCAGGCATAGCAGGGATTCCTTTTAGATCAAACTCTGCCAGTTTTCTGTTTTCTTGTACCAAATCGCGCTCTCCCTGAAAAACAGAGATCTTCATGTTTACTTGTCCATCGATAGAAGTGGTATACTGACGACCTGCTTTGGTTGGAACTTTTGCATTTCTTGGAATGATAACATCCATTAATCCGCCCATAGTCTCGATACCTAACGAAAGTGGTGTTACATCTAACAATAAGATATCTGAACGGTTTCCGGCAAGGATATCAGCTTGTATAGCTGCACCAAGGGCTACTACTTCATCAGGATTGATTTGATCATGTGGCTGACGGCCAAAGAAATCTTCTACTTGTTTTTTAACGTATGGGGTGCGGGTAGATCCGCCAACCAAGACTACTTCGTCAATTTCTGCTATCGTTAATTTGGCATCGCTCAATGCTTGTTTGCAGGAGTTGATGGTTTCAGCAACCTTAGGTGCAATTAATTGCTCAAATGTTTGTCTATCTATAGTACACCAGATGTCGCCCATTTGTTCATTAAACAGGTTTTGGGTACTTAGTGCTTTCTTTGCAGCTTCGGCTTTTAACCTTAATGTTTGCATTAATGCAGGGTTTTCGGCTAGCTGAGTTGTATCTATTTTGTTTTTTTCTATCCAGTAATGTACAATGGCGCGGTCAAAATCATCACCACCTAAAAAGGTGTTTCCATTGGTAGATAGAACTTCGAATATGCCATTTTGGATAGATAGGATGGATACATCAAATGTTCCACCACCCAAATCGTATACTGCTATGGTTTTTTGCTGGGTAGGATCGAGACCTATGCCATAAGCTAAACTGGCAGCAGTAGGTTCGTTAACGATCCTTAAAACATCTAATCCGGCTAAGCGACCCGCATCACGGGTGGCTTGACGCTGACTGTCGTTAAAATAGGCTGGAACCGTAATTACTGCACGATTTACTGGTGTTTTTAAGGCATGTTCTGCGCGCGCTTTTAATTCTTTTAAAATCTCTGCAGACAATTCGATTGGGGTATAGAATTTATCTGCGGCTTTGATTTTTACCAGCGAATCGTTTTCATCGTCAATGATTTTGTACGAAAACGTATCCTGATGGCCGGCTACATCTTTATAAGAGCGACCCAGTAGTCGTTTTACGGAAAATATGGTGTTTTCTGGATCTGTTGTCAGAAATTCTTTGGCTTCATTACCTACAAGTGTATCGCCCGTTTTGTTAAAATGCACGATTGAAGGCACTAACAGGCCTTTTCCAGTATCATTAATTACTTGTGGGTTTTTATCGGGATTGATGAAGGCTACTAAACTATTGGTTGTACCTAAATCAATTCCAACGATGATTTCTTCTTTTTGTAGTGAACCTGTTGCCAGGTTAATGGATATCTTTGCCATAGTCTGGCAAATTTAGGAATGTTTCGGGTTTATTTTGTTTTAAGGTTGTAATGTTTTGCGGTTGTTTTTAATTTCTAGCTGTTCTGGTAAGGCCTATACCTTTAAATGACTTCGGTATTTTGTTTTGTGTCGTGGTGGTTGTAGGTAGGGGAAACGTCTTTTATTTTGCAAGTGTTGATTTTGACTGCGGATTACGCGGGATTTTATTCGAGTAAAGTTTATAAAGGGTGATCTCGGTATTTTTGCTAAGGATTTAATTAGGAATAGATGCGGGAAGAAATAAGTGTGATTGCGCAACCAATATCAAAACAAAAGCCCAAACGAAAATCCCCAAGGAGGGATGATGAACTCTGGAAGGGGATTTTAGCTGATGTTTTCGAAGATTTTCTGCGATTTTTTTTTCCTGATGCGGATGACTTGTTTGATTTTAAAAAGAGATTCGTTTTTCTCGACAAGGAGTTTAACAGACTATTTCCACCAGAAGAGAATGCCGCTGGGGTAAGATTTGTAGATAAGCTGGTAAAAGTTCATTTAAAAGCCGGAGGTTCTAAATTTATATTGATGCATGTGGAAATACAAGGCAGTAAAGGGCACGAAGAGTTAGGCTCTAGGATGTTTCGATACTTTTACAGAGCCAAGGATAAGCATAATGTCTCCATTACCGCGTTCGCTATTTTAATAGATGATGTAAAAAGTTATCATCCAAAAATATACAAAGAAGAGTATTTGGGTACGAGGTTGAGTTATGAGTTTAATACTTATAAGCTTTTAGACCAAGATGAAGAAACGTTACGCGCAAATCCTAATCCGTTTGCTGTGGTCGCGCTTACAGTTTTAATGGCTTTGAAAAACAAGAAAATTGATGACGAAGGTTTAAAATCCATCAAAATGGATTTGACAAGTGAATTAATTAAAAGAAAGCTAGATAAAGTAAAGCATGAAAGGATTATGGCTTTTCTTGCGTATTATGTGAATTTTGAAAACCCGGAAATGATGATTAAATTTGAAGAAGAAGTTCAAAAACTAACAGGAAGGACTACACCTATGGGAGTCAAAGAGATATTACTAGACAGACGTTTCAAGGAAGGCCGCCAATTGGAGCGAGCTAAAGCTGTAGAGGAAAAGAGGACAATAGCCCGCAACTTCAAGAATAAAGCAATCGATCTTAACATTATCGCTGAAGCCACTGGTCTCTCTTTAGAGGAGATAAAATCACTATAGCCTAATTGTATTAATTATTGACGTCTTTTTTGTGGATATTATACAGCCACAATACAATATCTTGGTAGCTGTCTGTTCCTTTGGGCTGGCTATTGAGCTTTAAAAACCTGTCGAAAGCCACATCCATATAAGCAAACATGTTGCTGTTGTACTTTTGCCAGAAGTCTCTGTCAGCTTTTAAATCGCTAATAGTTGCCGTGTTTATGGTTTTGTATAGACGTTCGTAATCATCTGGCGATTTCAACCTGATTTCGAAGAGTATATTTTTAAATACTTCATATACTGCTGAATATCGGAAGTAAGGATCATTGCTGTTGCTGGCTACGAGGTAACCAATTAGGTTTGCTTCATCCTCTCTTGCTATGCCTAACTGATGAGAAATTTCGTGACAGGTTACAAATGGGAGAGAAGAAAGCGGCAGGCGCATGTTAACATTGGCTTCGCCAGACAACGGACTGTAATATCCCTCAATGCCTATTTTGGTAATTACCCAGCTGTTTAATACTGGCTTTACTGCCGGAGTATGGTAAGTGAATAAGCTGTTTTTCTGCTGCATAACATCATAAGCTAGTTTGGCTTTTGCTTGCAATTGAGGCACGGTGTACGTTTGCTTTTTTACGTGTTGAAGGCTGTTTAGTCGACCAATGAAATACTCACCCAGCGAAATCAATTGTGGGGTAGTGTATTTTTCATCGCTGATCGCTAGTTGTTTCGCAATGGGGAAACGCGAATAATTAAGTCCCCAAAGTAATTTGAAAGCCAGATAAAGGATCAAAAAAAAGCTAAGGACCTGCAATGTAATATTGAGCAGGTCACTCCGCTTTATTCTTTTTTGTACTAGTTTTTTATAGAAAAGATATAAACTCCTGATGACATAAAGGATCAGCAGGAGGTAAAGGAAATCGCCCAGCGCGAAAGGAAGGAAACTACTGATGTAACGTTGTACGACCGATGTGATTGGATAAGTCCCCCGAACATACAAATGCTCTACCCATTGTTCGTTGAATCCAAAAGCATATACCATCGCCGAAAGGATGAACAGTAAGGTAAACGGCTTTAATTTTGGCGGGTAGCTAGTGTTCATTAGCGATTAAAGGACAGACGTTTTCCCGTTTCCTGGGTTGTGAATCGACCTTTTTGGTAAGCCAGGTTTCCTGATACAAAAGTGTGTGTAACTTCAGCCTGGAAAGTTTGACCTTCAAAAGGTGACCAGCCACATTTGTAAAGCACATTTGCTCTGGTTACTTTAAAAGGATCATTAAGATTTACCAGAACCAAATCAGCCCAGTAGCCTTCTCTAATAAATCCTCTTTTATCGATGTTAAAGCAGGTAGCAACGTTGTGAGCGGTTTTTTCGGCTATTTGCGTTAAGGATATTTTATTCTGATGGTACATTTCGAAAAGTGCAGGTAGAGCGTGTTGTACTAATGGTCCACCTGATGGAGCCTGTAGGTAAGGCTGTTCCTTTTCTGCAATAGTATGTGGGGCATGGTCTGTAGCGATAATGTCGATATAGCCATCTAGCACACCTTTTAGAATGCCGGCTTTATCTGTTGCAGTTTTAACAGCAGGGTTCCATTTTATCCAGTTGCCTTTTGTAGCATAGTCTTGATCGTCAAACCACAAGTGGTGTACGCAGGCTTCAGCAGTTATTCTTTTATCCGCAAGCGGTGTTTTATTGTCAAATAAGCTTACTTCTTTTGCGGTAGAAATATGTAAAATATGCAGACGTGTCTGGTATCTTTTTGCTAATTCTACTGCCATTGAAGAAGATTTATAGCATGCTTCGGCACTACGGATGAGCGGGTGCATATCAATTGTAATGTTCTCGCCGTATTTTTCTTTGTACTCGGCAAGGTTACGTTGTATGGTCTGCTCATCTTCGCAATGTGTAGCAACCAACATTGGCGCTTCTTTAAAGATATTTTCTAATACTTTCTCATTGTCAACCAGCATATTTCCGGTAGATGAGCCCATGAATACCTTAATACCGCAAACATTTTTAGGATCTGTTTTCAGTACTTCTTCCAGGTTGTTGTTGGAAGCTCCCATAAAAAAGGAGTAGTTGGCCAGTGACATTTCTGATGCGATGGCGTATTTTTCAGCTAATAATTCTTGGGTTAGCGTATTGGGTACAGTGTTGGGCATCTCCATAAAAGAGGTGATCCCACCGGCCACTGCAGCCATGCTTTCCGTAAATATATCAGCCTTGTGTGTTAAACCCGGTTCTCTGAAGTGTACTTGGTCATCAATCATTCCTGGGAAAAGGTGTAAGCCTTCAGCATTGATCTCCTGATCGGCAGGAGTATCGATGTTTGGAGCGATCTTTTCTATAAGTCCGTTTTTGATGAGTAGGTCGGCAACAATAATTTGCCCTTCATTTACAATTGAAGCTGCTTTTATCAGAATGGTGTTCATGGTTCAAACTTAAATAAAATATTCTTTATCTTTCTCTTTCGTGGTCCTGAAATAAACCGCGCAACGCTCTTGATGACAATAGGTAAAATAAGTACTACTGAAAAATTCAGGATGACGTGGTGGCTAAATACAAGGAGCTAGTAAATAAATTTTGTCTATTTTTGCAAAATGGCCAAGAAATTCGAGGAATTTAACCTCAACAGGCAAATACTAAACGCTGTAGCGGATGCAGGGTTTACTACTGCTACCCCAATACAGGAAAAAGCAATTGCACCAGTGTTATCCGGACAGGATATTTTTGGAATTGCTGAAACAGGAACCGGAAAAACTGCGGCTTATTTGTTACCTATTTTAATGCAGTTGAAGTATGCCCAAGGGGATGCGGCACGTGCATTGATTTTAGCACCAACCAGGGAACTGGCTATGCAAATCGCAGAACACGCAAAGATGTTTTCTACTTATACAGATTTACGTTCTGTTGTGGTATTTGGCGGTATCGGCCCTAAAACTCAAATTGAGCAAATCAAAGCTGGAGTGGATATTATCATCGCTACACCAGGTAGATTCCTTGATATCTATTTAGCTGGACACATCAATACACAATACTTAAAGTTTTTGGTATTGGATGAGGCGGATAAAATGATGGATATGGGCTTTATTGGCTCTATACATAGGATTTTGGAAATTGTTCCACGTCGCAGACAGAACCTATTGTTTTCAGCTACGATGAGTGATTTGGTGCAGAAAATAGCTGGTGATTTCTTGAAGAATCCAACCATTATTGAGGTTGGCGCACAGGCTACACCTGCTGCAACAGTTACGCAGGTGTTGTACGAGGTGCCTAATTTTAAAACAAAGATCAATTTATTGCAACACTTATTGAAAAATGATGAGGAGGTTAAACGACTGATCATTTTCTGTAAGACTAAAACAGTTGCGGATAATATATATAGTTTTATTACCCGTCGTTTTGGTGAAGAGGTAGTAAGGGTTATTCATGCTAACAAGGGGCAAAATACCAGAATCAATTCCATTAATGCTTTTAAAGAAGGTAATGTAAGGGTGTTGGTTGCTACAGATGTGGCTTCGAGAGGTATTGATGTAACTGAAGTTAGTCATGTGATCAACTTTGATGTGCCTATCATTATTGAAGATTATGTACATAGGATTGGCAGAACGGGAAGGGCTTACGCTAAAGGTGATGCCTTAACTTTCTGTAGCCCTGCTGAGAAATATTACATTGAGAAAATACAGAAATTGATTAGACAAGAGATTCCTGTTGTACCTTTGCCTGCCGAAGTTTTTGTGGAGGAAACTCCTTACGAAGAGAAACAGGCTATTGCGCGTGCTATTGATGATCAAAAGCGTAGAGAGGATCCTGAATTTAAAGGGGCTTTCCACGAGAAAAAACATGCTGCAGCTATAGCTAATGCAGCAAGGAATAAGACCAATAAGCAGCCGAACTGGAAGAAAAAGAAGTTTAAAAGTAAGAAGTAAAGAAGATTGAAAGTAAAACTTACCCCGCTTAATATCGTTTCGGCTTTGGCCCTGGTTATTGCTGTGATGGTAATACTAAATAAAAAAGATAGCGGCCCTCAACATGTAGATGTTACCTGGCTGCTTTCGGGGTTTTGCTTTTTGACAGCTATCATTGCTTTTGTATCTGATCAGATCTTTAGGAAGTTTATTCCAAGCCTTAAAAAACTATGGGTAATTGAAGGCGTGTTAATCGTCTTCATCGTCATTTTAATATTTATAATAAAAGTTAGTATAATATAATGAAACAAGCAGAAATCAAAATCACAGTTCAACTGGATGACAATAATGTGCCGGACAATATCCTTTGGGAATCTACAGATGCCGAAACTAAAGAACAAGTGCCTGTAAAATCTATGATGTTGGCACTTTGGGATCATAACTATAAAAACTCAATGCGTATTGATCTGTGGACTAAAGATATGCCTGTTGATGAGATGAAGCGTTTTTTCTATGAGACCCTGCAAACTATGGGTGATAGCTTCTTAAAGGCTACTGGCGAGAACCTAATCGTAGAAGATTTGCGTGATTATTGTGCGCATTTTGCCGATAAAATGGGTATCAATACACAGGGGTAATGATAAAAATTCAGGGGATTGTAGGTGCCATCATTATGGCTATTGGTGGCATGTGTCCATTGGTGCGTGTACCTATTTTAGGAAACTGGAATTATTTTCAGGTAGATCAAACCTTGGCGATTACTTTTTATGTACTGGTTGCGATTGGTTTGATTGGCGCATTTAAAGAAAAAGCGGGTTTAGTGAAATTTGCAGGCTGGGCAGTTATTGCTTTGGTGGTACTTTCTCTTGCTGGAATTCAGTTTAAAACAATGGAATCATTTGGCTTCCTTCATTTTAAAAAGCTGGTTAGCTTTGCCTCTGGTTTAGTGAAGTTTAAATGGGGATGGTTTGTGATATTGGCCGGAGCAACGGTTATGATTACGGTTAGAAGACCGAAATTGGTTAGTTTAAATACGGTTAGTTTAGATCGCTAAGCGATTTGTGTTTTCTTTTTCGTTTGTATTGAGTTTGTTTTAAGCTATCGTCTCCGCTAATGATGCTGATGTTTCCATCGGCTTCCATAATGGCAAGCTTTACATCCTTATATTTTTCAATACCATGCTCCCTGATGGCTTCCTGGAGTTCTTCATTGGTGATGCCAAGTTTGCTGAGTTTTGCAAAGTCTAGGTTGCCATTGTGAATTAGAATTTCAGGCTTTTCTGAGATCAGGTTTCTGAATTTTTCGTTCTTAAACATCAGCTTTTTTAGCAGATAATTTAGCGCAAATAATACTGCAGCAGCAACCAGTCCACCCAAAAGGCTGGTGTTGCTGCCTACCATGGCATTCTGTACCGCATTACTGATGAGTAGGATTAAAACTACATCGGTGGTGTTTAACTGCGAAAGTTCTTTTTTCCCGGTCAAGCGGATCGCTACAAGCATGAAGGCGTATACTGCCAGACTTCTTAATACAATGTCGAGATATTCGTTCATTTGTCTAAAATTTATCCATTAAAATCTTAAAGTCATTTGGCCTTGTTGGCTAATTTCCCGTTCATGATCCAGCAGCCATTGTTTGCGCCATAATTCGCCGGCATAACCAACAAGTTTACCATTGCTACCAATTACACGGTGGCAGGGGATGATGATTGCCAGATCATTTTTTCCATTTGCAGCCGCGATAGCCCGTATGGCTAGTACATTGTTTAATTGGGTAGAGAATTGCAGATAGGAAATCGTTGTTCCGTATTTAATCGTAATGAGTTCCTGCCATACTGTTTGTTGAAAATCTGTTCCACTTTGGCTAATTGGCAGGTTGAAGGATTGACGTTTTCCTTCGAAATATTCTGTTAATTGCAAGCCGGCAAGCTTTGTAACTTTGTTTTCCGTTAAACCTGAGGTCTCTGTCTTCTTAAAGGTGATCTTGTTTACAAAGTCATCATCTGCAAAAATGCTCAGCTCACCTATCGGGCTATCTACGATTGTACAATATTGATTTGCCATTATGATACAATAATATGAATATTTAGCTGACAATATGTAAATTAAGAAAAGCTAACTTGATCAACTTATTGGAACCACCAAATTATGATATTGACCATTACAAACCATTTGAAAAAGCAGCTTTTTGGCGCTTGTAGCCTTCTTCTAATTTTAATGTTAAGCAATCCTGCGGCCAGTTTTGCGAAGACAATTACCGTTGCTTCGTTAGCTGAGTTACAAAAGGCGATTGATAATGCTGTTGCCGGAGATGTAATCTTGCTGAAGAACGGTGTTTATACCACTACGGATAATATTGTAGTGAAAAGTAAAGGAACCTCGGCTAAACCAATTACGATTGCTGCTGAAACGATTGCTGGAGCAGAAATAAATGGAACGGGTGGCTTGAGTATTCAAAACCCAGCAACTTATGTAATTATACGTGGGTTTAAGTTTACAAATGCATCTGGTAAAAATGAAATAGCAGCCGGAAGCAGTTTTTGCCAATGGACAAGGAATATTTTTGAAACGGTGGGTGAGGGTAATTACTTATCCATTATTGGAAATGACCATCAGGTTGACTACAATACTTTTCAGAATAAAAATGCTTTGGGTAAGTTTATTGGCGTTAGGGGAGTAGGTAAACAGATAGCGGAGCGATTGTGGATTCACCACAATTATTTCCACAATTTTTCTAAACAAACTGGAAATGGGGCAGAGGCTGTACAGTTTGGTTTAAGTGGTTTTAGTCTTTCCTCGAGCAACAGTGTTTTTGAATATAACTTGTTTGAGAACTGCGAGGGGGAAAATGAGTTGCTTTCAGTTAAATCGTCTGCAGTAACAATTCGGTATAATACTGTCCGTGATTGCAAAGCTCAAATGACCTTAAGACATGGTAATTTTGATAAAGTGTATGGTAACTATTTCACCAAAACACCTGGATTAAGGATTTTTGGTGACGACCATATTATTTACAGTAATTATTTTGAGGATTGTAATGTGGCAATTAACATTGGTAATGGTGGTGCTGAAGTGGCTGATGGCGCTCCTCTTACTTCTCACGATCGTCCGGATAGGATTTTAATAGCCTTTAATACATTGGTAAACAATAAAAGTAACATACTTTTAACGCCCAGAACTCCAATTGGTTTGGGGGCAACATCGGTAACCATTGCTAATAATTTAATTCAGGGTGGTGAGGATGCTGTTTCTATAAATGGCCCATTTGCTAATCCTAAGTGGGAAGGTAACGTTATTTATAAGGTTAAAGGTCCGGGAAGTATACCTGAAGGTGCTTATAAAATTCTGGATCCTAAATTGGTTCGCGATGCTACCGGAACATTCCATCTTCAAGGAGTTAATCCTGCTTTAAATGCTACAGGTGATAACCCGCTAATTACTGTTGATATGGATGGGCAGGTCCGTAAACAGCCGCTACAGGTTGGCGCTGACCAAGTTTCTAAAGCTCCCGTTGTTGCAAGGATTTTGACACCGGAGTTAGTTGGATATAAAGCGAAATAGTATCTTTGCGGCTGAATGAATTTAGGAAGCCAGGTAAAACACTTAGTTAAAAAGGAATTGCTGCTGGAGTGGCGCTCGAAATATGCCTTAAACGGCGTGCTTTTGTATGTCGTTTCTACAGTTTTTGTATGTTTCTTATCCTTTGTAAGTGTTGATATCATTACCTGGAATGCCTTGTTTTGGATTATTATGCTTTTCGCATCCATAAACGCAGTTTCAAAGAGTTTTTTGCAGGAAAGTAAAGGCAGGCAATTATATATTTATACCATCGCAAGTCCGATTGCATTGATTATCAGTAAAACGCTTTATAATGTATTACTGATGGTCGTGCTTACAGTTATTGCGCTAATCTTTCACATGATGGTATTTGGTCGTACACCTCAGGATCTACCCATGTACTTTTTAGCTACGGTTTTAGGTAGTCTGAGTTTTTCAACCATCTTTACTATGATCTCTGCCATTGCATCTAAAGCTGGTAATGGTGGAATGTTGATGGCTATCCTTGGCTTTCCGATTATAATTCCTGTGCTGGTCGTGCTAATTAAGCTCACAAAAAATGCAATTGATGGGCTGGATCGAAGTGTAAGTTGGGATGAGGTGGGGATACTGCTAGTGATCAATGTATTGGTTATGGCAGTGTCTTTATTGCTGTTCCCGTATCTGTGGAGAGATTAAATCTTAGGCAAATGAACGAATATCTTTTCTCTTACGGTACATTACAAAAAGATAAAGTACAGCTGGAAACCTTCGGTAGGTTATTGATAGGTTCGCAAGATACTTTAAATGGCTATAAGCTTTCGACAATCGTAATCGTAGACGAAGATGTACTTGCTACAAGTGGCCAGGAAATTCATCTCCTGGCGATGCCATCTGATGAAGCCACTGACCATATTGATGGTGTTATTTTCGAAATTACGCATGAAGAATTGTTAGCAGCAGATGGGTATGAGACTGATGCCTATAAAAGAGTTAAATTAGAATTCGCATCGGGACGGGAAGCTTGGATTTATGTTGCATCATAATGGAATTTCATATAAACCGGCTAAGGTTCCTTTTGTAGGTAATGCCAATAGGGATTTTTTCGTTGTTCAAAAGAATGTGATCCCTTTCTATCTGCTCTATTTTTCCAACAGCCACAATATATGATTTATGTACCCGGACAAAATGATCTTGTGGCAACATGCTCTCCAGTTGATTAGTTGTGATGGACGCAAGAAGGGATTTATCCGGGGTAAATATCTTTACGTAATTCCCGTAACTTTGAGCATATAAAATATCATTTACAGGAAGTTCGATAACTACACTGTCTACCTTTACAGAGATACTCTTCCCGACAACTGTCTCTGGTTTTTCAACCGCATCCATAGCCAGAAAACGTTCTATTGATTTGACAAATCTTGGGTAATATATTGGTTTTAGCAAGTAATCTATAACTCCATACTCATAGCTCTCCAGTGCGAATTCAGAATAAGCAGTTGTAAGGATTGTCCGGGGGATATTTTTTAAAGTTTGCAATAATTCCAGCCCTGATATTTCCGGCATATCAATATCCAGAAACATGAGGTCTATTGTATTGCTACGTAGTATATTTAGTGCCTCAATAGCATTGTAACACTGATGTGTAAGTTCCAGGAGTGGGTTTTGACTAATGTAATTCACCAGCACATAATGGGCCGCAGGTTCATCATCTACAATGATGCATTTCTTTGGTATACTCATGAGCTCAGTTCAATTTTTAGGTTTACAACATATTCTTCTCCATTCGCAAAGCTTTCCAGCTGATGTTTATGGGGATAGATAATTTTTAAACTTTCAATGGTATTTTTTAATCCGATTTTGGTAGAGATGACCTTTTTCTTTTTTGTAGGTATAGAATTGCGGATATGCATATGCAACGTCCCTTGGACTACATTGATATCAATGTCAACGAAACATTTTTCAATTGAACATGCGCCGTGTTTAAACGCATTTTCAATGAAGGTGATCAGGAGCATAGGTGCTATTCTATAATTACCGTTGTCAGTATGATGAGTGTAATTAATTTCGGACCGGTAACCGACCCGCTCTTTCTCCAGTTCCACATAGCTCGAGATGAAATCAATTTCATCTTCTACAGAAATGAATTCTTTTGTGCTGTTTTCTACCTGATAGCGCATGAGCTTGGAAACCTGCATAATCAGCTCAGATGATCGTTCGGGATATTGTAAGCTGACCCCATAAAGTGTATTGAAGGTATTGAACAGGAAATGGGGGTTGAGCTGTGCTCTTAAAACATTGAGCTGTGCCTGGTTGTGTAACAGCTCTTTGCTGGTTTTCATTTTCTGCTCCCGGTAATGCTCCAGGATCTGGATGGAGCCGAGGATACAGATCAGCGTTCCCGCTAGCGTTCCCAGCTGAAAGTGATAGGTTTTTTGATAGGAAGATTTATACAGGAAACAATTCTTGTACAGCAACTCGGTAGATACCTCGAATAACAGAATGGAAAATACAAAAAGAAATGTCGTTGTCAACAGGAAATAGAGGTAAGGCTTATGTTCCTTCAGTAGGATGGGCAATATAAAAAAACGATTGAACTGTGCATGACTATACAGAATAAAAAAGTATACAGTGCCTGTGAAAAAGCTTCTCCAGCCTGTGATGAAAATCCAATCGTTAACAGTAAACAGCAGGAAGGAGAAAATCAGTATAGAAATTTCCTGTAACCATTTGCTCTCCAATATATATTTTGCCCCCATCACATTTGTTAAAGAATACAAAGTAAGGATATAATTATGTAACATAATTATATAAATGACGAATTCAATTGGTCATTTATAAGGTTCATTCATCATTTAAAGCGCTTTTATCCTCTGCTTTCCACTTAGTTTTGGTTCAAATTAAAGAATCAGATGTTTAAAAAGTGGCCTATTTTTCTCCTTTTGTTATTTTCATTTCACAGTTATTCGCAAACACTTACTTTAAAAGATGCTATTGAGCGAGGCGTTTTCAATTACGGTACCATTAAAGCTAAAAGCAAATATCTTGCAGCATCAAAAGAAACAATTAAACAGACGAAAACAGATTACCTTCCTAATGTAACGCTTTCTGCCCAGCAGGACTATGGAACTGTAAATGGACAAAATGGTCCGTTGTATGGCTTCGGTGGGTATGGAGTGGCTTCGTCAGGATTACCGCTGCCACAACAAAATTGGAATGCTGCTTTCGGCGCTTTATACCTGGTGAATGTGAACTGGGAAGTATTTTCGTTTGGCAGGATCAGAGAGCGAATTAATCTTTCAAAAGTGGAGTCGGAACGTTCAGCCAAAGATCTGGATCAGGAGACCTTTCAGCAAAAGATAAAAATTGCGGCAGCTTACCTAAACCTATTAGCTAGTCAGCGATTGATTGTCTCGCAGCAGAAAAACCTGGAGCGGGCAACTGTATTTCATAACACTGCAGCCGCAAGGGTGAAGAATGGATTGCTGGCCGGCGTAGATTCTACCCTGGCTTATGCTGAGGTTTCAAGAGCCGTTATCGCATTGAACCAGTTAAAGGACCGTGCAAAAGAAGAAAACAACAAACTCGTTGCATTGATGGGGGTAGGTATTGAAGATTTTGTGCTGGACAGTAGCTTTGTAAGGCGTGTACCAAAGGCCATCTTATCCAATGCGGTTACCCTGAACCCGGTGCTTCAATATTATAAAAGCCGTGTGGATGCAGGGAAACAATCACTTAAACTATATAAAAAAGAATATTACCCAACAGTGAACCTGATCGGGATTTACCAGACACGCGGTTCTGGTTTTAGTCCGGAATACGCAAGCAATCAACACGCTTTTTCGCAGAATTACCTGGATGGCATTAGTCCCGACAGACAAAATTATCTCTTTGGTATTGGTTTAACATGGAATTTAACCTCCATCGCCAGAACAGGAAAGAAGGTAACTGCCCAGCAGTATACCGTGTCGGGCTTGCAGGATGAATATGATGTCATTGATCAGCAACTGAAAACACAATTGGATGCAGCGGAAGCTAAAATCAAATTTGCACTGAACAATTACAACGAAGCTCCTAAACAGGTACGTGCTGCTCGTCAGGCTTATCTTCAGAAAACAACTTTATATAAAAATGGATTAACGAACCTGGTTGACGTTACCCAAGCCCTGTATGCACTGAATCGTGCGGAAATTGATAGCGATATCATTTATACCAATGTATGGCAGTCTTTGCTGATGAAAGCAGCTGCCTCCGGAGATTTCGACCTTTTTATTAATGAATTTTAATGCTGTAGCTTCATGAATTTAATCCGTTTTGCCCTTCGCAAACCCATTTCTATCCTTGTACTGGTCGCCGGGCTTTTCTTTTTCGGAATCGGCGCCATTAGGACTATAAAAGTCGATATTCTGCCTAAAATGAACCTGCCGGTGATTTACCTGGCGCATCCTTTTGGTGGATATACGCCTAACCAAATGGAATCGTACTTCGCAAAAAACTATGTAAACATTCTCCTTTTCGCCAATGGTGTAAAATCCATTGAATCAAAGAATATCCAGGGCTTGACGTTGATGAAGATCAGCTATTATGAGGATACCAATATGGCGCAGGCTGCAGCGGAACTTAGTGCCCTGGCAAACCGGATGCAGGCGGCATTTCCTCCGGGGTCGCAGCCGCCTTTTATCATTCGTTTCGATGCCTCCTCACTTCCGGTCGGACAGTTGGTGCTGAGTAGTAAAACAAAGAGTAACAATGAACTGCAGGATCTGGCAAATGTGTATGTGAGGGCTTCCTTTACTTCTGTGCCAGGTTTACTTTCTCCACCACCTTTTGGGGGAAGTCCTAGAACAATAGAAATCAATGTTGATCCTGTAACGCTACGCACGCATAATTTAACGCCCGATCAGATTGTTGAAGCGATAAGGATCAATAACCAGACGGCACCTTCCGGAAATGTTAGGATTGGCGATAAAAACTACATTACGCCAACCAACAATACCATTAAGCAGGTAAAAGATTTTGAAAAGATCCCTTTGTTTAAAGGAGGCGTGCAAAATCTTTACCTCGGGGATGTGGCGACTGTAAAAGATGGGGCTGATGTGACTGCCGGTTATGCGTTGGTAAATGGAAAACGTTCTGTTTATGTGAGTATTGCCAAGGCTGGTGATGCTTCTACCTGGGAGGTTGTACAACAACTGAAGAAAAAACTCCCCGTTATACAAAGTACCTTGCCCGATGATGTACAGCTTTCGTACGAATTTGATCAGTCGGTGTATGTGATCAATTCTGTAAAAAGCCTGGTTACTGAAGGCGCGATAGGCGCAGTCCTGACCGGATTGATGGTATTGCTGTTCCTCGGTGATAGAAGGGCTGCATTAATTGTAATCCTGACCATTCCGATCTCTGTAATTTCCTCAGTATTGCTGTTAAAGTTGTTTGGTCAGACGATTAACCTGATGACCTTAAGCGGTCTTGCGCTGGCTATTGGAATCCTCGTGGATGAAAGTACAGTAACCATAGAAAATATACACCAGCACCTGGATATGGGGAAACCCAAGGCGCTGGCCATCTGGGATGCCTGTAAAGAAATTGCGTTGCCGAAATTATTAATCCTGTTGTGTATACTCGCTGTTTTTGCTCCGGCATTTGTCATGACGGGTATTCCGGGAGCATTGTTTTTACCTTTAGCGCTGGCCATTGGTTGTGCGATGCTCGTCTCCTTCTTATTGTCTCAGACTTTTGTACCCATTATGGCCAACTGGCTGATGAAGGCACACCCGAAAGTAAAACATCCGGTTGGGATTACCGATGATGAAGCAGAGTTTAATGCTTCAGGGCTGACGCCTGAATCTGAAAAAGATATCATTGTACAAAAGGAAATACTAGTGCGTGAGGATCTGAATAATAATGGAAAGATTGGTGCTTTTGAAAGGTTCAGAATGAAGTTTGTCGCCATGATCGACAGGCTGTTTAATTTCAAAAAGCCTGTTACACTGTTTTATCTCCTTGGAATTTCGGCTATAGCGATCGTTCTGCTAAATGTTATCGGACAGGATGTTTTTCCAAAGGTAAATTCCAGTCAGTTTCAGATGAGATTAAGGGCTGTAGATGGTACAAGGTTGGAGAGAACAGAAGATCAGGCAAAGCTAGTGCTTCACGATCTGGAAAAGATGGTCGGAAAAGAACATGTAGCCATTTCTTCAGTCTATATCGGACAGCATCCGGCACAGTTTTCTGTATCTCCGATCTACCTGTTTACTGCTGGCCCACATGAAGCTGTTTTTCAGATTGCGCTGAAAGATTTCCATACCGATATGGATACTTTTAAGGATGAGCTGAGAAAGCGGATCAAGAAGCTATTGCCTGATACCAAGGTGTCATTCGAGCCAATTGAGTTGACTGATAAAGTGTTAAGCCAGGGTTCACCCACACCTATTGAAATCAGGATTGCCGGAAAGAATAAGAAACTAAACGAGGAATATGCAAATAAGATCATTGCGAAATTAAACAAGGTTGATTATTTCAGGGATGTTCAGATTGCGCAACCTATTCATTATCCCTCGCTAGATATCAATATTGATAGAGTACGTGCTGCCCAGTTGGGTGTCGATATGACTGATATCTCCCGATCGCTGATTGCTTCCACCTCATCGTCAAGGTATACGGAAAAGAATACATGGATAGATGAAAAAGCAGGCTTGTCTTATAATGTGCAGGTGCAGGTTCCACTGGAAAAAATGATGACGGAAAATGATATGGGGGCGATACCCTTATTGAAAAACAATTCCAGACCTGTATTGAGTGATGTGGCGGAAATTATTCCTTCTGTTACTTATGGGGAAAACGACAATATTGGTGCAATGCCATACCTTTCGGTAACTGCCAATATTGACCATACTGATCTGGGAACTGCCGCAAAACAGGTAGGTAAGACTATTGAAGGGCTGGGGACCTTACCAAGGGGATTGTTTATTGAGCCTATCGGATTGAGTACAGTATTAACAGAAACAATGACGAGCCTTGAATCTGGACTACTGGTTGCTGTAGTGGTGATCTTCCTGATGCTGGCTGCCAATTTCCAGTCGTTCAAAATCTCTTTTGTCATCCTTACTACGGTACCTGCGGTTGTGCTGGGCTCGTTAATTCTATTGTTGCTGACAGGTTCAACCCTCAATTTACAATCTTATATGGGGATCATCATGTCAGTTGGGGTATCGATTGCCAATGCGGTACTCTTGATTACCAATGCAGAACAGTTGAGGAAACACAATGGTGATGCCGTATTATCTGCCAGGGAAGCAGTTTCTTTGAGGCTACGTCCGATCATCATGACCAGTATTGCAATGATTGCCGGTATGTTGCCAATGGCAATTGGCCATGGTGAGGGTGGAGAGCAGGTTTCTCCGCTAGGAAGAGCCGTAATTGGAGGATTGTTATTTTCTACATTTACGGTATTGATTATACTGCCGATGATTTTCGCCTGGGTAATGGGCAAATCAACCACGGAATCGGTATCTCTTGACCCGGAGGACGAAGAAAGCAAACACTATATATCCACTTTACCACATTCATAAAAACACTTGTTCATAAACACATTCAATAAATGAAACCTATATATATAACCACAACTATTTTAAGCACAGTTCTTTTTTTATCGAGTTGTGCCGAGAAACCAAAAGAAAGTGCACCTGTTGAAGAAACTCCGAAAATGGAGACTTTTGAAGTGAAAAAAGAAAAACTATCTACGGAGCTGACCATGCCTGCTGAATTGGTAGGATTTCAACAAGTAGACTTGTATGCAAAGGTGGCCAGCTTTGTGAAAGAGTTAAAGGTCGATATCGGTGCGCAGGTTAAGAAAGGGCAGTTACTTGTTGTCCTTGATGCACCGGAAACCAGTTCACAGCTGAGTGCTGCCGAGTCCCGTCTGCATTCCCAGCAATCCGTATATACGGCAAGTAACAGCACTTATAAGAGATTGCTGGAAACCAGTAAAGTAGAGGGGACGGTTTCAACGAATGACCTGGAGCAGGCAGAGGCAAGAAAGAATGCGGATTTTGCACAGTTGCAGGCCGCGAAAGCAAGCTACAGGGAAGTTCAGACCATGCTTGGATATCTTCAGATCCGTGCGCCTTTTGATGGAGTAGTTGCGGCGAGAAATGTTAATCTCGGGGCTTATGTAGGGCCTTCAGGAAAAGGTTCGGAACTTCCGTTGTTTACCATTCAGGAACAGCGGAAATTGCGTTTATCTGTGTCTGTGCCTGAACAATATGCAGGATATTTGAATGTGGGTGATGAAATGCATTTTACGGTGAAGTCTGCATTAGGACAAATCTTTAGTGCCAAAATCGCCCGTAAATCAGGCGCATTAGATACTAAACTCCGTTCAGAAAGGGTGGAGATGGATGTGATCAATACAGGTAACGAATTATTGTCAGGCATGGTTGCTGAAGTCGTATTGCCACTTCATGCAAAAGATAGTACTTATGTGGTGCCTAAGTCGGCGGTGGTGACTTCCAGCGAAGGTGTTTTTGTGATCGCTGTAGAAAATAACAGGACAGTAAGAACAAAAGTGCAGAAAGGAAGAGAGTTTAAGGATAAAATTGAAATATTTGGTCCTTTAACAGCGAAATCTGTATTGGTAAAGTCGGCATCTGAAGAAATTAAGGACGGTACTGAGCCAAAATAATGGAGAAATTAGCTGCCGGATCTGATTTACAAGTTTATGATAAAAATACAGGGCGGCTTTATTACCTTTGTCCGAACTAAACGTATATAATGTATAAGAATTGGTGGAAAATATTAGGCGCATTGTTGGTGACTTACTCAACAATCGCGGGATTTTTATCTAGCGTACCCGAGCTGCCTATTTTGTATGAAAGTATAAGAAACCTTTATTTCCACGTACCAATGTGGTTTGGAATGATCGTATTATTTAGTGTATCTGTTTACCACAGCATTAAATATTTAAGCACTAACAACCAGGATCATGACCTTAAAGCTGTCGAAAGCATTAATGTTGGAGTAATTTACGGTATCCTTGGGATTATAACTGGTGCTATATGGGCCAAGTTTACCTGGGGGCAAGCCTGGAGCTTTGATGTGAAACAAAACTTTGCGGCAATAGCCCTGCTCTTGTACTTCGCTTATCTGGTATTGCGCAACGCAATTGATGAAGAACAAAAACGAGCTAAAATATCTGCTATTTATAACATATTTGCCTTTCCAATGATGGTGGTCTTACTTTTTGTGCTGCCACGTTTATCAGATTCTTTACACCCTGGAAATGGAGGCAATCCAGGTTTCAATTCTTACGATTTAGATAGCCGTATGCGCGCCGTATTTTATCCTGCCTGTCTGGGTTGGATATTGATCGGATATTGGATCTATACCATTTTATACAGAGTTCGCTCATTAGAAAAAAACAACACCCTATAGTCATGAAGAAAATTTCAGTTACCTTTTTAATGTTGATGTTTGCAATGCAATTATTTGCACAAAATGGAGATTCATCAATTACTGAAAGCGTATATGCTTCAGGTAAAATATATGTTGTTGTTGCTTGTGTGCTCTTAATTTTGTTCGGCTTACTTTTTTTTCTATTCACGATCGAAAAAAGATTAAAAAAATTAGAACAAAAATCTTCTTCCAAAAACTAATTTTAAATCGTTTAAACGCTGTTTTTGCCTATAATTTGACGTGGTGTGTCCCATACACTAAGTTATTATTCATTTGTATTAATCGCTTTTTTTAGTGCAATTTTGCATTACTAACTGAGAACTTATTTCAAATTCATAAAAAACAAATAATGGCTAATACAGCAAATGAGACAAATTTCTTTGCAGATGTCTGCAAGAATTTTGACAGTGCCGCGCAATTTACCGCCCATCCGGAAGGTTTATTAACTCAAATTAAAGCTTGTAACAGTGTGTACCGTTTCCAGTTCCCTATTCGCAGAGGTAATGGTTTCGAGGTTATTGATGCCTGGCGTGTAGAACACTCCCAGCATATGAACCCAACAAAGGGTGGTATCCGTTACAGCGATATGGTAAATGAGGATGAGGTAATGGCACTTGCAGCACTAATGACTTACAAGTGTGCGATTGTAAATGTACCATTTGGGGGTGCAAAGGGGGGGATCTGTATAAATCCTAAGAATTATACGATTGGTGAGTTGGAGAATATTACCCGCCGTTATACTACAGAATTAATTAAAAAGAATTTCATTGGTCCTGGTATCGATGTTCCTGCTCCTGATTATGGAACTGGTGAACGTGAGATGAGCTGGATTGCCGATACTTATATGACCATGAATCCAGGTCAGTTGGATGCTTTGGGTTGTGTTACTGGTAAGCCAATCGCATTACACGGTATACGCGGACGTAAGGAAGCTACCGGTCGTGGTGTGGCTTATGCAGTTAGAGAATGCGTAACTGTAGCAGAAGATATGGCGAAAATTGGTCTTAAGGCTGGTTTGGGCGACAAACGCGTAATTGTACAAGGTTTAGGTAATGTGGGCTACCATGCGGCTAAGTTCTTGGCAGAGTTTGGTGCAACTATCGTAGGTCTTTGCGAGTTTGAAGGTGCGATTTACAATGCAAATGGTTTAAATATCGATGAGGTATTTGCTCACCGTAAGTTAACGGGATCTATTTTAGGTTTCCCTGGAGCAACTGAGTTTAAAAACTCTATGGAAGGTTTAGAGCAACCTTGCGATATCCTGGTTCCTGCTGCACTTGAAAACCAGATCACAGTAGAGAACATCAGAAACATCAAAGCAAAAATTATTGCTGAAGGTGCTAACGGTCCATGTACACCAGAAGCTGAAGAAATCTTTACTGAAATGGGTGGTATCATCATCCCTGATATGTATTGTAACGCTGGTGGTGTTACAGTTTCTTATTTTGAGTGGTTGAAAAACCTTTCTCACGTAGCCTTTGGTCGTATGGAAAATCGTTATGCTGAAAACTCTAATGCTAACCTGATCAATACTTTGGAAAGCCTTACTGGTAAAAAAATTCCTGCAGAAAACCGTTTAATGATCGTTAAAGGTGCTTCTGAACTGGAATTGGTTAACTCTGGTTTGGAAGATACCATGATTCATTCGTACCATGAAATCAGAGAAACTTTAATGCACAAACCGGCGATTAAAACATTGAGAACTGCTGCTTTTGTAGGCTCAATCGATAAGATTGCTGTTTCTTATATGAACCTTGGTGTTTGGCCATAAGGTTGATTTATAATTGATTTGATCCGCGACAATTTAACGTGTCGCGGATTTTTTTTGCGCATTTGTCAGAGAACTATCAATAAACAGTCATCAAAGCGTTTTGAATACCCACAGCGGTCTTTGGGTACTTATATTTTTTATCTTTGTGAAGTTTCCTTTAAAAATTTGTTACATCCATGAGAAAAAGTGCAATTATTGGTTTAATAACGATAGCATTATGTGTAGGTTTTTTAGTAAGCCTTAATGCGGATACAAACACCTATTCTACCTTTAGTGAAGCTGCAAAAGATCCAAAAGAATTCCATGTAATGGGCTATTGGGAGAAAGAAAAAGGCATGCATTATGATGCACTGAAGGATGCAAATCACTTTGAATTTTTCATGAAAGACGAAAAAGGTAAAGTGAATAAAGTAGTATACGCAGGAACGAAACCTCAGGATTTTGAACGCTCAGAAAAATTAGTACTGATCGGAAAAATGAATGACGATACTTTTTACGCCTCTAAGATACTGATGAAATGTCCATCTAAATACAATAACGACCTTGTAGAGGTTAAACAAGATGGTACGGTACAAAATCAGGATGGTACTGAAATAAAGCAGGACGGTAAAGTAGAAAAATACAATTAATTTTAATGGATATACAATTTATTGGAGAGAACCTCCTTCCCGGTAAGATCGGCCAATTTTTTATTGTTTTGGCATTTGCCGCTTCTTTACTCTCAACTATAGCTTATTTCTTTGCTACACGAAATAAAGAGATCGGAGATCATTCATGGACACGTTTAGGTCGTATATCATTCTTCATCAACTGGGCCAGTATCATAGGTATCGGCGCAACCTTGTTTTTCCTTATATTAAATCACTATAACGAGTATTATTACGTTTACAATCACTCCTCTAAAGAACTTCCGGTATATTATATAGTATCTGCTTTTTGGGAAGGGCAGGAGGGTAGTTTCTGGCTATGGGCATTCTGGCAAGCTTTGCTGGGCGGTGTACTGATCTGGAAAGCTAAATCCTGGGAAAATGGGGTGATGACGGTCGTAGCCTTCTCACAAGTGTTTTTAACTTCGATGCTATTAGGCGTACAGATTTTCGGCGAGCGTATTGGTAGCTCTCCATTTATTCTGCTTAGAGATGCAATGGACCTAAAAGCAATGGTGCCGATATTCTCCGACCCTGAAAACTATAAAAACTATCTTAAATTTATTACTGATGGAAAAGGATTAAATCCGCTTCTTCAGAATTACTGGATGGTGATACATCCACCAACCTTGTTCCTTGGTTTTGCCAGTATGATTGTCCCTTTTGCTTATGCAATTACAGGATTATGGCAAAAACGATATAAAGAATGGGTTAAACCTGCTATGCCTTGGGCGCTATTTGCCGTGATGATATTGGGAACAGGGATTATCATGGGCTCTTTCTGGGCATATGAAGCCTTAAACTTTGGTGGTTTCTGGGCTTGGGATCCAGTAGAAAATGCTTCTATCATTCCATGGTTAACCTTAATAGCTGGTGTACACGTAATGATTGCATTTAAGAATACAGGTCATGCCTTCTTTACCGCAATTGTATTGATCTTCATTAGTTTTGTATTGGTGCTTTACGCATCTTTCTTAACCAGAAGTGGTGTATTGGGTGAAACATCTGTGCATTCATTTACAGACTTGGGTATGTTCTGGCACCTTATCTTATATAATGTGGTATTCTTGGCCATTCCTACTGGATTGTTGATTTGCAGATGGAAAGAATTGCCAATTACCAATAAAGACGAAGAAACTTATTCAAGAGAATTTTGGATGTTTATTGGCGCATTGGTAATTACAGTAGCTTGTATCCAGGTTATATTTTCTACTTCTGTTCCGGTATTTAACCAGGCTTTCGGAACCAAGTTTGCACCACCAATTGATGCCATAAAATATTATAACCAATGGCAGGCTCCTTTTGCTATTTTGGTTACCATTATATCGGGCTTCGCACAGTTCATGAAGTATAAAAGAACGGATCCGCGTAAGTTTTACAGCAGTCTGATTTCCGCTTTGGTATTTTCTATTGTCATCACAACGGGGTTTGTATTCATCACTGATGTTTACCATAACCTGATGTACATTTTGTTGACCTTTAGCTGCATCTTCGCTATTTTATCGAATGCAAGGATATTGGGACAAGCTTTTGGTGGAAAACGTAAATTGGTGGGTGCTGCAGTAGCTCATATCGGTTTTGCTTTATTACTTTTAGGAGCGCTAGTGGCTGCGGCTACAAACAAACCGATCTCACTTAACGTATCTAACTTTATTCCGGTAAAGGATTTTGAGAAGGTTGAAAAACCAGGTCAGAATATCGTGTTGTATAAGAATGAGCCTAAAAAGATGGGTAAGTATACGGTAACTTATACCAGTGATACTACAGTTGCTCCTAATACTTTTTACAAGCTGAATTTTAAAGTTATTGATGAGAAAACAGGCGAGGTAAAAGAGGATTTCGAGTTGAATCCGCATGTACAGGTGAACGAAAAGATGGGCTTAATTGCTTCTCCTGATACCAAGCATTACCTTACGTATGATATTTATACGCACATCACCAGTGCTCCTGAGAAAAAAGAAGATCATGATCACAATCATGAAGGACATTCTGAGGAGGAGAACTATAAAGCACCAAGAATAGTAAATGTGGCTGAAGGTGATACTTTACATACAAGCAGTGGTATCATCACGGTTAAAGCTTTAAACAACCAGCCTAAGGCAAAGAGTTTAGTGCTAGCCCCGGGCGATCTTGCTGTAGGCTTGCCGCTGGAAATTGACTTGAATGGTAAGATTTACAAGGCTGAACCTATATTCATGATCAAAGGAAATAATACTTTCGATTTTGCACGTAACATTGATGATCTGGGCTTAAGAGTTCGCTTTACCAAAGTATTGCCTGAGCAAAAGAAAGTTGAACTACAGGTGTATGAAAAACCGCAACAGGCAAAAGACTGGGTTGTATTTAAATCAATCGAGTTCCCTTACATTAATCTTTATTGGGTAGGTACTATAGTAATGGTTATTGGTTTTCTTATTTCTATATTTAGAAGACAAAAAGAAGCAAAAACCGTTTAGTAAAACTATGATATACTTAGAATTACTAGGCTAAGGCTTGCTTTATAACCGTTAACGATTAATGATGTCCCTATGAAGATTGTTTGTATTGGTTCTGGTAATGTAGCTAGTCACATGGCTAAGGCCTTTGAAGAAAATGGCGCCGATATTGTTCAGGTATGGAGCCGGGAACTGGTAAATGCGCAAGCATTAGCCAATGAAATCGGTGCCCAGGCTATTTTTGATTTGAAGCTAGTAGATAAGTATGCTGATTTATACCTTATCGCTGTAAAAGACGACGCTATTGCCAAGGTGGCTAAAGAGCTAAAAGAAATAAATGGTATAGTGGTTCATACATCGGGTGCAACTGATATGGAAGTGTTAGCTGGATTTAAGAATTATGGTGTTTTTTATCCATTGCAAACTTTCTCTAAGCAGCAACCGATAGATTTTATTCATGTTCCTTTATGTTTGGAAGCGAATACGGAAGAGAACATGAGCGCTTTACAGCTAATGGCGATGAAACTTACTCCTTTAATCTACGAAGTAGAGACTAAAAAAAGGGAAGTATTGCATGTTGCGGGTGTTTTTGCCAATAACTTTGTAAATCACCTTTACCAATTGAGCCATCAGATTCTTAAAAAGAATGACCTTGATTTTGAACTATTGAGGCCATTGATTATGGAAACTGCAGTGAAAGTTCAGGACGCACTCCCAGAGGATGTGCAGACAGGACCAGCAGTTCGCAATGATAAAAAGACAATATTAAAACACGAAGAACTCCTGAAAAGAACGCCACACTTGCAGGAGATCTATAAAAATTTAAGCAATAGCATTAAAAAATCGAAATGATAACGTAATTGCGGTTTTTGGTGCTTATTTTTGAACCAGATTATGAGTATTTTTAAGTTAAAGATAAATTTTGAAGAACAGGGGAAAGAAGCAGTTGAACTACCTATTGCCGGCGGAGAGTCTGTTCTGGATGTCTGCCATGACCATGGAATAGATTTACAGCATAACTGTGGCGGTGTATGCGGTTGCAGTACTTGCCATGTTTATGTGAATAAAGGAATGGATAATATCCAGGAAATTTCAGATAAAGAAGAAGATTTTATTGATAGAGCAGTTCGTCCTAGAATCACTTCCCGATTAGGCTGCCAGTGTGTAGTGATCGATGGTGATATCGAAGTGACCATCCCAGATCAGTCTGAGTTTTTAGGCCATTAATTATAAAATTAAATAGATAAACATGCAGGATAAGTTTGCACTCCCAATATACTGGAACGACCATGAGGATATTGCTCAGGAATTATATGAGAAATTTGGTGATGATTTTAATGAAGCCAAAATATACCGTATCCGTTTTACAGAGTTATTAGAATGGATATTGTCGTTGCCTAATTTTAAAGGTACAAAAGAAGAAAGTAATGAAGGACATCTGGAGCAAATCCAGTCGGCCTGGGTTTACGAGTGGAGAGATAACCAGAAATAAACAGATGTTTCTTGAGCAACTAAAGCACATTACAACACTCATCTTTGATATTGATGGTGTATTAACGAACGGTGATATCATCGCGTCAGATTCTGGCGAGTTTTTACGCACATTTAATATCAAAGATGGTTATGCGCTTCAGCTTGCAGTGAAAAGAGGTTATCACGTTTGCATTATATCTGGTGGCAAAGGTGAGGCCATGCGGAAACGATTTGAAGGTCTTGGCATAAACAATATCTTTTTAGGTGTTTCTGATAAGGTTGCAGTTTACAATAGTCTCTGCGCCTCCTACAACCTTAATGCTACCGAAGTACTCTATATGGGAGATGATATCCCTGATCTTAAAATTATGCAGCTGGTTGGTATCGCAACCTGTCCGGCTGATGCTGTCCCTGAGATTAAAGCAATCTCACAATATATTTCTCCTTATACAGGCGGTAAAACTGCCGTAAGGGACATCATAGAAAAAGTACTTAGGGTACAAAAAAATTGGTTCGATGAGAACCCATCTGCTGCCGATTCTGGCAAATAATCAGTATTTTGTATTGCAACAATTATGTTACGTAAGTGGGTTAAACCTATTGGGCCTTTGTTGTCTCTAACAACTGAGCTTGCAATAGCTTATAACCCATTAAACAAAATATAAACTGATGAAAAAAGTATTGATTATCTGCGGATTGTTATTCAGTGTAATGACATTTGCAAAAGCACAAGATGGCGATCGTAAGATGCCAACTCCTGAAGAAAGAGCGGAAAAAGGTGCTGCTCAATTAACGAAAAAGTTAACCCTTACCGAAGATCAAACAACAAAAGTGAAAGCTATCCTTTTAGATCAAGCAAAAGCTACGGTTAAAATGCGCGAAGAAAGTAAAGGTGATCGTGCGGGAATGATGGCTAAAATGAAAACTATCATGGAAGAAAATGATGCCAAAATCAATGCTTTATTAAACGATGATCAGAAAAAAGCTTACGTTACCTATAAAGAAGAAAGAATGAATCGGATGAAAGGTGGTGGTAAAGGTCAAGGTGGCGGCGGCGGTGCTGGTGGTCAGTAATCTTTAAAATATTATAAATAATGAAGGCGACTTAAGGTCGCTTTTATTATTTTCGCCCAGTTGTAATGGACCTTACCATTACCAGATAAAAAAATACGCATTATGTTTCAGCAAAAACTTCCTATCATTCTAGCCTCAAAATCACCCCGTCGACAAGAATTGCTTAAGGCAATGGGATTAGACTTTAAAGTGGTATTGAAAGATGTGGATGAAAGCTATCCTGAAAGTTTAAGCCCAGCTGAAATCGCTGTTTACATTGCGGAAAAGAAAGCCGCTGCTTTTACAGATATCAGTGCGGATAGCATTGTGATTACTGCGGATACGATTGTGGCTTACGGTGGCGAGATTTTAGGTAAACCGGCCGATAAAGCTGAAGCAATTGCTGTACTGAACAAACTTTCCGGCTCCGTACATCAGGTATATACGGGGGTGAGTTTAAGCTATGCAGGTAAAATGCATTCCTTTTATGATTTAACAGAGGTAGTCTTCAATACGCTATCTGCCGACCAGATTGAACATTACGTAAGTAACCACAATCCTTATGATAAGGCGGGCTCTTACGGTATTCAGGAATGGATTGGATTGGTTGCTGTTGAAAAGATCATTGGTTCTTATACCAATGTAATGGGACTGCCTACAGAAAAACTATACAAAGCCTTATCTGCGCTTTAACTGATTGATTAATTTTTGATAGGATTCTTTTAATAAAAACAGAACAAAACAAAAGCTGCTCTGTTTTGAAACCTGAAATAGTTATACAGTATACTATGGATTTCAAAAACTAATTAAAATCAGATGAAAAAATTGTTAATTGTTTGCGGATTGTTGTTTAGTATAATAACAATCGCACAGGCGCAAAGCACAGGCCAGAAAAAAATGGTAACCCCCGAAGAAAAGGCTAAAATGAGTACCGAAAGGTTAGCCAAAAAACTTGATTTGAATCCAGATCAGAAAAAGAAAATAGAGGATATCTATTTAGAAGAGTCGATGGCGATGGCTACAGCAGATAAAGAAGGAACGGGGGATAAAGAAGCGAAAAAAGCGGAAATGATGAGAATTCATAATGAAGCAGACACTAAGATTGCTGCGGAGTTAACCGAACCTCAAAAACAGAAATACGAAGCTTGGAAAATGGAGAATAAAAAACACATGAAAATGAAAAAAGGCATGAAAGAAAAAAGGCCAGTTACTCCGCCACCAGTTACTACACCTCCTGTTATGTAAAACAATAAAAGCGACCATCGAGTCGCTTTTATTGTTTGTTTATCCTTCTAGCTTAGCTGAAGCTAGTCCGTATAAAACGCCCATCTTTAAATCGTAAGTAGAAAGGCTTATACTTTTAATCCCGCAATTGGCGATAACATAATTACTGATTAAAGCTGCGATAACGATCATGTCAACTCGTAATGCAATTAGGTTAGGCATAATTTCGCGTTCTGCGTGCGTAGAAGCAATTAATGAAGCTGCAAGCTTCTGGTAATCATTCAGGTCGATAGGAGCTGATTTAACACTGTTTAAATCAATACTGGGGTCAATCATACCAGTAAAGCTTTCGAAGGCGCCCGCAGAGCCTACAAGGTGTTGTGGTTTATACAAGGCGCAGGCTGCTTCTAATTCCTGTAATGTATCTTTTAAATGATCCAGAATAGCCAATTGGTCTGTCTGACTAATTGGATCAGAGTGGAAATAAGCCTGGGTTAAACGGGCGGCGCCAATATTATAGCTTGCTTTCCAAAGTATCCCATCAGCATCCGCTATAATAAACTCCGTACTTCCACCACCGATATCCATAATCAATGAGGTTGCCTGGATGGCTCCAGTAGCTTTAACACCCTTAAAGATATAGGCTGCCTCCTGATCTCCACTGATCACTTCGATGTCAATTCCGGCATCCGTTTTAGCTGCGTTAACAAAGTCGCCCCCATTGTCCGCACTACGTACAGCCGAAGTTGCAGTAGCTTTAACCACATCAACCTGGTGTTTTATGATTTCCTGTTTAAAAAGCTTAAGTGTCGCAATACCTCTTTCGAAAGCTTCGGGGATAATGATGTTTTCATTAATACGTCCTTGACCCAACCTAACCGGTTCGTTTGTTTTAAGAAGCACTTTTACTTCAGTAGCCGATATTTCGGCTATGATAAGGTGAAAGGTATTGGTGCCAAGATCAATAACAGCTGCAATCATATAAAATTTTAGGTTGTAAAAAAGGCCGCTTTAAGCGGCCTTTCATTATTCAAAATATTCTTTCATTTTCTCAAAGAAGCTCTTGTCGTTCTTACCTGGTTGAGGTTTGAAGTTTGGAGAGTCTCTTAGCTTTTCTAAAATGTTCCTTTCTTCGGCACTTAAAATTTTAGGTGTCCAAATATTTACGTGAATGATTTCATCACCCCGGTGATAGGAGTTGATTTCAGGAATACCTTTTCCTTTTAAGCGCAATAACTTTCCACTTTGGGTACCTGGCTCAATTTTGATTTTGGCTTTACCATCAATAGTCGGTACTTCGGCACTGTAGCCTAAAGCTGCATCAACAATAGAAACATGTAAATCGTAAACCACATTGTTTCCTTCGCGTTTTAGACTTTCGTGAGGGATTTCTTCAATCAGGATGATCAAATCTCCAGGAATACCGCCATTAGGGGCTGCATTTCCTTTTCCACTCATGCTCAATTGCATACCATCACTTACTCCAGCAGGGATGTTAATGTTGATGGTTTCTTCACCTCTTACAATACCTTCACCATGACAAGAACCGCATTTTGCAGTAATTTGAGATCCACTACCATTACAAGTAGGGCAGGTAGAAGTAGTTTGCATTTGTCCCAAAATGGTATTGGTTACTCTGCGTACAGCACCGCTACCACCACAGGTATTACAAGTACTTACCGACGAACGGTCTTTAGCACCACTACCATCACAGGTTTTGCAGACAATCTGTTTGTTTACTTTTATCTTTTTCTCGGTGCCATTGGCAATCTCTTCGAGCGTAAGTTTTACTTTGATACGTAGGTTGGTACCTTTTGATACACGTCGGCCGCTGCGTGACTGTTGGCCACCACCAAAGAAGCTTTCAAAAGGACTACCACCGCCAGCACCTGAACCGAATATATCGCCAAACTGGCTGAAGATATCTTCCATGTTCATTCCGCCGCCGCCATATCCGCCGCCACCTGAAGCACCACCAACACCGGCATGACCATAATGGTCATAACGCTGTTTTTTCTCAGGGTTACTTAAAATCTCATAAGCCTCAGCCGCCTCTTTAAATTTATCTTCGGCAGATTTATCATCCGGGTTTTTGTCCGGGTGAAACTTAATGGCTAGTTTACGGTAAGCCTTTTTTATTTCTTCAGCTGATGTGTTTCTGGATACGCCAAGCACATCATAATAATCTCTCTTGCTCATAAAATATTAACTACCTACTACAACTTTTGCAAAGCGAATAACTTTGTCATTTAAGGTATATCCTTTTTCCAGTTCATCCATTACTTTTCCCTTCATCTCTTCATTTGGTGCAGGGATTTTAGTGATGGCTTCATGGTGATCCGTATTAAATGGAGTATTCATACTCTCCATTTCTTTAAGACCTTTTTGGGCCAATGTATTTTTTAACTTGGTATGCACAAGATCTACACCTTCACGGATGGCATTGATGTCAGTAGCATTTTCCATTGCTTTGTTCGCCCTGTCAAAATCATCCAGCAAAGGCAATAAGGAAATAATCACATCTTTACCTGCTGTTTGTAACAGCTCTACACGTTCTTTTTGTGTACGGCGTTTATAGTTGTCAAATTCTGCAAATAAACGTAGATATTTGTCGTTTAAAGCAGCATTCTCTTGTTGCAGTTTTTCTTCAGCAGTCAGTTCAGGAACGATTTCTTCAGCTACTTCTTGTTCTTCAGTAGTCACAGTATTCGCATCTTTAATATCATTTATCAATTGATCTTCAGCATGAGTTTCTGCTGCAGGGTCTTGATTTTGCATAGTTGTATCTTTATTATCGTGTTTTTTCTTCTTGCTAAACATAGTATAGTAGAATTTTTGGAGATAAACTCAAAAGGTTTGCCAATGGGAAATATCCGTCATGCTGTCAGTTTTAATTGTAAAACTTAGAACAGAATGTCCGAATAATAAAATTTTGTCAGAAAATTGTATTAAACAATCTGGGCGTCTTCATGAATAACACCACTCTCACATTTTATAATCCTTGAAGGGAATGTTCTGATGATGTGGTAATCATGTGTAGCCATTAAAACAGCAGTTCCACTCTGACTGATCTGCTTCAAAAGCATTACAATTTCTTCAGAGGTGTCTGGATCTAAATTTCCTGTTGGTTCATCTGCCAAAATAATTTCCGGATTGTTTAACAATGCACGTGCAATAACTACGCGTTGTTGTTCCCCACCCGAAAGTTCATGCGGCATTTTTTTAATTTTAGAACGCAAGCCAACTTTTTCCAGTACATCTTTAATGCGCTCACTAATCAGATTTTGATCTGTCCAACCAGTAGCTTTAAGTACAAACTCAAGGTTCTTCTCAACAGTTCTGTCGGTCAATAATTGGAAATCCTGAAATACAATACCTAATTTTCTACGTAAAAAGGGTACTTCCTTATTACCCAGTTTTTTTAAATCGAAACCGGCTATTTGTCCATCTCCATTACCAATGTGAAGGTCGCCATAAATGATCTTTAGCAAACTACTCTTTCCAGAACCTGTCTGACCAATTAAAAAAACGAATTCACCCTTGTCGATATTTAAGTTTACGTTCGACAAAACCAGATGCTTTTGCTGAAAAACATCTACATTTTTTAAATTTATAACTGTGTTCTCTGTCATGTTTAGATATCTAATTTAGCAATTTGTCCGAAAGGCAAATCATTTACAAAATTCATAATGTATGGTAGTTTATCACCTAAACCAAGTTTTTCTAGTGATTTATCCGGCCTGTCGACTCTAAAATAAGCTAATAAGGTGAATTTATCGTCCCTTAATTGCACATAATCCGGAATCTTGGCAATGCCTTTTACTTTAATAACATACATCGCTCAAAAATAGTATTTCAAAATGAAACCATCATGATTTTTCAGACTACAATTGAAATGAATACAAAATCATGAATTTATCTAATGACCATCAATGATCCGCTGAGTGGTTTTAGTCCTGGTTCTAAATAGATCATATAATAATATACACCCGCTGGAACGTCTTCATTTCTGTGTTTCCCATCCCATGGTTTTGCATAGCCATCACTTTGAAACATCATTTGTCCATAACGGTTCATGATTTTTACGCTCGGATTGGCGTAGGTGTCAATGGCGATAATATTCCAGACGTCATTGATTCCATCCCCATTTGGACTAAAGGAATTTGGGACAATCAGTTTTTCATATACTTCAATAAGAACGTCGCTGGTGCTACTTGTACAGCCAGTACTCGAAAGCACATTTAAGGTGTAAGTGGTGCTAACAGGTGGTTTTGCTGTTGGGTTTAATTTAAATGGATCATCCAGGTAATCTGCTGGAGTCCAAAATACCTGACCTACGTTGTCTCCTGATACTGATCCATTAATAACTGTTTTGTTTCCTTTAAGGATTTTTAGATCAGGGCCAGCTACAGCGACCAGGTCTTTATAAACCTCGACTGTAACTTGAGCGGATGATCCACAAGAACTACCATTAGAAACATACACCGTATAAGTAGTGGTTCTTGTTGGATTTGCTGCTGGATTCGGAATGTTGGTTGCAGATAACCCCGTGGCTGGTACCCAGCTGTAGGTATTGCCGCCCCTGGCATTCAAGTTTGTGGATGAACCCTTACAAATCGGGGAAACCGGATCTATTATAGCTACAGGTCTTGGTATTAAAGTTACAGTAGTCGAAGTGCTGGCTTCGCATCCAGCACCATTGGTCACCGTAACCGTATAGGTGCCTGCCATATTAGCTGTAGCATTGTTAATTACGGGAGATTGTTGATTAGAGCTACTGCCATCAGGGAAGGTCCATTTGTATGAGCTGGCATCGCTTACGGATAAACGAATAGGGGAGCCTAAGCAAACTGTTATCGGATCGTTAGCTACAGGTATGGCGGGTAGGGGGCTTACATTTAGCTCAAATGTGGGAGAGTTTGCTCGACAGTTAGGTGAGTTGATGTTGCCATTTTCGGCTACTAAAAGTCTGTATTTGTAACTGCCAACTTGTGCATTTGCAAAGTGCTTAGTGTACTTGTTTGTTGTTTCTGTGGACATATCCTGCCATATGCCGTTCACATCCATTTCCTGCCAGAGGTATTGAGGATTTATATAAACTCCCGGGGTTGGCTCTGCTGACAAGTCAACGTCTTTGGTTTCACCAATGCAAAGGCTTTTAGTTGGTGTAACGACTCCATCAATGGAAGGGATAATTACTGGTCCGCAGACACTAAAGGTGATGTCGTCTAGAGCGAAATCATTTCCACCGCCGCCTAAGCCATTGTTCATTATTTTTACCACTACTTCGGTAACACTTGCATCTGTCTTAAACGTTGTAGAATATCGTTTCCAGTCGGTACTGCTGCCTTCCGGAATTGGATCTGTGTCAAATTGCTTAATGAGTACTCCGGATGTGGTCTCAATAATGAACTTAAGGTTTGGCCGGATTCCCTGTCTAGCCATAACGTTAATTATCCATGCTCCAAAATCATAGGTTGTACCTGGACAAAGATCTGGTATAGTCGCCTGGTAAAATATTCCAGCTTGATGCTCATCGGCATTGATGAGCATCATATACCCATCTGGGTCGTTAGGGGTATGATTGTTAACTTCTAGCCAGTTTCTTTGTGAAACGTGGCTCATGCCGGCTGTAGTTTTCACTATAGTATACTGTCCGTCATTGGGCACATCCACGTCGTCGTACTCGTAATTTGTTTTATCCGGAATGGCAGGTCCGCGATCACTTGGGCCTCTACCAAAGTCATACTTCCTTACCGGATCCCCTATAGAACCGGCACAAGTTTGCGATTTGGCATTACCTATTGCTAGAATAAGTAGCAATAACAAGAAAACGTTAGTTTTAGAGATCACCTTTTTGATTTAAAACTAAAGATAATGCTATTTAATTAATTGTGTTTAAAAATTCTATCGTATTTACATTATCAGCATAATCCCAAAGTTTAGGCGTCTGACTTTGTCCAAAGCCCAAAACTGCTGTATCCAACTTTAATGCGGCATTACTTACTACACATTGAATATCCTCAGCTTTACTGCTTAACAGTTCTTCCAGCTGTTCAACATTGGTATAAGTTTCATAATATAAAACAGCCAAGGGTGATGAAAGACTTTCGCCTTCAGTTAACAATAAAAAGCCGTTATCATAATGATGTTTTAGGTTCACCAGGTAAATAGACTTGTTATAATCATAGTTGTTGTTGTATTTAAAATGATTGATAATGTCTTTAAATCCTTCGATAGGCTCAAAAAAGTTTTTGATGTCATAGCCTTCAGGAATATACAGTTTAGACACGTTGCGGCATCCTAAGCCAAAATAATCGAATATATCATGTCCCAGAAGCGCTAATTCCGCTGCGCTTTCATTCCCGGTGATTACGGCAACACTATTTCTATTTTTTCTGATGATGTTTGGTCCTTTGCCAAAATAAAACTCAAAATATCTTGATGTATTGTTACTACCAGTCGCAATTACAGCATCAAAATCCTTCAAGCGATCTACATAAACAATCCGATCTGCAAGTAAAGGTTCGATTTTAACCAGTTGAGCAAGTAAGGCCGGTAGCAATTTATCATCAGCTGATGAGAGTTTTATTAAGGCTGTATTTCCTGTAGCAAGCACCGAAATCACGTCCTGAAAGCCCACCATCGGTATATTACCAGCTAGAATTAAACCAACTTTTTTTGGCGTATCACTTACCCGAATGTCCTTAAACCAGGTCTCCAAATCCTGCTGATTTAGCATCTGATGTAATGAATTTAAAGCCCTTTGTACCTCTGCCTCAGTAAACCACGCATTGTGATTAGATGCCGAAAAGATCAGGTTTTTGAAATCTTCGCTGGGTTCAGCAATGAAGTTACTTAGTTTTTTAAATGCAATAATTAATTTTTCGCTATTAAGGATTGGCATAATTCCAATGATTTTAAAGTTTATGTGTTATATTTGCTGTTGCAAAGGTAAACTTAGCAATAGATATAGACGAAGACATGGCTATTAAAATAACAGACGAATGCATTAACTGCGGAGCATGTGAGCCTGAATGCCCAAATAATGCAATTTACGATGCAGGCACAGCCTGGAGATTTTCAGATGGTACCAATTTAAATGGTATTATTGATTTTGGAGGCAAAGAAATGGACGCAGAGAGTGCTCAAGAAGCAATGTCTGACGAAGTTTATTACATCGTTTCCGATAAATGTACAGAATGCAAAGGCTTTCATGATGAGCCTCAGTGCGCAGCGGTATGCCCTGTAGACTGTTGTGTTGATGATGAAGATGTACGTGAAACTGAAGAAGAACTTTTGGCCAAAAAAGCCTGGTTACATCAGGAAAACTAAGCCTACAAGCTAATAAAAAGGGCCAACTCCTACAAAGAGTTGGCCTTTTGCATGTGTTGTCCTATCGTTCTTAGGGCTTTGCTGCGACAATGGCCCCAGCAAGGCACCACCAACACCCCAGCAATGCCCGGGAAAGGCCTCCGGAATTATAGACTGGTTGTCTCTTAGTCCTTTTCTTCGTATTTATTCGGAATGATCAAAACTGGGCAGGCTGATTTTCTGGCTACGTGCTCTGCAACGCTCCCCATTAAAAAATGATATATGCCTGTACGGCCGTAAGTTCCAATCACAATTAGATCAGAACCCCAGTCGTCAGACTGCTTAATAATCCCATGTGCAGCATTATCAATTACACTAAAATACGTGGTTGATACGCCATGACTAAATTTGTTTTCTATTTCTTTTAATAATAGATGGCTATTCTCTTCGCTGTTGTCGTAGGTTTCTAAAAATACAGGAGCCAACGTTAAATCTGGATTAATGTTGGCCGGTATAGGTTCTATGATGTTGACCAGTGCAACCTCTGCACCAAAGTTTTTTGCCAACTCATAACCCGTCTTGGCTGCTTTTTCTGAGCAGGTACTATTATCTACGGCAATTAAAATCTTTTTGAGGTTCATGGTGTTTATCTTAAAAGGTTAATATTAGCTCATCATTTGAATCAATCATTTTAATAAAAAAATAAATGATGTATGTGAAAATAACAAATTAACCCCATAAAAGTTTAAATTTATGCCATTGATTTTATCATTATGGAACAAGAGTTTGGGATTTGCAGAGTAGCTGTAGCACCTTTAAGAGCCGGGACTTCGGATAAAGCCGAGATTGCATCTCAGCTATTGTTTGGCGACCATGTCGAAATACTTGAAAAAACCGATAAGTGGTGGCTGGTACGCAATGGCTACGATGGCTATGAAGGTTGGATGGATTATAAACAACTCGGTAGCCTTAACCATGAACAGTTTATTAAAAATCAAAACTGTGATCACCTGGCACCTGCACAGCTTGCTAATGCCGTTGTTGCAGCCGACGGTAGTAAGTATTTCCTTGCGGCAGGTAGTAATTTACCAGCTTATGCGGGTGGATGTTGCTATCTTGGAGATGAGAAATTCGAAATTTCCTTTTCACCTAAGCTGATCAAACCCAATACTTCTGTTGATGAACTTGTAGATACGGCCCTGTTCTTTCAGAATGCACCTTATTTATGGGGCGGTCGAACCGTATTTGGGGTAGATTGCTCTGGTTTTGTTCAAAATGTGTTTAAACTAAATGGTATTAAGTTATTCCGCGATGCATGGCAACAAGCAGAACAAGGCACCGTGGTAGATTTTTTGCCGGAAGTAAAGACCGGAGATTTGGCGTTTTTTGACAATGCCGAGGGACGCATTACACATGTCGGGATGATGCTAAATTCAGGCGAAATCATCCATGCTTCTGGAAAAGTCAGGATAGATCCAATGGACAATCAGGGGATTTACAATGCCGAATTGGGCAGATATACCCATAATCTAAGAATCGTAAAGCGCTTTATTTAAGCTGTTTTTAACTTAGTTTAACTTTCGTGACATAGTGTTGCTAATTTAATTGTACTAGTTTTATGGAATTAACGATTTGTTGCATCCATATTACAAATACTATATTATGAAGCATCTTTTACGCTCTACCTTCCTGATCATCTGTGCTACAACATCTCTTTTCGCTCAGAAGAAATTAACCAATAGCCGTACCGCTGGGGCTTACACCTACATCTACAAATTAACAGATAAGGAAGCCTTTTCCCTTGCCTCTGTAACCAATCAGGCGCTTAATGATGGCTTTTTACATACCCTCGTCGATTCATTTTATAATGTTAAAAACAGTAATTATCTGAAAAAGCTTCCTTATGGCAATTATGTACAGGTTAACCCCGTAAAAAATGAATTGCTTTATAAGCTGATGCCAGAGAATAATGTGAATCTCCAGTTTATAAACAATAGAAAGGACTTCCAGTTTGTCATTACCGATTTGAAGGGGAATGTGATTAAGGATGCTCAGGTAAAAGTAGGTAAACGTAAAACGATAAAATATAATGATAAAGCGGGATTATATATCAGTAAGGCAGAGAAGCTACCTGTAATTACAGTCCGCCATGATGGGATAAGTAATTATTTTACATACAAGGAAGAAGGGAATTATAAGCCGCGTATTTCGCCACAAAAACAAGCCAAGGATAAGCGATTGTATAATGCGGTTAATGGAATACATGGAACAGTTGAGCTAAAGAAACCGAAATATACCGGTTATATGGTGTTTAATAAGCCCATGTATAAACCTCTGGATACCGTCAAATTTAAGGCGTATCTGGTAACTGCCAAGGGGATAGCATTAAAAGATAAACCTTTAAGAGTCGAGCTTTATAAGGAATGGGAGGGGCCTGGAACAGTGCTTACTACACTAAACCCTTATCGGGAAGGTGGCTATGAGTATAGTTTTGTATTGGCTGATAGTCTGCAGTTAAAGCTGGACAGGAATTATAAGATTGTGTTAAAGGAGGAGACCAAAGAAGGCTGGATAGAAGTTTTTCAAAGTAATTTCCGTTATGAAGATTATGAGTTGAAATCTGTTAACTTTTCTGTGAGATCGGATAAGAATGAATACGGTCCCGGCAACCCTGTTACCGTATTTTTGAAAGCTGTTGATGAAAATGACCTGGCTGTGCCTGACGGTAGAGTGGAGGTTGCTGTGTTGACCAGCTATGCAACTAATTATTATGATGACCGAGTTTTTCTAAAAGATTCCTTATGGAAAACGAATATAGTACTTGATCCGGTTGGAGAAACTAAAATGGTATTGCCAGATAGTATTTTTCCGCGAGCAGATTTTAATTTTTCCATGTCATTCAGCTTCTTAAATAGCAATAATGAGCACAGAACTGCTCGTAAGGATCTAAAATATACCATAAATAGCTCGGATGTAAAATTTGATTTGAGAAATGACAGTTTGCATCTTGACTACCTTGTGCAGGGGAAATCAACTCCGCAAAAGGCAACCGTTTACCTTTGGTATCCTTACACTGATGTGCGAGATTCTATTCAAGTGAATCTTCCTGGAGCGATTAAAATGGACTATCGGGTGACTGAGTATCGATTGAAAACCGCTAATGGATTTAATGATAATATCAATTTGCAGAGTTTAAACGCTGGAATCGGTACAAATGCTAGTCAAGGTAAAGATTCGGTTCGTGTTTTTGTGAATAATCCTCATAAAATACCGTTTTGGTACACTATTTTTTCTGAGGATAAAATTCTTTTAAAGGGATTTACGACTCATTTGGATACCATTATAAGGCATTCCGGTGCAAAAGCCGCTCATATAAAATTAAACTATTTATGGGGTGGCAGGGAGTTGAGTACAGAAACGAGTACTTTCTATAATCCAAATGGATTAAATGTAAAGCTTTTATCGCCTGATTTGGTTTATCCGGGACAAACGGTAAATATGCAAGTTAAGGTTACCGATTTTAACGATAGGCCAGTTGCAGCTACAGATGTTACAGCTTATGCTTATACTTCTAAATTTAAGAATGGGTATCGGGTCGCTTTGCCGAGTTTTGGGAAAGTGTTCCATGCGCGCAAATTAAACTCCCAATTTATAGGGACTGAATTGAGTTTAACAGGCCAAATGCGACTTACCTGGGATAAATGGCGTAAAGAGTTGAACTTGGATACCATTGAATATTATAAATTTAGTCAGACTAAGGATCTATATGCTATAGCAGAAGAAGGTGTTGATTCGCTGATGGCTGTAGTAGCCCCTTTTGTCGTTAAAAATGGAGCTATTGAACCTGTACATATTGTTTTTATTGATGATGTTCCTGTTTATTTTAGTCAGGCTAATCAGCTTAAGCGTTATGCGTTTTCTGTTAAACCAGGTAAGCATAACATTCGTATGCGTACAGCAAGCCATGTGGTTTCACTGAATGATTATGAATTTGTAAAGGGTAAAAAAACAATTTTGAGTGTGGCTGCAGATGAACACAATATTAAGGCTGGAGTTACGGCGGTGACAAAGGAACTTACTGATGGTGAAGCAACTCAAATAAGTCAGTACATGATCCGGATAGTGGATAATTTTGAAGGCGAGAAAAGTACAATTGCAACGGACAGTATTCCATATTTATTGAATTTTTCCAACTCTAATCCGACTCCAACCGATGTATATAGTTCGTTGTTGAGAGGAAGAAATGCTGAAAAAGCTTGCCTGCTGGTAGGTCCTTTCACTCAAAATTACTTACATTTTAGATCGGGAGGACTTTACGAAACGTTTGCTAAAGAACCCGGTTACACTTATACTTTTCTACCAGGGTTACTTAAGCAGAAATCATATGAAACTCCTAATGGCTTAAATAGACTTTTATCCTCGGTTAATGGTGCTGAAGATTATAAACAATATCCTGTTAAAAAGGGCGAAGTGGATAGCATCTGGAGTGATTATCTTGATTTAAGAAGTAGCACAATGACATTGTTTGGAAACAGGTATTACTACGGAAAAAATTATGGTCGGTTGTTGATGAAGGTTGATTCGAGTGTGATGAAGGGGATGCCTTATTTAAAGAGTATCATCATTTGTAAATATGATGAGCCAGATTTTTTAATGGTTTACCCCGGCAATGCAAGAGATCTTATTTCACTCGAAAGTGGAGTGTATCGTGTTACTTATTTGTTTAAAGACAATCGTTATTTCGTTGCCAAGGACGTAAGGGTTGAAGCAAGAGGTATAAACTACTATTTGTGGAAAGGTGTGAAAATGATGCCTGAGGATAAATTGAGCTCGCAAATAGATCTGCAAATTAAATCTGTTGGCATTGGTAAAAAAGGATGGAATACATCAGAAGTGCAACAAAATATCCTTAGACTAATCAATGATAAGTATTTAGATCCAGCCATATTTACTGGGAAAATGCTGGGAAGGGTAATTGATGCTGCAACTAAAGCAGCAATTCCAGGAGTCAGTATTAGGGTAAAAGGTTCAAATTATGCGACAACCGCTACCAGAGCGGATGGGAGCTTTGAGATTAAAGTGCCTGAACGTGGAAAAATCATTGTAGTTGCCCTTGGGTATGAGTCTCAAGAAGTTCCTGTAAAAAGTGGAAATGTTGGCGATATTATACTTGACGAAAATCGAAGCACTTTAAATGAAGTAGTTGTAGTTGGCTATGGTGTACAGAAAAAACAAAATATGACGGGGGCAATTAGTTCTGTTGTTGGAGATGCTAGCGTCTATAATTTTGGTAGTAATGATCGTGTAGTTCTAAGGGATATTAGGACAAAACCTGGTGAAAAGTTTTCGAAGGAGGAATTGATGATCGCAATCAGAGGGATAGGTCAACTGGGCAATTTTGACGAGCAAAAGCCATTAATTATTGTAGATGGTATACCCTATAGCGGCGAGCTAAGTACTGTGAATGCAAGTGAAATTATATCTATAGATATTTTAAAAGATGCTGATGCAACCGCAATTTATGGTGCCAGAGCAGCCGGAGGAGTAATTATTGTCAAAACAAAGGGTGGGAATACGGCTGTCAATGCAGCGGGCGAATTGGTGCAACAGGAACAAACCATGCGTACTAATTTTTCTGATTATGCCATCTGGCAGCCAAAATTGGTTACGGATGAGGAAGGGAAAGCGAGCTTTACCGTTAAATTTCCGGATGACATTACCAATTGGACAACCAGGTTAATCGCCATGAATGGTCGTAAACAAAGTGGTATTGCCGAGACAAATATCAAGTCATTTAAAACATTAAGTGCCAATTTTGTATCTCCTTCATTTGCTTTGGCAGGTGATAGCATTAAGGTAATCGGGAAATTGATGAATTACAGCAATGCGGATGAAACCGTAACTAGAAAGTTCAGTTATAATGGTGCTGAGGTGTTAAACAGCGTAGTAACATTTAAAAATGCAAAGATTGATACCCTGAGTATCGTTGCTAAGGGCGGGGGCTTTAAAGTTCATGCAGATCATGTGAATGTGAATGTGGTTGATAGTTTGAAGTTTGAGTATACCATGAAGCAGGACAATGGCTATTTTGATGGTGAGCTCCGTAAAATTCCATTGCTACAAGCCGGTGTGAAGGAAACTAAAGGCTATTTTAATGCATTTACACGAGATACTACGGTTAACTATAACTTCGATGCGACCTTAGGTAAGGTTACACTTAGGGCCGAAGCTTCTTTATTTCCTACGCTACTAGATGAAATAGATAAACTACGCAGTTATGAATATTTGTGTAATGAGCAGTTGGCATCTAAACTAAAGGCCTTACTGTTAGAAAAAACGGTTAGGAAGTACCTTAGTGAACCATTTAAGGAAGAAAAAAATATCAAAGAAATTCTTAAAAAACTGCAAAACAACAAGCGCCCGGAAGGCACCTGGGGCTGGTGGCAAAACAGTAATGAGGAATTGTGGATTAGCTTACATGTTGTTGAAGCCTTATTAGAAGCTCAAAAACAAGGTTATCCTGTGGTATTGGATAAGGATAAATTATACCACTACCTGACCAGTAAAATGGCTAATGAGAAGTATTTTGATCAGATTTACGGGATACGCTTATTGAGCTTGCTGAATGAAAAGTATTATAGCAATGACTGGATCATGGCAATGGAAAAACAGAGGGCTGAACTGGAAGAAAAGAATGTTCGGGAAAGAAAAGCAAATTCAGATGTTCCAAAATTAGCTGAACAACCATTATACGAAAAACTTCAATTGATGCAATTGAAACAAAAGGCTGGAATGCCTATCGATATGAAATGGCTGTTGGGCTTGAAAAAGGAAACGATGTTTGGGAATTGCTATTGGGGTGAAGAGGGGCGTTATTTCTGGGACAATAGCATTCAGAATACTTTGTTAGCCTACCAGATTTTAAAAACGAATGGTAGTTACAGGGATGAGCTAGATCGGATTACCCGGTATTTTCTGGAGCAGAGAAAAACAGGGCAGTGGCGTAATACTTTTGAGTCATCTTTAATATTAGAAACCATATTGCCAGAGTTGATGAACGCTTCTGGTAAAAAGTTTCAGCCAGCCAGTATTGTTTTGAACCAAACAGAGCAGGTTAATGTTTTTCCATTCCATAAGGTGATTGATCCAGCGGAATTAAAATTGAGCAAAAAAGGAGATGCTCCGGTTTATTTCACGGCTTATCAACAATTCAATAATCCTAAACCAGAAAAAGTAAGTAAAGACTTTGCCGTAAAAACATATTTTGAGCAAAACGGAGAGTCTGTTCAAAAGCTAAAAGCAGGTACTTTAACCACTTTAAAGGTTAATGTGGATGTGCGTGCTGATGCAGATTATGTCATGATTGAAATTCCTATCCCCGCTGGCTGTTCTTACGAGAATAAAGTGCAAAGCTTTTGGGGAGTAGAAACACACAGAGAATACTTTAAACACAAGACCTCAATTTTCTGTACCAAATTGAAAAAAGGTACTTATACTTTTACCGTACAGTTGATGCCAAGGTATTCAGGTAATTATATCCTAAATCCAGCTAAAGCCGAAATGATGTACTTTCCTGTGTTTTATGGAAGGGAGGGGATGAAAAGGGTAGCTATAAAGTAAAATTAAGGGTATGCCGAATTTTGGATTTAATCAGCATACCCTTTAATAGTTCAATTATGGCTTATCCCACCATATTGCTTTGTTAATGTAAGTTGGCAATTCAGCGCCCGGATCCGCTTTTTTTACTTCAACTATATTGTAGTTAATCTCATAACTTGGAATGGCGAACCTTCTTGGCCAGTCAGTAACATTCGGATATGATTCTGTGTACACATGTGATGGACGTTTGAATCCTTTGTAAATCCCAGTTGTTTCATTATAATTTCCGGAAGCATCTGTGCAATAATTCATTCTTCTTACATCACTGTATAATTCTGGAGAATACGACAAAGCAATGTATTTTTGGATCATGATATGGCTTAAAGTCAAGGTGGCTGGGTTTTGTACCACGGAAGAACTGCCCAGATAAGCAATGATTTTAGCTGGATCTACACCCATAATCCTCATGTGTGATTCAATCCCGGCTTTGTAGGCTGTTAATGCCGGTCCAGTCTGGTTTTGTCTGAATTTGACTTCTGCTTCAATGAAACGCGCCTCTGCATTGGTAAATAGCATGCCTTTACCACCTCTTTGGGTATACCAGGTCCCGGTAGACAAGATGCGTTGTCCCGTGGTTGGCATATATGGATTTTTACGCATAGAGATGTATACTGAATCTGCATTGGAAAGAGAACCATTCGCGAGCAATGAATAAGCCAGAGGTCTGTTTTTTGGTAGCTCGGAAGCCATATCCATACCAATAGATCTAACGAGAACTCCTGCTGAATTTTGTAAGCTTGGAATAAGGAGATCAGTCCTTGGATCAAGCATATTAGTTGCACCAGTAGGTGCGCCAGTGTAGTTGTTCGTAATAAAGTCTACGTATAGCTTTGTTACCCGTGCTGTTGTTCCTGTATTGCTATATTGTAATGCTTCCTTATTGATAGCGGGAACAGTCGGGCCTTCATCTATATATTGTAAAATGGAGCTTTGGAGATCGGTCTGTATCCCTTTGCTCAATGCATCTAAAACAGCTTGAGGATTATAGGTTGCTTTTTTTGATAAGTGGTTTAAAAATCTGGCTTTTAAGCTATAGGCCAATCTAATCCAGTTGTCAGTTTTTCCACTGTTTAGGATATCTCCATTTGCATAAGAAAGTACGGGAGCACCGGCAGACTGTGCTTTTGAAAGGTCAGCAATACCTTCATCTAAAAGGACAAGTATTTTATCCTGTACGTAGGATCCGTCATCAAACTTAGGGGTAATGATTAATGGTTTGTCAAATTCATCATAAGGAAGTATGCCATACAAATCTGCCATTGTACCAAAGCCCCAGGCTTTCATTATTTTTGCAATGCCTATGTAGTGGTTTGCACCAACTTTCTCTGCAGCTGCAATAATCGGATCGATATTAGATGCTGTATTTACGTACCAGGATTGCCATGGAAAGCCACCATTTGCAGCATTTACATACCAACGGGTTAAATTCCAATTGTTGGTCACCGCATAGGTAACACCGAGTTGCTGCGATAAAAAAGCAGCCCTTGTTCCGGCACTTTCATAACCATCCGCAAATTGCGCAATGATGGGCGCAAGTCGTTGTGGCGCTGTAGGTACAGTTGCATCGGCAACATCAGGGTTCTTATTCACGTCAAGCCACTTCTTGCAGGAAGATAAGGCGATCAGCAGTGGGAGTATATATAAAATCTTTTTCATCTGTATTATATTTAAAACTTAACATTTAAACCAAGTGCAAATCCTGAAGTTGCCGGAACACCAGCATAATCAATACCTACCGATCCCGAACCTATTACGCCAGCACCAGCAGCACTGGTTTCGGGGTCCATACCCGAATAATTTGTGATGAGTAGCAGGTTGGTTCCTGTTGCGGTAATTGTTGCACCTTTAATAAATTTTACACGATTTAAAAAGTTGTCCGGCAGTGAATAAGAAAGTGAAATTGATCTTAAGCGTAACCAGTTTACATTTTCAATAAAGTCGGGCGCATTATTCAATGCCACATCTCTGAAGTACTTTTCATCGGCAACGACATCTCTTGTTACCTTTTCATAGACTTTGCTTATCGGGTTAAGCGACATGCCCGTAAATGAAATGGTTTGTCCACGATTCTCTGTTCTTTTACTCAAACCATAATCGGTTAACAGATATTCGGTTCCATTATAGATGTCGCCACCCTTACGGAAATCGACTAAGAAGTTAAGGCTCCAATTTTTATAATTAAAGTTGTTGTTCCAACCTCCAATAAAGTCAGGTTCACGATTGCCTACGTATGTGGTTGTACTTGTTGATGTTAATGGTCTTCCGGTTACCCAGTCGAGCAGTAAATTACCTTGTGGATCTGTTTGCCATTTCGAACCGCTCAGCGCCATAAAGGTACCTTCGCTATATACTCCTCCAAAGGTTCCTTTGTTAAATGAAGCTGCTTTTGCGTTGCCAACTTGTACGTCAGTTACATATAGGATCGGTAGTGATCCTGGAAGAGAAGTGACAATACCTTTGTTATGAGAAAAGTTTAATGTGGTTTCCCATTTGAAATCGCTGGTTTTAATTGGGCTGGCATTGATAGAAAGTTCGACCCCTTTATTGGTGATATCACCCGTATTTACATAACTTAAAATATAACCTGTCGCATTACTTACGCGCGGTTGCAAAATTTGATTCGTACTTTTTGTATTGTAGTAAGTGACATCGATTCCAATCCTGTCTTTTAAAAAACGCAGTTCGGTACCAAATTCGGTAGATTTGGTGAACTCCGGAGTTAATAATGGATTGCCTCTCGTCCATGAATTTCTATATCCACCACCAATGGTTTGTTCCGGACCAAAAAGATAGGTTGCAGTTTGATACGCTGGAGCATCTTTACCAACTTTTGCGAAAGATGCACGTATTTTTCCAAATGAAAGTACATCGTTTTTAGGTATCAGCTCTGAGAATACAAAGCTACCACTATAGGAAGGGTAGAAGAAGGAATTGTTACCATCAGTTAAAGTAGAAGTCCAGTCGTTACGTCCGGTTACACTTAAATATATGAAGTTTTTGTAAGCCACCCTGAAATCTCCATAAAGACCTACTAATCTTTTTCGGGTAGTTTGTTTAACCATATATTTATTGGCCTCACTTGCATTGTTAACACTAACCATGTCTGCGAAATCGAAATTTTCGGCTCTTGCTGATGTAGATTTTGTGCGGGTATCTTCGTTGGTGAAACCTGTAAGTAAACTCAGCTCCCAGTCTTTCGCTACTGTTTTATGGAAGTTGAGCATTAAGTTGGAGTTTACATAATTGTAATCTAAATCGCGTTCCGAATACATTCCCTTTGCCCAGGCTTCTTTTACGCTAGATCCCGGTGAGATCAGATTGCTAAAAGATGTTTTGTAATTATCTATGCCTAATCTGTAGGTCACATCAAACCATTCTGCAATTTTAGCCGTGGTATAAACATTTCCAATGAAACGGTTGGTCTTGTCCCTTTGTGGGTTTTTATTGATAACCCAGTACGGGTTTTCAAAATCACCGACATCCCATAAATTCATATTAGGAAAAAGTCTGACCTTTGCACCCGTTGGTGATATCCAGTTTTTCATGTCATTATTACGCGGCCATGCCGCGACACCTTCCATAAATCCATTACCGCCACCACTCCAAAGTCCACCACCGGTCAGCGTTTTTTGAGTGGAGCTTTTTGCATAAGAAGAGTTAATGCCAAAAGTGAATATCCCTTTACGCTGCTCTGCGTTAAAGCGGACCGTAGTCCTTTTGAAATCTGTAGTTGGAACCACTCCTCCTTGATTGAGGTTAGAGGCCGACATGAAGTAGTTTCCGGTAGCATTACCTCCAGATATATTTAAGCTATTGTCATATGCCTGTGCTGTTTTAAAGAAATCCCCTAAGTTGTCGTATATAGTTTCTCCCTCTGTAAACTTATTTCCCCATGACCGAACGGTTTGGTCACTATAGGCACCTGTATAATAAGTTCCTTGTTTGTAGATGCTTTGTTGTTCAGGTAATCTGTTCACCCAATTGGTTACAAACCTGGAGTTAAAGGAAATGGAAGTTACCCCATCTTTTCCTTTTTTTGTCGTAATGATGATGGCGCCGGCTGCCGCACGTAGTCCGTATAGGGCTGCAGCTGCGGGACCTTTCAATACCGACATGGATTCAATATCCTCCGGATTTAGGTCCATTGCACGGTTACTATTGGTTGTAGCAATATTGGTAGTTCCATCGAATGCGCTATTGTCACCTTGTCCGGTTGAGTTGTCCATTGGCATTCCGTCAATGACAAATAGCGGCTGGTTGTCGCGCTCTAAAGATGTTCCACCCCTAATGATGATGGATGCTGATGAACCTGGTGCACCGCCCGAGTTGGTTACATTTACACCAGCAATTTTACCGTTTAACGAATTGATGATGTTTGGGTCTTTGTTTTTCAACAGTTCATCCGACTTAATTTCCTGAACTGAATAGCCTAAGGCTCTTTTTTCACGCTTGATACCCATAGCTGTTACCACCACTTCGCCCAATTGGGCGGTATTTTCCTGGAGCAGAACCGTAAGATTGCTCTGTGTGCTTGGTGCAATATCTTGTGTGATAAATCCAACATAAGTAAAACGTAGTCTATCACCGGTTGCAGAAACAATAGAGAATTTTCCGTTTGCATCGGTTTGGGTGTGTACACTTTTGCCAATAATACTTACAGAAACCCCTACTAGCGGAGTTTTATCGCTAGCAAGTAATACGGTACCCGAAATGTTTTTTTGCTGGGCCTTGACTAATGTTGTTAGAGAAAGCCAACAAAGGACTAGCAGTAGTAGTGTTTTCTTCATTTGGTTTGGTTTTAGGTTATAAAATCAGGTTAGTTAAGCGCTTATATATTAAAGTATAAGGGTAGAACATTCTTTTGCGTTTTTTTAACGCATTGCATAATGAAAAAAGAAAAGAAGGAACGATGCGGAACCCCCGCATGAGATGATTTTTAAAAAATATTATAGATGGTTTTTTCTACAGTAGAAATGATAAATTATAAGAGCGCGTAATTTTTATTTAAGAATGAAATTAGCGTAACGAAACCATTAATGCAAATTATTGCAGGTTTTATTCTGTAATGACGCATAAAGCTGCAATTAAGGAAGGTTTTTTAATCGTTGGTTATGGGGTGAAATCCCAAACCATCACCTGGCGATCATCTCCTGTTGAGATTAAGTACTGACCATCAGTACTCCAGATCATTTTATTAATAGAGTGAAAGTGGCCTGGAGTGTTTTTCTCTAAGCTGAGTATTTTATAGAGTTTAAAAGTCTCGCTGTCCCATAGTTTAATGCTCTTGTCCTGACTACAGGTAGCAAAATAGGGTAGAGTAGGGTGGAAAACGATGGAGTAAACGCTAAACATATGTGCCGGAACACTATTGTTGAGTGTATAGTCAGGCAGGCTCCATATCTTCAGCTGAGCATCTCTGCTGCCCGAAATCAAGTAAGTGCCATTTGGTGCGTACTGTAAAGCGGTTACTGCAAATTTGTGCCCTTCAAGCTCTTTAATAAGCGTGTAATCATCAGAGTTATATATTCTGATGATGCCATCCTTACAACCCAAGGCTACTTCTTTTGCATCATTGCTCAAGGCAATTGTCCGCACGGTATTTTGTAGTACCGGAAAATTGTACAGCAACGTAAAGTCTTTTAAAGACCATACCGCCACGGTGCCATCTTCTCCGGTACTTATAATTTCGTTTTTATGGGCAATGGTTTTTACATCAAACACACCTTTTTGGTGATGGCTTAATGTGGCTATTACTTTTTGCTCCAACAGGTCGAATACCAGGATTAGCCCACTTCTTTGTGCAACAAACAGTAAGTCTTGATAGGTATGTAAAGCGTATACTGAGCTTTGTACCGGCAAGATTACTTTTACAAAGGACATGGTATTCAACGACCATTCCACTACTCCCTTATCATTACCCGCACTAAAGAAAGTATCTTTCTGATTAGAGTTGGCCAAAGCATAAATTGGGTTCTGGTGTCCGCTAAGGGTGTGGAGGTGTGTAATCATTGGTACTATTTCTTGTGTCTGCCTTCTAGATTTAAACCAATATCTGCAAGGGTTTTTCCTTTTTCCCTTAACAATACCAATAGGTGGAAAATCAGGTCAGAGCTTTCATTTACAAAATCAACATCAGTTTCATTTAGTGCAGCAATAACAGTTTCTACACCTTCTTCGCCAACTTTTTGTGCTATTTTGTTTAGCCCTTTTTTGCGTAGTGTATTGACATAAGATTCATCAGAAGGGTTTTCGTACCTGTCTTTAATGATCTGCTCGAGCTCAAAAATGAAGTTCTGGTTATAGTTAGTTTTAAAGCAGCTGCGGGAGCCAGTATGACAAGTAGGTCCAACAGGTGTAGCTTTAATCAATATCGTATCATTATCGCAATCAATATGTGTTTCCTTTACAAAAAGGAAGTTACCACTTTCTTCACCTTTAGTCCACAGTCGGTTTTTAGTGCGAGAAAAGAAGGTCACCTTACCCTCGGCCTGGGTTTTATCCCAAGCTTCCTGGTTCATATAACCTAGCATTAAAACCTCCAGTGTTTGCTCGTCCTGTATAATTACAGGTACCAAACCCTGTGTTTTTTCGAAATCTATTTTCATAACCTTACCGGTATGTTGTGTTTTTTTAATTCTTCTTTTAAAAATGGGATAGGAATTTCACCGAAGTGAAAAACTGAGGCCGCCAGTGCAGCATCTACGCCGGTTTGTAAAAATACCTCTGTAAAATGCTCAACTTTTCCGGCACCGCCAGAGGCGATAACAGGAATGTTGATAGCGCGGGCTACTTTATCCAGCAGGAGACAATCAAAGCCATTCTTTGTCCCATCGTGATCCATTGAAGTTAATAATATCTCTCCAGCGCCCAGACTTTCAGCTTTAAGGATCCAGTCTTCCGTTTCCAGTTCGGTAATTAAGCGGCCACCATTTAGATGAACCATGTTACGACCATCAACCAACTTAGTGTCGACTGCAAGCACCACAAACTGCACTCCAAAGGCTTTTGCTAAGTCCTCAATTAATTGAGGATTTCTAACTGCAGCCGAGTTGATGCTGATTTTATCAGCACCAGAGTTTAAAAGCGCTTCGGCATCGGCAACCGAGGTAATCCCCCCTCCAATGGTAAAAGGGATGTTCAATTGTCTGGCCACAGACTTCACCATTTCAATGGTTGTACCTCTACGTTCGTGGGTCGCTGTAATGTCCAAAAAGACCAGCTCGTCAGCACCTTGTTGTGCATACTGCCAAGCCAGTTCTACCGGGTCGCCAGCGTCTTTTAGGTCGACAAAGTTCACTCCTTTAACCGTTCGCCCGTCTTTTACATCCAGGCACGGAATAATACGTTTACTCAGCATCGGGTTATAAAGAAGTCATTTGCTTTAAATTCCATTGTTTAATTTCATCAATGGAAATTCTATTTTCATAGATGGCTTTACCAACTACTACAGAGCGAATGTCAAGGGTTGCCAATTCTTCAATGTCAGCCATAGAGCTTACACCACCAGATGCGATTAGTTTAATGAATGGAGAATGATCCAACAGTTTTCTGTATAAATCCATTGCTGCGCCACCTAATTTGCCATCTTTATTGATGTCGGTACACAAAAAGCGGAAAAAGCCTAATTGCAGACATTTATCAACGTAGTCCATTAGTTTTATAGGTGAGCTTTCCATCCATCCCGAGTATTTGATCACCTCATCAAGTACGTCAATCGCAATAACAATACGGTTTGCATAATCGTATTTCTTGCCAACTTCAGTACTTAGTTCTTGTAAAAAGTCAGGATTGGTAATGGCCTGAGTACCTACAATTACACGGTGAATGCCAGCGTCCAATAAATCGGTTACTTGCTTAATGGTACGGATACCGCCACCATATTGCACGCGCATATCAGTTTTTTGAATCACCTCAAATAAGGCAGCCTGGTTACTAAAGTCACCTTTAGCGCCATTTAAGTCAATGATATGTATAAATTCTGTACCATTAGACCGGTAGGTCTCTATCATTTCAGCGATGGAAACATCATAAACTGTTTTCTGATTATAGTCGCCTTCTGTTAGTCGGACAACCTTTCCATCTAAAATATCAATTGCAGGAATAATGTACATTTTATTGTTTTAAGTTTGAAAAATTCATTAATAAACGCTCTCCGGCGATACCAGATTTCTCTGGGTGGAACTGAACACCGTAGAAATTATTTTTTTGTATTGCTGCCGAAAATGGCATCCCATAGTCAGCAGTCGCGATGTCAAAAGTAGCGTTATATTCAATAAAGTACGAATGCACGAAATAAAATTGTGTGTCACTTTCAACACCTTCAAATAACAAATTGTTTTGATGGCTGATATTATTCCAGCCCATATGTGGGATTTTAATCCCTTGATGCTTATCGAATAACCTTGTTTGTATAGGTACGATGCCCATTAAGTCGGCATTTCCCTCTTCCGAATGTTCGGTTAAGAGTTGCATGCCAACACAGATACCTAGTACTGGTTTTTTTAGTGCTTTAATGGGGGCAACTAATCCGGTTTGTTCCAGCTTTTTCATGGCGGCGCCGGCATGTCCTACACCGGGAATGATGATGTGTGTGTACAAATCTAAGTCAGCTTCTGTGTTTACCATTCCAAAGGGAATACTCAATCTTTCCAACGCTGATGTCAGCGAAAAGATATTTCCAGCCCCATAATTTACAATTCCAATCATTATAATATCCCTTTAGTGCTTGGTAAGACTAACTTATCCGGGTCGCGTTTAATCGCCACCTTTATTGCTTTTGCAAAAGCTTTAAATATAGCTTCAATTTTATGATGTTCGTTATCACCTTCGGCTTTAATGTTCAGGTTACATTTGGCTGCATCGCTAAACGATTTAAAAAAGTGATAGAACATTTCTGTCGGCATATCACCTACTTTTTCGCGTTTAAATTCAGCATCCCAAACGATCCAGGCACGACCGCCAAAATCGATCGCTGCCTGTGCCAGACAATCGTCCATCGGTAGGCAGAAACCATAACGCTCCAAACCTAGTTTGTTGCCGATCGCCTTGGCAAAAGCCTCGCCTAAAGCGATTCCGGTATCTTCAATAGTATGATGTTCATCAATATGCAAATCACCCACTGTTTTGATTTTTAAATCAATACTGCCGTGACGGGCAATCTGATCCAGCATATGGTCAAAGAAATTTAATCCCGTATGGATATCAGCTTTGCCTGTTCCATCCAGATCAATATTGATGCTGATCTTGGTTTCATTAGTATTGCGCTCGTGTGCTACCACGCGACTTCCGGCTCGTAAAAAAGTATAAATGTCTACCCAGTCCTGTGTTTGCAATGTAATCACATCACCTAGGGTATCCGCTTTGTCTAAAACTTCATTGGCACCCAATAAATCATTGTTGCGGATCCATATGGCTTTAGCGCCTAAGTTCTTAGCCAGAATCACGTCATTGATGCGGTCGCCAATTACAAAAGAGTTTTTAAGGTCGTAACCTTCGGCTAAAAAATGTTGTAGTAAACCTGTGTTTGGTTTACGGGTAGGGGCATTTTCATGGGCAAAAGTCTTGTCAATAATTACCTCACTAAATTCAACACCTTCACTGGCAAGAGTTTTTAAAATGAAGTTATGGACAGGCCAGAAGTTTTCTTCAGGATGTGAATTTGTTCCTAAGCCATCCTGATTGGTCACCATCACCAAATCATAATCCAATTCCTTTGCAATTTTCGCAAGGTATTGAATGGCTTTAGGGTAAAACTCCAGTTTGGCAAAGGAATCTATCTGCTCATCCTCAGGTTCAGTAATCAGGGTTCCGTCTCTATCTATAAATAATACTTTCTTCATGATTTAGGTTGGTTGATTTAGTTGATGTTTTTAAGCGCTTCTAAGAGCGTTTTATTTTCTTCCTGTGTTCCGATCGTGATGCGTAGACATCCTTCGCACAGCGTCACTTTAGAGCGGTCTCTGATGATGATGCCTTCAGTTACTAGGGCATTGTAGGTATTTAACGCGTTCTCCACTTCGATTAGTATAAAATTAGCATCCGAAGGATACACCTTTTTAACCATAGCAAGTGTGGCTAGATCTTTACTCAGGCTTTCTCTTTCGGCAACAGTAATTTTGATCCATTCGTTTACCTGCTCAATGTTCTCCAAAGCTTTTAATGCTAGGTCTTGTGTAGCCTGGTTGATGTTGTAAGGTGGTTTTACTTTGTTCAATACATCAATTACCGGGCGGGCCGCAAAGGCCATTCCTAAGCGAAGTGCAGCTAGTCCCCATGCTTTCGAAAAAGTTTGTAACACAACCAGATTAGGATATTCTGTTAGTTCCTTAATAAAAGTCCGTTGTTTGGCGTAATTGATGTAGGCCTCGTCAATCACCACGAGACCTTTAAAATTGGCCAATACGGTTTCAATATCAGTGCGTACAATTGAATTTCCAGTAGGGTTATTTGGCGAGCAGATGAAGATCAGTTTAGTGTTTTCATCAACGGCTTCAGCAATGCCATCCAGATCTAATTGAAAATTTGGAAGCAGGTTTACCTTACGTATTTCTACGTTGTTGATACTTGCCGAAACTTCGTACATGCCATAGGTAGGCGGCAGGATAACCACATTGTCTTGTTTGGGTTCACAAAAGGCTCTGAACAAAAGATCGATCGCTTCATCGCTTCCATTTCCCAGGAAAGTGTTTTCAATCGGTACGCCCTTTATTTTACTGATGGCATCTTTCAAATCCAGCTGTAGTGGATCTGGGTAACGGTTGTAATTTTCCGAAAGCGGTGAACCGTAACTGTTCTCGTTAGCATCCAGAAATATGCTGGCTTGCCCTTTATATTCGTCCCTCGCGGTAGAGTAGGGGCGAAGGTTTTTTATATTTTCTCTTTGTAATTTATTGATATCCATTTTAAAGCGATTTTAAACGAATGCTTACGGCATTCTTGTGTGCAATTAGTCCTTCTGCTTCAGCAAGAACTTCCACAGTGTTTCCTATGTTCCTTAATCCCCTTGGCGTAATGTGCTGGAAGGTGATTTTCTTCACAAAGGAATCTAATGATACGCCTGAATAAGCTTTTGCGAAGCCACTCGTAGGCAAGGTATGATTCGTTCCAGAGGCATAATCACCAGCGCTTTCAGGGGTTAAGTTTCCGAGGAAAACGGAGCCTGCATTGCTGATGAGTGGAATAAGTTGTTCAAACTTATCTGTAGAAAGGATTAAGTGTTCAGGGGCGTAGATATTGCTAAATGCCAGACCTTCTTCAAGGTTGTCAACCAGCACTGCATACGAATTTTCGATGGCCTGAGCAGCTATATCTTGCCTTGGTAGTTCCTTTAATTGCAATTCAATCTGTGCTAATGTATTAGTTATGATTTTACTTGACGTAGCTACTAGAATGGTCTGACTATCAACCCCATGCTCAGCTTGGGCAAGTAGGTCGGAAGCGATGTATGACGAATTGGCAGTCTCATCCGCGAGTACTAAAACCTCCGAGGGGCCCGCTGGCATATCGATAGCTGTGCCAGCCGCAGATTGTACCAATTGCTTAGCTTGAGTTACATAGCGGTTGCCCGGTCCAAAGATCTTGTAAACCTTCGGTACGCTTTCCGTTCCGTAGGCCATAGCTGCAACTGCTTGCGCTCCGCCTACAAGGTATATCTTTTCGATGCCCAGCAATACGGCTACATAAGCCAGATAACAATTGGTCTTACCATCTTTTTGAGGCGGAGAACAAACTACTATTTCTTTACAGCCAGCAAGGATTGCAGGTATCCCAAGCATTAAAAAAGTGCTTGGTAAAACTGCTGTCCCTCCAGGGATATAAAGTCCCACACGTTCTATTGCTCTGGTTTCGCGCCAGCAGGTAACACCCGGCATGGTCTCTATTTTATCCTCCCTATACGACTGCGAAGCGTGAAAGGCTTTGATGTTTCTGTAAGCCGTGTCTATTGCTGCTTTAGCCTCAGTTGGTATGGTAGCGGCAATGCTGTTGATCTCTTCTTTTTCTATAAAAAGCTGCTGAAGCTGCACCTTGTCGAAAGCCAGTGCATAATCAAACAAGGCTTGATCTCCTTCTGTTTTAACCCGGTCAACAATGCTTTCAACCCTTTCAAGAATGGTAACATCATCTTCCAGCTGTCGCAAACAGATGGATTCAACTTCTTGTTTAGTTAAATCTTTATAACTATAGATTTTCAATGTTTTATGTTTTTGGTTTAACTATTAGTTAATGCTTGTTTTAGCCCTTAGGCTATCATTTAAGCAATGATTTTCTCAATAGGCATCACTACAATTCCTTGGGCACCGGCAGCTTTCAGGCTATTGATCTTTTCCCAGAAATCGTGTTCGGCAATTACCGAATGCACAGCAACCCATTCATCATCAAACAAGGGAACAACGGTCGGACTTTTTACACCTGGTAATAAATCCACGACTTTTTTAAGGTTAGTTTTTGCTACGTTAAGCACCACATATTTGGTCTCTTTTGCACGCAGTACCGACCGGATTCTTTGTAGCAATTCTTGAACTTCAGGTAGTAAATCTGATCCTGCTTTTCCAATCAGAATCGCTTCAGATTTCATCACTTCCGAGAAAGGTTTTAGTCCGTTGCTTTTTAAAGTTCCGCCTGTAGAAACGATGTCGCAAATGGCATCACTCAATCCAAGTCCTGGACCAATTTCAACTGATCCGGAAATCGTCCGAACTTCTGCATTTACATGATTTTCTTTTAGGTATTTTTCAAGGATAACCGGGTAAGATGTTGCGATGGCTTTACCACTTAATTGCGCAATCTCGGTAATCTGACTTTCGTTAGGAATGGCAATTTTTAAAGTACATTTACCAAAACCTAGTTTTTGTAGGTAGGTAACTTCGGCACCAGCTTCAACAATTACGTTTTCGCCAACAATGCCCAAGTCTGCAATTCCATCTTGTACATATTCAGGAATGTCATCATCTCTTAGGAAAAGGATTTCTAAAGGGAAGTTGGTAACAGTTGATATTAGTGAACTTTTGTAGTTCTCGAAAGATAAACCACAATTTTTAAGGATCTCTACTGATTTTTCGTTTAATCTACCCGATTTCTGGATAGCTATTTTAAGTGTTTTCACTGTATGCTTTTAGAATTATTGATTGAACAAGAAAATATTTTCGGAAACAAGTTTTGAAGTACAAAACATTACATATACATCGCCAATTGGCGATGGTGCAAATGTAAATGATGGTTCAAAAGGTGTTTCATATAATATCTTAAGTTCCTTATCAACAATGACTAGCATTATGAGGAGCTGCAAATATATGGATTGAAATGGCAATACCAAATTAATTATACAATTTTAGTAGGTAAAAAGTGAAATAGGGGCGGGCTATAATAAAAACTGTATCGCGGTTAGCTCTTTGCCTAATCTCTGCACGCCCTTTAATATCCGTTTGGTTTGATTTTCTGATGGCTTTTTAATTCCATTAATATATTGAGACAATAGGCGTTGGCTCATTCCGATGCGTTCACTTAATGCTTTAGCGTTAATTACCTTATAAAATTCAAAGAAACTTGCCAGATCAGGCTTTAGTATAATATCATCCATTTCAAAGGAGAAGTCCTCCTCAGTAAATGTTAAATTAAGTGCATCGAGAATATTAGCCTTTAATTCTTCTATATCTTCTGCTTGTGTTCCGATGAAGGAGTTGTTTAAGTTGATACTAGCACTAAATCCAGTTTCCTCTTTAATAACTGTCATTGTTACTTTTGGCTTCTTCATCTTTTATCTGTTTTAATATCTGATTGTTTAAGTATGCCGCTAAGCAATCCTTTTTTTATTTCGGTGTTTCTCTTGCTTTCTTTCATTGGTGTTTTGCTTGCTTGCAGCGAACTTCCCCAGATTAAATTATAAAAACACTATTTCTAAAGGTCTCTATCGATTTTTAGTTTTACGGAGTTTATTCCTGAATGGCCTAAGAATTCATGCTGAGTTTACTTAATAGCAACTTATTTCCCGCTTAATTAACGGACATTAACCGGACACTACTCGACTCCAGCCAAGTAGTGTCCGAGTAATGTCCGAGTAATGTCCGGGTAACGTCCGGGTATATAGCGCTCGCAGATCGGTTGCTTAGAGTTAACTGTAAGGAAAATTTTAGGACGCTAATCTGTCCGCTTTCTGAATAGTTATCTTTATTCAATATATTTTTTACGTAACTTGTTGGAATTTTTGTACTTTGCATTGAATTTATCCCTTTCAAATGATCAGTAAAATAAAATTAGCAGCTCTAGTTTTTTCTTTCTCTCTAGGTGTATTAAAAGTAAGTGCACAGGATAGTCCCATTAAGATTTCATCTAAAGTAAATACGGATAGAAGTGTCGATATATCCTTTGAAAAACAAGATCCTGGTACCTATACCGTTCTTGTTAATTTTGGGGATCTAACCAATGCTGATGGCTCAAACGAGCAGGATGTTACCATCAAGGGGTATTCCGGAAATTTACTTACCCTGAAACCTCGAAACGCAGAGCAAGGTATTGGATATTCTTATACTTCGACTTACATCAGAGGCAAGTTCGAGCCAAAATATGATGCGAATTTTATTTACGTCTTGCCTTATAAATCGGGGACTAAGATTAGGATTGCTGAGGCGGAGTTTGTAGGTGCTAAATATTTTGGAAATACGACGCCTGCAGATTGGAAGGTTTATAATTTTTACAGTAAGGTTCAGGATACCGTGACAGCGGTAAGAAAAGGGGTTGTCGTAGATATCAAGGATCTGCATGAAAGTGAAAATTCTGGTAATTTGGTTTACAGTAGTAAAAGTAACAGTATGATTATAGAGCATGCTGATGGTACACTTGCTACCTACAAAGGATTTAAAAAAGGTAGTTTTGTGGTCGAAGTTGGTCAGACTGTTTTTCCAGGCACCGTGCTTGGGCTGAATGCTAAAACTAATCCAAAGAGTGATTTCCATATTTCACTTATGCTGAGCTATCTGAAATCAAAAGAAATTGATCGGACAAGAACCCTTCAAAACTCCAAAAGTCTATATGGCTTCATCACGCCACGCTTTTCTACCCAGGAAGATCCAAATGTTATTCTGGAAGCTAGAAAGACATATATTGCTGCTCTGCCAGTTGAAGTACTAAAAAAGGAACTGACTAAAAAGGAACTGAAAAAGCAGGGTATTAAGTAGCTTAATTTGATTAATGGCATTGTAATTGCAAATAAACATTATTTTTGCAGTCAATATCACCATTTTGAAGAAAACCCTATTTTTACTAATCCCAATTTGTTTATTACTAAATGCCTGTAACTGGTTTAAGGATACACCGGAAGTCGGTTTGGTTCTGGCTAAGCATTTTGACAATAAGCTCTATAAAAAATTTGATACTGCTGAATATAACGTCGTTTTTAAAAGACATTTTGATTCTTTGCAGGGCAATTTTTCTAATCCGAATACGCTTAAAACGTATTACATCCGTAATAATAGTGAGCCACGCTTGGTTACTAAGTATTTTGTGAGTGGCGCATTAGACTCCCTTCAAAATTATATCAGCAGAAGCGAAGAACACGGTTTTAATCCAGAAGTATTTGGATATAAGAAATTAAAAGCACTACTAGAAATGTTGGCCGATAATAAGTTTAACTCCATTGCAGAGGTTTACCCTGTCGTTGCAGATTTAGAATTGAACGCGGCAGAGAGTCTGATTAAGTACAATAATTTTGTTTACTATGGCAGTGTAAACCCACGTAAATTACTTTCGCGCTATTATGTGCCAGTAAAAAGACCTGATAGTGCAAGTATGACGGCTGTGCTGGGTACTGATGACCTGCAAAAATTACTTATTTCCATTCAGCCGAGTTCGGAGAAGTATCGCGAATTGCAGCAAGCAATGTTAAAGCTGGAGAAAAAAGGGAATAAAGATAATCAGACTTTAAAAACCATACAAGTGAATATGGAAAGATTGAGGTGGAAATTGCCCGATCTTGGGGAAGAGTATGTTGAAGTGAATATTCCTGATTTTTCTTTGACCTGGTTTAGCAAGGAAGATACGTTAAGCCACATGAAAGTATGTGTGGGCGAAGCACGTGAAAAGGACTACGCTGAAAAAATAAAGTTATATACTAAATCTGGCAATCTGGATGATAAGCCAAAAAATCATGAAACGCCAATATTGTACAGTAAGCTAAACTCTATTCAGGTAAACCCAATATGGAATATTCCGGTAAGTATTGCCCGGAATGAAATTTACTGGCAAGCGGTTAAAGACCCGTATTATCTTTCTAATAACAACATTAAGGTTTATTACAAAGGAAAGCAGGTTAATGATCCGGATACTATACAATGGAGCAGGTACCCAAGAGAAAAGTTGCCATATCAGTTTAAACAAGGATCAGGTGAGGGGAATGCCTTAGGTAAATTCAAATTTATATTCGACAATGGGTCGAGCATTTACCTACATGACACCAATAATAAAAGTGGATTTTCTCGGGGCAATAGAGCTATTAGTCATGGTTGTGTGCGGGTAGAAAAACCTTTAGAGTTTGCCGAAATGATGGTTAAAGATAAATATCAGTACGATCAGCTGCGGATGGAAGTAAACTTGCCGCCAATTGATACCACAAAAATGGAGGTGTTCCATAAAAAAATGGCAAAGAAAGCTGATACATTAAATATATTCAAGTTAAAACCTAAATGGTTTGGAACCAAAAAGCCGATACCATTGATCATCAATTACATTACTGCATGGCCACAGAAAGGAGTCATACAATTTAGGGAAGATGTTTACAGATTAGACGAAACTTTATATGCAGCTATGAAGAAATTCATGTAAAAGTATTAACTTTGTTTTTTAATGAATTTCCTATACCCAGGTTTTCTTTTAGCACTACTGGCAATAGCCATCCCTATTGTAATTCATTTATTCAATTTCCGGAAATTTAAAAAGATCTATTTCAGTAACGTACAGTTTCTTACGGCTGTTCAGGAGCAAAATTCATCTAAAGAAAAGCTGAAGAATTTACTGGTTCTATTATGTAGAGTATTGGCCATTATTTTCCTGGTATTGGCTTTCGCCAGACCTTTTATTCCTTCATCAAATCAAAATAATAAAAATGCGGCGGGTAATCTGATCAGCATTTATATTGATAATTCTTACAGTATGGAAAGCCTGAATAAGGAAGGAAATCTACTGGAAGAAGCCAAGCGGAAAGCGAAAGAAATTGCAAGGGCGTACGCGATGACAGATCAATTTAAATTGGTAACCAATGATTTTGAGGGGAAGCACCAGCGGGCAGTCAATAAAGAGGAATTTATGAGTTTGCTGGATGGCATAAAAATTTCGGCAACCAGCAGATCTTTACCACAGGTGATCAATCGTTTGGAGACTGATCAAGCTGCAAATAAAAACGAGCAGGCTTATTTGCTTTCCGATTTTCAGAAAAACTTTGTGGGTACACAGGCCCTTAAAACGAATAAGGATATCAGCTATTCATTTATAAAGTTAAATGCAAATAGTCTGCCCAACATATCAGCAGATAGCATTTGGAGCATCTCGCCAGTTCATTTGCCCAACCAAACAGAACAATTTGTGGTGCAACTTCAAAATTATGGTGATGAGGATGCCGTAGATGTACCTTTAAAGTTAAGTATCAATAAGCAGCAAAAGGCGATTGGTAATGTGAATATCCCAGCCGGGAAATCTTTAAAAGACACACTATCTTTTAGCGGCCTTAAGGGCGGATGGCAAAAAGGCACATTAAGTATCAAGGATTTTCCGTTGACCTTTGATGATGAATTGAATTTTACTTTCAAGGTAGCGGAGGATTTGAAGGTGTTGAGCATTAGTGGTAACCCCGCAGATAAATATATCCGTTCGCTTTTTTCGGCCGATGCTTATTTTAAGCTTACAGAAATGCCAGAGTCTAATATCAGATATTCGGCTTTCCCTGAGTATAGCCTGATTGTATTGGATGGATTGAAAGAGCCTTCATCAGGATTGGCCCAGCAGCTAAAGCTGTATGTAGAAAATGGTGGTTCAGTTATTGTATTTCCTGATTTGGACGCCAATGCTGCAATATATACTCCATTTTTAACTGGCTTGTCACTACCCGCTGTACAGCAGTTAAATGTTGGTCCGGCAATAGCCAGTACCATCGATCTTAAGAATTCTGTATTTAAAGATGTATTTGAGCAGGTTCCAGAAAATATTGATTTACCGGTTTTGAACAGGTATTTTAGTTACGCAGAGCAAAATACCAGCAACAAGGAGAACATCCTTAAACTGCCTCTTAATAAATTTCTTTTTGCAAGGTATAATCTGGGGGCTGGCAAAGTGTACTTGTCGGCAAGTTCTCTAGATGCGAAGGATGGTAACATGGCCAGACACCCCGTTTTTGTTCCACTAATGTTTAAAATAGCCTTTGCCAGTAGTAGGGAGCAGCCATTTTACTACGTAACTGGAAAAAGCAATGTGCTGGAAAGCGCAAAGATCAATTTAACTGGCAACCAATCTTTAAAACTGGTTTCGTCTGGCTTTGAGGTGATCCCTGAGGTTAGACAAACACCGGGGAAAACGCTTTTATATGTGGCCGACCAGGTGAAGAAATCGGGCTTTTATGAGTTGAAGAAGGCAGATTCTGTATTATCTGTTGTGGCATTTAATGATGATAGGACAGAGTCCGATATGCATTATGCTGACGAAAATGAAATTAAAGCCTTGTTTAACAAGCAAAATATAATGTTTTATAATTCTAAGAAAGACGCATTATCTATGAATATAGAGATGAAAAATAACAGCAGCGAGTTATGGAAACTTTGCCTAATTTTGGCTGTTGTTTTCTTAGCCATTGAAATCCTATTGATCAGATTTTTTAATCCTACAAAAAATATACAAACAACATGAATCTTCTCATCACAGGCGTAACCATTGCCGATCCCAACAGTCAATTTAACCAGCAGAAATGTGATGTACGTGTAGAGCATGGCAAAATTACTGCTATAGAAAGCAAATTGGGTACCTTGAAAGCGACGAAAGGTGAAACCATTTTTGATGGTTCGGGCTCGGTACTTTCACCGGGTTTCTTTGATTTGAACTGTGCTATCGGTGACCCCGGAATTGAAACCAAAGAAGACATCTATACCGCAACAGCAGCTGCGGCTGCTGGAGGTTTTACTGGATTGGCTGTTTTGCCACATACCAAACCGGTGGTTCAATCTAAGGGTGAAATTGCTTATATCATTAATAAGGCGAAAGGTAATTTAGTAGATGTATTGCCTGTGGGGGCGGTGAGTCAGGATTTGGAAGGCAAAGAACTTGCCGAGATGTACGACATGAAATTGGCCGGTGCAGTTGCATTTTCTGATGGTACAAAAGCAATCAGCGATGATGGCTTTATGAGTCGTGCGCTACAATATGCAAAAGGGCTAAATGGTTTGCTGATGGTATATCCTGAAAACAAATCCATAGCTGGTAAATCACAAATCAACGAAAGTAAGAACAGTGTGCTGTTGGGTATGAAAGGTCTGCCTGCTTTGGCAGAAGAAATGCACATCAGCAGAGATATATTTTTAGCAACTTATCACGATGCGACAGTACACATCAGCAATATTTCTACTGCGGGTTCTGTTGCACTAATTAAAAAGGCTAAAAAAGACGGCGTTAAAATCACTTGCGATGTGGCAGCACATCAGCTGGTGTTTACAGAAGAGCTGTTAAACGATTTTGATAGCAATTATAAGGTGAAACCTCCTTTGCGTGGTAAAACTGATATTAAAGCTTTAATAAGTGGTTTAAAAGACGGAACAATTGATGCGGTAAGTTCACAACATCGTCCACATGAAATTGAGTTTAAAGATGTAGAGTTTGAAATCGCCGCCTATGGCATTATTGCTTTGCAGACTGTATTGCCGTTATTGCTTAAAGCAGGACTGGATGCAGGGCAGATTGCAGAGAAACTTTCAGTAAACCCGCGCATATTGCTAGGTTTAACTGTTCCGGTGATTGAAAAAGATGCAGAAGCTAATTTTACCCTTTATAATGCCACTGAGGAGTGGTTGTATAAGTCAGAGAACAACTTTTCTAAGTCGGCAAATTCGCCACTACTAAATAAAAAATTAACCGGTAAAGTAAAGCTGGTATACAATAACAAACAATTACAATCTTATGGATAATTATGTAAAAGCAGCGCTGATCGCATCACTGGAAAAGTTTTCGGCAGCCTCAGGAAAAGATTCGGTTAAACTTAAAGAGGATTTAATTGAAGTGTTTAGCAAGGATCTTGGGTTTTTGGAGAAGGTAGGGGAGTTTGATGCAGCTTTTGATGAGCATCCTGCTTTTGATGAATTGAGAGAAGTTTTCTTTGATTTGTTGATGATTAATTTCTTTGCCAATGATGTGAAGAAACTGGAAGAAGATTATTTGGATTCGGAAGAATGGGCAGATATTGAAGAAGATACAATTGATAGGGGTACAGAATTGTTAAACCTATTGTTGTACATTAATGAGTGTCACGACGAAAAGATCAAGCCTGAACTGGATGATTTCCTTAAAGAGTTTTTACTGGTAGAAGAGGACGAGTTTCAGGACGAGTTTCATATTTATGAAGACCTGATTACCAATCAACAATTGGTAGAGAGCAGTGTAGAAGATATTTGCAGTCATGCCGGTATGATTGAGTTGGGCGAGGAAATGGAAGAACTTTTTGTTCCATTTATGGTTTTCTTCCATCAGCCAAAAGCCAACGAAGAGGTAATTAAAGAATTGGAGACGTATAGTGCCAATAAGGAATTTGATATCGCAGTTTATTCACTGATTGCTGCATTTAACGACTAATTATTTTAGAAATGAAATTATGGTAGAGAATACGAAGACTTTAGAAAATTTAAAGCCTGAGGCAGTAAAGAATGGAATAGGACTAGGCTTGATCGCTTTAGTATTAGGTATACTTTCCGCTTATCTTTTGGTGGGAGCTAAATCTATGATGGCAATTTTCCTTATTCCAATAGGAGTAGGCTTAATAATTCCTCTTATTGTAGCGGTGCTTTTTTGCTTAGACCTTAGAAAAAAAATCGGGGGATTTTGGACTTTAAGGCAGGCGACATCAGGTATTTTCATTATGTTTTTAGTTACATATGCCATATCCAATGTAGGGAATGTGATTTTCAATAAATTTATTGAAAAGGATATGACTGAAAGGATTCAGAATACTGTAGTTGGAGCAACATCTTCATTGATGAAGAACCAAGGTGTTGATGAAGAACAGGTTGATAAAAAAGTAGCAGAAATGAATGCCGATTTCGAACGAAAAAATCAAGGAACCATTATGCAAACCATACAAGGACATGTTATCGGAATGATTATAGTATTTGTAATTGCATTGCTTTTTGGTGCAGTTCTTAAGAAAGAACTACCCTTGTATATTAATGATAACTAAGTAGGAAAGCTTTAGTAATAAGAGTCTATTAGCCCTCTTTCTTTAAACAGAAAGAGGGCTTTTTATTGCTTTTAAGCTTTTGGATAAGGAATAAAGAAGCTGAAAGTGGTGCCTACACCAAGTTCACTTTTAACACTGATTTTTCCTTTCTGCATTTCTACCAGCTGTTTACATATGTATAAGCCTAAGCCGGTACCTACTTGTCCTTTTGCAGAGTTGGTTTGATAATACTGAGAGAAAAGATTGGCTTGCTGGTCGGGGCTAATACCCATTCCTGTATCTATGATATCTACTTGTAGTCGAGTATCCTCGGTTAACAATTCCGCATTGATGGTCACCTTTCCTTCGTTTGTATACTTTATCGCATTGCTTAAAAGGTTAACCATGATTTGTTTTAACCTAAAAGCATCGCCCAGCACCTGGGCTTCCATATCACCTTTAAAATTATAACTGAGTTCCAGTTTCTTTTTGGTAGCGCTATAGCTCATGCTTTCGACTACCTGATTAATAGTTGAATAAGGGTTGAAAGGATCGCTTTCTATTTTTAACTCACTGGTTTCCATTTTAGCGGCATCCAGGGTGTCGTTTAAAGTACGCAGCAACATTTCTGAAGAGCCCTTTATAGATTCAAGCATATCTGTCTGACGTTGTGTAAGTGTAGTTTTTGCGAAGATATAAAGGAAGCCCTTTATGGTTGTTAATGGATTTCTGATCTCATGCGTCATGTGTGTGAGCAGGTCCATTTTTTGTCGAGCAATATTTACAGATCTTTCGTTTTCCTTTAGCAGCTGTCGTTCCGATTTATTCAGTTGAAAGATAAAAATGATCAGTAACGCAGCAAACAGCAGTACGAGGGATAAGGCAGCGAGGTAAAATTTATTGAGTAATGATGTCGTTTCCTGATAGTTTTTAAAAGCCATATCTTTCAACTCATCCGCCATTTTGTAGTTAATGTCTTTTAAATCATTTACAATACGTTCCAGTTCATTGGTGATATTCGTATTGAGGGAGATGAGTTCCCTTTGCATACTTAGCATTTTAACATTATGTTGCTGCAGCTCCTGAAGCTTTTTTGCATTGTTAGTCCTGTCGCGGGCAATAATTTTTTGTGTGGCTAGCTCCGCGGTGTTTGTGTTGTGATTAATTTCTACCACACCACCAGCGGCACCTTGTTTATTAGAAATCGCATCTTTTAACCTTCCAAAAAGTCCTTTTTTCTCTACAGATCCAGCTTTTCTTATTGTATCTGTTTTGCTGTTGAATTTCTTTTTGTGCGTTTTTAAGTTCGTGCTGATTTCAGTTAAGTTAGTCTGACCATTAAACTGAGCATAAACTGTTAGCAGGGAGTCGAAATTGTGTTTAAGTCCAAAAAGTCTGTTCGAAAGTTCCAGTTTTTTATTGTACCATACCTTTACCTGGTTGCCTTGTGCAGCCGTTAGTTGAGTCGTATCTGTTTGGGTATTTAATAAGGTGTCTATTTTGTTGAAAGCCAGCGTTAGCTTAACTTTATAGTCATTGCTTTTGGGCCCGTTAATGTCCAATAGCGATTCTTGAAAGTCATCTTCTGCCTGATGGAGTAATAAAAGAGCCTGCTCTGGTTTAAGTCGATGCTCAATATTACTGGCCAATTTAGAGATATCCTCTAGTTTTTTAGTAATAGCATTACGCACAAAAAGGGCTGCTATAGCAAGAATAATGACAAATACAAGAAATGTTAACAACGTTTTTCGGGCGAGCGTCCTGGTGTAAGTTACTTTCATTCAGGTGCAAAAATAAGGATAAAAATAAGTATTCTCTTCGGAGCCTGGCATCTTTTGCTGAAAAAGCAAAAGCGCCTGAGGTCTCCTCTGAGAAACTGATTTTTATTTTAGCAGGGAGTATAAGCAGGAGTATATTTTAGCAGCGAGTATAAGTAGGGAGCACAGGTAGGGAGCAGAGAACGGAGCGGAGTGCTGAGTTAAAAAAATAAATCTTGATGATTACTAGGCTAATTGACTAATTTTAGGCCGGAAGATTTATGATTGCCTATACAGAGCTAAAAGATAGTGAATTGGCTGCCATGTTAAGAGATGGAGATGATGGCGTGTATAAGGAGATTTATAACAGGTATTGGGACAAACTATATTACATTGCACATAGGATACTAAAATCTCAAGAGGCTACGGAAGAGGTAGTTCAGGATGTTTTTGTGCTGCTTTGGAAAAAGCGTTTGACACTTGTTATTCAGTCTTTGCCGGTTTATCTGGCTGCAATGGTTAGGTATGAGGTTTATCGTTATGTGGCCAGAGATAAGAAAGATAGGCTGAATGAAGAGGCTTATCAGACAACGTTGACGGATTATGCGTCTTTTGATACTGATTTGGAAAATAAGCTGTTACTTGAGATTGTCGAAACGCTTTCTAATCAGCTTCCCGAGAAATGCCGCCTGGTATTTCAATATGTAAAACTGCAGGATAGAGCACTGTCGGATGTTGCCGAAGAGTTAAATATTTCACAGAAAACAGCTGAAGCGCATTTAACGAAGGCACTAAAAGTCATCAGGAGCAATGTAGGCAATTCTATGCATTTGCTTTTTTAAAGCATTTTAAAAATATTTTCATTTTGGACTAAGGGTAAATTGTCTGGTGTATACTCTATACATTCAAACGCCCAATTTTAGGTTATGAACAATGAGGAAGTAAAAGGTTTAGCAAAAAAGTTTTTAGTAGGAAAAGCAACTGCTGAAGACAAGAGCAAGTTGCATAGTTGGTCTGCATTAAATGCTGATGATGAACCTGAAGTTGTATTTACGTCAAAGCCCGAAAATGCTGAGGATGTGAAGTCGAGGTTGTTTGACCGGATACAGTCTAAAATTAATACTGGAGATCAACCAATATATGAGCGTTTTATAGGCACTAGGTTATGGTATCGCACGGTAGCTGCTGCTGCAATTCTTTTGATTATTGGGACTCCAGCGTATTTATATAATGCAGGTAGTCTTTTTAAGGATGATCTTGCTGATGCTAAGCACATCGCTATAGGTAAAAATACTGCAATCTTAACTTTGGCCAATGGTAAACAGATTAATTTGTCGGATGCTGTAAATGGTAAGTTGGCAGATGAATCGGGGATTAGTATTAACAAAACTTCGGACGGGCAATTGGTTTACGAAGTGAAAGGTGCAGCAGGGCGGGGGGATGAAAATCGTTTAAATAAGATCAGCACACCAAAAGGTGGACAATATCAAGTGGTATTGCCAGACGGAAGTAAGGTATGGTTAAATGCTGCTTCAAGTATCAAATTTCCGTCTGATTTTGTTGGCCTTAATCAACGTAAGGTTCAGTTAATTGGCGAAGCATATTTTGAAGTAGCAAAAGATAAGTCACATCCATTTATAGTCCAAACAGATAAACAAGAAGTTGAAGTACTGGGTACACACTTTAATGTTAATGCTTATAGTGACGAAGAGTTAACTAAAACGACCCTATTGGAAGGTAGTGTACGTGTTAGTCTTGACGGTAATAGCAATGCGGTTCATGTAACTGATGCTTTTGTCATCTTAAAACCTGGTCAGCAAGCTGTTTTAGCCGCTGGACCTATAAAGATTAATCAGGCAGATACAGAAGAGGCTGTGGCTTGGAAGAATGGGTATTTTAAATTTAATAGTGAATCCCTTTCCTCTATTATGCGCAAGTTGTCGCGATGGTATGATGTGGAAGTGGTGTATAAAGGAGAAATCAGTAAAGACCGTTTTGGGGGCACCATTAGTCGGTATAAAAACGTAGCTGATGTACTCGAAATGCTGGAATCAACAAAATTGGTGAAATTTAAAGTTGAAGGGAGGCGGATTATAGTGATATAAAATTTACCTGAATCGGCGAGCGCCAAAAAAGAAGAACAAAAAAACCAGAGGCGGTGAGAGGCCCCTGGCTTTGTGTTCGGGAAACAGTTATCAGAATTGCGACTAAACAATAATTATCAACACAACCCAAACTAAACAAATTTATGAATTTTTATGATCTAACCCGGCATAGGTTTAAAACCTATCGTGCTGGTCAATTAATACGTATTATGAGGTTAACCATCATCATAATTACTGCCTTATTTATACAAGTGAGCGCTAAAAGTGTTGCGCAGAAAGTTACGATATCGGCAAAGAACGCTCCATTGTTACAGTTGTTTAATGAATTGCGATTGCAGACTGGCTATGATTTTCTTTATTCAGATGAAATGCTGAAAATGGCAAAGCCAGTAACGATAAACGCAAAACAGCAACAATTGGAAACGGTTTTGAAACAGATATTTAATAGCCAGCGACTGGTTTATGTCTTAAAAAACAAGGCGGTAATTGTTGCAATGAAGGAAGAATCCTTATTGGATATTGTGAATTCTTATTTTGCAAGAATTGACGTTCGCGGAAAAGTAAGTGATGAAAAGGGTAAGCCCTTACCAGGTGCGACAGTAAAAGTTAAAAATTCGGATAGGATAGTGATTACTGATGCTAACGGTAGTTTTGTATTCACCGGAATTGATGAAAAAGTAGTGCTGGTAATTTCTTATTTAGGGTATAAAACGAAAGAAGTACCTGTAAAAGGGATAATGAGTATTAATCTTGAGTCTGCTGATTCAGATTTAGAAGAAGTAGGGGTGATCAGTACCGGGTATCAAAAAATCAAAAAAGATCAGCTAACAGGCGCGGCATCAACCATAAATGAAAAACAATACCAGCAACGGGAGGCTATAACGGGAAATTTTCTGGAAAGTTTGGAAGGAAAAGTTCCAGGATTGGTATATAATGGTCAAACCGGAGAACTCACCATTAGGGGAGTATCCACTTTTGATGCAGTAAAACAGCCTTTAATTGTATTGGATGGTTTTCCAACAGAAATTGATTTAAGAACTATTAATCCAAATGACATTGTATCTGTAAGTGTATTGCGTGATGCAGCATCAGCTGCTATTTATGGGGTAAGGGCATCCAATGGGGTCATTATTGTAGAAACCCGTAGAGGGAAAGTTGGGAAGCCAGTTTTTAATCTGCGTAGTTCTCTTGCTATACAAAGTAAACCTGATTTTAGCTACTTAAATTATGCTCCTGCAAGTGAGTTTGTACAATTGCAAAAGGAAAATTTTTATACAGCTAAGCCTTCATATACCTTATTTCAATTGGGGTATTCTAAAATGAACCCTGCTCAGGAGATTTTGTTTGCTGGTCCGCGTACCGGGGTTACTAATCCGGTACTGAGTCAGGCCCAGGTGGACGAAAAATTGCTTGCATTAGGTGCTCACGACAATTTAAATGACTATGAGCGGTTGTTTTATCAGCAAAGACAAGCCAGGAATGTAAACTTCGATGTAAGTGGGGGAGGTGGTGTAAGTACATATATGCTGGGTATTAATTACGTTGCTGAAACTCCTGTGAACCGCAGGTCTGAGAACAAACAGTTCATCCTCAACGTGGCCAATACCTACAAATTTTCTCAACGTTTTAATCTAGACTTTAAAGGTACTTATACCAATGGGGTATTTAAAAGTGGGAATACCCCTGAGTACTCAGATTTTTATCCTTATGAACACCTGGTGGATGGAAATGGAAATGCATTACCCGTATCCATGGAACCATATCGAACATCTACGGGGAAAGTAGTTACTCCAGTGAGAAATGCGGAATTAATGGCTGCAGGTCTTCCAGACCAGTTTTATTATCCTTATAGGGAGCTTAATAGCAATACCAATGCCTTAAAACAATCCTCTGTTCGTTTTCAGGGAAGGCTGAATGCTAAAATCACCAATTGGTTAAATGCAGATGTTGGTGGTAACTATGAGCACCAAAACGGTCTGTCGGATCAGCTCCAACTGGAGGATAGTTATGCCGCTGTTAAGATGGTAAGTACTATGGCACTTAAGGATCTGCTGACTGGTAAGGCAATTTTTTCTAATATGCCACAGGGAAATATTTTAAAGCGACAAAATCAAAAATTAACGAACTATACACTTAGGGCGCAGCTTAATTTGAGCCATAAATTTGGTGAAGACCATGATTTGTCCGGTATATTCGGAGCAGAACAAAAGAGAACGTTAAATCAGGGGTATACCACTACTTTCTTTGGTTATGATGGTCAGTCTATGATTAGTAAACCTATTAATATGGGTGAATTAAATAATGCATTTTTACCCGCATTTGATAATATCGGCTATGCTAGTTTTAAGAATACAGATTATTTTGGCGAAACAGAATCAGAGCGCAGGTTCTTGTCTTTTTATGGACAGGGGACTTATATTTATAAGGCTAAATATGTGGCCACTGGTAGCTTCAGGATTGACAAGTCTAACCTGTTTGGTGTAGATCCAAAGTATAGAAATAAGCCATTATGGTCTGCGGGAGTAAACTGGAGAGTAGGGGAAGAAGATTTTGTTAAAAAGCTGGACTGGATTAACCAATTGCAATTTAGGGCAGCGACAGGTTTTAACGGAAATGTACCTACCAGCAATAACGGTTCTTTCCTGATCCTAAAAACAGGGCTGAATACACTGTTAAATGTACCTCTGATATCTAATACTGTACTAAGTCCTGAGAATCAGTCGCTAAGGTGGGAAACTACAAAAAATTACAATCTCGGCTTAGATTATACTTTATTCAATCATCGGATTTCTGGTTCGGTTGACTGGTATCTCAAAAAGGCTACAGATGTATTTGGTGAGTTTGATGCCGATCCTACTTCTGGTTTTAACCATTACATGGCCAATACCGCTTCTATAGAGAATAGAGGTTTTGAGTTCATGGTAAATACCCAAAATGTCAAATCAGGTCGATTTGGATGGAATACTCAATTAACTGCTTCTTTTAATCAGAATAAAGTACTGGATGTAAAAGCAACAGAGTTTTCGAATTCAGAGTATATCGTTAGTCGTGATAATTCGGTAAAAGGTATGCCACTCGGTGCTTTGTATAGTTACAACTATGGTGGATTAAATGCCGCGGGTCAGCCCTACGTACTGGACAAAAGTGGTAATCAAAAAATACTGGCCTTTTATGGTAACAGTAAGGTTGATGTAACCCAGGAAGATTTGATCTACAATGGAACCACTACACCTAAATATGTATTGGGATTAAATAACCAGTTTAGTATAGGTTCCTTTGATATTTCTGCTTTATTCATGTATTATGGCGGGCATGTGATGCGCGTAGAACAACCTAACCCAAATAATATTGGTGGTTACACTAACAACCCACTCACCGGGTCATCAAATTTTTGGAAGAAGACAGGTGATGAAGCCAATACAAGGGTCCCTGGATATGTTAGGGCCAGTAGTGTCGCACCGGGTTACTATCAGACGTATGCTTTATATGGTTATCAGTATGCCTCGGAGTTTGTACGTAAAGCTGATTACATCCGACTAAGAGATGTGGTAGTTACCTACCATGCTAATGCGCCATTTATCCAAAAGCTGGGGTTGAAAAATACACAGCTGCGTTTACAGGTACAGAATGCTTTCCGCTATACTTTTAGTGGGAATGACATTGATCCTGATGCGATAAACCGTCTTACTGGCGTACGAACATTGGAAAACCAACCTTTATATAGCCTTACATTTTTAACCAACTTTTAACATCAGCCAATATGAAACTTAAATATATAGTTCTGATATTGTTTTTTACAAGCGCACTTTGTGGCTGTAATAAATTTCTTGACATTAAGCCCAAAGGGCTGATTTTACCAGAAAAGGTAAGTGACTATGAAGGGTTATTGAACTCACGTACTTTAACCCAGACTTTTCAAGTTAGTTTACTGCATTTTACAGATGATAATCTGAATTCATTTGATGCCCTAAACCAGTCTGCCGTTGCAAATGCTTATTATTGGCGTCCAATCATTACTATTAATCAAAAGGCCGATCCGGAGGTCTGGGGGCCACTTTACAACGTGATTTATAGTACCAATGTCATCATAAATGATGTGATGAAGGCTACTGATGGTACAATGGAAAAGAAGGAACAGGTAATGGGAGAAGCGTTGGTTATAAGAGCTAATTGTTACCTGGATTTACTTACCGTATTTGCAAAGGCTTATAATCCTGTAACAGCAGCAACTGATCCTGGTCTTCCCCTGGTTACCAGTATCAATGTAACTGATAAAGCGCCTATGCGGTCTTCAGTAAAGGCAACGCTGGATCTTATGATCAGTGATGTTTTGAAAGCCGCCGCATCGGTACCTACAAGTAATTTAAACCGTTACAGGGTAACCAAATATGTGGCTTACGGATTGCTAAGCAGAATTTATTTATATATGGCTGATTATGTCAATGCAAAGAAATATGCGGAGATGGCTTTGGTGGCACCACACAGTACTTTGAATTACAATTCGTTTGCAAGTGATATGGATTTTCCAGATTATGAACTGAGTCCGGAAGTGTTATGGCAACGTACTTCAATAGATTATAGCGCACCGTCTTCTATGCTCTATTCTGTGGATCTGAAAACTTATTTTAACAATGATGATATCCGTTATACTTTTTTAACAACGACCAGCAATGCTGGACTTGGAAGAGGGTCTTTGCCTGGTAACTATAATTTTGGAATATCCTTTCCGGAAATGGAGTTGACAAAGGCTGAGGTACTGGCAAGACAGGGCGATTTTACTAATTCGATGATCATTGTGAACGTTTTAAGAAAAAACCGGATTAAAACTGGAGCTTATGTAGATCAGACTGCAAGTACAGGAGAAGAAGCTTTAATAAAAGTGCTGGCTGAACGTAGACGGGAGTTGGCTTACTCTGGCCTCAGATGGTTTGATATGAAACGTTTAGATCAGGAGGGGCGTATGCCTGTTGTTAACCGACTTAATTTGGATACGCAGGCCATTGATGCTACGCTTGCACCACACAGTGCGCAATATACTTTTGAGATTCCTGTTAGGGTTCAAATGTTCAACCCTGGTATGGAACTTAATCATAAATAAAACGATATAATAATGAAATTAAAATTAATAAGTAGCATTTTTATACTGCTGGGGTACAATAGCTTTGCCCAAAACGCCAAAACCGATCTTTCAGATTCCCTGGTAAAAGATAAGCAGGTAATCTTGGCAAAATATGTTCCTATGGCAAATGGTGAATATTTGTACAAAGGTTACCAGATTCCTATAGATTCATTTATCAATAGGGTTAATGATTTTAGAGCTGATTTTAATGCCCAAATAGCTAAAGATAAGCTTTCTGATTTAAGCATACTTAAAGAAAAGGATGTCATGTTTTACAGTTATAATGTGTTGGCTCATTACCAGATTTATTACGGTATGGATTCTGTAGGCATGGAAAATTTTGGTAAGGTGGTACAGGAGAAAAGAGGAGAACCAAACTTTTATAAATTAATAGATTCTGCACAAAAGAAGGCTTTCCCAAAAAGACTTAGCAATGATGAAAGGAAACGTCTTGATGATATTATAAGGAAAAGCACAGATTTAAATGATGCTGCGTTGTTTAAGACTTCAGCAGCATACAGGACATGGTTAAATGATTATCTTAAAGGTGTGCAACGTAAAAAATATCTGGCCGATACCGCTCTTGGTTACGGAGGGGACAATGTAGCGATGCTTAAAGTTATAGCTGCAGAGATCAGTGATCCTTTTATTAAAGAATACCTGCTTTATACATTTACAGGCACGGTTATTAAATCGGTGAAAAATGCTGGTGCCAAAGAATCCGCTTATAAAGATTTTATGGCCGGCACTACCAATGAGACATATAAAAAAGGTATAATGGAAATCTATATCAATTATAAAAACATGTCGTCCAATGCCGTTTCACCTGATTTTAATTATACGGATATAAATGGTAAGCTGGTTTCTTTAAAATCCTTACGGGGTAAATATGTTTACATTGATGTATGGGCTACCTGGTGCGGACCTTGCAAAGCGGAGATCCCGTTCTTGACTAAAATCGAAAATGACTACCATGATAAAAATATCCATTTTGTAAGTCTTTCTGTTGATCGTATGGCCGATAAAGCTAAATGGATCAGTTATGTGAATGATAATAAATTGCAAGGCATTCAGTTGATGGCCGATAAGGATTTTAGTTCTGATTTTGTGAAGAAGTATAACATCAATTCTATTCCGAGGTTTATTCTAATTGATCCGACAGGTAAAATCGTTTCTGGTGATGCGAAGAGACCTTCAGATCCAGCGCTGAGGAAACAGTTTGACTCGTTATTAAAGTAGTCATAAACATATTTTAGTTTTTATTATAAAACCGATGCCGGCTTTCGATTGAAGGCCGGCATCTTTATATCAGATAAAATTTTCTCCGGATTTAATGGAAGGACATTTTATTTCTCTAAGTTTGCATTTGGTTTTTAGCGTTTATAAGCACACATGGATATTTCTGTAGTCATCCCTTTATATAATGAAGACGAGTCTCTTCCCGAATTAACAGCTTGGATAGCCAAGGTAATGCGGGAAAATAACTTTTCTTACGAGATTCTTTTTGTTGATGATGGAAGTACAGATTCCTCATGGGCAGTTATTGAAGAATTGAAAACGGAGTACGATGGGGTGAAAGCCATCAAATTCAGGAGGAATTATGGTAAATCAGCAGCGCTAAATGTAGCCTTTGCTGCGGCCGAAGGAAATGTGATCATTACCATGGATGCCGATTTGCAGGATAGTCCAGACGAAATACCAGAACTTTATCGTAGAATAAACGAAGAGAAGCTGGATATCATTTCGGGTTGGAAGAAGAAGCGCTACGATCCGATTACTAAAACGATTCCTACTAAATTATTTAATGCGGCAACACGTCGCATGTCGGGCATAAAATTAAACGATTTCAATTGCGGTTTAAAAGCTTATCGTAAGAATGTGGTGAAAACCATTGAAGTTTACGGAGAGATGCACCGTTATATTCCTGTAATTGCTAAATGGGCAGGATTTAAAAAGATAGGAGAGCAGGTTGTAGAACACAGGGCACGTAAGTATGGCGTAACCAAATTCGGACTTAGCCGATTTATCAACGGATTTTTGGATCTGTTGTCTATCTTCTTTGTAGGGAAGTTTGGTAAAAGACCAATGCACTTTTTCGGTTCATTGGGCGTATTGAGCTTTCTTTTGGGAACATTTATGGCGATCTGGCTGATTGGCGTTAAACTATATCACATTTGGATGAGTACCCCTTACAAAAGGGATGTCACAGATCAGCCTTTATTTTATATAGCGCTTGTGGCGATTATCGTAGGTTCACAGTTGTTTTTAACAGGCTTTGTGGCCGAGCTGGTGACTAGAAATGCGACCGAACGTAACCATTACCTGATTGAAAAAGAGATCATATAATCCATGTTTTTTTCAATAATTATTCCGCTTTATAACCGTCCGCAGGAAATTGACGAATTGCTGAATACCTTAACCAAACAGACTTATTTACAGTTTGAGGTTTTGGTGATAGAGGATGGATCCGTAAATGATGCAAAGGCCATTGTAGAGAAATACGCCAATAAACTGGATGTAAAGTATTTTTTTAAACCCAACGAGGGGCAAGGTTTTGCAAGGAACTATGGTTTCGAACGTGCCAAAGGCGATTATTTTGTGGTCTTTGATTCCGACTGTCTGATTCCTGAAGATTACCTGGAGACAGTTAAAGATTATCTTTTTGAGCATAAGCTGGATGCTTATGGAGGTCCGGATGCCGCACATAAAAGTTTTACACCCATACAAAAGGCCATCAGTTATGCCATGACTTCTCCATTTACTACTGGCGGAATTAGAGGTAATAAAAAACACATGGGGCAGTTTCATCCCCGAAGTTTTAATATGGGCGTATCGCGCGAGGTTTGGGAAAAAGTCGGCGGCTTTATTTTAACCAGATTGGGGGAAGATATTGAATATAGCATTCGGATCCATTCCAATGGATTTAAAATTGGATTGATCCCGGGAGCGGTAGTCTACCATAAAAGACGTACAAGTTTTGCACAGTTTTATAAACAATTGCACTTTTTCGGACGGGCAAGGATAAATATTTATAAACATTTTCCGGCAGAGTTGAAGTTGGTGCACTTTTTTCCGGCGGTATTTACCTGCGGCGTAATATTTACAGTGCTGATGAATATATTTTATTGGCCTTTAGCGTATTTGTGTAACTTTATATTGTTGTTATACCTGATGTTGATATTTTTTCACTCATGGCAGGTTAATAAATCGTTAAAGGTTGCATTTTTGAGTATTATTGCTGCGTTTATTCAACTGACAGCCTATGGCTTAGGGTTTATGCAGGATTTTTTTAAAAGAATAGTATTAAAACAACAATGATAGAGTTTTTAAAGGAAAGTACGTTTGCTACAAATGAGGTAATAGGCAAGGCTTGGGCGGTAACCAAGAAGAATTACTTTTCCATCGCCACCCTTTGCTTTTTAATGTTCATTACGTCCAACGCTTCGGGCTTAATGGCATTCTTTTTAAAGGATGTAAATATGGGATTGAGCGTATTGATGGCGTTTTTCTTCATTATGTTTTACTTTACCATCAACCTTTCGCTCTTTAAATACATCTTTCACCTGCTGGACGATGATTTGAATGTGAGTATTGTAAGTACAATCCCCACCCGTAAGCAAATCATTAGATTTCTGGTGGCCATGTTATATTTTATGCTTTGTATCATTGGCGTTTATTCGTTAGTGATATTAATTGCATTCCCGTTTATTTACCTCGGAATTAATATGGACATCATTACCAATATTGCCATTTCGGTAGGTATAATCGCTATATTTATTACCTGGATACGAATTTCTTTCTTTCCCTTTTTTATCATTGATAAGAATCTGCCACCTTTTTCGTCTATCAAATTTAGTCTGGCCATCACCAAAGGGAACTTTACCAAAATCTTATTACTGTTATTGGTTCTAGGAGGTTTTCATTTGCTGTACTTGTTCGTTAGTTATTTGCAATGGCCTGTTATTGCTTTCTTTATTAATGTTTTAAGCTCATTTATCGTTGTTCCCTTATCAAGTGTGGCATTAACAATTGCCTACAGAAAAATGATGAGCGAATACAAAGGTGAAGGTGAGCCAGACATTATTCATAATATAGTTTAATCAGTATTTATGGGATTAAAAGCGGCATTAAGTAAGCCATTTGCTGCCTTTGTAGTAAAGGGTATCGACAAATGGAAAAAAAATGCAGTAAAGGCTCAGCAGGATACGCTTAAGCAGCTGGTGGCTGCGGCAAAGGGCACTTCTTTTGGTAAAGACCATCATTTCGCATCGATAAAAACCTACGCGGACTTTAAAAAGCATGTCCCTATACGGGATTATGAAGAGCTAAGACCTTATATTGATAGGGTAGTGGCCGGAGAAAAGAATGTGATGTGGAAGGGCAAGCCTCAATATTTCGCAAAAACATCTGGCACAACATCAGGCGTAAAATACATTCCCATTTCTGCTGCATCTATGCCCGAGCACATTAAGGCTGCACGTAATGCCTTATTGACCTATGTTCATGAGACAGGGAATGTGCGCTTTATTGATGGTAAGATGATTTTCTTGCAGGGCAGTCCGGTAATGAGCAAAAAGAACGGTATCCATGTAGGTCGTTTATCAGGTATTGTGGCCAATTTGGTTCCTGCTTATTTGCAGAAGAATCGCTTGCCTTCTTATCAAACAAATTGCATTGAGGATTGGGAAGAAAAGGTTGATGCGATTGTGGATGAAACAATCAACCAGGATATGACCCTGATTTCGGGGATACCACCTTGGGTACAGATGTATTTTGATAGACTGACAGAAAAGTCGGGTGGTAAAAAGATCAAAGACATCTTCCCTAATTTTGAATTGTTTGTTTACGGTGGCGTGAATTATGAACCTTATCGCTCAAAAATTGAAGCCAGTATTGGCCGAAAGATAGATTCGATAGAGACGTACCCTGCATCAGAAGGATTTATTGCTTATCAGGATAGTCAGCAAGATAAAGGCTTATTGCTACTGGCAAATGCCGGAATGTTTTATGAGTTTATTCCAACAGATGAGTTTTACAATGACCATCCTACCCGCTTAAGTTTGGGCGAAGTAGAGCTGGATACAAATTATGCATTGGTTTTAAATACGAATGCCGGACTTTGGGGATATGTGATTGGGGATACCGTTAAGTTTGTATCTAAAGATCCATATAAGATTATGGTGACAGGCCGAATTAAACATTTTATATCGGCCTTTGGCGAGCATGTGATTGGTGAAGAGGTTGAACATGCATTGTTGTCGGTTGCCAATGAAGAGGGGGTTGGAATTACCGAATTTACGGTTGCTCCTCAAGTGAGTACCCCTGCAGGCGAATTGCCTTATCATGAGTGGTTTGTAGAGTTTTCTAATCCGCCAGCAGATATGGTGTCCTTTAGTAAAAAGGTAGATGAGGCTTTGCAAAAAAAGAATATTTACTATTTTGACCTTATTGAGGGGAAAATATTGCAACCTTTGATCATTCGTTCTTTACAAAAAGATGCGTTTGTAAGCTATATGAGGACACAAGGTAAGTTGGGGGGACAAAATAAAGTTCCACGCCTTGCCAACGACAGGAAGATAGCGGATGATTTAAGTAGTTTTATAACTCGTCAGAGTGATGACGAAGAAGAGAGGGGAGTTTAATTGAAAAATATATCCATTTTAGGTGCTACGGGATCTGTAGGTACCCAAGCTTTAACGGTTATTGAGGGGAACCCTGAATTGTATAGGGTTTCTGCGTTAACTGGGAACGGGAATGCAGCATTGTTAATTGAGCAAGCTTTAAAGTTTAAACCAGAACTGGTTGTAATTACAGATGAAAGTAAATATCAAGCGGTAAAAATGGCTTTGGCTGGAACAAATATTAAGGTTCTGGCAGGAGAAGAAGCTTTGTGCGAAGCTGCAGTTTTGGATGGCGTAGATATAGTGCTTACCGCAATTGTTGGATCGGTAGGGTTAAAGCCCACCATTGCCGCAATCAAGGCGGGTAAAGATATTGCTTTGGCAAATAAAGAAACACTTGTTGTTGCGGGTGACCTGATCACACAACTGGCAAGGGAAAATGGAGTAAGAATTATTCCTGTGGACTCTGAGCATTCGGCGATTTTTCAGTGTTTGGTTGGGGAGTCGACAAATTCAATTGAAAAGATTTATCTTACAGCTTCCGGGGGACCTTTTAGAGGTAAGGATCGTTCTTTTCTTAAAGGAGTTACAAAGGCAGAAGCTTTGAAGCATCCTAATTGGGTGATGGGGGCAAAGATTACTATAGATTCAGCTTCGTTAATGAATAAGGGCTTGGAAGTGATTGAGGCCAAATGGTTATTTGATCTGGATGTAGATCAGATCGACGTGATCGTGCATCCTCAATCTATTGTACATTCACTTGTGCAATTTAATGATGGATCGATGAAAGCGCAAATGGGCTTGCCGGATATGAATTTGCCGATTCATTATGCCTTGGCCTACCCAGATAGAATAAGTAGTGATTTTAAACGTTTCAATTTTATTGACTATCCGGAGCTTAATTTTTATAAAGCCGATTCGGAGACGTTTAGAAATCTTGACTTGGCTTATGTCGCCTTGCGTAAAGGAGGAAATATGCCTTGTATTATCAATGCAGCTAATGAGGTGGTGGTAGAAGCCTTTTTACAAGACAAGATTGGGTTTTTACAAATGAGTGATGTGATTGAAGCTTGTATGGAAGGGATAGGCTTTATTGAGCAGCCCAGCCTGAGTAATTATTTAGAAACAGATCTGCATACACGTATATTTGCAAGTCAACTGGTAACAAAATAGAATTTTTAAGATCAAATAGAATATTAAAAGAAAAATATGAGTGGATTGATTATGGCTGCCCAGCTATTGTTGGGATTATCGTTCTTGGTAATTTTACATGAGTTAGGACATTTCTTGGCGGCACGTGCCTTTGGAATTAAAATTGAAAAGTTTTATCTGTTTTTTGATGCCTGGGGCTTTAAGCTGTTTAGTTTTAAAATGGGCGATTGTGAGTACGGCATAGGTTGGTTACCCCTAGGTGGCTATGTTAAAATTGCCGGTATGATAGATGAGTCTATGGATACTGAACAAATGGCACAACCGCCACAGCCTTGGGAATTCAGATCCAAACCAGCCTGGCAGCGTTTAATCGTTATGCTTGGTGGTGTAGTTGTGAACATCGTAGTTGGTATTTTTATTTTCTGGATCATGACCTTTATGTATGGAGAAAGCTATATTGCGAATAGTTCAGCGCTTAATGGTGTTAATCCAGGGGTTGTTGGTAAGGAGCTTGGCTTGCAAAAAGGAGATAGGATTATTGCCGTGAACGGGAATAAGGTAATCCGTTTTGATGAATTGACCAGTTCTGAAGTATTGATGGGCAATAGTAATTTAACTATTGTACGAGGTAATAAAACCATCGATATTAAAGTTCCTGATAATATCTTAAATAAGATAGCTGATTCTGGAGTAGAAGGATTTATTAGCAGAATGCCGCTTTTAACTACAACACTTGATAGCATCGTGCCTGGGAAATCTGCGGCTAAAGCGGGTCTTCAAAAAGGTGATCGTATTGTTGCCGTAAATTCGATTCCAGTTAAATATGACGCTGATGTAAGAGAATTGATCCCTAAGTTTAAAGGCAAGACTTTAACTTTTGAGGTAACTAGGGGGACTGAGCACTTAACTTACGCTGTTCCTGTAGATACATTGGGTACAATCGGTATTAACTTTAATATTAAAGAGCTTAGAGAAGAGACCATCAAGTATAGTCTGTTGGCAGCACTGCCAATTGGTATAAAACAAGCCTGGACAACTTTTAGCGATAATGCTAAAGGGATATGGAAGGTCTTAAAAGGCGATATTAAAGCGAATAAGGCCTTTTCTGGTCCTGTTGAGATCGCACGTAAGGTTTATGGTGGGGAGTGGATCTGGACGAAGTTCTGGCTTTCTACAGGCTTTATCTCAATCGCATTGGCATTTATGAATTTGTTACCGATTCCTGCATTAGATGGTGGACATGTTGTGTTCCTTGTGATTGAAATGATTAAAGGAAAACCACTAGGTGATAAATTTATGGAACGTTCCCAGTTAGTTGGCTTTGTGATGTTGTTGTCCTTAATGGTATTTGTATTGGGGAACGATATTTTTAAAGCTTTCTTTAAGCATTAAAGCGCATGACTGATTATTTTGGTTTTTACGGTCTGCCGGTTAGTTTTAACCCTGATGCTGCAGCTGTAAAACAACAATTTTATGCCCTGAGTAAAAAGTATCATCCTGATTTTTACATCAACGAGTCTGAAGAAAAGCAGGCGGAGGTGTTAGAAATGAGTACGCTGAATAATAAGGCTTACCAGGTTTTAAGTGATCCGCAAAAGCGTTTGCACTACATTTTAGAATTAAAGGGGCAATTAACGGAAGGTGAAAATTATGTGCTTCCACAAGGCTTTTTAATGGAAATGATGGATGTGAATGAGGCTTTGATGGATTTGCAGTTTGATCCTGATGCAGTTCGTTTGGCGGCACTTAAAGATGAGGTAGCCTTGATTGAAAAGGGTATAGCTGATGAAATTTTAAAATTAACGACTTCTTTTGATAGCCAGGATGCAGCTGAACAAGCAGCTTCTCTGATATCGATTAAGGATCTATATTACCGCAATAAGTATTTATTGCGCATACGTGAAAGTATAAATAAGGCAACTGCTAGTCTGGTTTAGTTGTTAAGACAGTGTAAAAAAGCATTTAAAGGCTTTTTTACACTGTTTATTTGAGGTAATTTCGGCCTTAAATCAATTGCATGAATACATTATCAATTTTTAGAAAAGTAGCTGTCGCTGAAGGTATTTCTTACGTTCTGCTGATATTTATTGCGATGCCGCTAAAGTATTGGGCAGAGATGCCTTTGGCCGTTAAATACACGGGATGGGCCCATGGCTTGCTGTTCGTGCTTTATATTATGTTTTTAATTATGGCATGGGTGGAATATAAATGGAGTTTTAAGAAATCAGCCTTAATTGGGGTTGCTTCCTTGCTACCTTTTGCCCCTTTTTGGGTGGATAAAAAGCTAAAAGAAGAAAATTGAAATAAAAGTTTGCAAATATAAAATCAATTCATACATTTGCAACCCGCTGAATAAGCAAATGCCCAGCTGGCGGAATTGGTAGACGCGCTGGTCTCAAACACCTGTGGGAAACCGTGCCGGTTCGACTCCGGCGCTGGGTACAACCCCTCTCTAAAGCACTTAGAGAGGGGTTTTTGGTTTTTACCTAATTTTAAATATGCCTCTATTGGGGGGAAACGAAGATTTTGGTTCGATCTCCGACGGGGAAGACCAAGCCGGAGTTAGTTCTAATCTTAGTTCTAACTTCGGCTTTTTTTACGAGGTAACAAACTGTTAATATGATAGATAAGTTGTGCCGCAAGATTAACTTTACCGGTTCGACCTTTAATTTCCAAAATAGTCCATTATTCTGGAAAGATCGGGTCGATGATATAACGTATTGCCTCGATATTGCAGAGAAAGTTGATATCAGTAAAAAAGCCTATCTTGGTGATGAATCATTGGTTCTGTTATTTGCAATATATTCCAGGCTTAGGCTTGAACCTTTTAAATGCCGTGAAGAGCAAAAGACAGCATTGCACTGTTTCGATAAACTTCTTGATATTCTCTCAATAAGAAATAAAGCACTTGAAGCCATGGGAAATGTATTGAATTAAGCTCCTATAGATAGCAGTTAAAAAAATACAGCAATCTTCACTTCATCAAAATTTTTGAAAATCGCCTATTTCAATCAATCCGTCCACAAAATGGTTTCGAACTAAACACCACTGACGCATAGCCATTTAAGATATCGTTAAGGGCCTTTTTCTTTTTAGAGAATTGTCAAATCATCGAATTAATGATATTTAGGCTATTTTTGGTTCGAGCCCTTTCCGGTTACCCTGATGATGCAATGGTTCGATTTTGATAACTCCTATAAAAATACTGTTTACAAATTCTATATTTAAAATGGTGAGGGCAGGGCAGTTGACATATTTAGGGGTAAAGTGGACTTGTTGGGGCCAGTTTTGGGCAATTTAAAGATCAAATGGGATTATTGTAATGATCATTGAATTGAGCTAAAAACCGGCAAAGACTAAATCTAAATTTGAGTCGGGAGAGGCTAAAAGATGGCATTCAAGATGATGATGCCAATCAAGGGCCAAGTGTGTCTTTATTTGGTCAGTTGATCGAATGTATACATTAAATCGATTACCAATAAATGTTCGCGAATCAATAATGATATATTTTTCCGTAAATTCGTTAATCGAACATATGAGTAATTATAGCATACATAGTGAGAAGGAGCTTATTGAATTACTCCAACAGGATAATACTTCTGCGTTGAGTAGCCTTTACTATAGCCATGTTAAACAGCTGAAATATTTCATTCAAAAGGCAGCCAAATCTCCTACCATAGCAGAAGATGTTGTACATGATACTTTTATCAAGGTTTGGGAGAACAGGATGCAGATTGATTCAGAACAGCCTTTTAAGCCTTATCTATATACCATTGCTAGAAGACACTTGCTTAACTTGATGAAACGAGCAAATCAAGAATCCTATATAGTAGAAGAAATTAGAAAACATTCAATTTCAGAAGATAATTCTACCGAACAGCTACTGGAATATAATGAAAGTAATTCTTTGTATAGCGAAGCTATAAATAGTCTTCCCACACAATGCAGAGAAATATTTGTAAGGTGTAAAATCCAAGGACAAAGCTACAAGCAGACCGCAACGGAATTAGGTATTGCAGAAAGTACCGTAAACAATCAAATGACCAAAGCCCTCAAATCAATCCGAGAATTTATCACCCTCCGAAATGCTATGATGGTCATTCTAGCATGTATTGTAAAATAATATTAAATTTATTTTCAGTTCACATAGTTGTTTTGTTCCTACCAATTGTAATAGGTATAAAAAGAAATAAAAGTGAACTTAGAAATCATCAACTTATTTAAAAAACATTACAACAATCAATGCAGTTCACAGGAGCTTGATAGGGTAATGGAACTTTTTGCGACTGGAAACTATCAAAAAGAATGGGATCATATCTTAATTGAGGAGTCCCAAAAAGTTATAAGAGAAAATTTGCAGGCCAATATGGCCGACAAAGAGGTTTCTAAGTTGCATGACAGGATTATCCAAAGCATCGGAATACATCAAACAAAAACTGTTAAACTTTATAAAAGTAAATCGTCTTGGGGCAGGATTGCTGTTGCCGCTTCAATTTTATTGTTAGCAAGTTTCGGTTATTACTTCTACAACGTTAAGCATTCTGGCGACAATCAAAATCAGATAGCTTTTCAAAATGATATAGCTCCAGGTAAGAACGGTGCAACCTTAACTTTAGCCAATGGTAAAAAGATTTTGATCAATGATGCACATGCAGGTAACATTGCAATACAGTCTGGCGTTAAAATTTCAAAGACCGCTGATGGCCAAATCATATATGAAATTACAGATAACGACCTTAGAGAAATCTCATATAATACCCTAACTACTACACGAGGGGAACAGACACAGCTGCGTTTGCCCGATGGAACCCTCGTGTTTTTAAATGCGGAATCTTCCTTGAAATATCCAACAAGTTTTGGAAAGTCAAATAAGAGGCAAGTTTCCTTAACAGGAGAAGGATATTTCGAAGTAGCCAAAGATAAATCACACCCTTTTATAGTGAAGACAAAAGATCAGTCTGTGGAGGTGCTGGGGACTCATTTCAATATAGATAGTTATACCCAAGGGTTGGGTTTCAAAACTACCCTGTTAGAAGGTGCTGTTAAAATTATACCCCGAATTGGCAAACCTAAAATCTTAAAACCAAATCAGCAGGCAATAACATCTTCGATTGGAATAGAAATTAAAGAGATTGATGCAGAATATGAAGTGGCCTGGAAGGATGGGTTTTTTATGTTCAATAACGAATCATTGGAAAATATAATGGATAAATTGTCGAGATGGTACAATGTGAAGGTGGTTTATGAAGATCAATCCCTTAAAACTAGATCATTTATTGGCACCATTAACAAGTTCGAAAATATTTCCAAAGTACTTAATATGCTTGAAAAAACCAACGTGGCAACATTTTCCATCAATAAAGAGGTCTTAACAATTAGTAGAAAGAATCAGAATTAAAACAAATCAACAATAAACTAACCCAAACAAACCAACTCATGAAAGAAAAAAAAGAAAGCCAGTAATGATCAGTGATAAAAAAAGGACCACGATTTAACATCGAAGCCCTTTAGCTATCCGCAAAAAATTGATTAACAATTATTTTCGTAAACCATGGTTGTGTGCAAGAGTCCGTCGAAAGATCAGCACATACCATTAACAGCCTATCAAATGTATAAAAATTATACTAATTTTTTTTGTACGCCTAACCGCTATGTACAAAAATTGCTATTAATTATGAAGCTTACCACATTCATATTATTGCTTTCGCTTATGCAAGTAAGCGCCTCTACCTTTGCACAGCGCTTTACGCTTAAGGGGAAAAACATTTCCTATGCAAAACTTTTCTTCGAAATCCGTAAACAAACTGGATTTAATGTGTTGGTAGAAAGTTCTGAATTTAAGACCAATAAACGAATCGATGTAAATTTTATTAACAGTGATTTAGATAACGTGATGAAGCAACTGGTTTCTGGAAAGGAACTAACCTACATTATCGAAGATAAATCTGTCGTGATTAGAAGGACAACAGATTTTCAAGCGAGTAAATTTACCGATTTTTTTAGGCAAGGTACTCTTAAAGGGCAAGTAACCGATTCTCTTGGACAGGCAGTTTCAGGAGCTAATGTAAATTTAGTTGGGAAAACTTCCTATGTAACCATTACAAACGATTTTGGTAATTTTGAATTCGCAAATATGCCTGCTGGAGATTATAAGTTAACGGTTACTTATGTTGGTTACCGTACTGAAACGAGGGACATCTCCGTGCAAAACTCCAATATTAACATGAATATTAGGATGTCTGGCACTTCTACTATACTAACTACCGTTAATGTGGTGAACACGGGTTATCAACAAATTGCCGCTGAGCGTGTTACCGGTGCATTTGATAATATTAATAACGAACAATTAGGAAGGCCATCTGTTAATATCGCTTCACGATTAATCGGTACTACGGCAGGTATGCAGGTATCTTTAGATGTAAACGGCAGGCCAAATATTAAGGTACGTGGCCAATCCACATTATTTGCTGGTTCCTTTAATGGTGGTACGAGTAACCAGCCTTTGGTTGTTGTAGATGGATTTCCAGTCAGGGGTGCTTTAGATCAATATTCTACATTGAATCCTAATGATGTAGAGAGTATAAGTATATTAAAAGATGCTGCAGCCTCCTCGGTCTGGGGAGCAAAAGCGGCCAATGGTGTAATCGTAATCACCACTAAAAAAGGAGTAAACAACAGCCCGCTTAAAATTGAATTTTCCGCGTTCACAAGTCTTGCCCGTAAAGTTAGTGTGGATTATTTGACCGGTTTTGCCTCCTCTTCAGCAACTGTAGCTTATGAACAGTTGGCGTTTCAAAAATGGGGTGCAAGAATTATGACTAATTCATATTCTGGTAATTATTTCAGGCAAAGTGAGGCAACAGTTAACCTTAATGAAAACTTTTTAGGATTCTTATCCAATGCGCAGTTAACTAATAATTTAAATCAATTAAGCAGTCAAGATAACCGAAGTCAGATTTCGGATTACTTGTTGGCTAATCCTACTACCCATCAGTATAACGTAGCCTTATCTGGTGGAGGTAAAAATATTAACAACCTAGTTTCCATACTTGCCGAACAGGTTCAATCTAATTTTAAGGGTTCCAGCAATTATAGGTATGCTGTAAATTATCGTGCATCCGCCAACATCTTCAAATGGCTTGATTTTAACCTTTCTTCAACTTTTCAATTACAAAAAGCGACCAATAATGGAGCGAGCGCTTTTGACATTCAAGGGATATCACCCTATGAACTTCTAAAAAACCCTGATGGATCATTAACAGATATTCACCAATATTATCAGCCTATACTTGATCGTTTTGTGCCAGTTTCTAGATTTCCTTATTCCTTCTCTTATAATCCAATCCAGGATATCAATGGACGCAATGTTGTGCAAAGTGATATCATTGGGAGGTTACAAGCTGGTTTAACTATTAAAATATTAAAAGGGCTTAGTTATTCGCCACAAATTCAATATGAAAATTTTTCTATACAACTTAAAAATTACCAAAGCGATCAAACTTTCAGGGTTAGACAAAGGATTAACGAATCGGCATTCTGGAACTTGCAACCTACCGGTAACGTTACGCTAAGCTATCCTCTAGGTGGAACTTTCGATCAGAACAGAAGTACAACAGAAGCTTACAATTTTAGAAACCAAATTAACTTTTCGCGTACAATTGGTAATGATCATGAAATTAATGCAGTTGCTGGTACGGAGGTTAGCAGGTCAGTTGGTGAATCGTTTACCAATCCTACCACTTTCGGTTATAATGAGAAGACCTTAACCGTAGGTACTTTTCCATTTGGCCCCGGCATTGCGAGGCCCGCTGTTAGTACAAACATTCAAGGATTTAACAGCTTTCAATATACCAACAGTTTTGGCTACTCCGTCCAAAAATATTATTCTGTTTTCGCTAATGCCGCTTATACCTATAAAGGGAAATATACTTTGTCTGGCAGTTATCGTACCGATGCATCCAATTTAATTGCTGCCGATCCTAAATACCGTTCCTCTCCGTTTTATTCAATGGGTTTAAGGTACAATATTACCGGGGAGAATTATATGAAAAATATTTATTGGTTGGATAGGCTAACTTTACGTGCTACTTATGGGCGTACAGGTAACGTAGATAATTCTACCAGCCCTTTCACTTTACTTAGTCTAGCGGGTACTCCCAACCAATATACCAATGCCACTACCGCTACTGTCGCCAATCAGGGAAATCCAACACTAACCTGGGAAAAAACTGCAACATTAAATCTTGGTTTTGATTATGCGGTTTTGAACAATAAATTATATGGAAAAGTTGATGTGTATGAGAAAAGAGGTACAGATTTGATTGCTCAAATCCCCGTTTCGTCTGTAGTGGGTGCAACTAACCAGCGATTTAACAATGCAGCTATGACCAATCGCGGTATAGAAATTACCTTGGGAACTTCGCTTCCAATTAAAGGAACGGATATCTCATGGAATGGAAATTTCAATGCAGCATATAACAGTAATAAGATTACGCGACTATTTAATACCAACTATCAAGCATTTAGTTTAGTAAATGGTGGGTCTGCATCTTATGTAGAAGGTTATAGTGCGAGTACCGTTTGGGCTTATCAATATCTTGGGTTGGTACTACCTGGTTCCGTTCCAGGAGGGCCTAACTCTCCAGCAGTACAGGGACCTTCAGGTCCTATCGCCTTAAATTCGTTCCCAAATGGAGATGCACGGGGTTTTTTAAAGCAATTGGGACCACAAGATGCACCCTATAATTTCGGGATGACCAACTCATTCAAAGTATATGATTTTAACTTGTCGTTTATCATAACAGCAAGGGCAGGAGGAATATTTAGATCGCAATTTTTCAATTATCCAAGAGCTGGTACAACAACACCGCCAAATAGCCAACTGTCAAAAGTTTTAAATGGCGACCCGAACCAGATTTTAACTTTGCCTAGTAATCCTAATGATGCCACTTTTGGTAGCTGGATAACTTTTTATCCTTACCTGTCTTATAACTATGTAACTTCCTCTTTGATCCGATTACAGGAATTTAATTTAAGTTATAATATTCCTACTAAATTATTAAACAAGATCAATGTACGTGGTGCACAATTATTATTTCAGGGCAATAACGTGTACACTTGGCTGGCTAATGATACGGGCATCGATCCGGATTATCCAACAGGCTCTATAAATGGTTTTGGTACCGTTAGACCTCGTGCGCAGTATACGTTTGGCATCAAATTTCAACTTTAATTCCTAGAATCATGAAATCAACACATCAATTATATTTAACCATCATACTGTTGATGGCAACCACCCTCTTGGCTTCCTGCGAAAAGTTTTTGAACGAAAGACCCTCTAAGGGAACTTCTGTGCTTATTCAAAATGCTTCAGATTTGAATGCTTTGCTTGAGAACTATAACTCATTTAGCCAAGAAAATAACAATATTACTATACACGGAACCGATGATAACGGCTTTTCTGTAGCGCTTTACAATGCAAGACCAACTACATTTACCATCCCACAGATTGAATTTACCTTGTGGGACAAAACCGATCTTGCCAACCGGGATGTTTCTGACTTTAGCGGCACCAATTTTTGGACTAGTGAATATAATAAAGTATTTAATGCCAATTTGGTCTTGCTTCATGTAGATAAAGTAACAGGAACTGCGGAAGAAAAAGCGAATCTAAAGGCCGATGCGCATTTGATCAGAGCATATAGTTATTGGCAATTAGCCACTGCCTATTGTTTGCCCTATACCGAAGCCAATAAAAATGAACCTGGATTACCAATCAAAACTACTCCAGATTATGAGGTGCCTGCTCGAAGTTCGCTAGCCGAAACGTATCAATTAATTGAGGCTGATCTTGCTGAAGCCTTAAAAATAACGGTTCCTTTGGTGCAAAATGGGAAAGCTCGCCCATGGAGGGCAAATACTGCGGCGGCCAATGCTTTTGCCGCAAGGTATTACCTGAATAGGAATGATTATTCGAAGGCATTAACGTATGCCAATGCCTCACTTTCCTTATATAGTACACTGATTAATTATAATACAGAAATGAGCTTTGGCACAGCCTCTACTGTCTCAATTGATCCAGGAACAGCAAATGCGAGAACGGTTACTTTAACATTTCCATATATGCACGATAGAGAGGCTTCGTTTGATCCTACTGATGCCTTCGCTTGGAAAGAGTTATTGTACTACAGACTAATTCACAATACCACACAATGGTATATCCCCAGCCAAAGCTTGTTAAGCCTATACGATCAGAATAACGATCTTCGTTATAAATATCATTATACACAAGGTTTTTCTTATAGAAGAGGGATGACAAGCCCATCAGTCGATTATCCGGGTTATGTTTTTTTTGCAGATACTAAAATCTTAGAAGGACCAACTGTAGCCGAAATGGTCTTGACCAAGGCAGAATGCCAAGCACGAATAGGTGATTTTAGCGGAGCAATGACTACGGTAAATTTGCTTTACAGTAAGAGAACGGTTACTGGAACGGCGCCTTTAGCCGCCGCCAGCCAAGATCAGGCCATTAATGTTATTTTACAGGAACGTCGTCGGGAAATGCCTTTTGCACAGCGTTGGGCAGATATTCGCAGGTTTAATACAAACAACTATGCAAATGATGATGTGCCCGTAATTACCAAAACTTTTTATCCTTATACGCCTTCGGCAGTACAGAGCACACAACCCACACAGCAATATACACTCCCTGCTAATTCAAGACGTTTTGCTTCTCCGTTACCGCAAACTGATATTAATAATAGCGCTGGTGCAATTAAACAAAATACCTATTAAATTTTAAAAGCAGCAGTAAGGAAAATATCGCTTACTGTTGCTTTTACTACCAATTGTAAATCCTAGGAAACCATGCAGGTTTACTATGTAATTAATTACAAATTTCCTGTTTGCTCAGGTAAAAAAACATACAAATGAATTATAATTTAAGAACAATATGGTGTCTTTTGATGCTATTTCCTTTAGCCTTAATGGCACAGCAAAAGGAATTTGAGATTACCGGAAAAATAGGAAATTTTAACAGTCCCTTCGTTATTTCAGTAAGCTATAAAGAAGATGGTAAGACTAAATATGCCGAAAGTGATCTTCAAAATGGGATCTTTAAAATAAAGGGTGGCATTAATGGAGTCACCTCCGCTGATTTACTGCTTAAAAACCCTAGCGATGGCAAAAGTATGGCTACGATTATTAAATTTTGGCTAGAGCCAGGCGTTATACAGGTAAATAGTAGTAATGGGCTATATGGAGCAGTGATATCTGGTACTCTAAATAATGACCTGAACCGCCAACTTGAAAAAGAAAAATCAATTTTCAATACAATTAAGGACAACAATGAACGCGAGTTAGCCATAAAGCAGGCAAGCATTAATTTTATTAAATCGCATCCTAATGCAATGGTAAGTTTAGTAGAACTTGATTTTAAATTGTCTCGTGGTGTCCCAGATATTTCAATCGTGGAACCGCTTTTTAATAGCTTGTCTGCCGAGCTTAAAAATTCATCCCAAGGGAAAGCCTACCAGCAAAAATTGTTGAACTGGAAAAAGGTAGATGTAGGTAGCCTAGCGCCAGATTTTATACAGCCAGATCAAAATGGAAAACCAATTAAATTATCTGATTTTAAGGGCAAATATGTCTTAATAGATTTTTGGGCATCATGGTGCCACCCTTGCCGTGATGAGCATCCAAACTTAATTACACAGTATAATACCTATAAAGATCAGAATTTCACAATCCTTAGTCTCTCTATAGATGGTGGAGGTAGTGTTGGAGAAAAGGCAAAAGCAATTTGGCTGCAAGCTATTAAGGAGGATAAGGTGGGTAATTGGACACATGTTTGCGATTTTTCAGGTGATAAAAATAAGGTTAGAGCACAATATGGTGTAGGTAGTATTCCCGAAAACTTTCTGATTGACCCTAATGGTATAATTATCGCAAAAAGCCTTAGAGGAGAAGCGCTTAATGCTAAATTGAAAGCGATATTTGCGAAAGATGCTATCCAGACCGAAACAATTAAAATTGGAGAGAATAGCCCAGCTGCTGAGCTGCTACCACTTGATATTGCCGTAAGAACAGGGAAATTAGCTAATGGTTTCACCTATTACATCAGGAAAAACAACAGCCCTAAAAAGCAAGTGATATTTTACCTGGCGAATAAGATAGGCTCTATATTGGAAGAAAACAACCAACGTGGTCTTGCTCATTTTATGGAACACATGAACTTTAATGGCACCACTCATTTTCCTAAAAATGAATTGGTAAGTTATCTACAAAAGGCAGGAATACGATTTGGAGCTGATATTAATGCGTATACTGGATTTAACGAAACTGTGTATCAATTACCACTACCATCAGACAAACCCGACGTCATTAAAAACGGGATACAGATTATGAGAGATTGGGCGCAAGAAGCACTGTTAGATACCGACGAGATTAATAAAGAGCGTGGTGTAATAATAGAAGAAAAAAGAGTTGGGAAAGGTGCAAGTAGCAGGATACAGCAAAAAACACTACCAATGTTAATGAACAATTCCCGTTATGTAGACCGATTACCCATAGGTATCGATTCCGTGCTCATCAACTTTAAACCAGAAACCTTGAGGCAGTTTTATAAAGATTGGTACCGACCAAACTTACAAGCCTTAATTGTGGTTGGCGACGTAGATGTGAACGAGATGGAGCAAACGATTAAAGCTAAATTTTCAGACCTTAAAAATCCAGCGCAAGCACGAGAGCGAAAAGAATACGTAGTTCCGCTAACGGGTAAAAACCAATTTTTAGCAATTACAGACCCAGAAATTGCTAAAACCCAGCTGTCTATTCGCATTAAACACAAAGCTCCTGAACTTAAAACCAATGCCCATTATAGAAGATATATTGTCGAAAATCTATTTAATGCGATGTTAAGGGACAGAATTCAACAATTAAGTGATGCTAAAAATAATCCACCATTCATTAGTGCCTATTCTGGCGTAAGTGATCTCATTACTGGATTAGACAACTATGCGGTAAGTTTTGAACCCAAGCAAGGGCAACTTGAAAAGAGTTTTAAAACCGTGTGGACAGAAACAGAGCGCCTTAAACGCTATGGCTTCGCGCAATCGGAATTAGACGAGGCCAAGAAAAATTTTGCCGAAAGAATGGAACGTTCTCTTGAAAACAGTGTAACTAAAGGATCAACTGAATATGCAAATGCCTATCTACAGTATTTTTTAAATGGCGCAGCAGAACCTGGTTTAACTGCAGAACTCATCTTAATAAAGCAATATATGCCAAGCATCGGCTTGAGCGATTTAGCCTCTTTTACAAAAGAATATTTAGGTGCCACGAATGTAGATATTATGATCATAGCGCCTGAAGCTGAAAAGGCCAATTTACCTAGCGAAATACAGGTAATACAATGGATGGATGCCGTGAGCAAAGAAAATATCGAAAATTATAAAGATCAGCCCACTAATAAAACATTAATCACCAAAGCGCCTGCACCCGGTAAAGTGCTTAAAGAAAAGAAAATAGAGGCGATTAATGCTACAGAATGGATCTTAAGCAATGGAGCTAAAGTAATCTTAAAGCCGAGTGATTTCAAAGAAAACGATCTTAATATAGTTGGTTTTGCACCGGGCGGCACGTCGATATATACGGATACCGACCACCCTTCGGCTGCCTATGCATCCAACATCTTTTCGATGTCGGGCTTAGGAAATTATTCGTATAGCGATTTAAGTAAATTTTTAGGGACAAAAAATTTAGGTGTTTACTCGGGTATTGGCGAATATGAAGCTAGTATAGGTGGTTTTTCAGGGCTTAAAGATTTTGAGCTAATGCTACAAGTAATTTATGCTAAAATGGCCGAGCCTGTGTATAGCAAAGAAGCTTTTAAAGGCTTTATGGAAATGTATAAAGTTAATCCATCCAGAAAAGAAAAATCTCCCGAAAGCGTATTTTCTGATACCATCAACAACGTACTTTTTAACAATAATTTTCGATATAGAGCTCCAGATTCTGCTTTTATGGCATCGATAGAATTGGATAAGGCCTACAAAATTTATAAGGAGCAATTTGGCAATGCTGCTAATTTCACTTTTGTATTTACGGGTAGTTTTACCACCGCTCAGATTAAACCACTTATCGAAAAATACATAGCTTCTTTACCCTCATCGCCAACTAAAGTTAAATATGTGGCCAAAAATTTGGGAAACTATCCACCGTCTGGAAAAATCACCAAGTTGGTGCATAAAGGAACTGAACAGAAATCGAGCGTAAACCTAAGCTTTAATGGTAGGTATATCTATTCTGCTGAAAATAATAAGGAATTGGATGCCCTAAAAGAAATTTTACAGATTCGAATAATCAACCGTTTGCGCGAAGAAGAAAGTGGCACCTATTCTCCGTCAGTTGGGGTTAAATATGATAAAATTCCAGAAGAACGCTATCGAATTCGGTTTGCATTCGATTGTGCGCCTGAAAATGTGGATAGACTTATTGCGGCAGCGCTCGATGAAGTTGAAAAACTTAAAACCAACGGCCCAGATGATGATTTGCTACAAAAATTTAAAGCGGAAGACTTAGGAGGGCATCAAAAGGCATTGATCGATAATTCGTTCTGGGCAAATTATATCAGAACTCAACTGTATACTGGCGAAGATTTTAATGAAGTAAATACGTATGAGCAAATCTTAAAAAAGATGACAAGAGAGCGCATCAAAAAGGCGGCTCAATACTACTTAAGTGGTGAAAATTTAATTAGGTTCATATTAATGCCAGAAAATTATAAGAACCAGCCCCATTAATATGATGTAAATGAATATAGATTGATGAAAAATTTAAGTTAATAATAGTTAATTAGCGGAGATAAAGCTGGATGGCTGTCTCCGTTTTTTTATTCCAAATCATTTTCATTTAATCATTCCTAAAAAGATTTTATCGTTATACACTCACCCATAAAACAGTCATCCTGAATTAATGAAGTATATTACTTGTATCATTAGAAATTTATATCTTACACTCTTTCCTTCAATAGAAGTGAAAAAAATGGTAGTATTAAGGCTTTTGTTAATTGGGTTATCTTAGGGATAACAGGTTCGCTGGTTGGTGCTTTAGTAATTATGGCAACTCAAGCATTTTTAATTTACCTATAAGTCTTATTGCGTTGACGAGTATAAGCGCGTTAATTTATATCGAAAAAAAAGAAATACCTATCATTGTTATCTCTGCATTTAAAGATATCACCATCAAATTATTTTCATTATAATGTTTCAATTCCATACGGAGAACAATTCTGCATGCACAAATCAGCTACCTAAACTATTGTATTGATATTGAATTAATTATACACAAATCTTGTACAAACTGGTTCGACTTCAGTACGTCTGGGGGTACCTTGACTAAAGCCTTAGAGAAATCTAAGGCTTTTTTTATAAATTTATATTTGTCAACTAATGTAGATTATGAAACAAGATTTTTCTTGTTTATCAATATAAACAAGAACCGAATTTATTATTATCGCTGAAAAGAGGTTGCTTTACTGCTCTTCGGAAGGACTTTGGTAAGGCTTGCATAGCGCAACGAGTATAAAAGGAATGTAAAAGGAGTATCATAGGACTATGGTCCTACAATACTCCTAGCATACCCCTATGATACTCCTTTTTTGGTCCTAAGCCAAAAATAGGTTTTCCGAAGGATTACCAAGGTCTCACCCTGAAGGTGACTCAATTTTCTATTCTCTTACCATGAACATGCCCTTTGGGAACTCCCAGGAGTTTACACCGCCCCCTTTCATACCAAACTTTAGGCTGGAAGATTGCGTTCCCTGATAGTATCGTACTTCCACTTTATGATATCCTTGGTCTAGTGCAATGTCACCACTAGCAAGCATGATAGAGTGTGAGCCGTCGTTCAGCACAACAGGGTGATCATCTATCAGCACAACAGCGCCATCATCAGAAAGTACAAGAAAGGTATACACCTCCTTTGTCTCAATCTTTATAAATGACTTGAAGATGTAACCATAAAAGAACTGGCGATGTTTTAATTCTTTGATGTCATGAGTTGCTGTAGTACCAATTTCAACTGGTTTCATTTTCAGCATGTCTTCCGTAGATTTCATTTCACCTTCGTAGTACTCATAGGTAATGCCTTTTGTTTGAGGTAGCTCGATCTGGGCAGGGAGGAAATCTACTTTGCTTACCGCTGCAGTCATCAGATCACTTTCTTTCATTCCGTCTACATAAGCAACAGCTTTAACAGTTGCGCTTTTTGTGAGTGTAAAAGGTTTAACATATTCCAAAGAATGCTTGCCAGGTTTGCTACCATCCAAAGTGTAATACATTTTAGCCTGAGGGTTGCGCACATTTAACTTTACGGTGTAGCTGTCAATGAAGTTTCGGAAATTACCTGTAATGTAAGGTGTTGGTGCAGATTGTTCAGTGGTCATGGAAGTAGGCAATACTTTACGAGAAATTCCCCTGTTCTTGTTAGGTGTTTTGCTTAACGTAAATTCAATCGTTCCTCCATTCATAATCTCCGCATATTTAATAAAGTTGCGATCGATTTGTTTTCCATTCAGGTATATCTGATCGATATACACATTCTTTCTGTCTCCTTTTACTTTGATCGTAAACTTTTTCCCATCGGGAAGATTTATGCTTGCTTCGGTAAACGCTGGCGCTGTGAGAATAAACTCATCACTACCTGGACACATAGGGTACATACCCAAAGAAGCGAAAACATACCATGCTGACATTTGTCCGCAATCATCATTACCGCTTAGCCCTTGGGTACTATTCTGGTAAAACCGATCGATTACTTCTCTTGAGAAAACACTTGTTTTCCAAGGCTCAGAAGAATAGGCATATAAAAATATTGTTCCGTGACTAGGTTCATTTCCATGTGCATATTGACCCAAAGCACCGGTAACATCTGGAAGGCGACGGCCAAGAATTGCTGTGTCAGCATTAAACAGTTTGTCCAGTGAGCTGGTCAGTGAATCTCTTCCACCTAACAAATTGGTTAGTCCTACAATGTCATGCGGCGCATAATGACGGTATTGCCATGGTGTTGCTTCTGTAAAGTTATCATCCATGTAATTTCCTCTAAAGCCTTTCTTAAATACCCCGTCGTTTTGACGGCCACGGAAGAAACCTGTTTGTCCATCAAACAGCTTCCTGTAATTTTTTGAGCGCTCAAGGTAAAACTGATAGTCGGCTGTATGTCCTAATTTTTGTGCGATTTGTGCCATACACCAATCGTTGTAGGCATACTCAACGCTTTTAGAAACACTTTTTTTACCTACTTCGTTGCTTGGGATAAATCCATATTGCTGGTAAAGTGGTAATTGATCCTGCCCAGCATTCATGGTTTTTTTACAAGCCTGGTAGGCTTCTTCATAATTGAACCCTTTCAATCCTTTTACAATAGCTTCGCCCAGCACAGAGATGCCGTGATTACCGATCATACAGTCTGTATCGTCACCCCATAGTTCCCATTTCGGCAAACGGCCGAACTGTTTGGATTTCTCAATCAGGCTAAGCATCATTTCCGCATTTTTTTGAGGTTCCAAGATGGTCAGCAATGGATGTACTGCTCTATAGGTATCCCATAGCGAAAAAGTAGTGTAGTGCGGCTTGGTCCCCTGGTGGATTTTCTTATCCATACCATAGTATCGGTGATCCACATCCGAAAATATATTCGGACTCATCATGGTGTGATATAACGAAGTATAGAAAATGGCCAACTCGTCTGGGCTAGTGCTTTTATCCAGTGTTACTTTTCCAAGCTCTTTTTCCCAGATTTGGGTTGCTTTAGCTGCATACTTGTCAAAGCCAAAACCTTTGGTATCGCTGTTGATATTTTTGTATGCGCCTTCATATCCGGTGGCAGAAATACCAACAATGATTTCAAGGGGGGCTGTTCCTTCGTCAAATTTAAGCAATGCCTTTAGGCCAGCCCCAGAAAGGCTAGTGACATCAGTAAGCTTGTCATCAACCCAGCCTTTGAAGCCTTTGATCGGTGTTGAAAACCGTGCAACGAAATAAATAGGTTGATTGGCGGCGAAACCACTGGTTAAACGCATTCCAATAATCTCTGTTTTGGAAACTTGCTTTAGTTCCAGTTTGTGGATTTTCTCCTTTTTTAAGGTATGCTCCAGGTCAATCAACAATGATCTTTCTTTTCCGGCAGGATAGGAGTAGCGGTGGATACCGCTATAACATGTAGCCGTTAATTCGGCCTTTACGCCATTTTCCAATTGAATGGTATAATAGCCTGGGCTGGCTTTTTCTGTGTTCTTTAACATACCCATACTTTTCTGTCCTTTCAGAAAAGACTCGTCCATAGCTCCGCTCAATGGAAGGAATAATATATCCCCCAGATCCGCAGCGCCAGTACCACTCATGTGCGTATGCGAAAATCCAAATAAAGATTTGTCGGTAAATTGATAGCCGGAACATGAAGACCAGCCATCAACTTGTGTATCGGGACTTAACTGCACCATGCCAAAGGGAACTGTGGCACCAGGGAAGGTGTGACCCACACCTTCTGAGCCAATAAATGCGTTTACATGCTTGGTCAGCTTTTGCGCTATGCCCTGATATGTGAGCAATACCAGGCCACAACAAATAGCAATAGCTTTGTTTTTAAGATTAATGATCATGAAGATTAGATTTTATTTATGTGTTCGTGTTTTAATGTTTGGTAAAAGCCCAATTACTCTTGTAGGCCCATCGGTGTGGACAATATTCGGTAACCATTCGCATGCGGCTTACCTGATCCATTGAAATTGTATTTTGATAGGTGGCATCATCCATAATATTTACTGATAAAAACGGCATTCCTTCTAGAGTTTTCTTTAACCTGGAATTTCCAAGGTTTGTATTAGAGTAGAAATTGGTGTAAACGAAGGTATCATCGCAATAGTCTTCTTTTTTTGATTTAGTTTCAATCAGACCGAAGAATTTTCCTATCTGAGCGCTATAATATACATCCTCAACGCCGAAGGCTCGGGCTTGATAGACCAGACCTATATCTGTCATCGCATAAGCTGCAGCATTAATTGTTGGTTCGTCAGCTTTGGTAAAGGTAAACCCTTTGATCTTGTTCAGATCTGCCGGTTGCAAAATATACTTAGGAGGTTTTGCGTTATTGCTCCAGGTGTCAATGATCCATATATTCAGGTATTTTTTATAATCCCAGCAAATGTCAGGGTTGGTCAGTAGATTTGCTTCTTTCAACAACGAAAGCTCTTCTGGTGACAATGAATAGCGGTTAATGCCTTTTTCAGCCATTTGCTTTCCTTGTGGATTATACTCTGCCATACGAAAGCGAATTTTTGTATCAGCGCCATTTGGGCTAAACACCACCTGTCTTGCAAAGGTTCGGTTAATCTGCTCTATTGCATAGTTAATGACATCCGAACCAACGCCCTGTTTCATATCAACAGTATTTTTATTTTGTATCACATGAAATACAACAGGATATTCGATCACCTGATATTGACTATCGGCAAAAGGTGCCCTGATTTTTATAGTCAGTAAGGCTGATTTAATACCATCAGCTATCGCGTAGAATTTCAGTTCTGGTTTTGACAGATCTGAAGTGGTATAGCCTACCCCCTCTATTGATGTTCCATCTTCCATAAAGTATTTTACGGAGCCAGGACGTACCCGATCAGCTTTTATCAACGCGTCTACGTCTGTATCAACACCACTCGGATCTTTGTAAGAATAGGTGCTGTAAACCTGCGGATTAAAGGATAAGATGGATTTTCCATCTGCAATAAGTTGTGTATGGTCTGCTAAGAGTTCTACCTTGGTTACTTTATAGTCAGCCATTTCGAATCGCTCAGTCTTATCTCTTTTGCAGGAAATGAAAATAGCAGAAGATAGAAGAAGAGATATCAATAATTTTATTTTCATGATTATTTAGTTTTAGTTATAGCCATCCAGGATTTTGAGAAATTTCTTTATTATTTTCAATTTCAGCGTAGGGGATCATAAAAGTGTATCTCCAATCATCTTTTTCCAACTTAAATGTTCTTCCTCCTACGGTTCTTTCGTAGCTTTCGCCCATACGTTTCATATCCAGCCAGCGCATATCACCTTCAAAAACAAATTCCCTTTTCCTTTCTTTATAAACCTCTTGTAGTAATTCATTCTTTGTAGCAGGGACATCAATAACTCCTGTGTAACGGGCTTTTTTGAAAGTAGTCAGCGCATCTATTGCACCATTCAGATCATCCGACATGGCCAATGCTTCGGCTTTGATCAGGAAGGCTTCAGCCAACCGGAAAAGAGGAGATACATAGATACTTTGTTCATTAACACCCAGATAATTATACTTATTAACTGTTATAGAAAGTGAAGGGAGAGGAGTCGTTTCACTGTAAAACATCGTTTTGCGTATATCGTTATTTCCATAGAGCTGAGTATAATAACTAACAGATGGTTGTTTATCAGCGTGGTAGATGTTGTATAAGCCGTATATATTATACCTTAATCTAAATCCAGATTCAGGATCATTCGTTAACGCAACCTTGGCGCAATCAAATACATCCTTCAATTTAGCCGGATTTGATTCCAGAATTCTGTTGGCAGTAGCTTTTCCTGCAAATAATGCTGCATTCTTCCAGTCATCTTGCTCAGCTGCGCCAGATGCTGCCTTATAGTGATATACTCTTGCATATAGCCGGTAAAGAATGTCTTCAGAATAAAGAATGTTATAGCCCGGGCTGGGTGGCGTACGTTTCAAACAAGCTGCTGCTTCATCAAGGTCTTTAATGATCTGATGATAAACCTCAATCTGTTTACCTCTTTTTAAACTTACCTGAAAAAAATCCTTGTAAGTTTCTATAGATAGCGGAACGCCCAGGTCATTATTTTTATAAGGCGAAAAATATTGGACCAATTTTAAGAAGTTGTAGGCCCGGTGCATAAACACTTCACCTCTTACAATATCCCGTAATTGTTCGCTCCCTTCCGCTGTCGATGATTCATTTAACAGCAGATTCATAAAACCGATCCCCGTATAAAGTGTATTCCACCTTGATGCTGTTCCTTCATCTTTCCAGTCAAGTCTTCCGATCACATCATCGGTCAATTCCTTATCCCCCCAATGAGACAGATCCCATTCATCAGTATAATTCACAATAGTTGCTTCTACTCCCTCAAAAGGAGTCCAGGGAAGGCTATTGGCACCACCTCTTTCTTTTACATTGTATAAATATCCGGCCAGTGATTTTTTGATACTTTCCATATCATTCATAGAAATCACATTCTTAGGTGTTACGTCCAGAAATTTATTACAGGACACTAGTATTACCAGTAATACGAGTAACCAAATTTTATTGTATTTCATCTCTATATAATTTATTATAATCCCAATGAAAGATTCAACATATACACACGTGGGGTAGGGTAATTAAAAGCACCGCCCTTCGTTGCATCCAATCCTGTATAACGGGTAAAGACATAGGGGTTATTTACCTGTAAGCCTATACGACAAGACTTTATCCCTGTTTTATTAAGGAACTCACCCTTTATGTTATAGGTGAGCACAATGTCACGGAATGACAAATAATCACCTCTTTCATATTTATCATCTGTTACAAGCGTGAGATAGGTGGTACTTGAGCCCTGATAACGGGGAACATTTGTAATATCTCCCACACTTCTCCAACGATCCATGGCACTTTTTAGGCGATTGGTTTTTGAAACAAACACTTCGCTCAGCTTGTTATAGCCGGAAGGTGCATTTTTACGTTCGTTAAATGCTTCCAGTAAAAATCCTGTAGCATAGGAAAATCCAGCTCTCAGTTCAAGACTTTTCCAGGTCACAGTAGAAGAAAATCCGCCATTGTATTGCGGCATCAACGAGCCTAAATAATGCATTGACTTCCTAAATACTTTTTCACGCATATCACTTGTCAGCGTTTTGTCTTCTGCATCAAATTTATCCGATATCTGGCTGATATCCTTACCCTGGGCAGTAGCCAATAGCTGTCGGGAAGCATCCGATAGGTAAATCATAGCACCTCCTGTTAGCGGACTCACTCCGGCAAAATCGTACCCAAAAGTAGCACCAGTTGCGTAGCCTTCAATATTGTCTGAGCCGCCTTTCCAGTCAAGGTCATTCAAACTCTTCCGGTACGCCTTTGTAATCATGTTCTTATTCTGGCCGATGTTAAATGAATTGATCCACCTTACATTCTTTCCAAATTTTAAACGGAAGTTGATATTTGCATCCCAGCCTGTGTTGTTAAGGCTCAACCCGTTTATCTGAATAGATGATCTTCCATAAGAGATAGGCGTGGTTAAACCACCCATAAGATCCCGAATGTTATTGTTGTAATAATTTATCGAGCCTCCGATCACATTTTCAAATAAACCAAAATCGAGGCCTATATTTCTATCTTCCTTTTTTTCCCATTTGATGTTGGGATTGGGAAAACTAACAGACTGTGCAGTATATTCATCATTATATCGGAGTGCGCCGAGAAACACCAGTGGAACCGGATAAGCACTTCGGTCAATATTACCGGTATAGCCATAAGACAATCGCAGGGCCAGATCGGAGATCACTTTGACCTTTTTCAGGAAATTTTCCCGCATGATATTCCAGCGTGTACTGGCAGACCAGAGGGGGGTAAAGCGACTAGCAGATCCAATGGTAGAAGCACCGTCAAATCTTGAGTTGATGTTGAAGACGTATTTATCTTTAAGCGTATAGGTAAATGCAGCAAAGAACGATAGCGATCTATCCTCAGCAACTGCGGTTCCACTCAATCCACCTAATTTGCTTTTCATGTCAACGTATTTCACATCTGCTACATAACTAGGCATGGAAACAAAGCGGTACAGCTCATCATACTCCACAAACTTGTGAAAACTGTTATTGGAATTGCTACTTGAAAGCTCCGTTCCGGTAACCAGTGAAAAAGAATGATCAGCAAGGTCGTCGTTATTATAACTCAACAGGCCTCTCATAGCAACGGCACTTGTACGGCCAGAGCCTTCTTTTAGGTAGCCATTGTTGTAGCCATCTGGCAATTCCAATCCCGTAACACCACCAGAGAAATTACCTGAAAAGGAGGAATAAGTACCTGCAGCTGCAAAGCCTTCTGTGTTGTTTGTGCTGTAAGTAATTGAGCCCAACACATCCGCTTTAAGTCCTTTTAATACTTGATACCGCAAACCTAGTCGCGCAGTTAGATCAGAAGCGATGGATTGATTACCTGTTTCGCTTAGTTCGCGTAAGATGTTGAATTTATCATATACAGCTCCAAAATGAACCACACTGCGGTTATCACCCAGGTAAGAAGCGTCTCTGTAATAATTTCCATTTTCATCAAATGGTTTTTCGTAAGGGTTTGCGAAGACCGCATATTTAAAAGGATCCACAGCTGAATTTGGAGAATTGTTTTTTCGGTACGTTCCGTTAAGACCAAAAGTGATGTCAAACTTTTCTGAGGGGCTATGTACAATCTCTATCTTGGCACCTAACTGATTATATTTGTTATGCTCTAAAACACCTTGTTGGTTGTTGTAATTAAATGAGCTGAAATAACTGGTATTTCCTGCACCGCCCCGCATAGATACCGCATGAGATTGTGATCTGCTTGTTCTAAAAATAACATCAAACCAGTTGGTATTGATTGCTCTTAACTGATCCATTTGGGCTTCATAAGCTTCCTTGCTCAGGTAGCCATTTTGGTATTGGGCATAAATTTTTGAAACTGTACCGCCTTCCCATGCCTTATTCAGATCATCCATCAAATCTTCCTCAAATTTTATCTTCTCAGCACTATTCATAAAATTGAGGTTAACAGATGGAGCTTCTCCAATACCATAACTACCATTGTAACTAATGTTAGTTTTTCCTACACTTCCTTTTTTAGTTTTGATTACGATTACACCGTTTGCGGCTCTTGCTCCGTATATCGCGGCAGCGGCAGCATCTTTTAGAATCGTAATGGATTCAATATCTGTAGGGGATAGGTTGGCGATGCCATGATCCAGGATAGATTCCTGAATATTTCCGGTATTAATTACATTGATAGAGGCCACACCGCCCTGTAATGGCAATCCATCTACTACCCATAGTGGCTCTTTATTCCCGGAAATGGAATTGTCACCTCTGATGCGGATATTGGAACGTACGCCTGGTGCACCGCTTGTCGAATACGAATACAGACCTGGTACTTTTCCTTCCAGAATCTGATCGATGGTTCTAAAAGAATTATTTTCTAATTCTTTGGCCGTAAGTACGGTAACTGATCCGGTTACACGGTCTTTCCTGATTTCCTGATAACCAGTTACGACCACGCCATCCAGTTCTCCGGTCGACAGTTCCAGTTGTACGTGGAGTACTTTGCGTGTACCGGGCTTTACTTTATAAACTTTATAGCCTACATAAGTAAAGATGAGTTCAACATTTCCATCTGGGATTTCAATGCTGTACTTGCCATCTTCATCCGTAATTTTAGCAGTTTTTGCTCCGGCATATCTAATGTTTACTCCAGGCATTGGTTTACCGGCTGCATCAGTAACTTTTCCTGTAATGGTCATAGTCAGCTGTTGAATGGCTAGTTCCTCTGCACTCAGCTTTCTTCTTTTAATCAAAATGCTGTTATCGCTGATTTCATATTCAAAGGGCTGGTCCTTAAAACAGGCGTTCAATACCTCTTGCAACGAAGCATTTACAGCGGTAACATTTACCCGTTCTGCTTGTTTGATCAATTGGGTACTGTAAACGAAGTCATAGCCTGTTTGCAGGCCTATTTCTCTGAACACCTCCTGTAGTTGGATATTTCTTTTAATGAGGTTGATTTTTTGGGCATTACCCGCTATGCTTACTTGTAAAAGAAAGCCTGTGAGCATTATAATGGTTAGGTTGATCCGCATTATATATTTTCGCTTGTCTATTTTTTGGATTCGGGATAAGACCGAATGGACCAAATAAAAATTCATATATTTGAATTTAGGCCCGCTGTATTTGATGCAAGGGGCATGGTTAAGATTTGGTTGATTGGTATTTAAGCATGTTAATCAATGATAATTTAAACCTGCAACCAGGGGTGGGCTCAATCACTCCTGGTTAATGTTTAATTACCGAAATAAGTAAAGTTATTGCATAACGGTAATCCTCCTTCCTTCAATTTTAAAATGTACATCTCCAGTTGATTCTAATAATTTAAGTGCTTTTGAAAGCGGTCTGTGAATAGATATTTTCCCTCCAAATGTGGTGGTTGTGATCGCTCCTTTATAGGTTACGTCAATGTCGTACCAGCGTTCCAGTTTGCGCATAATACTTTGAATGTTTTCATCTTCGAAATTGAAAATCCCTTCTTTCCAGGCAATTTCTGATTCCGTGTTGACAGTATTCACCAGGAGTTGTCCTGACCTTAAAACCGATTGTTCTCCGGGTTTAATTACTTTGTTGACTGAGGCGTTATTCGTGGTTCTTACCCACACACTTCCTTCAAGCAGGGTCGTTTTTACGACCAATTCATTGTCGTAACTATTGATGTTAAAATGTGTGCCCAGTACTTCTACTTCTTGTTGTTTGCTCAATACTAAAAAGGGAAGGGCTTTGTTTTTGGCGACTTCAAAGTAGGCCTCACCAATTAACTCTACCTTTCGCTGCTTTAAGTTCGCAAAGCTGGCGGGGTATTTCAGTTTTGATTCGGAATTCAACCAGATTTTTGTGCCATCAGGCAAATTAATCTGATACTGTCCACCTCTTGGTGTCGAAATGGTATTGAAAAGAGTAGCATTAGCTGTTTTTTGCTCAGCTTCCTTTACCTGGTATATCAATTGCCCATCTGCCGTTTTTGTGATCTCGATTCCCGCCTGCATAGCCAGTTTTCCATTTGTTGCGTCGGTTAAGGCAATTTTTCGCCCATCAGCCAGGGTTAATACTGCTTTGTAACTACCTGGGTCAATATCCTGATTAACTACTGCGTTGTTTTTTTGAAGAAACAGGAAGAATGTGCCAGCAGTAACGATCAACAATATACTTGCTGCTGCAGCCAGTGGGAACCATAGTTTTCTGGTCTTTGGCTGTTTCAGATCTGCACTCACTATACTGTTTAGTTCACGGTCCATGACCGCGTCAAACTGTGCATCAAGTTTTCCTGATCGGGTTAAATCAATAAAAACTTCCAGTTCATCATCAGTAAGTTGTTTGTCTAAATAACGTTGTATCAGCGTTTGATAAAAATCTTTTTCTTCCATATTGAGGGCTTACAAATAGATAGACTCTAAATGCGCCCACCAGGGTACCTGAATTTTAAACTATTTTAATAAAAGTGCGAGAAATATCGCCAGCGGTATACCTAAGTCCTTTTTAACCGATTCACCAAGGGTTTTCATGGCATTGACCATGTGTTTTTTTACTGCATTTCTCGATATCCCTAATTCAATGGCTACCTCTTCGTAACTCCGTCCATGCTCACGACATTGTATGAAAATTTGTCGGGTTCTTTGAGGAAGTCCTGTCAAAATTCTTCTGAAATAGGCTTCGTATTCTTTATTTTGAAATTGTTCTTCTACACTGTTTTTATCTTCCTTAAATTCTTTAATAATTACCGACATGGCGGTGTCAGACTGCAGTGTTTTTTTTAAGGTAGTAAGGGTGTGGTTTTTGGCTATAGTAAGCAGGTAAGCTTTTAAGGATTGAACTTCGCCTAATTTGCTGCGGCTATCCCAAAGCTTAATAAAGGCTTCCTGGGTTAAGTCGGCTGCCATTTCCTCAATATGAACGAACTTTTTTACATAACCATATACAAGTAGTTTGTATCTCTGATATAGTGTTGCAAATGCATACTCATCTCCGGCAACAAATTTAGCAGCCAGTTGTTGATCGGAAATTGAAGTATAAAGATCCATGGTTAATAATCTGCTCTAAATGATGAGCGGATAATCAATGTTAATGAAAATTAGTTGAACTACCAAGCTGGCTCTACCCTTAGGCTGGAAAAACAGTTAGATGGCTCAAAGGAAATTACGCCAGCCTGTTTTCACAAAGTCAAATCGTTTTAAATCTTTATTGAATTTAAGGAAAACCTCGTTGCCATAAAAACAATCGCTATTTTCTTTTTTATTCACGTAATAACAAGATACGCTGATTATGCTCGGATCGGAAAGGTCGTAGGTGAACATCCCCATTTCTTCTTCCGAGATCACTGATTTACATTTTTCACTGTTATTTTTAAGCAGTAAGTTTCCGGGTTTTGCTCCGATTAGATTATCGACGCTTATAGCCTGGATCTGCTGACCCTTCACTTCAAATGCGTTAATATCATTTCCATCACCTACCATGTCGTTCGTGATTACGATGTAGTGATTTTCTGCCAGTTTGTATAACGATGCAGTCCAATTGCCATCTACTACGTTTATTTCAATATAATTGGGCGTTAATTTATTAATTGCGGTGTAGGTTTGTATGGTATCAGTAAACTGGTTGTTAGCTGCCAGACTGCGCAGCATTTCCTCCCGTTCTTCTTTTTTCCATTCCCAAGTTGCCAGGGCGCTATCGGGTAACAGGGGTAGGATGCCCAGAATCTCCCTGTTTTTCTGGTAATCTATTTTAATGACTTCTGAATATTTGGCTCTTGCTTTAGTGCGCTGCAATGTATCGCTGGCAACAGCAGCAGAATCAATTGTGTTGTGTACGGAATCAGATTTTTCACCTTGTTGAGCGGTTTCTGCGGAATTACAGGATGCAAGTAGAATTAAAAAGCTTAACAGGACGAAGTAGTGTGTTTTCATAGCAAGAGCGATGTTTAAATTAGGCCGTTAATTTAGATATAAAATACGGTATCTTTGCAAGCCTTAGAGAGATCTAAGACTTCTTTGCCTTCTGGCAAGAAGACGAATTTTTCAAATACAATCATGATTAAATTATTTGTAGTGGGCTACCCACTAGATATACAAGAAGCCGACCTGATGGATATATTTAGCATCCATGGGGCGATACACAGTATAGAATTACTGAGAGATAAAGTGACCCAAAGACATAAAGGTTTTGGTTTTGTCGAAATGGAGGATCAGGCAGACGCTGACAGAGCTATTGCCGCTGTAAATGGCATGGTGTTAAAAGGTAGGAAGATTCGTGTTAAACTAGCCGATGAGGATAGAGCAGAGCGACCGAGGACATTTAAGACAAACCATTTCCATTCTCAAGAATTACAAGGCAATGCAAGTAGTGATGCAAGCAACACTGAGTCGTTTAAAAATAAACGTCCTAGAAAATTAATGTCAAATACATTCAGAGCAGAGAATTAAGCCTGTTGTCAGCAGCGAATTTAATTGAACAGTTTTTATATCCCATTCGCTGCTGTCAAAATTATCGGTTTGTCTGAGGTTATCAATATTGTATGTTCATGTTGGGCTACAAATCCGCCTTTATCACCTACAAAAGCCCAACCATCTGATCCCTTTTCAATAAATGTAGAATGGGTGGAGATAAATGTTTCAATAGCAACAACAGAATCCTTTCTAAATCGCCTTTTATCATAACGGTCGCAATAATTCATGATCGCATCAGGTTCTTCATGTAAGCTTCGGCCAACGCCATGACCAGCTAAATCTCGAATAACAGTATATCCTGCTTTTCTGGCCGTGGTTTCTATCAGTTTTCCAATATCAGCAATTTTTACTCCACCGCTAATTTGAGAAATTGCTTCAAGTAATATTTCTTTTGAAGTATCTACCAGATGTTGTAGACCCTGAATATCTTCTCCAACAACAAATGAGCAGCCATTATCAGACCAAAAGCCACCTAACTCTGCAGATACATCAATGTTGATAATGTCTCCATTTTTCAATATGACTTTACCTGATGGTATGCCATGAGCAAATTCATTGTTGACACTAATACAGCTATAGCCAGGGAAACCATAGGTTTCAAATGGAGCAGACTTTGCACCAAAGGCTTCTAATATTTGTCTTCCGTACTCGTCTATATCTTTTGTGGACATGCCTATCTGGGTATATGCGCGCATTTTTTGTAAGGTAAGCCCCACAGCGTCGCTCACGCGCTGCATACCAAGCAATTCTTCTTCCGTTTTTATAATCATAAATTAATATCAATCAGTTTTTTGCAAAGTTAGGGGCATTTAAATTGAGCTCATAGTAAATATTAGACATCTTATTATTCGCTAGCCATTTACATTTCCCGTAAATTTGCAACATGCCAATAAATTATCTGGAGAAGATACAATTAGGGGAATTTAATGAGGAGGGTTACAGAATTAGTCCATCTAAAGACTTAGCATCTATTATCGAGGGATTTTATGTTTTCTGCAGAGACTCAAAGCATGATACCCATCTTATTTTTAATGATGGCTTTCCCGTGCTTGTCTTTTTGCAAAGTTGCGAAGATACGATAACGGTAACGGGAGAAAACGATACATTCGAAATTAAAGGGGCCTGGGCAAGTGCTGGCTCAATCAAAAATGTTTATATAAAATACAACAACAATACAGATCAGGTTTTTATAATTAGGTTCCATCCAGGTACTTTCTATCAGTTGTTTGGTTTAGAAGCTCAATACTTTAGATATAATCCAGTTGTTCCATTTGAATCTATTGCTAAGCACATTAACTTCAGTATTAACGAATTTTTTGAATCCAATTCTATTCAAGAAAAAGTGGCATTTGTCGAAACATATGTTCAAAATTATTTTAGGAAGATAGATACTCCTGAAATTTTACATAAAACATTAGATTATATCCATAAAATAAAAGGACAAAGCACTGTTCGAAATGTGACAAATGATGCTGGCGTAAATTATAAATGGCTGGAAAGAAGTTTTGTGCAGCATATTGGACTTTTGCCTAAAGAGTATATTCAACTCCAACGCTTTATTCATGCGTACCTTGAATTGGTTGGAAGTGAGGATGTCGATTTGATGCGAATCGCAGTATCAAATGGATACTACGATTCGAATCACTTTCTAAAAGATTTTAAAACCTATACCGGAAAAACCCCGCTAGGGTATTTGATTTTCAATCAGAGACGGGTTGCTAGCAAATAAGCTGTGCAGGGATCGAGATTTCTATATATACTTCGAAATTTCTCATTTTCAATAATATAGTCGTATTTTTGATTTCCATATTTTCTATACCAGAAGCTATTTTAATAACTTTCATTTCAAATGACAAGAGAGCCAGACCATATTATTGCCATTGGTGCCTCTGCAGGAGGTATGGAAGAGATTAATTCTTTTTTTGATCATACTCCTCTAGATGGTGTTTCTTATATAATTATTCAGCACTTATCTGCGGATTTTAAAAGCAGAATGGTTGAATTACTAAGCCGGCATAGTAAGCTTGTGGTAGAAGAGGCTGAAAACGGCACTAAAGTTAAAAGAAATCAAGTTTATCTTATTCCGAGCAATAAGTTTATGACCATACAAGACAATACGTTGTTTTTGACGGATAAACAAAAGACCAAAAGCCCTCATCTGACGATCAATACTTTTTTTAATTCCCTTGCTGCAAATTCCGGTGAAAAATCTATCGCAATAATTTTGTCCGGTTTAGGCTCTGATGGTACGGAAGGCATAAAGGCTATTAAAAAAGAGGGTGGTATGGTGATGGTACGCAATCCTGAGACTTCAGAATTTAGCAGTATGCCGTCCCATGCTTTAGCTACAGGAATAGTAGATTTCATTTTGGAACCCGAATTAATGCCTGGCGCAATTGAAGATTATGTAAAATACGGAATGGAGCTATTAGCTGATCGTTCAGATGATAAAAAAAATCTGGCAGCAATTGTTGACTTGATCAAAGACAATTCACCTCTTGATTTTTCAGATTATAAACAAGCAACTATCCTAAGAAGAACTAAAAGAAGGGCACTTTATCATAATTGCACTTCGCTTGCAAATTACCTGAATTTTCTAAAAACAACACCCGAAGAAGTAACCGCGCTTTCTAGAGAGTTTCTAATCAGTGTGACTTCATTTTTTAGGGATAAAGAAGCATTTGACTTCATACAAAGTAATGTATTACCTGAAATACTTAAAAGACTCAGCCCTGGCGAAGAATTGAAGATGTGGGTGGCTGGCTGTGCTACCGGCGAAGAAGTGTATTCCCTTGGCATATTGATTGCAGAGCAGTTAACAGGAAAATACAAAGATACCGTTGTCAAGATTTTTGGAACCGATATTGATAATTCCGCATTAATTCATGCAGCCAAGGGGATTTACAGTCCGGCCATTGAAGGAAATATGTCTCCCCAACGGCTTCATAAATACTTTTTAAAAGAAGGCAAAAACTATAGAATTAAGCCAGAGATCAGAAAGATGGCGATTTTTGCCCAACATGATTTGGTAAAGAACCCGCCATATTGCAATATGCATTTGATCAGTTGTAGGAACCTGTTAATCTACATGAGCCCAGTTTTGCAGAAAAAAACATTCACTATGCTGCTTTTTGGACTTAAAACGGAAGGATACTTGTTTTTGGGTTCCAGTGAAAATCCAATGCCAATTATTAAAAAATTGGAAGTTGTCAATAAAAAATGGAAAATATATAAGAGCCTTGAAACTAAACGGACGATAAGCCTGGATGCATTTTCATTGCCAGAAATGGATTTAAAACGTAGTTCTTCTTCATTCTCACAAGAACACACGATCAAAGAGGTTTCCAATACGTTGACTGAAACCATGAATGCAAGCTTGGCGGAAGTACTGGACTACATGGCTGTTTGTATTGATGAGCATAACCGGGTCTTAAAGTCTTATGGAGATACCACAAAATATCTTCTCCAAAAACATTTTACTTCAAACCTCGTGGAGCTTTTGCCAAAGCCACTGCTAATAGCCTTTAATACCATAAGTAAAACGGTTTTAAAAACAAATGAAAGTACTACTGTTCATGGAATAATAATTAAACGTGGACAAACTACCGTTAAAGTATCGCTTTCAGTGGCACCCTTACCTGTTAAAAAAGGAGAACAAAGGTTCCTAATGGTTGCAATTAGCGAGGATAAGTTGGTTAACCCTGCGGGGGAAGAAGGTCTTGTATTTGATGAAAAAACGTATCTGAATCAATACACTTTGAACTTGGAAGAGGAATTGAAGGAGCTAAAAGATAAGCTTCATTCGGCCTATGAAAAGCTTGATTCTTCTGCTGAAAATCTCCAATCCTTTAACGAAGAATTGATTTCTGCCAATGAAGAAATGCAAAGTACCAATGAAGAGATGCAATCGGTAAATGAAGAACTGCATACGATTAATTCGGACTACCAGCTGAAGAACAAAGAACTGTTGGATGTTAATGACGACTTGAATAATTACTTTAGAAGTAACATCAATGGGCAGTTATTTATCGATAGTGATCTACTGTTAATGAAATTTTCGCCAGGTACGGTAAAGCAAATCAATCTTCAGGAATCTGATATTGGCAGGCCGATCAGCCATATTTCTACCAATATAAAATTTGAAACTATTTTAGAAGATATTAAACAGGTAATTGCCAAAGGAGATATCATCACCAAAGAAATTGAAACCAATAACGGCAAATGGTATCAGATCATGACGATGCCTTATATCCAGGAGGTTAATCATAAAAAGAAGGGCGCAATCGTCACTTTTAATGATATTACCGAATTAAAAAAGACACAACTTGAGCTAGATAAGAAGAATGAAAGCTTATTACGTATCAATGCTGATCTTGATAATTTCGCAAATACTGCTTCTCATGATCTGTTGGCCCCATTAGGTAACATTGAAGTGAGTATTAATGTCATGAACCGAAAAGTAACGGATCCGGATTTAAATAAGTTTTTAATGATCATCAATTCCTCGGTTAAAAAATTCCGGGAGTTAATCAACGATATTGCCACAGTAGCGAAATTAGAAAGCGACATGATGGAAATGGTTAATATCGAGGAGATTATCAAAAATATAGAGTGGAGCTTAGACAATAAGATCAAATTATCAGGTGCGGTGATTACCCGAGATCTTGAAGTTAAAGAGGTCTTCTTTTCAAAAAAGAACTTAAGGAGTATCTTATTTAATTTGATATCAAATGGAATAAAATTCCAAGGTAACCTGCCTCCTGTAATTCATATCCATACCTCAATGGAGGATAATCATATCGTCTTAACCGTACAAGATAATGGCAGAGGTATGCGTAAAGAAGGGCTTGATCATATTTTTGATATGTATGGTAGACTTCATCAGGATGTAGAAGGTCGCGGCATTGGGTTGTACCTTGCTAAAAAAATCGTAAATGCAGCGGGTGGAGATATCAATGTTCAAAGTGAACCAAATAAAGGCAGTAAGTTCACCATCCAATTAAAAATGAATATCAATTGATAAATAAGCCTTAATAATTGATGTCGAGTTAACACTGCCTTAATGAAGGGCCTTTACCTTTGTAGTATAAATATTTGGTTAGTATTTATAAAGTTTAGGTTTAGTTGATATTGAAGAGCTCAGATGGATGTCGGAGCTCTTTGGCATTATAGACTTTTTTTTTCGTAAATTTAGGTAAGGGAAAACTAATTCTATTTGATATGAAAAAGTTAACATTATCTGTTATGGCTTTGCTATTGCTAGCCGTAACCACTGGTATTAAAGCTCAGGACGATGCCATGATGAAAGCCTGGCAAGCCTATATGACTCCAGGCGATGTACACAAAATGATTGCAAAAAGTGATGGTGCCTGGAATAGTGAGGTAACCACATGGATGAAACCAGGTGCTCCACCAGAAAAAAGTAAAAGCGTTTGTGAGAATAAGATGATTTTGGGTGGACGATACCAGCAGTCTACTCATAAAGGTACGATGATGGGGATGCCATTTGAAGGAATGAGCCTTCTAGGCTACGACAATGCTAAAAAAACATTTACCTCTACTTGGATAGACAATATGGGTACAGGTATAATGGTGATGGACGGAACTTGGGATGATGCAACAAAAACCATTAATTTTAAAGGGAAATGCGTTGATCCCACTACTGGCAAGGATATGGATGTTCGGGAGGTATTTAGACTAGTGGATGATAACAATCAATTCTTGGAGATGTATTGTACTACCGAAGGTAAGGAAATGAAAACCATGGAAATTAAATTCAGTAGACGGTAATGAAAAACGGATACAGCCAATAACAATATTGTTATTGGCTTTTTTATGTAAAAGAAAAATGGCTTGCCGTTTACACAATAGCGCTGTACCTTTGGGTTATTAAAAGAGAATTGATATGAATACTGAAAAAGCCATTCTGGCAGCCGGTTGCTTTTGGGGAGTAGAAGAATTGATCAGACATTATCCAGGTGTCATTTCAACGGTAGTTGGATACACTGGTGGGGATGTACCTAATGCGACTTATAAGAATCATGGAACACATGCTGAAGGTATAGAGGTCATCTTTGATCCTGCACAATTATCATATCGTAAACTCCTCGAATATTTCTTCCAGATTCATGATCCATCGACACGAAACAGGCAGGGAAATGATATCGGGACTTCTTATCGTTCGGCCATCTTCTTTTTGGATGAGCAGCAACAAGAAACAGCAAAAGCTTTAATCGCAGAAATGGACGCTTCGGGCGTATGGCCAGGAAAAATTGTAACGGAAGTTGTTCCTGCAACTGATTTTTGGAATGCCGAAGTGGAGCATCAGGATTATTTGCAAAAGAACCCGAACGGATATACCTGTCACTTTGAAAGACCTGATTGGAAATTAAGCTAATACTTAATTCTATATTGCGCTATAGCGTAATTATTGTTTACTTTATATCAAAGGAGAACAATTATGGAAATTAAACGCAGCGGTTCACAACCTTCAGGTAAAGGTCCCGCAGAATATTTTACCGGATCAGTAAGAATTGACCCCTTGATTAATCCACCAGGACCATCCCGCGTAGCGATGGCACTAGTCACCTTTGAGCCCGGAGCACGTACGGCATGGCATACGCATCCCTTTGGGCAGACCTTGATCATTACCGCAGGCTCGGGTTGGGTGCAACATGAAGGCGATGTAAGACATGATGTTCACCAAGGCGATGTGATATACTTCTTCCCGGGAGAAAAGCATTGGCACGGCGCTACAGATATTACAGCGATGAGCCACATTGCCATCCAGGAAAAGTTAAACGGATCACCAGTAGATTGGATGGAGCAAGTGACAGATGATCAGTATAACAAAGTTATATTTGACCCCGAACATTAAAAGTAAAGTAGGTTTTACTTGATCCTTTTCATATGAATAGGATCTGGAACATCCACAATCAATGGAACCTGCTCTACACTCACGAAACTTGAATCCAGTCCGAAACCTTTTCTTTCTGAAATACTCATTAGCTTAAGGATTCTATGGTAAGCAATTGTTAAACGTTCTATAAAGTGAAGGCTGCTCGAGTTAGATAGAATTTTCTCAATTACTACAAAACGAAAATCGCCAGGTATTTTTAAGGCCTTTAGTGATTCATACTTACTGGTGATGTCAATTTCGCCACTTTTTACCAATTCCTCTACTACTTTTCTAAATAGGACATTTATCCGTTGCTCAACTCTGAAACCTAATCTAAAGTCTATTCTGATCAGTTTCTCTGGTATCATATGGTCCACTTCATACTCCATTGTATAAGGCTCATCCGTTACATCCACATGGAGCAACCAATATACATCAGCTCTTTTTGGGTGCTTTTGGATAATCGAGTAAATCACCGAAGATTCAATCTCCGTATTGAAGTTTGCACTGGTTAAGTAAACCAGATTGGAAGCGTATTTAGCTATCGTATGATCCGAGCTAATGTTTTTAATTACAGGGTAGAACTCTTCGATATCGACAAACTTCATGTATCTGTTCCTGATTCTGCGACCATTGTACCAAGTCCACATCACAGAGAACAACACCGTACCCAGAATTACTGTAAACCAGCCACCATGAAGTATTTTCGCCGCATTTCCAGCAAGGAAGGTCAATTCAATAAATCCATATATCGTTAGAAATATCGCGATCAGGTATTTCGGGACTTTTTTCCTTAAAAGGAATACAGATACCAAGATTGTAGTCATGAGCATGGCCACTGTAATCGACAAACCATAGGCCGCTTCCATGTTTACCGATTTTTGGAAGATCAATACCACAACAATACATCCGCTCATTAATATCCAGTTCATAGAAGGCACATAAAGCTGACCTTTCTGCTCACTTGGGTAATTAATTCTAACCTTTGGCCATAGATTTAACCTAACGGCCTCAGCAATCAACGTAAATGAGCCAGAAATAAGTGCTTGACTCGCAATTGCAGCAGCAATGGTTGCTATCGCTATTCCATAGATCAGGAACCAACCCGGCATCAATTGATAGAATGGATTTACATCCCCCAGGTGGGTTCCCTGTAGTTTCCACAACCATACACCTTGCCCCATATAATTTAGAACCAGACAGGTCTTAACATAAATCCAGCTGATTCTGATGTTCGAGCGTCCACAATGACCTAAGTCAGAATATAAAGCTTCAGCTCCCGTAGTGCATAAAAATACCGCTCCGATAATTAAAAATGCCTGTGGATTAGTGGTTAGTATATGATAAGCATAATAAGGATTAATAGCCTTTAAAATCTCAGGAAGTTCCATAATGTGTGCAAAACCTAAAACCGCGATCATGGTAAACCACAGCCACATAATAGGCCCGAAGGCTTTGCCTACCAAGGAAGTTCCGAATTGCTGTAAAACAAAAAGAAAGATAATGATAGCCAGTACAATAGGTACTGTAGGTAAATCCTTATAGATTAATCCGAGACCTTCAATAGCGGATGAAACCGTAACCGCAGGGGTCATTATACCATCAGCCAACAATGCTGCCCCACCAATCATGGCAGGTATGATTAACCATTTTGCTTTCCGCTTGACTAAAGAGAATAAGGAGAAAATCCCGCCCTCACCTTTATTGTCAGCCTGTAAAGTTATGACAACATATTTAATGGTGGTTTGTAAAGTAAGCGTCCAGAAGATGCAGGATAGCCCCCCTAGAATAAGGTCTTGTGTAATTAGTCGCTCACCAATGATGGCTTTGAAAACGTATAGAGGAGAAGTACCGATATCCCCGTAAATGATACCTAAACTAATTAATAAACCGGCAGCACTTAATTTTTGGATGTTTTTATGATGACCCATTACACATTAATAATAATGCGGTAAATGTATAAAAAAAAAGCAACCCTGAAGGTTGTCTTTTTTTATTATAATTTTTATTAATTCAGCGTTGTTTTTATCTCCTGTTGCTTTCCATTAATGGTAAGGCTAATGTTGAGCTTACCTTTTTCAAAATCATTACCCGCGTTTTCTTTAATGCTGATATTTGGCGTTTTCTCGCCATCAAAAGGGTAAACTATACTCACAAAATTCTGTGTCTTATCATCCTTTTTAAGCTTTTCAAATGCAAAAGCAGGTCTAGATAGTTCCTTGGCGTAAACATAAGATACTTTACCTTCCTCTTCAGTAAGTGTTACCTTATCACTATTTAGCGATTGGATCAATAAGTTGTTTCCATCACTATAAGAAGTGTAAACCCGGTTTTTTGACTTGTCAAAAACAGCTTTACTATCCTCTTTCAGTTGCCAGTGTACACCCAGGTTTCCTGTAGCCTTACCGATCGCACGATCAATAACTAAAAAGTATTTGTGGTTGATGAAAAGTACACTACGCTGATGATTAAGCTCAGTATAACTAGGGTTGGTATAAGTAAGGATATCCAAGTTTTTACCAGTTTCCCATTTGTCTTGTTGTGCCTTGGTAATCATCATATTTTGGTTATCAAGCGTAAGTGTGCTATGTATACGAGTTTGCCGATACCAGTTTCTTAGTTTCATAATAGCTGCGTCTCCACTGTATACAAATACGCCGGCATCTGGTGTAAAGTTTCTACCTTTTACAAAAAGTTCGAAAGTTCCATTATCTGGTTGAGCATGGAATTCTCCCGGAGGACTTGCTTTTAGCACCATAACAGTCGCATTTTTATCCCATCCACTTCTAAACGTATAAAACCCCGAAGTGCTCAATGCTTTAGATAAAAAGTTAGGGGCTTCACCTTCCTTATCATCCGTAGCAAAATACTTTATAACCTTATTTGCCGGGAAAACTTTACTCCAACTTGCAAACTGATTCATCCTGAATTTTTTATCCGTAAGCCAGGAATCACCAAACATAGGGGTGTTGTAGTCTGGCAACGTAATGCTAATTACGGCCATAATCATATTCTCTACGGTTTGTACATAGGATTGCGGAAATTCTTTTTCCAAATTTACACGCTGTGCAGCGCTGTAAGCTTTTAAGAATATATCAATGGCCGCTACGTGGTAAATCGGAGAGAGTTCAAACTGCATTCCGTCTGCAAACACCTGTTTTTTAATTTCGGTGTTTAGCACGGTGATACCAGTTTGTCTCCATCTTTGTGAATTTTTAAATTCTGGAAATGACACACCGGCAAACAAAGTACGTTGTGCTTCAAATAAACGATGATTTCCTACTTCTGCAAAATTTTCAGATAAATAATCCGCCTGCTGATGGTAGCTTTTTAAAAACTCCATCAAAAAGGCAGGGCTGAAATTAGGGGAGTTTACAAACAAACCAAAAGTAGGAGGTAGGCTTTGGACTCTGTCCGAAACTTCTAGTGCACGCCATACAAATCTATCGTTTTCCTTAGATAGGCCTAATGGATTTTTTCTAACCCAATCGCTATATTGGCATATCCATTCTTTAGCATATCTTTCATCGGTTGTAGCGTGATAAACTAGTGCCATTGCCTGCCACCATTTTACACGGTGCAGCTGCCAGCGTACCTCATTATCTTTTACCGGCCACATTTGCCAATTGATGTCTTGGCCATAATCAAAAAATCCATATCCCTTGTGGGGTTGAAATTGGTGGACTAAAGCCTTGTCTGCCATTTCTTGTGTAGCCTTGTCTATAGGTTGGTTTAAATCTGCCGGCTTCTCTGCATTACTGAAATCTGGTGCTTTAACTTTGCTTTTTTTTCTGTAATAGGCCAGCAATTCTTTAGCGGCATCCTCATATTTGCCGGCTGTAAAAAGTTGATTTGTTTTTTCAAGGCCTGGATAGGAAAGGTTGATGGGCTCAAAGCTCTGTTTTGTGATCTGAATATCTTGGGCCTTGCTAAATACTGCGCAAATAAGCAGACTGCAAAGACTTATGGTTTTTTTGAGTTGCATATTGATTATGGGTTTAAATCCTGTTTAATGGAATTGATTTTTCCATTGATGTTAATGGTTATATTGATTTTGCCTGAGGCAGGGTCGTGACCCGCGTTTTCCGTAACTTTTATCTGAGGTGCCGAACTGCCTTGATAAGGATACAATACAGAAACAAGACTTTGAACCTTATTGTCGCTCTTACGTTTTTCAAATACAAAGGCAGGTCTGGCTGTTTCTTTTTGGTATTGATAAGATACGAAGCTTTCTTCTTCCTTTAAACTAATTTTGTCCTTGTTTAGTAATTGGATTAAAAGATTATTGCCATCAGGATAGTTAGTTATTATGCTGTTTTTGTTATGGTCTAAAATAGGCTTGCTATCTTCTTTTAACACATAATGAATGCCTACATTCCCCGTTGCTGTTCCTATTGCTCTATCGATAATGAGGAAGTAGGTTTGATCAACGAATAAAAATGTACGTTGATGGCTCAGTCCAGTATAACTAGGGTTAGTATAGCTTAAAATGCTTAAGTTCTTTTCCGTGTCCCATTTGTTTAATTGGGCTTTATTAGTCAGGTTGGCATTGTCCAGCGTAAGTGTCTGATGTGCTTTAGTAGATCGGTACCAGTCCCTTTTTGTGTTTGCCTGGCCGCCAACATTGGCATACACAAAGCTACCTGCATCCGGGGTAAAATTGCGGCCTTTTACCCATAGTTCAAAAGTGCCATTATCTGGGTGGGAGTGGAACTCTGCGGGTGGACCAGCTTTGATCTGCATTACAGTTGATTTTGCATCCCAACCGTTTCTAAATGCATAAAAACTAGCATTAGGTAAGCTGCTGCACAGTTCACTGGGTTGCTTGCCTGAAGCGCCATCAGTAGCGTAATATTCAATCGCCTTGTTCTCAGGAAAAACCTGAGCCCATACTTTGTAGCTTTTAAGCATGACTTCTTTGTTGGTTAAAAACGCATTGCCATATAGTGGGAAAGTATAGTCAGGGAAAGAATATTCGCCAACGGCAGTTACCATTTTTTCTACCAGGTTGCGGTAGCTTTCTGGAAATTCATTTTCAGCGCGGTTCAGTTTGGCAATCTGCAAGGCATCTAAAAATATTTTTATCGTGCCAATATGGTAGGATGGAGAAAGCTCAAACTGTAGGCCATCAGGTAATACTTGTTTCGAAATTTCATCATTTAAGACCGCAATGCCGCTTTTGCGCCAGTCCGCGGCTGCTTTCATTTCAGGGAAAGCACTGCCTGCGTACATCAGGTGCAGGGCCTCATACAAGCGGTGGTTGCCAATATCAGTATAATTAGCGACTACGTAATTGGCCTGCTCGTTATATGAATTTAAAAACTCCATTAAAAACTGTGGACTAAAGTTTGGCGAGTTTAAGAACAGGTTAAAATAGCCACTCCAATGGTTTAACCTAAAGGAAACCACAAAGGCTTTCCATGCATATTCCTTATCATCAGGATAAGCGCCCTGTTTATTTTTTTTGATCCAGTCGCGTACTTCAAACGCCCATTCTTTGGCATATTGCTCATCCCCTGTACCACGATATACAATCCCCAGTGGCTCCCAAAATGCAGTACGGTGTAAAAACGTAGTGAGCAATTGGTCTTTTACTGGGCGATATTGCCAGTTGATGTCTTGGCCATAATCATAAGCCGGATAACCCTTATGGGGCTTAAATTTATGAAGTAAAATATCATTGGCCAGATCCACCGTGTTCTGATTTACTTTTTTACCGGCAAACCTTTGTGCATCACCAACATTAAAATCAAGATGTTTCACACCTGTCCGGTTGCGGTAGTATTTTAAAAGTTCATTGGCCGCATCGTTGTATTTACCCGCTAAGAAAAGTTTATTGGTTTTTTCAAGACCAGGATAGCTCAGATTAATATTGTCAAAGCTCCCTTTAGAAATACTAGTCTCTTGCGCGTAAATTACTTGACAACACAGTACTAAAACAGCTAGTAGAACAATTCTCTTTAGTTTCATTAGAATGGTTTTCTAAATTTTTGAAAGATCTATTTTTTTAATGTTGGCATATCTTTTTAATGCTTCCAGATAATAGTAATCGGCATAATCTAATGGCGTATCAATTTCAGAGTTGTAAAGAAAGGCACCTACACTGTGTTTTAAGATAAATAATCCATTCTCACCCGGTTTGGCCAAATAAGCAGGAGAAGATAGTGTTTTGAGTATGTCTTCAGCATAGTCTACATATTTTTTACCATCCTTTACCTGAGTGCTTAACTCCAGCAAAGCTGATGCGATAACCGCTGCGGCCGAAGCATCTCTTGGTGCGCGTTCATCCACATCCAATGCATTGTGCACATCAAAATCCCAAACTGGAATTTTATCCTTAGGCATACGTGGATGGTTCATGATAAAAGCAGCAATCAATTCAGCCTGATCCAGGAATTTTTGGTCTTTAGTGTTTTCATAACACATGGCATAGCCATAAAGTCCCCATGCTTGTCCGCGTGCCCAAGCCGATTCGTCGGTAACTCCCTGGTGTGTCGCCTTGCGCAGTATATTTCCTGTTTCAGGATCATAATCTACCACATGGTATGTGCTATGGTCTTTTCTAAAGTGGTTTTTTATGGTTGTAATGGCATGGGTACTCGCTGCTGCTGTATATGCAGGTTTGTTAAATTCCTTTGCGCTCCAGTACAAATATTCAAGGTTAATCATGTTATCGATGATTACCGGGAAATGCCATTGCGGAAAATCCCATGAGCGGATAGCACCAACTTTGGGACTAAATCTGTCAAAAAGGTGCTTTGCGCCGTCAGATAATGCAGGTAGATAAGTTTTGTCACCAGTAATGCGGTAAGCATTGCCGTATGAGCAATACAACATAAAGCCTAAATCATGAGTATGGGTTAGGTAGCGGACAGAATCTAAAGCCAGGGTAAAGCTTTTTGCCTTTTCGGCTAGTTTTTTATTTCCTGTCAGCTCATATCCATACCATAATGAACCTGGGAAAAAACCGGTAGTCCAATCTTTATAAGGAGCAAGCCTAACCGTACCATCTGGATTCACCGAACGGGGATTTTGGCCTGGTTTATAAGTTTTTGACGCTTTGTTTAATTGATAGCTAATTACATTGGCACTAGTCTTTATCCACTTCAAAGAGGTGTCTTGCCCGGATTGGGCAAAGCTGTTTAAAGCAAGGGTTGAAGCCGCTAAAAGCATGCTGAAAGTTTTTCTCATCGTTCAATCTTTTCTGATAATAGGTTTTATTGCTTGTAAGAGTGAAGGTAGGAGAGAATGTGAAAACGGACTTTCGAATATCTCCAGAAATAGTTTGAAATTGATGAATTTTAGCTGTTAAATTCGTTTTCATCAAATAATATCAGATATTACTGAGCAAATAATAAATTAAATACATAAAATCGTAATTATGAAAAAAGGAGCCTTGTTATTCGGGTTGATGTTGGCAGCAACTACAATTTTTGCTCAGGACAAACCTAAAGGTATGAAAGTACGGAGAGATTCAGTTTTTACTGTGATGAAGCTTAGTGATGAAAATAAACAAAAAATGCACGATGCGATATCTGAAAGCAGTAAAGCACAAAAGGCAATTAAAGATGATGCAACATTAACTGACGAACAAAAAAAGGAAAAAGTTACTGCAGTCAGGAAAGAGATGTCTGCCAAAGAAAAAGCGATCATGACGCCTGAGCAAGCTCAAATCTGGAAAGATTTTAACATATCTATAAGAAAACCTAAGCAATAATAATCTGGTTGTCCTTGATTAAATAAATATCGTAAAAGCCGGTTCTTATCTGCAAAAATATTTCTGCAGATAAGGACCGGCTTTTATACGCTAATCTCATCCTTTTTTTGATCTTAACCTTAGCTTAACAACCGAGCTATACCTTTGAGGCATGTATAATGCCATTGATACTGATGATAATTTACTTCTTGGTTTGCAAAAAGGAGATCAGTCGGCCTTTAAGGTTTTATATGAGCGGTATTGGAAAGAAGTGTACAATATGGTATACCGAAGGATACGTGATGAAGAGGCCACTAAAGATATTGTCCAGAATATCTTTGTAAACCTATGGACTTCAAGAAAGGCCGTTACCATAGAAAGTACCCTTGCTCCGTATTTAAATACCGCCGCAAAAAACAGAACCATTAGTTTTTACAAAAAGAACCTGGCCGACTTTTCCAGGAATAGTATTTTTCAGGATGATCAACTACAACATTCCATTGAGCACAACCTGGAAGCTAACGAGCTGAAAGCATTCTTTAATAAAGAAATTGAAAATATGCCTGATACCATGCGAAAGGCATTTGTGCTGAGCAGAGAGGAAAATAAGTCTATTCGTGAAATTGCTTCCGAGCTTTCGCTATCAGAGCAGACTATAAAAAACAACATTTCTCAGGCATTAGAAAGGCTCAAAAAGAAAACAAAAAGGTTTTATTCCGATCCTACAAACCTCGCCGCACTATTTACAATTGCCTTAACAAAACTTTAACCTATACATAACCCGCGCTTAAAGTACTTTTTGACTTTGGCGATGATGAGTTAGTATATGGGTAAGACAAATAGCCGCTTCAAAAAAGACATAGACCAACAGGCCATAACCTGGTTCCATCAGACAGACGACAAGATTCCCTTTGATGCTTTCGGAGATGTAGATAAAGAAAACAGGATCAAAGATGAAATCTTCGATCTGGTACGTCAGAAAATAAATCCCCATAAAAGTTTTAAGCTGTTTTTTATAAGAGCTGCGGCGGCCATATTACTTATCGCTTCAATAGGTGTTGCCTTATACCGAGCTAACGATACAGTCGGATTAAACAAAAACCAGGTCTGGATGACCTATACCAGCAAAGCTGGCGAGACAAAAACCATAACACTTACAGACCGGTCGGTTATAACTTTACGCCCCGGAACAAAGTTATACGTCCCTGCAACATTTACCACCTCTAATAAACGCATAGTGAAACTGGAAGGTGGTGAAGCTTACTTTTCAATTGCAAGAAATCCTGAACGCCCATTTGTTGTTCAATCCGGACAAATTTCAACACAGGTATTAGGTACGGCATTTAACATTAAAAATAAAGCGGATTTAACTGAGGTCGAAGTGGCCGTTTCGCACGGGAAAGTGCAGGTAAATAACAAAGATCATCGTCTGGCTTATCTCAGCAAAGGGGAGCTTATCAGGTTTAATACCAAATCAGGCACCTTTAAACTGGATAGCATCAATACCAATTATGTAGCTGCATGGAACAAGTCGACTATGGACCTTGACAACGTATCCTTTAAAGAACTGGGCTATATTTTTAACAGCTGTTACGGCATTGAACTGCTAGCACCCGATGCGGGGATAGCAGAATTGAGATACACCTTCAGCATTAGCAAAACGGACAATGCCCAGCGCATCTTAAAAATCATAGCAAAAATTCACGGACTTCATACAAGAACTGAAAATGGAAAAGTAATACTGTATCGATGAAAAAGAAGCTACTGTTATTGGAATTAACAGCAGCCTCTAAATAGGATGCCTAGGGCATCACTATTAAAAAATCAATTACTCAATGTTTTAATCAAAAATAGAAAAACAAATTATATACTGATGAAAAAAATTATACATACCGTATTAAAAACATCAACTGTAATGGGCTTCTGTGTGTTATTTCTCTTTTTAACCACAAGTCAGCTTTATGCAAAAAAATTATTCAGTCTGGGTATTTTAAAACAAAGGATCTCTATTTCCTTCGATAAAGAAAATCTGGAAACCGCAATTCAGAAAATTAAAAATAAAACAGGATTAAATTTTGCCTACGATCCAGCTTCGCTTAACCTTAAAAAAGCTGAAGTTAGCAATGCAGCCTTTAGAGATGAGCCATTGGAGTATGTTCTGCACAAATTGCTAACACCATATGCCATTTCGTATCAGGAATATGAGAATTCAATTGTGCTGGCGAAAAGTAAAAACATTACTGGTGTAGTAACCGACGCCAACACAAAAGGAACAATTCCAGGGGTAAGCATTAGGGTTAAAGGCAGTACATTGGGTACCGTAACGGATAACAAAGGGCATTACCAGTTGACGGTTCCTGATGAAAATGCAGTATTGGTATTTGCTTTCGTAGGATATGCATCTAAAGAGATCACTGTTGGCGCTCGTCAAGTGGTTAATATTGCCTTGTCTGAAAACGACAATAAACTGAATGAAGTGATGGTAACTGCTTTGGGAATTACCCGTGAGGCCAAATCCATAGGTTTCTCTGCCCAAAAAGTAGATGGAAATCTGTTGCAGGAATCACATGAAACCAACCTCCTGAATACGCTTAGTGGTAGAGTAGCCGGCGTACAGATCACCAATTCATCAGGTGGGGTAGGCGCTTCGGCCAACATCCAGATCCGTGGACAAAACTTCGTAAGTGGTTACAATTATAACAACTCGCCACTTTTTGTGGTGGATGGAGTACCGGTAAGTAACAACAACGAACAATCTACCCGTGCTTATACAGGTAGACAAGATTATAACAATCCAAACTTAACGAATGGCGAGGGCGAAGTGGATTACGGTAATGCTGCCGGAGAGATTGATCCTAATGATATTGAATCCATTACCGTATTAAAAGGTCCAAATGCTGCGGCATTATACGGATCTAGAGCAGCCAACGGGGTGGTGCTCATCACTACAAAATCTGGTAAAGGCACTAAAGGTGTTGGCATCTCTTTTAACTCGCAGGCGAGCTATGAATCTCCGTTGAAATTACCTGATTATCAATATAAATATGGTCAGGGTCGCGATGGTCAGTATGCGTATGTAGACGGAATGGGCGGTGGGACCAATGATAACATTATGGAAAACTGGGGCCCTGCTATGAATGGACAACTGATTCCGCAGTTTGATTCACCAATAGATCCGATCACAGGAAAACGTATCCCTACTCCCTTTGTGGCATATCCTAATCAATTGAAAGACTTCTTTGTTACCGGACAAACTTATACGAATAACTTGTCTATTGCCTCGAGTAATGATAAATTGAATTTCCGTTTGTCGTATACCAATGCCGAACAAACCGGTATTGTAGAAAATACAGGTTTAAGTCGTAATACTTTGGGTTTAAATTCGGGTTATAACATTACCCCGAAACTGAAGGTCGATGTAAACATGAATTACATCAATACAGCCAGTGACAATAGGACCAGTTATGGTGCTAAGAATGATGATGCCATCATGAAGATTTTCTTGTACATGCCCAGAAACGTGAATGTAGAAAGTTTGAAAAATTATTGGTTGCCGGGATCTTCAAATACGATACAAAATACACCGATCTATAGTCCAAATGGTTCAAGATTGAACAACCCTTACTTTGTAGCCCATGAAAACCTGAACGGCAATAACCGCGACAGGGTATATGGCAACGTAAAGCTGAGTTACGATTTTATGCCGAATTTAAAATTGATGGTAAGGACAGGTCGCGATTTTTATAACGACAAACGTACCATGAGACATGCTACCTCTACGGCTCAATTTGTAAATGGATATTACCAGGAGGATGACGTGTATTTCCTGGAGACCAACCATGATTTTTTACTATCCTACGATACTAAATTTAGTAGCGATTTTACCTTTAATGCGAACGCGGGTGGTAACTTGCTAACCCAGAAATCTAAGCGACTGGGGGCTATTGCGGGTAGATTGGCCATTCCTAACGTATACAACTTGTCTAACAATGCCATTCCAATTGTAGCTGGTAATACTTATCAGGAAAAAAAGATCAACTCTATTTATGCGACTACGCAGTTGGGTTATAAAAACATGGTGTTTTTGGATTTAACAGGTAGAAATGACTGGTCTAGTGCTTTACCAAAAAAGAACAATTCTTATTTCTATCCATCCGCATCATTGAGTGTGGTGGCATCAGAGTTATTTAACCTGACTAGTCCGGTTGTAAGTTTTCTAAAATTAAGAGGAAGTGTATCTTCTGTACGTAGGGATTTAGAGCCTTACCAAACGGCATCAAACTTCCAGATCGCTCAGGGATGGAATGGCGAAACGGTGGCGGTTCACAACAACAATTACCCGAATGCGGATATCCGCCCGGAAAAGGTAGACTCTTATGAGTTTGGTTTCGATTCCCGCTTTTTAAATAACCGTATTGGTTTGGATGTGACTTACTACAAAAGTACCACAACTGATTTGATCATTCCTGTTACCTTAAACCCTTCGGCGGGTTACGATACGAAGCTGATGAATGTGGGTAAAATGAATAATCAGGGACTAGAGGTGATGCTGAATGCCAGCCCGGTTAAGTTAAAGGATTTTAGCTGGGATATGTCGGTTAACTTTGCCATGAATCGCAATAAAGTGATCTCTTTGGCTGAAAACATCGGGATCTCCCGCATCCGCCAGTTAGAGCGTTGGGCATCGCTTGAATTGCGTACCCTAAATACCAAAGGTGACGGCTCTTTTGGCTCTTTATATGGTGATTACCTGATTTACAATAATGCAGGTTTAACGCACAAAAATGGTTTACCACAAGAAGAAAATGGCGACTGGGCTTTCATCGGTAATGTAAACCCTGATTACACCGCCGGAATTACCAATAATTTTAGGTACAAAAAACTGTCGCTAAGTGTATTGTTTAGCATGCAAAAAGGTGGCGTAGTGCACTCACGTACTTATATAGAGGGTATTAACGCAGGTAGCTTAAAAGAATCTCTGGTAAATCGCGATGCGAATGGTGCCGGAAACATGATTGGAGGTGGTACGGATATAGACACTGGCAATCCAAATAAAACCGAAGTAACGGTAAGAAACTATTGGCGTGCTTACTATAACAATGATGCCATTGCCACTTTTGATGCTTCTTATGTAAAACTAAGAGAGGTAAAGCTAAGCTATGCATTGCCAACTTCATTGTTGCGTAAAATAGCAGTAAAAACTGGTTCTATCTCTGCTGTGGGGCGTAACCTCTTGCTTTGGTCTGATGTGCCAAATATTGATCCTGAAGTTTCGGCCTATGACGGTCAATTTCAAGGTGTAGAGGCAATGTCCCTTCCTTCGTTAAGAAGCATTGGTTTTGCGCTTAATCTTAATTTCTAATCCTTTTAAATCAAATTCTATAAACATATAGCAAATGAAGAAATTCTCGATAATAACAGGTGCTATGCTCGTATTGCTGAGCTCTTGTGGTAAGTTTGAAGAAATAAATGTGAATCCTAACAATCCGGCTACGGTTCCAGCGGAAATGCTGTTGCCTCCAATTATTGCCAGTGCAGCAAACGCGATGAGCAGTAGCGGTACACGTGCCGGGCAATATGTACAACACTTGGCCTGGCTGGGTGGCACTAGTGAAGAGGATGGCCGATACAACCTGACCGGTGCTTCTTTCCGGGAAGAATGGAATGGTCCGATGCGTTTAATTAAAGATGTGAATCAGCTGAAGGAGATTGGTGCTAAAAGCAACTTGCCTCAATACGTTGCGGTGGCTTCCATTCTTAAAGTGTATATCCTTTCCTTAATGACTGATGCCTACGGTGATATTCCTTACAATGAGGCTGGTATGGGTAATGTGAGCGGAATGGAATTTGCACACTATCAAGCGCAGCAGGAAGTGTATGGACTGATGCTAAGGGATTTGGAATCTGCGAATCAACAATTGAAAAATCTGCCTGCAGGAACTACCGTAAAACGGGATATCCTGTTTAATGGGAGTACCAACCGCTGGAGGAAATTTGCCAATTCAATAAAGTTGCGTATCCTGATGAGACAATCCGCTAAAATAGATGTTAAGGCTGCTGTAGCCGCTATATTTAACAATCCAACAGAATATCCTGTTTTTGAAGGTAATAGCGACCAGGCTACATTGATTTATAACAACGGTACAGATTTGTACTATTGGTTTATCCAGAATCCTCCGGTTGATGGTAGTGGCGTAGATTTTGGTAGCAATACCAGGGTAAGTGACGTGATGGTGAACCTATTGAAAAGCAAGAATGACCCCAGACTGACTATTTTTGCTGCACCAACCAAAAATTCTTATCTCGCTAACGTAGCTAATCCAGCCACGCCTTTGGCTTATAGAGGTCAGCGCGCTGGATTGAGTAATGCTGAGCAAAAGGCTGATTACACCAATACTGGACTGAACAAAGATGATTACTCTGTAATTGGTAAAAGAATCCGTAAAGAAAACCGTGCTTTTCTAATGACCTACACGGAACTGATGCTACTGAAAGCCGAAGCCATACAACGTAATATGGGGGTGAATGGAACAGTGGCAGAAGTTTACCTGGCAGCAGTGAAGGCTTCCCTGGAAAAATGGCCGGCATTAGGTTCAGCAACGCAATCAGAGATGCCATTTATCTCTGAAGAACAGAAAAAGGCTTATCTGGATCAGCCATCGGCAGCACTTTCTACTACAGCTCCATTACAACAAATTGCCGAGCAATTATGGATAGACACTTATCTGAATGGTTTTGAAGGATGGGCTGGATGGAGAAGATTGGGATACCCTCAATTGGTTCCTGGCCCTTCTGTCTTATCACCAATACCTGTACGTTACGTATATTCGGATAATGAGCAGAATAACCCTAACTTGATTCTTTGGGTTCAACAAAATATGGGCGGTAAAATGCCGACGCACAACACTAAAGTTTGGTTTCAGCCTTAATAGCTGATCAATAAGAACAATGAAGATGATGAACAAAAGAACGAATACGATACGGACAGCAATTTTTTGCCTGATGGTACTGGGAATGGGGACAGTTACCTATGCACAACAATATGAGGTGGGCAAAAATGCCCATTCTCATAATGATTACTTGCAAAGTCAGCCTTTTTATGCCGCACATGGCAATCATTTTGCCTCGATGGAAATCGATGTTTTTCTGGAAGGGAATGAATTGTATGTGGCGCATCACAAAAAAGATATCGACCCTAAGCATACGATAGAAAGCTTGTATATAGAACCGCTTTTGAGACAGATTAAGCTGAATGGCAACAATAAAGCGTATAAAGATGGGGGAAAATTACAGTTTATGATCGACTTAAAAACTGCTGGCCTACCTACTTTAAGATGTCTGGAGGCTAAATTAAAGCCTATTCGCGAGTATTTTGATGTGAAAAATAATCCAGATGCAATAAAGCTGGTGATTAGCGGGGCTGCACCTGCTGCAGATCAATTTAAAGATTTTGATGAGATCTTTTTCTTTGATGGGAAACGCAATACTCCGTACACGAAGGAGCAGTTGACACGGGTGGCCTTTTTTAGTGCAAGCCTTCAAGAGTTTAGCAAATGGAACGGTTTAGGTAGGATGGTAGCACCGGATTCTTTGAAAACAAAGAATTTTGTGGACTCGGTACATCGTGTTGGTAAACCGGTGCGTTTTTGGGGTAACCCAGATACAAAAACTTGCTGGCAGGCTTTTATTAAAATGGGTGTGGATTATTTGAATACAGATTCGCCAGCAGAAATGGCGAAGTTTCTGAATAATTATCCAAGTAATAATTATACTGCAACTTCAAAGCACAGCATTTACCAGCCTACTTATAAGAGTGACAACGGAAAGGTTAAGCCTAAAAACGTGATTTTGCTGATTAGCGATGGATCTGGATTCTCCTCTTTTTGGGCTGCAGCAACTGCTAATGGTGGGTATTTGAATGCAACAAATATCAAGCATGTAGGTTTTTCAAATACCTCTGCTGCGAATGATTACACTACAGACTCTGCAGCTGGCGGTAGCGCCATGTCGATAGGCGAAAAAACCAATAATCGCTATATCGGGATGGACGTTAATGGTAAGGAGGTGCCGAATTTGCCGGAGCGACTGGCTAAAATAGGTGTCCGTTCGGGCATTGTAAGTAATGACCGTGTGACCGGGGCTACACCTTCAACTTTTTTTGCGCATAGAACCGAGCGTGATCAGAGTGATAGCATCGCTGCTGATCTGAGCCGAAGCCCTGCCGCACTGGTTATTGCCGGCTACCATGATGCTTTTGGCGCGAACAATGATGCCATTTTAAACCGTGTTAAAGCAGGTGGCTTTGAAGTGTATAAAGGTGTTGGTAACCTCCCTAAAGAGGCTAAAAATAAGAAAATACTTTGTTTTGATACCGATCGCCCTGAAGAGAATTACAGGATGATTGAACATGCTTTTGATGAGAGCTTAAAACTGTTATCTAGCGACAATAAGAAAGGATTTTTTCTGATGGTTGAAGGTGCAAAGATTGACCAGGGTGGGCATAGCAATAAACTAAAGATCACCATTGATGAGTACCTGAGTTTTGACCGAGTGATCGGTAAAGCCCTACAATTTGCTGATAAAAATGGCGAAACGCTGGTTATTATCACTTCAGATCACGAAACTGGTGGCTTAATTGTATTGGATGGTAATTATAAAACGGGAACAGTGGTGAGTACCTATACTACTACTGACCATACTGGCTTGCCAGTTCCATTATTGAGCTATGGTCCTGGAGCCGATAGGTTTACCGGATTTCTGCAAAATTTCGAGATTCCTAATAAGGTTTTAGAATTGTTAAAATAAGAATTCAGGTATTACCTGTTTGCTAAAGGTGTCCAAGTATGGGCACCTTTTTTGTTTCTAACAATCATTAGGCTATCGCTATTGAATACTAATGTTATATTTCACAGCGACTTTTAAATACGGATAGGTTCTGGTTACCCGTTCGTTGCTTTTATAATTTTCCCTTAAGACAAAATATCCGGGTTCAGTGCAAAAAGAAAGATTATGGAGAAACCGATATCTCAACTCGCCAGAAAGACTTTGTAAGAAAAAGCTGGATGTATTTCCATTCCAGGTATAAAAGAACCCGTTGTTATAGGTCATGCCATAAAAGAAAATATTATTGATATTGATTTCAGCATTGGCATTAAAGCCAAACCCGGAGCAATAATCGTAGTTTCTACGGTTGAATATATACTTCTCGGGAATGGCTGCCAGCAATATTGGGCCAACACCTACGGAAGTATTCATCCTGTTTTTACGTTTTACACCAAATTCTGAGTATAAACTGAATTTAATACTTTGTCCGCTGTAAGAAAAAGCTTGATTAAAAATGTAGTCGTAATTAGCAGTCAGGACTATGATATGTCTGGAGTAGTTGCTTCTACCAACCGGCCATCCTTTGATGGAACCAAAAAGGTTGATTGAGTTTACAAAAGTGCTATCGTCTTTTCCAACCTCCGCATTAACGGTGATGGTGCTAAAGGGGATTTTATAATTCTCGAAGGGACTACCATATAATAATTTGATACGGCCATATCCTCTAAAGCGGGTATTTCGATCGTTCATGTTAAAATTCCTTAGACCTGCATCGATCTCTAAATCTATTTTTGAAGAATCCATATCCATTGGGTCTGGTATTTTCCCCCATTTTCCGTCCAGGAGTCGGTTAAATCCATTGCCTGGATTAATCAATAGGGCCATGGTTTCATTAACCTGCCTTCTGAAACCTCTACTGCGGTTATTAATTAATTTTCCCGCCAGGCGGTGAACCATTTCGCCAATAATAGCGCCACCGAAAGAGGTATTTAGGAAGTCGTTTGTTGATGGTGCCTGATTTTCTCCGAAAGTCTCCCAAATGTAACTGCCCGCAACTGTAGCTGGAATGGATTGCCAAAAGCTGTAGCCGTTAGAGCGGAAAGTATTAAAAAATATGCTGCCATGAGCGGGGTGGCTCAATTGATTGGTGGCAAATCCATCAATGTCGCATGCCCAGCTGCTGGGCCTTAAGTTATTCCCCATGCTTTTGAAGCTGATTTTAGCAAAGTCAGCATTATCTATATGTCTGTCGTAGATCCATGGTAGTACTTCTGTAGCTGAGAGTAGCAACGCGGCACGGGCAAACCTTTTTTGAACAGGGTTTTCTGTGATTGGCCCTCTGGCTAGAGAATCTCTATGATAATGTTGATTATAAAATGAAATTTGAGCAAAAATAGGGGCAGAAATACATAGAAAAATGAGGAGCAGTATCGTTTTGAAATGAAGGTTCCCTATCATGGTCAAGCAACAAGTATTGCAAAAATTGTAACACCCGAATGCGCAGTTTGTTTGTTCAATATTGGAACATCTGTGACCCTAAAATATTTTATTTCTGTAGCTGTTATAGTTTATCAAAGCTGCATAGATTTGTAAGAAACAAATAAGGAGATGATGGAAGTTATAAAAAGTACCGATCAAGATATAGACGCGATATTTGAATTGTATGATGCCGCTACGGCGTACCAAAAAGTAGTTGGATCAATCAATTGGTTGGGATTTGAAAGGGCTATGGTAGCACAGACAATCAAAGATGACCTTCAGTGGCAGATTGTTGTAGATGGGGAGATGGCCTGTGTATTTACTTTAACTTTAAGTGATCCTCTGATTTGGGAAGAAAAAGATAAAGACCCTGCAGTATATATACACCGCATTGCTACCAATCCTAAATTTAGAGGAATGCATTTTGTAAAGCATATCGTAGGATGGGTTAAAAATTATGCAGTGGAAAAGCAAAAATCCTATATCAGAATGGATACAGGAGCAGGGAATGAGAAGCTGAATAATTATTATGTGAGCTGTGGTTTCACTTACCTCGGCGTAACAAAATTAACCAATACTGTTGGTTTGCCTTTGCACTATGCGAAAGGAACATTCAGTTTATTTGAGATTAAGTTGAACTAGCGACGCTTTTTCAGAAGCTAGTCTTCGTCTTCTTCCAGATAGATTTCGTGCACTAAAAATTTTACGTGTTTTAAAGGTTCTAAAAGCTCGGTAATGTCTTCTGAATCGATATGGTAAATCGTTTCACCAGCGTCAGGGATTTCGGAGTTGGGGACTAGCTCGAAAAATTTAACGGGTAAGTCGGTCACCAGCTCAACCAATTTGATATAATCTACACCATTGTCTTTCCAATCCTTAAGGATTTGTGCGTTAAATTGGACGTAAGGATTTTTGTTTTCATCTTCCATGGTAAGTAGTAGCTGGTATTATGAATTGAAAAGTTCAATGATCTTATTGTAAGATAAGTCGGTGTAATCGTCGATGTATAAATTACAAGGAGGTAGTTCTTCTTTGGTATGAGAGCTAAGTACGCCAACCACACGCATTCCGGCATTTAAGGCCGCTGTGATACCCGAAAAGGAATCTTCAAATACCAGACATTGATCAGGAGTTACACTTAGATTTTCGGCCGACTTCAGGTATACCTCTGGATCTGGCTTGTGTTTTTTCACATCTTCGCTGGCCATGATCGAACCCAGTTTTTCGCGGATGTCAATTTTGCTCAGAATCAATTCCAGGTTGGCATAAGGAGCTGAAGTGGCTACACCTAGTTTTACACCATTTTGCTTTAAATCCGACATAAATTCCACAATCCCCGTGATTGGCTCAACATAAGGCTCGTAAATTTTGCGGAACAATCCCTCTTTTTCCTGTTCCATTTCCAATAGCTCGGCTCCGGCAACGGGACGTTTAAAAAAGTGACTTAAGATATAACTATTGCTTTTACCAAACATGTGTTCGGCAAATTCTTCATCAGTAGGGGCTAAATCTCTTGCGGCAAAAAACTCACGAAAGGCAAGGGAGTGGTAAGGATTTGTGTGGCAAATTACGCCATCCATATCAAATATAACTGCAATCTCATTGTTCATTAGGCAAATTTAACGAAGTTTCTTCGTATTGCAGCATATAAATAAAGCCAGACCATCCAGTCTGGCCTTATTTTGAACAAAACTTAGAGATGTACCATATATCTAAAGTTTTGGCTAAGATAAAATATATTCTACTAAATAAGTAGTATTTATGAAAAAAGTATACTATTTTTGTAGTCTATTACACTTATCCAGAAAGACTGAGGGAAAAGGCCCTTTGAAGTCTTGGCAACCTGTACATTACAAGGTGCTAACTCCTTCCATTTTTAATGGAAAGATAAGATCGTTTCAGCTCAATGCTATCCGGATAAGTGTTATTTATTTAAATAAAACAAGAACGGATATGAGAATCTATTTAGACAATGCAGCCACCACACCATTAAGTAAAGCAGTTTTCCAGGCCATCGAGCCTTATTTTTTTGAAAATTATGGTAATCCTTCCTCCACACATTACCTGGGGCGGCAAACACGTGCTGCCATTGCCCAGTCCCGCACGCTAATTGCTGATATTTTGAACACCAGTCCCGAGCATATTGTATTCACTTCTGGTGGAACAGAGGCCGACAATACTGCAATTTTATCAGGTATCAGGAGTAATGGGATTAAACTGGCCATCACCACACATTTTGAACATCATGCGGTATTAAAGACCTTAAAAGTATTGGAACGTAATGGGGAGATTAGGTTGGTTTATCTAAAACACGATGAAAAAGGAAACCTGTCCATTTCTCACCTTGACCAGTTGTTGGCGGCAAATGAAAGGGCTTTTGTTTCCGTAATGCATGGAAACAATGAAATTGGTAACCTCAATGCTATCGATGAAATCGCGAATGTTTGTAGCCATTATGATGCAATTTTTCATTCCGATACAGTACAAACAATGGGACAATATACCTATGATACACAAAAACTTAAAGCAGATTTTCTGGTCGGTTCAGCGCATAAGTTTCATGGCCCCAAAGGAATAGGTTTTTTGTATAAGCGGTCTAAGGACCCATTGTTATCATTTATAAATGGTGGTGCTCAGGAGCAAGGTCAGCGTAGCGGAACTGAAAATGTAGCGGGTATAGTTGGGTTGGCAAAGGCACTGGAATTGGCGCATAGCAACAGATCTTTCAATGAAAATTACATTAGCAATTTGAAGGAAAGGATGATTTATAAACTCAATAATAAAATTCCTGGGATAAAATTTAATGGAAATTGTAGGGATAAGGCCATAAGTTTATCTACTATTTTAAGTGTATCGGTTCCAGAAAACGAGGTGTCACCCTTGGTATACCTGGACCAACATCGCATTTGTGCTTCTGGAGGCAGTGCCTGCAACAGCAGGTCGGGTAAAGCTTCTCATGTGTTAAGTGCTTTGGGGTCGGAGGCAGATAGTACAACGATCAGGTTCTCATTTAGCCGTTACAATACAACAGAAGAAATAGATTATGCTGCAGATAAGCTGGCTGATCTTTTTACTAAAGAGATTGTTAATGAAATCGCTACTGTCTGGCCATAAAAAAAGGAATTAATATTATCTTTGTATACATTGCAGTTCATGAAGGAAGTATTTGCACAAAAATTGTTAAGCTAAGGAGATGGCAATTGGGTCGACTGAAAGAGACATCATTATTGCATTAAAAGCCGGTGATGAATTTGCTTTCCGCCAAATTTTTGAACTTAATTTCAAAAGACTGGCCAGTTTTTGTTTCCGATTGCTAAAAAATAAAGAGCAGGCAGAAGAGGTAGTGAATGATACCTTACTCAGTGTATGGGTAAATCGTGACAGACTAAATGAAGATTTACCCATTGCACCCTACCTATATACCATTTCCAGAAGACTTGCACTTAACGTATTGCAGAAAATTGCAGTTTCCCAGAAAGCAATTGACCAGTTATGGTTGAACATGGAAAAGGTAAGCAATGATACTGAAGAAGCAGTTTTGCTAGTAGATCTGCAGCGTTTTACAGAGGCCGCCCTGATCCATTTACCGCCCCAGCAGCAACTGATCTTTAGAATGAGTAGATATGAGGGATTAAATTATGATGAAATTGCAGCAAAGCTTAATCTTTCCCGTAATACAGTTAAAAACCATCTTGTAGCAGCATTAAAGACGCTTAAGACACATTTCAACCAATCAGATGTAGCTTATTTTTTGCTCCTGACAGCAGGCTTGTTCAAACGTTAAAAATATTTATTTTCATATCGACTAGTCCTAATTTCGTTTTGCCCTGTAATGCCTAATATAACCCCAATGTAAAGGGAGTGTGAAAAATGGCGGACAAGCAACGTATAATAAATTTACTTCAGCAATTTGCAGATGGAAACATCAGCCAATCGGAGTATGCAGAATTGATTGGTTTTTTTAACCTTAGAGGTCGCGATGAGGATCTTTTTGCTGCAATGGATGGTATCTGGGACAATACCCGTCCAGAGGAAAATTATACAGCCGAAGAAATAGGTTCTTTTTATCAAAACCTCGTCAGCACACCACAATTTAAAGCAGCAAGAAAATCGACAGTAAAAACAATACTATGGCCACGGTTTGCCGTTGCCGCCAGTTTAATAATTGCTTTGTCGGCAGGTATATATTATTTTAATGCGAGTTATTTTGCCAATACACCTTCACGTATAGCCAATACTTCAAAAGACATCCTCCCCGGAAAAAATAGAGCTGTGCTAACACTCGCAAATGGGGAAACACTCCAGCTTAGCGACAATAAAGCCGGTGTAGTCATTGATGCAAGAAAATTAACCTATAACGATGGTACCGATGTAGCTTCTTCAAAACAAGCCCAGGTTGGTAACGGAATTGCCCCAGATAATGAGGTGAAATTAAGTACGCCAAGGGGCGGGACTTATCAGGTGGAATTACCGGATGGGACCAGGGTATGGCTAAATGCCGCTTCATCTCTAAAATTTCCTGTTCAGTTTGGTAAAAAAGAACGTAGGGTATTATTGAATGGAGAAGCGTATTTTGAGGTGGCTAAAAATAAGCAGCATCTTTTTGTAGTAGAAACAAGCAAGCAGGAAGTTAAGGTTCTCGGTACGCATTTTAACATTACAGGTTATGCAGATGATGCAGCTACTAAAACGACACTTTTGGAAGGTGCTGTTCGCGTTACTGACCTTATGGGCAACAGCAGTATTAAGGATGTCGTATTAAATCCCGGACAACAGTCTGTTGTTGCAGGTAAACAATTGAAGGTTTTTGAAGTGGATACTGAAGAAGCCGTAGCCTGGAAAAACGGCACCTTTATTTTTACTGGTCAGACGCTGAAAGAGATCATGAAGCAGGTAGAGCGCTGGTATGATGTAGAAGTGGTGTTTGAAAATAATGAACTTAAAACGCAGGCTTTCAGAGGTACAGTGTCCAGGTTTAAAAATATATCCCAATTGTTAGAAGTATTAGAATCAACAGGATCAGTTCACTTTAAAGTTGAAGGAAGGAGGGTAATCGCTATGCTATAATTTGACTATACTATAGTGAATGCCATAAAAAACCGGGAATGCGGCAAACATCCCCGGCAATAAGTGGTATTCAGATGAGACATATTCACATATAACAACTAAACCACTAAACAACAAATGTAATGAAATTTAAGGATCCAAACAGATCTGGGCATTTTGCCTATATAAATAATTCAGTACTCCGTATTATGAAGCTAATCCTACTTATCATGACCACCTTCTTGCTACAGGTTAGTGCTTCTACCTTCGCACAAAGGATAACTTTTAATAAAAAAGAGGCTTCATTGAAGCAATTGTTCCTGGAAGTGAAGAAGCAGACCGGTTACAATATATTTTGGGAAGAGGGGAAGGTTAACGACAGACAACTAATAGATGCTTCATTCAAGAACACACCATTGGAAGTCGTACTGGATAAAGTATTAACACCACAAAAATTAACTTATAAACTGGTCAATAAAACCATTGTTGTTAAGAAAAAAGAGCCACTATTTTTTGACAAAGTTACCAGCTTTTTTGCGACTGTAAATGTGACAGGTAAAGTTATAGATGCAGAAACCGGTAATGGCATCCCTAAAGTTACCGTTAAGCTTAAAAACTCTAACCGCATGGTTGTCGCCAATGAGCAGGGAACTTTTATGTTTTATGGCCTTAATGATGACGATATATTAATCATATCTGCTGTCGGCTATCTTGCGCAGGAGATGAAAGCTAAAGACGGTATGGTCGTTAAGCTGCTTGCAGCTACTAAAGTTCTGGAAGATGTAATTGTATCTACAGGTTATCAGCAGCTAAAGCAAAAAACTACAACAGGTTCATATTCAGTAATAACGGCTAAAGAAATTGAAGAAACACCAAGTGTAAACTTAATGGAGCGCCTGGAAGGAAAAGTACCAGGTGTAAAGTTTGATCTTAGAAACAATTCAATTCAGATCAGAGGAGTAAGCTCTTATAATGGACGTCCACCGCTGCTTGTTATAGATGGCTTTGTCGCACTAAATCAAAATTTAACCAATATTACATCTGGCACCTTAGATGGAAATCCAAAAAATTCAACCCAGCCAGAAACTTCCGGTAATGCGATCATCAGTACATTTAATCCTTCAGATATAGAGAGCATTACTTTCCTTAAAGATGCTGCAGCAACAGCTATCTGGGGTGCTAATGCCGCAAATGGTGTTATTGTTGTAACAACCAAAAGAGGTAAAAAGGGAACTTCATCTATTAATTTTAGCACGACATTCAGTACCTCGGCACCTGCTAATTTTAAGAACATGACCTCGATGACAAATCAGCAGTATATTGATTTTGAACAGGAACTATTTGATAAAAAATTTATTCTAAATCCTGCATCAGACTGGCGACAGGCACCTGTTTCTGAGGCTCAGCAATTGATGTTTGATGCGAAAAGCGGGAAGATTACAGCTGCTCAAAAAGACGCAGCCTTAAACGTGCTGGCAAATCGTTCAAATACAGATCAGTTAAAAGAGTATTTGCTTCAAAGAGCAGTCTCACAACAACACAATTTATCTTTTTCGGGAGGGGCTGAAAACAGTTCTTATTATGTCTCTGGGAATTATACCAAAGATCAACCCGTATTTAGGAAAAACAGTGGAGAAAGTTATTCTGTACTCACCAATTTAACTAACGATTTCTTAAATAAGCGACTTTCATTGAGTACAGGATTAAACTATACTTATGCTAAATCGACTGTAAATAGTGCTGCAATACAGGCCTTAAGTGTTGGTCGGTATGGAATGGCGCCTTACCAGATGTTGGTTGATGACGAGGGCAATAGAATAGGTAGTTATGTAACTGTTAAAAAAAATACGGCAGATAGTTTGATCCGGATCAATAAGCATCTGCCCTGGACATATAATCCTATTGACGAGTTAAATTACAACAACACAATTACTGAAAGAAACTCCATAAGGGTAAATGCCGCGATCAAGGGTAAAATCACAAATTGGTTAAATTTATCAGTATCAGGACAGCTTCAGAAATCATTAAATGACCAGGTTTTAATTCAAAACTTAGACAGTTATTTAGGTCGTGAATTGTATAATCTTGGAACGGTGCCTGTAAATGGGAAATTGGTTTCTGGCTTTCCTAAAGGTGGCATTTACAAAAGTACCCGAAGTAACAGCAATGCTTATGGCTTGAGGGCTCAACTAGATATTGATAAAAACTGGAATGATGTTCATAGGTTTAATATGGTTGTGGGTACAGAGATCAGTCAGAATAAAGGCACTGGTTCAGGACAAACATTATATGGTTATAATGAAGATGTTTCTTCTGCTGTAAATGTTAACACGACAAGTACCGGTAATTATGCTACTATTTATGGTCAGGGGCAAGGACGTTTTCCATTTACAAATTCTAGTATCTTTCGAAATACCACCCGTAACCTTTCTCATTACAGCAGTGCAGGATATTCCTATTTGAATAAATATTTTGCAACTGCCAGTGTACGTTTTGATGACATTAACTTATTAGGGGTAGACAGGAGAGATAGAGCTACTCCATTATGGTCTGGAGGTTTACGCTGGGATATAAAGAAAGAAAGCTTTATGGATAAGATTGAATGGATCAATTCATTAAGTATCCGTGCTACACTAGGAACAGCTGGAAATCCACCTTTAACCTCAGCTAATTTTTCAACTATCGCAGGTATCGGACAACTTGATGGGTATACCCAATTGCCTTTTGTTTATATAAACTCGCCTGCAAATCAGGATATTGGCTGGGAAACAACGAAGACGACAAATTTCGGAATAGATGCTGGTTTGTTCAACAACCGTTTAAGTGTTGGCGTTGACATTTATCGTAAGCGCAGTTATGACATTATTATGTCCTTGCCGCTCAATTCTACTTATGGTTATTCCTCATTGTCTTATAATGCAGGAGATTTAGAAGGACATGGTGTAGAATTAAATATATCAGGGGATGCCGTGAGGACAAAAGATTGGAACTGGTCTTCAAATTTCAATCTTTCTTACAATACCAATAAGGTTACAGATTCACGTTTTCCGAATAGATTGGCTAACGGCGGAGTTTCAGCTATTATTACAGGCTTACCAGTGGATAATTTCTTTGTTTATCGTTGGGCTGGATTGGACGATAAAGGTCAGTCGCAAATCTATAACGCAAGCGGAAAAAAGATCTCATCCAAAGATCAAACCTACACTGTGGCTCCTGAAGATCTTGTTAATAAAGGGAGAACAACGGCACCATATTTTGGCGGTTTAGGTACTACGGTTAGCTATAAAAACTTAAGTCTTTCCGTAAGGGCTACTTATTATCTGGGACATATCTTTTTATTGCAAACGATCAATCAACAGTTCTATCCGGTGGACAACGAATTTAGTCCGGCGCAATTTTCAGGACTGCTGGCCAACAATACCAGGTTAACGAACCGGTGGAGGAAAGCGGGTGATGAGGCGACCACTGACATTCCCGGAATAACAGGTTCAAGTATAACCAGCATCAGCAGGTTTATGAATTCTGATCTGAATGTAAGGGATGCAGGTAATATCAGGCTACAACAGATTACGCTTAGCTACCGGGTACCTGGAAGTTTATTAAAAAGAACACATTTTATTAAGAGCATAGATTGCGGTTTAACGGTTAGTAACCTTGGTCTTTTATGGGTGGCGAATAAAGAAGGAATAGATCCGGAATATCAAATGACCAACGCCTATAATAATCTGCCTCCCACAAAAAATTATGTGTTTAACCTAAGACTATCACTTTAATTCGTCCCACAATGAAGAAAATATTATATACACTGATCTGCGGTACTGTATTGTGCTGTGCTGCCTGCCGCAAATATGTAGAAATTCCACCTGAGAATTTGAAAGTGTTATCAGCTACTTCAGACTACCAGGCTTTACTTAACTATGGTATTACTTTTGAAGTTTCTTATTCTAGTCCTGTGCTTTCAAGCGACGATATGGGAACAGATGAGGTAGTCTGGCAAAATCCTTTAAATGTGTTGAGCGCAAATGCCTATACCTGGGCAGATAGAATGTATGAAGCGGCTGCAGAAGATAATGAATGGAGCAAGTTCTATAACACAATTTTCAACTGTAATGTTGTAATCAATGGTGTAATGGATAGCCAAGGGGGTACTGATCAGCAAAAAAGAAGGGCATTGGCGGAAGCTTTGGTACATAGAGCATATAGTTATTTTACGCTGGTTAATATGTATGCAAAACAGTATGACCCCGCAACTGCGGCTACTGATCCAGGTTTGCCTTTGGTGCTTACGCCGAGGTTTACAACCGACTTAACCAGGGTAAGTGTGCAAAAGATCTATAATCAGATTAAAGCTGATCTGAATGCAGCTTTGCCGGATTTAGCTGATAGAGCAGATTTTATCACAAATCCTTCAAAAACCGCTGTATATGCCTTGCTGGCACGTACGTATTTAAATACAAGGGAGTTTTCTGAGGCACAACGCAATAGTGAACTGGCATTGTCACTTCAAAATACATTAATTGACCTTAAAGCGTATACTGCGCCAAATGTGACATTCCCAAACAGGTTAACGAATCCTGAGGAAATATTTTTTAAGCGTACCGCATCATACTTACCAAATGTGCCTATAAATGCAAATACAATCAGCATTTATGATCTTAATGACCTGCGGTATCAGTTGTATACTGCCGATCGTACTAAATCAAATGCTCCTTTCAATAACCGTGTTTTTTATAAACATAGGTTAAGTGTAGATGGCGCATATGTTGGCCCTAGTGTACCTGAAATGATGTTGATTAAAGCAGAGTGCGAGGCACGTGCTGATAAACCGGATGCGGCGATTAACACGTTGAATGAATTACGTAAAAAGCGTTTTGATGATGCCCATTATATAGGCTTGACTGCCAGTACAGGTAACGAAGCTTTGCACCGTGTAATTGATGAAAGAACGAGAGAGTTTATAGGACGAGGTTTCCGCTGGTTTGATCAGAGACGTTTAAGACAGGACCCTGGATTTATAACCACGGTGACCAGAGTTTTTAAAGATGTTACTTATACACTTACACCTGAAAGCAATAGATATACCTACCGTATTGCAGAAAAATACATTCAATTAAACCCCGAAATCGTACAGAATCCGAGATAAATACATCGGCCCAAACGATCCTTTTACTGGTATTAAAACAAACAAAAAATATGAACGAACCCATCGTAAGTGTTAGAGGTCTGTCCCATCGTTATAGTGTACAATGGGCAGTACGCGATATTAATTTCGAACTTACAAAAAATGGAATTTATGGACTGCTCGGCGCTAATGGCGCCGGCAAGTCCACAATCATGAATGTGATGTGTGGTGTGATCAAGCAATCACACGGGGACATTGTGATCAAGGGAATTAACCTTGGTGAGCATCCTGAAAAAGCGAAACGTAATATTGGCTTTTTGCCACAGCAGCCACCTTTACAGAACGATCTTACGGTCGAAGAATTTTTAATCCATAGTGCCAATATCAGGCTTATGGAATCAAAAAAGGTAAAAGCAGCAGTGTCCGAAGTAATGAGCAAATGCGGTATCAGCCATTTCAACAAACGCTTAATCCGGAACCTATCCGGCGGATACCAGCAAAGGGTAGGGATAGCACAGGCAATCATCCATAAACCCGACTTTGTGGTGCTTGATGAGCCTACTAACGGATTAGACCCTAACCAGATTCTGGAAGTACGGGGGCTGATCAAAGAGATTGCTGAAGAAAGAACAGTAGTCCTCTCGACCCACATCCTACAGGAAGTACAAGCGCTTTGCGACCACATTTGGATGATCAATGAAGGAAGTATGATTTTTTCCGGATCACTGGCAGAATTTGACAATTACATTGTACCAAATACACTGGTGGTATCACTGGTGGCAAGTCCTACAGTAGAAGAGTTGCTTGCCATACCTGGAATAGAAGGTGTGGAGGAACTTGGGGGAATCAGGTATCGTTTACGTTTTACAGATGCGCAGGATGTAATCGAGCGACTTGTAGAAACAAGTGTAGCCAGAAACTGGCGCCTGATAGAAGTAGCATTGGAGAAAAATTCACTGGAAACTGTTTTCGCGGAATTAAGTAAGAAAAAATTAAAATAACGCAAACAGATTTCGTTCATAATAAAAAAAATGAAAACAATATATAAAATAGCAAGAACAGAACTACAGGTCCTGTTTTACTCTCCAGTTGCCTGGCTAATCCTGGTGATATTTAGTTTCCAGGTATGCATGGGATTTACAGGGACCTACGATTTTCTGGTTAGGCTACAATCTATTAATACGCCGTTAAGCAGTGTCACCATTAATACATTTGGAGGCTGGGCAGGTGTATTTACCAAAGTACAATCTTATTTGTACCTCTATATGCCGCTGTTAACCATGGGAATCATGAGCAGGGAGCTCAGCAGCGGATCCATTAAACTGTTTTACTCTTCACCAGTTACAAACACACAAATCATTTTAGGTAAATACCTTTCGTTAATGATCTTTGGTTTGGTGCTGATTGGTGTTCTAGGGATACTGGCCATCTTCTCTATTTTTACTGTAGATAATGTGGATATCCCCTATTTATTAACCGGCTTATTGGGTTTATACCTGCTTACTTGTGCCTATGCGGCAATTGGTCTTTTTATGTCATCCTTAACTTCTTATAACGTAGTTGCAGCCTTAGGTACCCTTTGTATTTTTGCTTTGCTTGGTTATGTAAAAGATGTAGGGCAGAGTATTGAATTTGTACGTGATGTAACTTATTGGCTGGCCATAACCGGGCGCAGCAGCACCTTTATTTCTGGTATGATTACCAGCGAAGATGTACTGTATTTTATCATCGTAATTGTGCTATTCTTAGGCTTTACCATCATCAAATTGCATGCAAGTAGGCAAAAAACATCCTGGATGTTGACCCTGGCCAAATACGCAGGGGTATTTTTTATGGCCATGTTTATTGGTTATTTAAGTGCAACGCCATCGCTTAAAGTATATTATGATGCGACACGCACCAAAGAGAATACCTTAACAAAAAGCAGTCAGGAAGTAATGGCCAAATTAACCGGTGGTTTTAGCATCCATACCTATAGCAATATGCTTGATCCTACCGGCTATACCGCTCTTCCCATCTCCTATAAAAATGATGTAGAAAATTTCGAACAATACATCAGGTTTAAACCGGATATCAAGATGGATTATAAGTATTATCATCATCATTCAGAAAATCCACAGCTGGATAGGATGTATCCGAAATTGAATGATGCCCAGCGATTGGATACCCTGATTAAATTTAACCAATGGAACTTTGAGATTAGCCCATACTCGGCTATTAGTGGTAAAGTAAATCTTGAACCAGAAAATTTCCGTTTTGTAAGGGTATTAGAACGTGAAAACGGACAAAAAACATTTCTCCGTTTATATGATGACATGCGTCGTCAACCATCAGAGGCTGAGATTACTGCTGCAATAAAAAGACTGGTAATGGACTTGCCAAAGGTAGGTTTTTTGACCGGGCATGGTGAACGTGAAAGTAATGGAAAGACTGACCGTGGCTATAATATGGTAGCACAGGAGAAAACCTTTCGCTATTCGATGATTAACCAAGGGTTTGATTTCGCAGAGATTAAATTAGATAAACCTGTGTCTGATAATATTCGTATCCTGGTCATTGCCGAGCCTAAACTAGTTTTAACAGCAGAAGAGCAGAAAAACTTAAACCAATATATTGCGCATGGAGGTAACCTGTTAATCGCTGGAGAACCGGGCAGACAAACACAGATGAATGCCATTACAGAACAGTTGGGCGTACAGTTTCTCCCAGGCAGATTGGTAAGTCCGAATCCTAAATTAGCTTCAGATCTCCTGGTCTCAAAAATTACAAAAGAAGCTGCTGATTTTTCTTTTTATCTGGAAAATTCGAAGAAAAGAGAAGAAGTAATCACCATGCCTTCTACTTCGGCACTTGCTTATACCAGCGACAAAGGATTTAATGTGATTCCTTTATTACGTACGGATTCTACAGGAAGTTGGAACGAAGTGGAAACCACGGATTTTATTGATCAGAAAGAAAAGTTAAATCCTGCAGCTGGGGAGGTAGAACAATCTTATCCAACAGTGCTGGCATTATCCAGAAAAGTTAATGGTAAAGACCAGCGGATTTTAATTACCGGTGATGCTGATTGGTTAAGTAACGGCGAGCTCGGAATGAAGCGTAATGAAGTACAGGCGGCAAACTTCTTATTGGTAGCAGGTTCATTCTTTTGGCTGTCGAACGGTGAAGTGCCGATAGATATGCGCCGTGATACGCCTTCGGATCGTTCCCTGAGTATTGGCACGAAAGGATGGGCATTCTTTGGTGTTTTCTTTAAATGGGGATTCCCGGCGTTGCTTATTGCTGCGGGACTGGTCATTTTGATCCGCAGAAGAGGAAGATAGTTAACCTAAACATAATTATGAGTTTTTCCGTTGATAAACAGACGCTGGACGATCTGAATGTATTCAATAAAAAAGGACGCGATTCTGTTTTCGGGCTCTTTAACCGCACCCGCACCCGTGGGGGTGCGGAAATCCTGGAGCAAATGTTCCGGTATCCATTGTCGGATGCCGGAGCTATAAATCAGCGTAGTGAGGTCATCCAGTTCTTTCAGTCCGCTCAGATTGCTTTTCCGTTTAAAGAAGAGTGGTTTGACCTGATAGAACAGTATCTCAGTAATGCAGACGAGCGTAGTAAACTGCAGAATGATGAAAATAAGCTGGGCCGAACGTTTAGCAGCCTTATGGGGACTGATACCGAATACAGGCAAATTGCAAAAGCCGTTACCGCTGTTATAGCGTTGCTCAATGCCTTTCGTCAGTTTTTAGACCAGGTAAACCAGGGTAAAGCCGATACCCCATATGATGAAGAAAGCCAAACGATTGAGGGCGTTCTTGCAGACGAGGAAATACAACAGATCCTTAAAGGGGCTGCGGTAGAAAAGCAGAATTATGAGAAAATTGCTGCGTACGACAAGGTATTGCGTTTTAAAAAGAAAGACCAGCTGCAAAGACTTTTGTATTACGCCTATCATCTGGATGTGTATATCGCCATTGCAAAGGTGGCTACTGTTAAGCAGTTTGTATTTCCACAAGCATTACCGGAACACCAGCAAACTTTGAAGTTGGAAGGCGTATACCATCCGTTGCTCGAACATGCAATTGGCAACAACCTGGAAGTAGATCCGGATGGCAATGTCATTTTCCTAACAGGAGCGAACATGGCAGGTAAATCTACTTTTATGAAATCGTTGGGTATCGCTGTATTTCTCGCGCATGCTGGTTTTCCAGTACCTGCAAAAAGTATGGTATTCCCTGTGATGGATGGTTTGTTCAGTACCATTAACCTGCCGGATAACCTGAGTATGGGATACAGTCATTTTTATGCAGAAGTATTGCGAGTAAAGAAAGTGGCGGAACAGCTGGCCCTGTCAAAAAAGATCTTTGTCATATTCGATGAACTTTTTAGAGGGACCAATGTGAAAGATGCTTTCGAGGCAACAGTTGCCCTTACGGCCGCTTTTGCGCGAAAAAGAAACTGCATGTTCGTAATTTCTACACACATTATCGAGGCCGGAGCGGTATTAAAAGATCGTTGTAACAACATCCAGTTTATTTACCTGCCAACAATTATGGATGGCGCCAAGCCTGTTTATACTTATACCCTGAAGCAGGGCATTACTGAAGATCGCCATGGGATGATCATCATCAATAACGAAGGTATTATTGACATTTTGAAAAATAAAAAGACCAGATAGCCATGCCATTTGTAACAGATAAACAAACACTGGACGATTTAAACCTGTTGGGTAAATACAAGAATAATTCTGTAATTAACTTGTTTAATCTTACCCGCACTGCAGGTGCGGAACATTTACTGGAATCTATGTTCCAACAGCCTTTAACCAGTGTAGCCAACATTAACCGACGCAGTCAGATCTTTCAATATTTTCAAAGTAAGAAATTGGATTTCCCTTTTGAAACCGAAGCCCTGTCTGCAACAGAGAATTACTTAAGTGGAGCTTCAGCATCCAATATTTTGATGGCCGCCGGACAAAATGCCCGCCGTAAGCTTTTATACTATATGGGCTTAAGGGTAGAACATGATCTGATTGCCAATGGACTTCTGACCGCTATAAAAATGCTTGCCAGTATTGGAGGGTTCATTTCCGGACTGTTGCAGCAGGATTCTCAAAGTCCGTTTGCAGCTGAACTTCAGAAAGCCAACCTTATTTTTAACGGTAATAAATTAAAATGGCTTGAAAGTGTAAATATAGCCGGACCACTGTCTTTTTTTCAGACTGTAAGGTGCGATTACCTGCTACGTACCACCCTTAGAGATGAAATTGAAGTGATTCTTGAGCTAGTCCACGCTATGGATGTTTTTATTGCAGTAACCGATGTCTCTCGCGCAAAAGGCTTCAGTTATGCGCTGGCATTGCCGGCCGAAAAAGATGTACTGCATATTGAAGCGGGATTTCACCCTTGTCTGGAAAAAGCGGTACCTAATACTGCTGATCTGGATGCAGATAATAATGTGATCTTCTTAACAGGAGCAAACATGGCTGGTAAATCCACCTTTATGAAGTCGTTCGGAATCAGTGTTTATCTGGCTCACATGGGGTTTCCGGTTCCGGCTAAATCTATGACGTTTTCTGTGAAAGATGGTATTTATACTTCCATAAATGTTCCTGACGACCTTAATATGGGCTATAGTCATTTCTATGCAGAAGTGCTGAGGGTAAAAAAGATAGCTGAAGAAGTAAGTGCACCTAAAAGCCTGGTTGTCATATTTGATGAGCTGTTTAAAGGAACTAATGTAAAAGATGCCTACGACGCCACACTTGCTGTATCTGAAGTATTTGCAGAACACCGCAATTGTTTTTTCATTATCTCTACACACATTGTGGAGGTAGGGGAGGTATTAGGACAACGCAGTGATAACATCCGTTTTATTTATATGCCTACAGAAATGAATGGAAAGATTCCGGTATACACCTATCGTGCAAAACAGGGCATCAGCAGCGACAGACATGGGATGATGATCATTGAAAATGAAAAGATCCTTGAAATTATAGGCTAATACAACCATAAAAACAATTCAATCTTATATATCAATTAGAAAAACAATAACAAACAAAATGTTTAAACTGAAATCAACATTGTTTTATTGTGCATTAAGTACGGCAACACTGGTATCGGGTTGCGCACTATTGCACAAGAAAAAGGCCCCGGCGGCTAAAATTGCGGTTATAGATCCTGCTAAGAAAACCGCAGATAGCCTTAAAAAGGTCAATACTTTAAAACCTTATTCAGAGGTGATCACAAAAAATACAAAAAGCCAAAACGGCTTTATCACCGTTCACCAAAAGGAAAATAAGTATTACTTCGAAATTCCTAACGCGATCCTAAACAGGGAGATCCTTTTTGTAAACAGGGTTTCCAAAGCTTCTGCTGATATGCGTAACGGTTCCAATGGTTATGCCGGGGACCAGATTGGCGAAACGGTATACCGTTTTGAAAAAGGGCGTGACAAAAAGATCTTTTTAAGAAGGATCTCTTTTTCTGAATACAACAAAGACAGTACTACAACTATGTTCGCAAGTGTACAGAAAAATAATGTACAGGCTATTGCAGCGGTATTTCCAATGTTGGCGCTATCCAAAGATTCTTCTGCAACAGTTGTGGATGTAACAGATTTTTTAAATAGTGACAACGACATCCTTTATTTTGAACGTAAAGCGTTTAAAGATAGGGCCGGAATGGCGGGGCAACAAAATGACCGAAGTTATATTGATTTTGTACATAGCTATCCTAAAAACTTAGAGATAAGGGCCGTTAAAACATATAGCGCGGGGTTAAATCCAGCCAGCTCAAGTTATACCATTGAACTGAATTCATCTATGGTCTTGCTGGATGAGAAACCAATGAGACCGCGTTTACAAGATCAACGTGTGGGATATTTTACCACTTCGTTTAGAGACTTTGATGCAGATCCACAAGGAGTAAAGACTACTACCTACGCCAATCGTTGGAAACTGGAACCTAAGCCAGAAGATGTAGAGAAATATAAAAAAGGAGAGCTGGTGGAACCTGCAAAACAAATTGTATTCTATATAGATCCGGTTACACCTAAAAAATGGGTTCCGTATTTGATTCAAGGTGTTAATGACTGGCAAAAAGCATTTGAAGCTGCTGGCTTTAAAAACGCAATAATTGCAAAGGAGGCTCCTACAAAAGAACAGGACAGTACCTGGAGTATTGATGACGCAAGACATTCTGCTATTATTTACAGACCATCAGCAATTGCTAATGCAATGGGGCCAAGTACCGTTGACCCACGTAGTGGTGAGATCATCGAGAGTCATATTTTCTGGTATCACAACGTAATGTCTGTATTGCAAAGATGGTATATGATGCAGGCTGGTGCTACAGATCCAAGAGCAAGAAAGGCTACTTTTGATGAAGATTTGATGGGTAATTTAATTCGTTTTGTATCTTCTCATGAAGTGGGCCATACTTTAGGTCTGAGACATAATTTTGGTTCAAGCTCAACTGTCCCCGTAGAAAAACTAAGAGATAAAGCTTGGGTGGAAGCCCATGGACATACGCCATCTATTATGGATTATGCGAGGTTTAATTATGTAGCACAGCCTGAAGATAAAATTACTGAGAAAGGTTTGTTCCCAAGAATTGGTGATTACGATAAATGGGCCATTAAATGGGCTTATACCTGGCATCCTGAATTTGAAACTCCAGAGCAGGAGCAGAAAATGCTGGTTAAAATGGCTACGGATTCTATTAGTAAGAATAAGCGTTTGTGGTTTGGTACTGAGTCGGAACCATTTGACCCAAGATCGCAAAATGAAGATTTAGGCGATGATGCTGTTAAAGCAAGTACTTATGGAATTAAGAATCTAAAACGGATCATGCCACAAGTTGGTAAATGGGTAACCGTTCCCGATGCAGATCAAAGTAAATTACATGGTGGTTATGCAGGCGTTTGGGATCAATACCAACTTTATCTTGGGCATGTGATTAAAAATATAGGTGGTATCTATCATACCGTTAAAGTAAATGGAGAGTCGGGTCCAATATATGAGCCAGTGCCTTATTCCATACAAAAAAGAGCCGTTAAATTTGTAAACGATGAATTGTTTGATACACCTGTATGGCTCAATAATCCGGATTTCGCGCAGAAACTGGATATTAATTTTGATGCGGAATTGAACAATTTGCAAAAAGGCGCCATTAATGCGGTAATCATGCGAAATAGGATCATGAAATTGTGGGGCAATGAACACAACGGTTCCGGAGTTAAAACGTATACCTTGACAGATCTTTTTAGTGATTTAGATGCAAGGATATTAAAAGAAGCCCGTAATGGGACTAACGTTGACTATTACCGCAGAAATTTGCAGAAATTATATGTATACAGGTTACTGGAACAAACTTTTGTAGAGAACGAGATGAATACTAGTTCCGGATTGGGCACCTATAAATTTACAGTTTCCGATTTAAAAGGCTTATTTAAAGATCAGCTGAGAAAACAACAACTAATGTTTAGAAATGCCGCTAAAAAGACGGGATTAGATAAACTAACCAGAATTCATTTTCAGGAACTGGATTGGATGATTGACTCCAAATTTATAGCAGAAAAAACAGGGATTGCTAAGTAATCGTATCTCAATAAAATTTAAAGAGGGTGCATTCAGACACCCTCTTTGATACAAAAATAGATCTAACCAAACATCTAAAATCTTTTGGTATTCAATTTAACGAATAACCGTACTTGCTGCGAGGTTTTTTGTAAGAAAACCAATTTTCCTGAGCGGATCAGGTAGCTTATAATCAATGCGATCAACATATATAATTATTTAACCAGGCCTGCAAAACGCTGATAGAAAGCGGTAGGACTATTTTCATTTTTTGGCTCATATTTACCGACAATAATTGGGATGTAGATGACCCTTCTGCGGCTTTCTTCTCCGATTACCGAGGATTGTGCAACGCGATGCCATAAACGCCCATCATGTATAGTCAAGTCGCCGGCATCAGGTATAATCGCTGTTTCCTTTGCATCGGCTTTGTTGTCTAAGAAATACTTCTTACGGAAAAGCATTTGATATAAGCTCTGTTTATGGGTGCCGGGTAAAACTCTTAGCCCACCATTTTCCGGCTTTAATGTATTCAGGTGAATACCTACGTTCAGCATAGGGCTTAATTTCTGCCCATGAAAGATGTCTCTTAGTCCGTCTGTATGCCAGCCCATTTGGCTAAACTTGCTTTCATGTCCGTTTACATAATGGTTTAATACCATTCCATCTTTTTCTTCAGTACCTAACCTGGCACCTGGGCCGATCAGTTCCAATAGTGTTTCAAAGCGTGGATCCTGTGTAAGTTCTGCAAATAGCGCGTGGTGCTGATTTAAAAAAGCAAAGCGTTGTACAATTGCAGATCCATCAAGATCTTTCCCATATTTAATAGGGATGCCATTTACCTTTATTTTTTCATTTGCTATCCATTGTTGTTGCACCTGTTTGGATGCAGCTACAATGTCATTTACGGTTTCTGGTTTGATGAAACCTTTAAAATGGATGAAACCATTTTGATTGAAAAAGTCTTTTTGCTCGGTGGTAATTTTGTTGCCTAAGGTGAATTTTATATAAGAGGTACCCATGATCAGGAAGTATTAAAATTAAAAAATGATTAAATTTCTCATCTGCGGAGGTAGGCAGATGTTAAAGAGGTTAATCAGTAAATGAGAATCTGATTAGCAACAACAGCAACAACCTATGCCTTTTAGGAGACACATTCGCATGGTACATGCAGTAGGGTTATAGTTGCTTTTAGTCATTTAAATAAAGTATACTTGTTTAGTAGACTTTACAAAAGTAGCAAAAAAAAACTATTATCAAATTTATTTGCAAATAATTTGAATGTTTTTTTAACAAGCAGATAATGATAGTGTTATCGTTTGTATAATCCGGCTGTAATCCGTTCAATAAGTGCTTTATTCAGATGCTGTGCGCCGAATGCGGATAGTTTGTTTAGAAAGCCGGGGATGATCTCTGCTTTTTTGTTAAACATTCCTTTTATCCCGGCACTGGCTACGCTTTCGGGCGACATATTAAATTTCTCTGCCAGATCTGCCATGGCATCTAATCCTGCACGATGAGCAAAACCGGTATCAGTGGGGCCTGGGCAGAGGCAGCTTACGGAAACGGTAGTGTTTTTCAGTTCGTAGCGCAAAGCTCGGCTGTAAGAAAGAATAAATGATTTACTTGCTGCATATAATGCGAGGGTCGGTACAGCCTGGTAGGCTGCAGTGCTGGATAGATTTAATATATAACTCTGTTTTTGTTGTTTTAATAATGGAAGTAAATGGTGCGTTAGACTAAGTACAGCATTAATATTTAAGGCCAGCATATTCATTTGTGCGCTAAGTTCCAGTTTTTCAAAATCGCCCCAAAGTCCATAGCCGGCATTATTAATTAATATGGATAATTTATCTGTATGCTGCTGAGCCCATTCGGCGACTTGTAGCGGTCCAGTATCTGCAGAGAGGTCTGTCGGCAGATAGAACACTTGATTGTTGTAGTCATTTTGAATTTGCATGGTGAGTTGCTGCAATTCTGCTTCCGATCTTGCAACCAGCAGTAAATGGTAACCTGCTTTAGCAAGCGTTATGGCCATGGATTTTCCAATGCCTTTGCTGGCTCCCGTTATTAATGCAAATTCATTTTTCATAAAACACGCTGTTAGTACGGCATAAAGTAAGTTATATTTTATGACATGAACTCTGCCTGCTAAATACTTTTTATTGTTGTTGCTGTTGTTGGATCTGCTGCATAAGTTCCAGATTACGACGATAACTATTTCCTTTTGCAGCTGGCGCAGAAATTGCTACTGACTCGGTTTCTTCTGTGAAAGGTTCATGTGTATCTGATGTTCCATTATCATAACCAACGATTACCTGAACCGTAAGCTTATGATTGGATGGCCCTTTATATACACCTTTTACCGGAGAGCAATCAGTAAAACTTCTGCCCAGTGCCAGTCTTACATAAGTCTCATTGGCAATACAATTATTTGTTGGATCTAAGCCCAGCCAGCCATAGTCCGGTATGTAGGCTTCTACCCAGGCATGAGTGGCACCCTCACCTCGAATACCGTTTTTATTCGGACAGATGTATCCGCTTACATATTTTGCGGGGATTTTGGCCATTCGCAACATCTGGCAAAGGATATGTGCAAAGTCCTGGCATACGCCTGATTTGATGTGCCAGATTTCATCGATCTGCGTCTGTGCTGTTGTTACACCTTGTATGTATTTGAAATGCTCATATACGTATTGACAATAGTCCATCGCCACGTGGTGGGGTGTTAAACCTGCCTGAAGGTATTGCTCAGTAACTTTTTTAAGCTCATTGAGCTCATTAAAAGCTTCCCATTTAAGGTAATCGATGTAAGGGACCTGATAACGTAATTTTTCTAGCTCCATCCATTGCATCTCGCTGAACATCGTTTCTGTGGGGAGTTCTTTAGGTGTGGTTCCTACAGTAAGTTCCGAACAAATTTCAAGTTCCCTGTGTCGTTCGCTATAAGCAAAGAAGCCGATTTTGTTACCATAATAGTCGGTAAATACATCTACTTTTGGGTTGCCAGAGATGATTAGGGTATGCTTAATTACCTTTTGAAACTGATCTTCAATAGGGTAGAGGATGATGTGGTTTACGCTTTCTCTTACCGGAGATTCGTAAGTGTATCTGGTAACGTGTTTGATTTTAAATTCCGGCATGGCATTAGTATATGTTGAAACAAGTTTGGTTAAAGGCATTTCCTATGCCATAGAGTTCAGATTTTATTTCCGCCAGGTAAAGATGAAGGTCTCCTTTTTTCAGCCCTTTTATGGAACTGTATTTTACTTTACTTTGGAGTCGACCAATGAGGAAGGCAAGGTTTCCTGCGGTAATGTGCCCATCTCTTTTTAACCTTTCAAAATATTTGAACAGTTGGTTGATGGAGTAGATTACAGACCTGGGGAATTCGTTATTCAGTACTACCTGGTCTAGTACATTTTCTGCCTCAAAACCTTGCCTGTAGGTTTTAAGGTATAATTCGTATCCGCCTATAGAAAACAAAAGGTGTTTCCAATAACTGGTGTTGGTTAACAAATCCGGGTTATGGTCGACCGATCCAAATTTAATGTCTAATATGTTTACCGACTGGATGCTACGCTCCAGATATTTTCCAATACGCATAAAACTACTACCTTCATTTCTGGCCATAGTAATTTCCGTAGTGCCATAAAATAGCATACCTTGTTTAATCAGGATATCCAGTACGGATATAGGATCATCTTTTTTGAGCATTGCATTTAGCCGGGGGTCTTTCACCGTATGATAATATTCATTCAAGCATTGCCATACATCTTTGGTAATATGATCTTGAACACTTCTTGCATTTTCCCTTACCAGTGTGATGATGTTAACGATAGAGTTAGGATTCTCTTTGTTGGTAACCATATACTGGAGAACTGCACGACTATTGAACTCCATGCCGTCCAGTCCATCATCATTAGGATCGCAAAATAAGCGCATGACCGGGCTCCAGGAAAACTCTGAAATTGCATCCTGTGAGGATGCGTAATTTATTTTAAGCATGCGTAGCATGCCATCTGTTCTTTCGATGTAACGGCTTAGCCAGTATAAGCTCTCTGCAACCCTGCTTAACATATTGATTTTATGATTTTAGCTTAATATTTTTTATTTAGAAAGTACCCAGGTGTCTTTACTACCGCCTCCCTGAGAGCTGTTTACAACCAGTGAGCCTTCTTTTAGCGCTACACGGGTCAAGCCACCGGGGATAATGTCTATTCCATTGGGTCCACATAATGCAAAGGGACGAAAATCGACTCTCCGGGGCTGTAATTTGCCTTGCATATAGCATGGGGCAGATGATAGGCTGATGGTTGGCTGAGCAATAAATTGCCTTGGATCTTTCAGTATTTCCAGTTTGTAGGCTTCAATTTCTTCTTCGGTTGAAGCATGGCCCATCAACATTCCATAACCGCCACTGCCATTGGTCTGTTTAACAACCATGCGGGAAATGTTGTCGAATACATAGGCCCGCTCTTGTGCATTGCCTAACTGATAGGTCGGCACATTCTTAAGTAAAGGTTCTTCATTGAGGTAATATTTGATCATATCGGGTACATATACGTATACAGCTTTGTCATCAGCTACGCCATTGCCTACCGCATTTACGATGGTGACATTCCCTTTTCTGTAAGCATTCATTAGTCCGGCAACACCAAGTAAGCTGGTTGGATTAAAGGCCAACGGATCAAGATAGTCATCATCTACTCTCCGGTAAATTACATCAACCTGTTGCAGTCCGGCAGTAGTTTTCATGTATACCTTATGGTCTTCTACAATTAAATCCGGTCCTTCAACCAATTCTATTCCCATTAAACGCGCCAGGGTTGTATGCTCAAAATAGGCGGAATTGAAACTGCCTGGGCTCAGTAATACAATCGTAGGATCAGCAACATCATGTGGCGCAAGCGAAAGTAAGTTGTTGTAGAGTACATTGGGGTATTCAATTACGCTTCTGACCTTACATTGAGGCAGAAGATCCGGAAATAGACGTTTAGTGATCTCCCTGTTTTCCAGCATGTAGCTTACTCCTGATGGCGTACGTACATTGTCTTCCAGGATATAGTAAGTGCCATCGTTGTCTCTGATCAAGTCAATTCCGGCAATGTGTATATAGATGTCGTGAGGCACTTTAACGTTGACCATCTCTCGTAAAAAATGCGGACACGAGTAAATTACATCTATGGGAACAATCCCGTCTTTGATGATGAACTGGTCGCTGTATACATCTTTCAGGAAGAGGTTTAGGGCTGTAACTCTTTGCTTAATTCCTTTTTCTATAAAACACCATTCATCAGAAGTAATAATTCTGGGAATGATATCAAAAGGGAAAATCTTTTCGATGCCTTCTCCACTATTATATACAGTGAAGGTTATTCCCTGGCTCATGAAAAGTACTTTAGATAGCTCTTCTTTCTTATTGAGTTCTTCGGTAGACTCCAGATCGAGGTAGTCCATCACGGTTTTATACGCTTCTCTTACCGTTTCTGAGTCTTTAAACATTTCATCCCAAGTGTTTTCGGGTAGATCGTACGATTTTGTGTAGCTTTTTGTTTCCATTTCCGAAAATTTTACGTTAAAATCTTTTGAAATATAGTTATATCTTTATTAAAATTGATTTTTATATATAATTAAATGTAATTTTTATTGATTTGTTAATTTTTATCGGTTAATTTTTGCTTTTTTTATCTATTTTTTGATTGTTTGTTTGAAAAATGATTAGATTTTGTTGAATTATTATATTAATCTGGAGTTTTTATGAAATTAGAGGTGTCTTCTAGAATAGTTTACGAGGTGATTTCGCCTTCAACCCTGATCTTAAATGTTCAACCTCTTAAATCTGTAGGTCAGTTTCTTGTTGAAGAGTGTATGGATTTGAATTCGCAATTGAAAATGACGGAGTTATTTGCAGTCACCGGAGAAAAAAGATTTAAGATCATAGAAATTCCTGATACCGGAAGCTTGGTGATCAATTATCGTGCGGTAGTTGAAACAGAAGTCCGCGCAGTTGCGGCAGATTATTTGGATGATATACCCATTAGTGTTATGCCGGTTAGTGCTTTGTCCTATCTAAATCCCAGCAGGTATTGTCAGTCGGACAAACTATATAAGTTTGCATTTCACAAATTTGGACATATTGATCATGCATTTTATAAAGTAATGGCTATCCGTGACTGGATTTATGCTAATGTAGAATATAGCGGGGGGTATACCAATGCTCAAACATCGGCATTTGATACCATTACAGAACAAATAGGCGTATGTCGTGATTTTGCACATTTGGGAGTTGCCTTGTGCAGGGCATTAACGATTCCGGCAAGATATTACACTGGTTATGCCTACCAGTTGCAGCCTGCAGATTTTCATGCCTGTTTCGAAGCTTACATTGGTGGTTATTGGATTATTGTGGATGCAACTAAGTTGGTTCCATTAAATGGATTGGTTAAGATTGCAACTGGTGTTGATGCTACTGATACCGCATTTGCCAGTGTATTCGGGAATTTGCAATTTGTAAGTTTAGACGTTGCCGCAAATTTAATTGATGCGGAGTTTCGTTACATTGATCAGTATACGGCAGAACAAGGCTATGCATATATTTAAAGCGCTCTTCGATTGCTTTTTCAGACGATGACATAATGATTGATATTAAACTTTCAGTAATTATTGAAAGTTTAATATGTTTGTGTATATTTGTTTATGGAATTAACAGCAGCAAAACAAAAATTCATAGAGGCATGGGGCAAGCTGGGATCAGAATGGGGGATTAACCGTACTATGGCCCAGGTTCATGCGCTATTATTGGTGTCTCCAGAAGCGCTGACCACAGAAGAAATCATGAAAGATCTGAGCATTTCCAGAGGAAATGCAAATATGACTTTAAGGGATTTGATTGGTTGGGGCTTGGTAGAGAAACAGCATAAAGCTGGAGAGCGGAAAGAATATTTTTATGCAGATAAGGATACCTGGAACATCGCACGACAAGTGGCTAAAGAACGGAGAAAGCGGGAGCTGGATCCGGTTTTGAAAATTCTGGATGAGCTGTCTAATGTGAAGGGGGATGTGAAAGATCCTGAATTTAAAACCTTCAATAAAACAGTGACGGATATCAATAAGCTAGCTAAAAATGTGGATAAAACATTAGATACCATGCTCAAAGCAGAGGAAAGTTGGTTTTGGGGATCCATTTTTAAAATGTTTAAATAGTTGTGTGATGAAAACGCTGAAAAACCACTTGATTCTGTTTGATGAAGAATGTCCGATGTGCCGTATGTATACCAGTGCTTTTGTGAGCACAGGGCTTTTAGACGAGGACGGTAGGGCTGCTTATCAGGAATTACCAACTCAGGCTTGTCCAATGGTAGACCGACAACGGGCGGCAAATGAAATCGCCTTAGTCAATCAGGAAACAGGCGAGGTGACCTATGGTATTGAAAGCCTTTTTAAAATCTTTGCGCTGATCATGCCTTTCTTTGCTCCGCTTTTCAGGTTTAAACCTTTTGTTTGGTTAATGAGTAAGGTGTATGCTTTTATTGCTTACAATAGGCGCGTAATTGTGCCACCCGCTAAAGGGGAAAGTTATCAGTTTCAGCCGACATTTAAACTGCATTATCGGATAGTCTATTTGATTTTTACCTGGCTGGTAACGGCGTATGTACTTTCTGCTTACACTGGTTTAATGCATGGCTTGCTGCCCACAGGTCATCCTTATCGTGAGTATTTTGTTTGTGGTGGACAGATTTTATTCCAAGGGTTGGTCATCACATTTGTGAATAGGGATCAAATTTGGGGATACCTGGGTAATATGATGACGATTTCTTTTGCAGGGGCGTTGTTGTTATTGCCGGCAATGTTGCTATCTGCATGGTTCAGCCTTAGCCCATATTTTTATCTCGCCTGGTTTATGGCAGTTGCCGGTTTGATGTTACTGGAGCACATCAGAAGAAGCAAGCTTTTAAAAGTCGGCTGGACGCTGACGATCACCTGGGTTTTGTATCGCATTGCAGTACTTTTTATCATAATTTAAACGCTTAATCATGAAATATAATAAGATCATTTTGGCCGGGGGAAATGGCTACCTTGGAGGCATTCTGGCGCAATATTACCGAAGTCTTGCGGCAGAAATTATTATTTTGAGTCGTAAACCAGCGCCTGCTGATGGAAATATTGAAACGATAGTTTGGAATGGAGTGGCTGAAGGGGAATGGGAAAGTACTTTGGAAGGTGCAGATCTTTTGGTGAACCTTTGCGGTAAAAATGTGAACTGTAGGTACACAGAGAAGAATAGACAGGAGATCATAACTTCGAGAATCAATCCAACTATGCTTTTGGGTAGGGTGGTCGCTAAAATGCAACGTCCTCCACAACTTTGGATAAATATTACTTCTGCAACGATATATCGTCATGCAGAAGATCATGCGCAGGATGAAGAAATGGGTGAAATTGGCTATGGTTTCTCTATAGATGTTTGTCGCCAATGGGAGCAAACTTTCTTTGAAACAAATACCCCACATACAAGGAAAATTGCTTTGCGCATGGGGATTGTATTGGGTAAGCGCGATGGTGCTTTTCCGCGCTTACTTAATCTTGTAAAATTTGGTCTTGGCGGAAGGCAAGGGGATGGGCAGCAATATGTATCATGGGTTCATGAACAAGATGCAGCAAAATGTACTGAATGGTTGATGGAGCATAAGGAACTCAATGGGGCCATCAATTGTACCAGTCCGGAAGCAGTTAAAAATACTGAACTGATGAAGTTGATGCGTAGGGCTTATGGTGTTCCATTTGGTCTTCCTTCTCCAGCTTGGCTGTTAGAACTAGGAGCTATGTTTATTGGGACAGAAACGGAGTTAATTTTAAAAAGTAGATGGGTTGCACCTAAACGGCTTGTCGACGCTGGTTACCCCTTTATTTTTCCAAAAGCAGAACATGCAATAAAAGATATTATAAGTATTTATTAAAATTGAACCATACGATGAATTTGAACTTTTACAAAAGCAATTTATTTAAGGGCTTTGCTGCCTCAAATATTGTCGCTATGCTGATTGTAGGCATTAGCAAATACACTAATTTTCAGGAAAGTGGTGTATTAATATTTTCCGTATTTGTGATCGTACCTTTATTGATGGGGATCATAAGTTCGTGGTTCTGGGTAAAAGGCAATGTAAAGAGCAAAGCGCTTGCTGGTTACTCTGTTTTGAACGGTACCATAGCCATTTTGCTAAGCTTTGTATTTTTAAAAGAGGGAGTTATTTGTTTGCTAATTGTATCTCCGCTTATTTTCTGCTTTATTATAACCGGCGTGTTTACCGGAAAACGCATGTTCCAGCAAAATAATCAAACCTTAAATGTAAGTGTATTCTCGTTGCTCTTTGTGGTGTTTATATCTGACTCCCTATCCAATCATGATTACGAGAATTTGGTGGCTGACGAGATGGTTGTAAATGCTACGCCGGAGGAAATTTGGAAAAATGTAGTTGCATTTGATAAAATAGAAAAGAAAGATGATTATTGGTTGTTTCAAATAGGGATGCCTAGTCCGATGCAAACTACGGTTGACGGCTATTACAAAGGCGCAGGACGCAAATGTATATTCAGTAATGGTTATACTTTCGATGAAAAAATTGTCACCTATAAGCCCAATGAGGACCTGACTTTTGATATTGTGAAACAACCACTAGATCCTGAAATTATGGGGCATATAGATATTCTTCGTGGACAGTTTTTATTGAAAGACAATGGGAATGGTACAACAACACTGGTGGGTAATAGCTGGTATCGGCTACATGTTTTTCCAGTATGGTATTATGATATCTGGGCAAAAAGTATTACCCGGAATGTGCATTTGAGGGTGATGGAACATATTAAAATGCTAAGTGAAAAATAAGGATTTGTTCTCTTTCGTAGTCAGGTATTTGGGCTTTTTAAAATCAGTCCCTCTGCTACCACATGTATTTGACAGCTTGTTAAAACTTTGGGTATTTGTCTCCAAATCTTACCTGTTAGACTGGTTTGATGAAATTGAAGAAGAAGTGTTGACTTGGGAGGGAACAAGTACAAGCATACACAAGTATGGGGGATTGCAGTTTAATTGCAAGGGTAAGGAGATTGGTCATTTACACGGTAACGGGTTGCTCGATGTTTTATTTACCCGAGAGATCAAGCAACGCTTGTTAAACAAAGGAAGGATACAACCACATCATGTTTTTGAAAAATCAGGATGGATCAGCTTTTACATCAAGAATTATCATGATAAAGCTTATGCCAAAGAATTATTACAGGCCGCTTATCAGAGGGTTACTCAAGCCACTAATTAAAATTTAAACCTTAAAACCTAAGATGGATATCGATCAAAGCCTTATTTTTAACCTTGTCTTTTTAGCTGGTATCGCCCAGATCGCTTTAGTATTTGGTAGTTTGGTTATTCCGGCTATGCTGAACTGGAAAACCGAATTGGCTAAAGTTTCATTGCTGATTAAGCAGATGTTCTGGACTTATGCGGCCTACATCCTGGTGATTAATTTATGCTTTGGTGTACTTTCTGTTTTTGCGATTCATGAATTGCTTAATGGCTCGCTGCTGGCTCTATTGATTTGTGGCTTTATAGCCGTTTATTGGATCTCAAGGGTGTTAATACAGTTTTTGTATTTTGATAGAAAGAGCTTTCCCAAAGGAAAAATATATACGGCTGGCGAGTTTGCACTCGTGGTACTTTTTGTCTTTCTCAGTATCATATATAGCTGGGCTTTTTATGTCAATTCGGTAAGCTGATATGGAAATATTAAAAATGCTTGTGGTGATTTCTATAACTTTTATCGTGATGAAGATCATCGTTACAATTGAAAGTTATCGTACAAAAAACTTCGCGCTAAGTACTAAACAGTGTTTGATGTTTTGTTTCGGTTGGGCTGGTATGCGACCACAATTGTTTGAACATTATGGACAAAGGCAATTAGAGGGTGGAGGGGAAATGATTGCTTTCGGACTGAAAAGAATCATGGTCGGGGTCTTACTCTTGTGCCTTGCGCATCAGCTGATATTTTTAAATGCCAATCCAACGGTCATTTATTGGCTTACTTCCTTGATTTTATTGGTTGCTTTTAGTCTGATACTACATTTTGGCTTATTGAGTATAAGTGCAGGAATCTTGCGTTTTAAAGGTGTAAATGCTGGTTATCTTTTTAAATCACCTTTAAAATCTCGTAGCCTCACTGAGTTTTGGAGTAAGCGTTGGAACCTGGCTTTTAGTGAAATGGCTGCTATTGTCATATTTAAACCGTTAAAAAGTAAAATTGGTCAGACGGGAGCGGTATTGGCAGGTTTTGCCTTTTCTGGTATTTTGCATGAACTGGCTTTGAGTCTCCCGGTAAATACTGGTTATGGTTTGCCGCTTTTATATTTCTTGATTCAGGGGGTATTGGTGGTTTTAGAAAAGGTACTTTTAAATCACCAGATCTATATACTGCAGCATCGTGTGATTGGAAAAATATGGACGCTATTTTGGGTAATAGTACCTGCACCACTGCTTTTTCATAAAGCTTTTCTTCTGCAAGTGGTATGGCCTCTGGCTGGAATTGTTCATATCTCCGGGCTTCAATAGGATCCGGTCATTGTTGTCGTAATCGACCCCGGATAATGTCGTTTATGGCCATCTTTATTTAGAAAAAGGGCAGGTACATTTACATTATAAAAATGAACCCTATAAATAATACTTAGACAGATGGAAACAGCAAAAAAAACGACAATTACAGTAAGCGCTACAGTGAACGCGCCGGCAGCAAAAGTTTGGGAGATTTGGACAAACCCTGAGCATATTAAACAATGGACTTTTGCTTCGGATGACTGGCATGCGCCTTATGCAGATAATGATGTATGTGTTGACGGGACATTTAAAACAACTATGGCAGCAAAAGATGAAAGTTTTAGCTTTGATTTTGCAGGCGTTTATACGAAAGTTGAAAATCATAAGCTCATTGAATATGTTTTGGGCGATGGAAGGGAAGTGAAGATCACATTTACTGAGGAGGGAAATACGACTAAAGTGGTGGAGACTTTTGACCCTGAAAGTGAAAATTCTATAGAAATGCAACAGAGTGGATGGCAGTCTATTTTGGACAACTTTAAAAAATATGTAGAGAAAAAATAACCGTTCTTTTCGGAGTCTGGCATCTGTTACTGAAGGGTAACAGCTCCTAGGTCTCCTCTAAGAAGGTAATTTTGTTGGTTCAACTAAAGAGTTAAATTTTTAGATCTGCTCTTTCTTTGTTTTTATTTGTATTAATTCTAAACAACTGTATATTTGCCGGAAATATATAGTTTATGCAGTTTAGAGATCTACGATTTTTTATTATAATATTAATGATGTTTTTACCATGGAGTCTTTTTGCTCAAAATGGTAATGGAATTATAAGTGGAATAGTGACCGACTCTCTGAAGCATAGAATTGCTTTTTCTAACGTTCAAATTAGAAAATTGAATGTTAAAACAACATCTGATAAAAATGGAAAGTTTTTATTAAAAGGGATTCCAGCCGGTAATCACTTAGTGTCTATTTCTATTACAGGATATGATAAGTTACAAAGAGAGGTGTCTGTATCAGGTGGTGACACTACTTATATGGAGGTGATACTTAAGGATCAAAGCTCAGCTTTATCAGAAGTAGTTGTTTCTGCGGGTAGAAGGGCTGAATCTTTAGCTCAAACGCCATCTTCGGTGACTATCCTTACAGCAAAAGACATCAATACTCAATCTATTATCAGTCCTAATCTTGCCAATATCTTGTCATACAGTGTTCCTGGATTGGGTACATCAACCAACCAGACTGGTAATTCGGGACAAACCTTAAGGGGAAGAAGTGTGCTTGTGCTTATTGACGGGGTTCCTCAATCTACTCCACTTAGAGCTGGGGGAAGAGATATTCGGAGTATAGACCCCTCTGTGATTGAACGTGTGGAAGTTATAAAAGGTGCTACGGCGATATATGGAAATGGAGCTGAGGGTGGATTGATTAATTATATCACCAAGAAAGCGAACACAGGAAAGCAATTTGGTGGGTATTCGCAAATTGGAATGACTGGTAATACGAAAGGTGATAGTACCATAGGCTATCGTGTACTACAGCAATTTTATGGTAGGGCTAAAAAGTTCGATTACATTGTAAGTGGAATGTACGAAAAAACAGGCGTATACAGAGATGCTGAAGGATTGGTGATTTCGCCAGAATATGGACTTGGAGAAACTAAGAGTTATAACGGATTTATTAAGCTTGGTTATGACATTACGGCTAAGCAAAGATTAGAGTTGATGTACAATTATTTTAGCTCCCGTCAGGATTCCAGATATATCACTAAAATAGGTGTGTATGGTCAATCCCCTGCAATTGGTATTTATGGTGATAGAGTAGGAGTAGATGAGGGAACGCGTTATAATCACAATTCAAATCTTCAATACAGTAGTAAGGAGATTTTAGGAAATACTGACCTGACCGCGAATGTTTACTTTCAGGATTTTTATACGATTTATTCAAATTCAGCTTCATTTGAGGGAGGCGGGCAATCGGCCATTACATCTACTAAAAAAGGAGCTCGGGTAAATTTAAATACCCCATTCAGGCTAACACCTCAGGTGCCAATGCAGGTAAATTACGGATTGGATTTAATGAATGATAAAACTGCCCAAAACCTGGTAGACGGTAGGGTATGGGCGCCAAAAATGAATCTGGTTAATTTTGCACCCTATTTGCAGGCGACAGCTAATTTATTTACTGATTTAACTATTAAGGCTGGATTAAGGAGAGAAAACATCAATATTGATGTGAATGATTTTAAAACATTGGCTACGACGGGGCCAAATGGTAAGAAGAGTATTGATGTAGAGGGGGGTAGATTAAATTATAATGCTTTTGTGTTTAATGCTGGTGCAAGGTATTCTAAATTCAAATTGTTTAATCCGTTTATCAGCTATGCACAGTCTTTTTCTGTATTTGAACTTGGAAGAGTATTGAGGTCAGCACAAAGTAACCTGTTATCTCAATTGGAAACCAAGCCAATTATTGTAAATAATTACGAGGCAGGTTTTAGTAGTACATTGGGTAATTTAAATTTTAGCGCAGCCTATTATTACAGTACTTCAAAATTGGGTGCCAATCTTTTAGAGGTGAATGGAACTTATATTTCGCAAAGGATTCCTCAGCGTGTTGAAGGATTTGAAATTCAGGTTGATTATCAGCTTTTCCCATCTTTAGCTATAGGTGGTAATTACGCCGAGGTTGGTGGTAAAGGGGATGTAGATAACGACGGGAGATTTGATGGTCCAGTAGATGTTTACTTAAATACCACAGGTATATCGCCATCGAAGGCCACTGTTTATGTGAAATATACAGGAGTTAAGAATTTGTTTCTCGATTTGAACTGGATGCGTATAGGTGATAGAGATCGTTTCCCTGTTAATCCTAAAACAGGTAAATATTTAATTGGTGAAGGACCTGTAAAAGCCTATGATTTGTTTAATTTCGCTGCTGCTTACCAAATTATGAAACCACTAAAGGTAAACCTCGGTATTGAAAACGTGCTTAACAAAACTTATTATCCTAGCATTTCCCAGTTTTATGGAAGTGACATCAACTATGTTAGAGGAAATGGCCGCAGGTTTAATCTGTCGCTCGGTTATGCCTTTTAATTGATATGACCAAAAAATTTAAGAAAAGTATAAGACTAATACATTTATGGCTGGGCTTAGGCACCGGTCTTATTGTTTTTATTATCGGTATTACTGGCTGTCTATATGTTTTTGAAGAGGAAATAAGAGGCTTTACCCAAAAGGATCGGCTGTATGTTCCAGTTGAAAGTAAGCCATTTGTTGGTCTTGAAAAGATCATCAGGACTTTTGATCAGGTAGCACCTGGGGAAAAAATAACGGTCATAAGAATTAAGGAAAAACAACCGAATGCGACTGTGCAGCTTGCTGTGAAAAATGACAAGGTTTATTACTTTAATCCATATAACGGAAGCCTTGTTTATAAAGGAGAGGCAGATTGGTTGGATACTGTTGAAGAGCTCCACACTTCATTACTTCTGGGCGAAACCGGTAAGTTTATTCAGCGTTGGTCGGTCGTAGTTTTTGTAATCATGTTAATTACTGGTCTGGTGCTATGGTTTCCTCGTCAGATGAGGTTGTTAAAGCAAGCGCTTACCATTAAATGGAAAGGATCTTTTAAAAGGGTTAATTATGATTTACATAATGTGTTGGGTTTTTACGCTTCGGTTATTTTACTCATTATCGCATTAACAGGTTTGTTTTTTGCCTTTAAAGAGGTTAAAACGGCTGCGGCTTTTTTAACTGGAACAAAACTTAAGGACGGGGAAAAACAAATGTTGGTCAAGTCTGATGTTATTGATTCGCTCCCTGTTAGCTATGGTAAGCTGTACCATGATTTCTCTATTAAATATCCGGGTGCAGAGGCAACCAGTATATCCATTCGGAAAAACGGTGAACTTCGTTTAAGGATGATATATCCGTATAAATGGGCCCGTAATCAGAATACATTTTATTTTGACAGTGCAACAGGGGCACTATCGAAGGCTAAATTATTTAAAAATTTTAATCGGGCAGACTTAGTGGAAGCCACTAATTATGATTTGCATACAGGTCGATTATTTGGACTTTTTGGTAAGATTGTAGCTTGTATTGCTAGTCTGATTGCAGCTAGTCTTCCTGTAACAGGGCTGATTATTTGGCTTAAAAAGAAAAAGAAACGTTCTTTTCAGAGTCTGGCATCTGTTACTGAAGGTAACAGCGCCAAGGTCTCCTCTAAGAAGGTAATTTTTTTGTCAAGCTAGAGTAGGAGTGGTAGCTTCTACAGAATCAGGTTGTTGATTGCAGCATACTGTAAAAGCATGATGGTTTTGCCGTCTTTAATTTCTCCGGTATTGATCATGTCGAGTGCTTGTTGAAATGGGAGTTCTAAAACTTCTATATGCTCGTTTTCTTCTTCGAGGCCACCACCTTCGTGGACTTTCATTTCGTTGGAATATTCTGCAACAAAAAAGTAAATGAGCTCTGTAACTGAGCCGGGCGACATATAGGCTTCAAAAACCTTTTGAACGGTTTCTATACGGAAGCCAGTCTCTTCTTCTGTTTCCTTTTTGATGCAGTCCTCTGCGTTGTCTTTATCTAATAAACCTGCACAACATTCGATTAGGTAGCCCGTTTCATTTCCATTAACATAGGTAGGCATCCTGAATTGACGCGTAAGCACTACTGTTTGATGTTGTTTATTGTATAGCAGAATTGTTGCTCCGTTCCCTCTGTCGTAAGCCTCTCGTTCCTGGGAAGATTTTGTGCCATCCTTCCTAGTGATGTCGAAAGCTATTTTCTTGAGTGTGTACCAATTGTCTGATAGGATTTCAGTACTTGTTATATTTACAGATTCCATGTAATTGTTCGTAATTATTTAGGGCCAAATTAAAGCAATTTCTGATTAAGAGGATCGCTTTATTAGAACATAAAATAGTCAGATTTAGTATAGAAGAAGTAGACGGTTTGTAACTAATTTTAATTTTCTTTAGAATAAGTATATCTTCAAACTTTGGTGTCCTTGTTATTGATACCTGCCTTTTTATCCGAAAAGGTTAAAAGAAAAAAATGCTTAAGCCGAAAAGATCAGTAAACATATTATTCCAGGAAATTCAGGCCGGCAGCCAGGATGCTTTTAATGCGCTTTTTTTGAATTATTATGATAAGCTTGTCGCGTTTTCACAGCAATATGTAAAGCAAATTGAAAGTGCAGAAGAAATTACCTCTGAGCTATTTGTTAAAATATGGTTAAAGCGCGATACATTACTTAAAGTATTGAATCCGGAAGTATATCTGTACATATCAATAAAAAATGCTTCATTAAATCAGTTAAGGGCTGCCAGAAAACATCAGGTAGTATCTACTGATGATGAAGAGCAAGAGCAGGTTTCAATTCTTACAGTTCATCACGGTACAGAGTTAGAAAAAAAGGAATTGGTAAAGTTGCTTGATCTGGCGGTTGAGGCCTTACCGGAACAAAGAAGAATAATCTTCCGCCTCATAAAAGAAGATGAACTTAAATCTAAAGAAGTCGCCCAAATATTGAACATCTCAGTTAGAACTGTTGAAAACCAAATGTATAAGGCGGTGAAAAGTCTGGCTGATGCAATTAGTTCGTACCTTGGCTATCATCCTCAAAAGCGAATCTCCAAAAAACAGGCACTATCAAGCCTGTCTATTTTATATTTTTTCTGATACGATAAGTAGTTCATCAAATTTGGGTGTCCTTAGGGTATAAGACCATTGAACATGACGAAGCAGTATTTCCTGATGTTATTAGCCAGAAAGCTAAGGGATGAAATTTCCAAGGAAGAAGAGGAACAGTTACAACAGATTATTGATAAGGAAGATACTTATAGGCAAATTGCCGAAGAGCTAACGCTTTATTTTCATCGCAAGCAAGGCGTCGAAAGTATGGTTGATGATAAACTGAAAAAGACCTGGGGGATCATCGCAGAGACGGAGCATAAAGGACATCTTCCAGAAGGTTATGACGATCATAAATTCGAAAAACGTCGGTTTTATAGGAGTCCACTACTTAAAGTTGCCGCTAGTATTGTTTTGGTGGTAGGGTTGGGACTATTGGCTTATCATTACTCCCATACAGTGCAAACTCCGAAGTTTACTACGTTAACTGCGGTTGATGGAAAGTTATTTAAAACACTTGATGATGGTACCCAGATATGGCTTAAGAAGGGCTCTTTCATTAGATATAATGATGATTTTGGAAGGACCAAGAGGGAATTGTTTTTGTCTGGGGAAGCTTTTTTTGATGTTGCAAAAAATAAGCAAATTCCATTATTCGTACATGCCGGTCGTATCAATATTGAAGTAAAGGGCACGGCTTTTAATGTGCTGGCTGATAAAGAACAGCCGAACATTGAAGTATCGCTTATACGTGGGTTGGTAGCGGTAAGCAATAATACAGATGAGACACAAAAAGTAATACTTAAACCTAGAGAAAAATTACTTATTTCTTTTAATGGTTCAATAAACAAAGATTTGTTCAGTATCCTCCCTATGGATGTTAATTTACAATTGCAAGAAGTAAGATGGACGCAAGATTCACTGATTTTTAAGAAAGAAAAACTGAAAAACCTTGTCCTTCGGCTTGAAAAGAAGTATGATGTGAAAATCGAGATTAACAATGAACAGTTAAAGGATAAAAGGTTTAGCGGACTTTTTGCTGATGAACATTTAAAAGAAGCGCTAGAAGCACTTAAGTTATCATACCCTTTTAGTTATACGATTACGAATAAAACCGTGGTTATTAAATAGATGAAAATGAGGAACATACTTTTTATAACCCTGACGCTACTCGGGTGTTTTTCTGCTGATGCTCAAAATCGTAAAACTTCCATAGTTATGGAGAAACAACCACTTGTCCAGCTTTTTGATCATATTCAGAAAAGCTGTGGTTATAGCATGGTTTACAGCGATGAAATTGTATCTGACACGATATTAGTGTCGGTGAATGTAAAGCGGACAGCTGTGTCGGACTTGTTGGACGGGATCCTGCCTAAAAAACTGCTTTTTTATAAGATGATGTCGGATCGTATGATTGTTATCGGAAGTGCAAGATTTGTAAAAAAATCTGCGGATATTGATTTAATGAGGAGTTCGGTGTCAGGGAAGGTTGTAGATCAGACGAATAACGGTTTGCCTTTTGCATCATTAGGGCTTATGAATGCTGGGGTTTATGTAAGTGGTGGTGTCAGCAATGAAAACGGTCAATTTCATATTTCTTACGGCTTTAAAAATGACACGAAATACTCCTTTAAAATATCCTCAGTAGGTTATCAGCCATTATTGCTAGATTTTACCTATCCGGATACAGCTGTTTTGGCAAAGATAGTGTTAAAAGAAGATCGCAATACCCTGAATACAGTAAGTATAACCGGGAACAGACCACTTATAGAGAGAAAGACCGATAGGTACATTATAAATGTAGAAGGAAGTGTACTAGCTGATGGAAATACAGGTTTGGAAGTTTTACGGAAATCGCCGGGGATATGGGTAAATAGTGATGGCGCTATTAAAATTAAAGGAAATCAGTCGGTAATGGTGATGATTAATGATGTGGTTCAGCGTATGTCTGAAGATGAGCTCGCGGAGTATTTGCGTACGCTAAGGTCGGAAGACATTAAAAGAATAGAGGTAATTTCTAACCCACCTTCAGAATTCGAAGCTGTAGGTTCGGGAGGAATTATCCACATTGTATTAAAAAAGGCTAGAATGGATGGGCTTGCTGGTCAGGTAAGCAGTTCTTATAAATATGGAAACCGCCCATTTTATGCGGGTGGTGTTTCGGCGGATTATAAGTTGAAGAATTTGTATGCCCAGGGTAGCTTGTCTTTTGCAAAAGATAAAAGTGATTACCTTGGAGGAACAACAACGATCATTTATCCGGATCAAAGTACATATGCTGGAAGAACTGACCGCTATAACAATAACAGCAGGGACCAGTATCGTTTCGGATTGGCTTATGATTTATCTAAAAATCAGCTTATTGGATTGCAAGTGGTTGGGGCGGGCAGTGAAATGTTACAGACTTTCAAAACCAATATATTATTGAATAAACCTACTGAGGTGGTAAGTGGAGATGCTTTGTCTGACTGGGTCCGTAAGCCTAAAACTACCGGGGCTACGTTGAATTACCTGTTGCTGCTGGACAGTACGGGTAGCAAGCTGAAGCTGATAGGTGATTATGTACGGAGCAGCAAAATGGAAGAGAATGATTTTACGTCACAATATACTGATCCTTCAAGAAATTCGAGATACCGGAACAATACACCTAATGTTACCAATATTTATTCGATACAGGCAGATTATACAAAAGTTTTTGATCACAAGCTGGAGCTAAAGACCGGGGTTAAATACGTTGCCGCCAAAAGGGATAATACTATATTAAAGGAAAATTTTGTTGCTGATGAATGGTTAAAAGATCCTGGGGCAAGCAACCAGTTTATTTATGATGAAAACCTTTTGATGGCTTATGGTACGTTGGAAAAGAGCATCCAGAAAACAAGTATTAAATTAGGTTTGAGAGCGGAAGAAACCTATATGAAAGGAAATTCAATCACTACTGGTAAGACTTTCTCCAGAAAGTACCTGGGTTGGTTTCCTACTGTGTTTCTGGTGCAGAAATTGAATGAAAAGAAGGGCAGTTCTATTTACATCAATTATTCCAGACGGTTAAAAAGACCACAGTTTAGTTATCTAAATCCTTATCGGTTGCAACTTAATGACTATGAAGTGATGACTGGAAACCCTGATCTGTTACCAGAATATACACATAAAGTGGAACTTGGTTATAATTTCTGGAATGGTTTCTCTGCAGATATTTATTACAGCCGTACCGAAAATACAATTGCGTCGCTGGTAAATCCGATAGGAGATAATGTGATAGAGTATCAGCCAAGAAACTTTAACAATAGCTCAGATTATGGAATAGGCATTGATGCGCCGGTTAATCTTTTTAAATGGTGGAAGACATATAATTCATTTGTACTTTTTCACCTGGCAACGGAGATTAACAATTTCAAAGTTGATCGGTACAGTGTTTATGCCAAGTCTATGCATACTTTTACTTTGAGAAATCTTTTTGATCTGGATATGTATGCCAACTATAATTCTCCTTATGTGACAGCCAATTCCAGAATGGGCTATATATTTTATGTTGATTTGGGGTTGACTAAGAAAATGTTCAGTAATAAGATAAGGTTGCGTTTATCGGCGACTGATATTTTTGATACTTTTAAGGAGCAGGAGTTTACAAATTATAAGGACACCAAGATCAGTTCTTATCAGAAAAGACCTACAAGGACTTTTGGTTTGTCTTTGAGTTATAGCTTTACTGCGGGAAAGAAATTCAGCAATAAAAAAATAGAGCAGAGCAATGAAGAGGAACGAAACAGGATTGGCAATTAGTAAGATTTTTTATTATCTTTCCATGAACCAAATTGTCTAACAAACCATTAAATGAATCAGTTTAAATCTTCTTTCGGTAATTTGCTTAAGGCTAGTTTAATTGTCTTTCTTCTTGCTTTGCCTGCCCTGCTTTCGGCTCAAGCGTATAACACTAAAACTTTCGAAAAGAACATCAAGGCTTTTGATAAAAGGGACTCTATAGAAAAGGTGCAGCCAGGTTCTAACCTGTTTGTTGGGAGTTCTTCGATCACCAATTGGAAAGACGTTGCCGATTATTTCCCAGAGTCTTATGTCATTAATCGTGGGTTTGGAGGTTCTAAATTTGAAGATCTATTGTATTATGGAGATCGGGTAATTATGCCTTATAAGCCGGCGAAGATTTTTATTTACGAAGGTGACAATGATATTGCTAAGGGGATAGATACAGAAACGTTAATTAAGCAAGCTGCAATGTTGAGACAAAGAATTGCGGCGGTATTTCCTAAAGTTCCTGTGGTTTTTATCTCTGTAAAGCCAAGTGTAGCCAGATGGGAGCTTAAAGATAAATATGTAGCGTTTAATCAAGCGCTTAAAAAATATGCAAAGAAAGAGAAGTTAACTGCTTTTGCAGATGTTTGGACACCCATGCTTGATGCCAATGGAGAAGTATTTAAAGATGTCTTTTTACCAGATAACCTACATATGAAGCCTAATGGCTATCAGATTTGGCAAAAGGTTTTGCAACCCTTCTTACTGAAAAATAAAAAATAGGGTTTTAATCTAATTGTTCGAATTCTTGAATTGGGGGTTTTCTGAATACCCAATATTTTTGCAATACGTAGTTGAAACCCAGAGAGACAATAATGTCGACCATAATTCTGGTTAACTTATAATCGAGGTTTAACCAGTTGGTAAAAAGGTAGGTGCCTGATGATTTTAGGGTAATGCTACCCGCTACTACAAAAATAAATTTAGTGAGCTGGTTGCCAACGGGCGATTGGCTTGCCCCGAATGTCCAATATCTGTTTATAGAAAAATTAGCCACTGCACCAATAATTCCGCCAATGGCGATCGAAATGGTGTAGTGGATGTGCAGCAGTTCAGTACACAATATCATCACTGAGTAATCCAGCAGTCCACCTGTACATGCTGAAACCTGCGCTTTAGCAAATTCAAAAATGGATTTTATTTTACTCATTAAGCGGCTTTCTTTTTAGCATTTCGCTCTATAGCATCCCGGATATCGCCAAGCTTTAACAGTTTGCGGGTATCTAAAATATTGATAAAAAAAAGTGTTATGCATATTATACCTGCGAAGTATCCTATTAAGCCACCAAACACAACTTCTACAACAAAGATTAGGGCCAATATGATACGGATCTCCGTAGGACCAACCAGTCCTGAATCTATAGTGTATACGTCTGTGATTTTGTATCTTAGTTGCGATATGATCATGGCCCATCCATAAAGCACAACAAATACAAAAGCAATGAGCTCATACTTATTTTTTGCGTACACCATATAGCCTAAGCCTATCATCACAGTGCTTACCCAGTCCATAATAATATCGAGCGAAAAGCCATACCATTTACGAGGAATATTGCGGTAATAGGCAATACGGCCATCTAATGAGTCGCCAAACCAATTAAGTGCCAAGCCGAAAATGCCTATTAAAAGGTAACTACGGTCTAAATAATTAGCAAGTACAAATCCGACAAGTACCAATACTGATCCAATGGTACCAAGAAAAGTAAGTATGTTTGAAGATATGTAACTGGGAATTCTGGTCACCAGAAAAGAAAGCGTTTGTTGCTCCAGGTTATTTAAAATGTTCGTTCTTTTTCTATCCTGAAATACTCTTTTTAAATCATCAGTATCTGCAGACGCGATCAAAGTTTCTTCTCTCAATTTATTTTGTTCCATTAAGGCCTTGTAGTATAATTATATTCTACCATGCAAAAGTATAGAATTTAAACAATCGAAAATTGATTTTGTTAGAAAACAACCTTTCTATGATAAAATTATTCGCTAGATCTTTTAAGTTCAATCACTGTGATCTCAGGCCAAATACCTATTCGCCCCGAAAAACCCAGAAAACCGAAGCCCCTGTTGATGTTTAGATATCTACCATTTTTGCTGGCTATACCGGCCCAATGCGCATATCTATATTTAACAGGACTCCACTTTATGCCCAATGCTTCGATACCGAACTGCATTCCATGTGTATGGCCGGAAAGAGTTAGGTGTATTTTTGTGGGAAGCTTTTTCACCTCTTCATCCCAATGCGTAGGGTCGTGTGACAACAGTATTTTGAAGTCATTTGATTGTACATTGATCATTGCTTTATTAAGATCACCCCGTTGTCCAAAGCCAATACCCCAGTTCTCTACGCCTGCCAGGATAATTTGCTCAGCATCCTTATGTAAGGTGACGTGTTCATCCAATAGTAATTTAAATCCCAATTCTTGGTGGTATTTTTTTAGCTGCTCTAAGTTGGCACTTTTTTCACTTTCATTTTCCCACTTAATGTAGTCTCCATAGTCGTGGTTACCAAGTATGGAAAACTGGCCGAATGGTGCCTTTATTTGTGAAAAATAACTGATCCAAGGTTTAATTTCTTCGGCTTTGTTGTTGACAAGATCTCCGGTAAAAACGAATAAGTCTGACTGTTGTGCCTTAATTAAATCGATACCTCTTTGTACAGCTTTGGGGTTTTGGAAGCTCCCAGCATGTACATCAGAGATTTGCGTGATGGTAAAGCCATCAAAGCTTTGAGGAAGATCATCGAAGAATAAAGTGTGTTTAATGACTCGGTACGCGTATTTTCCTTTGATGATGCCATAAATAAAGATCAGGATAGTAAGGATAAAAAGAAATGCCGAAAACTCTACCCAGTATCCGTTTCGGGGTTTGCCCGCAAATAAACGATAAACATCTGCGGGTAATAACATCAGGATAAAAACAAGTTCGGCTACAAAGAGGACGAGGAAGGCATGGGTCGCTATTTTAAAAAAGATATCCATTCCATTGTCGCGCATTCTTTGCATGGCATAAGCAAGGGAGGCAGTTATAAGTATGATAAAAGTCCAGAAAGCCGGCGTGATGTTTGGGTGGGTACTAAGGGTATGAATGCCTGATAGTACATAACTGTTTATCAAAAAGAATAGTATGGCGATTACGGCAAAGGGCAAAAGGTTTGTTTTTCGTTTCATTGAACTTAAATTACACTTTGGATGGGAGAGTGTTTGGAGTGTTACATGAAATGACATTTTTATGTTAAAATTGGCTGATGCTTAGGCCGGATGATCCTAATGCTTAACAGAGTCAAAAGCTGAAATGTATTTATCAATATAGAATTGCTTTTCGGAGCTTTTATATTGCATGATGAATCTTGGATGTTCGAGGGCAATGATCTTTTTAAAAAAATGATGCTCCTCGTTCAGTTTATTAAGAAACTTTGCGTTTTTACCTGTACCAAAACAAAAGCAAGTGTCTGTGTAGACTCCGAGCTTAATGAGCTTGTGGATGCTTTCAATCATAAAGTCTTTAATAGAATGGATTAGTTCCTTGCTGTCGTAATAATTGTAGTTCTTTTCTTTGCCATTGTTATCAACTGAAGTAAAACCAAGCGGGGAGGGTGAGTTAATATAAAAGTCTTTGTAAAAAGCCTCAACACCGCCATAGGCTTTAATCATTTCGTAGATAAAAACAGAAGAGAGTTCATGTGTTATTCTCCCTTCGTATTTGATATGACACTCGCTCTTTAGCCTTTTGGGGTCTGTAAATGGTATACCTGTTAATCCAGCTCCAAGTCTACTTGGATTAATGCCCAGAATGAGATGTCTTGGGTTATTGTCGTTGTAGTACTTTTGATAGAAACTTTCAACGATTTCCATTGTCTGTTCAAATTCTGTAAAAGGATTCATAATCCGGATACCTGGAGGCAAGGGGGTACCTGTATATTTTAGATTTTTATTGAAAAGGATAGCTTTATCTGCAAATGTCATCAGGTTAAAAATACAAAATTTTATGATAGTACTTGTTTGTTTATCTGTGGATTGTAAATTAAGTAGCTGAAATTAAACATTTTAAATGTTATTTTTTGAAATATATACTACAAGTCCTGTATACTTTATATATTTGCTTTATGAACAAAACTAACAACAGCACTATTTATCTGAACATGCAAGCATGTATTAGGTAGGATTATAGGCTGTTGAGACATGATATTGAAGCTTCTCCGGTCTTACAGACAGAGGAGCTTTTTTTAAATAAGACCAAAAGTATGCAAAGTTTTAGGACAGAGTTAGAGAACCCAATTGTCGAAAAAGACATTATTGATCTTGAAAAAAAGATCAGGGAATTTCGCGAAGGTAAAATCCATGATGAAAAATTTAGGAGTCTACGTTTAGCACGTGGGGTTTACGGACAAAGACAGCCCGGTGTACAAATGGTGCGTATTAAATTGCCATTTGGAAAGGTGACGTTTAAACAATTGCTTCGTATATCTGACGTATCTGATGAATATGCAAGCAGAAACTTGCACCTCACCACTCGCCAGGATATTCAGATTCACTATGTGAGCCTGGACAGGACGCCGCAACTGTGGGAAGAATTGCAACGTGATGATGTAACGATCCGTGAAGCTTGTGGAAATACGGTTCGTAACGTAACCTCATCTCCAGATGCTGGGATTAACCCGAACGAACCTTTCGATGTTTCACCTTATGCACATGCTTTCTTTACCTACTTTTTGCGGAATCCGATTTGCCAGGAAATGGGTAGGAAGATTAAGTTCTCTTTTTCTTCCGATGAAAGGGACACTGCATTTAGTTATATCCATGATCTTGGTTTTATTCCTAAAATCAATGAGCAGGGAGAACGTGGTTTTAAAGTACTATTAGGTGGTGGCTTAGGAGCTCAACCTTTCTTAGCGGAGTTGGTTCACGAGTTTTTACATGAAGATCAGATCATTCCATATGCAGAATCTGTTTTAAGAGTGTTTGATCGTTATGGTGAAAGAGCGAATAGAAATAAGGCCCGCTTAAAATATTTGGTTCAGAAACTTGGGTTAGAAGAAGTATTAAGACTGATTGAAGAAGAACGTATTGCTAATAAAGTAAAGTCCTTTAAAATAGATCGAGACGCTGTCCCACAACCACAAATACCCGAATTAATTGATTATCCAGCTTTAGACGAGGTGGTTAATGCGATAGATTATAAACACTGGCGTGCAACAAACGTTGTTGCGCAAAAACAAGAGGGTTTTTACGCCATATATATCAAAGTAACTAAAGGAGATATCCCGACTGAGCTTGCTCGTAAATTGGTTGATGCGATAAGTCCTTACGCTGCTGATGAGATTCGTGTTACTCAAAATCAAGGGTTGATGCTAAAGTTTGTGAGAGCAGCTGCATTGCCTTCTTTGTACGTTGCATTGAACGAATTGGGTTTTGCGAAACCAGGATTTGATGGCGTAGGTGATGTGACCACTTGCCCAGGTACGGATACCTGTAACTTGGGTATCTCTAACAGTATGTCGCTTTCTGTTGCTTTGGAAGATGTTATTTATGAAGAATATCCAGAGCTGATTTATGATAAAGACATCAAAATAAAAATCAGCGGATGTATGAATTCCTGCGGACAGCATGGCTTGGCCCATATTGGTTTTCATGGTAGTTCGGTAAAAGCGAACGGCAAAGTTGTACCAGCTGTACAAGTGATGCTTGGGGGGGGGACTATTGGAGATGGAGCAGGAAGGGTAGCTGAACGTGTAATTAAAGCACCATCTAAACGTGCTACTGATGTGTTGAGAACAATCTTGAATGATTTTAGTGCCAATGCTGAAAAGGAGGAAACATTCCATCAGTATTACGACAGAAAGGGTAAAGATTATTTTTATCAGATGTTAAAGCCTTTGGCTGATTTAACCAATTTAAAAGACGAAGAATTTGTAGATTGGGGCCATGAAGGAATATTTATACCAGCCATAGGGGTGGGTGAGTGCGCCGGTGTGGTGATAGACTTAGTAGCTACCTTATTACTTGAAGCAGAAGAAAAATTAGATTGGGCAAAAGCCTCTTTTGAAGCCGAAGCTTGGTCTGATGCGATATACCATAGCTATGCGGTATTTGTAAGTACCGCAAAAGCATTGCTATTAGATAAAGGTGTGAACAGCAGTACACAAATTGGTATCATCCGCGAGTTTGATAACAACTACGTAGCTACAGGTGAAGTAGAACTGGAAGGTACATTTAACGACCTGGTACTTCAAATCAATAAAAATGAACCTACTAAAGAATTTGCAACGGTTTACTTAAATGCGGTTGATAAATTCTATAATCAAATGAAAGCTAAAAGAGAGGAGCAATTCAATGATCACTCAAATTAACAATAAAGAACCAAAAATAACACTTGTTGGTGCTGGTCCGGGTGATCCCGAACTAATTACCATGAAAGGTGCCAATGCCCTTAAAACAGCAGATGTTGTTTTATATGATGCATTGGTGAACGAAGGGGTTTTAGATTTTGCTAATCCTAATGCCATTAAAGTATATGTAGGTAAAAGATCAGGAGAGCGTTCTTATGGTCAGGATGCCATCAACAAATTAATGGTGGATTATGCACTTAACTATGGTCATGTAGTTCGTTTAAAAGGTGGAGATCCTTTTGTATTTGGCCGAGGATATGAAGAATTGGATTTTGCAGCAGGATATAGCATCCCGGTTTCGGTGATCCCTGGTTTATCGAGTTCTATTTCGGTACCGGGCTTGCAACAAATTCCGGTAACACATCGTGGTTTAAGCGAAAGCTTTTGGGTAGTTACTGGAACTACTGCTTCGGGCCAGATCTCTAACGATTTGTATGAAGCTGCGCGTTCAAAAGCAACGGTAGTGGTATTAATGGGGTTGGGCAAGCTGAAGGAGATTGTTAAGTTATTTCAAAACGAAGGCAAACATCAACTGCCAGTTGCAGCGATTCAAAGTGGTTCAACCGAAAATGAGAAGTTGGCCATTGGCGTAGTGGATACAATTGTAGAGCTGGTGGAAGAGAAAGGTATTAAAGCTCCGGCTTTACTTATTTTTGGTGAGGTGGTTTCCTTGCATCCTTCATTTCAACCCATCAAGGATTTTTATCAGGCACTTAAAGAAGAATTGTAGTTTTTATGGAAGGCAACCAGTTATTTCCTGTCTTCATTAAATTGAACTCCATACATACGCTATTGGTGGGTGCGGGACCTGTGGGTCTCGAGAAATTAACAGCAATACTTGGTAATAGTCCTGAAGCAAATGTAACTGTTATTGCTTTGGAGGTTTTACCAGAGGTAAAGCAGCTTGCAGAAAAGCATGAAAGGCTGAGCATTTTAACACGTGAATTTGATCCTTCTGACCTTGATGGTGTTGACCTGGTTGTTGCGGCTACAAATAACGACGAACTCAACCAACAGATCAGGGAAGAAGCTGACCGTAGGAATTTGCTGGTCAACTTTGCCGATAAGCCAGATCTATGCAATTTTTACTTAGGTTCTATTGTAAAAAAGGGCGATCTTAAAATAGCAATATCTACAAATGGAAAATCTCCTACCATTGCAAAAAGGTTAAAGGAGGTACTAAATGACAGTTTACCAGAAGAAATAAATGATACGCTGCAAAATATGCAGGCGCTTAGAAATACGCTGAACGGAGATTTTGCTGCAAAAGTTAAAAAGCTAAATGCAGTAACTTCGTCATTGGTTGATGGTAAAGGAGAGCGGACTAGCAGAGCTAATTTGAAATGGTTAATCTGGTCGGCTATTGTATTTTCATTTGCTATAGTAGTAGCTGTTTTTTGGCACAAAGAACCCGAGTTTCAGACATATATTGCCAACCTTAATCCAATGTTTTATTGGTTTTTAATTGGTGGATTTATTTTTGCCATGATTGATGGCGCAATAGGTATGTCGTATGGCGTAACCAGCACTTCATTTTCTTTAGCCATGGGTGTTCCCCCGGCTTCGGCAAGTATGGGTGTACATTTATCAGAGATTTTAAGCAATGGTATTGCCGGATGGATGCATTATCGTTTTGGTAACGTAAACTGGAAATTGTTTAAGCTATTGTTGATCCCTGGTATTATTGGCGCAGTAACAGGTGCTTATTTATTGTCTTCATTAGAGCATTATAGTAATTATACCAAACCAGTTGTTTCTTTATACACCTTAATACTAGGCTGCGTAATATTATCTAAGGCTTATCAGGTCAACCGTAAAAAAGCAGTCCAAAATGGGAAAATAAAAAAAATCTCGTTATTGGGTTTATTTGGAGGTTTTATAGATGCTGTTGGCGGCGGAGGCTGGGGTTCAATTGTATTGTCTAGCTTAATTGCTGGGGGAAGAAATGCCAGGTTCTCTTTAGGGACCGTAAAGATTACTCGCTTTTTTATTGCATTGATGAGTTCTTTAACCTTTATCACCATGTTAAATGGTGCACATTGGGAAGCTGTTGCAGGTTTGGTTATTGGAAGTGCGCTGGCATCGCCAATAGCAGCAAAAGTTTCCAATAAGATATCTGCTAAAACTATTATGGTTTCAGTTGGAGTTCTTGTGATTTTAGTGAGTCTGCGCAGTATCATCAATTTTATCCTAAAATTAGTTTAGTCATGAAGGAAAAATTAGCAGAAATAGCCGAAAAAATTAAGGGTCTTGATCCGGTAGCTGCCTTGCAATTTTTTGCAGATCAATATCCGGGAAAGATTGTTTTTTCTACAAGTTTTGGGTGGGAAGATCAGGTAATTACACACATGATTTTTGCCAATGATATCCCAATTGAAGTTTTTACACTAGAAACCGGTAGGTTATTTCCGGAAACATACTATGTGTGGAACCGTACTTTAGAAATTTATAATAAACCCATAAAAGCTTATTTCCCCGATACCGAAGCTGTACAGGCAATGGTGAATAAAAAAGGGCCAAGCAGCTTTTATGAGTCTGTAGAGAATAGAAAAGAATGCTGCGGGATTCGCAAGCTGGAGCCTTTAAAGAGAGCTTTAAAAGGAAATGATCTATGGGTTACTGGAATCAGGTCAGAACAATCTGTAAACAGACACGATATGTCTAACCTGGAATGGGATGAACAAAACCAGTTGATCAAATTTCACCCGATATTTTTCTGGTCTCTGGAAGAAGTGAAGGCGTATATAAAAGAGAATAATATTGTTTACAATACCTTACACGATAAGGGATTCCCAAGTATAGGTTGTGCACCTTGTACAAGGGCGGTTAGTGAGGGTGAGGATTTTAGGGCCGGCCGTTGGTGGTGGGAAGATCAATCAAAAAAAGAATGTGGTTTGCATGCCACAACGTAATTGCAACAGGATATGAGTAAGTATAATTTAGATTATTTAGACGAATTAGAGGCCGAGGCGATTCACATATTACGTGAGGTTGCAGGGCAATTTGAAAAACCGGCCTTACTGTTTTCAGGAGGTAAGGATTCTATTACATTGGTGCGTTTAGCTGAAAAGGCTTTCAGACCAGGTAAGTTTCCTTTTCCGCTGGTACACATAGATACTGGGCATAACTTCGAAGAAATCATTACTTACCGTGATGAAATGGTGCAACGATTGGGCGAAAAACTCATTGTAGGTAGTGTTCAGGAATCCATTGATCAAGGAAAGGTTGTGGAACAGACCGGTAAAAATGCCAGCAGAAATGCGCTACAAACCGTTACTCTTTTAGACACCATCGCGCTGCATGGTTTTGATGCCTGTATTGGTGGTGCCAGAAGAGATGAAGAAAAAGCACGCGCCAAGGAACGTATTTTTTCGGTAAGAGACGAGTTTGGTCAGTGGGACCCTAAGCGTCAGCGCCCCGAGTTATGGAACATTTACAATGGTCGAATTCATAAAGGCGAGAATGTACGGGTATTTCCAATCAGTAACTGGACCGAGCTTGATGTTTGGAACTATATCAAAAGAGAAAACATAAGTTTGCCTTCTATCTATTTTGCGCATTACAGAGATGTAATCACACGTAATGGACAGTTAATGGCAGCTTCTCCATTTTTAAATATGGATGAAGAGGATGTTGTTGAACATAAAAAAGTGAGGTTCCGTACAGTTGGGGACATGAGTTGTACTGCAGCTGTTGAATCTGATGCTGATCAGATTGATATAATCATTGAAGAAATCAGCGCATCAAAAATTAGTGAACGAGGTGCCCGCATGGACGATAAAGTTTCGGAAGCTGCTATGGAAGACCGCAAAAAGGGAGGATACTTTTAATGAATATACTTAAATTTTTTACAGCCGGTAGTGTTGATGATGGTAAGAGCACGCTTATTGGAAGGTTGTTATACGATACGGATTCCATCCTTGCTGATCAGTTAGAGGCTTTACAGCAATCTAACCGTAAAAATGATGACGGAACAATTGACCTTGCCATTTTAACTGATGGTTTAAGGGCAGAGCGTGAGCAGGGAATTACTATTGACGTGGCTTATAAATATTTTCAGACGGATAAACGTAAATTTATCATTGCTGATACCCCAGGCCATATACAATATACCCGTAATATGGTTACCGGAGCATCTACAGCCAAATTGGCAATCATTTTAATTGATGCCAGAAATGGTGTGGTTGAGCAAACTATCCGCCATTCGTATTTGGTGTCCTTATTGGGTATTGAGCATGTGGTAGTGTGTTTAAATAAAATGGATATGGTGGGATATAGCGAAACCGTATTTACAGCAATTACTGATAAGTATAAAACGTTGGCAGCTCAATTGAATTTAAAGGATGTGAATTTTATTCCTGTAAGTGCTTTGAAGGGGGATAACGTGGTAAATGAGTCAGAAAATATGAGCTGGTATCATGGACGTAGTTTATTACATTTTCTGGAGACTGTTGATGTAGAGACTGGGGCTGAGTCTGATCTTGCACGTATGCCTGTACAGTGGGTGGTAAGGCCGCAGACCGACGAGTTACACGATTACAGAGGCTATGCCGGCCGTATTTTAAGTGGCGAATTTAATGTAAATGATAAGGTTACCGTTTTACCATCTGGAAGTAGCTCTATTATTGAACGGATAGAAATATTTGATCAGCAGCCTGCTACTGCCTTTGCGGGCCAGTCGGTAACGCTTCATTTAAAAGATAATATTGACATCAGTAGAGGTGATGTATTGGTTAATGCCGACCATTTGCCACAAAGCTCTAAGCTTATAGAAGCTGATGTATGCTGGATGGACGCAAGGCCACTTGATGATAGCATTACTTATCTATTGCAACACAATAGCAAGGTGACGAAATGTAAAATTCGAGAAATAGTTTATAAAGTGGATATCAATACGCTGGAGAAACAAGAAGCGCATGATTTTAAGTTGAATGATATTGGTCGGATAGTTTTGAAAACGGCAGATGAGCTAGCGTTTGATTTGTACACAGATAATAAAGCCAATGGTGCAGCTATTTTGATCGATAGTAGAACCAATTTAACAGCAGCGGCATTGATGTTCAGGGCTGTAGCAGATTAAAATCTAATTAAATAATTTATTTACGTTAAATATTTGCATTCCTTATTGTAATCGCTATTTTAAGGTGATTTTTAAAGCCTCAAAATATGGAGATTATACACCTTAGTGCAGAATGTTATCCTATAGCTAAAGTTGGTGGTTTAGGTGACGTTGTGGGTGCCTTGCCAAAGTATCAAAACAAGCTTGGGCATGTAGCTAAGGTAGTAATGCCTGCGTATCATAACAAGTTTATACAGGAGAATGAATTTGAGGTAGTTTATGATGGCTGGGGTAAACTTGGCTTTCATAATTTTACCGTAAAGATATTTAGGGAGATGACCAATAAGTTGGGCTTTGACCTATATCTGGTCCATATTTCAGGCCTATTGGATAGGGAAATGGTGTATGGTTATGATGACGATACAGAGCGTTTTCTGGCTTATCAGATAGCCGTACTTGATTGGATGGCTCAATGGGAACATCGTCCTGATGTGATCCATTGCCACGACCATCATACCGGCTTAGTACCTTTTATGGTCGCCAATTGTCATCAGTTTAAAAGTTTATGTCATATTCCTACAGTGCTAACCATTCACAATGCCCAATACCAGGGGCAATTTGGTTGGGATAAGTTGCACTATATTCCGGCGTTTGAACTTTGGAAATCTGGTCAGTTAGATTGGAAGGGGGCTATTAATCCCTTGGCTTCGGCGATTAAATGTGCATGGCGGGTAACTACGGTTTCACCAAGTTATTTGGATGAGATCAGCTTTAAAGCTAATGGACTTGAAGATTTGCTTGCCCAGGAACGCAGTAAGTCTTTCGGTATACTTAATGGAATTGATAATGAAGTCTGGAATCCGCAGGCGGATCCCATGCTGGAAAAAAAATATAACCTTCGGACAGTAGATGCCGGGAAGCGGGCAAATAAAGAAGCACTTTGTAAGGTCTTTAATCTGGATCCGGAAAAACCATTGTTTACTTTCATCGGTCGGTTGGTGGGTGAAAAGGGAGCTGATTTGCTTCCAGATATATTTTACAATGCTTTAATCACTTATAATGGAGAAATAAATGTACTGGTACTTGGATCTGGTGATCCACAGGTAGAAGGTAGATTGTCGCAATTGAAAGAAGCATTTCCAGGAAATTACAATGTTTACATAGGGTACAATGAGCAGCTGTCGCACCAGATTTATGCGGGGGCAGATTTTCTGTTGATGCCAAGTCGGGTAGAGCCTTGTGGCTTAAACCAAATGTATGCTTTAAGATATGGAACTATCCCTATTGTGAGAAGAATTGGTGGACTAAAAGATACAGTGATTGATATTGGGGATGGTGGTTTTGGTATTTGTCATGATCAGAGTAGTGTTTGGGATGTAGGACATGCTATAGGTCGGGCTTATGAGTTATATGTCAATGCGAAAGAAGTAAAAGAAATACGTAAGTTTATAATGCAGCTGGATCATTCATGGGATAAGGCAGCGCAACAATATATACATCTATACCAAATATAAAATGAAAAATTATGACTGACAATGTATTGGGGGTAATCCTTGGCGGTGGTCAAGGTTCAAGGCTGGCGCCATTAACGCAAACTCGCTCTAAACCAGCGGTACCCATAGGAGGGAAATATCGTTTGGTAGATATCCCAATCTCTAATTGCCTAAATTCAGGCATACAGCGGATGTTTGTTTTAACGCAATTCAATTCTGCATCATTAAATAAACACATTAAAAACACCTATCATTTTAGTCATTTTAGTGGAGCGTTTGTTGATATTCTTGCTGCTGAGCAAACACCTGATAATCCAACTTGGTTTCAGGGAACAGCAGATGCGGTTAGACAAACTATGCACCATTTGCTGAACCATGAGTTTGAGTATGCGTTGATTTTATCTGGCGATCAGTTATACCAGATGGATTTCAATAAAATGGTACAGGAACATGCCAGTAAAGGGGCGGAAGTAAGTATTGCTACGATTCCGGTAACCGCAAAAGATGCTACAGATTTTGGAATATTAAAGGTCAATGAAGATAGTTTTATTACTTCTTTTATAGAAAAACCAGCTGCAGAATTGCTGGTCGATTGGTCCTCTGATACAGGTGCAGAAATGCAAGCAGAGGGGCGCGATTATCTTGCCTCGATGGGTATTTACATCTTCAATAGGGATTTACTGGTTAAAATTCTGTTAGAGAATCCTGATGAGAAGGATTTTGGTAAAGAGATTATCCCAAGGGCAATGGCACATAATAAAGTATTGAGTTTTCAATATGAGGGCTATTGGACGGATATAGGGAATATATCTTCATTTTTTGAAGCCAATTTAGGCCTTACAGATGATATCCCTAAATTCAATCTATTTGACAGTCATCAAAGCATATTTACACGTGCAAGGATGTTGCCGCCTTCAAAAATATTAGGCACTACTTTAAACAAAGCAATAATTGCTGAAGGCTGTATTTTACAGGCTGCGGAAATTAAACACGCTGTGATTGGTATTCGCTCAAGAATAGGTATAGGTACGATTATAGAGAGTGTTTATGTGATGGGTAGTGATCGGTATCAGACCTTACAGGAAATTCAAGAGGAAACCGCTAAAGAGAAACCGCTGATAGGAATTGGTGATCGGTGTAAAATTGTGAATGCACTGATTGATAAGAATTCTAGAATCGGTAATGATGTGCAGATTATTGGCGGTGATCATTTGCCTGATGGCGACCATCCTTTGTATACGGTTAAGGACGGTATAGTTGTGGTTAAAAAAGGAGCGGTAATTCCAAATGGTACAGTGATCTAAACCAAACAAATGCATCTTTTACAATGGTTCGCGCAGCATCTGTTCGAACCATTTTTGTTAACTATCTTTGCATCATGCAGCGCAGTTTTACAGATCAGTTGGGTAACACCATTCAATTTAATTATCCCCCAAAAAGGATCATTTCCTTAGTTCCTTCTCAGACAGAGTTATTATTTGATTTGGGTTTGGATAAGGAGGTGATTGGTTTGACTAAATTCTGCATTCATCCAGTTGGGAAATTTGCAGAACGAGTAAAAGTGGGGGGGACTAAGAAGTTAAATATTGAACTGATACGTAGTTTAAAACCTGATCTGATCATTGGAAACAAAGAAGAAAATACGCAAGCTCAGATAGAGGAGTTGATGGTAGAGTTTCCTGTATGGATGAGTGATATTTACAATTTGGAGGATGCTAAAAATACAATAGCTCAAATAGGAGGATTGGTTGATCGACAGCCAGAGGCAGCTTATCTAAATCACCTGATCAATGCTGGATTTAATGATTTGCAGACTTTAGCATTGCAACAGGGAATTGACAAAAAGGTAGCTTACTTGATATGGAAAGATCCTTATATGCTGGCTGGCAGGAATACTTTTATTGATGATATTTTGACTTTAAACGGATTGCAGAATGTGATTAAGCAAAGTCGATACCCTGAATTAGAGTTGGAGGCTCTCGTGGATTTAAAACCAGACTTGATTTTTCTTTCTTCGGAGCCTTATCCTTTTAAAGAAAAACATCTGGAAGAAATAAGGACTTTAATTCCAGACGCCAAAGTAATGCTTGTGGACGGTGAAATGTTTTCCTGGTATGGAAGTAGGTTGGTTAAAGCTGTTCAATATCTTTTTCAATTGCAAAAAGAATTATTGTAAAAATGGGTTTGTACTGCATGTGTGCTAATAGCTGGGAAATAAAATGAAAAATATTTTTCCTGTAAACCAGTCGGTTAACTAAAGCTGTTGAATATAATTCAGAAATCTTTTTGACTTATAAAAATAATATCTACATTTGCAATCCCGAAAGGGAACATCCTAACTGCGGAAGTGGCGTAATTGGTAGCCGCACCAGACTTAGGATCTGGCGCTTCACGGCGTGGGGGTTCGAGTCCCTTCTTCCGCACAATGATTAAAGACAGCCCGAAAGGCTGTCTTTTTTTGTTAAGGGATTTTTGAGTGACTGCCGGGCCGGGGAGAATTTGGGATCGGCGGAATTCATGCTGTGAATTTGGTGCGACCTATTGATCAGTTGTCTTTTTTTTCTTCTTATCTAACTTCTTCCGTTTCTTTTTTTCGTTGAATACCATTTGATCCCAAGTTTCCTGGATTTCGATTTCTCCCGGACAAAATGCTGCTTTTAATATCGCGGATGGGCTTAGCTCTTTATTGTTGATTACCGCTTTCCCTGCGAATGTTTTTTCAGAATAATATAAGCCCAAGGCAATTACACACAGCGCACCGGGAGTACCTTTAAAATTCAATTGTCGTACAGGAATTGTAAAGGGCTGGCCATTGAGTTCAATTTCAAAGGACTGTATTTCCTGACCTTCATACCTGTCATTATTCAGGTCAAATAGTGTTACGCTAAAAGCAACGGTGCAGTACCTGGCTTTTGTCGGAAATTTTAAATCTTTGGGAATCTGCATCTCTGGCAGATCTATGGTTACCTGTTGTTCAGTAAGGCTGACCATGGGTTGTGCAAACAAATAGTTTTTTACGGGCGATTCCCCGTTAAATTCAAAACCATTGAGACGACTAAAGTAATCCTGACTGAAGTCGAAGACATTATCTTTACCGGTAGAAGCTTTCTGGAGGATCTGATTGCATTCGCCCGTAAACCGTGAGATCATTCCTCCGTCGTAGAAGCTTATAAGATCATGTGCACCAGCTCTTAGGTATGATGCCAATGTACTTGCCCGTCCAAAAACAAAAGCGGCATCAAATGTTGCCTGCGTCATGTCTATTTGCGCCTTTTTAGACTTGCCTTGTACAACTTGTTTTTTTCCTTGTTTTTTAAATATGACATCCCCGGCAGCTCCGCGGATGAATTTACCATCAAATATGGCCATAATTATAATGAGTTAAGAGAGTGATTATAAAAGGTTCTGGAACAGATCGATATAACTGTATAGTAAATCTATATATTATTTATGTCAAATCCAAGTATTTAATGAAAAATATGGACTTGATATGGATTCACTATGGACTTACTATGGAGTTAATATGTAACATAACCCTTAAATTGTCCTTAAATCTCCATTGCGGAGCGCAGGGGAATGTAGATGAAATAGACGTGTATTGGTGTGAAGGAGATGTGAATAAACCTTAATCTTGTGAAGAGGTATCTTATATGCCTTTGGAGCACTGAAGATCAGGCAATGTGCAAGCACAATATTTTCAATTATAAGCTTTGAAATCAACAAAAAACCATATATTTGCGCCCTCGAAAGGGAGATTTGAGCGGTAGATTGGAAGTTGATCTTCCGCAGTAAACTTCCTCCGCAACACGGGGGATTTTTTGTATATAGATATTAATAATTATTGATTCAGAAAGATGAACATTACACAGGAAAAAATTAACGACTTAAACGCGGTTGTAAAAATTAAGATTGCGCCTGAAGATTATACTGAAAAGGTTGATAAAGCTATAAAAGAACAAGCTAAAAAAGCGACGCTTCCAGGTTTCCGTAAAGGAATGGTTCCTGCAGGTCACATTAAAAAGATGTACGGCAGAAGTATTCTTGTAGAAGAAATCAATAATTTGTTAAGTGAGACATTAAACAAACACCTTACAGACAATAAAGTAGAAATCCTTGGTCAGCCTTTACCTGTAATGGATGATTCTAAAGAATTTAAATGGGATAACACGGATGAGTTTGAATTTGATTATGAATTAGGACTTGCTCCGGCAATTGATGTAACGATCACTTCTAAAGATAAGTTTACTCAATATATCGTTAAAGCTGATGCTGAAACGCTTGCTGCACGTATCAAAAATATCCGCAGAAGCTATGGCAAAATGACAAACCCTGAAGTTTCGGCAGAAGATGACGTTCTTTATGCAGAATTAGTGCAACTTTCGGCAGATGGTTCAGTTTTTGAAGGTGGAATTACACAAACAGGATCTATTCGTTTAGATCAGGTTGTAGATAAAAAGATTTTAAAATCTTTAATCGGTTTAAAAAAGGATGATGTTGTAGAACTTGATCTTCAGAAAGCTTTTGATAAAAATGAGGTAATCATTGCCAAAATTTTAAACATCAGCGAAGAAGATGCTAAAGATTTACAATCTAAATTCCAGGTAACGGTTAAAAATGTAAACCGTTTAGAGGAAGCTGATTTGAACCAGGAGTTCTTTGATAAAATATTTGGTGAAGGTGTAGTGACTGACGAGGCTGGTTTTACCGCTAAAATCACTGAGGAAATTGAAAGTATGTTTAAACAGGATGCGGATCGCAAACTGCAAAACGACATCTACACTAAACTGATTGAAAGCGTAAATATTGAATTACCTGATGCATTTTTACGTAAGTGGTTAAAAGCTACTAACGAAAAATTAACTGAGGAGGAATTGGCTGAAGGTTATGATGATTTTGCTAAAAACCTGAAATGGACTTTAATCGAGAATAAATTGATTAAAGACAATAGCATCGAAATTAAATATGAAGATGTTTTCCAGACAGCTAAACAACGTTTAGACGCGCAGTTCAGAATGTATAGCCCAAGTCCAATGCCAGAAGATCAATTGGCACAGTATACGGCTACTTTCTTGAAAGAGAAAGACAATGCAAACCGTATTTTTGATGAGGTGAAAGCGCTTAAAGTTTTCGAATACATTCAATCAGTAGCTACCTTAGACCAAAAGGATATAGCTTATAATAAATTTATAGAGTTAAAATAAGCGCCGTTTTTGTACGGTAAAGTTTTAATTTTTAATAGAATAACGAATAAGGCGGCTTTATTTAAGGCCGCCTTATTTATATAAAAGGAAACTCAAATTTTACAATACCACAATAAATTACCAATTTAGTTTTATTAGTATTGATGAATAAAGAATTACAGGAGATAACAATTACAAATCATGAAGATAGATAAAGACGAATTTAGAAAATACGCAGTTAAACATCACCGCATTAATGGTTTAAATGTTGATCGTTTTATTGGTGCTACCAACAATTCACCAAAGAGCATGACTCCTTATATTATTGAGGAACGTCAGCTGAATGTTGCCCAAATGGACGTGTTTTCGCGTTTGATGATGGATCGTATCATCTTTTTAGGTGATGCCATTTATGATGGGAATGCAAATATTATTCAGGCACAATTGTTGTTTTTACAATCTACGGATAACAACAGAGATATCCAGATTTATATCAACTCACCTGGTGGTTCGGTATATGCAGGTTTAGGTATTTATGATACCATGCAGTATATCACACCTGATGTGGCTACAATCTGTACAGGTATGGCGGCATCTATGGGTGCAGTATTACTGGTTGCAGGTGCTAAAGGCAAACGTGCTGCATTGCCTCACTCACGCGTGATGATTCACCAACCTTCGGGTGGCGCGCAAGGTGTAGCTTCGGATATGGAGATCAACCTGAGAGAGATGCTGAAATTGAAAAAAGAGTTATACGATATTATTGCAAGCCACTCTGGACAATCGTATGAGTGGGTAGAAAAAGCTTCCGACCGTGATTACTGGATGAAAGCTGATGAAGCAAAAGGCTTCGGAATGATTGATGAAGTGCTAGGTGCTAGCAACAAAGACTAAAAGATGGCAAAACAAAGTAAAGAATCCCGTTGTTCTTTTTGTGGCTCAGGTAAGCAGGATACTTTAATGCTTATTGAAGGACTGGATGCATTTATCTGCGATAAATGTGTGACCCAGGCCAATCAGCTACTGGTACAAGAACTAGGGAGTAAAAAATCGAAACCTTTAGATACTTCGGTTACATTATTGAAACCACAGGAAATTAAGGCGCATATTGATCAATATGTTATTGGTCAGGATGATGCTAAAAAAGTACTTGCGGTAGCAGTGTATAATCACTATAAAAGGTTAGGTCAGAAGGTAGATAAAGCGGATGAAGTAGAAATTGAAAAGTCTAACATCATGCTTGTAGGGGAAACAGGTACCGGTAAAACCTTACTTGCTAAAACTATAGCTAAAATATTGCATGTGCCTTTTTGCATTTGCGATGCAACAGTACTTACTGAGGCTGGCTATGTTGGTGAAGATGTGGAGAGTATTCTTACCCGCTTATTGCAAGCTGCTGATTACGATGTGGCTTCTGCAGAGCGTGGAATTGTATACATTGATGAGGTAGATAAGGTTGCACGTAAAAGTGATAATCCTTCTATTACCCGTGATGTTTCAGGAGAAGGCGTGCAACAGGCCTTGTTGAAGATTTTAGAAGGTACTGTAGTGAATGTTCCACCTCAAGGTGGTCGTAAGCACCCAGATCAGAAAATGATCCCAGTAAACACCAATAATATCTTATTTATTTGCGGTGGTGCATTTGATGGTATTGAACGTAAAATTGCCAACAGATTGCGTACGCAGGCAGTAGGTTATAAGGTTAAAAAAGATGATGCCGAGCTTGATCTTAAAAACCTTTACAAATACATTACACCTCAGGATTTGAAATCATTTGGTTTAATCCCTGAGTTAATTGGTCGTGTACCTGTTTTAACTCACCTTAATCCCTTAGATAAACAAGCTTTGCGCAACATTCTTACTGAACCTAAGAACTCTTTGTTTCGTCAGTATGTTAAGTTGTTTGATCTGGAAAATGTGAAACTTTCATTTGATAATGATGTTTTAGATTTTATAGTTGATAAGGCTATGGAATATAAATTGGGCGCAAGGGGACTACGTTCTATTTGCGAAGCCATTATGTTGGATGCCATGTTTGATATCCCTTCGGATACGAGTGTCAAGGAATTGAACATTACACTCGATTATGCGGTGGAAAAATTTGAAAAGGCCGACTTTAAAAAGTTAAAAGCTGCTTAGAAATTTAAATCCCCGGTTTACCGGGGATTTTTTTTTATATTGTTATTTAGAAAGGAGAATATATGAACGAAGAAAAAGATGTAAAGAAAGAAGAGCTACCTTCGGAAAAGAAGAAAAGAGTAAAAGAGGTAGAGTCTCCAGTAAGGAAAGGTTTGAAATCCAAAGAAGAAATTGTAAGGAATTGGTTGCCCAGATATACTGGAAGACCCTTGGAGGAATTTGGCCAATACATATTGCTAACAAACTTTAGTAAATATGTGCAAATGTTTTCTGAATGGCATGATAATGCGTCAATAATGGGCATAGATAAGCCAATGCAGAGTGTAACAGCTAATGGGATCACTATTATAAATTTTGGAATGGGTAGTCCACTAGCCGCAACGATGATGGATCTACTTACCGCCATCCATCCTAAAGCGGTATTGTTTTTAGGTAAATGTGGTGGATTAAAGAAAAAGAACCAGCTAGGTGATCTGATTTTGCCAATAGCGGCTATAAGAGGCGAGGGGACGTCCAATGATTACTTACCAGCAGAAGTTCCGGCTTTACCTGCTTTTGCACTACAGAAGGCTATTTCGACCACTATACGTGATCACTCAAGAGATTACTGGACGGGAACTTGTTATACCACTAACCGTAGGGTTTGGGAACACGATAAAAGCTTTAAGAAATACCTTAAAAGTTTAAGGGCAATGGCTGTGGATATGGAAACAGCAACTATTTTTACGACTGGCTTTGCGAATAAAATTCCAACAGGTGCATTGCTATTGGTTTCAGACCAACCGATGATTCCTGAAGGTGTAAAAACAACGGAAAGCGATAGTAATGTGACTTCGATTTATGTAGAAACACACCTTAAAATAGGTATCGATTCGTTAAAACAGTTAATTAATAATGGACTTACGGTTAAACACCTACATTTCTAATCGTCGTTCGGACTTTTAGGGTAATCAAACTGGAGAAGCTTACCGGTATGGTGGCTTACCAGTGCCCAATCGTCAACCTCAAATTCTATCAATACTGTACCACAGGTTGGGATGTTATAGATATCCGCATCACTTAGGTAATTGACCAAATCCGTGAACCCAGGATTGTGTCCAAAAACAGCGATATAGTCATGCTTATTTTTAAAGTTATTGATCACTTTCAATAAAGTTTTGACATTCGCTTCGTAAATTGAAGGATCCTCTTTTATTTGTTCTGTAGATTTTTTCCAGGCTTGAGCAAAATGTTTGGCCGTGGTAATGGCTCTTAATGCAGGACTACTGACTAGCTGTTGTGGGACAAGGTTTTTTTGAAGCAGCCTTGCAGCCATTTCTGGCGCATTTCTGTGACCTCTAGGATTTAAAGGCCTGTCAAAGTCTGCAAGATGGGCATTTCCCCATTCCGATTTACCATGTCTAACTAATAGGAGTTGTTTCATACAAGGACAAAGATTATGAGTTTATGAAATTAACAACTATATCAGTGTTAATGTTTTTCATACATTTAAAATGACCTAAAGGACATTTTTCTAAACCAAATTTGGAACATGGTCGGCAGGAAAGATCTTCACCAACAATTAACGATTCAGATATTTTGTAAGGATGAACGCCAAGAAGATCAGGAGTTGTTCCACCCCAAATAGAGGCTAGTGGTCTGTCAAATGCTTCAGAAATATGCGTAAGGCCAGTGTCAAAGCCGATTACTTTATACGCTTTGGAAACCAAAAATACAGATTGATCCAAATTGGTAATTCCACAGGTATCATACACTTTATCGCCTATGGCTTGCTTAATTATAGTCGCATTCTCTTTTACATCATTTCCTCCCAATAAAACGATAGGAAGGTTTATTCCCTTACATATTTCTATAATTTTATCATTAGGGAGCCGTTTGGTGAAATGAGTTGCTCCAATCACAAAAGCAACAAACCTTTGCTGATGCGTTTCGGGTAAAAAATCTGATAAATCATAAGCTTTAGATACATAATAATCTATAGGCTTGTTGTCATTTTTTACACCAAGAAACTTTACAGTTTCCAGATACCGATCAACCAGATGTTCTTTTGATATGAATCTATTCCATTTGAATTTTAAAGCTAGCCATTTGCTTATCCTATCCTTTTTGTAAGTAGAAGAGGGTAGACCTGTTGCTAATTTGATGATAGTTGTACGTAAGTTGTTGTGTAAGTCTATGATCAAGTCAAAGTTTTCGGCTTTGATATCTTTAATGGTATCCGATAGCTTTGGTTTAAGCGTATGAAGCTTAGTTAAGTAAGGATTGTTTTGATAAATATATTTAAAACCTGGTTTGGTAATAAAATGGATTTCGCAGTTTGGTAATTGCTCTTTTAAGCATCTAACTACAGGAGTAGTGTAAATGATGTCGCCCATAGAGCTAAATCTTATGACTAGAATCTTTTTAGGTGTTTCCAAATTGCTTAATCTCTCATTAAGTGTTTTTTATCTTTTCAATAATGCCGGTTGATGAATACCCAGGCAGGAAAGTAAGTACTTTAACTTCGCCTCCGATAGCAAGCGTTTCTTTTGCCCCAACAATGTTGTCTAAGTTATAATCTCCGCCTTTAACTAATACATCAGGTTTAAGCGCTGTAATCAGTTCAAGTGGCGTATCCTCATTAAATAGGACTACTGCATCAACAAAGAACATAGAAGCGATAAGCTGTGTGCGACTAAATTCATTGTTGATCGGTCTGTTTTCCCCTTTTAGTTTGCATACAGATTGGTCTGTATTCAAGCCAATGATTAAGATGTCTCCTAAATTGGCAGCATCACTAAGATAGGCAATGTGACCAGGATGAATTATATCAAAACAGCCATTGGTAAATACTACTTTCTTTCCCTGAGCTTTCCAACTTTGAGTTTTGGCGACAAGATCATCTTTAGAAAAAATCTTTTGCGTTAATACCTGTTTTGTATCCTTGTTCATATTACTCGTATAAATTATCTACTGCGTTACACAGGATATGTCCGATAAGAATGTGCATTTCTTGTATTCTGGCAGTATTGTTTTCAGGAATTACAATGTTTAAATCGCAAAGATCATTCATCAAACCACCATCTCTACCCGATAAGCCAAGGGTTTTACAGCCCATTTCTTTTGCGGCCTTTAATGCGTTTAATATGTTTGCACTATTGCCACTAGTGGATATCGCAATAAATAAATCCTCCGGACGTGCTAAAGCTTCTATCTGGCGTTTAAATACCATATCATAGCCATAATCATTACTGATTGCAGTTAATGCAGAGGTATCAACTGTAAGTGCAATTGCTGGCAATGCTTTACGTTCTTTTACAAATCTCCCTGTCAATTCAGCAGCAATATGTTGTGCATCTGCGGCACTTCCTCCGTTTCCCGCGATTAAAACTTTTGCACCTGATAACAAGGTTTCGGTAAGCATTGTACAACCTTCTTCAATTTGAGGAACAAGGTTTGAAATGACTTTATCGATGGTTAGCCTATGATGATTTAATTCGTCTAATACCATGAATGTTAATTGGTTTTTAAAGATGCAATGATTTCTTCTATGTTAGTAGTTGCACTACCAATATGTTTTATAACAATGGATGCCGCGTGATTAGCAACCGTTGCAGCTTCTTGAATGTCAAATCCTAATGCGAGACAATAAGCTAGTGTTGCAATTACAGTGTCTCCGGCACCAGTTACATCATAAACTTCTGTCGCTGCAACAGGCAAGATTTTGCAATCGTCTTTAGTGATGATTGCAATTCCGGCTTCTGAAAGCGTTACAATCAGATAAGTAGCTTTTGTAGCATCTAAAATAACGTGAGCTGCTTTAACTAAATCCTCGTTTGTGTTGATTCTTTCTGCTTTGGCAGCTTCGGCTAATTCTTTGCGGTTAGGCTTTATAAGATAGGCCCCCTCATACTTGCTATAATCAAGTCCTTTTGGATCTACTAAAGTTTTTTTACCTATGCTATTGCAGTAGCTGATAATTTTTAAAGACAGGCTATGCGTAAGCAAGCCCTTGTTATAATCAGATAAAATAACAATGTCTGCTTTTTGAATGAAAGGAACTAAATATGTAAAAAAGGATGCCTCCAATTCAGAAGGGATACTGTGTACATCTTCTCTGTCAATTCTAACGATGTGATGATTGCCAACAATAACACGGGTTTTTACCGTAGTTACTCTACTTTCGTCTTTTATAATTAATTGACTATCAATTCCCTTTGTAATTAAAAGATCTTTTACATCTTCCGCAAAAGTATCATTGCCAACAACTCCTCCCAGATAAACTTTAGCCCCCAGATCAATCAGATTGCTGGCAACATTGGCTGCACCACCAATAATTTTTGATTCTTTATTTGTATGTACAATTGGAACCGGAGCTTCTGGTGATAATCTGCTAGCCGAACCAAATAGGTAATGGTCTAGCATGAGATCGCCTATAACTAATATATCCGGTGTGGTATTGTTATGGTGGGCATTATATAGTTTTTCTGTTAGCATGCGTAATTATTAAAGTCAAAGGTAAGCATAATGACTTTTATAATGATGAAATATTGTTTATTCGGCTTTCAAAATGGGCTGTTATTTCAGTTAGAGAATAGCTGTTTAAACACTGTTTTGCAGTTAAGCCACCTTTCCTGCCGATAAGTACACCATAATGCATGTCATGAAATCCTTCTTTTCTATGCGCATCTGGATTGATGGAAAGCAGTACGCCTTTTTCAAGCGCATAGCGATGCCAACGCCAGTCGAGGTCTAGTCTTAGCGGATTAGCATTGATCTCTATAACGACATTGTTTGCTGCACAGGCATCAATTACTTTAGCATAATTGATCGGGTAACCTTTTCTGCTCAATAACAATCTGCCAGTTGGGTGTCCCAAGATGGTGGTATAAGGGTTTTCAATCGCTGTAATTAGCCTTGAAGTCGCTTTTTCTTCATTCATCTTTAAAATACTGTGGACGGAAGCAACTACAAAGTCGAAAGTTTTAAGGATGTCGTTACTATAATCCAGTGAGCCATCAAATAAGATGTCACTCTCTATACCTTTAAAAATGCGGAAAGGAGCCAGTTTAGCGTTTAAGGCATCAATTTCCTGATGCTGCGCATAAATCCGCTGCTCGTTTAGCCCATTGGCATAAAAGGCAGATTTAGAGTGATCACACATGCCAAGGTATTCCAATTTAAGAGTTTCCTTACAATACACAGCCATTTCTTCAAGCGTATGTACACCATCGCTCCAGGTAGAGTGGTTGTGTAAGGTTCCTTTCAAGTCCGCATCCGTAATTAACAGCGGTAACTTGTTTTCTTTGGCGAGTAAAATTTCGTCAAGGCCTTCTCTTAGCTCGGGTGCTACATAAGCCAATCCAGCTTTTGTATAGATAGCTTGTTCGTCCTCAAAGGGGCCTTCACCAGCAAGTGCTAATACTGCATTTACATGCTGTTCATTGCCTGTAAGTTTAAACCAATTGAGGTAGAAATCAGCTTTTTGAACCACAGTAAGTTTGATTTTTAATCCCAATTCGCTGTGGCTTAGATAAGTTCCATCGGCTTGCAGCTCAAATGTCATCGCCTTAAATGCAGTTATCTTTTCCTGTATTTCCTCGGGGCTGTTGGCCCCAATAACCAGTTCAAGTTCTTCAATGATTTCTACACAACGACGATAATCACCCGCTATGCCAAGTAAAGGATCGCCAGTAACGGTGTTTAACCAAACCGCAAGGTCTGCATATAGTTTATTAACCAAAGCTTCAACATGAGCATACAGGAATTTACCATGTGCAGCCATTTTAAACTCAATGATCTTTTTTATTTCTTCCTGGGTTTTCAATCCAAAACCTTTGGCTTCGATTAACCTGTTTTCGTTACAGGCATAATAAAGTTCACCAATATTTTCAATGCCAAGATCTTTCCAGATCACCACAATCTTTTTTGGCCCAATGCCTTTAATTCCCAACATTTCCACAATGCCTTCCGGTGTTTCGGCAAGGATTGCCTGTAGTTCGGCCATTGATCCTGTTTCTAACAATTCCCATACCTTGGCAGATATACTTTTACCGAGCCCATCAATCTGGGCTATTTCCTCCAGGGTTTTGCCCTGAATGGCATAAGGTAATTTGTCAACCTTAAAAGCAGCATTGGCTACGGATTTAATTTTAAAAGGATTCTCATTGTGGAGTTCCATCAATTGAGAAAGCAGGCGTAAGGTACGGGCAATGGTCTTGTTTTCCATGGGATGCTAAATTAATAAAAAGCCATCGCTTTTTTGAAACGATGGCCTATGTTTTATTATAGAAGCTTATTCTACTGAACTTTAAAGTCGAATGGCATTCTGGCTTGTATTCCAGATCTGGATATTACTGATTTTATTTGCTCATAGATGGAGTAATTGGCACCAAGTTCTTGCTTAGCATAATAGGTTTTAACCTTGTCGGTAGTATTATCCATTAGTGATTTGAAAGGATCCAGCATTTCAGGATATTCAATAACGCTGTAATCTTTTATTTTAGCCTTTTTAGCTGCAGAAACGACTGCATCATTAAAGCTGCCAATTCTGTCGGCCAAACCAATCCTAACGGCATCAGTACCTACCCAAACTCTTCCACCCGCAATACTGTCTATGTATGCTTTTGATTTTTTACGGCCATTGGCTACACGGATGGTAAAGGCATCATACACACGGTTTACATCGTTTTGTATAATTAGACGTTCACCGGCAGTCATTGGGCGGTCCGTGCTCATGATGTCTGCATATTTACCAGTTTTAACACCATCAAAGGTTATCCCTAGTTTTTCGTTATAAAATTTCTGAAGATTTGGGATCACACCAAATACACCAATAGAGCCTGTAATTGTATTGGGTTGTACAAAAATTGAATCGGCGGCGCAGCCAATATAATAACCACCAGAGGCGGCAACATCACCAAAAGAAGCGATTACCGGTTTCACCTTTTTTGTCAATACAATTTCTCTCCAAATCACATCAGATGCTAAGGCACTGCCACCTGGAGAGTTTACTCTTAACACAATAGCTTTAATGCTACTGTCTAAACGGGCCTTTCTGATCACTCTTGAAATGCGTTCAGAACCGATTTTTGTATCGGAGCCCTCGCCACCCATAATATCGCCGTTGGCATAAATTACAGCCACTTTATTTTTTGCAGATTTGTCCGGCTCATCCGTTACATTCCTGGCATACTCATTAATGGTAACCGTTTTAAGATCCTTTTTTTTATCGGTTCCACTAAGTGATTTTAGCTCGTCAATAATTTCATCTTTATATTTCAGACCGTCAATCATTTTAAACGCAATTGCATCAGCAGGCTGTTGGATCTTATAATCGTCTGCAATTTGATGCAATGTAGCAGCGCTGATGTTTCTACTTTGGGAAATACCCTCCAGAAAAGTTTCGTACAAACCATTTAGATAAGCGGTTACCTGTTCCCGGTTTTTATCACTCATTTTATCTGTAAAGAAAGGCTCAACAGCGCTTTTATAATTTCCAACTCTAACAATTTGGGCTTCAATCCCTAATTTATCAAGCGCGCCTTTAAAGAACATGGTTTCAGATTTCAAGCCTTTAAATTCCAATGCGCCTTCTGGATTTAAGTAAATTTTATCGGCTACCGAGGCAAGGTAATAGGCGCCCTGGGTATACACTTCGCTATAAGCGATGACTTTCTTTTTACTCTTTTTAAAATCAATCAATGCATTTCTGATTTCAAGCATGGTTGCAAAACCAGAATGTGGTGCACTTACATTAATGTAGACACATTTGATGTTGTCGTCTGTTTTTGCCTCTTTCAGGGCATGAATCACATCATTAAAGCCAATACTCTTGTCTTCTTCAGAACCTACAACAGGCAATTTAGAAAGCGGATCTTCGGAGGTACGCTCTGTGATGGCCTGATCCAAGTTGAGGAATAGCACTGAATTGCTGGCTACATTGACTTTATCTTCCTTCAAAGAAGACTTTACAACACCAACAATTAGTACGATAAAGAAGATTAAAAACAGTGCCATTGAAATAACAACTCCAACGACTGTTGCGAAAACATACTTGAAAAATTCTCTCATGTGATAGGTAAATAGTTAATTTGTAAAGATAAATAAAGGTTGATATGTTTGCCTTTTTAATTGGGTCTTTGTATGGAATTGGATAGTGAAATTGTTTATTTGTTACTGGGAAGTAATTTGGGAGATCGGAATACGCTCATAAATGATGCATTGGGGGGAATTGAACGGTATATTGGCCCCATTTCTCAAAAATCATCGATCTACGAAACTGCAGCCTGGGGCAATGAAGATCAGCCGGTTTTCTTAAATATTGCTGTAGCGGTTAAAACCATGCTCAGTCCACTGGAGGTACTTGAAAAAGCCCTGGAAATCGAGGCAGAACTTGGTAGAGTAAGGCTTCAAAAATGGGGTTCAAGACTGATCGATATTGATGTTATTTTTTACGGAGACAGGATTGTCGATATGGGGGAGAAGCTACAAATTCCTCATCCTCAAATGCAGCATAGAAAATTTGTATTGGAACCATTGGCCGAAATCGCTCCTAAATACATTCATCCTGTACTTAAGTTAAGTGTATCGGAAATATTAGAAAGATTAAGTGATAATTTGTCGGTATCAAAAATATAATTTCGTTAGTTTTGTCTATGATGATCGACTTACAAAAAAATAATGAACCACTGGATCTTTCCTATTTGAGAGATATGTCTGGTGATAGTGCGGAATTTATCATAGAAATGATAGATATGTTTAAAGTCCAAACACCATTGTACATGGCTGATTTAGGAAAGGCAATTGAAGATCAGGATTGGCCAAGGGTATCTAATTGTGCGCATAAAATAAAGCCAACATTTTCTTATGTAGGTCGTGAGGATGCCAAAGATCACATGCAAATGATGGAAAACAATGCTAGAGACCTTAAACACATAGCGGAATTACCAGCAGCGTTTCAGGAGATCAGCTCTTTTGTAGAGTTGTTGTATGCTCAACTTGATGAGGCTAAAGTAGATCTTCAAAAACAACTTTAGCCAGTTTAATAATTATTTATCCGTTGTCCCTTTAAAATGAATAAGGGATAGACCGATATACAAAACAAGTATAAGTGGCACCGCTGCAAACTTTAAAAAAGGAATAAGCAATACTGATAAAATAAGAAATATGTATTTTATTTTATTCTGTTCCCAGCTTGTTGAATTGAATTTTAGGGAGAAAATCTTTATTTCACTAACCAATAACCAGCTTAACAATACGATAAGCCCAACTAGTAATGGCGCTGAGCCAATTAATGCAGGATAATCTTTTTGTATAAATGGCAGCGATACAATAAATAAGGTATTCATGGGGGTGTTTAAGCCAATGAAGTCCTCTGTTTGCCTGGTGTCAATATTAAATTTAGCTAACCTTAGTGCAGAAAATACAGTGATGATAAATCCGAAGTAAGGTAAGTATTCGGAAGTATAGTCACTTTGTTTCAACAGTTGAAACATCACTATACCCGGTAAAAAACCAAAGCTTACCACATCAGCCAAGGAATCCAGCTCCTTACCAATAGCCGATTTTACGTTCAGTAAACGGGCTACAAAGCCATCAAAAAAATCGAATATACCTGAAAGTAGTACGAAGTATGCAGCAATTTCAAGAGATCCGTTAAAGGCATAAACAATACCTATGCAACCCGAAAATAGGTTAGCACAGGTAATGGCATTTGGAATATGTTTTTTTAGCACAATTAGCTATTCATTGAAATTAAGAACTCTTCATTAGATTTTGTACCCTTTATCTGAGCCTGAACAAACTCCATCGCTTCCTGAGCATTCATGTCTGCCAGGTGGTTACGTAAGATCCATACGCGTTGTAACGTGTCTCTGTCGTGCAATAGATCGTCTCTACGAGTACTTGATGCTGTAATGTCGATAGCAGGGAAGATACGTTTGTTAGATAATTTACGATCCAACTGAAGCTCCATGTTACCAGTACCTTTAAATTCTTCGAAGATTACCTCATCCATTTTAGAACCTGTATCCGTTAATGCAGTTGCAAGTATGGTTAATGAACCACCTCTTTCAATGTTACGTGCAGCACCGAAGAAACGCTTAGGTTTGTGTAATGCATTGGCATCAACACCACCCGATAAGATTTTTCCAGAAGCAGGAGCAGTTGTATTGTACGCTCTTGCCAACCTGGTAATAGAATCTAAAAGGATAACCACATCATGTCCACATTCAACCAAGCGTTTTGCTTTTTCAAGCACAATGTTGGCAATTTTAACATGACGTTCCGCTGGCTCATCAAAAGTAGAGGCAATTACCTCAGCTCTTACACTTCTAGCCATATCAGTAACCTCTTCCGGACGCTCATCGATCAATAAAATGATCAGGTAAACCTCTGGGTGATTTTTAGCAATTGCATTGGCAACCTCTTTTAGTAAATTGGTTTTACCAGTTTTAGGCTGTGCTACAATTAGACCACGCTGACCTTTACCAATTGGGGTAAATAAGTCGATGATACGAGTCGAATAGTTATTTGTTTCGGTAAACAGGTTTAATCTTTCTGTTGGAAACAATGGCGTCAAATAATCAAACGGTACACGATCCCTTACATCAGCAGGTAAACGTCCGTTGATCGTTTCCACCCTAACCAATGGGAAGTATTTTTCACCTTCTTTTGGTGGACGGATACTACCTTTTACAGTATCACCTGTTTTTAAACCAAATAATTTTATCTGAGATTGTGATACATAGATATCATCTGGTGAAGAAAGGTAGTTGTAATCTGCAGATCTTAAAAAGCCATATCCATCAGGCATAATTTCTAATACACCTTCATTGGTGATGGTATTGTCGAAATCAAGGTTGGAGTAACTGTTTTCGTTTTGTTTCTGCTGACCACCAGTATTACCTTGATTTTTAGGCCTGTTTTCTTGTGGTCTTTGTTTTTTATTATGGTCTGCATTTAAATTTGCAGGTGCATTGGTTTTAATCTCAGTTGGAGCCGTTGCTGCTGTGTTCACTTCTGCCGATGGAGCAGTTGCTGTTTCTACTGGAGATTCAGCAGGAGCTTGAAAAGGTCTGTCTTGTTTATAACCTTCACGGGCAGCAGGTTGTGGATCAAATAACGAAGCCCTGTTAAAAGGTCTTTGTGTTTTTTCTTCCGTCTCCTTCGGTGATAAACGAACCCTTTTTCTTGCAGGCTTGTCACCTTGAGCATCTTTTTCATTTTGCTCAGCGGTCTCTATAGGGGTAACGTTTTCAACGTTCTCAATATTTTCAACAGTCTCCACATTAACTGCGGGACTAGCTTTTGCTACATGTTCTTTTACCTGGCGTTCCTTTTTTACAGGTGCTGCAGCTGGCGTGTTTTCAACAGGCGCAGGAGAGGCATCTTGTGGAGCGGTTTCTTTAGCCGGACTATTCTTTGGGGCAGTATCTTTTACCGCCTTAGTTTTTGCTGGCTTTGCAGGTGCTGCTTTAGGAGCAGACTCGGCCTCTGCTTGTTGTTCTGTTATCTGGGCAATAATTTCAACAAGTTCAGCCTTACGCAATTCATCAGCATTTAGAATGCCTTGAGTTTTTGCTATCTCACGCAATTCTGCGGTGAGTTTTTCATTTAATTCTGTTTTATTAAACATTATATGGATGTGGAGAAATTTTTTAAGTAGTAATTTTCATAAGTATTTAAGTTCATCATTAATGAAACGATCAGGTGTTATTTCTTATTATTTTTTTGATTGGTAACACATGAAGGGATCAGTTGAACAACGCAGAAAATGCAAGTATAAAAGGTGTTATTGAACAAAATTTTAAGGGATTTTCTGGGATGATCAGATAAACTTTAGGGAATTATGTTGCAATTGTATGTATTTGAAATCTAATCTCCAAGAAAAAGTTGAAAATCTTTGTAATATTTTCAATTAAAAGTTTTGAAAAGGAGTCTAAAACCTCCCGAAAATTGACATCTTTGTATCCAAAATTTACCCCCAGATGAATAAGAAGCAACTATTTGAACAAATTAAAACCAAGAAATCTTTTTTATGTGTAGGCCTTGATCCAGTAATGGAGAATATCCCAAAACACTTGTTAAAATACGATAATCCGGTATTAGCGTTCAATAAACAAATTATTGATGCAACCAAAGATTTGTGCGTTGCCTATAAACCCAATACTGCTTTTTATGAATCTATGGGATTGAAAGGTTGGGAGACTTTAATCAGAACATGGGAATATATTGATAAAGATATTTTTACCATTGCCGATGCAAAAAGAGGTGATATAGGAAATACTTCGGCCATGTATGCCGATGCTTTCTTTAACCTGGAAAAATCAGGGATGAGCTTTGACTCCATTACAGTTGCCCCATATATGGGTAAAGATTCGGTAGGCCCATTTTTAAATTATACTGATAAATGGGTTATCCTTTTGGCTTTAACTTCCAATGCCGGACATAGTGATTTTCAATTGCACCATACGCCCGAAGGCAAGCTGTATGAAGAAGTGATTCGGATTTCTTCGCAATGGGCAAATAGCGAGCAACTGATGTATGTTGTTGGCGCGACCAGAGGAGCAGAGTTTGAAAACATCAGAAGATTGGCACCGGATAACTTTTTACTGGTACCAGGTGTTGGCGCACAAGGTGGAAGTCTGGCTGATGTTTGTCAGTACGGATTAAATAGTGAATGCGGATTACTTGTAAACTCTGCACGTGGCATCATCTACGCAAGTAATGGCGAAGATTTTGCGGAAAGAGCGAGAGAAGAAGCTTTAAAATTACAACAAGAAATGGCGCAGATTCTGGAGTCTGCAGGTTTAGTATGACCAAAAAAATAGATTTAAAGCTAATTCTCGCTTTAGCTGGAGTGGCTTTAATATGGGGTACTACTTATTTGGGTATCCGTATTGCTGTTCATACCATCCCCCCTTGGTTTGTTGCGGCGATCAGACAAACCATTGCTTCTGTTATCCTTTTGTTGATTCTGCTTCGTAAAAAAGAATTGACATGGAAGGGCTGGCCACATGCAAGGCGACAAATGTTGTTATCCTTATTAATGATTGTAATCGCAAATGGTATGACGACCGTTGCTGAGCAAACCATTCCTAGTGGACTTACATCCCTCTTAAATGCATTAACAACATTATTCGTATTTATTACCTGTGTAGCGATAGGTTTGCAAAAACCTTCCTTGAAAGGATTTTTAGGCGTGATCATCGGCTTTCTGGGCGTAGCTTTTATATTCCGGAGTGGTTTAGGTGCATTGCTTGATCCTAACTATAAAACGGGGATCATGTTTTTGTGTTTCGCTATAACGGGTTGGACTATCGGTACCGTTTATATTAAAAAGAACAATCAACCATCAGATAATATTTTACTGGATCTTTTTTACCAATTTGTTTTTTCAGCAGTAGCTCAGTTTGTATTGGCGTTTATGTTTTCCGACAGTAGGGATGTTTCTCTATGGAGCATAAACAGTATGTTAGCCGTTACGTATTTAGCCATATTTGGCTCGGTTATGGCGTTTTTCTGCTACCATTATGCCTTAAAAAAAGTTAGTGCTACAGAAGTTTCCATGTTAACCTATTTCAACACCGTGATTGCCTTATTTCTTGGCTGGTTAATTTTGAATGAAATTATTACCATTGATATTTTAATTGCTACCGTATTGATTATCATCGGGGTTTTTATCACAAATTATAAAAGTAAAAAAGAATCATTGTAATTTGTGGATGAACTGACGCATTTGCGTTAAATTCTCGGAGATGGATTTTTCTGAACATTTTTTACACTTTATATGGCAGTTCAGACTGCTTAATTCGGCTAAGCTTTATTGTGAAGACGGGGAGGAACTACAGGTATTACATCCTGGCAGCTTAAATAAACACGCCGGCCCTGATTTTAGCGGGGCTAAACTAGTTATTGATGGCATTAAATGGGTTGGTGATGTAGAGATTCACCTCAAATCATCCGATTGGCTTGCGCATGGTCATCAAAACGATCAAGCTTACAATTCAGTCGTTCTTCATGTGGTTTACCAGCACGACAGTCCAATTTATCGGACAAATGGTAGTCTGGTGCCTGTGCTGGTGCTCAAGAATCTGTTTTCCGACCATTTACTCAGTAATTACACTGAACTCATCGCTCATGTAAACCCTTTTCCATGTCAAAAGCATATTGCTGATGTTGATCGGCTCATTGTAGATACATTTCTATCCAGAATAATGATAGAACGATTTGAACAAAAATCGGAAGAGGTATTTCAGAAACTCAGTAATAACCGCGGAGACTGGGAGCAGACATTTTACTATTTTCTGGCCAGAAACTTTGGTTTTAAAGTCAACGCAGTTCCATTTGAATTAATGGCTGATGCTTTACCATGGCCTATTTTTTCTAAACATAAAGACAATGCTTTGCAAATAACCGCACTGATATTTGGGCAGGCAGGATTGCTGGAACAACCATTTCTGGATGTCTATCCAACACACCTACAAAATGAATATCTTTTTTTGAAGAAAAAATATGGCTTAATCCCCGTTGATCCAGTTTTGTGGAAGTTTTTACGAATGCGGCCGCAGAATTTTCCTACGGTTAGACTGGCGCAGTTTGCAGCATTAATCCTAAAGACTAATCATTTATTTTCAAAAATATTAGAAGCAGGATCTGTGAAAGAAGTCCGTTTACTTTTTAACCATCTGCCCGTAAATGAATATTGGAAAACGCATTATCATTTTAATAAAAGTACCCGACAGGTCGTTGTTCAGCCAGGGACCCAGTCCATTGATAACATTATTATCAATACGATTTGCTTGTTTTTGTTCTCCTACGGGAAGTATACAGATCAACCAGAGTTGATGGATAGGGCCTTAGACTTTCTGGAAAATATCCCGGCAGAAAGGAATGCTATTGTAAATCAGTATGTAAGCGCTGGACTTAAGGTCGATCGTGCTTTTACCTCACAGGCTATACTTCAATTAAATAAATGCTATTGCAGTCAGAAAAAATGCCTAAATTGTGCTATAGGAATTAAAATCTTAAAGAAATAACATGTTCCAGCGGATCATTACTTTTTTTGAAAAACAGAGTTTTGGGGTATGTACCTATCTCGCCGAGCGACTAAATATGTCCATCAGTAAGATCAGGTTGTTTTTTATTTACTCTTCTTTTTTGGCCGTAGGCTTTCCGATTGTGTTTTATATACTTGCTGCCTTGGTGCTAGATGTGCGGCATTATATGAAGAAAATCAGGATGCGCATCTGGGATGTTTAGTTAAACTTTCAGGATTTCAGCGATTTCATTAAAGCCTTTTTCCAGCGCCAGATCAGCTGGTAATTTACCACCTTCCATTCTTATATCTACTTCTGCTTCGTGTTCAAGTAGCAATATGATCAATTCTACATTACCTAATTGTGCGGCAGCATGAAGTGGTGTAAAACCTGCTTGTTGTGTTACATTTACATTTGCGCCAGCATTGATCAGCATCTTCGTAATGCTGATATTTCCAGAAGCTACGGCAGAGTGAATAGGGAAAACATTGTAACCATTATTGGCCGGTATGTTTACATCAGCACCTCTGGATATCAATAATTTAGTGATTTCTTCATTGCCAAAATAAGTAGCGAGTCCCAGCGCCGTGAAACCATCTTTAGAAAAAGCATTTACCGTGGCAGGGTTGCGTTCTGTGATGAATGCTGTTTCTTCCAGTTTGCCCAAAGCACAGGCTTCGAACAGGTTAATTTGGTTTGCGAAATTGGCGATTAAGGCAGCAATTTCAGGTTTTTTGTAATAGCAGGCTAATAAAATAGGAGATATACCATGACTGGTCTCTTTAGTGGCAAGGGCAGGGGTTGCGGTCAAAAGATCAAAAATGCCCTGTCTACTTCCCGTTTCGATTAATGTCTCTAAATCCGTCATTTCTAATGTTAAATTTCGGCTAAAAATGCTTAATTAATTTAATATAGCCAAATTGGGGCTAGATGTAAATAAAAAGTTTTTTCAGCAATGTTTATAATAACTTAGCACATACAACTATATGTTTTATATTTGTTAATTATTAAAATCAGCAATTAAAGATGTCGGTAAGGGGAAACCAGTTTAAGTCCAATTCATTTAAAAATGAGCCTGCGGAGAAGCAAAGCTCAAGACCATCCGCTACCAAACCGTTTAAAGAAAGAATAGAGATTTTGCCTCGTTTTAATTTTCAGGATGGTAGGTTGTTTAAAATTATCGGACTGGTATTCTTAATCTTGTCTCTCTATTTTCTTATAGCCTTTACGTCTTATTTATTTACCTGGCAGGAAGATTATAGCTATGTAATAGACGCAAATGGAGGCTGGAGCAATCTTTTTAAAACATACGAAGAGCTACAGCAGGTCAATATACCACCAGTTGTACAAAACTGGCTAGGTAAAATAGGCGCGTTATTGTCGCACCAGTTTATTTACGAATGGTTTGGACTAGCGTCTTTTCTGTTTGTGTTTGTGTTTTTTGTGATCGGTTACCGCTTGTTGTTTAAGGTTAAAATCTTTTCTATCGAAAAAACACTAGGATATAGCCTTTTCTTTTTGCTATTTCTGTCCTTAACATTCGGTTTTGGACATGCTTTTGTTTCCAACACGCCTCATTTTATTGAAGGTGAGTTTGGTTATTGGACCAATAAATTATTGGCCGCACAAATTGGTGTTGCCGGAGTAGGAGGGCTTATTGCTTTTTTAGGCTTAAGCGTGTTGATCATTGCCTATAACATTGATTTTAAAATTCCAGAGCGTAAGAAGAAGGAAGAAGCTATTATACCTGATGTGCCTGAGGATTTTGAACTGGAAAGTGAAATACGTTCGGAGCCTGTTGAGTTTAATGTGAATGACAGGTATGCCGGGCAGCCTAAACGTGAACAGAATATAGTGCTTACACCGTCTAGATTTGAAGATAAGGAGGAAGAAGAAGAGATCGTTCCACCAGTATTTACTCCAGCAGTAAATGTGATGGCGGCGCCGATAGTATTGAGTCCAACAATAGATACTGCGCCTATATTGGAAACTAACCCGATATTGGAAACTACTAAAGCCGAGCCTGAGCTAACCATAGAGAAAACAGAAGAGGAGAAAAAATCTGATGAACTGATAGAGCAATTCGGTAATTATGATCCAACATTAGATTTATCCAGTTATAAATATCCGCACCTTGATTTGTTGGAAAATCATGGTTCTAACAAAATCTCTGTAAATTCTGAAGAGCTGGAAGCCAATAAGAATAAGATTGTGGAGACCCTTAATCACTACAATATAGAGATTGATAAGATTAAGGCGACCATCGGCCCAACAGTTACGCTTTACGAGATCATACCGGCTCCAGGTGTGCGGATCTCTAAAATCAAAAACCTGGAAGATGATATCGCGCTAAGTTTGGCCGCTTTGGGTATCCGTATCATTGCACCTATGCCGGGCAAGGGTACCATTGGTATTGAGGTGCCTAATATGCATCCCGAAATGGTTTCTATGCGTAGCATTCTGGCAACAGAAAAGTTCCAGCAAACAACGATGGACCTTCCTATTGCTTTGGGTAAAACCATTTCAAATGAGGTGTATATCGGTGATTTATCAAAAATGCCCCATTTATTGGTGGCAGGGGCAACCGGACAAGGTAAATCTGTTGGTATCAACTCTATTTTAGTATCCTTGCTGTATAAAAAACACCCTTCGCAATTGAAGTTTGTATTGGTGGATCCTAAAAAGGTAGAGTTAACCTTATTTAATAAAATAGAGCGTCACTTCCTGGCCAAGCTTCCTGGTGAGGCCGATGCCATTATTACAGATACTAAAAAAGTAATCAATACCTTAAATTCACTGTGTATAGAAATGGATCAACGTTATGATCTGTTAAAAGATGCACAGGTAAGGAATTTAAAGGAATACAATGAAAAGTTTATCAAGCGTAAACTGAACCCGAACAATTCACATAGGTTCTTACCTTACATTGTTTTGATTGTGGATGAGTTTGCCGATTTGATGATGACGGCAGGTAAAGAGGTAGAAACCCCAATCGCTCGTTTAGCACAGTTGGCTCGTGCGGTAGGTATCCACTTGGTTTTAGCTACGCAACGTCCTTCGGTAAATATCATTACCGGTACAATTAAGGCCAACTTCCCGGCTCGATTGGCCTTTAGGGTATTGTCTAAAATCGATTCAAGGACAATTCTGGATAGCGGTGGTGCCGATCAGCTAATTGGTCGTGGAGATATGCTTTTATCTACCGGTAATGATCTGATCAGGTTACAGTGTGCCTTTGTAGATACACCAGAAGTAGATCGTATCTCTGAGTTTATTGGAAATCAAAGAGGGTATCCAGAAGCTTATCAGTTGCCTGAGTATATTGACGAAGCTGCCGAAAATGCTAAGATGGACTTTGATGCCTCTGATAGAGATTCGATGTTCGAAGAAGCTGCGCGGTTAATTGTAATGCACCAGCAAGGTTCTACCTCATTAATCCAACGAAAATTAAAGTTGGGTTACAATAGGGCAGGGCGGATCATTGATCAGTTGGAAGCTGCCGGAGTGGTTGGCCCGTTTGAAGGCAGTAAAGCCAGAGAGGTGTTGATCCCTGATGATTATGCATTGGAACAATTTTTGGACAACCTGGACAAGAATTAATATTTAAGAGAAACAGGATGAAGAAAATTGTGTTGTTGCTGATGGTAACACTGGGTTATATACATGTTGTAAATGCACAAACAGATGCGAAGGCTAAAGCTATATTGAATGACGTGAGTAAAAAATATCGTTCTCATGATGTGGTTAAAGCTGATTTTAGCCTGATTATAGACAATCAGCAAGCGAATGCTAAAGATACTCAGCAAGGTACTTTATATGTAAAAGCAAATGCCAATAAGTACAAGGTGAGCATGACTACGCAGGATATGATTAGTGATGGGAAAACACTTTGGACGTATCTAAAAGAAGAAAAAGAGGTTCAGGTAACGAATGCGAATAGTGATGATTCCCTTAACCCGGCAAAAATATTCACCATTTATGAAAAGGGCTTTAAGTATTTATATACTGGTGATAAAAAGGTAGGTACAAAAGTCTACCAGATGATCGACCTGACGCCAACTGACGTTAACAAGTCTTACTTTAAAATACGCTTAACCATTGATAAGGCTGCTAAGCAAATTGCCAGCGCACTTATTTTGGAGAAGAATGGAAACAAGTATACATATACTGTGAAGTCTTTCGTAGCTAATGCAAAAGTACCTGAATCAACTTTTACCTTTGATGCGAAGAAATATCCAGGTGTAGAGGTTGTAGACTTAAGGTAATTTATTTAAGTTTGATTACATGCTTGCAACAAATATATTTTGAAGGTTACATTTTTAGGTACGGGCACATCGCAGGGGATCCCTGTTATTACCTGCAATTGTGCAGTTTGCCGCTCCACAGATCATAGGGATAAACGATTAAGGGTTTCTATATTGTTAGAAACCGGGGATAAGACCATTGTGATCGATAGTGGACCGGATTTCAGGTATCAGATGCTTCGTGCGGGTGTAAAAGACCTTGATGCGATATTGTTTACACATGAGCATAAAGATCACGTAGCGGGATTAGATGACATTCGCCCTTTCAATTATCTGCTAAAAAAGAACATTGACATTTATGCAACTGAACGGGTACAGCACGCTTTAAAAAAGGAGTTCTCTTATATTTTTGCTGAGGCTCATTATCCCGGCTTGCCACAAATAGACTTACATACCATAACGGATGAAGCGTTTAATGTCGGTAATTCTACTATCGTACCACTTCCAATCATGCATTATAAATTACCCATTCTGGGGTTCAGGATAGGCGATTTCACTTATATTACCGATGCAAAAACGATTGCCGATGAAACTTTAGAAAAAATCAAAGGTAGTCGCGTACTTGTTGTTAATGCTTTGCAACACGAACAACATATTTCACATTTTACTTTAAATGAGGCGATTGAGTTTTCAGGAAAGGTAGGGGCGGAGACAACTTATTTTACACATATCAGTCACAATTTAGGCCTTCATGCCGTTGTGGAAAAAGATTTACCTGCAAATATAAAATTAGCCTATGATGGGTTGACGATATTATCTGAATAAATCTATATTTGCAGAACAAATACTCAGGTGGCGAAATTGGTAGACGCACCAGCTTGAGGGGCTGGCGCTGGCAACGGCGTGGGAGTTCGAATCTCCTCTTGAGTACAGGTAATTATCCAATATTGGATAAATTGTCAAGATAGTGCAAATGAAACATACAAAAAGGGCCGCAAAATATATTTTAAGGCCTTTTTGTATGTTTCTCAATGACTAAATTTAATTGATTGCCTTTAGCTGACCCGTAAATTCAACTTTAGAACTAATAATTTAGACTTCACTCCTTTAGCAGGAAAAATGCCCTTCAAATACCAAGAACCAGGATTTCGTTGTCTATTGGTCTCCATAATAATTAGTTCTAATCTTGTCCTAAATAGTGATCCAATATTGGAATGTTAGATTTTCGATACTAGGAGTTAAGGTTCATTCGTGAATATAGTCAGCATTGTTTGAATATTATTTCTGTTAGGAAATCCGGTAAATAACCCCTGCAAAATCATCTGAAACCAACATTGATCTATTTTTAAGCAACAACACATCTACAGGGCGACTCCAAAACTCCTGCGTAGCCTCATCCAGCCAGCCACTGGCGAACGTCTCACACCAACTGTGGGTCTTTGAGTTTGCCGCTGTGAAAATACGGTAGCCAAGATACATACTAGCTTTATGTGTTTTATTCAACTCACAAAACGGAACATCATCTCCCATCTGATCCCTATCATTATCGCTAAACCATACCTCCTTTGTGATAGCATGCCAGGTAAAACCGACTGTAATGGAGGACACTGCTTGCAAAGGTTTCATATCCAGTTCCGTCATCATTTATTCTGAAAATTGCAGCATGTCTGTCGTCTGGCATACTGATGTTAAACGTGGCACCAATAGGTATAGTTTACCATCTGTGCCAAATTTAATGTAATTCCAATGAGGAGGCCATTCGGTAGGGAACTTATCAAAGATCAACTCACCTTTAATAGGATTTTTCAATTTTTATCGATGTCAGAAAACGGATCGCAGGATAAAAGTTGGGAAGAATTGCTTTTGGCGAAATACCCAGTCTAATCTTCATCCTCCAGTTGAAAAATTTCTCAACTGGTTTTTCAAATATCCTCGACAATTTTAAAGCAAGGACCGTGGAAGGAACATATTTTCCGGCCTCAAATGAATTAATTGTCTGCCTGGATACTGAATTAGAACTGCTAGAGCCTGTCAAATGTGTTCGGTATTTATTAGCTTTTTAATATATATCAAAAGCATGAGATAGTCAGAGCCTTGTTCAAAGACAATCTCGCTAAGGCCGAAAAAATCCAGCGTGGACGCAATAAAAATAAGTCAACGGCGTATTAATATACAGGAGCGTTAATTTAGGTGACAGGGAATTGTCGGTATGACTGTTCCCCGTTTTTATTTTCTGCTTTTTTAGAGACTACGGTCTTTAAACGGAACTTTTGAGGAAAGGTTTGGGATGCTGTTTTGTCGAGCATTGATTTGTGCTTATAAACAAAAAAAGGTAAATCAGTTCTTCCCTGTTTTTTACTTTCAGTAATGCAAATAATCCCAGTAGAATAGTGAGAATTCCTAATTTGACAGCAATTACTGCCCCAGCCAATCCATTCCCAGTTCTCCCTGGACCTGAACGCTGATATTACCAGTGTTATTAAAAAGGTATCAACTTAACGGGTATTAATAATACATTTATCTGAAGTTTCCTGCAGGTCATGACTAAGAAGATATTTTAATTAAACCTGATTTAGAAATATTACCATTTCAAATAAAGCATTCCGTAAAACGATTCCTGCACCTCCTTGTTAAGCATGGAATACTGTGACGAGCACTCTGCTTTGGTTAAAATGCCTTCGTGCGGGCCCAAGTAAAATAATATAAATGCACTGACCGGCAGGTTTTTATAGGTAAAAATAAACTCTTTAGTTTTATCCAGGATTAGTGATTTAACCTCTACCGGAGACTGACCATTTCCTGATATGATTAGACCTGCTGGCTGTTTGTAATAGGTAATGAGCAGCGGCAAAATCGATTTGAAAAAGCTGAGATGTAACTTTTGGTTAGGTGATCCCTCGCTCACAACATCTGAAAGGAGCCTTTGAAGCTTGATTTTTTCTTTTTTGATCAACATGTCCTCGGCCTTTCCGGAAATGTTGAGATCGTTGTTATCAATCCATAATGTGAACATCATTTTTCTGGCTTCCAAGCCAATAGAATATATTTTGGGTTCAAAAACACCGGTATGAAATTCAAACACGTCATCTGTAACAACACAGGAATCTTTGATGCTTGTGCCTTTTCCGGCACCAAAATCATACAGGTAAATTTTGTCAATACCGGCTTTGCTCAGGCCAGTTATCCGGCCTTTGATCATACTTTGTGAATAACTATTAGTTCCTGCCAAAATTAAGTAGAGCAAGAGGAATAACTGCAGGATAAATTTTTTCAAATCTTTACAGAAAAATAATATATTTTCCATTTTAAGGCCGGTCCCTGTGCTTATACGCTTTAACATATATTTATTGGATTTGTTTTGGTTGTTAAAATTGTCATTGTTAATATCATCTGGTTATCAGAGTAAGCCGATTAAATTGAAATAACATCATATGATTCTAATTCAATCACCACCAGATTTGCTTCCCGTTTTGGTATGTGAAAATACGTTCCTCACTGCCACCACTAAGGCATTTAAGCCAGAACAGCGCTCCGGCAGGAACTTCATGGTAAATTAGGTCATAGTCTTTGGCTGTTTGTGAACCAAGAGAAATCCAGGATTTATCCCAGTAAAAAAGTTCGTACTCGTTACCGGGCATGATACAGTTTGTGTCATTGCGGGGACAAAATCTAATTTCATTTACCACGCTTTCATTCCCTTCTCCCAGGTCAAGACCGATCCATCCGTCTTTATTTTCGGCATTTTCGTAATATGAATCCATGTTATTGTCAAATGCTTTCTCTATCTCATGTCCAACCGTTCCCTTCCTACCTATCAGCTCACCTTCTAGCAGAACTGTATCAGCGTTTTTTTTCTCGTAAAATTGTACTTCTGCAATGTTGTCCGCCTCCCAGCCGCCGCCGGCCACCGCCTGGTATCTCAGGTAACGAAATGGGCGGGTATTTTTTAAGCGGACAGTATTCATATAAAAAGGGTAGCCCTCAATCTGATAAAGAAGTACGGCATCTTTAAAATCAGGGAAATTTGAGGCTTGGAACGTGCCTCCTTTTAATATTTCTGTATGATACGCGGTATAGGAATGTAAAGGCGCCTTACGCCATAACTTAACGTCTTGTTTGGTTAAACTTTTTTTAAGGTGATGGATACGATTCACGCTGTCAATATAAAAAGGATTACTGATGACTTTATGTTTCCCATTTAAATAAGTGGTAGGAACATAAACGACATTTCTTCCTATCTTCTTAAAATGGAAAACATTGTTTTCATTTGCGGAAACAGCGACCGGAAACCAGCCGTTACGGTTAAAGATACAAAGATGCACCGCTTTATGCCTTGTGGATCCAGGTTTTAGTTTTAAGGTGATACTGGCATGTTTCAGGTATTCTTCTGTGACGTCTTTGATGTTTTTTGAATGAAATTCTGGCGCTATGAATTGAGCTGGTACCGCCCGATGTAAGGCCTGCATTTCCGCAGACTCCGAGTAGGTGAACCTGTATACTTTCGGGATGGTCTTGACATGCTGAATGTACATGCCCTCTGGGAATTCCGCTTCTGTAAATTTATGTCTTGAATCCATGAATTCCGTGGAGAAGTCCACTATGCCCCAGGTGTTTTCCTCAGAGTTTTTGTTGGTGATCAATTGGTTAGGTTTGCGGTGGTCAATGAGTTTGACCATAAAATGGCGGCTATTTGTATTCCCCCAATTGGGAATATAATCTAGAGCTACAGGTATTCCGGCTGCGCGCATCGCTGTTGCAGAAATAAAAGATGTCGTTTCACAACCTCCGATTCTGCCCTTTAAAATATCACTGATGCTTTGTGTAAATGGATAATATTTATTGAAGTATGTGGTAAAACCAGTTTCAGTGTTCAACTGCCAGGACATATGATCAAATACTGATTTTAAATCATGGGTATTGGGTGCTCCGTAGGCGATATTCGTATATTCCTCATAGAATTTTGGCCGCCAGTATTGCAGTTGTTCATCCCTTATGCGGTATGGTAAAATGTACTCGCAAAAATCATTAAACGATACATAATTTGCCCAGGGAGCCTTTTTCCATGCCTTAAATGCGTATTCAATATTGCCGGTCAGGTAGGAAGCAGAAATGATCTCCAGATCTTTAACTTTCTCAACCTTACCGGGATGTGGCCATCCCAGGCGTTTAACCATGGAGTCTCCGATAGTCATCTTGTCCTGGTTTGACAGTTGGAAATTCGTATAAGATGAGCTGTCAATTAATGAAAAAACATTGGCGTATTTTTTAATCTCAGCTCCTGTGTATCCATAATGGTCCCGCATGTTCGTTAATAAAAATAATGCCGCCTTTCTTTTTAAGCTGTCTTCAGGATTTGAATAAAACCTGAATACTTTTTCTATTTCTGGTCTGTTGGCACCAGCTTCGTTTAATGAATCATCGGACAAACCATTGTCCTTTTCATTTCTGCAGGAATACATGGCACATAAAAAAAATAAAGTTATGATATGTTTAAGCTTCACGATCAGTCTTTTTTCAATAAATATAATTGTGCTCCGTAAAATCCATTTTTGGCTGGGGGTCCGTACCATCCCTCGAATGAATGACCCTTATCGGAAGTGTATCTTAAAATACTTGGTCGGCCTAAAAATCCTTTCTTTGTTTCAAAAGAAGAATTTTGCCTATGGCCGTTTTATAAAAGTGATTATAATTGACGTATTTATCGATGGACAATTAGCTCTAATTGATAGATAATATCATCAAAATCCGTAAAGAGAATATCGTATCAGAGCCTTTATATCAAGCATCCTTTTTAAAAGGAAATGATCTCTAATGGTTTGCCGTCAAATTGGGGAGGAACGAAAAAGTGGCCATTTTTTCCATGTTTAATCCAAGTAAATTAAGGACTGGACAAAGAATTGAAAGCCGCTCAAGTTAATATTTCCTGGTTAAAATGTTATTAAGAGTAATATGCAGAATATGCATATTACTCTTAATTATCTCCGCTAACTAAGTATGCCAAAATTCTGCTGAAATTAGTTTGAAGTTTAACCATGGAAAACAATATTGGAATTATTTAGCATAATAAAGGGCTGTCACAGATTGGCAGAGGCAATTAGATACTTTCAAAATTCCCTTAGGATACATGCAAATTTTTTAGTTCTAGACTCGGAGATCTCTGGGCTGACAAAAACTAATGCGGTACATCATATGGCAATAGTTTATATAAAACGTTTGCTCTTCAAGTCTTCAATTATTGGCTCCATAATCATGCAGAGATAATTAATTTGCATATTTCCAATATCCTAAATCCCTATTTAGAATAATATTCAATTGTTCTTTCTACTATTCTATTTCCCTCTTTTTGAACTGTTGCTTTTTTTGCAACAGTTCCTTCTTGCTTCAATTCTTCTTCCTTGTATATGTTATTTAGATGCCTGGAAATCGTTGATTTGTTTTTGTAAAATAGATCTGAAATCTGATTTAAAGTTAGCCATACAGTCTCATCTTGGAGCTTTACATTTATTGCTGTTTGGCCATTTGACGATTGATAAATAATAATTTGATTTTCGGTCATAAATAATAAACTTATTGCTAACGTATGTATAAATTATGAAAGGTAGGTAATCCTCTTATCCAATATTGGATCACGCATATATAAATTCCACGGTAACCGTTTATATAAAACCTTTGCTTTTCAAGTCCTGAATTATTGGGTCTAGGATCATGCAGAAGCGTTCTAGATGTTCAAAGTAATCTTCCTTTACGGTACAGTTCAAAGTATTCATGCTAATGGTATAAACCGTACTTAGAACATTTCAAAGTACGGTTTTTTTGTGTCAAATCGGCCTTAAAAGCTATCTCAGCCTTGTTCAAAGTATTCCTGCTAAAGGCTTTTATGATTACGGGGGACTAGCAGATTTAGTTAGAACAAAAATTTATCCAATTCGCTCCCGATATTCCTTTGGCGTTACGCCAAGCAATTTTTTCACATAGCGGGTAAAGAACGAACGGCTTGAAAAATCCATTTCATCGGCTATTTCGGAAATATTAAGGTTCTTATTTTGCAATAGTATGATAATGCGCTCTTTTGCGTTACGCTGTATCCATTCAGATGCGGTTATTGCGGTATTGACCTTGCAAATGTAATTAAGGTATTTAGGTGTAATATTCAGCTTATCACTGTAAAACCCTACTTCCCGCTGTGTCATGCAATGTTCCTGCACCAATTGTATAAACTGTTCGTATAGGGTTCCGCTTTGCAGACTTCGTTTTCTTCTGTCGAGCTCGTCCTCAAAAATGTGCCACATTTCCAAAAGAAAAATTTGCATCTGGAGTTTTAGCGCTTCCTCATAAAATCTGTGGCCAGTTTCCTGCGACATTTCGTACAGCAACTTAAAATTTTTTAGGATTTTCTCTTTGTCTTTCTTATCCGGATGCAAGATTGGATATTCTTTGGAATGTATAATGCTGTCGATGCTCGCCGTGGCACTCGGCAAACTTGCGGTAAGCAGATCGCTGTCGACAAACAAAATCGTGGCCTTGAAAGTCTTTGAAAAAAACAGGTCCGAAACATTGATGCCCGCCAGCCAAAAGATAAACTCGCCTCTTTTACTCTGATATTGCCGGCCATTAAAGACAAATTTCAAGCTTCCACTTTGACAATAGATATGTGTATGGAAGCGGATATTAAAATCTTCCGGAAATTGACTTGCTGATACCGTTTTGCAGAGCATAACTTTTTGATTTACTGCCATATTAGGTAAAAATAGAACAAATAGTCAATAATAGGTAATATTTGACATTACTTGCGAAATAAATGTAACAAAGCACCTTTGAAATACATTTACCTTTGTTCCTATAAAAATTATGGGAAGGAACACAGAAGATATTTTCGAGAGGTTACGCAATGGGGAAACTGTTTTACCGAACGACCCTGAAGCATATAGAATGCGTGAGGAATCGTTTGCCACCAAGAAACTTTTGAACCAAATGAACAACACAGCAGACCCTGATGAAATAAGAAATTTATTGGGCCAGATAACAGGTTCGGAAATTGATGAAAGTGTTGCGGTTTTTACACCTCTGCACATCAACTACGGAAAGCATACAAAAATCGGCAAAAATGTATTCATCAATTTTGATTGTGTGTTTTTGGATCTGGGCGGAATTACCATCGGGGACAATGTGTTCATCGCTCCGAAAGTGAGTCTACTATCCGAAGGACATCCAACATCTATCAAAGACCGACATTCATTAATCCCAAAAGCTATCCACATCAAAAAAAATGCCTGGATTGGCGCGAATGCAACAATCCTTCCGGGCGTAACAATAGGAGAAAATTCTATTGTGGCGGCGGGAGCGGTCGTTTCCAAAGATGTTGCCGACAATACAATCGTAGGTGGAATTCCTGCAAAATTCATCAAAAACATTTAAACATGAAAAAATCAATTCTTATTGCGCTGACTGCAGTCCTTTGTTATAGTACCGCGGGTGCACAATCAACATCAAATCCGGTAGAGATAAAAGAAATATCAGCAAAAGACTATACCACTTTCAAGGTGAGTGACAAGGTTACCTTGTACGCTGTAAAATTCAAAAACCAGTATAACCTGCAAGTGGCCGGACACCTTTTCGTGCCCAAGAACCTGGACAGGAAAACAAAAAATGCAGCCATAGTTGTTGGCCACCCGATGGGCGCGGTAAAGGAACAGAGCGCCGATGTTTATGCTTCTAATATGGCAGACAGGGGCTTCATCACCCTAGCTATTGACCTTTCTTTTTGGGGCGAAAGTCAGGGTGAACCCCGCAATGTAGTGCTTCCAGATATGTATGCCGAAGATTTCAGTGCTGCTGTAGATTTCCTTGGCACGCGGGAGTTTGTAGACAGGGAGCGCATCGGCGTGCTCGGTGTATGTGGAAGTGGAAGTTTTGTCATCAGTGCGGCCAAGATAGATCCAAGGATGAAAGCCATCGCAACAGTCAGCATGTACGATATGGGTTCGGCCAGCCGCAATGCGCTGAACCATTCGCAGACCCTTGAACAGAGGAAAAAAAACCAGGCTGAAGCCGCCGAGCAACGGTATGCTGAATTTTTGGGAGGTGAAACAAAGTATACAGGTGGAACTACCCACCAGCTGGATGAGAACACCCATCCCATACAGCGTGAATTTTATGAATTCTATCGCACACCAAGGGGAGAGTATACGCCAAAAGGCGGATCGCCGAAAACCAGCACGCACCCAACGTTGAGCAGCAATACCAAGTTCAATAACTTTTATCCGTTCAACGATATAGAAACCATTTCTCCCCGCCCTATGCTGTTCATCACCGGGGACAGGGCTCACTCCAGGGAATTTAGCGAGGACGCCTATAAACGTGCAAGCGAGCCAAAAGAACTAGTCATCGTTCCAAATGCCGGCCATGTTGACCTATACGACAAAACCGACCTGATCCCATTCGATAGGCTGGAAGCTTTTTTTACCAAACATCTTAAAGAAACAAATAGTGAAAACATAAAATCAAAAACCGATGAAAACATTATCAATAACCGCAGTAGCTGCCCTATTGCTGCTCAGTATCAGCTGTAGCGCCCAGAATAGCAGCAAGGCAGATCAGAACAAACTGAACTTTATTTTCCCGAAAGGTGAGCTCGGCCCCGCTAAAAATTTCACCGGCAAGGCCTGGAACATCAGCCTTGTTGAAAATGATTCCGTCTACAACACCATTGTCGGCAACGTCTTTTTTGAGCCTGGGGCGAGAAGCAACTGGCACATACATCCCTCAGGCCAGATACTGATCATTACCGATGGTACAGGCTACCATCAGATTAAGGGACAACCGAGACAGACTCTCAAAAAGGGCGATATCGTAAAATGCCCGCCTAATGTAGAACACTGGCATGGAGCAAGTCCCGAGGCCGGCATGCTACAGCAATACATTTTGCCAAAGACAGAAAAGGGCATTGTAACCTGGCTGCAGAAGGTAACCGACGAAGAATATCTCGGTAGTAAATAAATAACTTCTAAAATGAATAACATGAAGCCTCTACTAATAACCTTTATCATGATTTTTTCCTTGTCTTTAAGTATGTCAAGCTGTGGCAAAAATAATGAGCTGGGAACAACACCAGAGAATGCGAATAATACGAACGGGAACACGACTAATCCAGCGGGAAGTAAAATGAAGATTACAATAGGCGCTGTTGTGTTTACAGCTACACTAAGCAACAATGCCACAGGAAATGCCTTTAAAGCGAGATTGCCACTTACTCTAAATATGACCGAGCTGAACAGCAATGAAAAATATTTCGATTTTCAGACCGCATTGCCGTCTAATGCAGCCAACCCCGGAACAATCCAAACGGGAGACCTCTTGCTGTACGGTTCCAATACGTTAGTGCTTTTCTATAAAACATTTTCAACGTCATATCGTTACACGAGTATCGCACGGATCGATAATCCTTCCGGTCTTACCGCTGCGCTGGGAAACGAAAACGTAACGGTAGAGTTTGAACTGGAGTAGAGATGAAGCTTGAAAAGAGATTCTAGCCTTAATAATTAATTTTCACATTTGCCAAATTTTTTGTTCTATTATAATCTGGTCAAGGTACCTTAATCGAAAATCACCTTGATTTTTGGTGTATGATTAAATGAATTTTTTTCTCTCCAAATCATCAATTATAGGCTCTATAAGCAATAAGAAGCGATTTAAATGTTCAAAGTATTCCTGCTGATCGGTACTGTTCTAAGTATGCATGCTTAGGGTATAAACCGTACTTTGAACATTTCAAAGTACGGTTTTTTATATCAAATCGGCCTTGTATGCTATCTCAGCCTTGTTCAAAGTATTCCTGCTCAGGGCTTTTACAATTACGGGGGATTAGCAGATTATGTTTGAACTCTTTTGACCCGAAGATATATTGTGGAGAATATTGCATTTAGCATTGTTCATTAATTGCTTGAGAGCCACTAATTTCCTTTCATATAACATTCGTGGCCCAGTCAAAAGTCACCATAGTTGTTTGAGTGAAGCAGCTTTTAAGTATTCCAATATGCAAACTGGTTGGTATTACTGCCGATATCATGGGTGATGAAACAATTTACCATCTTTTCTTCTTATTAGATAAGCGTTCACAACTTGTGGAATGATTCCTTTATTAAATCCCAACTAATATGAAAATCACTGGAAAGAAAATCGCAGTAAAGGATCTGGACAGATTGATAGTGATTGGCACTTCGGCGGGAGGGCTTGAGGCACTAAAGGAATTTGTTGAACATCTCCCAATTGATTTTCCGGCACCGATTTTAGTAGTGATGCACATCTCGGCAGATGCTACGGGAAACATATTGATAGACACATTAAATACAGTTGGCAAGCTGACATGCCTTCACGCAACTGATGGGATGCAGGCCAAATCTGCGCATATTTATTTTGCACCGCCTGATCATCATATGCTGATTGATTCTAGTGGAAAGTTAATGGTAACAAAAGGGGCTCAAGAAAACCGCTACCGACCCGGGATCGATCCGCTTTTTCGGTCGGCGGCGGTCGCTTATGGCAATAGGGCAATTGGAATTGTACTAACTGGCTATTTGGATGATGGAACTGCTGGACTAATGGCAATTGATAGGTGTGGTGGGATTTGTATTGTACAGGATCCCTCTGATGCGGAATATCCAGATATGCCAAACAACGCACTTGGTCAAGTGAGGGCAGATTTCAAAATCCCCATTTCCCAGATGGGGGTGACCCTAACAAGGATCCTTTTAGATAAGCTCCCAAAAGAAGTGAAGATTCCAAAGGATATTGTTCGAGAGTCTGAGATTGCTGAAAGGGTATTGAGTGACCTTCCTTCAGTAAACGCATTAGGTGATCAGGTACCGTTCAACTGCCCTGGGTGCGGCGGAGTGCTCTGGCAAATTAGTGAAGGACCCTTACTTCGGTTTCGGTGCCATACTGGACATTCCTATACGGCAAAGGCGTTAATTTCCGAACAGACCAAAAAGATTGAGGAAACGATGTGGACGGCGCTTCGCATGTTTGAGGAACGTCGGAATCTTCTGACTACGTTCTCAAAAAGCCAGAGTGGTGCTTCGGCGAAATCTTCGATGGAAAGAGCAGAAGCCTCACAGGTGCATATCGATAGGATCAGAAAAATATTGAAGTCGGATAACAATGGTAAATTGGGAAATATGCCAGATTAGGATTTTAAGACATCAAATCTAAAGCCGCGTTATTTATGTCAATCGTAATTAATGAATTAGCTTATCTCTTGGTAAAAAGTAAGTATGTTACCATATAGGGCAATTGTATTAGTCCCTATGACCCCATTGCTGATTGGTAACTTCTGGGTGCTCCTTGTGCAAAACCTGTTGTGAACTGAATTCTCTGTAAAGTTCATCGATGCCTTCTACCTCGATGCGGCAACTTGCCGTTCCAACGAGAAAGGTTTCAGAGCCCCTCCAAATAGGCTTTAGGAAAAGTATAATGCTTCTAAATTTCCAATACTGCATCCGATTCCAGCCTTAATAATTAACTTTCATATTTGCCAAATTTTTTGTTCTATTATAATCTGGTCAAGGTGTCTAAATCAAAACTGCCTTGATTTTTGATGCTTGATTAAATGAATTTTTTTCTTTCCAAATCCTCGATAATGGGCTCAATAAGCAATAAGAAGCGATTTAAATGTTCAAAGTATTCCTGCTGATCGGTACACATTTTAACACTAGTTAGTATGGTGTTAAAACTTCTTAGGAAAATTATTAAAGGGGTTGCAGGTTAATATCTGCAACCTTTTTAGTTTGGATCAGGTCTGGTCTATTATATCACAGATGTTTGTTCCTCATCGATTGTTTTCTTTAAATTTGAAGTATGACCAATTATATTGAAGAAATCAGAGGTATATTAGCTTCAGCTAGACAAAATGCTTACACTGCTGTGAACACAGCAATGGTGGAGGCATATTGGCTGATTGGAAAACGTATTGTTGAGCAGGAACAGCATGGTGAAGAAAGAGCTGTTTATGGAGAAGGTATTTTGAAAGAACTTTCTAAAGCATTGACAACTGAATTTGGGAAAGGTTTTTCTTATTCTAATTTGCGTAACTTTCGCCAATTTTATCTCACCTACCGCGATAGTGAGATTTGCTACACACTGTGTAGCAAATTGACATGGAGCCATAACCGGTTAATTATGAGGGTTGAAAATGAGGCTGCACGGGGATTTTATTTAAGCGAAGCGGCTGAAGAGAACTGGAGTGTTCGAACCCTGGAGCGGAACATTAACACCTTCTATTATCATAGGCTTCTATCTTCGAATGATAAAACTATAAATCAAAAAGATAGTAAGGTATTACAGAAACAGAGACCTGAAGACTTTATTAAAGATCCATATATTTTTGAATTTCTAAATATTCAGCAACCTGCGACTGCAAATGAGTCTGAAATTGAAACAGCATTAATTGAAAATTTGCAGCAGTTTTTATTGGAGCTTGGAAAAGGCTTCTCCTTTGTTGGCAGACAGTTTAGGATAAGTACGGAGATAGATCATTTTTTTATTGATCTGGTCTTTTATAATTATTTACTTAAATGTTTCGTTTTGATTGATCTAAAAGCTGGGAAACTTACTCATCAGCATGTTGGTCAAATGGACATGTACAGACGAATGTTTGACGATCTAAAGAAACCAGAAGGTGATAATCCAACAATAGGTATTATCCTTTGCACGGAAAAAAGTGAAACTGTAGTGAAATATTCTGTGATTAATGATAATCCCAGACTCTTCGCTACTAAATACATGCCTTTTTTACCTACAGAAGAGGAGCTTATAGCAGAAATTGAACGTGAGAAAGTAAAACTCAATCTATTTAATAGTTAATCTAGCATTAGCTTTGTTTTTCGATTGGAGCATCAGAAAATTCTTTATATAACGTGAAAGGGCGTTAATCAATAGTTTAAATTAGAGGAATTGTTTAATAGGTAAGCTGCAATTATGACACGACAAACATTTAAAACAAATTACTTAAAAACAATTGATTGGCTTAACGGCGATATTGTAGATTGGGTTTCTGCAGGGCAGCTATATTCTTCTGATGGGCAACAAAGACAAATTGCAAAGTATCATTATGCTTTTGGTTTCGACGCTTCAATTACTTCTCAGAATGGGCAATATGCTTTTATTTATAAACGTCTAGGAACAAAAGGCATTTTATTGAAAGATGGCGAAATAATACGGGAGATTAATCGCACCCATTATAATGCAGAGACCTATGAATTTCCGGCGGCATTTGTAACTGTTGACAATGAGACTTACTTAGTTCATTGCCCAATTGATTATTGTCGACTTGACTTTGAAAATGTAGAAACAGGTGAAGTTGTTTCAAATATTCCAGGAAGAAATCCATCAGATATTTTTCACTCAAGACTTTCAATTAGTCCGGATAACAAGTATTTAATGGTATGCGGTTGGGCATGGCATCCCGTTGATACAGTTGAATTATTTGAGATAGAAGAATGTTTAAAAAATCCACAGCTATTGGACAAAAGTTTTTTATATCCAAACTTTGGGACTGAAATAAATTCAGCTAGCTTTATAGACAACGATAGCATACTTATTGCTTCAACAGATGAAGAGCCTTTCGATGATGAAGTGCCGCCACTTTTACCACAAAAGCATCTTGCAATTTGGAACTTTATTAAAAATGAAATTACATCACCAATAAAAGTCAAAGGGGAATTTGGAAATTTATTCGCAATAAATGAAAGACAAGCCTGGGATATGTTTAAGTTTCCGAAAATCATAAACATTCAAACAGGTGAAATAGAAAGTAAATTAGAAGAAATTGATTCTGGACTTCAAACATCTTCAATTATTTATGGAGATATTGAAAAATCACCTCAGATTTGCTTTAACAGAGAGACGTCTCAAATTGCAGTTCGAGTAAATAGTACGACTATTGAAGTGCTTAGTCCAACGTAATATCGTCGATTACACAGCCCGAAGAATAAAGATTTTTTACAAATTGTTGCAGAATAAACGTCAAGGAATAGTTTATTATCATTTACTTTCGTATTGTAAATAGTTTTGGGATTTATGAACATCCCGGATTTTCTTCATGTCCTCAATGAAGCAGTTCGTTAAATAAGAATTTAGGAGTACATCCAACCTATCCAATATTGGATAAGTTTTCCGAAAATAATCGTATTGGAAATTTAAAAAGGCCTTCAGGGATCTCTGAAGGCCTTTTTAATGCAGGCAATTAAGCAGCGTTATGTTACTAATCGAAATATACACTTAACCTTCGCAAAATTACCAGAAATTATATCCAAAATGTAATCCCGGCTGCCCGAAGAAGAATTTTGACCATCTATCGTCAACCTGTTTAAACGAATCAGGCATTGTTGATTGATAGGGACGATGAGTCATTGCTATTGAAGGTTGAAAAAAAAGCCTATCCTTGAAAAGTTTAATATGATAACCAATGGAATAAGTGTTAAAGATTTGAAAGCCATTGTCAATCTTATTACCGTTATCATTTACAAAGCTTTGCCAAGCAGGCATCACGTCAACTTGAGCAAAAAGATGCTTCCATAAAAACCTTTGATAATTAAGTGAAACTCCGTGTTCACGAATATAACCTGGAAACCCTTCTCCTTCTGCTTCAAATGATTTTCCATAAGGAATGCCAATTGGCCAGGCATATTTCCAAGTTTTAAATTCAATTGAAATTACATCCTTTCCTGTAATGCGATAACCTAAGTTCAGATAAACCATACCAGGCGGATTATTGTCAGCTACTACATTAGCTATCATAAATAAGGTACTGCCTATAAAATACTTTCTATAAGTACTGTCTTGTTTGGAATATTGAGCTTTAACTTGTATAGTGCTTGCCATCATTAAAATCAAGGCGAACCATAAAATTTTCTTTTGCATATCAATACATTAGTTGTTAAACGATAATGCAAAGGTAGATTGGCGAGATGCCATAACTCGTTCACTTAAGTTAAGAAATGAACCTTACCCTGTATTTTTCTCTATAATCCTTGCTTTTAACCTGCTTAATGATTGTGGTTTTATGAAATAAATTTTTGACGGCAATTAATATGTCATCAAGAAATATTAAATTGACACCTGTATCGCCTAAATATTAAAAAAATGCAATTGACTAATGATAAAATGGATCAAATCCTGTTAAATTTTTTAGCGAGATATGTAATCCTGTCTGAAGAGGAGCAAAATGTTATTATAGATTTAGCCATTTTTAAAAGTTTTAAGAAAGGAACAATTTTATTGAAAGAGGGTCAACTCTCAAAGGATGCCTATTTTGTGCTTCAAGGATGCATCAGGTGCTATTATATGGTTGATACGGAAGAAAAGACTACTGCTTTTTATACCGAGTCTGAAACTCTTAACCCTCCAGGCGTATTAAACCATACCCCATCTGAATATTATGTTGATTGTCTTGAGGACTCTATTTTGATTGTAGCTAGTTCAGAAACAGATGAAGAACTTTTTGCAAAATACCCTATCTTAGAAAAACTGTGTCGTCTTGTTTCCGAAGATTTACACTCAAAAAGTCAAATAGCATTTGATAATTTTAAGATTTCTACACCAGAACAACGCTATTTGAATTTGCTAGAAATAAGGCCGGATTTGGCTCAAAGAATCCCTCAATACTATTTAGCGAGTTATTTGGGTATCACTCCGCAATCTTTAAGTAGAATGAGAAAGAGGCTGGTTAGAAAAGCCTCTTAAATTTACGACACCAAATCGTTTCTTAACTTAAGGTAACGAGTTTAGGCTTTTATCATTTTTATGTTTGCATAGAACTATTAAAAATGATAAAAATGAAAATTGCTAACATCCTTATCCTGGTATTTTTTACGACCACAACATTGTTCGCCCAAGAGAATGGGGCCTTTAAAAAAGGAAATAAATTACTCAATATCGGTATTGGCGTAAACTCCTCTTATGACGGAGGCATACCTGTCGGTCTTTCTTATGAACAGGGGATCACAGGTAGCATCAGCATTGGTGCAAATGCAGATTATCTCTCAAATGAATACCTGTCCCTCAAATTTACAGCCATTTACTTTGGCGTAAGAGCCTCTTATCATGTTAATCAATTATTAAAAATTAACAGTGACAAGATAGATTTATATGGAGGGCCAACCCTTGGCTACAGAAGTTTTTCCTGGGAAGACAATGGTAAAGACCTGGGCGATAGTTACGGAAGCGGACTGTTTCTGGGCGCATACGTTGGGGGCAAATACTTCTTCCGCAATAACCTTGGCGCATTCACTGAGCTTGGCGCTATAGGCAGTACCAATGCCAGAATTGGAATAGCACTTAAATTTTAATTAAAAACATACCTTATGAAAAAGTCAATTTTTACACTACTAATGGTAGTCACAGTTTTTGTTTCCTGCAAGAAGAATTCAGATAAAAAGCCTGATAACAACTCGCGCACAGTTCGTTATGAGATCACAGGAGCTTTTTCGGGACCAACACTGATGGTGTCATATACGACTGCTACAGGTGGTACGGCAAATGATCCGGTCGCATCGCTTCCATGGACAAAAGAAATTACTTACGCTACAAATGTAGCTGCAGCCATTGTTGCAATATCAGGAAATGGAGGAGTAGCTGGTCAAAAAGTAACAATTGTGGTCAAGAGAGGAGGCAGTCAGGTAGGAGCACCAATTGATGCCGTGGCTGATGCCTCAGGAAGTTTCTCTAAATCTGCTCCGGCTATAGTTTTTTAAAGTCATCTTATCCAATGTTGGATTAGCCATGAATAAGAATCATTGTTTGTTGAATGCCAAAAGCATTTGAATTGTTTCAAAATTGATTAGTTACTTAAATGCAAATTTTCTTGTTCTATATTCTAATGTTAACCGTGGTGAGCTCGTTAGCATTTATGATGCAAACTTCCAATTTTATATAAACCCTTTACTTTTCAAGTCTTGAATAATTGGATCCAGAATCATGCAGAAGCGTTCCAGATGTTCAAAGTAATCTTCCTTTACGGTACAAGCCTTCTTTGCATTAGCAGAGGAGGCTTTCTTTTTTATGTTTTAATCCGCTGAAGCTACTATTTGCTCGTTATAGATCATCTTATGGATATGGTAACTTACTCCTTCGTGAAACATTATTTTATGTAACTCAGGTAATAATTTGAAGCCAACCGACTCGTAACACCTAATTGCTATATGATTCTTTTCCCAGGTAAAAAGCTCAATGGTATCCGTATTGTAAAGTCGCTTGCACTCTCCCAATAGTAATTTAATAAAGTATCTTCCCAATCCCTGACTTCGAAGTGATGGTTCGCCAACAAGAATCCGGGCCAGCCTCGGATACCCACTTTCTTGGGGAATGATCTCTCCAAAAGCAAAAGGCGATCCATCAATCGTATAGCCAATATAGAGATGACGATCCGGATACATGGTTTGGTAATCAACTATTTTTTGTTCCCTGAGTGGAAACGTAAAGTCTGTGCCTGAGAATTGAAGTAAAAGCTCTGCATCAGTTACCCAAGATTCTAGTAATCTAAAGTCCGAACTATCGTATGGTTTAATCATGTTATGCCAAATCGGTATTTAAGGGCGCTTACACCTCGTGCGCTACCCTTGCAAACTTATTCCTATACTCAATTGGCGTAAGTCCTGTAATCTTCTTAAATGTATCTCTAAATGCTTTTGTATCCGTATAGCCTACATCAAACATTATTTCCGTTATATTTTTTCTAGAAGCTTCAAAAAACTTTTTTGCAGCTTCAATTCTCACTCTTTGTAAATACTCCAAGGATGTATTGTTAGTCGCCGCTTTAAATCTTCTTTCAAATGTTCTACGACCTTTATTAATTAAACTTGCTAACGTTTCTATGGTTATTCTATCTTCATAGTGTTTCTCAATATGATCCTGTACTTTTTGAATTTCGGGATCACCATGGTTTCTTTGACCTTTGAACATCGCGAATTGGGATTGGCTATCTCTCCCAATGTCCAAAGCAAAATATTTTGAAATCATTACAGCTGTTTCTCTATCGGCGTATTTTTCAATCAGGTATAATATTAAATTCCATAAACTGCTTGCCCCGCCACTGCTGTAAATATTATCGTGTTCTGTTATTATAGCTCCATCTTCTACTTCCACCTCTGGATATCTTTCTCTAAAATCATCAATATGAGCCCAATGGGTGGAACATTTTTTGCCATTGAGTAAACCTGTCTCGGCTAAAAGAAAAGCACCAATACATAAGCTGGCAAGACTTGAACCATTTTGATATAGCTTTTTAAAATAGGGTATTGCTTCTGCATTGGCCAGTATTCCTTTGGTGGTATCGCCAAAGGTAGGGGGGATAATCAATAAGTCTGTTTCAGTAACATCCTTGAGTAACCTATTGGTTTTAACGGTGTATTCTCCATTGTTTGCCGGTACATACTCGTTTAAACCCACGTATTCTACTTCAAAAATGGGTTTTTTACCAAATGTGGTTAAAAACTCATTGGCAGTATTAAAGCTTCTAAAGGGAGGTGTAACTGCTTCAATTACCCCATACTCAGGTACAAAGATTGAAATTCGCATATCAATTATAAGATTAAGGTACTAAGCTACGAAAATACTTTTGTCATGATTCACCCCTAAAGTTGTCATTTTTACAACAGACTTGATTTTATATCCTGGTGTAACTTTGAATAGTAAACTTAATAAACAAAAACAATGGCAGAAGTAACAAGAATTACGGTAGAAGCAGCAACACATGTTCCCGTAGCAAAAAACAGGAAGAAGAATAAAGTAATCTTTTGGGTAGCAACAGGTATCATAGTACTTTGGGAGGGTATAATGCCGCTTGGAACCATGTTATTTGCTCCAGATTATCTGAATGCTGGTACAAAACCTTTGGGCTATCCAGATTATTTTGCCTATACACTTGTCATCTGTAAAGTACTTGGCGTTTTTGCCATTTCTTACCCTACAATACCAGCTAAGCTAAAGGAGTGGGCCTATGCAGGGCTTACTTTTAATTTAATCTTTGCCTTCATCAGTCATGCCTGTGTCGATAAGAACATTAGTTATATGCTATTGCCACTGGTGGTATTGGGTATCCTTGTTCTTTCTTATCGATATAACAATAAAATTCAGCGTAATGGGGGTGTTCATAACATTTTCGGGGAATTGTAAAAAAGCGCTCAGCTTTTACCAAACCTGTTTTGGGGGACTATTGCAATTTGAGACTTTTGAAAAAGAAGTGCCCGGTTATACTGAAATGCCAGTTGTTAGTGGATCGCTAGTCTCTGATAGGGTAATTATTTATGGTTCGGACCTGGTACACAACGAAGGACGAAAACTAGGGAATTATATATCTATTTTTTTGCACTGTGAAAATACCAATGATAGAAAAGAGCTTATTGAAAAACTGGAATTTGATCATCATAATTCTTTACTAAAGAATTATGATGATCAAAAACTAATTGAAGTCACTGATGCTTTTGATGTGAGGTGGATACTTGGCATTTAGTGCTTCAAGGCGTCGGGAGCCTTTTCTTCAACTGTTGTTTCTATAAGAGTTGATTTATCGATCTTTATTTCTTTTGAAAGTTTTTTTGCTAGTTGCTTTGACCCCTTTTCGATTTCTTTCGTTAGTTTTTTGGAATCCTGCCCCAGTTTACCTGTAATGGAAGTAAGCTCGTTGATCAGGTCTGATTTTATGGTATTTTTAATTGATTTTTTGGCTGATTTAACCAGCTTTTTTAATTTTTGTTTTTTCATAATTTTGAAATTGTCGCTAAGTTAAGTCATGAAATAGTTAATTTAATATTATGTTTATGTTAAGTCGGTAGATTGTAATTAACATGAACAACAAAAGGATAAAAAAGAAAGCAAATGCTTAATGTCCAGTTCATAATCCGTCCATACTTTTGTGTCAGATTATGAAAGAATTATCTGATATGGATTTAATTGCGCTTCTCCACGTAGATGATCATCAGGCTTTTGCAGAACTGACGCGGAGGTACTGGCAGGATCTTTTTAGGCATGTTTGTGTGAAAATCAAAAACACAGAAGAAGCAAAGGATATCATTCAGGAGATCTTTTTGGGTGTCTGGAAAAATCGTGCTCAAATCCGTTGTGATGATCAGGGCCGCTTGTCTTCTTACTTGTACAAGTCAGCTAAGTATGCGTCGATAAATTATTTCACCAGGCCGGGGGTCGCCATCAGGGCTGTGGAGGTATTCGAAGAGATGTTGGCCTATCCGGCTGCCGCAAAGTCAGATGAAGGACTGTTGATCAAGGAATTGCACAGCGTAGTAGATGCTGAATTAAATGAACTCCCAGATCGCCTGCAACTACCTTACCGATTGAGCAGGGAACAACATTTATCAATAAGAGAAATCGCGCTCCGCTTGTCGGTTTCCGAACAGACTGTCAAGAACAACATAACGGATGTCCTCAACCGGATCAGGTTCCGACTGGGGAAATACAACTCCGATCCTAACATTATTTTCATCATCGCATCGCTCTCGGTACTGAGTAGTTATGAATTGATGTTTTGATAACATTCTCTTAAAGTACTACTAGTGCTCTTTTGTGATGTGTAGTGTAGGATGTTAGAAAATAAAAGAGAGAAAGAACTCAAAGAAATCCTTAAAAGGTATATTAGTCATCAGGCTTCTCCTACTGAAGTGGAAGCCGTCGATCATTGGTACGATCTGCTCGACGTATCGGATGCGAAAACTCAGTCCTTAAGCCAACGCAAACAGCCAAAAATAAAATCATTGTACATCTGGACATCGGCTGCATGCATTTGCTTAATGACAGCTTTTGCCGCCTGGTTTTATGTCGGGCCTGGTGGAACTCCCCCTTTAGATATGCTCATCAGTACGGCTGCTACAGAACGTAAAGAAGTGACACTGACAGATGGAACTGTCGTGATGCTAAATACCGGGACGGAACTGCTGGTTTCTGGAAACTTCGGGAAAGAGGAGCGAGGGGTGATTCTGAAAGGAGAAGCCTACTTCAAAGTGGCTAAAAATCCTCATAAACCTTTCATCATTCAATCCGGACAGCTTAGAACCAGGGTGCTTGGAACTGCTTTTAATATTAGTGCCTATCCTGACAGGGAAAGGATTAAGGTCTCAGTGCTGACGGGTCTTGTAAAGGTATCGCAGGTGAAAGGTAAATCAGAGACGATTCTGGCTGAGCAGATGAGTGCCAATCAGACGATCAGCTTTTTCAGAAAGACAGGGAAAATTGAAATGAATAGTGAAGATGCATTATTGATCACTTCCTGGAAAGACAATAAGCTATATATCGACAATGCGTCGATAACCGACATTGCAGAGCAACTTAAAGGTTTCTATCACCTGGAAGTAAAAGACCTGAGTCAGGCAAGTCGCAAAGATAGGTACACCATTCGTTTCAATAGAGAATCTATGAAGGCAGTACTGGAAATATTGACACAACTTACCAAAAGGGAGTTTGAGTATGGCAACAAGCAAATCACCATTAAATAAAACGCTATGTAAAAGATAGGATATGAAAAAACCGGATATGCGTCAACATCCCGGTTTCAGACGGAGCCCTGTAGCAGCGCTCCGGTATTTCAATGAATTCGTAAAACATTAAAAACAAATCAAATATGCAAAAATTTTACCCGGGTTGCAAATACCCGCTATGGTCATTATTTAATCTAAAAATGAAGTTAACGATAGCCCTTCTCTTTTTTTCTAACTTGCTCATCTATGCTGGTCCCATCTCGGGACAATCGATGCATGAGGTAAAGATCAGCCTGTTTGCCAAGGAAATGCCGATTCAGGAAGTAATTAGCTTGATTGAAAAACAAAGTCATTTTGTTATTGGCTACAAAAACATGGAAGCCATGCAGCATAGAAAAATTACCATCGATGTAAAAGGAAAATCCATCGCAGCGATCTTGAATGAGTTGATGGCACCGGCAAGTATTGAAATTAAACAGATCAGTGACAAATACATTATCATGAATCCTAAGAGAAATCTGACACCTACTGTTATATCTGGGTTGATCAAGGATAAAAGAACTGGTAAGACCATTCCTGGCGTCAGCATTAAGGTAAAGGGTACTATGATTGGTACCCAAACTGATATTGATGGTGTTTACAGTCTTTCTGTTAAAGAAGACAGACAACGTTTTACGCTGGTGGTTTCCTACATCGGCTACAAGTCGCAGGAATTTAACTTCGAGCGTTCTGTAGCCAATATGAATCAGAATGTACAAATGGAAGAAGATCGCCTGGGGCTGGATGAGGTGGTCGTAACTGGTCAGGGTATTGATGTGAGCAAACGCCGTCTTTCGACCAATGTGGTCAGTATTAGTGGTGCAGATATTGAAAAAACGCCAGGCAGTCGCATCGATCAGCTGCTGCAGTCGAAATTGCCAAATGCTCAGATCAGGCTCACTGGCGGACAAGCTGGTTCTACCTCCATCATACGTGCACGTGGTGTGGTCTCCGCATTTATGAATTCTACGCCTGTAGTATATGTGGATGGGGTACGTATGGATAACTTGAATACACCATCAACATTGGGAGGTGGTGCTGCTTCTGGTGCGGGAGTGAGTGCATTGGCAGATATCCCGATGGACAACATCGAGAAGATCGAATATATTAACGGTGGCGCGGCTACTACTTTATATGGTTCGGATGCAGCCAACGGGGTGATCCAGATCATTACCAAAAAAGGTGGTTCAGAACGCACCGCAATCACTGTAAATGTTGAAGTAGGACCAGAAGCTTCTACGAATGATTTTCTGCATTTTAAAAGAACGAAGGATATGCTTTTTGAAAGCGGCATGTTTCAAAAATACAATGTTGGTATCAACGGTAGTAAAGGTGGTTTGGGATATAGTTTTACTGGTGGTTACCTAAACAGCTCTGGCGTGCAGATCATGGACCAGAATGCGAATAGGCGAATTGACATGCGCTCCGGATTTAGAGCCAATATTGGCGATAAGGTAACTTACGAAAGCAGTTTTACGTTCGTCAACAATAGTTTCAAAAGAAGCAGAAATGGTAATCAAGGTGGATATACAGGGCTTTGGTTCCTGGAAAGCGGCGCTTCAAAAATTAGTGGTCCGCTTAAAAAACCGATGATCGATGACTTAAGTGAGGCAGATTTCCAAACATTGAATGCTTATGTGAGGGAAGCCGAACGTTTGCAGGATAATGAGATAGTGGTGAACCGTTTTCAGACTTCTCAAACATTCAATTACCGTCCTGTGGAAAGCTTAATGATCAAGGCAGTAGGGGGTATCGACTATCGGACTACCAGAAATAAGGTGATTACAACCAATCAATACATCACACACACCACAGGCAATCTGAGCACAGCTGGTGGAAGCATCAGTAATGCCGATAGAAAATACTGGGGTCTGACGCTGGAGCTGAACGGGCAACACAAAGCGGAACTGGGTGATTTCTCTTTCGTTACAACTTTCGGCGGACAACTTTTCCGAAATGAGGACCGTCAGGTAGCTTATAATGGTACTAATGTAAGAGATGGTATGCGCGACATCAGTAAGGTTGGCGCAACTACTTCCAATGAGGTGCTAACTGAAGTTGTCAATTACGGACTTTACGTTCAAGAGAATTTGGGTTTCAAAAACAAGTTTTTTATTGATCTTGGTTTAAGGGGCGATGGAAATACCGCTTTCGGTAAGGAAGTAGGTGTGCAATATTATCCTAAAGTTGGTTTCGCTTACATCCCTACTGCCGAGCCTGGCTTTGAGGATGCGCTTCCTTTCATTTCATCAGCGAAGCTGAGAGGTAGTTATGGTTTGGCTGGAAATTTCCCTCCGCCCTTCAGAAATGAAAGACTTATAGATTTCGCAAGTTACCTGGGCGCATTAGGCGCTTCTTTGGGTACACCTAAAGTGGATTTGAAACCGGAGAAAACGGCTACCCTGGAGCTTGGTCTGGACCTCGGTTTATTGCAGGATCGACTGGTATTGAGCGCGGGAATTTACCATAGTATCACCAAAGATGCCTTGTTCACTGTCCCTGCCACACCTTCTACAGGTGAGATTGCCACCATCAGAAACGTAGGTGAAATACTAAACAGAGGTGTAGAGTTAAGCATGAACGCTACTCCTATAAAGACCAAAGACCTCTCTCTTTCCGTAAATGTATCGGTAAATACTGCTTATAACAAGGTCTTGAGTTCCATGGGTAGTCCACCTTTTAATTTGAACGGTTTCAGCGAGCGTACCATTCAGACGGTAGTGCAGGAAGGCTTCCCTGTAGGATTCATCCGTGCTGGTACTGGTACCTTCGGTGCAGACGGTGTGATGGATTCAACCACCCCGCTGCAATTTTTGGGCAGTACCATTCCTGATCTATACGGTAGCATGGGCCTTAACCTCCAATTTAAAGATTTCAATTTCTTTGCCAATGCCGATTATCAATCGGGGGCATACGCAAGCAACTGGGATAAGCAGTTCCGATTTAATTATGGTGCTGGCAACGAAGGAATACCTCAGGGAGAGATCGATAAAAATGGAAGGGCCAACTGGCTCAACTTTACCAATATGTTCGTAGAGAAAACAGATTTCATTAAAGTGCGGACCATCGGTGCCAGCTATCTTTTCCGTGGTCCTAAATTGGGCAAAACCATCAAAAACCTAACGCTTGGTTTCAGCGTAACCAACCCGCTAAATTTCGCTTCTTCTACTTTCGATCCGGAGAATACCACCAGTGGGAGTGCACAGGGACAAGGTAGAGCAACTACAGGCGGGGTCTCTTATGCAACTTACTCTGCTCCACGTCAATTTTTAGGTTCTGTTAAAGTTAATTTCTAATGTTCATTAAGATGAAAAAATATATGTTTTATCCCGCATTGGCCCTGGTGCTGATGCTGGGCAGTTGTGAGTTGGTCGAAGTTGAAAACCCAAATGTTAAGGAAGATAGCTTCATTGGTTCAGGTAATTCAGCAGTTGAATGGACGGATGGTATGCGCCGCCAAATGAGTTTGATGGTGGCCTCAAACACGGAATTTACTGAACTGGTGTCCGATAATTATTTCAATAACTACACGGCAAGCAGTAAGGTATTCGATATCCCTCAAATCAATTTCTTTGACCAGGATGTTGCCAATATCCAGGCAGGGATTCACCGTACCATGGAGATGTGCGATTACGGACTTACCAAAGTATTGCCTGCCGATGCTGGATCTAAACCACTGCAGCGCGCTGAACTGCTGATGTATAAGGCTTACACACACCTGCTGGCTGCGGAGCTTTTTGTAGGAATGCCTGCGACAGTCTTAGGTGAAGTGCTTTCCCCGGAAGTACACCGTAATACTGCGATTACTTTATTAAATGATGCGCAGCCCTTGTTTACAGATGCCAATGATCGCCTGGTGTGTGCACTGCTCCGCGCCCGGGCTTATTATGGTTTGGGAAATGCAGCTCAGGCCCGCACTGAAGCAAACACTGCCATCCAGAATCCGCTTTTGCTCAGACAAGTATTGTATGGTACAACGAATGGACCAGGTAATGGTTTCCAGGCCAATATCTTCACGACAAGCGGTGCAAATCCTTTTGCACCACTTCCCAGACTCGATTTCCTGGATCCTAAGTATTTCAATACCAACCAAACTGCAGCGCTGGACCAAAAACCCATCGCGATCGCCAAAGCTGAAGAAGCTTACCTGATCATCGCTGAGGCAATGGTGTCTTCAAATGATTTGAGCGGCGCCAGGACTACCTTAAAAAATATGCTGACAGAATGCGTTTCCAAAAGGGCAACGACCAGTCTGAGCGATAAAGCGGAGACCCGCAACGGGGGCAATAAGGTGTATCCGGTAACTGCTATGAAAGTGAAATTTGATGCTGCATCTGCTGAGAAAGATGGATACATCCTCAACAGACAAACCGGCAATATCACTGCTTATCAGGTTTCTGGTACTAAAGTCACCGCTGCGGAGATTGATGCAGCAAATACACAGGATGAAATGCTGTACCTGGTATACTTGCTTAGACAAGAGGTCTTTATGGCAGAAGGTCGCCGGATGACAGATCTCGGTATCCGCTTCCCCGTATCTGAGCGCGAGCGACTAGGCAATAGCAACGTGAAACCTGAACACACGCAAGCAATCATGCCGTCCTTTATCCCTAAAAACCGTGAAATGGACGATTTCGAAATCAATACTGCGACAGGTGTGGTGACCATAAAGCACGACATGAACAAAGTACTGGTACAGCACAAAACGGCCGCTGGTATCATGCCATTTATCAATTAAATACGTTCTTTATGAAAAGTTTAATATTAATTGCATTAGCCACCGTTTTCAGCACGGGGCTATATGCTCAGGATAAAGTGAAAGGCTTCGTTTACCACGATGCCAATAACAATGGAAAGAAAGATGCGAAGGAAGCTGGCATCGCCAAGGTTGCGGTAAGCAATGGCGTACAGGTAACCCTTACGGATGAAAAAGGCCGCTACGAATTGCCTATTGGGAATGACAACGGTATTTTTGTTATCAAACCGAGCGGCTACCGCATTCCCCTCAATTCGGATAACCTGCCTAAGTTTTATTACCTGCACAAACCGATGGGGTCTCCGTCTACACTGGAGTTTAAGGGAGTGTCGTCGACGGGCCCGCTTCCTAAATCGGTAGATTTTGGCTTGCTGCCAGAAAAAGAGGCAGATGATTATACAGCTTTGATTTTTGGTGACCCTCAGGCTTATACGGCAAGGGAGATGGAGTTCTTCGAAAAAGGGATTATTGCGGAGGTTGCAGGTATTAAGGACGTGGCCTTTGGTTTAAGTTTGGGAGATTTGGTAGGTAACGATCTTAACTTGCACCAGCCTTACATCAAAGCAATCAAAAAAGTGGGATTGCCTTGGTACAACCTGATCGGGAATCATGATATGAATTTTGATGTAAAAGTTGATTCTTTATCGGATGAAACTTATGAAGCAAATTTCGGTCCGGCCAATTATGCCTTCAATTATGGTAAGGTGCATTACATCATACTTGACGATGTTCTGTATCCGAATCCTCGTATCGGAAAGGGTTATTTGGGTGGTTTCCGTAAGGACCAACTGGATTTTGTGGAGAATGATTTGAAGTTCGTAGGTAAAGATCAGCTGATAGTACTTGCTTTTCACATTCCCCTGGAGCACCAGAACGGAAATGTATTTCGTCCGGAGGATCGTCAGCGCTTATTTGATCTGTTAAAGGATTATCCTAATACACTTTCGTTATCGGCGCACATGCATACACAGTCGCAGATTTTTTACGGAAAAAAAGAGGGCTGGAGTCAGGAAAAGCCACATCATGAGTACAATGCGGGTACAACTTCCGGCGATTGGTACTCTGGTCAGCTTAATGAGCAAGGAGTTCCTGCTGCAACTATGCGAGATGGTACACCTAAAGGGTATGCATTCATTCATTTCAAAGGCAATCAGTATGTGATCGATTATAAAGTGGCAGGCAAAGATAAATCTTACCAGATCGAAGTTTTTCATCCAAAAGTAGTAGGTCAGGGCAAAAGTACCAGAGCAGGTATCTACGCTAATTTCTTTATGGGCTATCGTACCGATTTGGTAGAATGCCGTATAGGTAATGGTAAATGGGAGAAGATGAGTCCTGCAAATGCTGCAGATCCCGCCTACCTGGCTGAATTGCACCCCTGGGATACTTCAGAGGAGTTACTAGCGGGAAGAAGACCAACCAATGCAACGGATAGTCCACATTTGTGGAGAACGTCAATTGCGACTGATCTGCCGATTGGTACGCATGTTATAGAAGTGCGTGCTACGGATCGTTATGGTCGTACACATACGCAGAAAAGTATTTACAGAATTGAAAAAGCTAAAGAATTGTAATGAAAACTAATTTTATAAAAAGATTGCTGCTGCTCAATATGATCGTATTGACTATGCCTGCATTTTCTCAAACTTCCAAACATGTGATCCTGATCAGTATCGATGGCTTCAGACCAGATTTTTACCTGGATAAAAGCTGGCCTGCACCAAACTTGCAGTCTATGATGAGAAATGGAGCCCATTCGAAAGGAGTGAGAGGTATTTTTCCAAGTGTAACTTATCCTTCACATACTACACTGATCACTGGTGCTTTTCCTGCACATCATGGCATCACTTACAATACCATGCCAAATGATAAACTTGTGTATGAATGGACGACTGATAGCCGCAAGATCAAATCGGAAACGCTATGGCAGGCGGTCAGAAAAGCAGGTATGAAATCTGCATCTATTTCCTGGCCGATTTCCGTTGGTGCTGAAATTGATTATAACTTGCCGGAGATCTGGTCAGCCACAAATATGTCAGACAGAAAATCAGCAATCGCTGAGTTTGCAACTCCGAAGGGGTTCTTTTCAGAGATAGAGGAGTATGCAATCGGCAAGGCAGAGGTCAATGACCTGAATCTGCAGTATCTGACCATGGACGAGAACAACAGCCGTATGGCGGCTTACATCATCCGCAAATACAAGCCTGAGTTTTTGAGTATTCACATTGTTGGTGTTGACGGTGCACAGCATAAAGAGGGGCGTTCGGGTGAAGGGGTATTTAAAGCCCTGGCTTCTGCGGATCATGCGGTAGCAAATATCTTGGATGCATTGATCAAGGCCGGTATTAAGGACAGCACCACAGTGATCGTTACTGGAGACCACGGTTTCGTGGATATCAATAAGGTACTTGCTCCGAATGTCTGGCTGAAAGAATTGGGCATTGACAGTAAGGTTGACACACAGGAACCAGTAGCTAAGTTTCAGGCTGCAGGAGGTGCCGCATTTTTCCACCTGAAAGATAAGAATGATGTGAAACTTCTGGCCAAAGTGCGTAAAAAACTGACTGAACTCCCTGATAGCTATAAATCCCTTTTCCGTATCGTGGAGCGTGCCGAACTGAATAAATTCGGGGCTGATCCGCATGCGAGTTTCGCATTGGCTCCGGTTAAAGGGGTGTATATTCAGGACAAGGATTCGGGACCTGTACTCGGACCTACTAAGGGTGGTGCACATGGTTATTTTCCCGATATTCCCGAAATTCAAACTGGTTTTGTCGCTATTGGCCCTGGTATTGAGAAAGGATTGCTGATTGAAGGAATTGGCCTGGAAGATGTAGCGCCGACTGCTGCAGCACTTTTGGGCATCAAATTTAATGCACCTGATGGCAAGGCGATAAAGGCACTAACTACGCCCGCTAGATAATCCTCAGGTTTCATTATCAGAAGCGAATGCGATAGACGTTCAGTGGCTGACGAATATGGGCGCAAGGTATTGCCGTTATAAAGTAGGGATTGGGAGCGGAAAACGTCTTTCCGTTCCCATATCTTATTTCTTTTTCTAACTACTTTTTCTCAGCTTCAAACTTCTTTTCGTGTTCGGTTCTTGGAGTGCTCGCACTGTTTGGCTCACCTTTACCTTTAGTAATTAGGTTGAATAAACTTTGCTGTACATATTGAGTCCAGGCATTTACACAGATGTCGAAACATTCATATTCAGGAACTAAACCCTGGTGAGTGACGCGGATTTGGGTTTTGTTATCCTTTTTCTCAATTTCAAAAATAACCTTTGTGCCTATCCATTCACTTTTGTCTTCCGTGAATTTAAAATAGTTGTCCAACACAAGCCAGACCACTTTTTTTTCAGGAATAACTTCAATTAATCTCATTTTGCAACGGTGGACATCCTGATAATGATAGTCAAATTCATCATTGAGTTTTTCTGTCTGGCCTTCAATTTCGTCTGACCACCATCCGCGAACGTTATTGATGGCATCGAATGCTGCTTTCGGGCTTTGGTCTACTAATATTGTAGTCGTAAAATCTGGTGTATTCATGTTGATTGTTTTTATGTGATTCTAAAGTTTTTCTATATCAAAGCTATGGAGTTATTTGCCAAGTAATCAGGTGTGAAATGGACTTTTAGTCGGGTTGATTTGGACAGAAATATCAAGTATCTTTATGTGAAAAAATTACCACCATGCAAGTCACAATAGTTGTTCCAAAAGGAGAGGTTAACCTGAGCAGTATAACCGGTTCGTTCGAAATCTTGACTCGTGCCAATATCATATGGCAAAAGATGGGACACAAACCCATGATGGAAGTTTCTATAGCTGGTTTTGTGCCCGAAATGAAATTGGATGCCGGCTTCTTTTCGGTTTATCCTGTAAATATCAATGATCTGGATAGAACCGACCTGATCATCATACCCTCCGTTTCTTATGATAATGAGTTAATTAAGGAGAACGAAGCACTGATCAACTGGATAGGGGAACAACATAGCCGCGGAACTGAAATAGCTTCGATGTGCTCTGGTGTGTTTCTGCTGGCTGCTACCGGTTTGCTAGATGGAAGAAATTGTTCCACACATTGGAACATGTCAGGCGATTTTAAGCGATTGTTCCCAAACATCAATCTTCAAATCGATAAACTGATTACTGCCGAAAAGGGGATATATACCAATGGTGGTGGATATTCATTTTTAAACCTGATGCTTTTCCTGGTAGAAAAATACTTTGACCGGGAGATCGCCATTATCTGCTCAAAGATTTTTCAGATTGATATTGAAAGAACATCACAATCGCCCTTCCACATTTTTAAAACACAGAAGAACCATGGTGATGAATTGATTTGCAAAGCCCAAACCTATATCGAGGAAAATTTAAGTGGAAAAATCTCTTTCGAAGACCTGGCTTCAAAGCTTGCGATCAGCAGAAGGAGTTTTGACAGGCGTTTTATTAAGGCTGTAGGTAATACCCCTGTCGAATACTTGCAGCGGGTAAAAGTGGAAGTTGCAAAAAGTACTTTAGAAAAAGGCAAAAAAAGCATTTATGAGGTCATGAATGATGTTGGTTATTCAGATGATAAAGCATTTAGGGAAGTCTTTAAAAAAATAACGGGTTTGTCCCCGCTGGATTACAAAGCGAGGTACATTAAGGAACCCGTTATTGTTATTTAAAATCTTCTTTCATCCAGCTTACCTTTTGCTCACTACTATGTTCTTGTCCGATGATGTGGGAATAGAGTGCTGGTCTTCTTGCTTTAATATATCTATAGCCACCTGCCAGGGAAAGTTTATCTGCAGAAAGCTCAGAGATGACGATCTCGTTATCCAAAGAACGGCATTCGGATAGGATTTCACCGAAGGGATCCAAAATCATGGAACAACCATTTTTGAGCTGATCATCATCCATTCCTATTGGATTGGAGAAAATGGCGTAAATGGCATTGTCATAAGCCCTTGCTGGCAACCACCGCATTAACCATTCCCTACCTTTAGGTCCATCAAATTCCCTGCGTAGTGGTTCTGGGGTATTATGCCTGTTTATCCAAAGTTCGGGATCTACAAAACCTGCCCCTGGTCTGGTAGAAGGGGTACACATGGTTACATGTGGCATAAAAATAGCCTGTGCGCCTAACAATGTTGTTGCCCTGACATTTTCGATAATATTGTTGTCATAGCAGATGAGTATACCACATTTCCATCCATATAAATCAAAAACAGTATACTGTTCTCCAGGGAGAAGGTGTGGATTAATAAAGGGATGAAGTTTCCTATGTTTTGCCATAAGACCGTTCATATCTACACAAACATAAGCCTTGTAGAGATTGTCAGCTAGGTCCTTTTCAAAAAGACCAGCAAGTATGGCAATATTATGGGCTTTGGCAATTTCTTGAAGCTTAGATATGCTTGGTCCTTCAGGAATGTATTCGGCAATATCGAGCAGTTGTTCTTTAGATAGCTTTCTAGCGAAGGTATATCCTGTAATGGAACATTCATGGAAAGCGATCGCATTTGCACCCATCTTGGCCGCTTTAGCGGAAAGTTCGTTGATAACATCCAGGTTATATGCTTTGTCGCCACTTTTATTTTCGAACTGGGCGGTTGCTACAATTAAATTTTTCATATGGTATGGAATATTTTAATATGTCAAATCTACCAAGCATAAAAAAGACTTCCTTGTATAAAACCGACAATTTATCTATACGGGAAGTAGGTTGATAGAAAGCTTACCCTTTATCGATAAATATTGGGAAGGAGCGAGGCCTGTTTTCTGTTTAAAACGAGTATTAAGGTGTGCCTGATCATAGTATCCGCATTCATAGCCAAGTTGCCCCAAACTTTTCTCCCCGCCGTATTTTTGGATACGCTTGAGAAAGTTTTGCAGCTTTACAGTTTCGGCAAAAGATTTGGGAGAGATGCCAACATATGCACTGAACTTGCGTTCTAGTTGCCGTTCGGATATGCCAAATATATGGGTAAGCTGTTCAATAGATACATTACCAGCGCTGTGGCTAATGTATTCGCTTAGCTTATTTATGAATTCTTCGGATGGTTTAACTGCAGTTTTCTGCTGAATAAGAAAATGCTCCAGACTGCTTATAGCATCTATAAGGCTTTTACTGGCGATATGTTCTTCTAATGTTCGTCCTTTTGAACCTATCAAATCTTCAAGTGCAATGGTTTTATCCTTCATCTCGCTCGCCGGGATATTAAAAAGTCGGGGTAGTGCAGCCGGATGAAGAACAACAATGAGCATTTTTACACTGCTTACCTGTAGATTTAGGTAGTTAGAAATTTGCCCGTATACAAAGCTGGAAGGTTGTGCCTGATCTCCTAATGAATTACTGATGTAAATAGGGTCGCCTAAGCGGAAAACTATTCCTGGATTACCATCGGAAAAGAAACGGTAAAAGAGGTGTTCACTACTTTCAATAATCAAGTAGTGTTTTACAATATTAGACAATATAGGATTGCAGGGTATTTGCACCTCTTTCGTGTTTTATGTACAAACCTAGCCATTATTAAATCAAAAAGAAGCGGGGGTTGGTCAAGACGGTGTTAATTCTGCAACAATCCTGTTTAAGTGGCTTATATTTGTTTTTGCCCTAATTTACTAACCTTGTTTAGCCAGGATGCTCTTTTTGCAGGATCTGATGTTTTGATGATGCCAATAGCGGTAACCTTCACTGGTTTTATTCCGCAAAATTCCAGTGTGCTTTTTTTCAGTTGATTGATGCTCGGATTGCCATAAATCCAGCGGTAATACCAGGCGGGCTGGTCAATGGTGGTAATGATTCTTGCTGTTTTTCCAGTTAGGAGTTTGTCCCACCACAAAGAATTGTCCTTGTATTTGTAAGCTAATCCAGGAAGAAATAGCCGATCAATAAAACCTTTCATAATGGCAGGAAAACCGCCCCACCAAACGGGATGTACCCACACCAGGTGATCGGCCTGGTTGATTTTTTCTAGACTGTACAGTAGATCAGGTTCCAGTTCAATACGACTGGTATAGCCATATTGTAGGTTGGGGTTAAAGTTCAGATCTGCAATATTTAGTTCTGTTACCAATGCTCCTGATTGTATCGCCGCTTCTTTGTAGGCTTTGGCTAAAGCATAATTGAAGCTGTCCTTGTTAGGATGCCCATTGATAATTAATATGTTTTTCTTGTTCACTAGGTTTTGCATCTTGTCCTGATTTGCTATCGGGACAAAGGTATAGTCTACTTATTCGGAGCAACAGGACATTTGTCTATAAATTTATCTCTTTTCTTAAGCGACTTAAGTGACGTGGGGTGATTCCCAGGTAAGAGGCAAGATACTGAAGGGGAATTTGCAGCACATAGTTCGCCTGGTTTTCCAATAAATCGATATATCTTTTTTTTGCCTTTTCTTTTTGGAATAGGAAGAGTCTTTTTTCCAGCTCCAGATATTGTTGTTCAGCGATAATCTTAAAAAATCGAACCCAGTTTGGGCTAGTTTCGAGTAATTTATCTACATCATGTTTTTGAATAACAAGTAACTCTGAATCCGCCACAGCTTGTATGTTTTCTACGGTCGGTAGTCCAGTAATGAATGCGGAATAGGCGGCCATTAATGTGTTGGGAAAGGAGATACAGTAGGTGATTTCTTCTCCGGATTCGGGCGTAAAAAAAGATCTGAGTATGCCTGTATTAATAAAAGCCACTTCTGTGCTGAGTTTTCCTTCGTTGATAAAAAAGCTTCCTTTTTTCAGATGCCTTTTGATCAGAAGGCTTTCAAACTGATCAATCTCAGTAGGGCTTAATACATGAAATGAGGTTAGGAATGCTTTAATCATCGGTTATTATATATGACCATCGCCACCAATGCGGCAAAAAGTGTATTTAGAAAATTTACCGTGTTGTTTCCTATCTGATGTTTCCGTTCAAGAGTCGCACCCAATATAGAATCTGTCAGGTTTCCAAGTGTACCGGCAAATACCACTATTAATGCTATTTTGTCTAAACCAGCATATATTAAGGCTATAATACATGCACCAACAGTACCGATCAACAAACCTTCAAGGCTAACTACACCATCTAAACCATTTGCTTCCTTTTTAAGCGTTATGATATTATAGAAGCGGCGTCCATATACCATCCCCAGTTCCGAAGATAAAGTATCGGCAAGGGTCGAAGCCAGGCTGGCAGCCATCATGATGAGGTATGTTTCAATATGCGAGGGATCAATGATCGCTAGAATTGCAGTTAATCCGGCCACACCACCGTTGGCAAATACCTGTCCTGCGGTTCTACCCATGTTAGCTAAATTGTCGACATGAAGTTTTGCTTTTATCGCCTTCTTATGAGCCGTTGCCCAAACACTAAGTAAGAAAAAGGTCAGCAACATGAGTATGCCTTTTACTTGCGCAACTTGTAATACAGCGAGCCCTATTCCAGTTGCAGAAAGGGCAGCGGGTATGGTTAGCTTTTTTGCTTTTACACTTATAACCATTACTATCGCAAGTGACAAGAGCAGGTAGGGGAGGTAGCTTGTATTAATAGTCATCGAATGACAATATTGTATAGTTTTATGGTTAAGAAGTTCTGCAAATATAGTCAGATACCTGTTGATTTGGAATGGGTAAAAACGACGGATAGATTTAATCTCGAGAATATCATAACTCTTTCGTGCTCTTCGCTTTCACAATAGATTCTTAAAGTAGTATTTCATTTAATTTTGATCAATTATTTTTGGTTTAAATTACTGTATGTTAATTGATTATGGTAGTTGGTTGCATTTGTTCACAATTATTTTACTTTCTATTCAAGAATATTCCATTATCGAATGGTAGCTTTGTAGCAAGTTTTATGATTTTTTGCGCAAAATGGCTTGCCTATGGGCCTAATAAAGCAAATGATCTACCCCCTTATTGTTTAAAATAATGTTTTCAAAAATGAAAGATCATCTACAACGCTACGCATATAGGCCAAATTCACCATCTGCAACAATATACAGGGTATTTCCAGGTTGAAATACGTCCGAACTGTTTCATTTTTAGTTTTTTATCTAGCTTTTTAGTTGGACGATTATTCGTTTGATTTTAAGGTAGATTCAAGATTTTTCAGTTTTTCATTTATAAGCATAAAATTACCCCACCACATTAGAATAATTTCATGAATAAAACAGTTAAGCATTTTGCCATAATTATTGGATTGCTATTTGCATTTGGCGCAAAAGCTCAAGTAGGAATAGGTACAAGTACTCCAGATGCGAGTGCTCAACTAGAAATACTTTCTACATCTAAAGGTTTGCTTATCCCAAGAATGTCATTAGTACAACGTAATGATATCAACAATCCTGCTAATGGTTTATTGATCTATCAAACAAATGACTCTCCTGGGTTTTATTTTTATAGCAACGGACAATGGCAAAAGCTAGCCAATAAAAGTGACATTACTTCAGGAGGCGGTGGCACAGGTGGAAATACGATATTAAGCGGTAATGGTGCACCTTCGGCCGGACTTGGAAATAACGGAGATTTTTATTTGGATCTAACACATACCTCTTTATTCGGGCCAAAGGTATCAGGCAACTGGCCTTCATCTGGAACCGTATTAGTCGGACCAAAAGGAGATCCAGCCACAGCTGGGGATTTAAGTCTCAGTTTTGATGCAGCATATAATTTAGGTATTAAAGGTGGAAACTCGGTAAGTCTTAGTGATCTAAACCAGTCTTTGAGTCTTGCTGGAACAATATTATCTATTTCAGGACCAAGAAACAGTCATGTCGACCTTTCCGGTTTACTTGGCGGCGGCGGTGGTACCGGTGGTCTTACCAGCGTTCAACGTGATGCTACTTTAAAAGGTAATGGTACAACATCAAGCCCATTAGGACTTTCAACTACAGGAGTAATTCCTGGAAGATATACAGCTGCAGATATTACGGTAGATGCTACGGGAAGAATTATAGATGTAACAAATGGGACACCTGGTGGCGGTGGAACAGGTAATGGAACTGTGACCTCGTTAAGTGTTAAGTCTTTAAATGGATTTACGGGCACAGTTGTCAATCCAACAACCACGCCGGAAATTACATTAGGTACTCCACTTTTGGGTATTTTAAAAGGAGAGGCCGGGGCACTAAAAGTGGCTACAACAACAGGTACAGGTGATATTGTGCTATCTGATGGTCCTACTCTAAATAATCCTATCCTGACAGGTACAGCTCAGGGAAATATTTCCGGTACTGCAACTAATGTTACCGGGATTGTTGCCGTTGCAAATGGTGGTACCGGAGCTAATAATGCTGCGGATGCTAAAATAAATTTAGGTCTGGGGAGTGTTGATAACACAAGAGATGCTGATAAGCCAGTAAGTACAGCTACTCAAACGGCGTTAGATGCTAAAGAGGATAAAGCCAATAAAAGTACCGATCTGGTTTTAGATGCAGCTTCAAATGTAAAATATCCAACTGTAAATGCAGTTAAAACTTATATTGATTCAAAGGCAGGCATTGTAGATGCTACAACTGCGATTAAAGGAAGAATCATGCTATCTGGGGATCTCGCTGGTACAGCTGATGCTCCAACTGTGAAAACGGTAGGCGGGGCAATTGCAAGTGCTATTAAAACAGGGGTAGACTTGGCCAATGCGGCGACTGCTCAAAACCTAACGGGCACGATTGTGAAGAGAGACGGGCTTGGCAATATAGAAGTGGGTACAGTAACCGGTAATTTGAACGGAAATGCGACTACCGCAACCACAGCGGGTTCTGTTAGTGGAACCGTGATGGTGCCTAATGGTGGAACAGGAATCACTTCCTATACGCCTGGAAATTTCATTAATGCCTTAGATGCAACTACGCTACAGGAAAGAACGCCTTTACAAGTAAAAGAAGCTTTAGGCCTGGATCTGGTTAATAATACTTCTGATGCTGCAAAGCCAGTAAGTACAGCAACTCAGGCTGCTTTAGATTTAAAAGAAGATAAGGCTAATAAAATTATAGATGGTACGTTTTCTGCAAATTCGGATACCAACTATCCCTCGGAAAAAGCGACAAAAACTTATGTAGATAAAAAAGTAAATGATGCTGTTATAGGAGCGGGTGGTGTACCTGATGCCACAACAACTATCATTGGTAAAATACAGCTCGCCGGAGATCTATCGGGTGTTGCTTCAGCACCAACTGTACCTGGATTGGCTTTAAAAGAGCCGTTAATCACAAATCTGCAAGCTGTAAGAGGTGGTACAGGGATGATCAGTTATATACCTGGAAGCTTTATTAGTGCAGCAACAAGTACTACTTTGCAGCAAAGGACACCAACCCAGGTAAAGGCAGATTTAAGCTTGGATAATGTAAGTAATGTTAGTGATTTGTTAAAACCAATTAGTACTGCAACGCAGACCGAGTTAAACAAGAAGATAGATCTTACTGAAAAAGCAGCAGTGAATGGAGTTGCGACATTAGATGGCTCGGGGAAGATTCCCGTAGCACAAATTCCAGCGCTATCCTTTGCTTCTGTTAATGTTTTTAGTACCGAAGCTGCTATGTTGGCCTTAAGTGGCGCGCAGGTTGGTAGTACGGTCATCAGGACTGACATTAGTAAAAGTTTTGTTTTGGGTGCTACCCCGGCTTCTGTACTGGCTAACTGGAAAGAAATATTAACACCAACGGGTACGGGAGTACAAACGGTGAACGGAGTGGTTGGGCCTGATGTGGTTTTGACCAAGACAAATTTAGGTTTGCCGAATGTTGACAATACCAGTGATATGGGTAAACCTGTTAGCACGGCTACACAGACGGCTTTAAATCTGAAAGAGGATAAATTAAATAAAAGTTTAGATATCAGTACTGATGGTAGTTCAGATACCAAATACCCTTCTGTAAAAGCGGTTAAGACTTATGTGGATGCTTTATCAGCGGCAGGTTCGCCTGATGCAAGCACTACAGGAAAAGGTATTGTACAATTGGCAGGGGATCTGGGCGGAACAGCTGCTGCACCTAAGGTATTGTTGGTTGGTGGTTCTACTGCAACTAATATTAATGCAGGTGTGGTTCTTGCAAATGCAGCTACGTCCGCAAATACGCCAAATACGATTGTAAAAAGAGATGCTTCAGGTAATTTTGTAGCTGGAACTATTACCGGTAACCTGATCGGAAATGCATCAACTGCAACTTCCCTAAGCGGGACAGTTGGTGTAGCAAATGGTGGTACAGGATTGAACTCTTTAACTCCCGGAAGTTATTTATATGCTGCTACAGCAACTTCAATTGGACAAAAAACACCTACTCAGTTAAAAACTGATCTGGCTCTTAATAATGTTGACAATACAAGTGATGCAGCGAAGCCAATCAGTACGCTCACGCAAACTGCACTGGATCTAAAACAAAATATTTCAAATATTAGCAATAACATTACTACTGATGCAACTTCTACAACAAAGTACCCTTCGGTAAAGGCTATGAAAGACTACGCTGATGGTATGGTGTCGGGAGGTGGCTCGCCTGCAACTACAACTGTAAAAGGTATTGTAATGCTTGCCGGAGATTTAAGTAATACTGCTGATGTGCCTAGGGTAGCGACTGTAGGAGGTTCTATTGCCGCTGATATAAACACTGCTACAGTGGCAGCTAATCTTGCAACAAGCTCCCCAACAGCGAACACGATTGTTAAAAGAGATGCGTCAGGTAATTTCTCAGCAATCGCTATTACTGCCGGAACTTTTAACGGTGCCTTAACCGGCAACGTAACAGGTACTGCCACCGGTCTTGCAGGTGTTTCTGCAAATGGAATTTTAGTCCGGACTTCAGCTACTGCGACTACATCAAGGAGTATTGCTGGTACAGCAAATGAGATTACAGTAACGAATGGAGACGGTGTTACAGCTAACCCTACTTTATCATTGGCTAGTACAGGTGTTACTGCAGGAAGTTATACCTCAGCTAACGTAACGGTTGATGCGAAGGGAAGAATTACGGCAGTTGCTAATGGATCAGGCGGAAGTGGTAGTGCTGTGGCAACTGATTTAGGATATACGTCTTCAGCTACTAATGGTGTGATAACTTCTAAAGCAGGAGCACTGACTGGAATTGCTGCTACTATTCCTGCAGCTACATCAAGTGTGGCTGGAGTAATGGTTGCGACGGATAAAGCGAAGCTGGATAAATATCCGACAGTTGCTGCAGCTGACGCAACAAAAGTATTAACTGCGGATGCTGATGGAACTGCTAAATGGGTTACTCCGGCAGCTGGTGGTGGTAGTGCAGGTGCATTCAAGACTTACAATCCATCTTCAAATTCTCGTGTGGTAGTAACGGCTACTGGCGATGGAGTAACGGTTGTAATGAGTGATGGGCTGGTTGCGGGGACAAAGAAATTTACACTTACTGTACCCGTGGGAGTAACTATTATAAAAGCGAAATTCAATATAGATAACCCGCTTTTGGGTAAAGCGCCAACAGATAATGCTCCTCAAGTATATTACGATATCAAAGATGAAAATATTCCAGATGGGGAGGTGTCAGACCTTACGCAATATCCGTTACCTAGTTTTTTCCTGGTAAAAAGAGACACAGGATTGCCCTCACCTTATTTTAACATGGGTATACCAAGTAGTGCGTATGCTGCTACTGTTGAATCTTTTGCTAATAAAACAATTAGTCTTAAGCCGGCAACCCAAAGTGCCAATAAGATTTACATACTGGTTATAACCTTCTAGTATATTAACCGTGAAGAAGTAAAAAATGAAAATAAACAAGCATATTCTTGTAACTGGTCTCTTAGCATTGATCTCCTTTGCAGGCATAGCTCAGTCGAAACTGAATGGGAGATTTTACATTAGCGGGGCATCAGAAGTTGCTTCAACTCCTAATTCAAATTATTCGATTGAAGGAACTTTTACCGATCTGCTCTACATATATAGTGCTGCCGATATTTTACCGGGAGATATTATTGCTGATTTTGCAGGGTTAACTTATAAAATTGATAAAGTAACAAGTATCAGTGGTAATTTTATTACTGTGGATGCTACTTACCTTGAGGGAGCTCCAAATGAATATGCTACTTATCCTACTTCTTATGCTACAGGTACGCTTTTCCGACCAACACCAAATGGTTATAGCCAGTTAACTAATGATCCCGAGTATGTTAATGAGGCTTTAAAAATAGGCGTATTAAACTCTGCTATTCTAAGTATAGACAAAGACATCAGAGGCTTTAAATCAGGAACGGAGGCTGAAATGCCTAAGACTCCAAAGGCTGGGGACCTTTTCTACAATGTAACAGAGAAAAAACTATACGCCTACACAGCCGATGGTTGGGTACCTGTTGGTGGAGGAGTAATAGCCAGTGGAACAACAGCTGAATTCCCTAATCCTGCAAAAGCCGGAGAAATGTTCCTGAATAAGGACGACAACAAAACTTATATCTATAACGGTGCTTTATGGCTTGAGCTTTCTACGAATGGATCTACCCCAAGTGCCAATATTAATCCTGATCCTACTAAGGTAAGTGTTAAGGAAGGCGACCTTTTCTATAATATATCAGACCACAAATTGTACGTTTATAATGGTACGGTTTGGATGGCGATTAATAACCTGCTACGTAACGGCCAGATCTTCGTTGGTAATGCTTCCAATACACCTGTGTCTGTTGCCTTAACAGGAGATGCAACCATCACCAATATCGGTAAGCTGACCATTCAGCCGCTTGCGATTACTGATGAGAAACTAGATAAGACAAAAATTCCTTTAAGTGGCTTTGGAATTCCCCTTGATAATGTATCAATGGGTGATGAAGTTACAAATTTTAAGATCATTAACCTTGCAAACCCTTCTGCCAATTCAGATGCGGCGACAAAGGGGTACGTAGATGCTTTAGTATCTACTCCTGCTTCTATGGTTTTAGCCAATAATAATTTCCTGGTTGGTAACAATTCCAATAAAGCAATAGGGGTGTTAAAGAGTCTTATTCCTATTAGTGGTTTTGATAAAGCTGGAGCTAATGTGTCAATGGGAGGGGGGACACCCGTAACCAATTTCAAGATCACAAACATGGCTGACCCTACTGCAGCACAGGACGCCGCGACTAAGGCGTATGTTGATGGCAGACAAGTTAATGCTGCGAATATTCTATTACCAACAGGAAATTTCCTGGTAGGTGACATCGCAGGGAAAGCTGTGGCTACGCTAAAAAATACGGTATCATTAACTGGTTTCGCTGCGCCTACTGCGGATATTGCTGCAGGTGGTTTTAAGATTACTGGTCTTGCAAATCCGGTGGATGCTCAAGATGCGGCTACCAAAGGTTATATCGATACCAAAACATTTGATCCCGCTAGTATTAACCTGGCTAAAGACCTTTTTATGATTGGTGATGTAAATGGGAAAGCTACTGGGATTGAAAAAAATACCATTCCATTGAGTGGTTTCAAAGATCCGGCTACTGATATTTCAATGGCAGGCTTTTTATTAACAAACATAGGTACACCATTGGCGGAAACAGATGCTACGAATAAAAAGTACGTTGATGGTCTTTTTAGTACGCCTTCATCCATACTTGCTCTGCCTGCTGGAAATCTATTTGTGGGTAACAACAGTACAGGGAAAGCAACGGCTACACCGAAAATTCAGGTGCCATTGAGCGGATTTGGTAAAGCGACTGAGAATGTGAATATGGGGGATGCTGTAAATCAATTCAATATCAGTTTTTTAAAGGATCCGGTTTTTGAGCAGGATGCAGCCACGAAAAACTATGTAGACAGCAAGCTATCTACACCCGGAGTAATAACCTTATCAACAGATCATATTTTTGTCGGCGATGCCTCTAATAAAGCAAATGGTGTGCTTAAAAACACTGTGCCTGTAAGTGATTTCGGTGTTGCAATAGCAGACGTGGCAATGGGCGATGGAACAACTAATTTTAAAATTACAAGTCTTGCAGAGCCTACTACCGATCAGGATGCTGCAACGAAAAAATATGTAGATTCAAAAACTTCAGAGACACCAACAGGCCCAACAGCACCAACTGGAGCAAAGGCAGGTGATACTTATTATAATACTTTAGAAGGTCGTTTGTATGTTTATAATGGTACTACTTGGGTACCTGTCGATAATAAACTTTCTGACGGTCACTTGTTTGTTGGAAGTCCAGCAGGTATAGCAGTGTCAACACCTAAAAATGTGGTTCCTTTAAGTGGCTTTGGTTCTGCCCAGGGAGATGTAGCAATGGGTAATTTTAAATTAATTAACCTTGCCGAGCCAACCCTAGATCAGGATGCTGCTACTAAAAAATATGTAGATGCAAAAACAGTGAAGATGCCTACAGGACCAACAGCACCAGCTAATCCAGTTGTAGGTGATACTTATTACAATACTGCTGAAAATCGCTTCTATGTATTCAATGGTACAGGATGGGTAGCCGTAGACAATAAGCTCGCAACAGGAGAGCTTTATGTAGGTAATGCTGCTGGTATTGCAGAATCTACCACTAAAGATAAAGTGCTCATCAGTGGATTTGGTGCAGCAAAAGCAGACCTTGTTTTGGGTGATGGAATAGCTGCAAATTTTAAAGTTACGAATATGGCAGATCCTATCGCAGATCAGGATGCCGCAACTAAGAAATACGTAGATGCTGGAATCACTAACGCAACAGCTGCAGGTAGAGATAACTTGGGTAACCATCTAGCTACGGAAAGTATTAAACTTTCGGCATTCTCGATCAGCAATGACGGTGGAACCGGCAAAGGCTTGACTTTCGATACTCAAGGAAATGCAATATTGGCTCAAGATTTAACCATAAACGGAAATTTATACACCCCATCGGATAGAAATTTGAAATCAAACATCGAAACCTTAACTACAGTTCTGCAAAAGATTAATCAGATCAGAGGTGTGAGTTTTGAATACAAAGATCAAACTAAATACGCAACAGGTGTAAAAATAGGAGTGATAGCTCAAGAGCTTCAAAAGGTGTACCCAGAGATGGTGACGAAAGGTAAAGATGGCTTTTTAAAAGTAGACTATACCCAACTTACAGGTATGCTGATTCAGGCAGTAAAAGAACAACAAGAGGAGATTGATGGATTGAAGATCCGTATGGATAAACAACAAGAACAGATCAATAACATTCTTAAAAAAATGCAATAACTATTGATAAAAAGAGGCAAACACTATTTTGAAGCTATATAGAGATGATAGGTAAACGATTAAAGCATACACTTGTCCCCACAGTTTTTGTAGGGTTATTATGTTTAAATGCAAGTGGGCAGACTAAAGACATTAGCTTGAAAATACATTTGTCGGGTGTAGCGAAAAGCAAGATTTCTTTGCTTTCCCTTGCTGGTGCATCTATAAAAACAATTGTAGAAAATCCAGCTATAAATAATGGCGGAACCGCAGTGTTGAATATCCCTAAAGATCAATTACCGGGAGAGTTTGTTTTGCGTTTTGACTATCAGGAAAAAGAGAGTAGTAATCCTTACCCTGCTGAAAAACGCATTTTTGTAAACAATCAAAATCTGGAACTTTGGGCCCGTCCTAAAGCATTGAATCATCCCGATAGTACTTATTTCCAAAAAGGAGAAATAGAAAATACGGTGATCACAGCTTTTGCTGCGGACAATGGGAAAAGAAGAGAACAGCTAGGATTGTTACAGAATTTTCTGATGAATTATGACCGTCCGGAATCGAAGTTTTTTGCATTGGGAACGGAAGAATATGAAGGAAGACGTTTGACTTACAATAAATGGATTGAAGCACAAACCTTGCAACACAAGAATACTTTTGTGAGCAATAGTTTTGTATTTCAACACATCGCGCCAATCCTTTGGAAAGGAACAGAAAAAGACAGAGTGAACAGTGTGATCGAACATTATTTAGATGGCATGGACTTTAAAAATCCAATGATCATCAAAACAACCGAGATCAAAGAGTGGATGAATAAATATGTAAATATTTATGGCGCCATGTCAACCACTATTGAACTCCGAGATTCTCTGTTTACCCTTGCCGGAAAACGCGCCATAGAGAAAGCCCGTTTGGGTCATCCTTTAGTTTACGGATGGATGGTAGATTATTTCTACAATGGATTTGAAAGTTTTAACATGACTGCAGGCATAAAAATGTTGGAGCCTTACCTGAACGATCCACTTTGCTTAACGAGCCGTAGAAAAGCAATCGAGCAGAGATTGAAAGGTCTGGAAACCTTAGTTGTAGGTTCCGTAACGCCTGATTTTGACTGGAAACTGGCTTCAGGTAATACGGTTAAGTTTCATCAATTTAAAACTGAAGCCAAATATAAACTGGTATTGTTTTGGTCGGCCGATTGTCAGCACTGTAAAGAGTTGGTAGAAAAATTACATCCCTGGTACCAGGATGCTTCAAAAAGAGAAATGATGGATGTCTTCGCCATCAGTTTAGATGAAACAGAAACGGAGATTCCAGCATGGGAAAAAGCCAAAGTAGGCTTGCCTGCATTTAAACATAAGCGAGCAGAACAAGGAATAAGAAGTCCTGAAGCTGCGGCATACTTTGTCTTGTCAACACCAACAATGGTATTGGTAGATGCGAAGAGCAATAAAATTGTGGCTTTACCTGAGACTGTTGCTCAGTTGGAAGCAGAAATGAAATAATCAGTATTGATGAAAAATATATTATTAGGAAAAATGAAAAGACTTATCGCATCTATTGCCATTGGATTTTTGCTGTTTATCTGTCCTGATGTAAAGGCTCAGCTGAAGGTAGGATCAGAAGGAATCTTTGTCCAACCAGGAACTGTATTCTATACCGAGGGCTTAACACTGGTTCCAGCTACGGAATGGGGAATGAACAACCTGATGATTACTAAACAAATGCAAACGGTGATCTGGCCAAAGTTCAATAGCATCCAACGAATATACAGGTTTAGCAGACCAGCAACTTTTGATGGGGAGCTTGCCCTGAATTATGAGGATGTTGAACTCAATGGAAACGAAGGCAAAAGCTTGGTGTTGGCTTATTCAAAAGCACCAAGTAACAACTATAAAGATTTTACGCTGGTTAAGGAAAGTGTGGCTAATCCGACCGAGCGATACGTTGGTCAGCTGTTTGGGGATAAGATTACTTTTTCTGATTTAACGGCAGTAACCATGGAATCAGGCAAAGAAGCTTATTCAGATTTGATTGCTAACAACATGATTACGCCAAATGGTGATGGTGTAAATGATACCTGGATTGTTAAAAACATCCATCTATATCCTAACAACGAGTTGAAGATTTACGACCGCGAAGGAAGGCTGGTTTTCAATATGATAGGTTATGACAACACTTGGGGAGGTACGTTTAATGGAAGTGCGCTACCCGAAGATAGTTATTACTATGTCCTGTATTTCGATTCAGGAAAAGCAAAAAGATCAGGATTTATCTCTGTAGTAAGGGAATAATAAAATGAAAGAATTGAGCATGAAAAATAGAGTTAATAAGGCGTTATTTGCTGCATTGGGAGTTTTAGCTGGATTGGTAATCGCATTCCCTGCATCGGCACAAATCAGACCCTTAGGTACCCAGTATTATGAAAATCAATACATCAGTAATCCTGCATTTGCAGGGATGGAAAAGGGATTAAATGTGAACCTTAGTTACCGCAATCAATGGCGGAGCATCGAAGGTTCGCCAGTTACGATGGCTGTGAGTGGAGATTATCAGCGCGATAAAGTAGGGATGGGCCTAATCATATATAATGACAAAGCCGGACTGATTGGGCGTACCCGCGTCATGGCGAGTTATGCTTATCACTTGCCATTAAATGGGGATAATAAGAATTTGCATTTTGGTCTTTCCCTTGGCGCAATGAAAGAAAGCCTGGACAATAACAAGATTATTGCTGAACCTGATGATATTTTGGCGCAACGTTTTAACGAGCGCAAGCCTTATATTGATGGAGATTTTGGTATTGCATATACCAATGAGCGGTTCACAATACAAGGAGCATTGCCTAACCTATCTAAATTTTTGCAGAAGGACCCGCTGGTTACTATAGATGGACATACTTATTTTGCTGCCATGTCTTACAAAATCGGATCTGCTTTGGATATCGTGTCAATAGAACCTAAAATCAGTTTCAGAGGAGCTAAAGACATTGAAAGCATTTGGGATGTGGGTACAAACCTGAAGCTTGAAAACAACATTCTTAATTTCATGGGAATGTTCCGTAGCGACAAAAGTTCTGTTTTTGGTGTAGGCGTAAATTACGATAAGTACTTTATACAATGCTTTTATACCAGTCAATTGGCTGGAGATCGTATGCGTACTGGTGGAGATTTTGAGGTCAACTTAAAAATTAATCTGTTTAAGGAGCCGAAGTAAAATTGAAAAAATTTCATGGTATCCTATTACTATTTTTACTGTTTACAAGTAATTTAGTCCATGCACAGCATCCATTCAGCGTTATAAATGATATCCCTCATCTTGCATTGAGGGATCCTGCGACAATTACGGCCCCAGAAATGGGGATGATTGTTTACAGTACAGTTGAGGAGCAGCCATTAATTTATACGGGTACAGACTGGGAAACCTTATGTACCACCAAGATTTGGAACGTAACAGCTGAAGATCACTTTACGGTTAAAGGCGGTATTTCTTATTTGCCGGTTTTAGCAGCTGATCCAGCTAACAATAATAAAGCAGGTACCATTTATTATTCGTCGGCTAATCATTCGACCATGATTAATAATGGGACCAGCTGGATTAAAATACGGGATTTAGGGGGCAGTACTTTTACAGAGAGTAAAAGCTTTGCTGCCGGTGTTGATGTGAAAACATTCAAGCTACCTGTCTTGCAAAACAATCCCTCAACCCCTGGTTTAAAAAAGGGCGCATTTTATATCAATGCCTTATCTCGAAGCATCCGTTATTACGATGGAGTAGTCTGGCGAGATTTAAAGTGCATTGACCTGCCAACCATCACCACGCTACCTGTCACCGATATTACCAGTATGACTGCTTTAAGTGGCGGTGATATTACTGATGATGGTGGCAGCCCGGTAACAGCCCGTGGGATAAGGTGGAGTGTTATTGGTGATCCCATTGACGATCCTTCTGCTACCATGACCAATGATGGTTCTGGGGTAGGTGTGTTTCCAAGTTCTTTAGTAGGACTGCTCAGCAATACCACTTATTATGTGAGAGCGTATGCAGTGAACAGTCAGGGGACCGTATATGGTAACCTGGTGCAATTTACTACCGCCCCGCCAGTGCTACCGGTACTCAGCTTTGCGACGGTAAGCATTACAAACATCACTGAAAAATCAGCCCAAGGGACTTTGAATATCCTCAACAATGGCGGTGCCCTGGTCACTGACCGTGGATTTGCATGGAGCACAGACCGGATCAATTGGACGTATGGTTCATCTACCGCGGTAGACAGATCAGATGTAGGCATATTTATCAGTAACCTGGTTGACTTATTGCCTGGGACAACTTATTATGCGAAGGGTTATGCCACCAACAGTGTGGGTACCATCTATACCAGTGAAACTAGCTTTGTAACCAGTTCTGCACCATTTATTGTAACAATAAAACCAACAAGGATTACAGGGATTGATGCCTTTAGTGGGGGACACATTAGTAACAATGGAGGTTCTACGGTAACCCTTCGTGGAATTTGCTGGAGTACTGAAGAATTACCAACTATAGCCTTGACTACTAAAACAGAGGAACCAGTAGTCGGAGATGGAGTAGGTAGTTTTAGCAGCATGCTTTCAGGATTGGCTCCTGGAGTAAAATATTATGTACGTGCTTATGCAGTAAATGATGCTGGATTAGCCTATGGTAAGCAGGAAACATTTAGTACACCAAATTATGCTACGGTAGCTACTTTGTCTGCCTCTTCATTCTTTAACAATACGGCTACTGGGGGTGGACAGGTGCTTGCCGATGGTGGAGCAGAGGTGACTTCCCGCGGCGTATGCTGGAGCTTAGTTGAAAACCCTACCATTGATCGTTCACATACCCTCAATGGCACTGGTCTTGGTATTTTTATTAGTAAGCTAACCGATTTATTGCCAAATAAGACCTATCACATGAGGGCCTATGCCACTAATGTTGTAGGTACGGTTTATGGAGCGGATAAAACGTTTGTCATTATACCTGAAATCCCTGGTGTGGAAACGCTGGCGCCAATAGCCATTACAAACATCTCGGCAACAGCCGGAGGAAATATAACCAGCAATGGGGGGGCAGATATTACTTTTAGGGGCGTAAAATGGAGTGTAAAAGGTGATCCTGTTGATGATGCTGCTGCGGTCACAACTACTGATGGTGTGGATATTGGTACTTACCAGAGTTTACTCACCTCCTTAATGGGAAATACGACCTATTATGTTCGTGCTTATGCTACAAATAGAAATGGTACTGCCTATGGTGAGCTGCTGGAGTTTACAACTTTAGGGCCTCAAATACCTGTATTGGCTGGGGCAGCACTTACCCTCAGCAATATGAACTTCACGGAAATAACAGGAAGTATTAATATACTTAACAACGGCGGCGCAAGCGTAGTTTCGAGAGGCGTGATGTACAGTACGGATAGAATTAACTACCAAACTCATGAATCTCTTACCCAAAATCCGACAGATTTAGGCGTTTTTGTGAGCAACATTACGGGCTTATTACCAGGAACAGTGTATTACGCTAGAGGCTTTGCTAAGAATAGTGCGGGTACTGCATATACCAAAGAGGTTAGTTTTACCACTCCTTTATACCTAAGTTTAACAACGACTCCAGTTAGCATGGTGACCAACAATTCTGCAGAAAGTGGAGGCCGAATTATAGGAACAATTACTTCTGGGGTAACATTTACGGGGATTTGCTGGGGTACATCACCTAACCCAACTATAGGGGATGACTATATCAGTGGGGCTGTCTCAGATACCTTCGTCAGCAAAATTGCCGGATTGATGGGCAGTACCAAATACTATGTGCGCGCTTATGCGGGTAACAATTCAACAATTGTTTATGGTAATGAGGAAAGCTTTGTTACTGCGACTTCGGGCTTAGCTACGGTTACCACTGTGGAAATAGTGAATGCTACCGCTACAACTGGATTGATTAAGGGAAATGTTTCCAATAATGGAGGGAGCTTATTAACAACAAGAGGAATATGCTGGAATACTACAGGCGATCCAACTACTGCGGATCAATACGCGGCAGATGGCAATGACTTGGGCGACTTCCTTGTCGGTATTAATGGTTTGGCTCCATTAACTAAATATTATGTTCGTGCCTATGCCGTAAATGGTGTGGGAACCGCTTATGGCGATGAATTGGCTTTTACTACGGCGGCGATTCCAACTCCAGCCACAGTAACTACTTTACCTGCATCTGGAATTACTGGTTTTTCTGCAAATAGTGGTGGCGATATTACCAGCGATGGTGGATCGACGGTAACCCAGAGTGGAATATGCTGGAGTACTTCGGCACTGCCAACTACCGCAGATCAACATGCAAATGGTAGTGTTGCCGTTGGTAATTTTACACATGCACTTACCGGATTAAAAGGGAATACCCTCTATTACATCAGAGCTTATGCGATAAATGAAGTAGGAATAGCTTATGGTCAGATAGAACAGTTTACGACTGCTCCAGCGGTTTTGGCGACTTTGACTACTAAAGCTGCCCAAAGTGGAGCGCAAGGAGTTACTGGTGACAGTGGTGGTACGATCATCAATAATGGCGGCGCATTGATTACAGAACAGGGCTTGGTTTGGAGTACAACTGCTGGTTTCAATCCTGATACGGTTTCTACAAATCGGATTAGCGCATCAGGAGCTGATAGTTTTAACACAACAATCACTGGTTTAAAACCAGGAACAACTTACTACATAAGAGCCTTTGCAACCAATAGTGTGGGTACTGCTTATGCGGCCAATGAAGTGCAATTTAAAACCTTCGCCTTGCCGTTAGTGACTACCAGCTCAATTGAACCTGCGACGATAACAAGTATGGCTGCAATGGCAGGTGGAAATATTTCTGATAATGGTGGAACAGCAGTTTCTGTCAGTGGCGTATGCTGGAGTACCAGCAGAAACCCAGTTTTAACTGATGGTCATGCTTCAGGTATTGTTGGTATGGGTAGTTTTACCAACAAAATCGACGAATTACTGGCCAGCACGACTTACTATGTGCGTGCTTATGCTATCAATAGTGTAGGTACAACTTATGGAGCGGAGCTTAGTTTCACTACGCTTCCTGCGGTTCTTGCCAGCATAACGACCACAGCAGCAATAAGCACTTCAGCAACAGCTGCCAGCAGTGGTGGCCGTATCGAAAACAATGGCGGTGCTATTGTGACTACTCGTGGGCTATACTGGAGTACACAACCTAATTTTAATCCGGATACAGTAACTGTTCATAAAACGGTAGAGCATGGTGCTTTTATGGGCAGCTTTACTGCTCAGCTTAGCGGATTAAAGGAGTATACAGTTTATTATGTACGTGCTTATGCGACCAACAGTGTAGGAACGGCTCATGGTAACCTGGTTAGCTTTGTAACTCCTCAGCTGGCTACACTAACAACCTTATATACCACAGCTATTGGAAGTACTTCGGCCATTAGCGGGGGAGATATTTCTGATGAAGGGGGCTCGGCTGTATATGCACGTGGTGTAGTGTGGAGTGGTCATGCTGATTTCAATCCGGATACCGTTGTGGTTAATAGGACCAGCAATGGCAGCAGAGACGGGGTCTTTACCAGTTCGCTTAAAAAATTGAAACCTAATACCACTTATTATGTGAGGGCTTACGCCACAAATATTGCTGGAACCAGTTATGGGAATTTATTGAGTTTTATCACTAACCCTCCGGTATTGGCTAGCTTAACAACTAAGGATGCGATTGGAATTACCGGATCAACAGCACAAACTGGAGGTATCATAACAGATAATGGCGGTGTAGAAGTTACTACCCGTGGATTGGTTTGGAGCACTTCTCCAGGATTCAGACCAGATACCGTAATTAACAATAAAACTACGCATGCTGGTGTTGGTATTGGAAGCTTTAACAGTACGATTACTAATTTGTTGCCAGGAGTGACTTACTATATAAGAGCGTATACCATCAATAGCGTAGGTATTGCTTATGGAAATGAATTGAGCTTTACTACACTTACTGTTCCAACATTGACCACAAATGATGTTTCAGCTTCTTCGCTGGGTATAACGGCTACCGGTGGTGGTACCATTATTAGTGACGGTGCTGCAGCGATAACCGATCAGGGGGTAGTATGGAGCACAAGTACAAATCCTTTACTAGGTTCGGCAATGCAAACCAGCAATGATCCTGTTACTGGAAATACTTTTAGAAGTATCCTGAAAAGCCTGGAACCTGTTACCGTTTATTATGTGAAGGCTTATGCGATAAACAGCCTGGGAACGGGATATGGGAATGAGCTGACTTTTACAACGCCTCCGGTGTTGCCCACACTTACCACATCATATATTACTGCTAATTCTAACTCAAGCGCCGTCACAGGTGGTGAGATCAGCAAAGATGGTGGAGCAGCCATCACCGCACGTGGGGTGATTTGGAGTACGGACCGCAATTTTAATCCAGCTACCGTAACTGTTTCTAAAACACAGAACGGATCGGGAATGGGTACATTTACGAGTGAAGTCACCAATTTGGCCTTGAGTACAGCTTACTATGTTCGAGCTTATGCGGTAAACAGTGTAGGTACAGCATATGGAAATCAGGTTACAGTAACCTTGTTCGCTACGGCTCCACGGATCAAAACTACTGAAGTTACCGATCTGGGTGGATTTAGTGCCAATGCTGGTGGAGAGATTACCAGTGATGGCGGTTCGGACATTACTCTTAAGGGATTGTGTTGGAGCACCCTTTCCAATCCAACCATAAATGATAGCAAAAGCTCAAATGGCTCTGGGATGGATGCTTTTACGGCTACTATGACCAATTTGACACCGAACACCTTGTATTATGTACGTGCTTATGCGGTTAATAAGATCGGTGTGGCGTACGGTATCGAGCGTACCTTCATTACCAATGCTTTCCCTACATTAACGATCACAACACCGGTAACGAATATCCGTGCTACCATAGCGACTAGTGGTGGGGAGATTACAAATGATGGTAGATCACCAATCCTGGCAAGAGGGGTAACCTGGAATACGACAGGCAACCCAACCATTGCTTTGGCTGCCAAAACGGTAGACAACACGACTACAGGAATAGGTAGTTTTGTAGCGCAGTTAACAGGTTTAACAGAAAACACAACTTATTACGTACGTGCTTATGCAACCAATGCGGTAGGCACAACTTATGGTAGCCAGGTATTGTTTACCACAGTAGAGGTAACACTTCCATTGCTTTCTACCCATACGCCATCTTTAATCGGCAGCAGGTTTGCGACCAGCGGTGGTGAGGTTACTTATGATGGAGGTGTGCCAGTTACCCAACGCGGTATATGTTGGAGTACGCGTCCGGAACCTACTATTGACTCATTAACTAAAATTAATCACGCTACAGCTGGGGAAGGGGCTTTTGGTATTCCTTTCACTGGTCTGGCACCAGGTACAAAATATTACGTACGTGCTTATGCAACTAACATCAAAGGCACTGCTTATGGACAGGAAGAGGTTTTCAGCACACCAGCAGAGCTTCCAGTGCTTAGCCAAGTTAGAATTTCCGAAATCACCAAAGTTTCTGTAAAGGCTACCGCTGCGGTTAGTTTTGATGGTGGATCTGCCGTAACAACCAGAGGCCTGGTTTGGAATATGACAGGAAATCCAACACTTGAAAATGGGACACTAGTGCCTATTGGAGTAGGAAAAGGGTCCTTTTATGATACCATAACGGGACTGAATGAAGAGTTTACTTATTACGTTCGTGCTTATGCGACTAACGAAGTAGGAACAGGATATAGTCCTATAGAAACCAGCTTTAGCACTAAAATTTGTCCGCCCACATTTACCGTCACACATATAGAAGGTTATAATGGGGCACCGGTAACTAAAGTGGTGACCTATAGTACAGTAAGAACTATTCTTTCGGGAGAACCCAGGTGCTGGATTACTCAAAATCTAGGTGCAGATCATGAGGCTACTGCTGTAACTGATGCTACCGAGGCATCAGCGGGTTGGTACTGGCAGTTTAATAAATTGCAAGCTTATAAAATGGATGGAACGTCACGTCAACCAAATACTGCATTTGCCCGGACGATTAGTGAGAATAGCGACTGGGTACCTGATAATGATCCTTGTTTGCAAATGCTTGGTGGGGGCTGGAGATTGCCTACGGGTACAGAATTAACAAATGTGAGCGGTGCTCCACAAAACTGGACAAACTATAACGCGGCGTATAATTCTGTATTAAAATTACATAATGCCGGACTCTTTAGCTATACCGGTGATTTTATTCGTCGTGGAACGGAAGGTTATTATTGGTCAAGCACACAAACAGACGCGACTCAAGCATCGGCGATGTATTTCACTGCTGGAGCTAGCGCAGTAATTCCGTTTGAGAAATCTTATGGTTGGTCTGTACGTTGTATAGGTGATCAGCTTGTAAAAATGGCCCCTTTTGTAAGTGATGTTGTGGTTCCTGCTGCTACAATGACACTTAACAGTGCTGAAGCTCAAACTACAGTTACACATGATGGTGGTACCACAGTTACTGCGAAAGGATTGGTATGGAATACAACAGGTAACCCAACAATAGCTGATCATTTGATCCCCTTTGGATCTGGTACAGGCGCAATTGCAGGTACTTTAACAGGATTAGAAGAAGGCCCTACTTATTATGTTCGTGCTTTTGCGACAAATGAGATAGGAACAACCTATAGTAGTGTAGAGAATAGTTTTAAAATCTGTCCGCCTACATTTACTGTAAGTCACACACTGGGCTTTAATGGAGCTCCGGTTACTAAAACGGTAACCTATAAATCTGTAAGCACCAATATTTCGGGAGCAGCAAGATGCTGGATTACGCAAAATCTAGGTGCAGATCAGCAAGGTATTTCAGCTAATGATGCTTCAGAAACTTCCGCGGGCTGGTTCTGGCAGTTTAATAGATTGCAAGGTTATAAAGCAGAAGGAGCTACTACCATCCCTGCTACCGGATGGAATACGAGTATTAATGAAAATAAAGATTGGGAAGCTGACAACGATCCTTGTGTGAGGTTGTTAGGTGGGGGATGGAGATTGCCTACTACTACAGAATGGACCAATGCAAGAGACATTCCGCAGAATTGGACAAATATGAATATGGCGTATAATTCCGTGTTAAAAATACATGCAGCCGGCATATTGGATGCCAGGACTGGTGCACTTATTCGTCGCGGAACAGAAGCTTATTTCTGGTCGGGCACACAGGGTAGTGTTAACCTTGGAGGGAATTTATACTTTACCGCTGGGGTTGGCTCAATGGCTGCTTTCGATAAAACTTATGGTTCTTCGATACGCTGTTTAAGAGATCAGGTTGTTAAAAGTCCCCCATCTGTAAGTACTGTAACTGTTCCTGCTGCTACACTGAAAAGTGATCGTGCTGAGGTTCTGGCTACAGTTACACGTAATGGTGGTAGTCCTGTTACAGCGAAAGGTTTGGTATGGAATACTACAGGTAATCCAACATTGGCTGATCAGGTGATCCAATCTGGATCTGGTATAGGCGCAATTACGGGTACACTAATGGGACTGAGTGAAGACCTTACTTATTATGTTCGTGCTTATGCGACTAACGAAATAGGAACAGGATATAGTCCTATAGAAACCAGCTTTACGACTAAACTTTGTCCGCCAACATTTATCATATCGCATATTGCTGGTGTTAACGGTTCACCAGTTACAAAAATGGTTAGCTATAAAACTGCAATTTCCAGTCTTTCGGGAGCGCCAAAATGCTGGATCACTCAGAATCTCGGTGCAGATCATCAGGCAACTTTTGCTAATGACGATACCGAAGCCTCGGCAGGATGGTTCTGGCAGTTTAATAAATTGCAAGGCTATAAAGCCGAAGGAACTGTCATTACAGGTACAGGATGGGTAGGGGCTATTAATGAAAACAGCGATTGGGCTCCTGCCAATGATCCATGTGCGCAAATGCTTGGTGGGGGATGGAGACTACCTACTGCCACAGAGTGGACCAATACCTTAGGTGCTCCGCAGAATTGGGCAAATGTGATGAATGCCTATAATTCAGCATTAAAAATACATGGTGCCGGTTTCTTAAGCTATCAAGGCCCGCTTACTCGTCGTGGGACGGATATTATGCTTTGGTCAAGCAAACAAGCAAACCTTACTCAAGGAACGATGTCTTTCTTCACGAATACGAGTAGTGGGGTAGGTGCTTATGAGAAAGCCTATGGCGCTTCTGTACGTTGTATCAGTGATCAGCTTAAAATAGCACCTGTTATAAGTGATGTTATCGTTCCTGCCGCTACATTAAAGGGAGGCAATGCTGAGGCTCAAGCCACGATTACCTATGATGGTAGTGTGGACATTACAGCGAAAGGATTGGTATGGAATACTACCGGTAATCCAACACTGGCTGATAACGTGGTTCCATTAGGATCTGGTATAGGTGCAATTGTAGGAGCTTTGACAGGACGTAATGAAGAGCATACCTATTATGTAAAGGCTTTTGCTACAAATAGTGTAGGCACGGGATATAGTGCTAATGAAGCCAGTTTTAAAGTTTGTCCGGAGACTTTTACTGTTAATCACCTACAAAGTATTAGTGGTGCTCCAGTTACAAAAACGGTAACTTATAATTCCATAAATAGCAGTGTTTCGGGTGCCGCAAGATGCTGGATTACCCAAAATCTTGGTGCGGACCGTCAAGCAACGTCAGCTAATGATGCGACCGAAGCCTCTGCAGGATGGTACTGGCAGTTTAATAGATTGCAAGGTTATAAAATGGATGTTACCCGTACACCAGGTGCAACATGGATCGGGGCTATTAATGAAAATAGTGATTGGGTTCCTGCCAACGACCCTTGTGTTCAGATGTTAAGCGGAGGATGGAGATTACCTACTGGTACAGAATTGACTAATGCGAGGGCTGCTCCACAAAACTGGACCAACATTAATGCTGGATATAATTCAGTACTGAAATTACATGCTGCTGGTTTCTTTAGCTATACCAGTGCCTTTGCTCGTCGTGGAACGGAAGGTTATTATTGGTCAAGCTCACAGACAAGTACTGGTATGGCAACGATGTTGTATTTCACTGGTTCGGCTAGCGCGGTAATTCCTCTTGAGAAGGCCTACGGCTGGTCTGTACGTTGTTTAAGAGATCAGATTATTATAACAGCACCTGCGGTAGGCGATGTTGTGGTTCCTGCTGTTACTATAAAAGATGGCAATGCCGAAGGTCAAGCTGCAGTTCTAAATGCTGGAGGCGCTCCGGTCACAGTAAAAGGATTGGTATGGAATACTACAGGCAACCCAACGTTGTCCGATAATGTGATTCCATCTGGATCTGGTATTGGGGCAATTATAGGCACTATGACGGGGCTAAATGAAGAACTTACTTATTACGTAAGGGCTTTTGCTACAAATAGCGCAGGTACAGGCTACAGTGCAGCGGCAACCAACTTTAGCACTAAGGTTTGTCCGCCAACATTTACGGTATCACATATTTCGGGTGTTAATGGGGCAGCGGCGACTAAAACGGTAACCTATAAAACTGCAATTACCAGTGTTTCGGGCGCACCAAAATGCTGGATTACTCAAAACCTTGGTGCAGATCGTCAGGCAACTTCTGCCACTGATGCAACCGAAGCCTCAGCAGGTTGGTACTATCAGTTCAATAAACTTCAAGGCTATAAAGTGGATGATGCACTAACGCGAACCCCAACAGCATGGAATGGAAGTGTTAATGAGAATAGCGACTGGGCTCCTGCCAACGATCCTTGTATTCAGTTGTTGGGTGGAGGATGGAGGTTACCCACGGCTACAGAATTGACGAACACGCTCGGCGCTCCACAAAACTGGGCAGGTATTAATGATGCCTATAATTCCGGGCTAAAATTACATGCTGCAGGTTTAGTTAGTTACGATGGTACTTTTCATTATCGTGGACAGTATGGTTTTTTCTGGTCAAATAAACAAACAAGTAATACGCTCGCTTCGGTTTTGTGTTTCAGTACGTTTACGTCAATGTACTCCTATGAGAAAGGTTATGCCTGGGCTGTACGTTGTTTAAGTGATGAGATTAAAACAACTCCATACGTTAGTGATGTTGTTGTTCCTTTTGTTACTATAAAAGATGGTAATGCTGAGGCTAAGGCTACAGTTACACACGATGGGGGTGTTGCGGTTACTGCGAAAGGATTGGTATGGAATACCACTGGTAACCCAACATTGGCAGACAACGTTATTCCATCTGGGGTGGGTATAGGTGCAATTGCAGTTACTTTAACTGGACTAAGTGAAGAATTTATTTATTATGTAAAAGCCTTCGCTACAAATAGCGAAGGGACCAGTTACAGTGCTGTCGCTAACTTTAGTACTAAAGTCTGTCCACCAACATTTACAGTAGTACACGTTGCAGGAGTTAATGGTGCACCGGTTTCTAAAACGGTAACCTATAAAACTGTAGTTAGCAGTATTTCTGGAGCGCCAAAATGCTGGATTACTCAAAATCTTGGGGCCGATCAGCAGGGTGTTTCGGCCACAGATGCTACTGAGGCCTCAGCAGGTTGGTATTGGCAGTTTAATAAATTGCAGGGGTATAAAGCGGATGCAGCAGGTACACGTTCACCAGCTACAGTATGGATAGGGAGTATTAATGAGAATAGTGACTGGGCGCCTGTCAATGACCCTTGTACTCAGATGCTAGGGGGAGGATGGAGATTGCCTACTGGTACAGAATTGACAAAGGTATGGACTACGCCAAAAAGTTGGACAGGTAGCGCGGATGGATATAATTCAGTACTGAAAATACATGGTGCCGGTTATTTAAGCAATACAGGTGCCCTTTTTCGTCGTGGATCGGAAGGTTATTTATATTCCAGCACACAGGTAAATAATACTTCAGCGACGATGTTGTATTTCACAGGTACTGCTAGTGAAGTAATTCCCTTTAGTAAAGTTTATGCCTGGTCTGCACGTTGTATAAATGATAAGACTGCTAATTAATATTGATTTTTTAAGATAAAGGTGACAAACAATGAAAACTAAAATACTGATTTTCTTATGCTCCATCTTCACTTTGGGTGCTATTGCGCAAGTTAAAAACAAACCAAAAGAATTTGTTTTAGGGTATGTCGATAGTCTTCATTCTGAAATCTTAAAAGAAGACCGGATCATTAATATTTACCTACCTGAAGGTTATGACAAAGACACAAAGTATCCGGTCATCTATTTGCTGGACGGCTCGGCAGATGAAGATTTTATCCATGTGGTTGGGATTGTGCAGTACAATACCTTTTCCTGGATAAACAGGATACCAAAATCTATAGTCATTGGCATAGCTAATAAAAATCGTAAACGTGATTTTACTTCTCCTGCTACGCAAGCCAGTGATCGTAAATTTATACCAAACAATGGAGGTTCTGCTAATTTTATCGCTTTTCTGGAAAAGGAGCTACAGCCTTATGTAGAGAAAAAGTACAAAACGGATGGTTTTAAAACAATTATCGGACAGTCCTTGGGCGGCTTATTGGCAACCGAGATTTTATTTAAAAAGCCAAGACTTTTTAACAATTATATCATCATGAGTCCTAGTCTTTGGTGGAATGATGGCGCTTTGTTAAAGGCGAAGCCGGAAGTACTGGAAAAGAATTATAATAACCCTACTAATATTTATATTGGTGTAGGAAAAGAAGGCTCATTTGACGGCAAGCGTATCATGGAAGATGATGCCAAATTGTTATATGAGAAAATCAAACTAGGTCAGTCTAGAAATGTAAAAGTACATTTCGATTATTTACCGGAAGAGGATCATGCTACGGTTACCCACCAGGCTATCTTTAACGCTTTTCGCATTTTATATCCCAAGAAATAGTTCTTTACAAAATTCTATAAACTTATCTCTGAATCCTGTAAATTAATCAGACCGTTGTCAACTTACCTTTGTATTGTTAATTAAACAAAGCAAGTTATGAACAACAATATAGAAACAATTTCGATGCCGGTGCTGGGTATGACCTGTGCAGCCTGTGCCGTGAGCGTTGAATCTATAATAGGCGCCCAATCAGGAGTTGATAAAGCAGAGGTCAACTATGCTACTCAATCTGTAAAGGTAATTTACCATCCAGATGCAGTACAACCTGAAGCTTTACAGAAAGCAGTTCAATCTATTGGCTATGACTTGATCGTTGAACAGGAAGGCGCTAAAGAATTGCAGGAAGAAGCACAGAGAAATAATTATGAGGCTTTAAAAAAGCGGATGATCTATTCGTCAATATTAGCCATCCCAGTAGTCATTATTGGAATGTTCTTTATGGATATGCCTAATGGTAATTACTACATGATGGCTTTAACTACTCCGATATTGTTCTTTTTTGGCAAGAGCTTTTTCATCAATGCATGGAAACAAGCCAAATTTGGAAAAGCCAATATGGATACGTTGGTAGCTTTAAGTACAGGTATCGCTTATCTTTTTAGTGTTTTCAATACCTTTAATCCTGAGTTTTGGCACAGTAGAGGATTACATCCACATGTATATTTTGAAGCTGCGGCCGTAGTCATTGTTTTCATCATGCTGGGTAAATTGTTGGAAGAAAAAGCTAAATCTAATACTTCTTCAGCGATCAAAAAACTGGTAGGCTTACAGCCAAAAACAGTAATGCTGATTACTGAGCATGGTGAAAAAGAAATTCCTGTTGCTGATGTAAGGCTCAATGATCAATTGTTGGTACGCTCCGGTGAGAAGATTCCGGTAGATGGTGAGGTGTATGAAGGAAGCTCATTTGTAGATGAAAGTATGATTACTGGTGAGCCTGTAGCTGTAGCTAAACAAGCGGGCGATAAGGTTTTTGCCGGAACGATTAACCAAAAAGGAAGCTTTAAATTTAAAGCAGAAAAGGTAGGTGGGGAGACCATGCTTGCCCAGATCATTAAGCTGGTGCAGGATGCGCAGGGCTCTAAAGCTCCAGTGCAGAAATTGGTAGATAAAATTGCCGGCATATTTGTACCCATAGTTATTTTAATTGCCATTATCAGTTTAGGAGTATGGCTGCTGTTTGGTGGAGAACATGCATTTACTCAAGGGATGCTTGCCATGGTTACTGTACTGGTGATTGCCTGCCCTTGTGCGTTGGGTTTGGCAACGCCTACAGCAATCATGGTAGGTATTGGCAAAGGTGCAGAAAATGGTATTTTAATTAAAGATGCAGAAGCACTGGAATTGGGTTATAAAGTAAATGCAGTGATTTTAGATAAAACAGGAACAATTACAGAAGGGAAACCGGAAGTGACTCACGTGGAGTGGGCTACTGAACTGCCGAAAGATAAACTGCAATTGCAGGAAATATTAGTTGCTTTGGAACAAGCTTCAGAGCATCCATTGGCAGAAGCCATCGTGCGTAACTTGAAAAAAGGAGGCGTAAAAGGTGCTACGGTGACTGGTTTTGAAAGTCTGACCGGTAAAGGAGTAATGGCCGAGTTTGAAGGCGAAAAGTATTGGGCAGGAAGTCATAAGATCCTTACGGAGTTAAATGTACAGGTCTCTGAAGCTTTACAAAATAGGGTGGTAGAACTTCAGCAATTGGCGCAAACGGTGATTTACTTTACCAATGCAACGCAAGTATTGGCAATTGTATCTATAGCAGATCAGATTAAAGCGGGTTCAGCCAAAGCAGTTGCCGCATTAAGAAATGCGGGTATTGAGGTATATATGCTTACCGGAGATAATCAGCAGACTGCGGCTTCGGTAGCTAAACAGGCTGGGATCGATCATTTTCAGGCAGAGGTATTGCCTTCTGATAAATCAGACTTTGTGAAGCAATTGCAGGCACAAGGAAAAGTGGTAGCGATGATTGGCGATGGGATTAATGACAGTCAGGCCCTGGCACAAGCTGATGTTTCGATTGCCATGGGCAAAGGGTCGGATATTGCCATTGATGTAGCAAAAATTACACTGGTATCTTCTGATTTACAACAAGTGCCAAAAGCATTGCGTTTATCAAAGCTTACGGTTAAAACCATTCGTCAGAACTTGTTCTGGGCATTTATTTATAACCTGATAGGGATTCCAATTGCTGCAGGGTTATTGTATCCGTTTAACGGGTTCTTGTTGAATCCAATGATTGCAGGAGCTGCAATGGCATTAAGTTCTGTATCAGTAGTGAGTAACAGTTTGCGTTTGAAATTCGCAAAGCTAGGCTCCACGTCATCCTGAATTTATTTCAGGACCCCTCACCTGCAAAGCCGCCTTTCTCTTGCGAGGTCCTGAGATAAACTCAGGATGACGATCGAACTAAAGAAAAAATAACATTAACAAATAAATAATATCATGGAAACACTAAAATTCAAAACAAATATCAAATGTTCAGGTTGCATCGCAACGGTAACTCCTTTTCTAAACGATTTACCACAAATCTCTAAATGGGAAGTAGATACTAACAATCCAGAAAAGATACTTACGGTAGAAGCTAATGATCAACTAGATGCAGAAACAGTGGTAAATACGCTTCAAAAAGCTGGCTATATCGCTACAGAATTGTAATAATCTCAACACGCTATAAAAAAAGAACGGAATTATATAAAAATATCTCCGTTCTTTTTTCAATCTTTGAATCATAATGAAAAGGACATTACTTACCATACTTGCCATTTTTTACCTAGGGATTTCCAGTGGGGCAACTATGCACTTTCATTATTGCATGGGAGAGTTGGTAAGTTGGAGTCTGGAAAAGGAATCTAAAGACGCATGTGATTTCTGCGGAATGCCAAAATCCGTTTCTAAAAAGAAATCATGCTGCAAGGATGTTCAACAAGAGGTTAAATCTGAGAAGTCTCATAAAGCCAGTCAAACGGCTTATAAATTTGAGCAACTTTCTCAAGCCATCATACAGCCTGAATTATACGTTAATTATCAGGCACCTATACCGGTAAGAATTACCAGGGAAGCATTGAGCAATGCACCCCCTGATGGACAGCATGTGCCTGTCTACCTAAAAAACTGTACTTACAGAATATAATACCCTCTTTCTTTTAATTTGTTGCATCTCTGTGCAACATGAAGCTGCCGTTACGCTGATTTCGTCAGTATCCTAAGGCGTATAGCTTCCAATCCAATTTATTTAACAATTTTCTTTAAAAACGAATTAAGATGAAATCATTAAGAATTCTTTCGGTAGTCGCATTGACTTTCCTTGGTAGTGCTGTATTTGCACAATCTAAAACAGAAAAAATCAAAGTATTAGGTAATTGCGGAATGTGCAAGAAGACGATCGAAACTTCACTTAAAGTTCCTGGAGTAACTTCAGCAAATTGGGATAAAGTAACTAAGGTATTGACCGTGAGTTACGATTCTACTAAAATCACCAATGATCAGGTACAGCAAAAAGTTGCCGCATCAGGTTACGATACTGAAAAGGTAAAAGCTACAGAAGCTGCTTATGGTAAATTACCTGACTGCTGCCAGTACGACCGTTCAGGTAAAGCAAGTAAAGCGCACTAATAAAATAATAAAAGAAAGAGGGTTATTATAAATGGTACATAAAATTATAGAATGGTCGATGCGCAATAGGTTTATTGTGCTGATACTTTCTGCCGGTTTATTTGTATGGGGCGTATTTTCCGTACAAAAGAATCCGATAGATGCAATTCCTGATCTTTCAGAAAACCAGGTGATTGTATTTACAGAATGGATGGGTAGATCACCACAATTAATAGAGGATCAGGTTACCTATCCATTGGTCACTAACCTGCAGGGGATTCCTAAAATCAAGTATGTAAGGGGCTCATCCATGTTCGGTATGAGTTTCATTTACGTAATCTTTGAAGATGATGTAGATGTATACTGGGCGCGTGAGCGGGTAATGGAACGGATTAGTACCATATCCAAAACCTTACCCGAAGGAGTAGCTCCACAACTAGGGCCTGATGGAACGGGTGTCGGCCACGTACTTTGGTATACGCTCGATGCACCAAATATGGATCTGGGCGAACAACGTGCGATACAAGATTGGTATGTGAAGTTTGCCTTGCAAAATGTGCCAGGTGTAAGTGAGATTGCTTCTTTTGGTGGTTTCCAGAAACAATACCAGATCAACATAGATCCCAATAAGTTGCTGTATTATAAGCTCAGCGTGCCACAGGTAATTGCTGCGGTTAGGAGCAACAACAACGAATCGGGCGGACGAAAGTTCGAAATGAGTGATATGGGTTATATCATTAAGACTTCTGGTTACCTTAAATCATTAGAAGAGATTTCCAATATTCCTGTTAAAAATCAGAATGGTACGCCGATAAAGATATCAGACCTGGCGACGGTGCAAATGACCGGAGAAACCCGCTTGGGGATATTTGATCAGGATGGTGAAGGCGAACGTGCCGGTGGTATTGTAGTGATGCGTTACGGCGAGAATGCTGCCGAGGTGATAGATCGGGTAAAAGCCAAAATGGTGGAGGTATCGAAAGGACTGCCTAAAGGGGTGAAGTTTGATATTGTGTACGACAGGGGCGAGTTGATTAAAGAATCGATAGACTCCATAAAAAACACGCTGATTGAAGAGATGATCGTGGTATCGCTCATCGTATTTGTGTTCCTGTTCCATTGGCGCAGTGCACTGAGCATCATTATACAAATACCGATTACCATTGCTGCCAGCTTTATTCTACTCAATGCATTTGGTATCTCATCTAACATTATGTCGCTAACCGGTATTGCACTGGCTATCGGGGTAATTGTAGATAACGGTATCATCATGAGTGAAAATGCTTATAAACACCTGTCAGAGCGATACGAATTGTGGGAAAAGGATCAAAATAAAACGACAACATCATGATCAAGTGGTTTAAAAATATATTTAAAAAATCTCCGGATTGGATTAGTGAAGAAGATCGTCTTGCGGTGATCACGAAATCCAGTAAGCAGGTTTCAAGAGGGGTGTTCTTTGCAACAGTCATCATCATTACCTCTTTTTTACCGGTATTTATGTTAACCGGACAAGAAGGTAAATTGTTCCACCCGCTAGCCTACACCAAGACATTTATCATGATTGTAGATGCTTTGTTGGTGATTACGTTGGCTCCGGTACTGATCTCTTTCTTTATGAAAGGGAAGTTTAAACCGGATAATGCGAACCCGGTAAATAGGATATTGGAAAAAGTTTATGAGCCGGTGATTAGAACGGTACTGAAATGGAGAAAAACAACGATTGCAATTAATATCATTGCTTTGTTGATTACCATTCCTTTACTTAAAAATTTGGGTACAGAGTTTATACCACCATTGGATGAGCAAAGTATTTTGTTTATGCCGGTAACGCTTCCTGATGTATCTAATGCAGAAGCAAAGCGGATTTTACAGGTGCAGGACAAGATTATTAAGTCGGTACCTGAAGTTGATAAGGTTTTGGGAAAAGCGGGTAGGGCCAATACTGCGACCGATAACTCGCCGATCAGTATGATCGAGACAATTATTACCCTAAAGCCGAAAAGCGAATGGCGTAAAGGCATCACCAAAAAGGACATTGTAAATGAACTGGATGCCAAGTTACAAATCCCGGGTGTAGTAAATGGTTGGACACAACCGATCATCAACCGGATCAATATGCTGGCTACCGGAATCCGTACCGATGTAGGGATCAAGGTATTTGGCCAGAATCTGGATACCATTGCTGCGGTATCCGAAAAAGTTAAAGCAGCATTAGAAGGTACACCAGGAGTGAGCGACTTGTTTGTTGAGCCCATTACCGGTGGTAAATACCTTTCTATTGATGTTAAAAGAGGTGAATTGGCTCGTTATGGCTTAAATGTAGATGATGTAAATCAGGTGGTTGAAAGTGCCTTAGGCGGTGCAACCATTGGGAATACCATTGAAGGGAGACAACGTTTTTCTATCAGTGTACGTTTGGCTCAGGAGTATCGCAATAGCGTAGAGCGCATTCAGCGTATCCCTATTCAATCGGCCACTTTTGGCGAAGTGCCTTTATCGGCAGTAGCTGACGTGAAATTTGAAGATGGTCCGCCAATGATCAGTTCTGACAATGCTATTTTGCGTGGTGCAGTGATGTTTAATGTGCGCGACAGGGATTTAGGTAGCACCGTGAAGGATGCGATGGAGAAGTTGAATAAAGAAAAGGGCGTACTTCCTGAAGGTTACTTCCTGGAATGGAGCGGTCAGTACGAAAATCTGATCCGTGGTAAACAAACCTTGATGTGGATTGCACCAGTAGTTTTAGTGATCATTTTCTTCTCTTTATATTTCGCTTTCCACTCTGTTAGAGAAGCTTTTCTAAGTCTGATTACAGTTCCTTTTGCTCTAATTGGTGGTGCTTATATGATTTATTTCTGGGGTGTAAACCTCTCCGTTGGTGTAGCCGTAGGCTTTATTGCCCTGTTTGGGATTGCCGTAGAGACGGGTATTGTGATGGTGATTTATCTAAATGATGCCATGCTGCAGTTGATTAAGCTGAAAGGAAATTCGAGTGAGACCATCACAAAAGAGGATTTGAGAGAATATGTAGTTCATGGTGCAGCGAAAAGATTAAGACCAAAATTGATGACCGTTTGTGTGTCGCTATTTGGATTGGTGCCCATATTATGGGCCTCGGGAGTAGGGGTGGATGTAATGCAGCCGATTATACTACCAATGATTGGTGGTGTGCTGACTTCGTCTACACACATTCTGTTGGTTACCCCATTGATCTTTTTAATGTCCAAAGAATACGAATTGAGAAAATATGGAAAATTGGAGGTGCACGATGTACAACATTAAGAGAATATTAGGTGTACTGCTGTTGTTGCCATTTGCAGCCTCGGCACAGCAAAAAAGTCCGGTGCTTACACTGGATACCGTTTTGCAAAGAATAGATAAAAATAACATTTTGCTGCAATCGTATGGTTTAAAAGCGGAGAGTTATAAGCATACTGCTAAAGCGGCAACGGCTTGGATGGCCCCAATGATAGGGCTGGGTACTTTTATGACTCCGTATCCTGGTCAGATGGTTATGGATGAAGGTGATAAAGGATCTATAATGGTGCAACTGGAACAAGATATCCCTAATCCGGTGAAGCTAAACGCGAATAAGCGATTTATCGAATCGAAAGGTAAGGTTGAAAACGAAACGCGTGGTGTGACTTTAAACGAATATAAAGCACAGGCGAAGCGCTTGTATTTTGGCTGGTTGGTTGCACAGCAAAAGATCGGCATACTGGAGAAAAACCAGAAGATCATGGAGACCATGAAAAAGATTGAAGAGATCAGGTATCCTTACAACCAGTCGAAATTGGGTAGTGTTTACAAAACGGCTGCCAAGCTGGAAGAGAACCGCAACATGATCACCATGCAGGAGGGGGATATCGCCAGAGCGCGTGCCTGGTTAAGCAGTTTGATGAATATGAAGGGAAATTCAGCCTTTGCTATTGATACGACTTATAGACCCACTTTTGTGCCAGCTCCTTCTATTGATACAGCAAGTTTGGCCATGGCTAGAAACGACATCAAGAAAATGGATTATAGTATCCAATCTATGCAGCTGAATATTGAGGCCATGAAAAAACAAAGCAGACCGGATTTTAAATTGAGGTTTGATCACATGTCGCCCTTAACTAAAATGATGCCTAAAGCTTATAGCATTATGGGTATGGTAAGTATTCCAATCGCGCCATGGTCTTCGAAAATGTATAAATCGGAAGTGAAAGGCATGCAGTACGAAGTGGAGGCTATGGGCAAAGAGAAAGCGGCTATGTTGCAGGAAACGCAGGGTATGTTGTACGGTATGCAGTTCGAAATTCAGTCGATGCAAAAACGGATTGATGCGATGGAAGATAAGATTATCCCTAGTCTGCAAAAAACACTGGATGTTAACTTTTTAAGCTACCGTGAGAATAAGATGGAGCTGCCTGAAGTTATTGACTCTTGGGAAGCGTTGACCATGATGCAGAGTAACGTATTGGACGAGAAATTGAAACTTTATTTAATGATTGCCGATTATGAGAAAGAACTATATCGTTAAGGCTGCGGTGCTGATGATCGGTGTACTGGTGATGAGTGCTTGTACTGGGAGTAAAAAAGATAAGAACGCTGCACACGAAGATCCGGGAGCGGTGAAAATTGACAGTAACCTTTCTCATTTGCTAAAACCTTCAAATGAGCAGGTGGTATCTACATTACCAGTAATTAAGGCCGATTATGGCACCAAAATATTTACGGAAGAAGCGCAAGGTATCATCAATTATGATACCCGCAACCAAAATAGCATAGCTAGTCGTGTAAGTGGAAGGATAGAGCGTTTGCTTATTAAATACAATTATCAGCCAGTTGCTAAAGGGCAGTTGATTATGGAGGTTTACTCTCCGGATTTGGCTGCTGCGCAACAGGAATTGTTGTTTTTGAAGAGATCAGAAACTGATCTTACTTTATTGGACAGAGCAAAACAGCGTTTAATGCTGTTGGGAATGAGTGCATCGGGTGTTAATCAAGTGTTAAAAACAGGGAAGGTAAATTATCGGATTCCGGTATATAGCAATGCGGACGGGTACATCCTAGAAAAATCTGCCGCTGCTACACCTGGTGCTGCTCCTTCGGCTGCTGCACCTGCCGCTGGTGGAGATGGTATGACTGGGATGGGGGCGTCATCTGGCGCTACAGCCGCGCCTGCAGCTGCAGCGCCGGTAAATACACCCGTCATGTTGCGAGAGGGACAGTATGTGAGTGCTGGTCAGTCTATTTTTACCATTTATAATGCCGATAAGCTGGTTGCTGAATTTTCATTTAAGCCATCTTTGGCGTCATTGGTTAAGCAAGGTGATAAGTTTTCGTTTTACAAAACGGCTGATAAAAGTACTATCCAGACTGCCACGATTGGCATGATTCAGCCTATTTTTAAGGATGGGGAAAACTTTACCATCGCCAGAATATATCTTAATAAACCCAATTTTAGAGTAGGTGAGCTACTTACCGCTAGAATCCCGGTGTTGCTTGCTGCATCATGGTGGTTGCCCGAATCTGCTGTATTATCTTTAGGGAATAAGACGGTAGTTTTTAAAAAGGAAGGTAATGTGGTGCTTCCGAAGTCGGTAAAGGCTGGAATAACCATAGCCGGAATGGTGCAAATTAAAGAGGATATCAGCAATTGGGAGATCAGCCAAAATGCAGCTTACCTGGTAGATAGTGAAAGCTTCATCAAAGCGCAATTAAAATGATTGTAAACGGTTAGATTAAAGAAATGGAACGGAAATTATTTATAAAAAGAATGGCTTTAATGGCCATACTTCCATCAGTATTTATTGCTGCCTGCAGTAATGAAAAAAAGCCTGAAGCTGGAGCTGTTAAAGCTAAACAGCAGACTTTTACCTGCCCGATGCACCCACAAATTATTAAACATGAGATGGGTACTTGTCCCATTTGTGGGATGGATTTGGTACCTTTTGAAAAGAACAGCGACGATAAAGCCCTTAAAGTTGATGAGAAACGTCAGGCTTTGGCGAATATAACCACCATTATGATTGGGGAAAATATCTTGTCGGGGGGTAAGGAGCTTAATGGAAGGTTGACCGTTAATCCGGAACAAAGCAGCTATATCTCTAGCCGTATTGCAGGTAGGATTGAGCAATTGTATGTTCGTGAGACTGGCGTAAAGGTGAACAAGGGACAACCTTTGTATAAGTTATATTCTGAGCAATTGGCGACTTTGCAACAGGAGTATCTGATGGCAGTAGCTCAGGAAAAACAGTTTCAAGGGGATAAAATAGAACGCCAGATTGTAGCTTCTGCGAAGCAAAAGTTATTGCTGTACGGACAATCTGAAAGTCAGGTGCAACAATTGGTAAAGACGCAGAAGAAAGATCCTTATGTTGTGTTTTATGCAGCTGAAAGTGGTGTGGTAGCGGAGTTGTCGGTAACGCAAGGACAATATGTAACCGAGGGTAATCCGATATTAAGGTTAGAAGGCTACGGCCAGTTATGGGTTGAAGCTGATGTTTATTCAAGCGAAGCCGCCAAAATTAAGCAGGGTCAAAAGGCAAAGGTTGTTGTGGCAGGTTGGGAAGATCAACCACAAGAAATGACCATTAGTTTTATCACACCTTCTTTGCAGTCGGGTACTCAGCTTACACAAATTAGGGGAAGCATTCCTAATCCTGGAAATCAATGGCAACCCGGTCTGCAAGCTAACGTTTTTCTTCCTTCAGGAAATAAAAGCAAGGTGCTGGCACTACCGGTAGATGCCGTGATTAGAGACGGAAAAGGAATGCATGTATGGATTAAAACTGGAAAAGACAGCTTTGAACCACGATTGGTGAAAACTGGAACAGAAAACGATAATCAGGTAGAAATTTCGGAAGGCTTGACAAATGGAGATCAGGTAGTGGTAACCGGAGCATACCTTTTGTATAGCGAATACATCCTTAAAAAAGGGAAAAACCCTGTTGAAGGGCTTAAATAGAAATCTTAAATATTAATCATAAAAAACGGAAAGATGAGAACAGTAACCAATTTCGTAATTACTATAGCTGCTGTAACGCTATTTGCTGCATGTGGAAATACACAAAAACCTGCTGAATCAGATCCTCATGCTGGACACAATCATGCGCCGGGCGAAGGTCATGGTGCAGCAGTTGAAAAAACGGTGGCTAGAGTGAGCTTAAAAGACGATAAATTGAATGCGGTATATCAACATTATACTCATTTGACTGTTGCGCTTGTAAATGGTGATATGGCTGAGGCAAAAGTTGCAGCGAATGCTATTGAATTGGGCTCAAAAGAATTGAGTAATGGTAGTGGATTGACTGCATTGGCGGCTAAAATAGGTGCTGCTGCAGATATTGAGGTGCAAAGAACGGTATTTTCGGATCTAAGCAATGATTTTATAGCCAAGGTAAAAAACTCTGGTTTAACTTCAGGTGAGCTCTATGTGGAGTATTGCCCAATGGCTTTAAATGACAAAGGTGCGTCTTGGTTAAGTAATCAAAAAGATATTAAAAATCCTTATTTCGGAGATAGTATGTTAACCTGTGGTGAGGTAAAAGAAACGATCAAATAATTTTTTTGATTAATATGCTTCATAGGTATATTTAGTATCTTTAATTAAATACTAATTATACCTATGAAGCATTTAACATTTATATTGCTCTTTACAGCAATTTCCTTAGTGGGCTTTGCCCAGACCAAAGATGCCGTTGTCGGAACATGGACTAACTCATTAGGTGAGGCACATATCGATATTACCAAAAAAGGTGATAAATACTTCGGTAAGATTGTCTGGCTAAAAGATCCTAAAACTGAAAAAGGGGAGACTAAAACAGATGTGAAAAATCCGGAAGAGAATTTAAGATCTAAACCTATTATAGGTTTGGAGATTTTAAAGAACTTCAGCTTCGATGATGGAAAATGGACCGGTGGGGCCATTTATGATCCCAAATCTGGTAAGACCTATAAGTGTAACATGGCCCTGAAGGGTAATAATGAGTTACATATGAGAGGTTATATTGGCTTCTCTTTGATTGGTAGAACGGAAGTTTGGAAAAGATTTAAATAAATGAAATATCTAATTTACTGGCTTGCTTTTTTACCATTTATCAGTTTTGCACAAACTTATAAATTGATACCCTTAACAACGGGCACGAATACGAGCATAAGAGGAATGTCTGTCGTTTCGGGAGAGGTGGCATGGGTAAGTGGAAGCAATGGGCATATCGGTAAAACTATTGATGGGGGTAAAACCTGGCAATGGACACAACCTATGGGCTATGAAAAATTAGATTTCAGAGATATTGAGGCTTTTGATGAACAGAAAGCAATCGTTGTAAATGCGGGTTCGCCAGCCTATGTTTTGTTGACCATCGATGGTGGTAAAACATGGACGGAACGTTATAAAAACCTGGATTCGGCCATATTTTTAGATGGAATGGATTTCTGGGATGCAAAAAATGGGATCATCTTTGGTGATCCCATTTTGCATAAAATGCAATTGTTGCGGACAAAGGATGGTGGACAGAGCTGGAATGATATTTCGGCTAATCTGACATTGGATATGACTGTAGGTGAAGCTGGGTTTGCTGCGAGTGGAACAACAATTAAGACTTTGCCAGCTGGTAGAACCTGGGTTGCTACTGGTGGTGCGGTGGCTAATATTTATTTTTCTGATAACTATGCTTATACCTGGAAACGGTTTCCTTGTCCGATTGTCCAGGGGGAATCTAGCACCGGAACTTTCTCTATGGCATTTTATAACAAAAACAAAGGTGTAGTTGTTGGTGGGAATTATCTGAAAGATAAGGATAACTCCAATAATGTTTTACTGACCAGCGATGCTGGGAGGACCTGGAAAAAGCCGATTACACCTGTTAGTGGTTACCGCTCCGGTGTAGCTTATCTAAATGCTAAAGTTTTACTGGCAACAGGCAGTTCTGGGACTGATATTTCGCAGGATGGCGGGTTGAAATGGTACAATATTTCTGATCTGGGCTTTAATGTGGTGCAAAAATCTAAAAAAGGCAATTTGGTATTGCTAGCCGGCAATAAAGGCTTTATCTATAAAGTCGTTTCTCAGTAGTTTAAATCAACTTTTATTGTGATTATGGCAACCCAGATTTTATCTGGGCTAGGATAGCGTTTGCTCAATCGGCCGCTAATACCCGGGTATTAACCAGTAGTTAAACGGACACTACTCGGCCCAACCCGCGTAGTGTCCGGGTAACGTCCGGGTAATGTCCGAGTAATGTCCGGGTAAATAGGGGTAGCAGCAAGGTGGCTGTTCGGTGTTGGACTGTTACTATTTGTTACTTTAATTAATCATTTTTCTGATTTATTTCTTATTTAGTGGTTTTTTGTTATCGATTAACGATACCTGTTGCAGTGTATTTTGCCGTTTTTTGACTTCTATTTCTTTACGTATATTTCTTACAAATGATATGGACACATTGGCAATGTTTGCCGTCTGCTTATTGGTTAAACCTAATTGTGAAATTAGATTTTCGACAACTTCGTGGCTCTTTTTTTCTAGCCCCTCATGTACCCCTTCTTCATGACTAATCATTTTTATAGCTTCTATAATACCCATAGTGACTTTTCCTCCTGTTAATTTTCTAAGTTCTTGTTGAAATTTATTATTTAATTGTTGGTTTCGAATGGGGATAAAATTATCCATGAAATACAGAAACTTTCTGATCCCATCCACATCTAATTTTTTACTGCTTACTATTGCACGCATTATTTTTGTGCGTATAATATCAAGATCTTCTTCTTTCACTTTTGCTACACTTGCTAGAGCTTCTTGCTGAGCGGTTAGTACGACCAATGCAAATGGACTTTCCATATTAAGTAGTTCATCTTCGCTATGATCAAAGATTTGATAGGTTTTGTATTTAAAAGTTAGCTCTGTTCCTAGCAGATTGGTTTTATGTTCATTGAGTTGTAGCTGACCTTTTAGGCCAGTAAATATTGCCAAAGACACAATTGGCATTTCGTATCTATCGGATAAACGATAGTTATATTGATACACCCGTTTTGGGAAGTTTTTATTGACGATTTTTTGAATTTCTAAATGTAGGAGAGACCATTCTGAGCTTCCATTAAGTAAGAATACTTTTATTAAAACATCTGCTTCGCGACTGCCACCTTTTCGGCTTAACTGGGGATGGATTTCATGTAGCTCTTTGTTTAGGCTTTCAAAGCCCTTCGCCATATCAAATCTTTCATCTGCATCTTCATAAAAAAATCGAAGCACATCTGCAAAGTGATCCTCGATAACACCCTTTAATAAGATGTCATTCTTTTTTCTGTGTTTTAAATCTGCCTTCTTTTTCCCTTTAAGAGCAGGTATTGCCTCATTGGTTTCTTCTTGCATACTATAAATTAGCAAGGCAAAGATCTATAGGTTTATTTAATATAAAAAATAAAATTACAACAATTAAGTATGTTTAGTGTGTTTTATTGTTAATTATATGTTTAATATATTAATTGTATTCGAAGTAGAGTGTTCGATTTAATAATAAACATATGTAAGAGATACAAAAAATGATGAAATTAAAGTTGGATCTCTAAAGCTGACTTTACTGCCTCAACTACATCTTCGATAACAACAGCTGATTTCAATATCTTTTCGTGGCCAACATCTTCATAATTGTGCGCTTTGACAGATGGATGGTTATCTAAGAACGCTTTCAGATATAGGTAAGGAGAGATCTGATCGTTTGAATCGTACATTAAACGATGATTTAACTGCAGTCCAGCGTCATGCCAATTACCAAGTGAAAAGTAAGATGCTGGAACATTGAACATTTTTGTTAAACTCTCAAAAAATGCTGTTTTACTGGTATGACCAATATTTACAGCATCCATGCTGGCGTCAAAATTCTCTTTTAATTTTATAAGTGGTGTAAGACTAATTAGCAGGGTTGGCGATATTTGCATTTCTCGCAATGCAATGACATTAGCCATAGCGCCCAGTGAGTGCCCAACCAGTACATCTGGTTTACCATATTGTTGAACAACTGCTTTGACCGCTTGCACATATAATGGTAAACTTGATAGGTCTCCTTCGGAACTACCATTACCTGGAGCATCAAAAGCAATGATCTCAAGGTTATCTATTTTATTTAAGGCTGTAATAAATTCACTAAAATCGGCGGCTTTCGATCCCCATCCATGGGTAAGCAACAATTTACGGGTTCCCTTTCCCCATCTAAAAGTATGGAATGTTAGTTCTTCCTGTCCAAAGTATTCATCATTGACTTTCAGGCTAATTTTTTCGGCACTTTGAAGCAATTGTTCCTGTCCAAGTCGTAACGGCATTTTAGGTGAATAGAAGAGGTACTGCCAAAGTAAGTCGTCTGGTTTACCTAATGCATCCGTAGAAATAGATTGAAGTTGAGTGATGATTTGTTTAAGCTTTTTCATTAGGAAGAAAATTAGTATGCCGTTTCAAAGTTACCGATTACTGTGTATGCTGTTTGTCAACTTATTTCAAAAAGTAATTTAGCCATAGGATATGGATGTTGGCAGTAAAGAATGTCGTATTTACGTTGGGACTATTGGTGGCCCGATTAATTTATGGTATTGTTCCTGTGGGTAATTTGTTGGTTTTGTACTGCTTTGCATCTATTTTTTTGCTGGCTATTTTGGGTTTTGGCTTGCTGATCTCTACTTTTTGCGATACCCAGCAGCAAGCCATGTTTGTGATGTTTTTCTTTATGATGATTTTTATTTTGATGGGTGGTTTGTTTACGGCTATCGATAGTATGCCTGATTGGGCAAAGTTCATCACAAAGTTTAATCCTGTCAGCTACCTAATCGAAGTAATGCGCATGGTTATCCTTAAAGGAAGTGGCTTTAAAGATATACTGCCCCAGATGGGGATCATGGCGATATTCGCATTAGTGTTCAATACCTGGGCAGTATTGAATTATAAAAAAAGGAGTTGACCTAGGTCATGGAAAACAATCCGAAATGATTGCCTTCTGTATCTACGCATATGGAGATAAACCCAAATTCACCAATAGAGAATTTGGACTTGTCGACCTGTCCGCCTGCATCAGCTATACGGCTTTCTTCAACACTACAATCTTCACATGGAAAATAGACCATGGTGTTGACACATGCGCCATCCCCATCCTTTGTCCCGGCCATTTCAATTAAAGCACCCGACACGCCTTGGTTTTCAGGGGCAGAGAAAAATGACATTTTCATTCCCCCAGATTCCGCACTAGGATCCGCCATATCTCTAAATTGTGTTCCCAAAACAGTACTGTAGAATTTCTTAGCTCTTTCCATGTCTCTAACATAGATTTCAAACCAGCAGATTACATTTTGATTCATGTTTTTAATATTTAGATTATAGTATTATAAATTTACGTGGAATAATCTGAATTTTGTGAAATGATAAATAAGGTTCACCACATCGCTATTATTTGTAGCGACTATGAAGTTTCGAAAGCTTTTTATACTGAAATCTTAGGCTTTACTGTGATTAGGGAAGTCTACCGAGCGGAAAGGCAATCCTATAAACTGGATTTGGCGGTGAATGGGGTTTATGCAATAGAGCTTTTTTCTTTTCCTGAACCGGTAAAGCGGCCATCGCGACCGGAAGCGGCAGGTTTAAGACATCTGGCTTTTGAAGTGGACGACCTGGAGGAGGTAATTGCCAGGATGAAAAATAAAGGAGTAGAAGCGGAGCCTATTCGCATTGATGAGTTTACTGATAAGCGCTTTACTTTTATTGCTGATCCGGATCAACTTCCGATAGAGTTTTATGAAAAATAAAAAAGCCAGGTCATCCAACCTGGCTCTTTAAACAAAACTTAGATCTAACCAAACATCTAAATGCAGTCAATATAGAAATTGTACTGGACGTCAAGGGCGGATTCGAACCGCCGTCAAAGGTTTTGCAGACCCTTACCTAACCACTCGGCCACATGACTATATGTTCATCGTTTATGCGATTACTGATGCAAATATATATAAAGTCTATAAATTTACTAGACTTTATTTTAGTGAATTGAATAATATGTTTTAAGTCGCTGTAAATCAGTTTGATTATTTTTATTTTTGGCTTGGTTTAAGTCGATTAGGCTGAGGTTAAGACCTTTTATGTCGTGATTCCCCCTTTTAATTGTCGTGTTGTACCTGTAAAGGTCTTATAGACAATACTTAATTTTATGAATACAAATTGGTTAAACATTCGACTTGGATTAATGTTAACCATTAAAATTATAAAATTATGGAAACTAAAGCAGCGAGTCTTATGGAGACTAAAACAGCAAGTACAAGAACTGAAGGATTGCTTACCTTATTTGATATGCAAACCACCTTTTTTAGTCGGGCAATTGATGGGGTTACTGAAGCCGACATGCATAACCGTTTAAATACCAAAGCAAATCACATGGCCTGGCTTACTGGGGCCCTCATACAGCAGCGATATTGGATGACTACAGAAACACATCCTGGGCTTAAACAAAAGGGAGAAGAGCTGTTTAAAGATCATAAAGGGATTATGGATGAGGCTACTTATCCTACTAATTCGGAATATATTAATGACTGGGAAAAGTTTACGCCAATTGCACGAGAAGCGCTGGTAAACATTTCGGATGCAAAGCTAGATAGCGAGTTCGATATGGAAGGGATGAAGATGACTTATTATGAGATGATTTCTTTTACGATATATAGGGAGGCTAGTATTATTGGCCAGCTTGCTTTATGGCGCAGGTTGTTGGGTTATCCGGCGTTGAAGTATGATTAATGAAATTGCAGAGGCCATATGCTACTTAAGTTGAGTATTGTAAATGTGTTATAGTTAATTTAAGTAGCAGTGGTTTAGTTAAATAAAAAATTATCTTTGCATTTGCTGCAAGGATTTAAATTTTTTATAAAATTGAAGAGAGTTTTAAAAATTACAGGAATAGCTTTCGCTACGCTATTCCTACTGTTGTTCGTTGGTCCATATTTGTTCCCGGAGACCATTTCTAAAGAAATACAAAAAGCTATTAATAAAAATATAAAGGGTGAGGTGAAGTTTGAAAGTACTAACCTTTCTTTTTTTAAGCATTTTCCGTCTTTAACGCTTAGCCTAAATGAGTTTATGCTTAAAGGATCTGCTCCTTTTGAGCAGGATACCTTGCTATACAGTAAAGAGCTATCGTTTGGCGTTAACCTGAGTACTATATTTTCGTCGCAGATCAAGATAGATAAAGTATTTTTAAATGAGTCTGTCATTAATATTAAGGTGGATGAAAAGGGAAATGCGAATTACAATGTTTATGAAAGTAGCGATACAACAACGACTGCAAAGCAGGATACTGCCGGCACAGCTATAAAAATTGAAAGCATATTTATCAGTAAAAGTAAGCTGATTTATCAGGATCAATCCGTACCGATGCTCATCAGTGCCAGTGGATTGAACTATTCTGGAAAGGGCGATTTGAGCAAAGCTATTTTTGATCTGACTAGTAATGCCCAAATTGAGGCATTGGATGTTTATTATAACAATGAACCTTATTTGTTGAATAAAAAGATAAATGCCAGGTTGGTAACCAAGATCAATACTAATTCCTTGGACTTGATGTTCAATGAAAATGATTTGAAGATCAATTCTCTGCCTATTCATTTTGTGGGCAAGTTCTCTTTCATAGAGGGAGGGTATGATATTAATTTTAGGACAAAGGCTAAAGAAACCGATCTGCATAATATTTTTTCGGCTATGCCACCAGCTATTGCTGAGCGTATGGAGCGGACAAATATGAAGGGCTATGCCGAGATAAAGGCTTCTTTAATCGGAAAGTACCTGGCAGGTCAGAAGATTATGCCTACACTATCATTCAATTTAAAGATACGTGAGGGGGAGATTTCTAATCCAAAGGCGCCGGAACCGATTAGCAAGTTGTATTTAAATCTTCAAACCAAGGTCCCATCTTTAAATCCAGATAGTTTATATATCAATATGGATAGTCTTTATTTTAATATAGGTAAGGATTATGTTGGTGCTACATTGAATTTGAGAGGATTAGTTACGCCGGAAGTATATATACAAAGTCGCGCAAACATAGATTTAGAGAAGTGGGCGAAGATTTTTGAGATGGATCAGCTAAGGGGGCGGTTTGCAATGGATTTTCATGCGGAAGGAACTTATACTAAAAAAGTAGTGCGTACAGGACTTAGGAAAGTAGATACGGTAATTGCGACTATCCCTAAATTTAAATTGGTGAGTTCGTTAAAAGACGGCTATTTCAAACATGCTGCGGTGACGTCACCCATAGATAAGATCAGCTTTAACATCAATGGTACAAATCCAGATGGGGATTATAAACACACTGAACTTGAATTGACAAATCTGAATATCCAGGCTTTATCTAACTATATCAGAGGCTTTGCTAAACTAAAGACTTCTGGTAAAACGCCAATCGATGTAGCGTTAAATGGTTTGCTGAATTTTGCTGAGATCAAAGAGTTTTATCCATTGAAAGATTTGGAACTGAGTGGAAAGCTAAACCTAAACGTGAAGAGCAAGGGTGGGTATGACAAGGCAAAAAAACAATTTCCTGTTACTGAAGCTGCTATTTTGTTAAATAATGGACGAATTAAAACAGCACATTTTGATCAGGCGCTAGAGCAGATTTCTGTGGATGGAGTGTTGACAAACAGAGATGGTAGTTTAAGGAGTACGATTTTGAACATTAAACCAGTGTCTTTCCAAATGGGTGGACAGCCCTTTGAGTTGAAGGCTGCTGTACAGAATCTGGAAAATGTTAAGTATAAAATTACCTCAAAGGGTAGCATTGATATTGGTAAAATGTATCGTTTGTTTGCTGTAAAAGGGTATGATATAAAAGGATCTATATTTACTGATGTGTCTTTTAGCGGCTTGCAAAGTGATGCTATGGCTGGTCGATATAGTAAGTTAAACAATAGGGGAAAAGTGATTGTTAAGGAAATGACCTTTAATTCTGACCTTTTTCCGAAGTCTTTCCTGGTCAACAAAGGTGTGTTTTCATTTAAGCAGGACAAGATGAAGTTTGAACACTTTAAAGGAAGCTATGGTAAGTCTGATTTCAGTATGGAAGGTTTTCTGGGTAATGTGGTTAACTACGTACTTGCAGATAAATCGAAGCTGACGGGTAACTTTAATCTGAAAAGTGGAAAGCTATTTGTCGACGAGTTGATGGCTTTTAATGAAGGAGGCGGTACGGGCGCTAAAGGAAGTAAAGCTGCCGCTGCAGGTGTGGTTATCATTCCTGATAATTTAAATGTATCGGTAAGTGCCAATGTGGGTTCCGTATATTATAACGGATTGGATATAAAAAATGCGAAAGGTAATCTGGTACTAAACAATGGTACATTGAACTTAAATCAGGCTGCATTTAATTTAGTTGGTGCTGCGGTAACTATGGATGCTAAGTATAGAAGTTTAACGCCTTTATCTGCCACTTTTGATTATCGTGTACTTGCAAAGGAATTTGATATTGCAAAGGCTTATAAGGAAATTAAATTGTTTAGAGATTTAGCGACTTCGGCTTCGAAGGTTAAAGGGGTTGTTGGACTGGATTATCAGTTGTCTGGTAAGTTAGATGGAAATATGATGCCAGTTTATCCAACTTTAAAGGGACAAGGCGTACTTTCTGTTAAGAAGGTAAGTTTGATGGGCTTTAAATTTATGAATGCCGTGAGTAAGGCTACTAAAAGAGATAGCTTAAGTAATCAGGATGTATCTGAGGTGCAGATCAAAAGTACTATTGCGAATAACATCATTAATATCGAAAGATTTAAAATGCGTGTTGCGGGTTTTAGACCTCGTTTTGAAGGTCAGGTGAGTTTTGATGGACGTTTAAATATGAGCGGTAGACTAGGATTGCCGCCATTTGGGTTGTTTGGTATTCCATTGAGCATCACCGGAACACAGGATAAGCCTAAGATTGCATTGAAACGTAATAAAGAAGGTAAACTGGAAGAGACTGCAGAGTAGTAAAGGTTTTAAGGGGCTGAAAAGCATGATGGACGACGGGCAAGAAAAAAAACAGATTAAACTGGATAAGAAGACCGCCCTGGCAAAGGCTGAGCATTATTGTGCTTATCAGGAGCGTGCACAGCAGGAGATTCGCGATAAGTTATATGAGTGGGGTTTATGGTCGGATGACGTTGAAGAGTTGATCTCGGAGCTTATACAGACTAATTTTTTGAACGAAGAGCGCTTCACTGAAGCGTATGTTTCTGGCAAGTTCAAGATAAAGCGTTGGGGGAAGATTAAAATAAAGCAGGGCTTAAAACTAAAAAGGATACCAGATAAAATGATTTCTCGGGCGCTGAACACAATTGATTACGATGATTATTTGAATACAATTTTAGTTACTGCGCAGAAAAAAGCTCCTTTGATTAAAGAAAATGATGCTTTTAAACGGAAGTATAAACTGATTAGCTACCTCATGAGCAAAGGATTTGAAAAAGATTTGATAATTGATGTATTGAAGGCCAGTGAGTTAGTTTAGAAGGTGTTTTTTTTATTAAAAATAACTTGGAGGTAAAATAAAAGTCTTTATATTTGCAATCCCAAACGGAAACAAGATAAGTAATTATCTAGCTCTAAAAGGGAAGACGTCGGATGATGTCAATCAATGCGAAAGTAGCTCAGTTGGTAGAGCACGACCTTGCCAAGGTCGGGGTCGCGAGTTCGAATCTCGTCTTTCGCTCTAAATATTTTCAATACCAGGAAGATATTTATAAAATTAATCCTATCGATGTAAGTTGATAACGATTATGCTCAGATGGTGGAACTGGTAGACACGCAGGACTTAAAATCCTGTGACCTTAAAAGTCGTGCGGGTTCGATTCCCGCTCTGAGTACAAAAGACTGCATTTAATAGATGTAGCAAAACAATACCAATGCGAAAGTAGCTCAGTTGGTAGAGCACGACCTTGCCAAGGTCGGGGTCGCGAGTTCGAATCTCGTCTTTCGCTCTAAAGCCTTCTTCAAAGAGGGCTTTTATTTTAAAAGATATTTCCCCACGGATATTGGGAAAATGCTCAGATGGTGGAACTGGTAGACACGCAGGACTTAAAATCCTGTGACCTTAAAAGTCGTGCGGGTTCGATTCCCGCTCTGAGTACTCAACGGGAAGTTCGTTCTAAAAGACGGACTTCCCGTTTTTATTTCTATTCCCTCCAAAACATTTTCTTCCAATAAGTTTACTCTTTTATTCTAAAATCAAAAATACTGCGTTTCTTGGGAATGTTCCCATTAATTGGGAACATTCCCAAGATTTATTTAATGAGCCAGCTGAGGTTGTGACGAATTAAAATGGGCAAATTTAGATAACCAAATTATAAACTGATGAAAGAATATTTACTATTACCTTTAAGGGAAATGCGTCCCTTTTATACAATAGTATGTCTGCTTGTTTTTCAAATTCAAGTTAATGCACAGGCGCCAGTTGGTTATAAGCTTAGCTGGTCAGACGAATTCAATGCGACATCCCTTGATACTACAATGTGGAAATATCGTGTCGGCGTTAGCGGCACAAGCTATCAGAGATCGGAAAATGTAACATTGGAAGATGGAAAGGTAATGATCAATTTGAAAAAAGAAACGTATAAAAATCAATCTTATACCGGCGGCGGCATCATCACAAAAAGACCAAAAAAATACGGCTATTATGAAACCAGGGTTAAATTGGATGGTGGATATGGTTGGCATGAAGCCTTCTGGACATCCTGGATGAGTGGCTTTGACGACAAAAATCCGGCTTATAAAAATATGGATAGGCTGGAGATTGATTGCTTCGAGCATTATGCGGAATATGCGAATAATTATTTTACTTATGGAGCAATACAATGGTGGCCCATTAAAAAAAATGCCAACAGGGATTATGTTACCGTAAATTATGATCTAACCGCTGGTTATCAGGTTTTTGGTTTTGAGTATACCCCGGATTACCTCAATTATTATTTTAATGGGAAATTACTCAAAACTGTAGATGTCCGAAAACTTGCGAAACACGACTTATACCTATGGTTAAGCTGTATAGCGAAAAAACCGGATGCTACAGCGTCAGGTGCAGTATTTTTTGATTATTTAAGGTGTTATGAAATGTCCGACGCAGCTTATAAATTAAGAAAGAAAAAGTTCATTGATCAACTTGACTCGCTAAAATTACCGGTCAAAACCTTGGAAGGGATGTAAGATAAGTACCAAACATAGACTGCAATTAGGCCATTTTTTAACTGGGAGTGGTATTAAACCAAATACAAATCAATATGAGAAAACTACTATTAACAATTTTTATTTCATTTATCAGCATCAGTATATATGCGCAACTGAAAACAATTTCAGGGAAAGTGCTTGATGACCAGAGTATGCCTTTACCAGGAGTGATAGTGAAGGCGAACGGTAATACTAATGTAACGGCTATGACCAACAAGGATGGGAATTATAGTTTGCAGATACCTGAAGTTGTAAAAACATTAACGTTTTCTTACCTCTCTTATACCAGCCAGACCATTAGTGTAACCGGCAAAAGTGTTATTAATGTAACTTTAAAGGAAAGTGTCACTCAGCTGGAGGAAGTTATTGCTGTTGGTTATGGAACCCAAACTAAAGCCAATTTAACAGGTGCAGTAAGTTCTGTTTCTGTAAAGGAAGTAGAGGGGAGGGCGCTGACATCTGCAGATCAGATTTTGCAGGGAAAGATTTCCGGTGTAACCATTGTTCAAAATTCAGGAAGGCCAGGCGATGACAATTCCGAAATCAGAATCAGAGGTGTTTCTTCAATTGATAACAACAACGACCCATTGGTGATCATTAATGGCGTTCAGGGAAATATCAATGATGTTAACCCTAATGATATTGAGTCGGTTTCTGTGTTAAAAGATGCGGCTTCTGCAGCCATTTACGGTTCAAGGGCTTCCGCTGGTGTAATCATTATTGAAACCAAAAAAGGGGTTATAGGCAAAGGGTTACAGGTGGAATATAATGTGACTGGTTCTATGGTAAATGCAACGCGACTGCCCAATACGGTAGATTCTTATACCTATGCTTCTTTATTGAATGAAGCAAGGGCAAATGTTGCATTAGCCCCGATTTATAACGCAAGCCAGCTGGAGCTTTTTAAAAATCAGACTGATCCCAATTTTCCAAATACCAACTGGTACGATGTATATTATAAAAAGGCCTATATGCAAAACCATTACCTAAGCTTAAGGGGAGGGGAAAAAAATTATAAATTCTCTAATTCCGTTGGATACAAAGATCAGGATGGAATATTGACCGGTACATCATCAAAAAGGCTATCCTACAACAGTAATCTAAATGGCAGCTTTGTTAAAAATAAAGTACGGATCAATTTGGGCCTGGTAGGTTATTCTGAAAAAGGAAAGGAATTGATTTCACCAACAAGTACGGCTTTGGCGGAAATTTCAGGCTCTCTACCAACAGCATTCATTCAATCTATAGACACACTTACTGGTGATCCCAATTTATATAGTTATCCGGGAAGATTTTTAGGTGCGATGAATTTAGGCGGGGGAATAGAAAACAAACTGAACAGCCTTAATTCAAGGGCAAGTGTAGAGATCGAGCCTGTTAAAGGGCTGATCGGAAAGATTTTGTTGGGTAATAATAAATTAAAAACAGACTATGTCAATTTTACACCAAGGTTTTATACTTCTGGTACCTATGAAGAAACGGCTATTAACCTGAGGGAATCGAGTCTTGAAAAAAGGAATTCTCAAAGCGACCTGAATACATTTTTAGCTACTTTAGAATATGCGCTAAAAAAGAATAAACACGATTTTAAGTTCCTGGCAGCGCATGAACGGCTAGAGATGATTTATAGTTATGATGCCGGAAGTGTTAAAAACCTTTCTTCAAACCAGCCAATATTCAATTATGGTGATCCAACCTCTCCATTTTTAAGCAGTGCAGCAAATGAAACGGCTACAGCTTCTTTTTTCGGTCGTGTCAATTACTCCTATGCCGGGAAATATTTGTTAGAACTGAATATGAGAAGGGATGGTTCTTCCCGTTTTGCTGATGGTAGGAAATGGGGCAATTTCCCATCAATTTCCGGGGGATGGAGAATAAGCGAAGAACAATTTTTTAAAGGGCTTAAGAAAGATGTTTACTTGAAACTAAGGGGCTCATGGGGTAGGTTAGGCAATCAAAACATCTTTACACAGTATGCGTTTGCTGATCAAATGAGCGGTTCAGAATATTATGCATTCGGAAATGCCATTGTACCGGGTAGAGGAACCATAATTCTTGCGAATAAAGATACTAGATGGGAAACTACTGAGCAATTTGACGCGGGACTCGATATGATATTGTGGAACAGATGGAACATTACTTTTGATTATTTCAATAAGAAAACATATGACATTCTTGCCCGGGTAACTATTCCTCCTTCATTAGGTGTTTCGGTACTCCCTTACCAAAATATCGGGAACATGGTAAATAAAGGGGTAGAGATGAGTATTGGTTATAATGCCCCGGTAAAGGCGGATAAAATTAACTACGGCTTTACCGTAAATGCCAGTTACATTACCAATAAACTAACGTCGCTTGGTGGTCTGTCTTATGTAGACCATAGCACTACCAACAGGAGTGTTGTTGGAGAACCGTTCTCTTCATTTTATGGGTATAAGGTGGATGGAATTTATCAGGTCTCTGATTTTACCTGGCAAAACAGCAGCGATCCTGCTGTGCCGCATGAAAACCGAACATATGTCTTAAAACCAGGGATGCCTAACGTGTCTGGCGTAATGACTAGTCCGGCTCCTGGAGACATAAAAATAAGTGATGTTAAAAACGATGGTGTAATTAATGCGGACGACAAAACGCTTATAGGTAATCCCATTCCTAAATTTCAATATTCATTTACTGCAAACGTATCTTATAAAAACTTTGGTTTAAATGTGATTGGACAGGGTACAGGGCGTACGGATGCCTATATGAATGGTAACCTGATCGCTCCATACTTTAACACTACTGGGCCGTTGCTGACAAGTATGGTTACTGACCGCTGGACATTTGATAATCCTTCTGATAAGTATCAAAGGATATATGTAGACAAGGGGCGTGATGCACTAATCACAAGCTACAACATTTACAATGCTTCTTATTTCAGACTAAAAAGTGTGCAATTATCATACACCTTAAAAAGCTCGTTTACCAAGAAATTTGATGTGAGCAGGTGCAGGATATTTTTCAATGCAGAAAACTTGTTCCTGATTTCGGACTTCCCGGAAGGCTTTGATCCGGAAAGACGTTCTACAAATGTTACTGCAGCTTTTCATCCTCAGGTCGCCACTTATTCTTTAGGTGTTAACCTTAATTTTTAAACCATAATTGTAAAAGATATGAGAACCATAAAATATATACTTTTAAGTTGCATGGCTTGTTTGTTTTTAAGCTGTACCAAGGAGTTTCTGGACCGCAAGCCTATTGATTTTCTCGCACCTGATAATTTTAAGACAGAAAATGACATCAAGGAAGCGGTGAACGGAATTTACAGAGCATACGTCTCCGATAAAAATGAACCGATCTATACAGACTTTATTGTTGATAATGGCTATTTTCCTGACTATAGGGACATGTGGAACAGGACGTACAACAATGAAACCAGCTACATTGTAAATAAATGGTCGAGAGATTATAAGGTGATTTTAAGAGCTAACACGGTTTTGGCTTACATAGACAATGTGAAGTTACCCGAAGCTACTTATAAACAATATAAGGGAGAAGCAACGTTTTTACGTGCGCTGGCCTATTCCGATCTGTCCTTCTTTTTCGGAGGTGTACCGATGCGCCTGAAACCGGAGGGGCTTGAAGATGCTAATAAACCCTTAAGCTCAAACGCAGATATTGTTGAGCTAGTGCTTAAAGATCTGGAAGATGCAGCTGCACTGCTGCCTGTTTCTTATGCTGCTTCTGAAAAAGGAAGAGCTACAAAGGGAGCCGCACTAGCGATCAAAGCGCGTGTATTGCTTTACAATAAAAGATATGAAGAAGCGGCGGCTTACTGCGTTAAGGTTAAAGCTTTGAATTATTATAAGATCATGCCGGATTATAAAACGATGTTCCTGCCTGAAGGGGAAGCGGGTAACCTGGAAACTATTTTTGATATGCAGTTCCAGACTAATGCGTTGCCGCAAGGTTTATCTAACTCCTGGTACGATAGGTTCTATCTCTTCTCCGGTTATCAGGTTTCTCATGATCTGTACGAACAATACTACTCTACCAATGGACTATCGATTACAAATTCTGCTAACACGCTTTACAACCCGGCAGTAAGAACATCGGACCTGGTTGCTCCATCTACTTACGTCCTTAATGGTGGGTACGACAATAGGTTTCAGAATCGCGATCCAAGAATGCATTTTTCAATAGTGGTTCCTTACACAATTGATTCCTATAATGCGACCACAAAAGCTCCAGGCGTATTTTATCCTACAGATAAAAAAGCGGCGAATCTTACCAGTTTCAGGGTAAGGAAATATGTGGAATATACTAATTACAATGTTTCAGGTATTTCGGGAGTGAACCCAATTATCATCAGATATGCTGACGTACTACTGATGGAAGCTGAAGCTTTAGTTGAAAAAGGTGGCTATGATCAGACCTATGTCTATTCTTTAATTAACCAAGTTAGACAGCGTACCAGTGTGATGATGCCAAAAGTTGAGACCGCAGAAGGAACAGCGCTTTCTCCTGAAGCTTTAAGAAATGTCATCAGGCATGAAAGAAGAGTAGAGTTTGCATTTGAAGGTTTAAGGATCTTTGACATTATGCGTTGGGGAATAGGAACCGATACTTACAAAGATCTAAAGGGGTTTAACCCGGCAAAATTAACCCGGTTTGCATCTACTGGCATCGTTTATGAGATCACAACAGCATTGGCGCGTACGCCCTTTGATGCTTCAAAAGGATATCTATGGCCAATACCAAAAACGGAATTAGATGCGAACAAAGGAATAAATTAATCAGTTACAAAAAGAGCTTCAAAAGATTAATCTTTTGAAGCTCTTTTTCTGCTCGTCGTCATCCTGAATTTATTTCAGGACCCCTCTTGAGCAGGTTTTGAATGGCAGGTGCGAGGTCCTGAAATAAATTCAGGATGACGAATACCCTTAGCTTGAATTTCTGATGATCAACTCTGTCTTCAGTACCTTCGTTACCGCCTTCCATTCACTTACATCTCTGTTGATCTGTTCTATTAATAACTGAGCTGCAGTACTGCCAATCTCCGATATAGGTTGGGCGACAGTCGTTAATGAGGGGGCAATTAAATCGGAAGCATAATCATTACTAAAGCCAATGATCGCAATGTCTTCCGGAATTCTCAACCCTTTTTTCTTTATGATCTGAATGGCCTCTATTGCCGTTGGATCGTTTACTGCAAAAATTGCATCAGGAGGATTTTCTAAACTTAAAAGATGATTGATGTAAATCTTAACTTTTGATACTTCTAGATTATAAGAGATGATCAGTTCTTCATCAATCACCATGTTGTTTTTCCTTAAGGCCGATTTATAGCCCTCCAGTCTATTTGCGCTTATCTTTAATGAGACTGGACCGGCCAGATGGGCGATTCTTTTCCTTCCACTCTTAATCAGGTAATCTACTGCGTTAAAGGCCCCTTCAAAATCATCAACAATTACTTTCGGGACTTTCATCTCATCGCATACACGATTAAAAAAGACAATGGGAATGCCTTTTCTTTCAAATACTTTTAAATGATCATAATTCCTTGTTTCTCTGGTGATGGAAATGAGTATGCCATCAACCTGATTGGCAAGCATCACTTTTGTGTTCGCAACTTCGGTTTCATAAGTTTCATTGGATTGACTGAAAACAGTATTGTAACCGGCCTGTGTGGCAACCTCCTGCGCGGCGATAACGATCTGAGGGAAATAAGAGCTTGAAAATTCAGGAACGATAATACCTATCGTATTGGTTTTTTTGCTGATGAGACCGATGGCCAGCATATTTTTCTGATAATCCAGTTTTTCCGCAAGTTCTAACACTGCCTCCCTGGTTTTGACACTAACATTTGCATGCCCTGTTAAAACTCTTGAAACCGTTGACTTTGATAGGTTTAGTTCCTTTGCAATGTCGATAATGGTAACCTGGTGCTTTTTCATAACTAGCTATCGTTTTGATAGGGTAAATTGGTTTATTTTTAAATATAATATATAATTGTTGTAACGGGAAATTGGATTGGGAATGTTCCCTAATATTGGGAACGCTCCCAAATGTTTTACTCTTTTGAAACTTCGTGCCTTGTTCAGCCGAATACTATATTTGAGATAACCAATTATAAATTATACCCGTAAACCGGATTTAAAACTTCAGTATTGAAAAGAGCAGCCCTATTTCTTAAATTTTTTCTGATCATTCTTACCACAAATACATTTGCCTTAACAAGGGGGATAAACCTGCCTATGCGCAGTCCCTCAGGTAATATCTCTGCCGAGCTCTTTCCTAAAGATGGTCGCTTGTTTTATAGCATAAAAGCGGATGGCAAGCCGGTAATCGATCAATCAGAAATGGGAATCGTAATTGACGGGGTAGCTTACGGAACCAAGATCACAAGTTTAAACGGATTAAAAAAAGGTACCATTTATTCTAAAAGTGGCGATAAACGCAAAGGGTATAATTTTTATAGCTTTTCTGTATTTGAAGCGTCACGCAGTTATACAATTGAATTCCGTCTTTCAAATGAAGGTGCTGCCTTCAGATATATTTTTACAGGAACAGCTGATCAGCGGGTGATGAAAGAGCTGACTTGTTTTAGACTTCCTGAATCTCGTGTATGGTTTTTTGAAAGAAAGAACAGCTGGAAATTGAAGAGTTATGCGGGACTTTGGATCCAAACTCCTATAGATAGTTTGCCTATAATCTCAAATCAAGGTCCTGTGCAAGGTAAGCCTTTGTTGTTTGAGCTACCTGGGAAAAAGTACGCAATGCTTACAGAAGCTGCTTTATATAATTACAGCGGAATGCGCTTTAAAGCTTTAGGAAATAGGACTTTGCAAGCTGATTTTACAGAAACTGGAGGATTCAGCGTTTCAGGGGATATCACCACACCATGGCGGGTTTTACTATACGCAAGCAATTTGAATGATCTGGTTAACAATACGATGATCAATGATCTGAATCCGGAGCCTGATCCTCATTTATATGCGGATACAAAATACATCAAACCTGGCAGGTCTGTATGGAGCTGGATAACCAGAACCGCTAACTATATGGAGCCGGAGGAAGAAATGAAATTTATAACCGCTGCCGCCGAATTGAATTTTGAATATACTTTATTAGATGAAGGTTGGGAAACTAAATGGGCCGATAAATGGACGCAGCTGAGAGATATCTGCACATTTGCGGGGACAAAGAACGTTGGCGTATGGGTATGGAAAAATTCTAAAGGACTTAGAGATGCTACTACAAGAGACCGGTTTTTAGATAGCGTTAAAAACACAGGCGCTGTTGGGATCAAGACGGATTTTATGGACAGCGAAGCTAAAGAGTTGGTTGATTTTGAAATTGGATTTTTAAAAGCTTGTGCCAAGAGAAAGTTAATGGTCAACTTTCATGGATGCCATCCCCCGACAGGGGAGAGTAAGACTTATCCCAATGAAATGACCAGGGAAGGGATCAGGGGGATGGAACTGAATATCATGAATGAGCCAATTCCGGCATGGCATAATGCAGCGCTTCCTTTTACAAGGCTTGTTCTTGGCCATGGTGATTATACGCCCGGCCTGTTTTACAATAAAGCCAATACCACAAATACACACCAGCTTGCCTTATTTTATCTGTTAAATTCACCTTTTCAATGTCTGGCGGAGAATCCCATAAAGTTACTGGCCGACGATAAATTTAAACCTATTATACCCCTGCTAAAAACATTGCCGGTAACATGGGATGAAACCATTGTATTACCTGGTAGTTCAATAGCTGAGGTTGCCGCATTTGCAAAGAGAAAGGGCGATAAATGGTATATCGTGGCAATTAACGGGACAACAGAGAAAAAAGAGATTAACTTAAAGCCATATTTCTTAACCAAATCTAAAAAGTATAAGGAAACTACAATTACAGATGCCAGGGTTGGTGACGGGTTTTTGAAAACGGAATCAACCATTAGTCGTATTGATTTCAAAAAGATAGTTATTGGTCCTAACGCTGGGGTGGTTATTGAAATTAGGCCTTTTAAGTAAAAATATATAGTATGATATCTAAACTGCGTATTCTTTTTGTTTTACTTTTCGCATTCTCTTCAGTGGGTTACGCACAGCTAAATGCCCAATCGCTTTCGGGTGGATGGTCTTTTGCGCTAGACCCTTTAAAGATTGGCCTAAGTGAGGGTTGGACAGATCCAGCTTTTCCGGACAGTAAGTTAGATAAGGTTATCGTTCCACATTCTTTTTCTGTTGATAAAAGGTATTTCTTTTATACCGGCACAGCATGGTATTTTAATAAGTTTGACACCAAGCCAGTCCAATCTGGTAATAAGGCCTTTATAAAGTTTGATGCTGTATTTTACAAATGTGAGATATGGTTAAATGGCAAGAAAGTAGGTTCGCATGAAGGCGGTTATACTCCTTTTGAGCTGGATGTTACTTCTGTGCTAAAAGAAAAGAATGTATTGTCTGTGATGGTCGACAATTCCTGGGACAGGACAACTATTCCCGGAGCAAGGGCTGTCGATTCAAATTATAACGCGAGTGCTGCCCAGGTTTATCCCTGGATGAATTACGGTGGGATCACTAAGCCTGTTGAACTGAAGATCCGGCCTGAGGTTTACCTGAGTCATGTTAAAATTCATACCGATCCGGATTTGAAAAAAGGTACCGCTAATATTGGCGTTACTGGGTTTATTAAAAACACATCTGCTTTTGCGACTACAGTAACATTGACTATTCATGTTCAGGATGAATCTGGTAAATTTTTATCATTATTTAAGCCGTTTAAAATTAGCATTCCCGCAAATGCTTCAAAAGAAGTAGTTGTTAATGGCAATATGAATGCGGGGCAGGTAAAGCTTTGGAACCAGGATCATCCATACTTGTATACCTTGAAGGCGTTTACTGGTAAGGATACGTTAAGCCATAATTTTGGGATCAGGAAGATTGAAATAAAAAACGCGAAGTTTCTTCTGAACGGAGAGCCTATAAGGATGGCAGGTGGAAACAGGCCTGCGGATTATCCCGGTTATGGTTCTATAGATCCCGACAGCATACTAAAGAAAGATCTTGTACTGATGAAATCGGCAGGAATGGAACTTTCCAGAATTGGTCATCATGCGGTATCTAACGACTTGCTTGATTGGGCGGATAAACATGGAATGCTCATCATCACTGAAGCGGGGAACTGGCAACTGGCGTCTTCGCAAATGGCTGATACGATGATGCGAAGGAAATTTCAGTCGCAAATGAGAGAGATGGTGGAGCGGGATTGGAACCACCCATCGGTAATTGCTTATTCTTTAGGAAATGAGTTTTACTCACACAAACCAGAGGGACAAGCATGGGTAAGGGACATGAGTAAATTTATAAAGGAGCTTGATGCTACCAGGTTGATTACATTCGCTACCAATATTGTTTTCAGGGATTATATAAAGAAGCCGGAAGACGAGGCGTCACAATATGTTGATTTTATAAGTGCCAATGTTTATGCGAACCATGATAAATGGGTGTCGCGGATTCATGAGCTATATCCGTCAAAACCAGTTTACATTAGTGAATTCGGGATGATGAGCACACCAAATAAGACGGAAAAAGACCGCATTGATCATCTGAAGAAGGCTATAGCAGCATTTAGAAATAAAGATTATGTGGTTGGGGCATCCATTTGGGCCTTCAATGACTATCTGAGCCGTTTCCCTTTGTCAAACGCCGATGGCTACAGGTCTTGGGGAGTTGTTACACCAGAACGTGAGCCACGAGACAGTTACAGGTTCTTGCAAGGAGAATTTTCACCTGCATTGATAACTGTGTTAAGCGCTAAAGCTGGAAAACTAACCATAAATATAAAAGCCCGGGCAGATTTCCCTTCTTACGTCTTAAAAGGCTACCAGGTAAAAGTAGGTGATAAAAGTGTACAGCTTAAAACCTTAAAACCTGGTGAATCACAGGAACTGAGTCTGGACATTTCATCCCTTGATAAAGTTAGACAGATAGAATTGATAAAACCAGGTGGTTTTGTAGTCCTAAGGCAAGCATTTTAAATAAAGAACAACATAGATATGATTTTGAAGTATACCAAGGTCTTCGCATTGCTAATCGCATTTGTTTGTATAGCATCCTTCTCAAAAGGGGGCGGAATTGTGAGGTTATCGAACTTATTTAGTGAGAACATGGTTCTGCAAAGGAATAAACCAATTAAGTTTTTTGGTACAGCCAATAAAAAAACATCTTTTGAGCTAGAGTTTGCCGGAAAAAAGCAAAAGGTCAATACCAATGATGACGGTAAATGGGAAATTTCATTCGCGGCTATGGAGGCGGGCGGCCCATATAAACTAAAAGTAGTGTCTGATAGTTTATTTACTTGGAAGAATATTCTGATAGGTGACGTTTGGATTTGTTCAGGCCAATCTAATATGGAATGGGTATTACGACGTACGCTCAATGCGCCGTATGAATTGCGCAAAGCCAATCATGAGGGAATTCGATTCTTCACTGTCCCTAAGCATGCAAGTTCTTTTCCTTTAGAAGAAACAAAAAATGCAAGCTGGAAAACCTGTAGCACAGAGAATGCCTGGGAGTTTTCGGCAGTAGCCTATTTCTTCGCAAGATCATTGAATGAACGTTATCAGGTGCCTATAGGTATCATTCATACATCCTGGGGCGGTACACCTGCTGAATCCTGGATCAGTAATGCCGCGCTAGTTACGCATCCTGATTTTAAAGTTAAAGCAGACAGCCTGTTGCTGAGCTATAAAAATGGAGCTACCATAGACGTAATCCAAAAACAGATGTACATGAACAGCAGTTTCCCATATGCGAAAAAACTGTTGGAAAAGGACAAAGGTTATATCGAGAAATGGAATAAGAATGAATACAGTGATGCAAATTGGAAAACATTCGTTGTGCCAGGAACGCTTGATGAACAGGGGCCTGCTAACTATAAAGGAAGTATATGGCTACGTAAGCACATTACAGTTCCTCCATCAATGAACGGTCAGGATCTTACGCTGATCATGGAAAAACTGAATGAACGTGACATTACCTATTTTAACGGAACAGAAGTAGGCAGAGTTGCTGGGGCTGGCGGAAAAAGGGTATACCGTATTCCAAAAGAAATGATACTTAAAGGTGAAAATATCATCACCATCAGGTTAGAAACATTTGATAGACCTGCGGGATTTGAAGCTAAAGACGCAGCTGTTATTAGGTTAGAGCAAATGGTTGAGTCAGCCTCACCAACGACTATACCACTGGCAGGTGAATGGAAATATGCCCTGGGTTTACCTGCGACAGACTATCCAGAACAGCCAAAGGGCTTGATCAATGTAGCTTCGTTGCCTTCGGCATTATACAATGGTATGATCGCTCCACTTGAAAAATTGCCGGTAAAAGGCTTCTTGTGGTATCAGGGAGAGAATAATGCAGGTAAGGCTTTTCAATATAAAACACTTTTTCCACTCCTGATCAATGATTGGAGAAAGCAATTTGATCAAGGAGATCTACCTTTTATTTTTACCCAGCTGTCGGGTTATGGCCCAATTACAAGCGAGCCAGTCGATCATTTCTGGGCGGAACTAAGGGAGGCGCAGACGGAAGCCCTTTCATTGAACAATACAGGCATGGCCGTTACCATTGATGTTGGTGATCCATACGATATCCATCCGCTTAATAAGCAGGTGGTTGGTAAACGATTGGCAATTCAGACCATGAAAACAGTGTATGGCGAAAATAAACTCAATACTTCTCCATTGTACCAATCGATGAAATTAAGCGGTGACAGCATCCGCATCAAATTCAGTAATTCAAAAAAGGGATTGATTACTAAAAATGGTACGGTTCCCAAAGGCTTCGCAATTGCGGGTGCCGATAAAAAATTTGTATGGGCAAACGCAAAGATTGATGGAGATGAAATTGTTGTCTGGCTCTGGAAAATAAAACCGGTCGCTGTCAGATATGCCTGGACAGGTAGTCCGGTAGAAAGTAACGGTGCTAATGTCTTTAATCAGGAGGGCTTGCCATTGTCGCCATTTAGAACAGACACTTGGAAGGGTATTACAGAAGGTAAGAAATAATACAAAATATAGTTTATGATAATTAGTCAAGGAGGCGAAAAGCGGGTTTTACAATCGGCCGGATTGCAGGTGGATCTTGCGGTAATTGGTGGAGGTGTTTCTGGAACATGTGCTGCGATTACTGCTGCGAGAGAAGGATTAAAAGTTGTTTTGGTCCAGGACCGACCAGTGCTTGGCGGAAACGCAAGTAGTGAAGTGCGCTTATGGATGTTGGGTGCAACATCTCACATGGGGAATAACAATCGTTGGGCAAGAGAGGGAGGGGTGGTAGATGAGCTCATGGTTGAGAATGTGTACAGAAATCCAGAAGGCAACCCTTTGATATTTGATATGGTTTTGTTAGATAAAGTCGTTGCTGAGCCTAATATTACCCTGCTTTTAAATACTGCTGTCTATGATGTTGAAAAATCATCAGCGGATGAAATAAGCAGTTTAAAGGCATTTTGCAGTCAGAATTCTACAGAATATATCATCACAGCGCCACTGTTTTGCGATGCCTCCGGCGATGGTATCGTCGCTTTTTTGGCGGGGGCAGCATTTAGGATGGGTGCCGAAAGCAAGGAGGAATTTGGAGAACTGTTTGCACCGACAAAGGAATATGGTGAGCTACTCGGGCATAGTCTATATTTTTATAGCAAAGACACTGGTAAGCCAGTGAAATTTGTAGCACCATCGTACGCGCTGGATGACATTACAAAAGTGCCCAGGTTTAGAAATTTTAACGCTAAAGAATACGGTTGTAAACTTTGGTGGCTTGAATATGGCGGCAGATTGGATACTGTGCACGATACGGAGAAAATTAAGTGGGAACTGTGGAAGGTGGCCTATGGGGCATGGAATTATATAAAAAACTCAGGCAATTTTCCTGAAGCCGAGAATTTAACATTGGAATGGATCGGTACCATCCCGGGGAAAAGAGAAAGCCGCCGTTTTGAAGGTGAATATATGATTAAACAACAAGACGTTGTTCAACAGCACTTGCACGATGATGCTGTAGCTTTTGGTGGCTGGAGCATTGATCTGCATCCTGCCGATGGGGTGTTTAGTGAAAAACCTGGTTGTAACCAATGGCATGGCAAAGGTATTTATCAGATTCCTTACCGTTCTTTGTATAGCCGTAATATTAAAAATCTTTTTCTTGCAGGCAGGATCATTAGTGCAACACATGTCGCATTTGGTTCTACCAGGGTTATGGCCACTGCCGCACATGCTGCGCAGGCGGTAGCTATGGCGGCAAAAATTTGTAAGGATAGGAAGATTCTACCTGCTGATGTTTACCATCAGGGTTTTATTACTGAATTACAGACCGCCTTGCTTCGTACCGGGCATCACATTCCTAATGTAGTGTTGGACGATCCTGAGGACCTTGTTGGTACTGCTGTAGTTACGGCCTCATCAGAGCTGCTGTTGGATGAACTCCCGGAAGCCGGACTGCTAAAGCCACTGGAATTTTCTATCGCGCAAATGATACCACTAAAGAAGGGGAAATGTGGAACATTCAGCTTTCATGCGGAAAGTGAGGAGGCAACAGAACTGGAAGTACAGTTTAGGGTAAGTGAGAAAAGTACCAATCATACCCCTGAAATAATATTGGATAAAATCATTCTGCCTGTGAACGCAGGACGCAACGAATTACGCCTGCAGTTTGATGTAGAGATGAAAGATGAAGCATATGCGTTTGTCACTTTCATGAAAAACCCGAAAATCAAATTGCATTTTTCTAATAAAAGAGTGACCGGAATTTTGTCGGTATTCAATTCGATCAACAAGGCTGTATCTAATTTTGGAAAACAAACACCACCTGCGGATATAGGTGTGGATGAGTTTGAATTCTGGTGTCCTAAGCGCAGACCTGAGGGGCAGAATGTTGCTTTTAAATATGAGCCTGGTATTGATGCTTTTCAAGCTTCAAATATTACAAATGGGATTGATAGGCCTGCCGCGGCTACGAATGCTTGGGTAGCAGATTGGAACGATGAAAATCCAACAATAACCATTGACTGGAAGGAAACCAAAACGATAAAAAGAATAGAGATTTTGTTCGATACAGATTATGATCATCCAATGGAGTCTGTATTAATGGGACATCCGGAGCATGTAATGCCATTTTGTGTAAGAGATTATGTGATTAAGGATGGAGAGGGGAAAGTTATTTTCAGCAAAACTGATAATTATCAAACAAGGAATATAATTGAACTGGACCAGCCGGTAAATACTAAAAGCCTTGCGATATCTCTGGTACATCCATCGGCAGATGTCCCAGCGGCCTTATTCTCAGTACGCTGTTATTAAAATAATTAACTCTACAAAACTAAATGGGACAATTAGACTTCGTTGTAATGGCAGTTTTTGCCTTACTTATATTTTGCATAGGGCTAACCTTTACTAGGGTCGGCAGTAAAAGTGGACAAGCATTTTTTGAGGCCGGAGGGGAAACTCCCTGGTGGATAAACGGATTGTCTTTGTTTATCAGTTACTTTTCTGCCGGGACCTTTGTGGTTTGGGGATCTATAGCCTATAAACATGGTTTGGTTGCCAATGCCATACAGTTAACGATGGCTATTAGTGGGTTAATTGTAACCTTGTTTATTGCCGCAAAGTGGAAAAAAACAGGGGTGGCAACCGCTGCTGAATACATTGGTAAGCGTTTTGGAGCTGGCGAAAAGCAGTTCTATACCTATATGACATTGCTGCTAAGTCTTTTTACAACTGCGGCAGTATTATATCCGGTGGGAAAAATGGTACATGTGGCCACACCTTATTCTCTGGAAACCTGTATCATTGTGATCGGCTTAATCATTGTCGTTTATACAGCTGCAGGTGGTTTGTGGGCTGTTTTAGTTACAGATGTAGTGCAGTTCGTGATTTTAACAGCTGCGGTACTTATCGTAATTCCAATCGCCTTTGCTCAAATTGGTGGTCCCGCAAATCTGATTGTTAAAGCTCCGCCACATTTCTTTGAGCCCTTTAACGAGGACTATACTTTCGGCTTTATGTTGGCTTTTGTGGTTTATCAAACCTTTTATATCGGCGGAAACTGGTCCTATGTACAACGTTATACCAGTGTCTCCAGTCAAAAAGAATCTAAAAAAGTAGCCGGTATTTTTACAATACTCTACTTTATCAGCCCTTTTATCTGGATGATTCCACCTATGATTTATCGGGTGATCAATCCTAATCTTCAGGGTTTGGAAACAGAAGATGCTTATATGATGCTCATACAGCGGGTAATGCCGGCGGGATTAATCGGACTTGTACTCGCAGGTATGGTTTCAGCAACTTCAAGTAAGGCCAATACCACAATTAACATGGCCGCTACAGTTTTTGCGCAGGATATTTATAAAAACTTATTGCGGCCGAATGCTTCAGAAGTGGAAGTGATCTGGATGGCCAGGTTTTTTACCTTACTTTTTGGTGCATTAACTATAGTAGTGGCGATTTGGATCCCAAGCGCTGGAGGAATTGTTGAGGTTGTTTTAAGCACAGCATCTATCGCAGGTGGGGCATTATTCGCCCCAATCATCTGGACACTTTTTTCGCGGCGGCAAAGGGGATTGTCAGTAGTTACAGCAACAGTTTTATCCTTGCTGATCAACCTGTTTTTCAAGGTGATCGCCCCGGGAATATGGGGATTAAAGCTTGATCGTACTATGGAAACATGTATGGGAATGGGGATTCCTATAGCTATTCTTTTATGCTTCGAAATATATTATGCCGCCAAAGGCATGGTTTCTGCAAAAGCGGTAGAGATGGAAAAGGAAAAACTTGTTACAGCGGTAAAGCCAATAGATCCGATTGTGCATGCGGACGCGGCAAAGCAAAATAAGTTCGGAATAAAAGTGATAGCACTTTCTATGGGAGTGGTTGGTGTGGGCATTGGTATCCTCGGTTATGTTGCGAAGGATTTTTCGGCAACAGTGATGACCGTCGGGGGACTAATTATTATATCGGCTATATTCCTTTGGCGGATCGCTGTTAAAAAAGTATAAAAATAATTGTAAATCCAGTTTGAAGAGTCATTTTATTGATTACATTTGGTTCACCAATAATTGGTAAACCAATTATTGGTGAACCAAATGTAGCCACTGACCAAATAAAAAGTATGAGGTTTAACCACCCCGTATTTTAAAACCAAACTGTATGAATAGACTAGCATTATGCCTTTGCATAATACTGGGGCTAGTTGTAGTTGATAAAACTAAAGCCCAGGTAGCATTGCAAACTTCGTTTGAAACCATAGATGGGTATGTTTCAGGAAACCTAAATGATCAGAACAATTGGAAAGTAAAGGCTGGAAATGCGGTCGTCTCTGCAACTAATGCTGTTAAAGCCGGTTCTCAGTCTGTGAATATGAATGCAAGTAACGCTGCTTTGTTGGTGGATTTTATTCCTTACTCGGGCGTTGTGGCGGGTTTAACAGGACATATTTATACAGATGTTTGGTTAAATCCGGTTTCATTTGCAACAAAAGGAATCGCTATCAATGCCTATGATCTGTTTGGGAACAGTGCTAAACGGATATTTGTAATTGAGTTTGGTACTGACAATAAAATAAAAGCCTATAACGGCTCCGCCGCAGTTAATATTGGGGTATGGACCAGCAAAGACTGGGTTAGGATCAGCGTTAAAGTTGATTTAGCTACAGAAAAATATAAGGTGGCCATCAACGGGGTGCTTGTTGATGCTGAATTTAACATCAGGGAAAGTTATACGCCTACGGCGAGTGGAGCCCGCATAGCAGGTGTTAAACAATTTCACTCCCTTCGTTTTAATCATACTTCGGATACTCAGGTTGCCAGTTCTGAATTTTTTATAGATCAGATGTACATTGGGACAAATCCAATACATGACATCTCCTTTGGCGCATCTGCCACCTCAAGAACCATTACACTTAGTCAGCCCGATTATGGAACGATTACCTTGAGTCCTGCAGCTACATCTTATGAGCTGGGCCAGCAGGTTACAGCTACGCTCACACTACCACAAGGATATAAGAATAGTGGTTGGACAGGGGGTCTTAGCGGTACAGAGCTGGTGAAAAGTTTTGCAGTAACCGGAAATATGACCATTGGTGCAATTACTGGGGTTGATCTCGGGAATCCACCACCACAATATGTGATCAGTATAAATCAACCTGTAAATGGGCAAATCACCTTGTCGCCTGCAGCAACGGACAACAAGTATTATAAAGAGACAAAGCTAACCGCTACCATCGTTTATGATGCCTGTTCTCAGTTCAACGGATGGACAGGTGGACTTACAGGAAATGAATTATCGAAATCAATCACAGTGAGCGGAAACTTAACGATTGGCGCTAATATCAGCGAAATTACGACCCCCGCAATTAAAAGACTTGTAACCACTGTTGCCGAATTTAAAACTGCTTTGAGTGCTATGAATCCGGGGGATGTCATTGAAGTGGAAGATGGGAGTTACAACCTTAGTGCTTTAACGATAACACGTTCTGGTTGTCCGGCTAAACCTATCATGATTATAGCAAAAAATCCGGGTAAGGCTATTTTTAATGGCAATACGGCATTAACTCTTGAGAGTTTAAAGTATGTGACCATTAAAGGCTTTTCTTTTCAAAGTGCTTCAATAGGTACAGGGATTAAAATACAGAACTGCAGTAGGGTACGGATCACCGGAAATACTTTTGAAATTAAAGAAACCAGCTCATGTAACTGGATCTATATAGGTGATACTTTTGCCAGTCCGCTGCCGTTGCGCTCTGGTCACAATCTGATTGATCATAACAGCTTTGATGGTAAAACGCAATCCGGTAAGTATATCGTGCTGGATGGAAATTATAATCAACAGTCACAGCATGATACCATTAGTTATAATGTGTTTAAAAATAATGGCCCAAGGGCTGCCAATGAGAAAGAAAGCATTAGAGTGGGCGTAAGCCCATTGTCTAAAAGCAGTGGATTTACAGTGATAGAATACAATCTTTTTCAGGATTGTGATGGAGATCCTGAAATCGTATCGATAAAATCATGCGATAATACGGTAAGGTTCAATACTTTTCAGCGCTGCCTTGGGACGCTATGTCTGCGCCAGGGGACTGGTACTATTGCCGAAGGAAATTATTTCTTTGGTGAGGGTAAGACTGCAGTGTATACCGATCCTGAATCTGGGGCCAGCAATACCATTGGCTGTGGTGGGGTTAGGGCTTATGGGAAAGGCCATAAAATTCTTAATAACTATTTTCAGGGACTTACGGGCTCAAAGTGGGATGCAGCAATTACCTTAACGAATGGGGATGTGACAAATAGTTCCAGTAGTCTTTCAGATCATTACTTGCCAGAGGATATCACTGTAGCCTTTAACACATTTGTTAACAACAAATCGAATATTGAGATTGGGTTTGATAACAATGGTAAGTATCCTAAATATCCGATAAACTGCTCCATTTCAAATAACATTGTTGTCGATAATACAGCTCCTATTGTAAAATCATTTAGTACTGCTGCGCTTGCAGGGCTAAGTTTTACCAACAATATTATGTATCCAACAGGTTTGTCCTCGATTGGAATCAGTGCTACCCCAGATCAGATCAGGAACATCGATCCTAAGTTGGTACAGCCCAAATGCAAAGACTTAAATGGGGCTTGCGCAGATCATTTGGCCTACAAGGTTTTAAGACTCGATCAGTGGAGTCCGGCTATAGACGCTGCAAAGGGAGATTTTAATGAGGTTTCCGTTGATTTTGAAAGACAACCGAGGACAGGGGCCAAAGATATTGGCGCAGATGAATACAAAGGCAATAGCCCGATTTTTATCAGTGCGCTCGATCCGAAATTTGTAGGGCCTTCGGCTGTATCATTTGCCTATGAAGTTGTATACGACGAAAAACCAAAACCTGAGGAGCCAAAGCCTGAGCAGCCTGTTGAAAAACTTTACCCTATGGACGCCGCCAATCTGCTCACTCCAGATGGAGATGGGGTAAACGACAGATGGATCATACAAAATATTAAAATGTATCCGAATAATGAGGTCAGCGTATTTGATAAGGCCGGGAGATTGGTTTATGCTAAAAAGGGCTACGATAATGAATGGGATGGAATGTGGAATGGAAATCTCTTGAATGAAGGCACCTACTATTATATGTTAAGTACAGGTACGTCGGAAACGAAGATTAAAGGCTTCATTACTATCATCAGAAATAAATAGATTTTAAATTCATGCTAATTAATATGAAAAAAAAGAGCTCATTCATCGTTCTGTTCTCATTTGTATTTATGCTTCATGCAAATGCTCAACTCAAGCCGCTGGCTGCAACTTTTTATCAGAACCAATATTTAATTAATCCCGCTATGGCTGGTTTAGAAGGAGGGCTAGCCCTTGATTTAAGTTATCGTAAACAACTCAATTCTGTGCCAGGTGCGTTGACAGAGCAGGCTTTAACAGGGACGTACGGCTTTGATAAAGCAGCGATTGGGCTTAATGTATATAATGAAAAGGCTGGCCTGTTAAGACGGACAAGGGTCTTGGGGAGTTACGCCTATCACTTAAAGCTGAATGAGAAGTATAAGTTGCATTTCGGACTTTCTGTTGGGGTATTGAACGAAAAAGCTGATGAGAGTTTAATAAAAGGTGATGCTACTGATGTAAATGTAGGTCGTTTTAACGAGCGTGGTGCTGTTGTAGATGGCGATTTTGGTGTCGCTTATACCGGTCATGGCATAACCGCTCAGGGAGCAATTCTTAACCTTAATAACTTTATGAATAAGGATAAAGGGAATCAGGTCAATTACGCTACTTTTTTTACAGCCCTCAGTTATAAGTTCAATATGGGTAAAGAATATGGGGATATTGGTCTGGAGCCTAAGGTTGGTTATCGTGGAATTAAAGAAGCCGATGGTGTTGTGGATACGGGGATGAATGTCACTTTTGCTCAGGATAGGTTTAATGTCTTTGGCCTGTACCACAGTTCTGAAAATGCCACATTCGGTTTCGGGATAAAATATAAGACCTTAAGTCTATCTGGTATCTACTCTTCTGTGCCTAATGCTTTTAGCGGGTATACGAATGGTGATTTTGAATTGGGGCTTGGCATAAGGTTGTAGCTTTAAAGCAATCACAAATCTTACATTTCTCTGTTTATACTATTTTGTATAAACAAGCAAAAGGGGGTATCTTTGGGGTATAGTCTAACGTTTCAAAAAATATTTGAATATGAAAGAGAACCAAGATCCCCTGGAGCAAGCCGTATCAAATGATTATAAATACGGATTTGTAACAGACATAGATACCGACACGATTGCCAAAGGCCTTAATGAGGATGTCATCCGGCTAATTTCCCATAAAAAGAATGAACCGGAATGGATGCTCGAGTGGCGACTAAAAGCCTATGCCTATTGGCTAACAATGGTAGAGCCTGAATGGGCAAATATTAAATATCCAACTATTGATTATCAGGATATCATTTATTACGCAGCTCCAAAGCCGAAAAAGCAATTAAACAGTTTGGATGAAGTAGATCCAGAGTTGTTGAGCACTTTTGAAAAGCTGGGTATTTCTTTAAGCGAGCAAAAGCGTTTAAGTGGTGTTGCTGTAGATGTGGTGATGGATAGTGTTTCTATCGCTACTTCTTTTAAGGAGCAACTGGCGGAGATAGGTGTTATCTTTTGTTCTATTAGCGAGGCGATACAGTTGCATCCGGAATTGGTGAAAAAGTATCTGGGTTCGATCGTACCAATGACTGATAATTATTTTGCAGCTTTAAACTCAGCAGTATTCACCGATGGGTCTTTTTGCTATATTCCTAAGGGGGTACGCTGTCCAATGGAACTATCCACCTACTTCCGTATCAATACAGAAAATGCAGGTCAGTTTGAGCGTACGCTAATCGTAGCCGAAGATGAAAGCTATGTGAGTTACCTTGAAGGCTGTACTGCGCCAATGCGCGATGAAAATCAGTTGCACGCAGCGGTGGTGGAATTGATTGCTATGGAGAAGGCTGAAATTAAATACTCAACGGTTCAGAACTGGTACCCGGGCGACAAAGAGGGGAAAGGTGGTATTTATAATTTCGTTACTAAAAGGGGGATATGTAAGGGCGACCATTCAAAAATCTCCTGGACCCAGGTCGAAACTGGATCGGCCATCACCTGGAAATACCCTAGCGTAATTTTAAAAGGCGATTATTCTATTGGGGAGTTTTATTCTGTAGCTTTTACTAACAACCACCAACAGGCTGATACGGGTACTAAAATGATGCATCTTGGAAAAAATACCAGGAGTAGGATTGTAGCTAAAGGTATTTCTGCAGGTCATAGTCAGAATAGTTATCGTGGCTTGGTAAGGGCCAGTAAGCAGGCAATCAATGCGCGTAATTATTCGCAATGTGACTCTTTATTACTTGGCGATAAATGTGGTGCGCATACTTTCCCTTATATAGAAGTAAAAAACAAAACTGCAATTGTGGAGCATGAGGCTACAACCTCAAAAATTGGTGAAGATCAGCTTTTTTATTGCAGACAAAGAGGTATTGATCCAGAAGCCGCAGTTGCACTGATTGTAAATGGATTTGCTAAAGAAGTAATGAACCAGCTACCTATGGAGTTTGCCATAGAAGCACAAAAACTGCTGACCATTAGTATGGAAGGTAGTGTAGGGTAAACCGATAATTATAAGCATATGTTGTCAATTAAAAATATACACGCAAACGTAGAAGGTAAAGAGATATTAAAAGGGATTAACCTGGAAATTAAAGCCGGAGAAGTACATGCCATTATGGGGCCAAATGGTTCTGGTAAAAGTACACTGGCTTCGGTTTTAGCAGGTAGAGAACAATATGAAGTGACGGCGGGTGAAGTAAGCTTTCTAGATAAAAATCTATTGGAGCTTTCGCCTGAAGATAGGGCTCGTGAAGGGCTATTTCTAGCTTTTCAATACCCTGTTGAAATACCGGGAGTAAGCACCACTAATTTTATTAAAGCTGCCGTAAATGAGAAAAGGAAGTATCATGGATTGGAGCCTCTTGACTCAGTTTCTTTTTTAAAGATTATGAAAGAGAAAATGAAGTTGGTAGAAATTGACCAGTCGTTATTGAGTCGTTCTATCAATGAAGGCTTTTCGGGTGGTGAAAAGAAACGTAACGAGATTTTTCAGATGGCCATGCTGGAGCCCAAACTGGCCATACTTGATGAAACGGATTCTGGTTTGGATATCGATGCCCTACGTATTGTAGCCAATGGTATCAATAAACTGCATAGTCCGGAAAGGGCGGTGTTGGTGATCACCCACTATCAGCGTTTATTGGATTATATCCAGCCTGATTATGTTCATGTGTTGTACAATGGACGAATTGTGAAATCGGGAACTAAAGAACTAGCGCTGGAATTAGAAGAAAAGGGCTACGATTTTATTACTGAAGGAGTTGATTTAAATGCTTAACGGCAGGTTTTAAAGCAATAGACAATGATTGATTTAACTTATTTAAACGACCGGTTCGAACACTTACAGCAAGTAAGTGCTGATGATGGTATTGCTGGAGTTCGAAAAAATAGCTTTGATAGCTTTAGTAAGACCGGTCTGCCTACCTATCGTACGGAGGATTGGAAATACACCAGTATCGGCAACCTGTTTGATCAAAGCTTTGAGCAGGCTGGGCATACCGTTTCGCTTGCCGATTTGGAAGCTTTGCGTATGCCGGGACATCATAAAGCCAACGAGTTGGTATTTGTGAATGGTCGCTTTGATGCTGCCCTTTCTAATTTTCTTTCTACTGATGACGAGTTGATTGTTTTATCATTAAAGGATGCCGCAAAAGGTGAATACAAGGATTTAGTGGCTCGCTATTTAAATAAAAGTAGTGAATACATGAAGGATGGGGTTCATGCATTGAATGGCGCTTTTATTGAGGAAGGTGTCTTTGTGTATGTCCATAAAGGGAAAACACCTCAGCATCCGTTATATATATATCATATTTTGGATGGCAGAGCTCATCCTGTGATGGCACAGCCCCGTGGGTTAATCTATATTGATAAAAACAGCAGGTTGCAATTAACCGAGACTTATGTAACCTTAGGGGTGTCTGATAGTTTTTGCAATGGGGTTTTAGAGGTGGTAGTTGACCAAAATGCTTATGTAGAGTATTATAAAATACAAAATGATGCAAGCAATGCCAGTCAGGTAAGCACCACCCACATTACGCAGATTGGGCGTAGTTACGTTCATACGGTAACTGTAACCTTAAATGGGGGGGTGGTGCGTAATAACATGAATCTTGTACTTGATGCTGATGGTAATGAAACTCATTTATATGGTCTTTACTTGTTAAAAGGTAAAACACACGCAGATAACCATACCATGATTGACAATAGACAACCAAATTGTTTTAGTAATCAATTGTATAAAGGCATTGCTGATGATTTCTCGACTGCTGTATTTAATGGTAAGATTATGGTGCAGCCTAATGCGCAGAAAACCAATTCTTTTCAATCCAATAAAAACATTCTGTTATCAGATAATGCAACGATAAATACCAAACCACAGCTTGAAATTTTTGCTGATGACGTGAAATGTTCACACGGTTGTACCGTAGGGCAGCTTGATGAAGAAGCATTGTTTTATTTAAGAGCAAGAGGAATCCCTAAAGAGAAAGCCGAAGTATTGCTTTTACAGGCTTATGCAGCAGATGTTTTGACTCATATTAAACCGATGGCCATACGTGCTTATGTAGAAAAACTGATTTACGAACACTTATCTATTGTGTAACATGAGGGTATCAGAAATAAGGGAACAGTTCCCAATTTTAGGTAGAACGGTAAAAGGTAAACCACTGGTTTATTTTGATAATGCAGCGACTTCGCAAAAGCCACAAAGTGTGATTGATGCATTGAGTCATTATTATTCGCATTATAATGCCAATATACATCGGGGCATACACACCTTGGCAGAGGAAGCCACATTAGCTTACGAAGCTACACGTTTTGCTGTAATGGATTTTATTGGGGCCGCTTTTGTAGAAGAGATTATTTTTACCCGGGGGACTACCGAATCGATTAATCTGGTGGCTAATACCTGGGGTAGACAAAATATTGATGCTGGCGATGAAATTATTATTTCAGGGATGGAGCATCATTCTAATATTGTGCCCTGGCAAATCCTCTGTGAAGAAAAAGGTGCTGTTTTAAAAGTAATCCCTGTAAAAGATAACGGCGAATTGGCCATGGGCGTTTATGAGGAGTTACTGAGTAGCAAGACCAAACTGGTATCCATTGTGCAGGTATCTAACTCGTTAGGTACGGTAAATCCTGTTAAGGAAATGATCGCGGCAGCACATAAAGTTGGTGCTAAAGTATTGGTTGATGGGGCACAGTCAGCCGTTCACCTTGATATTGATGTGCAGGATATGGATTGCGATTTCTTTGCCTTTTCGGGGCATAAAGTATATGGACCTACAGGTGTAGGTGCTTTATATGGTAAAAAGGAATTGCTTGAAAATATGCCTGTTTTTCAGGGAGGCGGAGAGATGATTAAAGAGGTGACCTTCGAAAGAACTACCTATAATGATTTGCCATATAAATATGAAGCCGGTACACCTAATATTGCGGATACCATTGCTTTAAAAACAGCGTTAGACTTTATTAAAAGTATAGGGAAAGATCAGATCAGAGCACACGAAGCCGAGTTACTTGCTTATGCGACAGCTCAATTGGAAGCGATTCCAGGCCTTAAAATTATCGGCAATGCGCAGGATAAAGTTAGTCTGGTATCTTTTGTAATTGAGGGGGTACACCCACAGGATATCGGTGTATTGCTGGATAATATGGGGATTGCTGTTAGAACAGGTCACCATTGTACGCAGCCTTTAATGAAGCGGTTTGGTATTCCAGGTACAGTAAGGGCCTCTTTTGCATTGTACAATCAGAAAGAGGAAATAGATGTTCTGGTTGCTGGTTTACATAAGGCTTTAAAAATGTTATTGTAATGAATGTGAAGCCAATTGCTGAAATAGAAAAGGAAATTGTTGAAGATTTTTCCTTGTTTGACAGCTGGGAAGATAAGTATGAATACATTATCGACCTAGGTAAAAAACTGGATGTGCTGGAAGATCAGGCTAAGATAGAAGAGAATAAGATTAAAGGGTGTCAGTCTACCGTTTGGCTTACCGCCTCGTATGAAGATGGTGCGGTGGTTTTTAAGGCCGATAGTGATGCTGTTATCGTTAAAGGTTTAATTAGTATGTTGATCAAAGTGTTATCGGGACATAGTCCGGAAGATATATTGACGGCCAAAATGGACTTCATAGCTGAAATTGGCATGATGACACATCTGGCTCAGACCCGTTCCAATGGTTTACTGGCTATGATTAAACAGATGAAAAACTACGCACTCGCTTATAAAATGATGCAGGAGGGCGAAAAAAATAAAATAGATCATGGATAAGGAAGAATTAAAACAGAAAGTTATTGATTGTTTGCAGACCATATATGATCCAGAAATACCGGTCAGCATATATGAGCTTGGGTTGATCTACGAAACGGAGATTATGCCCCCGCTAAATAATGTGCAGATTGTGATGACACTTACTGCACCTGGTTGTCCTGCTGCACAGATCATCCCCCAAGAGGTAGAACAGAAGGTCAAAGAGATTGAAGGGGTTAATGAAGTCACGGTTATTGTAACCTGGGAGCCGCCATGGAATAGGGATATGATGTCTGAAACTGCCCGGTTTGAATTGGGAATGATGTAATTAAAGATTTTAAAGAAAATGAAAATTACTGCACAAGAGGAATATGGGCTAAGGATTTTACTTCGTATTGCAAGACATGATCAAAATGAGGGGATTAGTATCCCAGCTATAAGTGAAAGCGAGGGGATTTCTACAGCTTATGTAGCCAAGCTTACACGTATTTTACGTATTGCTGGTTATATCAATAGTACCCCAGGTTATAAGGGTGGTTATGTATTGGCGCGACCGGCTGTAGAGGTTAATATCAATCAGGTGATGAAAGTTCTGGGCGGGGCACTGTTTAGCAAGGAATTTTGTCAGGATTATCCTGGTGCTTTAAAGCTGTGCACTAATTCTGTTGATTGCTCCATACGCTCTTTATGGCAAATGATACAGCTTACGGTTGATCAGTTGTTGGATCGGGTTACTTTACAGGATTTGATTAGCCCGGAGCAAGAATCAAGTGCTTTGCTGGAGTCTATTTTGCATCAACATGCTTAGTAAATTAAGCGTAGAATTTGAATAGTATATATTTTTAAAAATATAATTTAAAATAGTTCTGGTTTATAAAAAATAGGAAGCATAAGCTTAATTTTGCCGAATGAGCATTTCCCCTTATACAATTAATCACATTGCAGATTTATTAAACATTGCGTCTTTTAAAAAAGCACAAGACGCAGTAATTAGGAAATTGGTGATTGACAGCAGGACGGTGATAGATCCAGATGGTTCCTTGTTTTTTGCCTTAAGTGGCAAAAGGGATGGTCATGAATACCTTGCGGACGCTTATGCTAATGGTATTCGTAGCTTTGTGATTAGCGATGCTAGATATGCCGAGCGGTATCCCGACGCAAACATCTTGCTGGTTAAGGATGTGTTGTTTTCCTTACAAACGCTGGCAAAATATAACCGTAAGCTATACGATTTAGAGGTGTTGGGGATAACAGGTAGTAATGGTAAAACTATTGTTAAGGAATGGCTGTACCAGTTGTTGGCTGCCGATTTCAATATTATAAGAAGCCCAAAAAGTTTTAATTCTCAAATTGGTGTGCCGCTTTCAGTTTGGGAGATAGGTGCCGATCATACCTTAGGTATTTTCGAAGCGGGCATCTCAAAAAATAATGAAATGGATGTGCTGGCTGATATTATTCAGCCCACAATAGGCATTCTGACAAACGTTGGTGAAGCACATGCCGAAGGTTTCTCTTCGCAAACCGAAAAGTTGCATGAAAAACTTAAACTATTTAAAAATACGGCCTTATTTATTTATGCTCCCGAATATACTGAGGGGGTACATAAAAATGATTTACCCGGACAGCAGCATTTTTCCTGGAGCTTTAAAGAGAAAGCTGACCTTCAAATATTATTTATTGAGCCTATCGATGGACGAAATTACGTTAGGGCAAAGTTTAAAGGGCATGAAATAGAATGTCTGATTCCATTTAGTGATAAGGCTTCTGTTGAAAATGGGATCATTTGCTGGGCAACTTTATTGGCGCTTGGCTACACACCAGAGGAAGCTGATGAACGTCTGGAAAAACTAACCAGGGTAAGTATGCGGTTAGAATTGAAAAATGGTATTAATAATTGCTCCATAATTGATGATTCCTATAGTGCTGACATCTCCTCGCTTGCTATTGCACTAGATTTTCTGAACATTCAGAATCAACATCCTAAAAGAACCTTAATCTTATCTGATATTTCTGAAACAGGTAAAAGTAATGAAGTTCTTTACACCGAAATTGCCTCCCTTTTAAAACAAAAGGAGGTAGATCGGTTAATTGGTGTCGGCCCACATATTATGGCATCGGCCGCGTTATTTGATCTTGAAACTACTTTTTTCGAAAACACGCAAGGCTTTATCGAAAGCTTCCCTGCTATGCATTTTAGCAATGAGACTATTTTGGTAAAAGGAGCAAGGAAATTTGAGTTTGAGCGTATCAGTAAATTGATTGCCCAAAAAGTGCATGACACGGTTTTGGAGGTCGATTTGAATGCATTGGCTGGTAATCTACAGTTTTATCGGAGTAAGCTAGCGCCTGGTGTTAAAGTGATGGCTATGGTTAAGGCTTTTTCTTATGGTAGTGGCAGCTTTGAAATTGCAAATTTATTGCAATATCATAAAGTAGATTATCTGGCTGTTGCGTATGCTGATGAAGGAATTGCGTTAAGAAAAGCAGGCATAAAAATGCCAATCCTAGTTATGAGTCCTGAGCCATCGGCCTTTGATGCGATTGTTCGTTTTAAGCTCGAACCAGAATTGTATAATTTAGAGATTTTAAAAAGCTTTATCAGTTTCGTGCCAGAGTTTGATTATCCTGTTCATTTAAAAATTGATACCGGAATGCATCGTCTTGGTTTTGAAGAACCAGATTTACCAGCGCTTTTAAAAGCATTAAGCGAAACAAAAAAGGTAAAAGTAGCATCTGTATTTTCGCATTTGGTTGGAAGTGAAGAAGGGATGCATGATGAGTTCACGAAATACCAGATCACACTGTTTAATACTGTCGCAAATGCAATTGGCAATGCACTCGACTATAAATTTATCAAACACATTTCCAATACTTCAGGGGTTTCCCGCCATCCCGATGCACAGTTGGATATGGTAAGAATTGGAATTGGTTTGTATGGTTTTGATGCTGGATTAAAAAACAATAAAGGTTTGCAAACTGTGGCTGTTTTAAAAACAACCATTACTCAAGTTAAACAAATTAAACCCAATGAAACCGTTGGTTATGGTCGCAAGGGGTGGTTGTCTGATGGTGGTACTATTGCTACTGTGAAAATTGGGTATGCCGATGGGTACAGTCGTGCGTTTGGCAATGGAGTAGGTAATATGTTGATTAAAGGAAAGCTGGTTCCAACAGTTGGCGTAATCTGTATGGATATGTGTATGTTGGATGTGACTGGGCTAGATGTGAAAACAGGGGATGAGGTTATTGTATTTAATGATCAACTAACCATTTCCAGATTGGCCGAGCAGATTGGTACAATTCCTTATGAGATACTGACTAATGTTTCTCAGCGAGTTAAGCGAGTATATTTTTACGAATAGAGTTGTTGCACGTGGTTATAAAGTTTTTATCTAAGTTTGCATTATGAATAGAGTTGGCAGGGCGTTATTGAATTATCTGATCAAAGGATTGTTAATCGTACTCCCTATTGCGTTAAGTATTTTTATTGTAATCTGGGCTGTAACAACAGTAGACAGCTGGTTAAATGTAAATAATATTCTGGGTGTTGATCCTAAAACAGGAGCAAGTCGGAATATCCCCGGTTTAGGACTTGCGCTTGTCATCTCGTTAATATTATTGGCCGGTATTTTTGTAACGTATTTCGTTACCGAACCCATGTACAACTGGTTTCAGCGTTTACTGGATAAAGTGCCTCTTTTAAAGTTTATTTATTCCTCCATAAAAGACCTTACCGAGGCTTTTGTGGGTGATGAAAAGAAGTTCAATAATCCTGTTTTGGTAGAAGTGGAAGGGGATTTAAAACGTATTGGTTTTCTTACGCAGGGCGATTTGAAATCTATTAATCTACCTGGAGAGTCGATCGTATACTTCCCGTTCTCTTACTCGTTTGCCGGACAGGTATACATTGTGAAGCATGAGAAAATAAAACCATTAAATATGAGTGCTGCCGACGCCATGAAATTGGTAGTGTCTGGTGGTGTTAGCCATTTTGGGTAAAAAAATTGATTATTGTTCACCTCCTCAAACTTTTTGCTGAAGGGCAAAAATTTTGCATGTCGTCTCACAACAATCAATTTTTTTCTGGAATGACTAACACCCGGCAAGAGTGATAGGTAAGCTGACAAATAAAATAGGTGTTTAATCAGATTTTAATTTTATCAAAATGATAAAGATTTATCATAATAACAGATGCAGTAAAAGCAGGTGTGCTTTGGCTGTTTTAGAAGAAAGCGGTGAAGAGTTTGAAATTGTAAACTACCTGGAAACTGCGCCAAGTGCAGAGGAATTACGTTCTATTATTAGTAAGCTTGGCATTAGGGCTCATGAGCTGGTTCGTAAAATAGAACCGATTTATAAAGAGAAGTATAAAGGAAAGGAGCTTTCTGATGAAGAATGGATTGCTGCGATGGTCATAAATCCGATCTTAATCGAACGCCCAATATTAGTCTCTGGTGATAGGGCTGTGATTGCAAGACCTACAGAAAAAATCAACGATATTTTAGGTTAAGTAAGCCTCTACACCATACAAATCGAATCTTTTAGCGGGTTTGTATGTTTGTTAGACGATTTCAAATAAAAAGATCAAATGTTGTGAGTCGACATGCGTAGCTTTGCCCTTCTTCAGGGCCTAAGGTACGAGGAGACGAACAATATTTGACCTTTTTATAGTAAAATACTAAACGCTAAAAATTCGGTTTCAATACATATTTTTCATAGAACCTGAAGATATGTTCAGCCGCTTCTTCAGCGGTATCAACCAATCTAAAAAGGTTTAAATCTTCAGCATGGATATTGTGTTCTTGTTGTAACATCGTACCACTAATCCATTCTATTAAACCGCCCCAGTATTCCTTTCCAATCAGTACAATAGGGAATCGTGCAACCTTGCCGGTTTGTATTAGCGTAATGGCTTCAAACAACTCATCCATGGTGCCCATTCCGCCAGGTAATACAATAAAGCCTTGAGAATACTTCATAAACATTACTTTCCTGATAAAAAAGTAGTCAAATTCCAGGAGTTTATTGTGGTCGATATATTTGTTGTGAAACTGTTCAAAAGGTAAATCTATGTTTAATCCTACCGATTTACCACCATTCATGTGGGCACCTTTATTTCCCGCTTCCATGATACCTGGACCACCGCCAGTAATCACACCATATCCGCGTTCAGTTAATAACCTGCCACATTCAACAGCTATTTCATAGTATTTATTTGTTTCTGCAGTTCTTGCTGATCCAAAGATGGATACGCATGGGCCTATTTTGGCTAATTTCTCAAAGCCATCAACAAATTCGGCCATTATTTTAAAGATCTGCCAGGAGTCCGTAACTTTTATTTCCTGCCAGTTTTTATTTTCGAAAGCGCTTCTAATTTTCTCTTCACTAGTCATACACAGATGTAATTTAAAATTTAGTTTGCTGATCAGTTTTTTTGCTGATCAATAATAATCCTATAAAAGTGATTAATCCGTTTACCAGGATCAATTCAACACTGAATTGATATCCACCCAATAATTGAGCCGAGTAATCATTTAGCAAGTAACAAATTGCCGGTGAGATTATACATATAAAAGGAACTAATTTGTCGTGTAATCCACGTTTTTTTACAAAAAGTCCAAAACTATAGAGACCTAACAGTGGGCCATAGGTATAAGATGCTACTCTAAAAATTCCGTTTACCACAGATTGGTCATTCAGGGCGTTAAATACAATGATGACAATAAACATCAACAATGAAAAGGAAACGTGAACAATATGACGTTTGCGTACAGCTCCTGCAGAGTTGCCATTATCGCCTTTATCCATCTGTAGAAAATCCACACAGAAAGACGTGGTTAATGCAGTTAAAGCAGAGTCTGTAGTTGCAAAAGTAGCTGCGGTTAAGCCCAGCATAAATACAATTCCGGGGATGAGTGCTAAATGGTTGAAAGCAATCTCAGGGAATAAAAAGTCAGTCCTTGGTTTACCTGTAATATGATCTAAAGGGATTTCTATACCATTTTTCGCGGCATAAATGTAAAGTAAAGCACCAACGCTTAAGAAGAAGATGTTTAAAACAACAAATACCCCAGTGAAGGTGAACATGTTCTTTTGAGCTTCACCTATGGTTTTCATACTTAGGTTTTTTTGCATCAAATCCTGATCAAGGCCTGTCATTGCAATGGTCACAAATATTCCACCAAGCAATTGTTTACTGAAATGGAACTTGCTGGTTAGGAAGTCTTCATAAAAGAAGATCTTAGAATAGCCACTGTTTTTGATGGTTTCAAAGGCTTCTGGAATATTCATATCCAGTTTGCTGCATATAAAATAAATGGTCAGGAAAACCGACAGCACCAGGAAAAACGTTTGCAACGTGTCGGTAATGATAATGGTTTTTAAACCACCTTTAAAGGTGTATGACCAGATCAGCGCCAAGGATATCAATACGGTAAGCCAGAAAGGAACGCCATAACTGTCGAATATAAACCGTTGCAATACGATTACAACCAGGTATAAACGGAAAGCAGATCCAATGGTGCGACTGATCAAAAAGATAGAAGCAGCTGTTTTATAGCTGTAATGCCCCAATCTTTGCTCAATATAACTGTAAATAGAGGTCAGCCTCATCCGGTAATAAAGCGGGAGTAGAACCGTGGCTATGATGATGAAGCCGATCGCATTGCCGAGGATAAATTGAAAATATTGAAATTGATTACCTGCTGGCGAGCCAACTTCTCCGGGAACGGAGATGAAAGTTACACCGGATAATGCCGTGCCAATCATTCCAAAAGCTACTAAATACCATTTAGAGTTTCTGTTGGCAATAAAAAAAGTGGAGTTATCAGACGATTTTTTTGAAGTTGCAAATGCAATGATAATTAAAATCAGAAAGTACCCAATTAAAAAAGACAAAAGTATAGCTGGAGTCATATTATGTTTTTAGCAACTAAATGTAAGAAACCATCATGAGTTTACACAGATAAAATATAAATTTGTACCATGAATTTTTCTTCTAAGCTGCTTGAAGACGCTGTTAATGAATTTTCTAAGTTGCCGGGTGTGGGACAAAAAACGGCACTGAGGCTGGTATTGCATCTTTTGAATAAGGAACAGGAAGAAGTTGATCATTTTGGAAATTCAGTAATAAGGCTTAGAAAAGAAATAAAGCACTGCGGTGTGTGTCATAATATTTCCGACCATAACATTTGCGACATCTGTACGGCCAATAAAAGGGATAAAGATGTCATTTGTGTGGTCGAGGATACACGAGATGTAATGGCTGTGGAGAATACCGGTCAGTACTTTGGTGTATATCATGTGCTGGGTGGACTGATATCGCCTATGGACGGTGTAGGGCCTTCTGATCTTTTTATCGACTCTTTGGTGCAACGTGTGGCTACAACTCCCGTAAAGGAGGTTATTCTGGCCCTAAGCGCAACAATGGAAGGCGATACAACCCTCTTTTACTTATATAAAAGACTTAAGGATTTTCAAATTCCAATAACAACTATCGCCAGGGGAATTGCTTTTGGTGGTGAGTTGGAGTATGCTGATGAGATTACGCTAGGGCGGTCTATTGTTACCCGTGTGCCTTATCACAACTCATTAATTAAATAACCCGTATGGATTTTAAGAATAAAGTAATTATAGTTACCGGTGCGTCATCGGGTATAGGTAAAGCTTGTGCAGAAGAGTTTGCAAAACGAGGAGCTAATCTGGTACTGGCAGCCAGACAATACGTAACACTCTGTGAAATTACTTCCGATCTGGAGAAAAGGTATGACATAAAAGCTGTAGCTGTGCAAACAGATGTGAGTAAGGAAGAGGATTGTAAGTTGTTGATAAAACAAGCTTTAATCACATTTGATAGGATTGATATTTTGATCAATAACGCGGGCTTATCGATGCGTGCGCTGTTTAATGAACTGGATCTTTCAGTATTGAAAAATCTGATGGATGTGAATTTTTGGGGTACAGTATATTGTACTAAATACGCCTTGCCGGAAATTCTGAAAGCAAAAGGAAGTATCGTAGGTGTATCTTCAATAGCAGGTTATCGTGGTTTACCTGGTCGTACTGGATATTCTGCTTCAAAATTCGCTATGAATGGATTTATGGAATCTTTGCGGACAGAGTTGTTAAAGACTGGTGTGCACGTAATGGTCGCCTGTCCAGGTTTTACGGCTTCTAACATTCGGGTAACGGCTTTGGCTAAAGACGGAGCATCGCATGGAGAGACCAGCATGGAGGAAGGAAAGATGATGAGTGCCGATACTGTAGCGCATACTATTGTTGATGGTATTGCTGCACGTAAACGTACATTGATTATGACTGGACAAGGAAAATTGACGGTTTGGATCAATAAATTATTGCCTGCATTGGCTGATAAGCTGGTTTTCAACCATTTTACCAAAGAGAAAAACGCACTCATCAAATAATTTTTTTTAAGAAACATTTGTTCCTTTGCAAAAGGAATTCCATATTTGCCTTAATGATACTAACAAACGGACTTAATAACTGGTGGTGGCACAACGCAAATGCGTAGTGTAACCCTGTATTGAACGTTTTTATTTTATATAATAATATTTGAGGGTTGCTTTAAGGCAACCTTTTTTGTTTTACAACCTTTTTTACAAAATCGTTTTTGAAGTCATACCATGAAGAAAATACTTAATCACCTGTTTGAAAACAAGACTTTTAGCAGAGCAGAAGCGCAAAGAATTTTAACGGCTATTGCAATGGGAGAGTTTAATACTTCGCAGATTGCTGCATTCATTACGGCCTATGGTATGCGTAATATAACCGTTGAAGAATTGCAGGGGTTTAGAGATGCAATGCTTGATTTATGTATAAAATTGGACTTTTCTGATTTTGAACTGGTCGATCTTTGTGGTACTGGTGGTGATGGTAAAGATACTTTTAACATTTCTACACTAGCCTCGTTTATTACGGCTGGAGCTGGTTATAAAGTTGCTAAGCACGGTAATTACGGCGTTTCATCGGGTTGCGGGTCGTCCAATGTGATGGAATACCTCGGATATTCATTTACCAATGATCAGAATGTATTAAAAAGAAGTCTGGATCAGGCTGGTATCTGCTTCATTCACGCGCCTTTGTTTAATCCCGCAATGAAAACTGTTGCACCTATCCGTAAGGAATTGGGCGTAAAAACGTTTTTCAATATGCTAGGACCAATGGTTAATCCCGCTCAACCTAAAAACCAAATTGTAGGCGTTTTTAGTCTGGAGTTGGCACGATTATATGCTTATTTATATCAGGACACAGATAAAAATTATACCATATTACATGCTGTTGATGGTTTTGATGAGGTTTCTTTAACCTGTGATATTAAAACTTTCAGTAAAAAAGGCGAAGCCTTGCTAAAAGTAACTGATTTGGGATTTGATCAAATCTCGGAAGATCGGATTAAAGGCGGGGATACTGTTGAGTCATCTGCCAAGATATTTATGAATGTGTTAAATGGTAAGGGGACTGATGAACAGAACAGTGTAGTGCTGTGTAATGCTGCTTTGGCCATACAGACCATTGATGATACCAAGACTTTTGCAGATTGCTTTTATGAAGCCGAGGGTTCTTTGATGGGAAAAAAAGCATTGAATAGCTTTAAAAAACTAACAGGAAGATAAACCAATTCAAGTATAACGAAGGCATAAATTAAACAAATGGACGTTAAACTAAAAATATGCGGAATGAGACTGCCTGATAATATACAGGCTGTTACCACCTTGCAACCCGATTATTTAGGCTTTATCTTTTATAGAGGGTCTAAACGCTTTGTGGATGGTTTAACACCTTCCTTTGTTAAAAATTTACCCGCTGGTATCAGGCGGACAGGTGTTTTCGTAAATGAAGAGTTGGATAGGGTGGCTCAGCTGGCAGTTTTGTATGGGTTAAATGCTGTTCAGTTGCATGGGCAGGAACCTGTAAAATATTGTATCGCCCTAAAGGGACTGCTTGCGGATACGGGTATAGCGCTGATAAAAGCATTTGGTGTGGATGAGCAATTCGATTTCGATACTTTAAACGCCTATGCAAATGTGGCCGATTACTTTTTGTTTGATACACAAACTCCGGATCATGGTGGTTCTGGTAAAGTGTTTAACTGGTCGCTCCTTGAAAACTATAAATTAAGTAAACCTTATTTTTTAAGTGGAGGCATAGGACCGGATAGTATAGAGCAATTGAAACAAATAAATGATTCCCGTTTGTATGCCATCGATATCAACAGCAGGTTTGAGCTGGCACCGGGATTAAAGGATATAGATAAATTGAATGATTTTAAGCATAAACTAGCAATATGAGTTATTTTGTAAATGATAAAGGTTATTATGGAGATTTTGGTGGAGCGTATATCCCCGAAATGCTTTATCCCAATGTAGAAGAGTTGAGACAGAATTACCTTAAAATAATTGGTGATGAATCCTTTCAGCAGGAATTTCATCAGCTGCTTAAAGATTACGTTGGCCGGCCTTCTCCTTTGTATTTGGCTAAACGGTTGTCTGAAAAATACAATGCCAATATTTTTCTGAAAAGAGAGGATTTGAATCATACAGGTGCGCACAAGATTAACAATACCATTGGACAGATCCTATTGGCTGAACGTCTTGGAAAAAAACGCATCATTGCTGAAACTGGAGCAGGACAACATGGTGTCGCTACAGCCACAGTATGTGCTTTAAGAGGATTAGAGTGCGTGGTTTACATGGGCGAGATTGATATTGCACGCCAGGCTCCCAATGTAGCCAGAATGAAAATGTTGGGCGCAAAAGTGGTGCCTGCAACTTCAGGAAGCAAAACTTTAAAAGATGCAACCAATGAGGCGATGCGTGACTGGATCAACAATCCGGTAGATACGCATTATATCATCGGATCGGTGGTTGGTCCACATCCTTATCCTGATATGGTGGCCATTTTTCAGTCTATTATCTCTGAAGAAACAAAGAAACAATTGATAGAACAAACCGGAAATGATCAGCCTGATTATGTATTGGCTTGCGTAGGCGGCGGTAGCAATGCAATGGGCATGTTTTTTCATTTTATTGAAGATGAAAAAGTAAAGCTGATTGCTATTGAAGCTGGAGGTAAAGGGGTGGATACAGGTTTCTCTGCTGCTACTACGTTTTTAGGTAAAGAAGGGGTGTTGCATGGAAGCAGAAGCATTTTGATGCAAACTGAGGATGGACAAGTAGTAGAACCTCATTCTGTATCTGCAGGATTGGACTATCCTGGCATTGGCCCTCAGCATGCTCATTTGTTTAAAACAGGTCGCGCAGAATATGTTTCAATCACTGATGATGAATCCTTGCAGGCAGGTTTGCTGCTCACACAAATGGAAGGGATCATTCCTGCAATTGAGAGTGCACATGCATTGGCTTACCTGGAGAAAATGATCTTTACAGGAAAAGAAAATGTAGTGGTTTGTCTTTCGGGCAGAGGAGATAAGGATATGGATACTTACATGAAGTACTTTAATTTATAATAGTAATGAGCAGAATAAAAGAACTTTTTCAGAACAAGAAAAACATACTATCAATATACTATACAGCTGGTTATCCAGGTTTAAATGATACGATAAATATAGCGGAAGCTTTGGAGCAAGCAGGAGCCGATCTATTAGAGATTGGGTTCCCTTATTCTGATCCTGTAGCCGATGGGCCAACCATTCAGGCCAGCAGTAAGCAATCATTAGATCAGGGGATGACTTTAAAGTTGTTGTTTGAGCAACTTAAAGAGCTACGTAAAAGAGTAAGCATTCCCGTGTTGCTGATGGGCTATGTAAATCCTGTCTTACAATTTGGTGTCGAGAATTTTTGTAAAGCCTGTGTGGAAGTAGGGGTTGATGGTTGCATTGTGCCCGATCTACCCATGGTAGAGTATGAAGAATTGTATCAAACTGTATTTGAAGAAAATGGTTTGAGTAATATATTTCTGGTTACCCCACAAACTTCGCCAGAACGGATCCGCAAAATTGATGGCTTGACCAATGGTTTTGTTTACCTGATTTCTACTTCAGCCACCACAGGTCAGCAGCTGCAGGTATCAGGTAATACAGAGGATTATTTCTCCAGAATTGTAGACATGAAACTCAATAATCCAACGATGATCGGTTTTGGAATCAATAGTAAAGAAACCTTTGATAAGGCTTGTCAGTATGCCAATGGTGGAATTATAGGTAGCGCCTTTGTTAAGGCGCTTGATCCAAATGATTTAAATGGCAGCATCAAAACTTTTATGCAGAAGTTTAAGCAATAACCTCTGGACCCTTTTTACGGATTGATTTTAAAAAGATAAAACCAACAAGGCCTGATATTACAGAAGCACAAAGTACTGCAAACTTAGCTTCTGTAATATGAAGCTCATCACTAAACGATAGCAGTGAAATAAAGATAGACATGGTAAAGCCAATTCCGGCAAGCATGCCTAATCCTATAATGTGTTTCCAGCCCGATCTGGTAGGTAGGCTCCCTAGTTTAAGTTTTACGCCTATCCAGGAGAATAACGTTACTCCGATAGTTTTACCAACAAATAGCCCAATGATAATACCCAAGCCCAGTGGAGATGCGAGACCATCGATCATCTCTTTCTGAAAGGTGATATTGGTATTGGCCAACGCAAAAATAGGCATGATAAAGTAGTTTACCGGACCGTTTAGTAAATGCTCCAGCTTTTCTAATGGAGACTCTACATTGGTTTTATTGGTTGGAATTGTTAAGGCTAGCAATACACCGGCTATAGTAGCATGTATACCTGAGTGATGAATGAAATACCATAAGAATATACCAGGTATAAGATAAAAGTAGAGTGGTTTTATGTTAAAGAAGTTGAATGCTATTAATAATGCCATTACTCCGCCAGCCATTAACAGATAGTCAAAATGAACCTCATTGGTGTAAAATACGGCAATTACTAAAATAGCGCCCAGGTCATCTACAATGGCCAAAGCGGCTAAAAATACCTTTAATGAAGTAGGTACACTTTTACCAAGCATGGATATGATGGCTAGTGCAAAAGCTATATCGGTAGCCATTGGAATACCCCAGCCAGAGGCCGTAGACTCTCCTTTGTTGAATATAAAATAAATGAATGCAGGAACCAACATTCCGCCCAAAGCAGCTATTACAGGTAGCGAGGCTTTTTTTATGGAAGAGAGTTCCCCTTCTATCATTTCGCGTTTAATCTCTAAGCCGACCAGTAGAAAGAATACAGCCATTAAGGCATCATTTATCCAGGCAGATACACTGAAAGAATACGCTTGTGTGCCAAAGGTTATGCCTAAGTCTGTAGCCAATAAAGCCGAAAATGCGGGGGCGTAAGATGAGTTGGCAATGAATAGGGAAACGGCTACGCAAACAAGTAGAAATACACCACCAATTTGACCAGAGCGAAAGAAGTCTTTAAAAGCTTGTACGTTTAATAGTTTAGCCATGCAGGTAAATCTAATTATTTTGAATAAAACTATAGGAAGCTACTTAGGTCTCCTTTTCCTTCACGGATAATCTCAAAGTCGCCAGAGGTGCAATCTACCACGGTAGATGCCTCATTGTCACCATATCCACCATCAATTACCAGATCTACCAGTTCCTCATATTTTTCATGGATCAACTCAGGGTCGGTTGAATATTCAATAACCTCATCATCATCGCGTATAGAGGTTGAAAGTATGGGGTTCCCCAATTGTCTTACTATTTCTTGTGCAATTGCATTGTCGGGTACCCTTATACCTACAGTTTTTTTATTGGAGCTAAGTAGTTTGGGTACATTGTTGTTTGCATTTAAAATAAAGGTAAAAGGACCGGGTAATGCCTTTTTGAGTACTCTGAAAGTTGCTGTATCAATTGGTTTGATGAAATCAGAAATATGTCTAAGGTCAGAGCAGATAAAAGAAAAATTTGCCTTTTCAGGTTTAATGCCTCTTATCCTACATATCTTTTCAATGGCCTTATGGTTGGTGATGTCGCAACCTAAACCATACACAGTATCAGTAGGGTAAATGATTAAACCGCCCTTTTTTAACACTTCAACAATTTGTTCTATTGCTTTAGGATTTGGGTTCTCAGGATAGATTTTGATAAGCATATGTAAAATTACACAAATCTTAGGCCGAAATTGGATTATTATTGGTCAATTTGCAGGTCATTTACTAAATTGATAAGTATGAGAAAAGCATTTATCGCAATTGCTGCATTTTTAGTAGCACTAACTATTATGTTGGGACTTACTTATCCACCCTTATGGTGGATAGCCATTTTTACCGGTCCGGTTGTTTTATTAGGTATCTATGATCTTTATCAGCCTAAACATAGTATTGTAAGGAATTATCCTGTGATAGGTAGGTTAAGGTATTTGGCAGAGGATCTCAGGCCTAAAGTTTATCAGTATTTTGTAGAGAGTGATACCAACGGAAAACCTTTCAGTCGTTTAAGTCGGTCTTTGATTTATCAAAGGGCTAAAATGGACAATGATACCATACCTTTTGGAACGCAGTTGGATGTGTATGAGAATGGCTACGAGTGGTTAAGCCATAGTATTTCTGCCATTAGCCATCACGAATTGAGTTCTGATCCACGTGTATTGGTTGGTGGACCTGCTTGTTTAAAGCCTTATTCTGCCAGTATATATAATATTTCAGCTATGAGCTTCGGTTCATTAAGTCAGAACGCTATTTTGGCCTTAAATGGAGGCGCTAAGTTGGGTGGTTTTGCGCACAATACAGGTGAAGGTGGGATCAGTGATTATCATGCCAATCCAGGTGGTGATTTGATCTGGCAGATTGGAACAGGCTATTTCGGTTGCCGTAACCACGATGGTACTTTTAATCCTGAAGCATTTGGTGAACGTGCGAAATCTGATCAGGTTAAAATGATTGAAATTAAGCTTTCGCAAGGTGCTAAACCTGGTCATGGTGGAATATTGCCAGCGCGTAAAGTTACGCCCGAAATTGCAAGGATCAGGTTGGTAAAAGAAGGATTTGATGTGATTTCTCCCCCAGGACACGCTGCTTTTAAAACGCCAATTGAATTGTTGGGTTTCGTAAAACAGCTTCGTGAGTTATCAGGAGGTAAACCTATCGGTATAAAGTTGTGTATTGGTCGTAGAAGTGAGTTTTTTGCCATTTGCAAAGCGATGGTGGAGACCGGCATCTATGTAGATTTTATTACTGTGGATGGGGGTGAGGGTGGTACCGGAGCTTCTCCACAAGAGTTCTCGAATGCTGTGGGTATGCCTTTGCGAGAAGCAGTAGCTTTTGTGTATGATGTACTTGTGGGCTTTAATTTAAAACAACACATTAAAATTATATCCTCTGGTAAAGTGGCGTCAGGATTTGACCTGGTTAAAAATATTGCACTTGGTGCAGATATGTGTAATTCTGCTAGAGGGATGATGTTTGCCTTAGGTTGTATACAAGCATTGGAATGCAATAGTAATACTTGTCCAACAGGTGTTGCTACGCAAGATCCAAGTTTGATGAAAGGCTTAGTTGTAGAAGATAAGAAGGTTCGGGTATTTAACTTCCATAGGCTTACTGTGGCAAGTGCAGTTGAGTTGTTGGGTGCGGCAGGTTTACACCATACTCATCAGCTTACGCGTGCTTATATTAACCGTAGAGTAGCTCCAAATCTAATGCAATCTTATATCGAAAGTTTCCCTTATATACCAGAAGGTAGTTTGTTGCAGACGCCTTATCCGTTAAGGTTTGAATTGGGGATGGCATTGAGTACTTCTTCGAGTTTTGTGCCTACAGACTATAAGGTGTCTCTTGTGGACTATGCACATGCAAACTCTTATTCAGATCAGCTGGATGAAGGGAAGAGTAAGCCTTAAAAGAATTGCTTTGTAAACAAAATGCCCTGAGCTAAATATTAGTTCAGGGCATTTTTTTATGGTTTATTGATGTTAAAACTCTGCGTTTTTTGGGAAACGAGGGAAGGCAATTACATCTCTGATGTTCGTCATACCACTTACAAATAGAACCAGTCTTTCAAAGCCTAATCCAAAACCAGAGTGTGGGGCTGAACCAAAACGTCTGGTATCTAAAAACCACCATAATTCTTCGGTAGGAATATTTAGCTCTTCCATTCGTTGAGTCAATTTGTCCAGGCGTTCTTCTCTTTGCGAACCACCAATCATTTCACCAATTCCAGGGAAAAGAATATCCATCGCGGCCACTGTTTTTCTGCCTTGAGCGTCCGGTTCATTCTGACGCATGTAGAATGATTTTATGTCTGCAGGATAATCGGTTAAAATTACTGGTTTTTTGAAATGTTTTTCTACCAGGTAGCGCTCGTGCTCTGACTGTAGATCTGCTCCCCATTCATCAATAAGATATTTGAATTGTTTCTTTTGATTAGGTTTTGAAGACTTTAAAATCGCGATTGCTTCTGTGTAGGTTAAGCGTTCAAACTCGTTGTCTAAACAGAAATTTAACTTCTCAATCAGCGATAATTCACTGCGCTCATTTTGAGGTTTTGTTTTCTCTTCTTCCAGTAAACGGTTGTTTAAGAAATCAATTTCTTCTTTGCAATTTTTTAGCGCGTAACTAATGATATATTTCATCATGTCTTCTGCCAGTTGCATGTTGTCTTCAAGGTCAGCAAAAGCAACCTCTGGTTCAACCATCCAAAACTCAGCAAGGTGACGGGTAGTATTTGAGTTTTCGGCTCTAAAGGTAGGTCCGAAAGTGTAAATCTGTCCAAATGCCATTGCAGCTAACTCACCTTCAAGCTGTCCAGATACGGTTAGGTTAGCAGAACGTGCAAAGAAATCTTCTGAATAGTCTACCTGACCATCTTCGGTGCGAGGAGGCTTATCAAGATCTAATGTTGTTACCTTAAACATTTCACCAGCTCCTTCAGCATCTGATGCTGTAATGATCGGGGTGTGCATGTATACAAAACCTCTTTCATTATAAAACTGATGTATGGCAAAGGCTAAAGCATGGCGTACTTTAAATACCGCGTTAAATGTATTGGTGCGGAAACGTAAATGTGCAATTTCCCTTAAAAACTCTAAGCTGTGTTTTTTTGGTTGTAATGGGAATTTTTCCGGGTCGCTATCGCCTAGTATTTCAATCGAATCAGCTTTGATATCTACTCTTTGTCCTTTTCCTGCAGATTCAACGATTGTACCTTTTACTGCGATCGCAGCACCGGTTGTAATGCGTTTAAGCAATGCCTCAGGAGTATTATTAAAATCAACAACGATCTGGATGTTTCCCATGCAGGAGCCATCATTTATAGCAATGAACTGGTTGTTACGGAAAGTACGTACCCAACCCATAACGGTTACTTCTCTGTTAAACTCTTCTGTCTCGAGCAGACTTTTTACTTTTTCTCTGTGTATCATGATTTTATTATGGAGAACGTCAAAAATAAGGAAAATCATGAATAAATAACAGCTTAATATTTTAGTGTATTGTTTTAAGTGTATTTGGCTTTATTTTATTTATTTCTGTAGTTTTTGCCGTTTTGTCGTTATGTTTTGTGTGGTTTTGTGTCTTTTGTTTTTGTTTTGATGGTATTTTTGATGCGTTTTTGTCTATTTGTATTGTTTTGTGTTATTTGTTTATGATTTTATTTGTGTTTTGTTGGTGTATTTTGTGTTTATGTGTGTTTTTGTCTTGATTTTTATCAGTTTTTATGGTTTTTATTGCTATTTATTGAAAATAATATTGAATTTTATTTATTTTATTGCTTGTTTTTAGAATATATCGCTATATTTGTAATGCTCGTTTAATTTATATTTGGTTAGAGAGGCCTACATCTGGATGGATGTAGGCCTCTTATTTTTTAGCCGCCAGATTTAACTCTTTTTTCTTCTGCTTCTGAACTGCTTGAGCGCTTAGTTGCAGCTTTAATGTCTTTACTTCCGAATCGATAAGTGCAGGATAAACGAAATATCCGGCTTTCCCACCTTTCTTTGATTACATAATGTTGAGAAGGTATGGCGCTGGTGATTTTAGTTCCTTGTGTTTTAAATACATCATTTACAGCTAGCTTGATGTCCATTTTCTTATCCATCAGCGATTTTTTAACTCCAAAATCTACATTGTATTGAGGATCTAATAATAGGGTTCCAGCGACTTGTTTAGATTCGTAGTTGCCAGAAAGTTCTACATTGGTAGTTGAGTTTAAAGTAATAGTTTGAGTCGTATTCAGGTGAAAGGCAATTTTCCCACTTTCATATGGGCTACCCAAAAGATCTGGAGTTCTGTATTTATTGTAATACACATTCAGATTATTACTACTATTCCACCAATTGGTAATTTTTATTGGATAAGTGATATTCATGTTATATGAATCTTGAGTAGCGAGGTTTTCGTTGGATATAAAAATTGTTTTTTTGATTGTATCAGTTAATAAAACATTAGAAATTACGTCTGTAGTGCGGCTGTAGCCAAATGTGATGTTTAAATTCTTTTTGTATGTGTAAGACACTTCGAAGGAATTGGTGTACTGAGGTTTTAAGAAAGGGTTTCCAAATCGGTAGGAGTATAAGTCAAGATAATCCACAAATGGATTAAGAGATTCATAGTCTGGTCTATCTATTCTTCTACTGTATGAAAAACCCATATCATGATCTTTAGAAAGTGTTTGGTTTATAAAAACACTAGGAAATAGGTTGATATAATGTCTGCTTACAATCTTATTGTCTGTGATAGAGTTCCCTTTTGAATTGGTTTGTTCAGCTCTAAGTCCTAATTGTACCGATGTCATTTTAAATTTCCTGGTCAGATTACTATATACAGCATTAATATTTTCATCATATAGAAATTGATTACTCCGCTTGTTGTCGTTTATCCACTCGTTGTTCTCAAAGTTCTCGAATATGAAATTGTTGTCTGTTTTTACAAAGCTGGATTTTATACCCACTTCTAGTTTCATTTTTTTATTGATGGGGTAGGTGTAATCCGCTTTTATTGCTTTAATATTTGTTTTGGTAGGTGTAGCGTTTCTAAATAAATATGCAGGTTTTAGTGTTTGTCCCTGTGCGTCTAGGTATCGATTGTTGAAATTGTTGTTTTCCATGCCTGTATAATTTGAATAATCGGCATCGACGCTAATTTCTTGCCCCAGAGTATCAATTGTTCCTTTGTAATTCAGGTTGTAAGAGATACCAGTGTATTTGTAGTGATTTGGATTTTTTGCCACTACTGAGGAGTCTGTTTTTGAGGGCTGGTCGCCAATTAAGGTTAATACATCAGATGCGTTTTTACCATCGCTTTTATAGCCATTAAATGAAAAGCCTATTGTGTTTTTGTCATTTATAAAGTAGTCAATGCCACCTTTATAGTTGATATTGTTTCTGATTCTTAAATTGTAATTGGTTTGATCAAAATATGTTTTGTTAGTCGCTGTATTGTTAGTTCGCATAATATCAGTACCACTATACCTCTTATTGCGTCCATAATAAAAGTTTCCGAAAATATTAAACTTTTTCTCCCGATGATTTAAGGTTAATCCACCATTAGCCTTGTAATATTTCCCATATCCTAAGCCGGCATCTACAGCCCCATTGGTGCCGTAGTTTTGGTTCTTTTTTAACTTGATGTTTATAATCCCTGAATTACCTGCAGCATCATATTTTGCTGAAGGGTTAGGAATCAATTCAATAGATTGGATAGCACTTCCTTCTGTGGTGCGCAATAGATTGGCTAATTGCTCTGAGGATAGATAAGTAGGCTTGCCGTCAAGCATAATGTTTACCCCTTGCTTGCCTTTCAGACTAACCTTTCCGTCTTTATCCACAGTTACACCAGGTAGTTTCTCCAGGATGTCAAGTGCGGAGTTACCCGTGGTTAGGGTGCTGTTTTCCACATTAATTACAGTTTTATCGATCATGCGCTCTATTAACGGTTTTTGTCTCAGAATTTCAACACCTTTTAGTTGTTTGCTGTCCTGATTTAGTTGTGTAGCATCAAGTTTATGTGATTGATTTGTGGCTGTAATGGTATAAGGACCTTTATAAGCTTTTTTGTAGCCAACTACATAGATAGCGATCAGATAAGCACCCTGTTTGATGGTTGTTAGTAGATAGTTGCCGCTGTCATTGCTTAGTGTTCCTTTTACTAATGTCGAATCCTTGGCATTTAATAGGCTAACAGAAGCATATGGAAATGCGGCTTGTTTTTCATCCAGTACTTTGCCTGCTATTTCACCTGTAAGATTGATTCCTTGTGCATTTGCATTGCTTAAAGAAAAAAGAATAGTGAATAGGATGGTGAAGGGTATAGTCGTTTTCATAACTAGCGGATTTGTGTTGTCGGATTATCTAAATCAGATATTATTAAGACATCATTAATCCGAATACGTTGCAGTAGTTAGAAGGAAATAGACAAACGTTAAGAAATGAACGACCAGCTAGCCCATTGTCTCGACGAAATGGAGGGAATTGTGTTGATTTTTTGAGACAAAAAAAAGCTACCCCTTGTGGAGGTAGCTTTTTTAATATGATTACGGTAAAAAACCGTTGTATTAGTTTGCTAATACTTTAGTTACTAAGTCAGAAGCATCTTGCAATGCGATAGCTGAGTAAACTTTCAATCCTGACTCATCGATCAGTTTTTTGGCTTCTACAGCATTTGTACCTTGTAGACGGCAGATGATAGGAACCGGAACATCACCGATTTCATTATAAGCATCAATAACACCTTGTGCAACACGGTCACAACGAACAATACCACCAAAGATGTTAATTAAGATGGCTTTTACATTTGGATCCTTAAGGATAATGTTAAAACCAGCTTTAACAGTTTGTGCATTTGCAGTTCCACCTACATCAAGGAAGTTAGCAGGCTCACCACCAGCAATTTTAATGATGTCCATAGTCGCCATAGCTAAACCAGCACCATTAACCATACAACCAACGTTACCGTCAAGTTTTACATAGTTAAGGTTTGATTCACTTGCTTCTACGTCAGTAGGATCTTCTTCCAATTTATCACGCATTGCTGCGTAGTTCGGATGACGGAACAAAGCGTTTTCATCTAAATCTACTTTAGCATCAACGGCGATGATTTTATCATCAGATGTTTTTAATACAGGGTTGATTTCAAACATAGCAGAATCAGTGCTGTCGTATGCTTTATAAAGAGCGGTAACAAATTTTACCATTTCTTTATGAGCGCCACCGCTTAAACCTAAGTTGAAAGCGATTTTACGTGCCTGAAATCCTTGCAAACCAACTTTAGGGTCGATTTCTTCTTTGAAGATCAAGTGTGGAGTGTGTTCAGCAACCTCTTCAATGTCCATTCCACCTTCGGTAGAGTACATGATGATGTTTCTTCCGGTTGAACGGTTTAACAACACACTAACATAAAATTCTTTGGTTTCTGAAGCTCCTGGATAGTAAACATCCTGCGCAACTAAAATTTTGTTAACCTTCTTTCCTTCAGGACCGGTTTGAGGAGTTACCAATTGCATACCTAAAATAGCGGTAGCTCTTTCTCTCACCTCATCCAGGTTTTTGGCTAATTTTACGCCTCCACCTTTACCGCGTCCACCAGCGTGGATTTGAGCTTTAATCACAACCCAGTCAGAATTGTAATCGGTTTTCATTTTTTTAGCAGCTTCTACAGCCTGCTCTACCGTGTCGGCTACTACACCTTCTTGTACGGCTACTCCAAAACTTTTAAGTATTTCTTTACCTTGATATTCGTGGATATTCATTATGCTGAAAAAATTTGTTCAAATCTACAACTTCAAAAGCCTTTAAACAAATAGCGATTGCGTTTTTTTAGAAATGAAAGGTTTAATTCTACATAAACTTCCCTTGCAGAACCCCACTCACGATTTGAGTAGGGTTTAGACAGAATCTAACAACTGTTTTGCAAGGGCTAGGGAGCATAAAAAATAGTTTTTTTGAATCTGTAGATGGAAATAGCCAATAATAAGGCCATCAAAAGATACAGGTTTGGTTCAGCCATACTTTGAGTTTCTTCATCAGGATCCAGATTTTTATTCCCGGATAGAATCTGCTTTTGCTTTTTTAATAAAGCCATCTTTTGTGCTTTATTTTCTACAACGATAAATGAAGTCGACGGAGATAATATTCCGCTTATTATGCTTTGTTTAACCAGTTTAAAATGAGAATGGTTAGATGGACTCGGATTTAAGGTGTTTCTAATCCAAATGCCTTGAAGGTTTAAGCCGGAAATCCATGATTTTTTTTTGGTTTGTGGCTCATCAGTATTGGTTTTAGTGCCAATGACTATAGAAGGCTGATTATCATTTGGTAAATAAGCAATGGGATTTTTAGCATTTGGCCAGGCATATACTGGAATTGAATTTGAGACTGTTGTGGCCGAAGATAGTCTTGACTTTGGATTTGTACTTAAAGTATGTATCCATAGTTTATGGTTATCATCTAGCTCGTAGAAGTTTGAATTTTCGGGATATGTTATTTTAAAATCTGAAAAGTCATTTTGCACAATTGCGTTTTCTAAGCTATTGGTAAGTACAATCATGATTGGAAATGTACAATCGTTATTTTTGTAGTTATTCGCCAGAATTTTTTTAATAGTGCCTTCAAGATAAAATCCACCGGCAAATGGCTGCCTGCTTAGCTTGGTTTTCCAACCTTCGCTCATTAGACTTTCAGTAGAATAGGAATTTGTCAGCTGAAGTCTGATATCCTCTTTTTTAATGTGATTGTTGATTATAAAATTCTCAATTCTAGTGCAGTAACTTCTAATGTTTTTTGCTTTGTCTTTAGAGACGTCAATAATTAAATGGTATATGGGCTTGCGCTTAACCAATTGTAATTTGATTTTTTCATTTGCAGGTATATAAAAAGTATTGTTAATTGTTTCCGCCTTAGTGGGATTATTAGGGCGGGTATTGCCCATGGAAACAGTTTCTCCATCAAAATTTAAAGTAACGGGCTCTTTATGAATAAAAGTTATCCCACTTTTTCTTACTTCTTTGGCTGCGAATGGAAATATTTTAAATGCAATTTTATTTCCTGTCAGATAGTATAAAATTCCGGGGTCGCGGTTCTCATTTCTAATCTGCGAAAAAATCCAAAGCGCTGATTTTTTTTCGGCCAGTATTCCGTGTTCTCTTCTATTCTCGATATCAAGGTAGTAATTGCTAATCCAGCATCCTTCAGGTAAAGTAAATTCTGTTTCATAGCTAGCTAAGTTTGTTGAATCAGGATTTGTTAATTCTAAATCTATCGAACTTATCCATGCTTGTTGTTTTTCATCAAATATGCTCGTGCTTTTTACTTTCGATAGCTTAATTGTGCTAATGAAGCTATTTTGAACAGCAGTTGTTTGTTTGATCGTTTCCCCAAAAAATACCTGCTCTAAAGTGTTAATTTTTACGTCAGATAAAATCATGTTGTTTAAGACGAGCCAATTATAGTATGGGGTGATAAAAGGCGTGTTGTCATTAGAAAAGGATGTGTCGCGACCTTTATTTTGCTTGATAATCGTCAGTACATTAGATAGTGATTCTCGATCAACAGAATAGCTTTTCGAGTAATCAGGACTATAAACATATTCCAATGCATTGTTTAAAATTATTTTATCTCTCAAATTAAAGCACGTAATAGTAAGTGGTATGGTACTTAAAAAGGCAATGATTCCGATAGTAATTTTTGTTAGAGAATAGTTTTGTTTTAGATATTGGAGCTCTTTGTAAAGCTCATTAGTTTGAAGAATGAACAAAAATAAAGGGGCTAGCATCAAAAAGCCTATTCCTATAGCGATAACAGCGATAATGGCAAGCGGTAAATAAGGTAGGAATATTAAGAAGAAGTAAATGGTATAAGGAAAACAGATTAACAATCCAAAAAAGCGAATTAAACGATAGATGTTATTTTTAAATGGTGGCAAACAAACTAGTATTCCATTTATGCTAGCAATAATGTAAAACCAAGGATGTTTAAAGTTTCCAAAAATGGATTCGCCTAATCCATATTTCATTGAAATTAGACCGTTGTTAAAGCAAAGTCCAAGTAAAGGCAACCCTAAAGCAATGATTATTTTCCAATAAATAGCGTGTTTTAATAGCCAATCTGATTGTAAGTTGGTTAAGTTGTAAATCGCTCTACAAATGAAGAATAAAAATAATGTCGATGCTACTATAGATAAGATGATTAAGATATGGGTTCCAAAAGAATTTTCTGGATTTTGCCATAGCGGTAGAATAATTTGAATAAACAAGTAACTAGCTATTGGAACCGATATTCCGTATATAAAGTTGTGCCATATATTGATTGTTTTAGGTTTGGGGCTTGAAAGAACAACCAATACAAAAAGAGCATGCGCCAAAGTTGGCATTAAAAAAGTTCCAGGATAAAAGATGGCTTCTGAAGATATCATCCAATTTGGAATATTGTTTGGGATAACTATGTTGCTGTATTCTGCATAACAATAGAGCAAAGAAATATAGAAAACCAGAGCTAACAGGGCATAAAGTATAGAAATGTTCTTTTTCTTAATCACGCAAAAAATGATGTAGCCTAATTGAAGACAGGTTAAAGTGATTAGGGCTAAAGAAAATTTACACCATAAAGTCTTACTTTCAGCAGTTAAAAGACCTTCAATGATTTTATAATTGCTAAAAAAAATTATAAGCAATACCGTTACAGGGAGGATGTTTATTAACAATAACCACCTTGAATTAAGCAAGTTTTTCATTTATAGGAGAATATTTGGTGAGCAGATAATTCAGTGTTTTATAGAATAGAATGAGAAAAAATAGGTATACAAATGTTCCTTCTGCCTGATGCAACCAGGTGCCAACTTGTAGCTGAGGTTTTATCAACTTATTTAGGAGAATGGCGATGATGATTCTTGAGGTATTTACAAATAGTGTAAGGATCCAACTTAACAAAAGGCTTAAGGGGATTAAAAGGTACTTGCTCCTTCTACTGTGAAAATGATTTATACTAATAAAATAACCTATAATGAAGCTGAGAATTAAGAAATTAAATCCAGAGCAGGACTTCTCTATTAAGATGTTAAGATCTTGATGGAAGTATCCTAAACCATTTAAAAATGATCCTTGCGAATTTGTTAGGACTGAAATAATTTTGTCGGTAGGCAACAAGATGAAAAATAAATCATTTGCATCCATTTGAGTATATGCAATTTTGAATATTCCAAAGAGCAGAATTCCCAAGGCATAAAAAAAACTGTTTTTTGATATGTCCATATCTTTTATTCCTTATTCAGTCCAAAGTACTTCGCTGTGTTCCAATCTGGCATATTCCAGGATAACCAGCTTACTTTTTGATACCGCTCGGCGAAGTAACCGATTCGGCGATCAAGCCGTCTTTGAAATTTGTCATTTTGTGTAAGCAATACAGTCTTTGGATTTTTTAGATCCGGGATCGAAGTCGCGTATAGTTTAGACCTGTTTTTATCTAAAATTGGTAGTGTTTTATCTGATAATGAAAACAGGTAGTCAAGATCGATACCAGAAGAGTTTGTATGATTGATATTGTATTTTGCAATGAGTACATCCCAGTTTATAGTACTAAAAAGGAGTAACAAGGCAAACCATAAGTGTCCATTGATCTTAAATAGATAAAAAAGTGTTTTTTGTTTGGCAATTTTAATGTAGACTGTGGTTAGTCCAATAACACAAAGTATAGCAAATACCAATACACCAATTCTTTTATGCGTTAAACCTTGATATTCGATATAATAACCATCACGGATAAATACGGAGATGATGAGGATGAAATTCTGGATCATCCAGGCGAAAGCCAGGGCTTTTAAGGTTTTGCTTTTGCTGTAAAAATTTAGGTTTCCTCTAAAAAAATAGAGAATTACCGCCATTGCCATGATAATGCTGAAAATTAATGCATTAGTTCCCTGATGTAAATCCGCAGAAAAGTTACCTGAAGGTTTATAACCTAGCCATAATGTGGTAATATCAATTAGGTTTACGGATAGCAATAAAAGATTTAAAGCTACAAATGAAATGATGCCCGTGATGTATTCAGTTTTAAGCGCTAGTTTTTTAGTCAACAAATTAGGGCTGAATATCTGAATCATTTCACGCCATATTGTATGACGATTGGGGTCTTTTCTGATCCTATCTAATTTTTCCGTGCATTTTGATTCGGCTTTTTCCAAATTATGATTGAAAAAAGTAAAGACTAAACCACCAGTTACTATCGCTCCAAGACAGAAGTGTAGAAAGCGAACTAGCGTGATGTCTTTGAAAAAGAAACTAAAGATGTTACCTAGAAAGTTGGATATATTTAAGACGAAGGTATCCACGTAATGTGCAAAAACTTCATTTGCCACCATGTAAATAACGGTGAAAAACGTGACTATTATTATTGGAATGAAAACATATTTGGCAAATTTTAAAATCGGTTTCAGATTAAATTTACCAATACTAACTGTCGCTAAACTTTGAATAAAGTTAAATGGTAGTGTAATAAATTGCAAAGCGGTCGCAATAACGGCGGTAAATACAGTTCTGATTTGGGGGTAGTGGCTAAAACCGACGAACAAAATTAAGCTGATGTAATAACTGACAATTGTCAAATCAGAATTGTTAATAACCACTAAAATTGCCGCTAACAGATGTGCGGTTGCATAGATCTTAAACTTGTAGCTTTTGGTAATATCCTTATTGAAATAGGTGATGGTAAGGATGTAGAGGCTATAAATTAAAAGATTCAATGCTAATCTTTCTGTCCAAAACAGATAGTTGAACAATAATCCCCCAAAAAAGGTTGATAGGACTAAGAAGTTAGATTTATTTTTCATCAGAATATAATTTGATTTTTAATGGTTATGAAGCTATCATGAGTAATATTTGTTGCTGTTTGCGAGAGTTTACTCATGATGGTTTCATTTTATTTAGTTGTTGAAAGTGCTTTGTATTTCAAAGTGTAAGTGTAAAAAAAATTAGATGCCCTTAATCATTTTCTCTAAAGCATCTAAATGCGCTTTAAATGCATGTCTGCCAAGCTCTGTAATGATATATGTTGTGTTTGTTTTTTTGCCTATAAATGATTTTTGAACTTTTAAGTATCCCGCCTGCTCCAAGGTGTTCAAATGGGAGGCAAGGTTGCCATCAGTTAGCTCCAGTAATTGTTTTAGTTCATTAAAACTAATGCTGTCATTAACTATCAGTATCGACATTACGCCCAGTCTGATCCGGCTGTCGAATATCTTGTTAAGAGCTTCTATAGGGTTTTTCATTAATTCCCCCTTTCATATTTAAAGTACATCAACATACCGTAGAAGATATGAAGAATACCAAAACCAATAGCCCAGAAATAAAGGCCATAGCCGATATAAAACATAGCGATCAATCCAAGGATAATTTCACAGAAGCCTAAAAAACGAATATCCGTATAAGTGTATTTACTGGCGTTAATTAAGGCTAATCCGTAAAAAACTAAGCAAGAAGGTGCAATTAATCCGTAGGTACCGGGGTGAACAAGAAGTAAGGCGATAATAAACAGTCCTCCCGAAACCAATGGGATAGCTAAGTTTAGCAATAGATTTTTGGTGGTTCTGTCCCAAAACGGGAGCTTCTTTTTTCTGCTTTGTCTAAATGTGAGTAATAAGCCCCCAATCAGGGCAACAAGTAAAACACCAAAGCCAATTTTAAGGAGGTTAAATTCCAGATCCAGTTCCGTATAACTATATTCATTAGCAGCGTTTATAAAATTCGCTATCTCCAGATGGGCAAGATAAGCACCAACTAAGGCCGTAAAACCAGCAAAAACACCTGATAATCCGCTTAAAGAAATAAATCTGGATGAACGATCCATCAACTTTTTGATGTCGTTCAATGCACTGAGTTGTTCTTCTTGGTTGTTCATTCTGAAAGTACTTTGTTTTTCAAAGTTAGTTTATATTGATTATATTCCAAATAATATTTAAGATTATTTGTTCTGGCATATTTGTTTAACCTTGCGTGATGTTTTTGTAAGTTTGCATCTATGCTAAAAGCCACAGGTATAAAAAAAGCTTATGGAAATCTGCCTATATTAAAAGGTGTGGATTTTGAAGTGTCAAAAGGTGAGATTGTAAGTATTATAGGGGCCTCAGGAGCAGGTAAAAGCACACTTTTACATATTCTTGGAACCTTAGATAAACCTGATCATGGAGAAGTGGAGTTGAAAGGAACAACGGTGAGCAAGCTTTCGGGCGAGTTGCTTAGCGTTTTTCGGAATCGTAATATAGGTTTCGTCTTCCAGTTTCACCACTTGTTACCAGAGTTTACGGCGCTTGAAAATATCTGTATTCCGGCTTTTATAGCCAAAACAGCAAAGAAACAAGCCGAGCACCGCGCTATGGAATTGCTTGAGCTGTTGGGATTAAAAGATAGGGCAGATCATAAGCCAAATCAAATGTCTGGGGGCGAGCAGCAACGTATTGCAGTCGCAAGAGCATTAATCAATAACCCTGCTATCATCCTTGCCGATGAGCCTTCCGGCAATTTAGATTCTGCAAATGCTAACGCTTTGCACGAATTCTTTATCACCCTTCGTGATAATTTTCAACAAACATTTGTTATTGTAACCCACAATGAAGACCTGGCAAAAATAAGCGACAGGGTTGTGACCATGAAAGATGGCTTAATTATATGAGGATATTAATCACAGGCGGGAAGTCGGCCCAAGCTTTAAAACAAGCTAAACAGTTTACTTCAGACACTATCATACTTGCCGATTATGGCGATATGCCAAGTTTTCCATCGGCAACTTATAAATTCCTTTCCCTTGGCGAACGGAATGACGACATCATTGCACATAACTTGTTAAATCATTGTTTAAATGAAGGCGCAGATGCCATATTGGCCTTGAATGATTTTGAAATAGAAGAATTACTAAAGTCAAGCGTGTTGTTTAAGGAATTTAATATCGATATCCTGAAGCTAACTGATACAAACAAATCGACAGCATTATAATGATTTTTGAAAAATACCTACAAGAAAAGGATTCCTTTTTCTTTGAATTAGACAATGTAATCTTCCCTGAGAAAGATTACTTCTTGCAAGTGTACTACCTCTTTGCTCAGTTTATGGAGTATGGAGAACAGCTTAATGCAGCAGATGTGCTTAAGTATATGCAGGAAACTTATGAGAAAGCTAGTGCTGATGATATTTTTGCCAAAACGGCGGAGAAGTTCAATATACCCGAAAAATACAAGATTAATTTTGATATGCTGTTGCATAGCGCACGCCTGCCGCTTAAATTATTGATCTACAATGAAGTTCTGAATTTCTTGCAATCTATCGTTTTAGAACGCAAACAAATATTTCTATTGGTAAGTGGAAATCCGACTACTCAACTCAATAAAATTAAACAAACTGAGTGGAATGGGCTTGAAAAATATCTTACTGTTTTTTTTACAGAAGAATTTGAACCTGAGCAGGATGCACTGAAATTGATCATAGAAAAGCAGGAGTTAAAAAAAGAAAGGGTACTGTTAATCGGAAATTCCAAATTTGCAAAAAGTAGCGCTTTGAAGTATAAAATGGATTATTTGGATGTAAATGAACTATTTAAGGTTTAATTACGTTTGTAATAAGTCGTATATTTAACTAAAATATTTCAAATGAAATCCATCATATGGTCGAGGAAACCAAATTTCCTCATAATGCTGCTTGTTATTGTGTCTTTCGCAGCATGTAGAAAATCTAAAGTAGAGCCAGAACAGGCTCCCGCTGTTGTACCTCTAGTTCTTGGTCCAAATACTAAACAAACGCCTACAACAGATAGAACGTTCCTTACAAACGATTCATTGTTTCTGTATGCCCAGCAAATCTACTTCTGGAATGATGCATTGCCTTCTTATGATGCCTTTGATCCAAGAAGGTATAAAACATCGCCAGACATTAATGGGTATAATCAAGAGCTTTTTGACATTACCAGGTTTAAAATAAATCCATCAACAGGAAAACCTTACGAGTATAGTTCCACTAATCCGTCAAGTACTAAGTATTCCTATATAAATGATATTTTATCAAATAATCCACAGCCAATTAGCAGTACTCCAGGGGCCGAGGCTGCGGTAGATTTGGCTGGAAATGGAAATGATATTGGTATTCGTGCGGTTTTTTATTTAACAAGCAATGTTGCTCCCAGGCCTTACTTATTATTTGTTACGGCAGTATACCCTGGCTCTCCGGCAGATAAAGCAGGCGTAAAACGCGGCTGGGTAATTAAAACGGTGAATGGCGCTTCAATAGGCGCTAGTTACGACAGTGAGGCTAGTAACGTTCTGGCATCGATGGATGCGTCATCAGTGACGCTTACTGGTAATAATTACGCGGATAATGCGCCTTTTAATTTAGCATTAACTAAAGCATCCTATAAAAGTAGCCCTGTATATGCTTCAAAGGTGATCATTAAATCTGGAAGAAAAATAGGCTACTTGTCTTATGCAAGATTTTCTGCATTGACTAATTTTGATACGCCAAGTGATCTGAGCTTAGACCCTGTTTTTGCTGATTTTGCCACACAAGGTGTTACAGACTTAATTATTGACCTAAGATACAACGGTGGGGGATACATAGAATCGGCGACTTATCTTGCCAATTTAATTTCACCTCCAAGTTTATCAGGAAAGAAAATGTATACCGAAATCTATAATTCTACCATGCAAAGTGGTAAGGCGACAATTCTGGCCAAACAACCATTGCTAGATGCTGCAGGAAAGATACGGTATAGGAATGGTGTAATGTTAACCTATGCAGATCTCGATTATTCGTCAACAGCAGCGGTTAATAACACCTATTTTAATAAAAAAGGAAGTGTGAATGGCGTAAATAATGTCGTGTTTATTGTTTCTGGAAGTACAGCATCAGCAAGTGAATTACTAATCAATTCGTTGAAGCCCTATCTTAATGTAAAGTTAGTAGGTACTACTACTTACGGAAAGCCGGTAGGCTTTTTTCCAATTGTTCTTCAGAATAGGTATGAAGTGTTTATGTCTCTTTTTGAGACCCGAAACTCGAATAATGAAGGCGGCTATTATAGCGGGATGGTTCCTGATGTGACAAGTACTAATGATACGCCTACTTATCCATTTGGCGATGAACGGGATAGTTACACGGCTTTGGCGCTTAATGTACTTGTGCCAGGAGCGGCAACAGTAGCTTCTAATAAAACGAGCTCAGTGGACGCTAGAGGTGTGACTGTGCAAAGTGTACCATTTAATAGTGCGAATTTTATACCATTAGATCCAAATAGCGAATTTGTAGGAATGATTGAAACACGAAAAGGTTTAAAATAATTTCTTCTGAAATATTATTGACACAATTGCGTAAATCGCTTTGAAGTGTGATGTTTTTTTGTTTTATTGTATTTTAATAGATTAAAAGCACGTTTAGTTAAGATTTTAGCCAATATTATTATGTTAGGGGAATTAATAGAGAAAGAAGCGATAGACATCAGCCAAATCATTCATGCTGATCAGAATCATACCGAAGAATTAAGAGATAAATTAAATGCTGCCCAACGATTGGGAAATGAGTTTAAATCTAAGGCAGACATTACATTCAATACCAAAGAAGGACCGAGGACTGTTTCAACAACAGTATGGTCGGTTACAGCAGACTATCTTCAATTGAAAAGCGGAATACATATTCCATTAAACAGTTTGTTGGATATAGAATTTTAAGTCTTATTGTTTTTTCATTTGCAGCTTTTCGCGAAATAGCTGTTGTATATCACGTTCTTTATCGATGTTGTTAATGATCTCTAGAATAGAGTTGCTGGCATCGATAAAGAACGTTTTATTAATATTCTGATATTCATCACTTGCCTTGTGATAATCTTTATGGTCTTCTACACCAAAATAAATAAAAGGAATATTCTTGTCATTAAAAGCCGAATGATCACTCTGGTTGGTCCAGTCGTTATGTCCAAGTTTTGGGTCATCATGTCCAAATAATACCTTCAATTTAGGGTTGGTAGTATAGAAGTAATTTTTCAATGAGGGATATTTAAAAGTGCCACAAGCATAAAGCTCTCCTTTATCATTGTGACTGATCATGTCCATATTGATGTTCATGATAATTTTATCCAGTTTTCCAGGTGGGTTGGCAACAAATGCTTTAGCACCTTGCAAGCCCATTTCCTCAGCATCAAAAGCAGCGAAAATTAAAGTATGATTGGGTTTGTGATCTTTATAATAAGCAGCAAACTTTAGCAACGCAGCAACACCTGAGGCGTTGTCGTCAGCTCCGTTGTAGATTTGGTTGTTGATGACTCCTATATGGTCATAATGCGCAGAAATGACAATCACCTGGTCACTTTTACCTTCAATATAACCAATCATGTTTTTTCCATTAATAAGGCCTTTATTGCCATTTTTAAAAGAAAAAGGCTGTTCATAACCAGCTAGCTGAGGGAAGGGTGTTAGGCCTATTGACTTAAGTCTATCAGCGAGATAAACTCTTGCCATTTCAGCTCCCTTGGTATTCGTTTTACGCCCCTCATAACTGTCAGAAGATAGGATTTCCACATCTTTTAGCAATTGTTGGTCCATAGCAGTTGTGCCAGTGTTTTTTACTGTACCACAACTCAATAACAACCCTAAGGATATCAGTAGGTAAGTATTCATAGGAGTAAACTTCAGCATCATATAAAGGTAAATATAGTTACTGAGAAACAGGTCATCCTTTTTTTGTGAAAACTTAAACTCAACATTGCTGTTTTACATTAGTTCGTTTATAGGGGACGCATTATTGACCATAAAACAATTTAAAATGGAATATAGGCATTTAGGGAAATCTGGATTGCAGGTAAGTGCATTGTCTTTAGGTAGTTGGCTTACTTTTGGGCATCAGATTAGTGATAAAACTGCAGACGACCTCATGGGGATCGCTTATGATGCTGGGGTTAACTTCTTCGATAATGCAGAGGGATATGCTGCCGGAAAGTCGGAAATCGTAATGGGGAAGATATTAAAAGCACACAAATGGGAGCGTGAGTCTTTCGTACTTTCCAGTAAAGTCTTTTTTGGAACCGTAGATAAAGGACCAAATAGGGTAGGACTGTCCCGTAAACACGTCATTGAAGCTTGTAATGGAGCCTTGTCAAGATTACAGGTTGATTACCTGGATCTCTATTTTTGCCACCGTCCGGACAGAAACACACCTATAGAGGAAACTGTGTGGGCGATGAATACGCTTTTGCAGCAAGGTAAGATCCTTTATTGGGGAACATCGGAGTGGGATGCCGCTGAGATTATGGAAGCCATACGGGTAGCCAAACAGTACAACCTGATTGGGCCTACCATGGAACAACCACAGTATAATTTGATGGAGCGTAATAAACTCGAAAACGAATACTTGTTGTTATTTAAAGAATACGGATTGGGAGCTACCGTTTGGTCACCATTGGCTTCTGGATTGCTCTCCGGTAAGTATACAGCTAAGAAAACGAAGGATACCCGGTTGGAACTGAAAGGGATGGAGTGGTTAAAAGATGCGGTTTTGAATGAAGAAAAGTTAAAGAAGGCAGAACAATTGCAAACTTTAGCTGATGCGCTAGATGTGTCCTTAGCTAAACTTTCCCTGGCATGGTGCCTTAAAAATCCGCATGTAAGTACTGTTATTTTGGGCGCTTCAAAAACAGAACAGTTGGACGAAAACTTAACCGCTTTAGAAGTGTTACCCTTGCTTACCGATGAGGTCATGGATCGTATAGAAGCTATCGTGCAGACCAAACCTAAAATTATACAGTTTTAACCTCAAAAATATGAACAACAGATTATTTATACTGGTACTTGGCTTAACGCTAAGCAGTTTGGCCTTCCAGCTAAAAGCACAATTACGTGATGAAATGGGGTTTGGTGTTAGGGCTGGCGTCAATTTAATGAATATGCATCAGATAACATTTGGAAGTCAGGGTTATAAGACAAATGCTGAACTCGGCTTCCAGGTTGGGGTATACGGAGATTTGCCAATAGCAAAAAGCCTTACCTTTCTTCCAGAACTGTACTATATTCAGAAAAACGCCAAATTTCAGCAAAATGCAGCTGATAAAGTTAATATGAAGTTTTCCTATCTGGAGCTTCCTGTGTTAATTGGCTACAAACCTATATCCGACTTAACGTTTTTTATTGGTCCCGAACTTTCATTGCTATTAGCGCAGAAAACGACTTTTACGGTGGATGCAGAACAAGTTAGTGAGGATACCAGTCTTAAAAATTACCGTAAATTTATTGCTGGAGCAGCAGTGGGAATCGGTTATAACATTACCCCTGATGTCAATGTAACTGTAAGGTATTCGACAGATTTTCAAGAAGCACTTACAGATGGGGCGACTAACCTCAAGAATAAAGGCTTTGCCTTATCTATGGGGTATACTTTTTAAGCGGGTGATCCTGATCACCCGCCTATATGCTTAATAATAAGTCAGCCTTACTACTCCTGCCATTTTCTTAGCCAGGCGGATCACCTGTCTAGTGTAGCCATATTCATTGTCATACCATGCATAAAGCACGATAGACTTATTATCTTTTGCAATAATCGTAGCGGGGCCATCAATAATAGAAGCATGACTGTTTCCAATTAAATCAGTGCTCACCAACTCATTCGAGATCGAATATTCAATCTGCTCAGTTAAGTCACCAAATAGAGATGCCTGTTTCAATATCTCCGAAACCTCCTCTTTTGAGGTTACCTTGTTTAAAGATAGGTTCAATATGGCAAGCGATACATTAGGTGTAGGAACGCGTACTGCATTTCCTGTTAATTTGCCACCTAAATGCGGGATCACTTTAGCTACAGCTTTATCTGCACCAGTTTCAGTGATCACCAGGTTTAGCGCTGCCGATCGGCCTCTACGATATTTTTTATGGTAGTTGTCCAGTAAATTCTGGTCATTCGTATAAGAATGTACCGTTTCAATATGTCCTTTTTCAATACCAAAAGCATCGTCCACTATTTTAAGCACAGGAACAATGGCATTTGTAGTACAAGAAGCATTTGATAGAATGGTTTCTTTTTTGAAATCAATGTCACGGTCATTAATACCTGCAACCACGTTAGGGATATCGCCTTTAGCAGGTGCGGTCAATAAAACTTTACTGATGCCCTTAGCTTTTAAATGCTTACCTAAGCCCTCACGGTCGCGATAAATTCCAGTATTGTCTATTAGAAGCGCGTCCTTAATGTCATAAGCAGTGTAATCTACCGATTCCGGTGATTCTGCCTGTATGAAATAAATAGTCTGGCCATTGATGATTAAAGCTTTGTTCGCAAAATCTTCAACGATGGTACCAGTAAAAGGGCCATGGATGGAATCCGTACGTAGTAATTCGCCTCTTTTTATCAATTCCTCATCGCTATAACTACGGGTTACAATAGCTCTTAAGCGTAATTGCTCCCCTTTACCAGCTTGCAAGATCAGCTCGCGAGCGGCAATTCTGCCAATACGACCAAAGCCAAATAAAACCACATCTTTAGGTTTTAAACTGATTTTATCTTTACCGATGTGCTTGCTTAATTTGTGGACTACAAAGTCATTAATAGAAGGGTAGTTGTTATTGTCTTCCAGCCATTCCGAAGCCAGTCGGCCAACATCCACTCTCGAAGGGGCTAAGTTGCATTTGGCAATAGTCGTGGCTAGTTCTAAAGTTTCGTAAATGCTGATGTCTTTTCCACTTACTTCTTTCGCATACTGGTGGTGTGCAAGAATCTCGCTGCTGCCTACATCAAATAAAGGTTTTCGGAATAATACCAGTTCAACAGATCTGTCGAACCAAAGCTGGCCCACGATATTGATTAATTCAATAGCTTTCTTTTCTTTTTCAATCCAGTTTTGGAACTCGGATTGGTACTTCTTTAACATACTAGGAAATTTTGGTTAGAATGCTGCAAAAGTAAAAAAGATTGAGTGAGTACCCAATCTTTTTTACTTATATATTTCTTAAATCTTTTTTACCTATTATCCCAGGTATGATTTTAATATTTTGCTTCTTGAAGTATGACGCAGACGTTGTAATGCTTTATCTTTAATCTGACGAACACGTTCGCGGGTTAGGTTAAATTTCTCACCAATCTCTTCTAATGATAATGGGTGGTTTGTACTTAATCCAAAGAATAAAACGATGATTTCACGCTCACGTTCAGTTAAAGTAGACAATGAACGTTTAATTTCTTCTGAAAGTGACTCATTAATTAAGCTACTATCTGTATTTGGCTCATGATTCTCTAGTACATCTAACAAAGTGTTTTCTTCACCTTGTACAAAAGGAGCATCCATAGATACATGGCGACCAGAGTTACTTAAAGTATCAGAGATTTTATCAACTGTAGTCTCTAGGATGTCTGCTAATTCTTCAGGAGAAGGCTCACGCTCAAATTCTTGTTCTAATTTTGAGAATGCCTTACTGATTTTACTTAAAGAGCCTACCTGATTTAATGGTAGACGTACAATACGACTTTGTTCAGCGATAGCTTGCAAAATAGACTGACGAATCCACCAAACAGCATATGATATAAATTTGAAACCCTTAGTCTCATCAAAACGCTTAGCGGCTTTAATTAAACCCAGGTTACCTTCATTAATTAAATCTCCTAATGTTAAACCCTGATTTTGATATTGCTTAGCAACTGAAACCACAAAACGTAAGTTAGTCTTTGTTAAGCGTTCTAATGCAGCTTGATCTCCCTCTCGTATCTTCCTTGCTAATATTACTTCTTCTTCTGCGGTGATTAAATCCACTTTACCAATCTCGTGAAGGTATTTGTCTAATGATTGACTTTCGCGATTGGTAATTGATTGCGTGATTTTGAGTTGTCTCATTTATATGTTTTGGTACTCGTTATGTGTTTTGAACGTGCAAAAGTAAGAATTTTTAGGCGTTTTTAAAAGATAAATTCCTGAAAATGTTACACTTTACACTAGTAATTTCTATAATATTTATGCAGCAAAAATTATTCCAAAATACTTTTGTCAGTGTTTTATTTTTGTCACCTTAAATATGGGAAAATTGGTGATATACAATACTGTACATGGATTGATAATTATATGCGGCCGAATAATTTATGTAACGTTATTGATGGAGTCTATAAAATGAGGAAATACTTGATGAAAAAAAGAGATTGTACAATTTTGGTACAGTCTCTTAAATTCTATCGATTGGGCTATTAGGTTAAATCTGAAACTTCAGCCTCCGGTGCATTTTTCTTGACAGATTCAATACCATTTTCGCGGCTTGATTCACTTTCATACATCTCACTGGTTCCAATAACTTGTCCATTACTAGCCTTTAGGTTGAAATAAGGTTTGTCGTTGGTTGAAGTTTTTCTTTCGAATTTACTGTCATCCTTTGAGTTTCTTTTAACTGACTCTATGCCATTCTGACAAGCGCCTTTACTGGTATAGCCTTCGCTGGTTAAAATAACCTGACCATTACCAGCTTTTAGATCGAACTGGAAATCCCCATTTTTTCTTGTCTTGATTTCAAATTTACCCATAATTTTTTCTTTCTTAGTTTTTATTTAGGTTGACTTTATAACCTAATTTATGAAAAACAAATATTAAAGAGAAAAGATTTAGTTAAATGCTATTTAAATCAAAAGTGCGGTCAAGCCTGATGCCTTTTTCTGTATGCTGTAAAGTACAACATTCATTAACTGGATCATGCTCCAGGTATAAAATGTATTGTTTGTCAGTCGCTTCCTGTAAGAAAGCCTTTTTCTCCTTCAGTGTTTGTAAAGGAAACATGTCATAGGCCATTACATAGGGTAGGGGTATATGTCCAACCGAAGGTAAAAGGTCGGCCATGTAAACAATAGTCTTATCTTTATACTGTATTTGCGGCAGCATCATGGCATCGGTATGTCCATAAGCAAACCGGATATTTATCCCTTCGTGAAATTCTACGCCGTCTTTATCGGCAACAAACCTAAGCTGTCCACTTTCCTGTATCGGTAAAATATTCTCTCTTAAAAACGAAGCTTTCTCTCTGTCATTCGGATTTAGAGCCCAATCCCAATGTTGAGCATTGCTCCAATAAAAAGCATTTTTAAAAGCAGGACGAAGTCTGTTGTCAATTCTAACTATTGAACCACCGCAATGGTCAAAATGTAAGTGTGTTAAAAATACATCCGTAATGTCATCCCTGCTAAAACCTTTTGCAGCTAATGATTTATCTAGTGTATCATCACCATGCAAATAATAATGCCCTAAAAACTTCTCATCCTGTTTGTCACCAATTCCATTGTCAATCAATATCAATCGGTCACCGTCCTCAATTAACAAGCAACGCATGGCCCAGGTGCATAAATTATTAGCATCTGCTGGATTACTACGTTGCCATATAGATTTTGGTACTACGCCAAACATAGCGCCACCATCCAATTTAAACAAGCCAGTATTTATTGTATGTAAATTCATGTTTTAGGATTAAAGATTAAGGAACAAAGAGTAAGGATTAAAAGAATAAAGATAAAAAGAAAAGGAGCAAAGATTTGAACATTTAGTCCTTAATCTTTGCTCCTTTATCCTTATTCAATATAAGCTTCTTTGCTTAACTACAAGTGAATCACTTCACCATAAGCATCAGCAGTTGCTTCCATAATGGCTTCGCTCATTGTTGGATGCGGGTGTACTGATTTTAACATCTCATGACCAGTAGTTTCTAATTTACGGGCGACAACAATTTCTGCAATCATTTCCGTAACGTTAGCACCAATCATGTGAGCGCCTAGTAATTCGCCATATTTAGCGTCATAGATCACTTTTACAAAACCATCTTTTACACCAGCAGCACTAGCTTTACCTGAAGCAGAGAATGGGAATTTACCAATCTTCACTTCATAACCAGCGGCTTTAGCAGCTTTCTCAGTATAACCTACAGAAGCAATCTCTGGACTGCAGTAAGTACATCCAGGGATGTTGTTATAATCTAAAGGCTCAGGTTTATGACCAGCAATTTTCTCTACACAGATGATACCTTCAGCAGAAGCAACGTGCGCAAGCGCTTGTCCTGCAACGATATCACCAATTGCATAATAACCTTTTACCGAAGTGTTGTAAAATTCGTCAACTACAACTTTACCTTTTTCTGTTTTAATACCTGTTTCTTCTAAACCAATGTTTTCAATATTTGCAACAACACCAGCGGCAGAAAGTACGATATCACACTCTAAAGTTTGCATACCTGAAGCTGTTTTAACCTGAACTTTACAGCCAGCACCACTTGTGTCCACAGATTCAACACTTGACGAAGTCATGATGTCAATACCTGCTTTTTTGAAGCTGCGCAACAATTGTTTAGAGATATCTTCATCCTCAACAGGAACTACATTGTCCATAAACTCAACAATGGTAACTTTAGTTCCAAGCGTAGCGTAGAAATAAGCAAACTCAACACCAATAGCACCAGAACCAACAACAACCATTGATTTTGGTTGCTCAGGCAATACCATTGCTTGTCTGTAGCCGATCACTTTTTTACCGTCTTGTTTAAGGTTAGGTAATTCTCTTGATCTTCCTCCAGTAGCTAATATAATACTGGTTGCTGTATATTCTTTCTGAGAACCGTCAGCAGCTTTAACCTCTACTTTATTTCCAGGTTTAGCTTTTCCGGTGCCCATGATCACATCAATTTTGTTCTTCTTCATTAAGAATTGAACACCTTTGCTCATGCCATCAGCAACACCACGACTGCGTTTAATAACAGCAGCAAAGTCTGCTTCAGCTTCAGCGGTTTTAATACCGTAATCAGCAGCATGGTTAATATATTCAAATACTTGAGCACTTTTTAATAATGCTTTAGTAGGTATACAGCCCCAGTTAAGGCATATTCCACCCAAAGATTCGCGTTCAACTACTGCAGTTTTTAAACCCAACTGAGAAGCTCTGATCGCAGCCACATATCCACCAGGACCGCTGCCTATTACTATTACATCGTAGTTCATATCTTTAATAAAGGAATTTAACTTAGTAAAGCGCCAAAATTAAAAAAAAATGTTCATTAAATCTGCGTTCCTAGATTTCGATTGTGCGATTTCTTTGTTAAGTATAGTTTATGTACTTATTTCAGATTTTGTGTTTATGTAGAATTGTTACAAATAATTGACAAACCGTTAGTTATATATTTAAGCTATATGTTAAATGTTGAAAAGTATTGGTGTTATTAATAATTATTTAACATTGAAAATGAAATGCGTGCATAATAAATATTTAATTTTGCAACATATTTTTAGTTATATCATTTAAAAGAAACATTATTAACTAACGCAAAGAAAAGAATGAAGAAATCTTTACTATTTAAAATTGTAGCAATTGTTTTTGCTTTCGTTGGAATTATTTCCACAGCAAATGCACAGGTTACCACGTCCGGTTTAAATGGAACCATTACTGATGCAAAGGGGGCGATGCCTGGAGCCACAGTAATCGCTATCCATAATCCAACTGGAACAAAGTATGTAGCTACATCTAATACAGATGGTCGTTATAACTTTGTGAACATTAACACAGGTGGCCCTTACACCGTAACTGCTAGTTATGTTGGTTACAAAGCAGAGAAAATTGAAGGTATTTATCTTAAGTTAGGTGAGACTTTCACGCTTAGACTTAAGTTGACAGAAGGCGGTCAGGATTTACAGGAAGTACAGGTTATTGGTAAAAACAGCACTGTATTGAATAGTAAAAGAACTGGTGCAACGACAACAGTGACTGAAAAGCAATTAGAGACTATGCCTACAATAAGCAGAAGTCTTTCTGATTTCACACGTTTAACGCCGCAAGCCAACGGAAACTCTTTTGCCGGATCTAATAATCGTTATAATAACATTACGATTGATGGTGCTGTAAATAATGACGTTTTTGGTTTATCTTCAAATGGTACTCCAGGTGGTCCGGCAGGTACTCAGCCAATTTCACTGGATGCGATTCAGGAAATTCAGGTATTAGTTGCTCCTTATGATGTTACTCAAGGTAACTTTACAGGTGGTGGTGTGAATGCTATTACTCGTTCAGGAACAAATGAAATTGAAGGATCTGCTTATTTTTTCGGCAGAAATCAGAATACTATTGGTAAAAGTGTTGATGGTTTAAATACCAAAGCAACTCAATTCTATAACAGAACTTATGGTGTGCGTGTTGGATTGCCAATTGTTAAAAACAAATTGTTTTTCTTCGTAAGTGGAGAAATGACCCGTGTTCAACAACCTACTACTTTTAATGCAGGTGATGTAGGATCGGTTATCAACCCCACTGATGCGCAAAAAATCGCGGATTTCATGAAGAAAGAGTATAGCTATGATGTAGGAGGTTTTGGTGAGGTTCAAACTCAAACACAAAGCAATAAAATATTGGCGCGTTTAGATTGGAATATCAGTGATAAACACCAATTGACACTACGTCATAACTATATCGACGCTTTTGATGATAACTTAACAAGAAGTGGTTCAGGATTCCGTTTTGGTAATAATGGTTACAAATTCAGTAACAATCAAAACGTATCTGTATTAGAATTAAGAAGTCGTTTCAATCAAAACCTATCGAATAACTTAATTGTTGGTTATTCAAGAATCAGAGATAGCAGAGATCCATTAGGTGTATTGTTCCCTCAAATTCAAATCAATAACTTTAATAACGTTTCCACACAGTCTGTAACTTTTGGTACTGAGAGAAGTTCTGCAGCGAATCAGTTAGATCAGGATGTATTCGAATTTACAGATAACCTTAAGTTATTCGCAGGTAAACATACTTTTACTTTAGGTACGCATAACGAATTTTTTAAATTCAGAAATCTATTTATTAATAATGTAAATGGATCATGGCAGTATAATAATATTGATGATTTCTTGGGTAAAAAACCTAACAGAGTTCAGGCTGCTTATTCAATTGTTCCTGGTGATGATCGTCCTGCAGCTGAGTTCTCTGCAGCTCAATTGGGATTCTATTTCCAGGATGAAATTGAAGTTGATGAGACGTTCAAGTTAACGGCTGGTTTAAGAGTAGATGTACCATTATTTTTTGATAAGCCATTGGCCAATCCTTTGGTAGCTTCAACATTCCAGGGAATGGCAACAGATAAATTGCCTAGCGGACAGTTGCTTGTTTCACCAAGAGTGGGCTTTAACTGGGATTTACTTGGCAACAGAAGTGTACAAGTTAGAGGTGGTATCGGTTTATTTACCGGTCGTGTTCCATTTGTATGGATGGCTAACCAGTTTACTAATAGTGGTCTACTATATGGTAGTGTTGACCGGACTAATTCAATCCCTAGTCCACTTGCTTTTGTTCCAGACCCTAATAAACAAAATACAGCAGGTGCTGCTGGTACGAATTATGAGGTAAATCTTTTGGCTAATAATTTCAGAATTCCTCAAACACTTCGTTATAGTTTAGGAGCAGATATTAAATTGCCTGGTGGTGTATTGGCTACTGTTGATGGAATCTACTCTAAGACCGTAAATAATGTGGTTTATAAGAACATCAATATTCTAGGAACTACAGGTGCTATCGCTTCAGATCTTTCAGGTGGTCAGGATAAAAGACCCGCTTATGCTTCTGGAAAAGTAAATTCAACTTTTACAAATGTTCTTTTACTTGAGAACTCAAGCAAAGGATCATCATATAGCTTAACAGGTCAGTTGTCTAAATCATTTGATTTTGGTTTAAGTGCAATGGTTGCCTATACTTATGGTAAATCGGAAGATGTTAACAGTGGTTTAAATAGTACGGCTTTCTCTAACTGGCAGTTCAACCAAATCGTTGCTGATGCAAATAACCCAGAACTTTCGTACTCTAATTTCGATCTTAGACATCGTATAATCGGTAACTTGTCTTATGGTGTTAGCTACGGGAAAAACAAAACTTTCGGTACTTCAATTTCGATGTTCTATGTAGGTAAATCTGGTGCACCATATACTTACCTTTATTTTGGTGATGTTAACAATGATAGTGCAAACCAGAATGATTTGCTTTATATTCCAAGAAATGCAAGTGAAATTAAACTGGTACCTTACTATACCAGAAGTTCTACTGGTGTAATCAGCATTACTCCAAATACGCCAACTCCGGCTGAACAATGGACAGCACTTGATAATTACATTTCAAATGATCCTTATTTAAGTTCACGTAGAGGTCAGTATGCAGAGCGTAACGGTTCGAAAATGCCTTGGGAGCATCAATTTGATGTACGTATCATGCAAGATCTTGGTGGTATGATTCATGGTACTAAAAACAGGTTACAATTATCAATTGATATTATCAATTTTGGTAACCTGCTTAATAAGGACTGGGGTAGAACTTATTTTGTTACTAATAGTGCTTCTACACTTGTTAACTATAGTACAACGAATAGTGCTAATAGAGGCTTCAATTTTAAAGCCCCTGCTGATAACAGAGCATATAGCGTATCTCCATTTGCTTCAAGATGGCAAGGACAAATTGGTATTAGGTATTTATTCAACTAATCATCAATTTTTATAAAGCAAAAGCCCTGTTTCTGATAAAAGGAAACAGGGCTTTTGCTTTATATACGTTTTCTTCAGTATAGATTAATCTCGATATATGGGATGCTAAGTAATACCTTTTGGACTCCTTCGGTAAGGCTTCGGGTATGCGTTTACCTTAAAAGGCCTCTTAAAGGGCTGCCAAAGGCCTTTCATTGGATTGTTAGTCCTACGAGGTGCCTACGATATGCCTATGGTACTCCTTATTCGGTCCTAGCCCTAAACAAGGCTTCTCGAAGGATCTCTTAATGTCTTTTACGATACCATTAGCCTTCTTTTTAATACCTTAAGCCCATTGTTGATTTGTTTAGAAACATTGTTTTCATTGGTGTTTAATTTTTCCGCGATCTCCTTATAGGAAAGTTGATTTTTTCTGCTCAGCTCAAAGATCTCCCTCATTTTTGGCGGCAGAGCAGCGATTTCCTGATTGATATGTGCGCTACAGTCTTTTTCCCTGACCAAGGCATCTGTTCCGCTGCTTTTATTGGTAACTATAAAACTTTTTGCAGCGCGCATGTATTTTGTTTTTACTTCTTGATGGAGATAAAGATCCAATATGCGGTTCTTCATTAGGGTGTATAGGTATCCGGTTAGGTTTGTTGCAGTTAATTGGATCTCTCGTTTCATCCAGATCTTAGTGAAAATTTCTTGTAATATATCCTTCGCAAGGTCTGCGTCATTTAGCTTTTTTCTAGCGTGCACAAAAAGTAATTGAAAATATCTATTGTATATCTCTGTGTAAGCATTATGATCTGAAGCTTGCAATAGCTGGACTAGCTTTGCGTCTGACAAAATTTTATAATTAAAATCTAGCATACCTTGAGCTCCTTTCTAAAGATTAAGTCAAGATTGAATAAGATCTTGCTCAGTTTGTTGGCTGTTTTTTTAATTCGGTTCATGGTTTTACGTGGTTAGACGCTTTTGGTAAAGGATTAAATAACTGTTTTCGTTAATTCAAATATAATTAAAAACACTAAAAGTGTTATTTATTTCTATTTAATTAATATTTTGAAGTTTAATCTTAGATCTTGGCTTTGTAACCAATATTTTGACGGAGATTAGAAAAAGGTTGTTGACGATTTTCAAATTGTGCAGTATCGATATAATCTTTACTTTTATGGCGTAAATCTCAGTTGTTATGGTAAAAATTTTTGTTGGGGGGCTTAGACCCGATGTTTCTGAATTGGATCTTGTGATGTATATAAGTCTTTATGCTCAGGTAAATACCATAAAAGTTGTGCGTGATAAGGTAACCAAGAGGTGTAAAGGTTATGCGTTTTTGGAGATGGCCAGTCAGGCAGAAGCTGAAAAAGCTGTTTCAGTATTAAATGGAGAAACGTTTAGCGGGCAAGTGCTTAATATTAAGATCTCTGAAGAACCGGCTCCGGCACCCAAAGCTTATGTGAAAGCAAATAAACCTTATGCGAATAAGCGACCAAGAAGTTAATCTCGGGCTAGGATAGGATTGGTATTTATGGGGTAATTAAAGATAAACTACCCCATTAAATAAGTTATTAAGATAAGGACAATAAGCGGTTGCGGACTAATAAGCATGCGCCGATCAATCCTGCGCGTTCGCCTAGTTTAGACATTTTTAAGATCGTGTCTTGATTAACCAGACTTAGCGAATATTTATTAATTGCACTTTTTATAGGAAGTCGAATGTATTCTTCAGTAGCTGCAAGGCTTCCGCCAAGAATTACCAGCTCTGGGTTAAATAGGTTGATGAGCAAAGCTATACCTCGTCCCAGGTTTTCTCCTATTTTGGCAATCAGTTCTATCGCCAATACATCATCATGATTGGCAGCACTAATGATATCTTCCATTTTTATATCATCCGGATTAACATTGTTTCGTGTTAAAATCGACGAAGAGCCTTCTCGTAATCGCTCTTTAAACATTCGTGTTAGCGCCCATCCCGAAGCTTCTGTTTCCAGACAGCCTTTCTTTCCGCAGTGGCAGATGATTTCGTTGTTGAATAAAGGGATGTGGCCAAATTCGCCTGAATAACCAGATTTACCATAGTAAAGTTGTCCATTTACCAGGATGCCTAATCCAATACCATGATCAAGATTTAAGAATAATACATTTTTTTCTCCGTTAACTACTCCGGCAGAGAATTCACCATAGGCCATGGATTTTGAATCATTCTCCAGAAAAACGCGAATACCTATTTTTGATTCCAGAATTTTGGTTAGTGGCTCTTCATTAAAATAAAAGAAACTATAGCTATAGCCGGTGGTGTAGTTAATTCTTCCAGATAAGTTGATGCCTATACCTAATATCTTTTCTCTTGGGGTGCTTAGATCTTTAATGAAATCATTAATAAGGCTGCACAATGCTTCTAGCGACTCCTTGTTATTGTCAAGGTTATAAGGAAGGTTTTCGGCTACCTTGATCAGATTTTTCTGTAGGTCCGATAGACCGATATTAATGTGGTTCTGTTTAATGTCTACCCCGATAAAAAAGGCAGAGTCGGGAACTAGTCCGTATAAATTAGGTTTACGGCCGCCTGTAGAATCTATTTTTCCATAATCTTTGATCAGGCCATCCTGTATTAAATCACCTAATAGAGCGGTAATTTTTGGGGCACTTAGATTCAGTTCTTTGCAGAGGTCTGCAATAGTTGCATTACCTACATTAGCAAAGTAGCTGAGTACTGTTTTTTTTAGGCTAACATTTTTGTATGCAACACCAGTTATATTCTCGCTGTTTAATTCTTCGAAAAAAGTTTTCCCCATCTTATTTTTTACAATTTTTTCCTCTGTTTGTTCGTGTACGAATAGTATGATTGCTGCAAATTAATGCTAATTTATTTATAATCAACACAAACTTCGGGTGTTTTGTATAAAAGGTGGAGGCCGGTTAATTTGAAGAGAAGGCCTGTTTTTGGCTACTAATGATATTAACTATGTAAGTTGACTATTTGTATTGTGGAATTAATTAAAGTAGATTTACTTTGTAATAATTTATAATAAAAAAATTAAAGTTATTAAAATATATTTATATTCACCTGCCCTTAGGCATTTCGTGGTTGAGTGTTTGGGTGCTTGCTATTTGTAAGTTTTGAATTATTAATAAATAGCTACGTATTGTTAAATTAAATAGTTTGTTTGAAGATAGTGTGTTATACATCTTTATAATAAAAATTAAAATGGGAGGTATGAGTCAATTGAAAGGGGCGTTGTTATTGGTTTTGGTATTTTTCTTCCTGTCGGTAAAGGGGCAGGATTTGATGGTGTTGAAGTCTAAGAACTTAAAAACGGATGATAGTGTGTTAGTTTATAAGCCAGCCGTTTATGATGTGAAGGTTAAATATCCAGTTGTTTACCTTTTGCATGGACATTCATCTAATTTTAGGGCCTGGCCTAGATTGGCTAACCTGCAGGGGATGGCTGATACTTATAATTTTATTTTGGTTTGTCCAGATGGTCTAAAGAAAAGTTGGTATATCAATTCGCCTAAGGCTGATAGTTTGCAGTATGAAGATTTTTTTATGAAGGAGTTGATGCCGAAAATTAACAGTACTTATAAGACAGATAAGGGGAAGGTTTTTATTACTGGAGCTAGCATGGGTGGATTCGGCGCAATGTATCTCTTCTTAAAACATCCTGATGTTTTTTTAAGCGCAGGAAGTACTTCTGGAGTACTTAATTTAAGGTATTCTGGTTTTAAGAAGACAACAATTGCTTATTTGTTGGGTTCATATTCCGATGAGAATAAAGCTTTTGATGAATTTTCGCCTGTAAATAGGTTGGAAAGTATAAAGGACTTGAAGAAGACGCTGATTTTTGATTGTGGTACTGAGGATTACCTGTACATCGCTAGTAACCAATTCAGGAAGAAATGTGATGAATTAAAAATTAAAGCTACTTATATTACACAGCCAGGTGGGCACACGGGTACGTATTGGTCTAAAAGTATTAAAGCTCATTTTAGCTTTTTTGCTGAATTGGCCAATAAGGGTTAATGATATTGTTTAACACAAACACACAAATTAAATATATGGAATACAAAAACTTAAAAATTGCATTAGGCTTGGCGCTGGTTTGCAGTACAATGCAGTTAACCGCGCAGACTGTTAATCGCGAGGATTCGGAGAATTTATTGAAAGCAAAACAAGGGAATGTTGTTTTGATGAAGGAGTTTTTTACGGTTAAGCCAACAGATATTAAATACAACAAGGTGGTTTTACCTGGCCCTCAGTTTATTATTTCTGACGATCCTGAATACATTAGGATACCCGAGGCTATTGCTTTGAAAGAAGCTGTGGCGCCAGGTGCGGTGAGGTTGTATGTTTATAATGTCAATGGGGTAAAGGAGCCGGTAAAGATTGATCGTAAAATTACTGCGGTTATAAAAAATACAGGTAAGCAGAAAATGCATATCCGTATGGTAAAGTATTCTTCGCAAAAGCCTAGTGCAAACTACTTTCAGATTGGTAAGCAGGGTTTAGCGGATTATTTTGCTTCAAAAGGTAGTGAGCAGATTCGTGTAGTTGCACCGGGTGAGGCGATTGCTATAGATGAGCAATTGGAACGTAATGTGGTAAAGTATGATGAGCTGACGCATGGTTTTTATGATTTTGTGATTGATCAGCCAGGAGAGATTAGTGTGATTCAGACTGATCTTAAAACACCTGGTCCGGTCGCGCTTAAAAGAATTAAAACAGTAATTCCTACAGGGCATAAAAACGCAGGTCGTGGTTTGTTTGGCGTAAGTAATTACAAAGTTACGGCTACGGATGTGTTGGATACTAAAAATGGAGTGGCCGAAATTATTGTAGCTGATGGGATTAAAGACCCATGGGTGCTTGGTGTTGAAGGTACAAGCGGTAAAGAATCTACTTTGGCTGGAAATTATGGCGTGATGTATAATATAGAGTTGAAATGGAAAAGTACGGATGGTAAGGGTTTGGCGCTGGTTACCTGGAATTCACGCTCTGCGGATAATCAATGGTGTAACGGTATGGCGGCGACAATGGTAGTAAGTAAAGGAAAGTTTAATGAGGGGATTATTCAATTGCCAAGTGATCGATTGGTGACTAAGGCTGCGCCTGAGGCAATATTGGTGCAGGTATTTCCTCCGGCGAAAAATGGCGAAGAGCAAACCATTAAGTTGACTTATTCTCCGCCCGGTGCTTCATGTCTTCCAACTCCATTGGTATTTATTCCAGTGGATATGAATACTTTGAAATAATTAAATAGAATATTCTAGGAGTCTTTTTCTAACAAGGAGGCAGGCGCCCATAACGCCTGCTTCTTCACCTAGTTTGGATAGCTTCAATTGGGTGTCGCTATTTACCAGGCTTAAAGAGTATTTGTTCACCGCACTTTTTATCGGCAGGTGTAAATGTTCACCGGTTAGGGCTAGTGCACCTCCAAGAATAACAAGCTCAGGATTGTAAATGTTGATCAATAGTGCGATGCCTCGGCCCAATTTTTCACCTATTTTCGCTAACAGCTCAATAGAAAGTACATCATCGTTATTTGCTGCATTGATGATGTCTTGCATTTGTATATTGTCATTTATACCTTTGTTTAATGAGCTGGATGAGCCTGTGGCTAGCTTCTCTTTAAACATTGCGATTAATGCTCTTCCGGAAGCTTCAGTTTCCATACATCCTTTTTTTCCGCATTGGCAGATGATTTCGTTGTTGAATAATGGAATGTGACCAATTTCTCCAGCAAATCCAGATTTACCATAATACAATTCGTTATTGATCATTACGCCCATTCCAAGACCGTAATCTAAATTTAGAAACAATACGTTTTTCTCTTCTTTAACTACGCCGCAGTTAAATTCGCCATAAGCCATAGCTCTGGAATCATTTTCTAGAAAAGTTTTTAAGTTCAGTTCTGCTTCCAGTAATTTACTTAAAGGGTCTTCATTGAAATGGAAGAAGCTGTAGCTATAGCCGGTAGCGTAGTTGATTCGTCCGGAAAGGTTTAGTCCAAGTCCTAGTATTTTATCTTTCGCAATTGCAGCTTCCTTGATGAAATTTCTAATCAAATCACAAAGAGCAGCTAGTGATTCTGCTGTATTATTTAAGTTGTAGGGAACATCTTTGGAGATTTTGATAAGCTTTTTTTGTAAGTCAATCAATCCGATGTTGATGTGGTTGTGTTTTACATCTACCCCAAGAAAAAATCCTGAGTCGGGTACTAATCCGTAGATATTTGGTTTTCTCCCACCTGTTGATCCCACCTTTCCAAAGTCTTTTACCAGTCCGTCGGCAATAAGTTCAATAATTAAGGTGGTCACTTTTGGAACACTTAGATTGGTTTCTTTACAGAGTTCCGCAATGGTTGCGTTGCCGGCATCCGCAAAATAAGAGATGATCTTTTTTCTGATGTGTATGTTCTTATAGGCGACTCCGGTTAGGGTATCGCTGTTTTCGTCGAAAAAATCGATTTTCATATTTTGGTAGTTGTTTTGGTAAAAGATTTATAATACAATCTTATTAAAAAATATTAATAAATCTCTTCAATTTGCATCAAAAACTTATAGATTTACACAAAGTTAAATAAAAACACTCAGCTTATCCGTATATCGTAATCCAGATGATTAAAATTGTACTAAAACTAATTGGCAAAGTAGTGATGGTTCTTTGCCTGTTTGTCCTTTCTCTTGCTTGTTCTGCACAAAACAATGTATTTAACCTTATTCCGCAACCTGCTCATTTAGAAAAAGGGAATGGTGTTTTTATTTTGAATGCAAATACGGTTATTGTTCCGAATGAAAACGATAAAGGCGTGGGGGAGTTGTTGGCTTTGAGGTTGAGATCGCTAACGGGTTCTGATTTAAAAGTGGTAAAATTTGCTACTAATAATGTAATTCGCTTTATATCGGATGCAAATATAAGAGGTGGGAAAGAGGCTTATCGGTTAGAGATTACTCCTAAAACTGTGGTTATTAAAGCGAGTCAGCCAGAAGGTTGGTTTTATGGGATGCAAACTTTAGTGCAGCTTTTACCGATGAAATTGAAACAAGCGGATGCTAAGTTGGGTATAAAAATCCCTGCAGTTAAAATTGAAGATGCTCCGCGCTTTCAATGGCGGGGCTTGATGGTAGATGTGAGTCGTCATTTCTTTTCTAAAGAAGTGATTAAGCGATATATCGAGCAGATGTCTAAGTATAAAATGAATGTGTTGCATTTGCATTTGACTGACAATCAGGGTTGGAGGGTTGAAATTAAAAGCTTGCCAAAGTTGACTGAAGTGGGGGCTTGGAGGGTGCCGCGTACGGGGTATTGGCGAAATCAGAAAGCGCCAGAGCCTGCGGAGCAAGCTACAGATGGCGGATTTTATACACAGGATGACATTAGGGAATTGGTGGCTTATGGGCAAAAGCATTTTGTAGAATTGGTTCCAGAGATTGATGTGCCTGGGCATAGTTTAGCATTAATAGCTTCCTATCCGGAGCTTTCTTGTACTAAGAACAGTCAGCAAGTGTTGGCTGGGGATCCCTGGAATGCTTCGCGTACAAATGTGGTTTGCGCGGGTAATGACTCTGTTTTTGTGTTTTTAGAAAAGGTGATTGCTGAGTTGGCGGATTTGTTTCCGTCTAAATATATACATATTGGTGGTGATGAGGTTTCAAGAGCATATTGGGATAAGTGTCCGGTATGCCAGCAAAGGATTAGGGATGAGCATTTAAAAAGTGCAGAAGAGTTGCAATCCTATTTTCTGAAACGTGTTTCTAAAATTGTGCTTTCGAAAGGTAAAAAGCCTATGGGCTGGTATGAAAATCTGCCTGGCGGTCTCCCAGAGGAGATGGCGGTAATGAGTTGGAAGGATGATAAAGGTGGGATATTGTCTGCTAATAAAGGTCAGCAGGTAGTGATGACGCCGGCAGCTTATACTTATCTTGATTTTTATCAAGGGGATCAGTATCTGGAGAATGCTATTTTTACTGTAAATAGATTGAGTACTACCTTTTTATTTGATCCCTTGCCTAAAGGTATTGAGGAGAAAAATGTAATGGGGGGACAGGGCAGTTTGTGGACAGAACAGGTGCCTAATGAGCGAAAATTGCAGTTTATGACCTGGCCTAGGGCTTTTGCGTTGAGTGAAACGTTGTGGTCTGGAGCTGGTAAAAGCAGTTGGACTAATTTCATCAGTCGTGTAGAGTCGCATTTGCCGATGTTGGATAGGGATGCTGTTAATTACTCAAGGTATTTTTACGATGCAGTTGTTTCTGGTGTTAGAGGGGTTGATAAGGCGCTTTTGGTAAGTCTGACTACTGAAGTTGAGGGGCTTAAAATCTATTATTCTTTTGATGATACAGATCCGGATCCTTATTACCCGGTTTATACGGGGCAACCCTTGCGTATTCCTAAAGGAGCGCAAAATATACGTGCCGTTACTTATAGAGATGGTATTCAGGTGGGGAGGTTGATGAAGATTCCGGTTGCTGAACTGGAAAGACGAACTCCTGCTAAATAAAACAAGTTATTGGTGTTGTTTGGTGTCTTTTTATTTAAATGAATGGCTTCTTTACGGTGTGTTTAAAAATAAATTAATAAAACAATTGAATTGTTTTTAATTTATTTAATAAAGTTATTATATTTACTGAATAACCAAACCGTTATGAACATAAAACTTAACCTTGCTATTATTCTTGTGTCGGCGGGAGCTTTATTGTCTTCCTGCAGTAAATCTAAAGAGGGGAAATTTCATCCTGACAAACCTTTGGTTGATTCAACGCCTTTGGTTACTTTATCGTCCAGCTGGAAAAAGGCAGTCTATTTAATGGATAATTTTCCTAACGGAATACAGATTTATGTAAATACTACCCCAATTAATGCGAAGTCAATTTCTGCTTACGCTGTTATTTTTGATCCGAAGGCTGATTTAGAGTTGAAGCCGGTAATGGCTGCTGCGGAGAAAACAGTAACAGGTTTTTATAATGATGAAGTTGGAACTAAGTATGCTTCTATAAACGGTGGTTTTTTTGGGAGCGCAAATGCTTCTTATAGTTTGGCGATGTATAATAATGTGGTGAGCGCTATTAATATTAAATCTCTGTCGCGATCTTACAATTCAGTTAATACAACTTACTATCCGACCAGAGCCGCATTTGGTATCTCGGCTGCGGGTGTGCCTGATGTAACCTGGATTTATCACGTTGGGACAGGAAATGGAACAATATTTTCTTATCCTTCCCCTGCTTTAAATTTATTAAATACTGCACCTTTACCTGTGCCTACGGCAATATTGCCTGCTGTTGGAAAAGTATGGGATGTTAAATCTGCCATTGGTGGATCTCCAATGCTGATTAAAGATGATAAAATAAATATAACGGATGCTGAAGAGTTGATTGTTATAGATAATACTTCTTCGCGCGCAAGGTCGGCTATAGGTTATACTAAAAATAACAAGATTATTATATTAGCAGTTGAAGGTGGGAATACTGCTGCTGGTATTCCGGGGGTAAACCTGGCAGAACTTGCACAGATGATGAAAGATATGGGATGTGTAGGTGCGATAAACCTTGATGGTGGTGGCTCTACTGCTTTAACTGTAAATGGAAAACAGACCGTTAAACCTTCTGATGGATCGGAAAGAAAAGTTGTGACTGCATTGATCGTTAAAGAAAAAATCTAATTGCTTAAATTTTTATAAAACAAATTACTTACTGTTAAAATGATTGGATCAGGATTTATGAGGGGATTTTTATTTGCTTTTTTATTCTTTTTTGCGACTATTTCCGTTTCGGCTAAAGAATATGAGACGCAGTTACTGGTGATAGGTGGTGGTGCAAGTGGGACTACTGCTGCAGTACAGGCATCAAGAATGGGTGTAAAAACTTTAGTTATTGAAGAAACCGAGTGGTTAGGCGGAATGTTAACTGCTGCAGGGGTAGCTGCTATAGATGGTAATCATCAAATGCCTTCGGGTTTATGGGGAGAGTTTAGGCAGAAGCTATATGACTATTACGGTGGACCAAAGGCTGTAGAGACTGGATGGGTAAGCAACACCTTATTTGAACCCTCAATAGGAAATAAAAAACTCAAAGAATTAGCTGTAAATCCTAATCTAACCATTTGGTATAAAACAGAATGGAAGAATATTACCCGCAAAGGAAATAAATGGACTGTAGAAACCTATGTGAAAGGAAAGCGTACGGTAGTAACTGCTGATTTAATTATTGATGCAACCGAATTGGGGGACGTAATGGGTTTTCTTAAAATCCCTTATCGTGTAGGTATGGATAGTAGGTTTGATACTGGTGAGTCTTTTGCTCCAGAAAAGGCCAACAACATTATTCAGGATTTAACCTATGTAGTGGTGCTTAAGGATTATGGTAAAGATGCTGATAAGACAATCGCTAAGCCCATTGGATATGATCCAAAGGAATTTGACTGTTGCTGCGACGTTACTGATCCTTCGGCTGATGCCAGTCATAAACGATCTATAGATTGTAACCAGATGATCACTTATGGGAAGCTTCCGAATAATAAATACATGATCAACTGGCCTAAATGTGGAAATGATATTTATTTGAATATCATTGAACTGAGTAAAAAGGACAGAGAAGCTGCACTTAGAGAAGCTAAGTTGCATAGTCTGAGGTTTATTTATCACCTGCAAACAAAACTTGGCTTTAAGCATTTGGGGATTGCCAATGATGAATTTCCTACAGCCGACAATTTGCCGATGATCGCTTACCACAGGGAAGCAAGAAGATTAGATGGTAAAGTTACTTTAACTGTTAATGATATTGCTGCACCTTATCAGCAAAAAACTAACCTATACCGCACCGGGATTGCAATTGGTGATTATCCGATAGATCACCATCACTTAAAGAATCCTGAAGCTCCCCAAATTGATTTTATAAATATCAAAGTACCTGCTTATAATATACCACTTGGCTCATTGATTCCTAAAAATGCAGATGGAATTATTGTTGCTGAAAAAAGTGTTAGTGTAACCAATATTGTTGCTGGCGCAAGCAGGTTGCAGCCAGTGGTATTAACTATTGGTCAGGCCGCAGGTGCATTGGCAGCTGTAGCTATTAAGAACAATCTGCAGCCTGCTCAGGTGAATATCCGTGAGGTGCAGGCCGCTTTGTTGGAAAGTAAAGCTTACATCATGCCTTTTATAGATGTGAAACCCGAGGATAAGAATTTTGTAGCGATGCAAAAGATTGGTGCTACGGGGATTTTAAAAGGAACAGGTATTCCTTATAAATGGGCTAACCAAACCTGGTTTTATCCGGAGCAGCCCATTAATGAATATACCTTGGTAGAAGGTGTTAAATCTTTTTACCCAATAATCGCTGATCAGTCTCCTTCGGGGAAACTGGTAAATCCAGCTTTCGCTGCAAAGTTATTGTCGTCGGTTTCTAAAAAGAAAATAGACCTTTCTGAGATTTCGAAAGTAGTAAATGAACGTATTGCTAAACAAGAAGTAAACGGGGAAACTGTTTTATCAAGAAGGATGCTTTCTGTTCTGATAGATCACTTCTTAAATCCATTTGCTCAGGAAATTGATTTTAACGGATTAACGAAACTCAAATAAACTTAACGTATTATAAATCTAACCAATTAACAGTATGCAACAAATTTTTACTAAAAAGAAGGAATGGCTCTTCAGTGGGATAAGCCTAATCCTTTTCATGTGCATTTCTATGACGTCGTTGGCGCAGACCCGAACGGTTACCGGTGTGGTGACCGATTTGAAAGGTGATCCACTTGTTGGAGTGATCATTCAATTAAAAGGAACTAAAACAACGGCCAACAGTTCTGCAACTGGTAGCTTTTCGATAAAAGTACCAGAAGGCAGCCAAACACTTGTATTCAGGTATATTGGTTATGAAGACAAAGAAGCTGTCGTTAACCAGAATACAACGGTTAAAGTCGCACTAAGAGAGTCCGTGTCCCAGTTAAATGACGTGGTGGTGATAGGGTATGGTACAGCCACAAGGAAAGATTTAACAGGATCTGTTGGAACGGTAAGTATTGCCGATTTGCAAAAAGCTCCGGTTAAATCATTCGATGAGGCTTTGGCTGGCCGGGTTGCGGGGGTTCAGGTTACTTCAAGTGAAGGCCAACCAGGATCGCCAATTGAGATTACCATCAGGGGTAATAACTCTATTACACAACTCAATTATCCATTGGTAGTTATAGATGGTTTTCCTATGGAGGATCCAAACAATAGCGTGGTTAATCCTTTGAATACACTTGATCCGAATGAAATTGAGTCAATCGACATCCTTAAAGATGCATCTGCTACTGCGATTTATGGTGCCAGAGGATCTAATGGGGTAGTTATTGTGACTACTAAAAGAGGGAAGTTGGGTGCTCCTGTAATTACTTATAATGGATACTATGGCCTTCAGGAAAATAACAAAAGAATGCCGGTGTTGAGTCCCTACGAGTTTGTTAAATTACAAGATGAGATTGATCCAGTAAAAACAAAAGCGCTTTATTTTAAAGAAGGTAGAAACCTGGATAGCTATAAAGATGTTACGGGTATAAATTGGGAAGATGAAGTGACACGTGTTGCACCTATGCAAAATCATTACCTCTCCTTAGCTGGTGGTACGGCTAAAACAAAATATAGTGTTTCTTTATCACATGTTGGACAAGATGGTATTATTCTGAATTCAGGATTTAAACGCACGCAGGGTAAAGTTAGCTTAGATCAGGAAGTATCTGATAAACTTAAAGTTGGTATCAATGCCACTTACGCGGATATTTTAACCTATGGTAGCCCAACTTCTACGGGTAATTATAGCAATGAGTTGAATATGCTATTTAGTGTATGGGCTTTCAGACCGGTTGCGGTTAATCCTAACGTTGATCTTTTAGACCTTGCAACTGACCCTGAGGTGGAGCAGGCAAGTAATTTTACGTTTAATCCAGTGCTAACAGCAAAAAATGAACTTCGCGAAAATTATGGTACTAATATTACTGCCAATGGTTACCTGGAATATACCATTCTGAAAGAGTTGAAGTTTAAATCAACCGGCTCTTTCAATAGAGGGATAAGAAGGGCAGATGTATTTAACGGACCACAATCCAGAAGTGCTGCAATAGGTAACTACTTTATTAATGGAAGTCAAACTCATTACAATTCACGTACCTGGCAAAATGCGAATACCTTAACTTATGCTAAAAGGCTAAACAAATCTCATTATTTTGATGTAATGGCGGGTTTATCTTTTGAAGCAGGAGAAAATTCGGGTTTCGGAGCTTCGGCAATGCTTGTGCCTAGTGAAAGTTTAGGTTTAAGTGGCCTGGATGAAGGAACCCCATTGGGAATTAGTTCTGTTAGTTCTAAGTATACGATGGCTTCTTTTTTAAGTCGCGCCAACTATAAATTATTAGATCGCTATGTATTTACAGCGACGTTTAGAGCAGATGGATCTTCAAGGTTTATTGGTGATAATAAATGGGGATATTTCCCATCAGCAGGTTTTGCATGGCAAATTAATAATGAATCTTTTGCAAAAAATATTAAATACCTATCTAATGCCAAGTTAAGAACATCATGGGGTAGAACCGGAAATAATCAGGTATCGAATTTTTCTGTTTATCCAGGTTTAACTTATGTAAATACTGATGCTTCTAATCCGCTCAATAACAATTCTGGTTATATGTTTAATAACAATGACGGCAGGGGGGTAGTTTATACAAGTCTTGGGAATCCAATTTTAAAGTGGGAAACAACGGAGCAAACGAACATAGGGTTAGACTTAGGTTTTTTTAACGAACGTTTAACTTTTGTATTTGATTTGTATCGTAAAAGGACTTACGATCTGTTGTTGAATGCTAACTTACCACCGGTAACAGGATATAGTAGAGCCATAAAAAATATCGGTTCTACAGAAAATAAAGGATTAGAAATTACGATTGGCGTTACTCCGGTTCAAAATAAAGATTTTACATGGAACTCTTCATTTAACATCGCCTTTAACAGGAATAAAATACTTGGTTTAAGTGAAAACCAACTTCAGTTAACTACAAGCCAAAGCTGGGGAGATGACTGGAAGAACATTCCTGGTTATGTAGCAAAAATAGGTAGTCCAATTGCGCAGTTCTACGGATTAATTTTTGATGGGGTATATAATTATGATGATTTTATTAAAGTAGGGGAAGCATATACCTTAAAAGAAAATATTACCGCACATGGAGGAGCAAGATCCAGCATAAAACCCGGTGATGTAAAGTATAAAGACTTGGATGGCGATCTTCAGATTACTGAAAAAGATAAAACCGTAATTGGAAGTCCTTATGCTAAGTACACAGGTGGTTTAAGTAATAACTTTACTTATAAAGGCTTTGATTTGAATGTGTTTTTCCAATGGTCATATGGTAATGATATTATCAATGCGAATAGAATATTGTTCGAATCTTCTTATAAATATGGATACAATCAGTATGCAACTTATGCTGATAGGTGGACTCCTGAAAATCCTACTTCTGATATTCCTGGAGTTGCTATGGGACGCGGAGGTTCTTTAAAAGCTTATTCGACAAGAACGATAGAAGATGGATCATTCATTAGGCTAAAGACTGTTGCATTAGGCTATAAAGTGCCGACAGATCTTTTGAAAAAATCAAAAGTATTTAAAACTGCAAGAGTTTATGTATCTGCACAGAATTTGTACACCTGGACAAATTACTCGGGTTACGATCCTGAAGTTTCTGTTCGGAATAGTGCTTTGACCCCAGGGTTTGATTACTCTGCTTATCCTAGAGCACGTACAATTACTTTTGGAATCAATACTACTTTTTAACAACGAAATTATAAGTTATGAAACGTATTTTATATAGCATAATGATAGCGGGATTGGTCTTAACTTCTTCGTCTTGCAAGAAGTTTTTAAGTCCTGCACCAACAGATTTTTTAGCACCAGAGGGCTTTTTTAGAAATGAAACAGATGTTAATGCAGCTGTAACAGGTATTTATGACATTCTTGGTAAATCATCTACATATGGCAGAAACCTCTTTTTTGAGATGGATGTAGCAGATGAAGGTTTTATTGCATTGTCGACCTGGACCCAAGACATAGGTTTATACAATTATAATCCATCTGATACTAAATTAACAGATACATGGACGGCCCTTTATAATGGAATCAATAGGGCAAATATGTTGATTGAAAATATTGACAAGGCTGATATGGATAAGAAGAAAAAAGACGTAGCGCTTGGTGAAGCTATTTTCTTAAGGGCTTACTATTATTTTCTATTGACCAATAATTATGGTAACGTGCCTTTGAAATTAAAATCAACAAAAACTGTGTTTGAAGTTAACTTTGCCAATACGCCTTATAAAACCATTTACCAATACATTGTTAGTGATATGGAAAAAGCAGCGGAGTTGGTAAATCCAATAGGTGCTTATACTTATGGAAGTAGGGTAACAAAATCAGTTGTTTATGGTATGTTGGCCAGGGTAAATCTGAAAATGGCTGGTGCGCCGCTTAATGATGTTTCGCGTTATGCTGAAGTCGTAAAGTGGGCCCAGAAAGTGCAACTAGAAGGACATTCACTTAATCCAGACTACAAACAAGTTTTCATCAATATGTGTCAGGATAAATATGATACTAAAGAAGTGATTTGGGAAGTAGAGTTCGGTAAAAGAAATCGTACACAAGAAGAAGAAGGTTCTGTTGGTTCGATAAATGGTATTGCGGCAAACGCAGAAATTGGCTATAGCTATGGTGCGCGACACACGACAAATAGCTATTTTAAATCATTTGATGCCGATGACTTGAGAAGAGATTGGAGCATTGCGCCTTTTGGGTATAACGCTACTGTTCCAGGTGGAAAGGTGGCTTTTGCACCGACGTTAATCTATAATCGTTGTGATGGTAAATGGAGACGAGAGTACGAAACTGCATTACCAAAATTTGTTGGAACATCTTCGATAAACTTTCCGTTGTTACGTTATTCCGATGTACTCTTAATGCTTGCAGAGGCTGAAAATGAGTTGAATGGCCCGACGCAGATTGCTGTAGATGCAGTAAATGAAGTTAAACGTCGTGCACATGGGAAATCACTTGTTGGTGAGGTGGTTAAATCAGTAACGATAACCAATGGTGGAGCTTATACTGTTGCTCCAGCTGTTGTTTTCACAGGTGGTGGTGGTTCAGGTGCTGCAGCAACAGCAGTTGTTGCAGCTGGAAAGATTTCGGCAATATATATGATTAGCGCTGGTTCAGGTTATACCAGTGCACCAACAATAACCTTAGATGGAGCAGGGACAGGAGCAGTTTTAACCGCTGTTTTGAGTAAAAATGCAATTACTAATTATGATGTAACCACTGCGGAGAAAGCTTCTAAGGATGATTTAAGGCCGGTAATCAGAAAAGAAAGATCATTAGAGTTGGGCTTTGAAGGACTTCGACGTTTTGATTTGGTTCGTTGGGGACAGTTTTACTCGGCTATGAAAGCCAGTGAGAATGACATCAAAACGACAGCGCCGTCTGACTATCTTACTTATGCTGCTAAATCAGCTCAGAATGTTTCGCTGAGGGATACTTTATTCGCTATTCCTGCAGCAGAGATTAGCGTCAACGGCGCGATTATTCAAAATAAAGGATGGTAATTGGACTTATAATTTTAATTTATAAAAGCAAATAAGATGAATAAGCTAAAATATATACTAGGCGTTTTAATATTGCCTATCATGGTAGCCTGTCAAAAAACTGAACCGGTAAAACCAACATTTGATGTAAGCATTGCAAAACAAGATTATAAAGTAGGTGATACGGTCCTATTCTCGATAAGAGGGTATGCCGATCTTATCTCTTTCTACTCTGGAGAGCAGGGAAAGGAATATCGTTTCAAAGATAGAATTGAGGCAGGGGATACAAAGTTGAAACTTAATATAAGTACACAGACACTTTATGCAACTCAAAGAAATAACCTGAGTTTGATGTACTCTACAGATTTTAATAGTTCTTACACAACTGCAGGTGTCAGAGCGGCTACATGGACAGATATCACAAGTCGATTTACCTTAGCTTCGGATGCAGTTCCACTTGCAAATTCTGTAGTTACTGTTTCTGGCGAGGTGGATCTTTCTGATCTTCCTGTTTCAAATACTCCAATCTATTTTGCATTTAGATTTTTAGGGCAGCCAAGTGCAACGCCAGGACTAGGTGCAAGAACATGGCGTATTCCTGTTTTTGATCTTTATAATGTAGATGCAAAAACAAGTGTAAGAAGGGCTACTATTGCAAGTGTTACAACTGCAGGTTGGTTAGGTGTGGATATTGAGAATCCGGTAAATAAATGGACGATACAAAGTGGTACACCATTCTTGTTTTTTGCTCCGGCAAGTACACTTTTGGCTACTGAGGATTGGGCTGTGAGCGCTGCTCTATTCCCAAATGCAGCAGTTCCTGATGTTGGCGTTGGTATTAAGGATTACCTAAAGCCGATGAGTGATTACAAGTATGCATTCACGAAAGAAGGTACATATACGATCACATTTGTCGGTAAAAATGTGAATAACCGTGGTGAAGAGGCTGTAGTTAAAACATTAACTATTGTAGTTTCAAAATAGAATGTACACAAATGAGCGCGCTTTAATAGTATGAAAAAAAGAGAAGAAGCTTTAGATGCGCTTAGGGGCTTGGCGATATTGCTGATGGTTTTATCGAGTAGTATCTCCTTTGGAGTTTTACCTGCCTGGATGTACCATGCGCAGGTGCCACCACCTTATCATGTTTTTAAGCCAGAACTCCCAGGGATAACCTGGGTAGATTTGGTATTTCCGTTTTTCCTGTTTACCATGGGAGCTGCTATCCCACTGGCGCTACAAAAAAAGCTGGGGGAGCAATCTGTTTTTAAAACTGCGGGACAATTGGTTCAGCGTTACCTCTTATTGGTTGTATTTGCTTTGTTCACCTTTTATGCACGTGCCTGGGTAATGAGCGCTACAGCAGGATGGAAGGAATATTTACTGTCTATCGGCTGTTTCTTTGTGCTTTTCCTGATGTACGCCCGTTTTAACAATTTAAACAATAAGGCGATTTCATGGGGTATTAAAATTGTTGGTTTCGCTTTGGCTGCCGCGTTTTTAATGTTTTATCCCTTTAAAAATGGATTTAGCTTAAGCTCCAGCGATATCATCATTGTTGTATTGGCCAATATGGCATTTTTTGGAACATTGATCTGGTGGCTTACCCGCAATCAACCCTTGTTGAGAATTGGTATTCTACCCTTGTTAATGGCGATACTATTAACGGCTAAGGATGCCGGAACATGGAATAGTGCCTTTTTTAACTGGTCGCCCTTACCTTGGATGTATAAAGTGTATTACCTTAAATATTTGTTTATTGTATTGCCAGGTACATTTGCAGGGGAGTGGTTGCTGAATAGAAGTGCTTCGCCAATTCAGGATTTGATGGCAGGCGCTAAAGCAAAGCTATTAAGCGCAGGTGCCTTATGCTGGGTGTTGCTGATCTGTAATGTAGTGTGCTTATATATGCGCTGGTTAGTACCCAATTTATTAATTACGGGAGCTGTATCACTGTTATTGCTGCAACAATTAAAAACGTTAAATGAAGGAAGCGATAAAACCTTGTTCACTAAGTTTGCAAATGTTGGTATTTACCTGCTCATTTTAGGTTTGTTTTTCGAAGCATTTGAAGGTGGGATTAAAAAGGATATCTCCACTTTTAGTTATTATTTTGTGAATACTGGCTTGGCTTTTTTGGTATTGCTGTCATTCACCATTTTTGAAAGACTGGGTTATTTCTCTGCTATCATTACTTTTTTAGGTAATAATGGTAAAAATCCAATGGTTGCTTATACGGCTGGAAACTTATTACTGATCCCTTTATTAAAGCTTACTGGTACTGAGGTATATTTGGATAGCGTAGCTAATTTACCTGCAGGAGGATTCTTGAGAGGCTTAATATTTACCGGAGTGGTATCCTTAGTTACCTTGTATTGCACACGTGCTAAATTATTCTGGAAAACATAATCGACCAAAAACAATCATATAAAACCAACAATATTGTGTCAAAATTGAATAAGAAAACGATAAACCCCATCTTTTGGATACCAACAACCTGGTTTGCCATGGGATTGCCATTTGTTGCATTATCAGGAGCAAGCTCCATCATGTATAAAAACATGGGGATATCTGATACGCAAATTGCCTTCTGGACCTCGCTAATTATGTTTCCATGGACGATAAAACCGCTTTGGGGACCATTTTTAGAGATGTATAAAACAAAGAAGTTTTTCGTTTATACCACTCAAATTTTTACGGGTTTACTGTTTGGCCTTTTGGCGCTAACCTTACAGATGGACCATTTTTTCAGTTTCTCTATTGCTGTTTTAACGATCATTGCCATTAGTGGTTCTACTCATGATACGGCCGCGGATGGGGTGTATTTAAATGAATTGACTCCAAAGCTTCAAGCTAAATTTGTAGGTTGGCAAGGTGCTTTTTACAACATTGCTAAGGTTTTATCTGGTGGTGTTTTGGTGTACATGGCGGGGCAGTTGGAAAAGGAAATCGGTATTCATAATGCCTGGATGGTGGTGATGTTTGCCTACGGGATTATTATGGTGTTGCTCGGTCTATACAATATGAGGGTGCTTCCTTCAGGAAATGAAGCAAAGCAGGTAAGCTCCGTTAAAGAAGGCTTTGCTACTTTGAAAGATGTAATCATTACCTTTTTTCAGAAAAAGAACATATGGTTTAGCTTGTGTTTCATTGTCTTCTATCGTTTCGCCGAAGGACAGGCCATTAAGATTGTTCCTCTATTTTTTAAAGCATCCCGGGAATCCGGTGGATTAGGTTTAACGACCTCAGAAATTGGTTTGCTCTATGGTGTTTTTGGATCAATAGCTTTCGTGTTGGGCTCCATCGTTGCCGGTTACTATGTTTCAAATAAAGGTTTGACTAAAAAAACGCTACTTATTTTATGTGCCTTTTTTAACCTGCCATTTGCAGCATATGCTTTCCTGGCAGTAGCGATGCCTCAGGAATTATACATCATCGCATCTGCGGTGGCGATAGAGTATTTTGGTTACGGTTACGGCTTTGTTGGTTTGATCTTGTTTATGATGCAGAATATTGCCCCTGGTAAATATAAAATGGCGCATTATGCTTTTGGAAGTGGTTTAATGAATTTAGGTTTTATGATCCCTTCGATGATCAGTGGTTTGCTAAGTGATTATTTAGGTTATAAGGAGTTTTTTATCTGGGTATTGATTGCTACAATTCCAGCCTTTCTGGTGACCTGGTTAGTACCACTGATGCCAGCACAAAGTGAATCTGAAGAAGAAGAAAGTAAAATTATAGAAGAAGCTATCACTTAAAATAGCGGCATAATTAATTTAAAGATGTTTATAATGAAGAGACTTTTGATTGGAACATTACTCGCATTGCCCTTTTATGGTACTGCACAAGTGCAAGCTGTAGTAGACAGCAGTTATGCCAATGGCCATTATTTACAAAGACTGGAGTTTTTTAAAAAGATGCCTAATCAAAAAAATGAAATTGTTTTTCTAGGCAACAGCATTACCGAAGGGGGGAAATGGCAGGAGCTTATTCCGAATAAGCATGTGGTGAATAGAGGGATTAGTGGTGATGTTACTTATGGTGTAATCGCCAGGATGGATGAGGTGCTGGCGGCCAAACCTGCCAGGATTTTCATCCTGATCGGTATCAATGATATGAAGCGTGGAACGCCACAGGAGGTTATCTTAAACAATTACAGGAAGATCATCCGTATGGTTAAAACACAATCGCCGGCTACAAAAATTTATGTAGAAAGTATATTGCCAGTAAATAAGGCGATGCTGCCTGCAACTTATGCTAAATTATCTAATCCAGCTATCCTGGAAATGAACAATCAGCTAAAGGCCATCTGTGGAGCGGAAAAACTGAATTATGTAAATCTACATGAGGTATTTGCAGGGCCTGATGGCGAATTGAAAAAGGAACTGAGCTTAGATGGTCTCCATTTAAGGTCGGCCGCCTATATCTTATGGGCTGATTATTTAAAGAAAATTCAAGCATTGTAATATGAATCGTATAAAAATATTTATGGCTACCTGTGTATTATTAGGTACCACAATGGTGGCAAATGCACAAAAAGAAGTTAAGGTTGACAGCAATTATGCCAATCCATATTACTTACAACGCATGGAGTATTTTAAAAAAATGCCTCATGTGAAGAACGAAATTGTATTTCTGGGCAATAGCATCACCGAGCGTGGAGAGTGGCAGGAGATCTTATCGGATAGTAAGTACCCGATTGTGAATCGTGGGATTGGTGGTGATAATTCATTTGGCATTTTAGCCCGTATGGATGAGGTGTTGACGACTAAGCCGAAAGCAATTTTCTTGATGGATGGGATAAACGATCTGTTTAGAAAATTGCCTTACGATGTAAGTATCAATAATTATAAAAGGATCATCAGGATGATCAAGGCTAAATCACCTAAGACAAAGATTTATATCGAAAGTGCTTTGCCTATAAATGAAGAAATGACCAAGGAACCATACACTAAGGGACGTAATGTGATGGTACCAGTACTGAATGCAAAGATTAAACAGCTGGCTAAGGAGGAGAAGGTTACTTATATCGATATAGTTCCTTTGTTTCAGGACGAAAAGGGGAATTTAAAAAAGGAGGTGACCATGGATGGTGTACACCTTAAAGCAAGTGCTTATATTGATTGGGTGGCTTATTTAAAAGAATTAAAATATTTATGAAGATAACAGGAACTTTTATAGACGAAATTTCGCACGATATTCCCCACCAAAACTGGGGTAGAGTAGAATGGGATAGAGATTTTGCGCACATGAAGTCTGTGGGAATTGATACTGTAATTATGATTAGGAGCGGCTACCGTCGCTTTATTACCTATCCTTCTGCTTACTTGCAGGATAGTTTTGGCTGTTATCATCCGCCGGTAGATTCTGTAGAGCTGTTTTTGCAGTTAGCTGATAAGTATAACATGAAGTTTTACTTTGGTTTATACGATAGTGGTAAATATTGGGATACGGGAAACCTTCAGCATGAAATAGATTCCAACCGTTATGTAATTGACGAGGTTTGGAAGCAATATGGACATTACAAGAGCTTTGGAGGTTGGTATTTGAGTATGGAGATCAGCCGTAGGACAAAGGGTGCTACAGAAGCTTTTAGAACGCTGGGTCAGCAATGTAAAGATGTGAGTGGCGGTTTGCCAACACTCATTTCGCCATGGATTGATGGTAAAAAGGCAGTGATGGCGGCTTCGTCTGAATTGACCAAACAGGATGCGGTTTCTTTGCAGGAACATGAAAAGGAGTGGGGGGAGATATTTGAAGGTATAAGTGGTGCTGTAGATGCGGTAGCCTTTCAGGATGGCCATATCGACTACCATGAGCTGGATGATTTTTTTGCCGTTAATAAAAAGATTGCGGATCAGTATGGGTTGCAATGCTGGACCAATGCGGAGAGTTTTGATAGGGATATGCCTATTAAGTTTCTACCGATAAAGTTCGAGAAGCTGCGCTTGAAACTGGAAGCCGCCAAAAGGGCCGGTTATGATAAGGCCATTACATTTGAATTTTCACATTTTATGAGTCCACAATCTGCATACTTGCAGGCGGGCCATTTATTTAACCGATATAAAGAATACCTAGGATTAACAATTTGATTGACGCGATGAAGAACTATAGTGAAATTTACGAGCAGGAATTAATAGATAACGTGATTCCCTTTTGGATGAAACATTCGAAAGATGAAGTGGCTGGGGGGTACTTTAACTGCCTGGACCGCGAAGGAAACGTGTTTGATACAGATAAATTTATGTGGCTTCAGGCCAGAGAAGTGTGGACTTTTGCCACGCTATATAATGAACAGGAAGCCAGACCTGAGTGGTTGGAAATGGCAAAACATGGTGCTGATTTTATAGAAAAGCATGGCCGTGATACTGAAGGAAATTGGTATTTTTCATTAGACCAGTCGGGTAAACCTTTGGTACAACCTTACAATATATTTTCTGACTGTTTTGCCACTATGGCTTTTGCAGCGCTTTACAAGGCTGATCCGCAGGAAAAATATGCGCAGATTGCTAAAGACACTTTTTATAATATTTTAAAGCGTCAGGCTAATCCGAAAGGAGATTACAATAAGGCTTATCCGGGAACACGCAATCTTAAAAACTTTGCCTTGCCGATGATCCTGAGTAATCTAGCACTCGAAATGGAGCATTTGTTAGATAAGAAAACTGTTGATGATTTGCTTAAAACAGTGATCCATGAAGTGATGGATGTTTTTTATCAAAAGGAGAGTGGCTTGATTCTGGAGAATGTAAATGTGGATGGTTCTTTTTCTGATTCTTTTGAGGGAAGATCAATCAATCCCGGACATACGATAGAGGCCATGTGGTTTATGATGGATCTTGGAGTTCGCTTAAATGACAAGCAGCTCATAGAAAAGGCTACTGGAATCGCCCTGCGTACACTTGATTATGGTTGGGATAAGGAGTTTGGTGGTATTTTCTATTTTATGGATATTAAAAATGCACCACAGCAGCAATTGGAATGGGATCAGAAGTTATGGTGGGTACACCTGGAAGCACTGGTTTGTATGGCTAAAGGCTATGAGTTGACAGGCAATGAGCAGTGCATGGAATGGTTTGAAAAGCTACATGATTATTCCTGGGACCGTTTCAGAGACCCAGAGCATGGTGAGTGGTTTGCTTATTTGAACAGAAGAGGTGAGGTGCTATTGCCTTTAAAAGGTGGTAAATGGAAATGTTGTTTTCATGTGCCAAGAGCTTTGTTTCAAGTGGCAAAATCATTTCGCAATATTAAAGTAAAAAATGACCGTTCTCCTCTGAGTCTGGAACCTTTTGCCCTGAAGGAGGGCAAAAATTCCTAGGCCTCTTCGGAGAAGGTAATTTTTCCTTTAAGCAGGGTGGCTAGGCATAATGCTTAGCCATTTTTTTTACACACAAATTTTATAATGATGAAGAATTTATTGTTAGGGTTGATCGTTACGCCGGTTTTTGCGTTATGTTATGTGAATTATCATCCGGCCGTTGAGGTTAGGGATGTTATTGGGGCCAAATCTTTTTTTGAGGATGAGGTAAAGCCAGATGGTGCTAAGCCTTGTTTTAATGGGGCATATTATAGGAAAGTAGTGTCTAGTAAGGATGTCTGGTTGGGGATAGCGGGGACTGTGGTGTTACCTAAGATCACATTCGATAAGGCGAGACGAAATGACCAAAAGCCGGGACAGTTTTTAGATAATCCATCTATTTATATGGGTGGGAGTATGAATGAACAGGAAACAGATGTAGGTATGACCTGGGCGGTGATTAGGGATGAAGAAGGGAAAGTTAGTGCAGAAAGAAAAGCATTTCGTCCGTTCTTTAGAAGAGCAGGATATCCGAAAACAGGGCAAAAGGATAGCTGGCAGGATGCACCAGCCCGAAAAGAATTTTATTGGTATCCGGGTGAAGAGGTGAGTATGTCGCTAAGGATTGTAGCTGCGGGTAAACTGAGGTTTGTGGTTGAAGGGGCCGGAAAACGTTTTGAAGCTGATTTTGAAAGTGATGGCTATCACATGAATGGGCTTGGAGAGTTTAAGCGGGTTAATGCCATTGATCAGGTTAGAAATGAAGGTAAACCAGCACAACCGACCAAGACGCATGTAGAAAATTCAACTTGGAAGGAAACAAAATTGTTTAGACTGGTGGATGGGAAGGTTGTATCGGTTCCGATGCATAAAGGTCGATTTACAGATATGCGTTGTCCGGATGGGAAGTATTTTAAAATCACTTCTAATAAGAAGGAGGAAAAGATAGGTGCTGAAACGATTAGCATCTATGGGGATGTGCGTTAATCTGATCAATATAATTGATACATCGAAGATGAGTACAATTGATTTATCATTATTAACTTTGCGCCAACACTAACTAATATATTATCATATGAAAAGAACAGTTTATCTGCTGTTGTGCGTAATGTTATTGTCTTTCGCCAATACGGTGAAAGCAGACGAAGGGATGTGGATCCCGATGCTAATAGGTAAGAACTATGAGCAAATGAAAAAGCAAGGTTTTAAGCTGACTGCTAAAGATCTATACAATGCAAATGGTTCCAGTTTAAAAGATGCAATTGTTCATTTTGGTGGCTTTTGTACAGGTGAGATTGTATCGGATAAAGGTTTGATCTTTACCAATCACCATTGTGGTTATGATGCGATAGCTTCTAATTCTACGCCTCAGAATAACATTTTAGATAATGGTTTCTATGCAAAGAACTATGGAGAAGAAAAACCTATTAGTGGCTTATTCGTCCGCTTTTTGCAAAGAATGGAAGACGTTACTGCTAAAGTTAACGAAGCAACTAAAGGATTAAGTGGCGCTGAAAAAGATGCTAAAATGACTGCCGTTTTTAATGAAATCGCTAAAGCTGCTACTACAGGTCCTACATTGGAAGCTAACGTAAAAGATTTTTATAAATCAAACCAGTTTATCCTTTTTGTTTATGAACGTTTTGATGATGTTCGTTTGGTAGGTACGCCGCCTCAAAACATCGGTAAATTTGGTGGCGATACTGATAACTGGGAATGGCCTCGTCAAACAGGTGATTTCTCTATATTCCGTGTGTATTCTTCAACAGGGAATCAACCAGCAAAATATAACGTTCAGAATGTTCCCTACAAACCTAAGAAGTTCCTTCCGGTTTCTATTAAGGGCGTGAAAAATGGCGACTTTGCTATGGTTTATGGTTACCCAGGTCGTACAGATAGATACTTAACTTCTTATGGCGTTGATTTGGCTACTGAGAAAGTGAGTCCTACTATCGTTAAACTTCGCGATATCCGCTTAAAAGCATGGAAAGCAGAAATGGATAAAGACGTAAGTCTGCGTTTAAAACTGTCTTCTAAATATGCGCAGATTGCAAATTACTGGAAATACTTTATTGGCCAAACTGAGCAGTTAAAACGCCTAAAAGTTGCTGATGCTAAAAGAACAGAGGAGAAATCCTTTACAGAATGGGCTTCCCAAAAAACTGAATTTGCTGGCTTAATGGAGCAATACGATCAGATTTACAAAGATATCGATCCTATTTCTGTACAACGTACTTACATCAATGAGGGCTTTAACGCTTCACAATGGGTTGCTAATGCCTCTGGTCTTGGAAAAGGGTTAATCAACTTTACGAAAAGTAAATATGATGCCGCAACATATAAACAGATTCAGGAAAACATGAATAATGCGGTAACAGCTTATCAGGAGACCTATAATGAAACTGCTGATAAGAAGATATTCGCGAAGATCCTTGCTTCATTCTATACTGATGTTCCTGTTAAATCGCAGCCTAAATTCTTTGCAGAAATTGCTGAGAAATATTGGACAGGAAATCCGGAAACTACTTTTGAGAAGTACGCAAACTTCCTTTGGGAGAATAGTAACTTCATTAAGCCTGAGAAATTGAAAGCATTTATTGCTTCTAATCCTTCAGCTGAGGCAGTAACTAGTGATCCAGGTTATCAGTATGCTTTAAATGTTATTCCTGCTGAATATGTTAAAACTAATTTCGGTTCATTGGTTGCAGATTTCGAAAAGAAAAAAGCAGAGCTGGATCATTTGTATTTGAAAGCAATTTTAGAAAAGAATTCGGGTAAGTTGATGTATCCGGATGCGAACTCTACCATGCGTCTTTCTTATGGAAATGTTCAGGATTACTCTCCAAAAGATGGTATTGTGTATAAAACCACGACTACAATTGATGGTATTATGCAGAAATATATTCCTGGTGACAGTGAATTTGATTTGCCTGCAAACCTGATTGAAAATTATAATAAAAAGAATTTCGGTCAGTATGGTAATGATGGTACTTTAACTGTTGGTTTTATTACTAATAATGACATTACTGGTGGTAACTCAGGTTCTCCGGTGATCAATGGCAATGGCGAATTGATCGGTCTTGCTTTTGATGGTAACTGGGAAGCAATGAGTGGTGATATTGCTTTTGATAAGAAATTTAAACGTACAATTAATGTTGATGTTCGCTATGTGCTTTGGTGCATTGATGTGTTGGGCGGAGCGAAGAATATTATTAATGAGTTGAAAATTATTAAATAGCTCAGAAAAAATAATTCCCCAAAAATAACCATTCTCTTCAAGAGCTGCATTAATCGCTGAAGGGCGAAGAACGCTGAGGCTCTTTCTGAGAAGGTGATTTTTGGGGAAAGCAGAGTGGCCAGGCAAGATTGTCTGGCCATTTTGTTTTTTGGTTATTTTTAAATGGTGATTATTTTTTAGATATTGGATTATGAAAGCATTTGTATTAACCGCATTATTAGCCATTACATTAACATCCTTTCAAAGCGCTATGGCACAAACAGAAAAGAAGAAGAACACTGTTGTTTTAAATCACATTGCAGTGTATGTTTCGGATTTAAAAACAGCAACAGATTTTTATCAAACAGTATTTGATTTGGAGATCATTCCTGAACCATTTAAGGATGGCAGGCATACTTGGTTTTCTATTGGAGCTGCGGGACATTTGCATTTGATTCAAGGTGCGAAAAGTAATGTGGTACATGAAAAGAATGATCATTTGTGTTTTAGTGTAGCTTCGATAGAAGAGTTTACTGCAAAGCTAAAGGCGGAGAAGATCAGTTATGAGAATTGGGCTGGTGCACAGAACACGGTTACCAATAGGGTAGATGGCATAAAGCAGATTTATTTTAAGGATCCTGATGGACACTGGCTGGAAGTCAATGACGACCATAAGTAATACGAAATAGCTAAGAGACTTGTACCAAAATCGCTGAATTAATAGCCAATTTTGAGGATTCTGAATGTGCTTAAATTGCTAATTTAGGAAGATGAAATCATTCGTTGCACTAAGGGTATTTGTGCTACTGGCCTTTCTGGGTTTAGTAGAGACTTCAAACGCCCAACCATTTTCTGTGGGCACTAAAAAAGTACTTTTTTTAGGTAATAGTATCACTTATAGCGGTCAATACATTACGGACATTGAAGCATATTGTACTATAAATTATCCGGATCAGAAAATAGAGTTTATCAATATGGGATTGCCTAGTGAAACGGTTGCAGGTTTATCCGAGCCAGGACATGCAGACGGTAAATTTCCCCGTCCGGATCTTCATGAGCGTTTGGATCGGGTAATGGCACTTGTTAAGCCAGATCTTGTTTTTGCATGCTACGGGATGAACGATGGGTTGTATATGCCTTTTGATGAGGGACGTTTTGCTAAATATAAAGAAGGGATCAATTGGTTACATGATAAGTATGTAAAGGCTGGGATTAGAATCATTCATGTTACACCGCCAATTTATGATGAGTTGAGAGGTGGAAGTAAAGGTTATGCAGCTGTGTTAGATCGGTATAGTGATTGGTTGCTGGCTCAGCGTAGCGCTGGTTGGGAAGTTGCAGATCTACATTATCCAATGAAGAAGTACCTGGAGGCACATAGGAAGGTGGATGCTGCTTTTAATATTGCTGGGTTTTATTTAGCCGCTGACGGTGTTCATCCTGCTGAAGTGGGACATTGGATCATGGCGAAGGCGTTGTTGCTTTACATGGGCGAAAAACAGGTTGTTTCGGGGATTGATGTGTTGGCCGTAATTAAGCATCCTAAAAAGGAAGAGCTGTTTAAGCTGGTTGCACAAAAGCAGTCGGTGATGAAAGATGCCTGGTTGACAGCTGCGGGGCATAAACGCCCAATGAAGGCGGGTCTACCACTGGAGGAAGCACAAAAAAAAGCTGCTGAAATTGATGAACAAATCAGCAGCTTAATGAAGTAATGTTTTATTAAGGGCGGCTTTTATTTAAAAGTAAGTGTAGTTCCCTTTTTCGCTATTTATAGTAACTTGTTTTTGAGCTGAGCTTTCAACGCGACCGATGATTTGCGCATCGATATTGAAGCTTTTAGAAATGGCAATAATAGCTTCGGCTATTTCGGCAGGAACATATAGCTCCATACGGTGACCCATATTAAACACCTTATACATTTCTTTCCAATCTGTACCAGATTGCTCCTGAATCAATTGAAATAGGGGCGGGACAGGGAATAGGTTATCTTTAATGATATGTACATCATTGTTTACAAAATGAAGCACCTTAGTTTGTGCACCACCACTACAATGTACAATACCGTGAATTTGGCTTCTATAATCTTCTAGCACCTTTTTAATTACCGGGGCATAAGTACGGGTAGGAGATAATACCAGTTTACCAGCAGTGATTTCTGTGTGTTCATCAATCTTAACTTTGTCAGTCAGTTTTTTGCCACCAGAAAATACCAGGTCAAAAGGTACAGCTGGGTCAAAGCTTTCCGGATAAGCATTAGCTACAGATTTATCAAATACATCATGGCGGGCAGATGTTAATCCGTTAGAGCCCATTCCACCATTATATTCTGACTCATAGGTCGCTTGTCCAGAAGAAGATAAACCAACAATTACGTCGCCAGCTTGTATATTGTCATTGCTGATAATTTTATCACGCTCAATACGACAAGTTACAGTAGAATCTACTATGATGGTACGTACTAAATCACCGACATCGGCAGTTTCGCCGCCTGTAGAATAGATAGAAATGCCTTGGGAACGTAGATCGGCAAGAATTTCTTCAGTACCATTGATGATGGCGGCAATTACTTCACCTGGAATCAGGTTTTTATTACGACCAATGGTTGATGACAATAGGATGTTATCCGTAGCACCAACACAAATCAAATCATCGATATTCATGATAATCGCATCCTGAGCAATACCTTTCCATACAGAAATGTCGCCAGTTTCTTTCCAATAAACATAGGCCAATGAAGATTTTGTACCCGCACCATCAGCGTGCATAATGTTGCAAAAAGCATCATCATTACCTAAAATATCGGGGATGATCTTACAGAAGGCCTGTGGAAAAATACCTTTATCTATGTTCTTGATGGCTTGGTGCACATCTTCTTTCGAGGCAGAAACGCCACGTTGGTTGTACCTGTTATCACTCATGTTGCTGCAAAGATAGAAAAAAATAACCCCTGCCAATTAAGACAGAGGTTATAAAACTAAAAAATAGTTAAAGTATTGAGGTTTGGTTTATTTTAAAAACAATAACTCTCTGAATTTAGGTAGAGGCCATACGCTGTCATCCACAATTTGCTCTAATTTATCGCAGTGGTAACGGATGGTGTCAAAGTGTGATTTAACCTTCTCATCGTAAGCAATTGCTTTTTCACGACTTTCTTCGATCGTGTTCACTTGTTTACGTTGCTCAAGCATTTCATCAATACTAGTTTTAACAACATTTAAGTGTGTCGATAACTTTTTGATGATCGCAAGAGGTGTAGCTAAAGCTTCTTCTCCTAAGCCAAGTTCTTTTAATCCTTTTGCGTTATTAATTAACGTGTTTTGGTAAGAAATAGCCGCAGGGATAATCATGCTGTTGGTAACGTCACCCATTACCCTTGCTTCGATTTGAAGTTTTTTGAAATAGCTTTCTAACAAGATTTCATGACGTGCATGTAATTCGCGTGGGTTAAATATATTTAGTTTACCAAATAACTCTGTAGTTTTCTCACTTACGTAAGCATCTAAAGCTTTAGGTGTAGTTTTGATGTTTGATAGACCGCGTTTTTCTGCTTCAGCAGCCCACTCATCGCTATAACCATTACCTTCAAAACGAATATCTTTAGATTCTTTGATATATCTTTTTAATACAGTTAATAAGGCAACATCTTTTTTCTCACCTTTTTTGATCAATTTATCTACTTCAATTTTGAATTTATTCAATTGATCAGCAACGATAGCATTTAAAACTGTCATCGGTGCAGAAGAGTTCTCAGAAGAACCAACCGCTCTTAATTCAAATTTATTTCCAGTGAAGGCAAAAGGAGAAGTACGGTTACGGTCAGTAGAATCGAAAGAAATCTGAGGGATTTTAGGGATACCTAACCATAAAGAATCTTCATTTTTTACTTTCTTGATGATACTTCTAGAAGATTCGATTTCGTCTAATACGTCTGCAAGTTGAGAACCAAGGAAGATAGAGATGATCGCTGGTGGAGCTTCGTTAGCACCTAAACGGTGATCGTTGCTTACCGAAGCAATACTTGCTCTCAATAAATCTGAATGCTCATGCACCGCTTTGATAGTGTTGATGAAGAACGTTAAGAACATCAGGTTGTTTTTAGGCGTTTTACCTGGTGATAATAAGTTCTTACCAGTATCAGTAATTAACGACCAGTTGTTGTGTTTACCTGATCCGTTGATACCAGCATATGGTTTCTCATGTAAAAGCACTTTAAAGTTATGTCTTAAAGCAACTTTTTCCATTAAGTCCATTAACAACTGATTGTGGTCAATTGCAAGGTTGATTTCTTCATAAATCGGCGCACATTCAAACTGAGAAGGGGCAACCTCATTGTGACGGGTTTTCAAAGGAATACCCAATTTTAAAGCTTCGTTTTCAAAGTCAACCATGTAAGTAAATACACGCTCAGGAATAGATCCGAAGTAATGATCTTCTAATTGTTGTCCTTTTGCAGACATGTGTCCGAATAATGTACGGCCAGTTAAAGCTAAATCCGGACGGGCATTGTATAATGCAAGGTCAACCAGGAAATATTCCTGCTCGATACCTAATGATGCACTAACTTTAGTGATGCTTTTATCAAAATACTGACAAACATCAACAGCTGCTTTATCCATAGCAGAAAGTGCTTTTAATAAAGGAGCTTTATAATCTAAGGCTTCGCCTGTGTAAGCAACAAAAACAGTTGGAATACAAAGTGTTTTACCTGCTTTGCTCTCCATGATGAAAGCTGGAGACGAAGGATCCCATGCAGTATAACCACGAGCTTCGAAAGTGTTACGAATACCACCATTAGGGAAACTTGAAGCATCCGGCTCTTGTTGAACTAATGCACTACCAGCAAATACTTCAATTGCACCATCACTACTTGGCTCAAAAAACGAGTCATGTTTCTCAGCAGTTGTGCCAGTTAATGGTTGAAACCAGTGGGTATAATGTGTAGCACCTTTGCTCATTGCCCAGCTTTTCATAGCTGTTGCGATGTGATTGGCATCTTCATGGTTAATTAATTCACCCTGTTCAATTGAGGAAATAAGTTTCTGAAATACTTCTTTTGATAAGTAATCTTTCATCTTTTTCTTATCAAAAACATTCACGCCAAAAAAATCAGAGATTTTAGTCGAAGGAGACTTTACTTCTGGTGAAATTCTTGATTGTGCCTCTTTTAATGCAATTGTTCTTAAGCTTTTCATCTATTTGTTTAAAGTTTGGTCAAAAATAGGTTTTTTATTGATTGTTTTCAATAAATTGTTTGTAAAAATACGAATGTTGGCAATTATTCAAAGATATTATTGTTGATTTTTGTGTTTTGGTGATGAAATAGCGTTGATATTTGCAATTTTTACGAAAATGATAATTTTAGGGGGTTGTTTTAACGCTTTTGTTAATTGCCTTGTTTTTTTGATTGCATTTCTCTGACCATATAGTAAGATAAATAGCCAAGAAATACAATTAACAGCACTATTGCTCCCCACATCCAGCTCTTTTTGACCAAGCCAGACTCCTTATCCAAGGCTTCGTTGGTGTTCTTTTCAAAATTAAGTACAGCTACGGAAGGGATGGTGTTACTGATGCTATCTTTAAAATAGCTCAGGTCGTACTTCGGCGCCTCCATGTTTAACTGCCCTGTTTTAATCACATATTGCTTATCTTTTTCAAGATAGGCAATCAACTCCATATTTTTTTGATAAGCCTCAATATTTTTTATCAACAAAGGTGAACTATCTTCATTTTCTATGATCAGAAACAGTTGTTTGTACCTGTTTTCTCCATAAAGATCAATTGTCGGCTGTTTTTCGGAGGAAATTATAATGTTTGTAAGCTTGTCTTCAGAATAGTGCCTTCTTTTCTGATTTACAAGAGGATTTTTTTCTGATATCCATGTTGTTCTTCTGTAATATTGGAAACCTTCCAGGTTTAATTTTAATTTATCTATTTGGTAGGGTACTTTGAAAGTAATAGAAACGATTGTACGTTTATTTTCTTTATCTTCTGTGGTTGTTACAGATGGTGCAGGTATATTGGTATAATGCTCGAGCTTTAATGCAGAAGTATCCAATAAATAGATATTATCAGGCAATTGCCTAAGCAAGTAGGCGATCTCTTTCTGTTTTTCAAAGATCCTGATGTCAGAGAGATCTTTATTTGCAGTTTTTGAAATGATTTCCGGTGTAAGTGCTATTTTATAAAATCCATTAACACTTACCCGATCCAGGTTACCATTCCATTTAAAAGATTGCGCAGAGGTAACTGTCCAGTTCAGCAAAAATAAAGCACAGACGAAAAACTTAAATTTCATTATGCTCAGTTTCTTTTTTATCACTCGTAAGCAGCAGGTTTTTTAAACGCTGATACATAAATGAAATGACCAGTAATAATATTCCCAGAGAAATGAAGGCTGCGATTTTTCCACCTTCAGATAGTCCTCTTAAATCAAAAATGAATAATTTAAGTAAGGTGACGGCCAATATGGAGATGGATATGATCCGGATGTTTTTAGATTTCCATTTCATACCTATATATATACATAGTAATGCAAAACAGCCCCATAAAATGGCAAATCCGGATTTGTGATTGTTATTTAGAATCATCGCCATAGATTTTTCTTTTGAATATTGAGACATTACCATCAAATGATCCAATTCGGCGCTGGCAACATAAAGCACCATAAAGGCAATAAACCATTGCAGGGCAACCAGGCCGTTGATAGAATTTATACTCTTTTCATTCTTATAAAGTGTATAGAGCGTGGCAGCGATTAAAGCAACCAGCAAATAATGGAAAAGATAAGTGCTCAAACTGATGTTTTGTAAATCCAGGTATCCGTTTCGTAATGAAATGGTTTCTGGATTCAATAAGAACGGGAAGCAAAGTAGTGATACGATTCCGATAGCTGCAACAAGGTATTTGAACTCTTCTGTTTCTGTGCTGCGGATAGAAATGAGTAGGATCGTAATGAACAAGTAACTGAAGCAACCTAATGCAAGTATTCTTAATAGAGGGAAATAAATGTGGGCCTGATAATTCAATTCTAAAGCGATAACTACATAGCTGATGATGATTACAGCGATGGCTAAAATGGTTCTGGAAGTCTTGATTTCCCGGAAAAGTATTGATTTGATTTCGGACTTAAGGAGTTTTGAATACAATATCAGCGCACAAATAACCCCTAAGCCGGTAATAAATCCCTTGTTAGCCAAAGGTGTAAGTCGGTTGTTTGTTGTGTACAAATTGCTTCCGTAAACTTGTTGCCAGTCCATAGCCAGACTGATCCCCAGTAAAACCAAAATGATAAGAGATGCTTGTTTAATGAGGGTAATGCCAGATTTTTGTGATAACCATAGTAGTAATACACTCTCTGCGGCCCAAAATAAGGTGATGTGGTTACCTTTTAATTGCACGGGGGCGGCCAGACTGATAAAAGTAAGCACCAATCCGATGAGCAGGTAAATCAGATTTCTGTCTATTTTATCATTTTTATATAATGCATAAGCAAATGCTAAGTTTACAAGTCCTAATAATGCTGTAAAGAGTCCTTGATAGTCTCCATTTGAAAGGTTGCTCAGGATCAGCATGCCTGCTGAATAATACAGGAAGGTGTTGCTCAGCAGAATTCCAATTTCAAGCGCGTTAAAATCTGTTTTTTCTTTGATGTTGTTAATGATATTCATCAGCAGGAATACCAGGTAAAATAACGATGCGAATAGGAGTGCGCCTAAAAATGGTGCAGCAGGCCTGTGTGGATCCATCAATACTTTGGTGGTTAGCCAGCCGCCAAATAGGATAATTGTAAACGCATAACAGATGATATTGATGATAGCCCATTTTTTGTAATAAGCCAATACCAGCATTCCAATATTTAAGATCAGCAGGTAGGTGAAAAGTACAATGTAATTGCCTTCGCCGGTACTCACCATAAAAGGGGCACCAAAGCCTCCAAGGATGGCAAAAATGGCAAGTTCTTTACGATCGTAACTGAGCGAGAGTAATACCGTAAATACTGTAATCAGTATGGTAAGGATAAAGGCTACCGTTTGGCTAAACAATTGATATTGATGAAAGCCTATGGTTACGGTAAAATATAGAATGGCTACACCACCACCTACCAGTACAGAGCTGAAGGTCGTAAACGATTTGCGGAGCCGATGGGCAAGTCCAACTAAAATACCACCACAAATGAAACCGATACTTACACGGCCAATCTCATTGATCCAATCTTTATCGATCGCATATTTCAGGAAAAAGCCCATGCCTAGCACAAGGATTACAATACCTATTTTGTTAAATAGGTTCTCTCCAATAAACTTTTCAAGATCCGGATTTCGTTCACTGAAAGAAGACGTTTTAATTGGTGGGGGAGAGAGGGGGGTCCGCTGAGGGAGTGGTTCAATCTCTACAACAGCAATCCTTTCGGGTTCAATGATTACAATTGGAGGTACTTCGATTTTCTCTTTTAGTGGTTCAGGAATGAAAGGTTTTATCACTTCTTGCTGAACGACTTGTTCTGCGGGTTTTTCTACAATAGGTTTTTCTCTGACAGGCTTTTCTGCGATAGGCTTTTCGCTAACTGTAGCGTTTTTATCGACCAGCTGAGATGATAGTTGCTCAATTTTAAGGTATAAAAAATCGAGTTTCTCGTTTAAATTCTTTTTTAATTGGAGAATAACAATTAGAAGTATAACAACGGAAATAAATACAATTGTTTCTAAAAACATAGAGGGCAGAAATTGGTTTCAATTTAAAGGTAATAAAAACCTAAACTAATTACCTTTTATTTCTTGCTTACTCCACCACTACCGAGAATTGTTTCTTTAACTTCGGCATCACCAGTATAATAGATATGTCCTGATCCGCTAATAAACGCATTTATTTTTGTGTTGGCCGTAATGTTAATTGTACCCTTTCCACTCATTCTTGCCGAAAGTTCATTTACAGAAAGTGCTTTATTGCCAAAGCTGCCCGGACCACTTAGCGTAACGCTTGCAGTAGCGGCTTTACCACTAATGTTTGCTGTTCCAGACCCACTAACAACTCCTGTAATCTTATCTGCTTGCACGTTGGCCTTAATTGTACCAGATCCACTTAGGGTAGCTGCGAAATCCGTAGTCGTAATTGTCCCGTTAACCGTAAGGTTACCATTACCGCTCATGGTTAAACTGCTAATCTGCTTAGCCGTAACATAGGCAATGATCTTTTTATTCTCGTATTTTCTGGCCCAACTAGTCCAGCTGGTTTGTGGCCTGATGATTAGGATATTACTTTTTACCTCGCCAACTAAAGTAGCAATAGCTTCTTTATCGCCTTCAAATCTTAAACTTTCTTTATCACCAAATTTAACGATCACCTCAATTGGGCCACCAGCCACTATGCCATTAAAATTTTTGACCTCTCGTTCATCAGAAGTCTGTGTAGTTTTATTTATGGCGGAAAGTGGAGCAGCCTGGATATTGTTAACCTGCGAAAATAAGAATGATGCTAAGAGGATAGTGAGTAATGATTTCATGCGCTTAATTGTAATTGTGCTTAAAATTAAAATGATATTAGGTACTTGTAGCTATAAGACGTATGATTTTGCAGAATGTTGCATGGGATTGGCGAAATAGGATCAATTTTTGAAAAAAAATTATTTGACCAGTACGCCATCATGGAGCAGAATACCGTCCCTAATGGCATTTAATAAGAAAAGATCAACCCTACAATCCAAGCTTTGTCTACAATGACTAGGATCCTCGTCATCTATTTCAATGGTGGCAACACGTACATGTTGCTCGTCAAAAATCTGATAGCACTCATTTTTGAGCGGCTTAATTGTGTACGAGTGGCCGAGACCTTGACTATCGGCTGCTTCGATATTAAATTTTTTCATGGCATAAAGATATTTTATATAGCTCTTAACAAATTGAATAACAGAATGTTCTGTTGTGTTTGTTTTTATTAAAAAAAAATATCTAATAAGATGAACGCGTTAGTAACGTAAAATAGATAGGATCAATTAAGGAATATAATTGGCAACATCCTGGGCAACAATCCATGATTTTTCCTTGCCATCGGCGGCTTGAGTAAGGCAGGAAGTGAAAAAGGCAGTAACCTGTGCTTTTTCATTTACATATACAAGAGGGCGCTCCCTTCTTCTAAAAGTTTGCGAACTCCCGTCATCGTAAAGAATCTTTTTAGTATAGACAGGTATTTTTGAAACCAGTTTGTAGCTTATGCCATCTTTTGAGGCATATTGAGCACCGCCTTTGTCAACTCCTGTAGCCTTTCCTCTAAAATCACTTAAAATCACATTATACTGTCCGGATGCCCACCATATTGTAGGATCTTCCAGTTGACAGGAATCAGGAAGTAAATTGTTGCCAGCGTTTAATAAACTATACTTTGCATCAAAGGTCGGAGCAGTATAAGCCTGTGCTACACGGATATTGTTGACTGATTTTCTGCCAAATACATAAATGCTGCCATCATTTTTAACTAGTGGAGCAGGGTTAGAAAAGGGCATAGCTAATTGATCTATTCTTGTCCATGGGCCTTCTATCGCTGGTGACGTTGCATAGCCAGTTTCGTTGGCTGATGAGATGTAGTATAAAACGTATTTATTGCCTGCCTTTACTATTTTAGGGTTGTGGGCTCGGTCGTTATCCCAAAATCCTTCTCTTTTCTGAATCACTACTTCTTGAAAAGTGTAAGGCCCAAGAAGGTCTTTTGAAGTTGCTCGCACAATTTCTGAATGTGTTGTCCAGCCGCCCAGTCCATATTGTTCTGGCCAACGTGAGGCAAACATATGGTACATATCATCGACTTTAATAATAGTAGGACACCAAAGGATATAGCCTTCCATTTTAAACCCAGTGTTTTTACTGGCAGGTTTTATCGCGGCTTCAATGGTTTGAGCATTCGAATTAAAACTAAAAGTGCTGCTTGCAAAGAGCAGGATGGCCATTAGGAATTTATGCATATAAAAAAAATTATTACTCAATTGATACTTTACGTGTTACAGTATCGTAATGCAATTGAGTAATAATTTGTAATTATTTAATGCGTTGTATTGGCTGTCTAATCAGCTTACTTGGCATTTTTCTCCACCCATTTACGGGCGTTTACAAATGCTTCCATCCATGGAGAAACTTCATCTTTACGACCTTGTGGGTAATTTGCCCAATGCCATTGGAATAATGAACGCTCAATATGCGGCATCATTACCAGGTGGCGACCAGACTCATCACACATCATGGCTGTATTGTAGTCAGATCCATTTGGACTAGCTGGATAGCTTTCGTAAGCATATTTAGCTACAATGCGGTATTTATCTTCTGCGTAAGGTAATTGGAAACGACCTTCACCATGTGAAACCCATACACCAAGCGTGCTGCCTGCTAATGTAGAAAGCATTACCGAATTGTTTTCCTGTAGGGTTAATGAGGTAAAGATACTCTCGTGTTTACCACTTTCATTGTGCAACATTTTTGGTTTCTCAGCATGATCTTTATTGATCAGTCCGAGCTCAACAAAAAGCTGGCAACCATTACAAACACCTACAGATAGGGTATCAGGACGGCTAAAGAAATTTTCTAAAGCTATTCTGGCTTTTTCATTGTACATAAATGCACCAGCCCAGCCTTTGGCTGATCCTAAAACATCAGAGTTAGAGAACCCACCTACAGCACCAATAAATTGGATGTCTTCAAGGTTTTCTCTTCCTGTGATTAAGTCAGTCATGTGTACATCTTTTACATCAAATCCCGCAAGGTACATGGCATTAGCTAATTCGCGTTCAGAGTTACTTCCTTTTTCGCGGATGATGGCAGCTTTTGGACGAGGCTTACTTTCGTCAATAGCAGGTTTCTTTCCATCGAATTGAGTCGGGAAGGCGTATTTTAATACATGGTTTTTATAGTTGTCAAAACGCTCTTTGGCTTTAACCGGTCCGCTTTGTTTTTTATCTAATAGATAAGAAGTTTTAAACCATACATCACGTAAGTGATCGATATCGAAGTTTAATGCGGTTGTATCACCATTTTTAATGGTTAAAGTAGCAGTGTTGCTAACTTCTCCAATTTTATGGAAAGTAATTCCATTTGCAGCAAGTGTAGCTTCAACAGCTGCATCCGCCTGGAATACGATACCTATGTTTTCCGCGAAAAGTAATTTAACGTTATCCTGTTCGCCTAAAGCAGACAAATCAATAGTTGCACCTAGCTCACGATCTGCAAAGCAAAGCTCTAGTAGTGTTGTAATTAAACCACCACTACCTACATCATGTCCAGCTTGTATTTGTTCTGCTGAAATTAATTGCTGAATCGTATTGAATGCATTTTTAAATTTGGCTGCATCTTTTACATCAGGAGTTTCGTTGCCAATTTTATTTAAAATCTGAGCGAATGAAGAACCACCTAATTTGTAAGTATCATTAGATAGGTTGATGTAATAGATTGAACCACCATTTTTTTGCAACACTGGTTCAACAACCTGAGTAATGTTATTACAGTTACCAGCAGCAGAGATGATCACTGTACCTGGAGCAATCACATCACCGTCTTTGTATTTCTGTTTCATCGACAGGGAATCTTTTCCTGTTGGGATATTGATTCCAAGACTGATTGCGAAATCAGAACATGCTTTTACAGCTTCGTATAACCTTGCATCTTCACCTTCATTTTTACAAGCCCACATCCAGTTGGCCGAAAGTGATACACTTTTCAATCCATCTTTCAATGGTGCCCAAACGATGTTGGAAAGAGATTCTGCAATCGCAATGCGGCTACCAGCGCCAGCATCGATCAAGGCAGAAAGCGGGGCGTGACCTACAGATGTAGCTACACCTTCTTTACCCTGGAAATCCAATGCCATCACACCACAGTTGTTTAGAGGCAATTGTAACGGTCCTGCACATTGTTGTTTGGCCACACGGCCACCCACACAACGGTCAACCTTATTCGTTAACCAGTCTTTTGAAGCCACTGCTTCCAACTGCAATACCTGTTCAAGGTATTCGTTCAGCAAGTTTGGATCATAAGTAACTGGTTGGTATTTTCTATCTATGGTTTTATCGTCCATAATTACCTTCGGAGAACTGCCGAACATATCTTTCAATTCCAGGTCCATAGGTTTAACACCTGTGGTTGCCGATTCGAAAGTAAAACGATGATCTCCTGTTACTGTACCTACCGTGTACATTGGAGAACGCTCGCGGTCTGCAATTTTTTGAAGGGTATCTATATCTTTTTGACCAATCACCAAGCCCATACGTTCTTGTGATTCGTTGCCAATGATTTCTTTTGAAGATAGGGTAGGGTCTCCTACTGGAAGTTTATCCAGATCTATCTTTCCACCGGTTTCTTCAACCAATTCCGAAAGACAGTTTAAGTGTCCACCTGCACCATGATCATGTATAGATATAATACTGTTGTGTTCACTCTCTACCATACCACGCACTGCGTTGGCAGCTCTTTTTTGCATTTCAGGGTTTGAACGTTGAATTGCATTTAATTCAATTCCAGAACCTAAAGCACCTGTATCGGCAGAGGATACTGCTGCACCACCCATACCAATTCTATAATTTTCTCCACCAAGGATAACGATTTTGTCGCCCGTTGATGGTTTATGTTTTTGTGCCTGACTAGCTTTTCCATAACCTACACCACCTGCAAGCATGATTACTTTATCGAATCCTAACTTACGTGAGCCTTCTTCGTGCTCAAAAGTTAATACTGATCCTGTGATTAGCGGCTGCCCGAATTTATTTCCAAAGTCAGTAGCGCCGTTAGAAGCTTTGATCAGAATGTCCATTGGTGTTTGGTATAACCAGGCTCTTTCTTCAACTCCTTTTTCCCAAGGGCGGTTTTCTTCTAATCTAGATAAGGCAGTCATATATACTGCAGTACCAGCTAGCGGTAATGAACCCTGTCCACCAGCCAACCGGTCTCTGATCTCACCACCAGATCCGGTAGCTGCACCATTAAACGGTTCAACTGTTGTTGGGAAGTTATGTGTTTCAGCTTTAATCGAGATTACAGATTCGAAATCACTTAAAGCATAATAATCAGGTATATCAGCACGTTTAGGAGCAAATTGTTGAACTTTTGGACCTTTAACAAAGGCTACGTTGTCTTTATATGCAGAAACAATATCATTAGGATTTTCTTCAGAAGTCTTACGGATCAGTTTGAACAGCGATGTAGGTTGCTCCACACCGTCGATTACAAATTTACCGTTAAAGATTTTATGACGGCAATGCTCAGAATTAACTTGTGAGAAGCCGAATACTTCTGAGTCAGTTAATGGTCTGCCCAATCTTCCAGCCAGTACATTTAAGTAATCTACTTCCTCATCGCTTAATGAAAGACCTTCCTGCTTGTTGTAAGCAGCAACATCAGTAATTTGAAGGATAGGCTCTGGTTGTATATTTATAGTATATATATCCTGATCAAGCTGATTGTATTTTTGAGAAAGCATTGGGTCGAAACCTGTAAAGTTTTCTTCTACTTTTTGAAATTCCTCAATACGGATAATGTCTTGAATATCCATGTTTTGAGTGATCTCTACGGCATTTGTGCTCCACGGTGTTACCATTGCAGCGCGCGGACCAACAAAAAAATCAGTCAATGTTGTTTCTTGCTGAAGTTTTGCGCCGCCAAACAGCCATTCTAGTTTTGTAATATCAGTTGTGGATAGGTCTCGTTCTATTTGTAAAGCGAAAACCGTATTGGATGGGCTTAAGAAGAAATAAATCATGCTTTTTTTTTGAAGATGCAAATTTAGCGTTAAAATTTTAAAACAGTGTGATCGTGTGTAATATATCATTCATTTTATTGCAGTATCTACCTGTTTTGTTAGATTTCTTTAGCTTTGCGATAATCTTTTAGAGAATACGACCAATTATACGACCGCAGAAATCCATGGGGAATGTTTTTAAGTTTAAACAATTTGAAGTAAACCAGTCTGGCTGTGCTATGAAAATTAATACCGATGGCGTATTGCTTGGCGCCATTGCCGCGCAAGAGGATGCTAAGTATATTTTAGATATTGGAACAGGAACAGGGGTGATTGCGATGATGCTGGCGCAGCGTTTTAAAAATACTCAGGTTGACGCGGTAGAAATTGACGAACAGGCAGCGCTTGCTGCTGAAGGTAATTTTAACAACTCAGACTTTGCTGCCAACTGCAATGCGCATCACAATGATATTTCTGCTTTTCAAACTGACCGAAAATATGATCTTGTGGTTTCAAATCCACCATATTTTGTGAATGACCTCAAAAACCAGGAGCACAGAAAAGGAATTGCCAGACACGCAGGTTCGAACTTGTTTGAGTCTATGGTGGAGCGTGTTGCGGAGTTGATGGATAAATCGGGAAGTTTCTGGTTTATTTTGCCGGTAAAGCAAGCGGAGTATATGGTTAAGATCGCTTCGACTTATGGTTTGTCCCCATCTATAGTGATTCATCTCCATTCAGATGACAGTAAGCCTGAGTTCAGGTGGATCGTTTGTCTTGATTATGCGGGTAAGATAACCTTGCATCAAAATTTAAACATTTATGAAACAGAAGGTGTTTATACAGTTGCTTATAGGCAACTGTTAAAAGACTTTTTTCTTGCTTTTTAATCGATTATGAGGAAAATAGGATTGATGTCGGATACGCACGGCTTTTTAGATGATGCCGTTTTTAAACACTTTGATGATTGTGATGAGATTTGGCACGCGGGTGATTTTGGACCTGATGTAGCGGAGCGACTGGCAGCCTTTAAACCTTTAAGGGGTGTTTATGGAAATATTGACGATAAAGAGATTCGTTCAGTGTACCCGGAGCACCTTCGTTTTAATTGCGAAAATGTAGATGTATGGATGACACATATTGGTGGATATCCGGGTAGGTATGCTCCGCAGGTAAAAAGTGAAATTTACACTAAGCCTCCGATGTTGTTCATCTGCGGACATTCCCATATCTTGAAGGTGATGTATGACAAGAAAATAAATTGTTTGCACATAAATCCCGGTGCAGCTGGTAATTCAGGCTGGCACAGAATAAAAACTTTGATTAGATTTTGTATTTCGGAAGAAAAAATACATACCTTAGCCGCCATAGAAATAGGGAATAGATAACGTATTAAATACACTAAGTATATGGCAGGTATAAAAACACTTGGTCAATTCATAATCGAGAAACAGGCTGATTTCTCTTATGCAAAAGGAGAGCTTTCCAGACTGCTGAGGGACATCGGGATTGCTGCTAAAATAGTGAACCGCGAGGTGAACAAAGCTGGTTTGGTAGACATCTTAGGTTCAGCGGGGACGGTGAATATACAGGGTGAAGGACAGCAAAAATTAGATGTATTTGCCAATACGCAGTTCATCAGTGCACTTACGAGTGGTGGTGAATGCTGTATTGTAGCTACAGAAGAAGAGGATGATTTTGTGCCTATTGATTCTCCGGTCTCAAAAAATGCCAAGTATATTGTTTGTATTGATCCATTGGATGGTTCTTCAAATATCGATGTAAACGTTGCTGTTGGAACGATCTTCTCTATTTATAGAAGAAAATCTACTGAGGGAATGGCAACATTATCCGATGTATTGCAAAAAGGTACTCAGCAGGTTGCTGCGGGCTATGTGATTTACGGATCATCTACTATGATGGTATATACTACAGGAAAAGGAGTTAACGGCTTTACTTTAGATCCTTCTATTGGTGAGTTTTGCTTATCGCACCCGAATTTAAAAATACCTGAGACTGGAAATATCTATTCTATCAATGAAGGTAACTATGTTCACTTTCCAGAGGGGGTGAAGAAATACATTAAATATGCTCAGGTTGAAGATAAAGCTACTAACCGTCCTTATACTTCAAGGTATATTGGTTCTATGGTAGGTGATATTCACAGAAACCTGATCAAAGGTGGGATTTATATTTATCCAACTACTTCTAGTTCTCCAAATGGTAAGTTGAGATTACTTTACGAATGTAATCCAATGGCTTTTATTGTTGAGCAGGCTGGGGGCGTAGCTTCTGATGGATTTAACAGAATATTAGAAATTGAACCTACAGAATTGCACCAGCGTACTTCTATCTTTATTGGATCTTCTCAAATGGTTAAGGTTGCAGAAGATTTGATGGTACAGTACTCTGCGGATAAAAACAATGCGGCAGTTAATGGAAGCGCTGTGAAGGTTAATGTAGAATCGCTGAATGTAAATGGCAGTGCTAAGTAAATAGATTTATAGTAATTAGTTGAAAGGCCTTATCATTTTCAATGATAAGGCCTTTTATATTATCGTGTGCGGAAGAAGGGAACAAACCCTTTATTAAAGCAATGAAGGATTGTTTCTTTCTGCTTCAAATTCTACATCAATAGTTTGTGCTGCTTTGTTTTTGGAGGCTGCTACAGCAAGTTGATCACAGCGTTCATTTTCTGAATGATTGTTATGTCCTTTAACCCAAACAAATTTAACGTCATGTAATTTATATACGTTTAAAAAACGCATCCAAAGGTCTTTGTTCTTTTTTCCTTTGAAGCCCGTCTTTAACCATCCAAATACCCATTTTTTTTCAACAGAATCAATTACATACTTGGAATCTGAAAATACAGTGACTTGCTGTCCTGGCGTTTTTAAAGCTTGTAGTGCTACAATCACAGCTAGTAGTTCCATTCTGTTATTGGTAGTCATCCTAAAGCCTGCACTCAACTCTTTATAGTGTTGCCCTGCTCTTAAAATTACGCCATAACCACCTGGTCCGGGGTTTCCACTTGCTGCTCCGTCTGTATATACTTCAATCATATTTGAAACAAATCTACCTTTTTAAGCCTTAAAAGCAATTTATAGGCGGTAATTAATATTTTTGTAAAAAATAAAATAGCTGAAATATAATTGGTTAAGAAAAATGTTGAGTATAATCTTTAAAAATATTTGAATAAAATGTTTTTAATCGTACTTTTGTGACACTGAAAAAAACATGGTGGTTTTAGCTCAGTTGGTTAGAGCATCGGTTTGTGGTACCGAGGGTCGTGGGTTCGAGCCCCATATTCCACCCCGTGCGGGGCAAAAGATTTTTAACAGTCTTTTGCCCCTTTTTTTTGCTCTCTAATTTCTTGTTTATCAAGAAGAGGATCAAGGATCAATCCCAAAACTTGTGGAGCAGTGGTTAAAAATATAGCTTTGCATTTTTATACCACTTTATACTTATGCCATCAGCTACCGCATCTTTGCTAAGATTATTTCTGCCAGATTTTATACTAGAGAATTTTGAATTCAAAGGTGTTATTGAAGATAGTGAAACCTTCATATCGAACTTGAAGAATTGAATAATCCTGCTTCGGAATGGGATGGTATCAAAGTTTCGTCCAAAGGCTTTTTCACCCAGATCGTGATTCAAGACTTTCCTATCCGCGGGCATAACGTGTTTTTCCATATCCGTAGACGCAGATGGCTTAATGCCGAGAATCAAAATGTGATTTACAGGAGTTGGACTTTAGTATTTAGTAGCCAAAGGAACGCGAATGACAGGAGATTTCGCTGCTTTTTTAAAAGAAGTTCGATAATTCCAGAAATAAAGTGACAAGCTATAGCAGAACGAGACACAGTTATCATTAAACAAATATTTTTCTGTAATATTGGCTAGGATTTAGGCGCAAACAAACAAAATATTTCAAAAAATAGATTTTTTCAAAATTAAAGATGGAATTATACGGTAAACTATCCGATCCTGATCTAATAACCCTAATAAAGGCAGGTGATGATGCTGCGTTTACTGAAATTTATAACAGATATTGGGGCATTTTATATAGCCATGCCCGCAGAATGCTTCATAACGATGAAGAAGCCGAAGATATTATCCAAGAGATATTTGTTTCATTTCTTAAAAAAGTCAATGTCCTAGAATTAAAGAACAATCTTTCAGGATACCTTTACCAATCAGTTCGCAATATGATCTATAATTTCATTGAACGTGATAAAAATAAAGAAAAATACATGGAGTCCCTTGAACAATTTATTGAACAAGGTGAATATCAAGCCGACTACCTGATTCGTGAGAAACAATTCAGAGGGCTTATAGAAAATGAAATTGCCAGTTTACCTGAATCTATGCGGAAAATATTTGAACTAAGTAGGAATTCCCACCTTAGCTATTTGGAAATTGCTGATCAACTCGGTGTTACAGAAGGCGTTGTTAGGAACAACATTAGCAGGGCATTGAAAATATTAAAGAGTAAATTGGGAGCAACTGTCTTATTTTATCTATTTATAAACAGCTTATAGATAGATGTTTGAAAAAAAAATATTCTTTTTTTGAGAGTCGAACCATAGTTAACTGTCTTTACTATATTATACCCATTATATGGATACATCTAGAGCAAAGACCCTTTATCATAAATTTCTTAATGGAACTGCAACGGAGGCAGAAAAAGCAATCGTAGAAAGCTGGTATCTTCATATGGCTTCTAATACTGCTGGCCCAAAGCACGATCGGGACTATGAGGCCATCAGATTGAGAATCTTAACGAAAGTAAGGGTACAATCGCCAGTAAATAAATTGGTTAAATTTTGGAAACCTTTTTTGACTTCTGCAGCTGTTCTTATGGTAGCCTTTATCGGCTATCTTTTATTCAACGACAAGACAAAGGATGCACAGCAATTAGTCAGTGAAATTCACCCAGGCAGAAAGGTGGCAACCCTAACTTTAGCAAATGGAAGAAAAATCGCACTTAATGATGCCATAAAAGGTGAAGTTGCTATCGAGTCGGGTGTAAGCATTACAAAGGATAGCGGTGGGCGTTTGGTCTACACGATTACCGAGCAACATACCTCAGAAGACAATCTCAACACTTTAAGCACTGCAAGAGGGGAAACCTTTCAGGTTCGTCTTCCTGATGGATCCGGAGTATGGTTAAATGCTGCATCAAGTCTTACTTATTCATCTTCACTAACTGATAAATTTGGAAAACGAAGTGTAAAGCTGACCGGTGAGGGCTATTTTGAAATTTCAAAGGATAAAAAGCATCCGTTTGTGGTGGAAAGCCAGGGGAATCGAATAGAAGTACTTGGGACACACTTTAATGTGAATGCTTATCATGATGAACCTGCAATGAAGACCACCTTATTGGAGGGCTCTGTTATAATCAATGACCGTACAACCCTTAGGCCCGATGAACAAGCTATTATTACAAATGGAGAGATTAAGGTAATACCGGTGATAGCCGAGACTTACACTGACTGGAAGGGAGATGCCTTTAATTTCCGCAAAGAAGAATTGGAATCCATTATGCGAAAAGTATCACGCTGGTATGATGTAACCGTTGAATATAAGGGCGTTGTTGACCGAGGAGAAACTTTCACTGGTTACATCTCAAGAGACGCCGATGTCTCAAAGGTTCTCCAAACACTTTCAAAAATTAGCAAATTAAAATTTCATTTGGATAAGAAAAAGATTATAGTGTCCAAATAATCCTGAATCGTCAGGAAGCCTAACCAACTTCTCAAATATAAAAATTAATCAACTTAAACACACCAAACATGATGAAAAGACCTTTTTATAAAGGTGGGCCGTAATCTTAAGCTTAATCTGAGTGCATGGCAGGGACTTGCCTTGTAAAGTAAACCAGGAGTGCTGCAAACACCCCTGGTTGAAAGTTCAGGTTATTACGAACACCAATTCAGAAAAATCAATTTTACAATTCAACCTAAACAGAACTAAAGTATGAAAATTTGTACTAAGAATCCGTATTGGCACTGCCAATACGTTAAAAAACTCCTGCTGGTCATGAAAATTACCGGAATCCTAGTATTTATAGCAATTATGCAAGTTAATGCAAGCAGCTTTGCGCAACGCATTACGCTATCACAAAAAAACATTACCCTTGATGAGTTTTTCAGAGAGGTAAAGAAACAAACGGGGTATAACATTTCTTATTCCGATAAGGTTATATACGATGCCAAAAAAGTCAATGTTGACTTTAAGGCAATTCCGCTTGACCAGGCAATCACAACAGTGCTTGACAACCGATATTTAGCATTCGAGATCAGTGGTAAAGATATTACCATCTTGCCAAGTAAATCTGTGTTCCTTGATCAGATCGCAAGAAATCTTAAAAACATGAATGTTTCTGGAAAGGTTTATAATTTTCAGGGAGAAATGCTTGTAGGCGCGACAATTTCCCTCAAAAATGGAAAAAAATCTACTATGACAAATCAGTATGGCGATTTTACCCTTAATGATGTGGATGAAAATGGAACTCTGGTTATATCCTATCTTGGATATACCACCAAAGAAATTCAAATTAAGTCCAAAGCATATGTTGGGGATATCATGCTTGAACTAAGTGATTCTAAATTGGATGAAGTACAGGTTATCGCTTACGGAAAGACTACTCAACGCTACAACATCGGATCTGTAGCAACGGTGACAGCAAAAGACATTCAACAACAACCTGTTACAAACGTACTCCTAGCGCTTCAAGGCCGGGTACCAGGCCTCGTTGTAACGAATTCAAATGGAGCACCAGGGGCTATGGTAACAACTCAGATCAGGGGTCAGAATTCTCTTGCAAATAGTCAAAACTCAAATATGAGCCTTGCCACTTTTAATCAGCCACTATATATCATTGATGGTGTTCCCATGTCTACTCAGAACAATAGAGTTATTACGCCCCCAGGCCTTGCCTCCAGTTCAGCTGCAAGTTATTGGAGAAATTACACTGGACTTAGTCCTTTAAACAGCATAAACCCCAACGATATTGAAAGCATTTCTGTACTTAAAGATGCAGATGCTACATCTATTTATGGTTCCCAGGGAAGTAATGGTGTTATCCTAATTACTACAAAAAGAGGTCAGTCAGGAAAAACACACTTCAATGTTGCCCTAAATTCTGGACCGACTGCCGCAACCCGTACTCCTCAGATGATGAATACGCAACAGTATATTGAAATGCGCCAGGAGGCACTGAGAAACAGCGGTCTTACTGCTAATCCGGCGTTAGATGCAGATGTGCTACTTTTTGACCAAACAAAGTACAAAAACTGGATGGACGAATTCTATGGTGGAGTTGGTCATCATACCGATTTCCACTCCAGCTTAAGTGGGGGAACCAGCAATACAAACTACTTGGTAAGTGGGGGTTATACACATGAAAGCTATAATTTTCCTGGGGATTTTGCGGATAACCGACTGTCGTTACACAGCTCATTTAACCACAAAACTGCAGATAACCGGTTTACTCTTGATTTTGGTACAGACTACTCCTATGATGCCAACAATTCTACAGGAGCCCCTGACCTATTATCAGCGTTTACACTTCCCCCCAACTATCCTGATATGGTGGATGCGTCAGGCAATTTAGTGTGGTCTTACAAAGGAGTTCCTCTTTCCAATACACAAGGGTATCTGAAACAGATTTCTGACGCTAAGATATACAATCTTAATTCGCATCTAATGGCGACTTATGAGATCATCACTGGTTTAAGACTTGGGGTATCAGCAGGCTACAGTAGGCAAAATGTTGAAGGCTATTCTGCAACACCAATTATTTCTCAAAATCCTGCGTCAGGCATGCTGGGATCAGCGTTATTTAACACAAATTATAGCGAAACGTTAAATTTGGAACCACAGCTTACCTTCGTAAAACAATTAAGTAAGGGCGTACTGAATGTGGTGGCCGGTGGAACCTATCGTAAAAACAAACTATCCAACCTGGATGTATCTGCATTTAATTATTCTAATGATGCTTTACTAGGCTCAATAGGTAGTGCAGGTGCCAGTTATGCTACAAACAGTTCAAGTATTTATAAGTACATTGCTGCTTTTGGTAGAATCAATTATGTATGGGACAATAAATACATTGTTAATTTAACAGGAAACAGGAATGGATCCAGTAATTTTGGTCCCGACCGTCGCTTTGGCAATTTTGGATCCGCAGGCGCAGGATGGATCTTTAGCAACGAATCATTTGCAAAAGCACTATCTCCAGTCTTGAGTTTTGGAAAACTAAGCGCCAATTATGGCACCAGTGGTACCGATGGTGTACAACCCTATATGTATCAGCCAAATTGGGGGCCTTCTAATGTCTATGGAGGATACCAGGGGATTCCTGGTTATGCCCCGATTAACCCGCTTAACCCAATATACGCCTGGGCCACCAATAAAAAGTTGAATTTTCAGCTCGACCTTGGTTTCTTGCAGGACAGACTTGTTTTTAGTGCAACTTCATATAAAAACAAAACGGATAATCAACTGGTATCATACCTTCAACCAATCCAGACTGGTTTTTCAAGTATAACGGCCAATGCCCCTTATACTGTAGAAAACAAAGGTTTGGAGTTTAGTCTAACTTCAAAAAACTTCTCGAGAAAGGATTTCCAGTGGGCCACAGCTTTCAATATTTCGTTCAACAAAAATAAGCTAACAAAATTTGATGACCTAAACAATTCACCATATGCAGATATTTATGTTGTTGGTCAACCAGTAAATATATTTATGCTCATTCCTTATGAAGGTGTGGATCCAAATACAGGTATCTTCCAATATCGCAAGGCAGATGGAACACTAACAAATACGCCATACAACGCAACTGGTGTTAACGGTAGACCAGGCGACAGGACAGTTCTTATGGACCTGAATCCCAAATTTACTGGTGGTTTAAACAATCAGTTTAGTTACAAAGGAATCAGTCTGACACTTTTCTTCCAGTTTGCAAAGCAAAAAGGAGAAAGTTATCTGTATTCTATTTACAATAATGGTGGCCAGATTCCAGGCAAACCGAATACAAATTTGCCGGTACAGTTTTTAGACAGATGGCAAAAGGTAGGCGATAATGCTTCCATTCAGCGTCTAATTTCGAGTGAGGGCAATGCCATTGACCGGAAAACAGCAGTGGCAGCAAGAGCATTTTCATATTCTACGGGTGCCTATACAGATGCTTCGTATATACGACTTAAAACTGTTTCATTATCCTATAACATACCAGCTTCCATGGCTAAGAAGGTATTCCTGGGATCCGCAAATATTTTCGTCAATGCGCAAAATCTGCTTACTATAACGGGCTACAAAGTGGGCGACCCTGAAACACAGAATTTGTACAGTATTCCAGCACAACGGACAATCGTTGCAGGTGTAAACTTAAATTTTTAAATCATCGGACATGAACAAGATATTCTTTTCAATAAGTATTTTTTCACTATGCTTATTAAGCATTCTGAATACAGGATGCAAAAAGCTAATTGAAATCCCGGACAACGCTCCTGGACAAATTGTTACATCCCAAGTTTTTATTGACAGTGCATCTGCTGTAAATAGCGTAGTAGGGATTTACGCAAGTAACTTCTTTTTTTCGGGACCGTTAAACGGTGCAATTACCATTAACAATTCCATGTCAGCAGATGAGTTGGCAACCAATGAATCCTATTATTTGCCAATTTATAACAACGCTCTGAATCCTGGCGATGCCACTCTTGCTGAAGGAACCGTTGGAAGTCTTTGGTCTGCAAGTTATGGCAAAACGGCTATCTACCAGGCAAATGCCTGTATAGAGGGACTAACAGCTAGTGCAACGCTTAGCAATAGCCTGAAAGACCAGCTTATAGGTGAATGCAAGGTATTCCGTGCATTGTCATATTTTCACTTGGTTAATTTATTTGGAGCAGTTCCATTGGCATTGACAACTGACTACCGTGTAAACAACAAACTGCCAAGGGCTTCTGTTGAGGAGGTTTATGTGCAAATAAAAAAGGATCTTTTAGAAGCAAGTGCGGAATTAAAGTCGGGATACCCTTCTCCAGGAAAAGCTAGGCCAAATAAATATACAGCCTTAGCCTTGCTGAGCCGTATATATTTGTATCATCAGGAATGGGATAAGGCAGAAGAAATCGCAACAAATGTCATTACATTGGGAGGTTATCAGTTAGTTCAAAATCCCAATGATGTATTTTTAACAGGAAGCAATGAAGCTATATGGCAAATAGCGCCAATGGGGTTTTTTCCTTATATGTCGACTGAAGGCTCTACTTTGATTCCGTACGCAAACAACATCATACCTACCTATTACATCAATCCTTATCTGCTAAATGCATTTGAGGCAGGAGACAGAAGGAAAACCTCCTGGTTGAATACCAGTACTCCTCCAGGTGGCCCAACTTATTACTATCCGTATAAATATAAAAATACTTACGGCGTACAAACAAATGGGAATAGTGAAACCTATGTCATGTTCCGTCTTGCTGAACAATATCTGATCAGAGCGGAGGCAAGGGCAAAACAAAATAACTACAACGGTGCGGTAGAGGACCTAAATATTTTAAGACAAAGAGCAAGAGCTGCAGCTACCCCACAGGTTCCTAATCCATTGCCAGACTTGCCTTTGGACCTGTCTCCAACAGCAACTATTTCTGCCATCGCTCACGAACGGCAGATAGAGTTATTTTGCGAATGGGGTCATCGCTGGTATGATCTGAAAAGGACCGGCACAATCAATGCGGTGCTAGGAGCAGAAAAACCAGGGATATGGCCCGCCGACGGGCATGCGGCACTATATCCAGTTCCTCAAAATCAAATTCAAGCGAACCCTGGATGGATACAGAATCCGGGATACAATCAATAAAAAAAAGCATTAGTAATCAGTATATCAGTGGGTTTACTAAATGAATAGTTTAGTGAACCCACTAATATACCTGGTTAGGCTATACCTTAATTTCCGAATAATCAATTTAAAAACATGAATGAACCAATTGTTAGAGTAGAAAATCTTTCCCATCGTTATTCCGTGCAGTGGGCCGTGAAGGATATTAATTTCGAGTTATCCAGACAAGGAATATATGGGCTCCTGGGCGCTAATGGGGCTGGAAAATCTACAATCATGAATATTATGTGTGGCGTATTAAAACAAACACATGGAGAAATATTCATCAAAGGTATAAGCCTGAAAGAAAATCCCGTAGCAGCAAAACGACATATCGGCTTTTTACCTCAGCAAGCTCCATTACAGACAGACCTGACTGTTGAAGAATACCTAACATATTGTGCAAGATTACGGCTGATGCAACCTAATAAAATTAGTTCAGCAATCAGTGAAGTGATGTCGAAGGTTGGAATCACTCAGTTTCAAAAACGTCTGATAGGAAATTTATCGGGAGGATACCAGCAAAGGGTTGGAATTGCTCAGGCTATTATTCATAAACCAGATTTTGTGGTACTGGATGAGCCAACAAACGGGCTTGATCCCAACCAGATTTTGGAGGTGCGTAAGCTTATAAAAGAAATTGCCGAGGAAAGGACTGTGGTACTTTCTACACACATCCTTCAGGAAGTACAAGCCTTATGCGACAACATATGGATGATTAATGAGGGTGAGGTAGTTTTTACCGGTGGAATGGGCGATTTTGATAATTACATTCTACCAAGCACACTTATTTTATCATTGAACGCTGCACCGCCAATTGAAGAATTAAAAGCAATTCCAGGTATTCTCGGTATAGAGATACTTAGCCCAACCCAATATCGTATACAATTTTCAGATGCACAAGAAGTGACCGAGCTTATCGTTGCAAAGAGTGTTCAAAACAACTGGCGTTTGTCAGAAATCGGAGTAGAAAAAAGATCATTGGAGGATGTTTTTTCAGAATTGTCAAAAAAAAGAAATACATCAGCTAATTTTCCTATTAAATAAGAAATGAAAACAATTATAAATATAGCAAAAACCGAGTTACAGAAGTTATTCTATTCTCCGGTTGCATGGCTAATCCTCATTATATTTTTCTTCCAAGCCGCACTTGTATTTACCAAGTCTTATGAAGGTATGGTTCAGGCCATGGCGTATGGCCTCAAATGGCCAGGTATGACTAATACTATCTACACTTCTCAATTAGGCAGCTTGTTCGGTTCAATACCAACATACCTGTATCTATATATTCCATTATTAACCATGAACCTGATGAGTAGGGAAATCAGCAGTGGATCAATTAAACTTTTATACTCATCTCCTGTTACCAATACTCAGATTATTCTTGGTAAATATCTTTCTATAGTACTTTTTGGCGGAATAATGGTACTGACCACGGGAGCTTTTGCAGTATACGGCATCGTTACGATTAATCATGTGGATATTCTGCTGATACTATGTGCAATGCTGGGTACATTCCTACTAATTTGTGCATATGGTGCAATTGGATTATTCATGTCTTCGATTACTTCTTATACTGTTGTCGCAGCAATGGGTACACTGGGAATTTTTTCTCTTCTGGCCTATGTCAGAACTATCGGTCAGGATATAGAAATTGTACGTGACATTACCTATTGGTTCGCTATTACAGGAAGAGTAAACACATTTATCTCCGGTATGCTGACCACTGAAGATATATTCTATTTTCTGTTGGTTATTGCGCTCTTCCTTGGACTTACCATAATTAAATTACAATCTGGCCGTCAAAAAACCAGTACGGTAATCAAATGGGGCAAGTATTTTGCCATGATATTTATGGTGATGCTGTTAGGCTTTATTAGCTCGAGGCCCACACTAAAAAAATACGCCGATCTTAGCGCTACAAAAACAAACACGTTAACCAAAAGTAGCCAAGACGTGATATCAAAACTTAGTGGTGGCTTAATGATCACAACCTATGTTAACATGTATGATAATAACTCATTTCGTTTTCCGCCTATAGTGATCAAAAGTGATATGGAGCGCTATGAACAATATGTACGCTTCAAACCTGAAATCAAGTTAAAATACAAATATTACTTTCAGCATATCCCTGGCAGCTTTCTGGAAGGGCAGTTTCCAAAACTCTCCACTCAAAAACGTCTGGATACCTTAAAAAAAATCAACAAATGGAAATTTGATATTTTGCCTTATAGTGAAATTTCAAAAGAAGTAGATCTTAAGTCAGAAGGTTTCAGAGTGGTTACCTTGCTTGAACGCGAAAACGGCAAGCGTGCTTTTCTAAGACTGTTTGACGATAACTCAGTTCTGCCTTCAGAAGCAGAGACAACGGCGGCATTCAAACGTCTGACTACAAATATACCACTTGTTGGTTTTGTAAAAGGGCATGGTGAAAGAGAAAGCAGTAATAATACGGACCGGGGCTTCAGTATGATCGCTCAGGATAAAACGTTCCGTTTTTCTCTTTTAAACCAGGGATTCGATTTTATGGATGTGAATCTCAGCAAGCCGGTAACTTCGAAAGTAAATATCCTGGTAATCGCTGAACTAAATAAAACTATGAGCGATGGGGAAGAAGCAAATCTAAATGATTTTATTTCACGCGGTGGAAACCTGGTTATTCTGGGCGGGGCAGGACATCAGGAATTTATGAATCCTATTGTTAGTAAATTAGGCGTTCAATTCCTACCTGGAAGGTTAGTGAAACCAACAGAAAAAGTGTCACAGGATTTGCTAACCCTGAATCCGACAAAAGAAGCAGAGCAGTTCTCCTTCCATTTGAGAGAGATGTCCAGACAAAAAGCGCCACTGACTATGCCAGCAACTAGTGCATTAGCGTTTACTGAGGATAAGGGATATAAGGTAACGACATTATTTAAGTCTGATGCTAAAGGAGGCTGGAATGAAGTGGAAACCACCAATTTTTCAACTGAAACTGCACATATGAATGTTGCTGCTGGTGAACTAGAGAAAGCCTATCCTACTGTATTGGCTTTGTCACGCAGGATTGGAAATAAAGAACAAAAAATCGTAATCGCAGGAAATGCAGATTTTATAGCCAATGGAGAACTGTCGACAAACAGGAAAAATGTTGGTTCAGGAAATTTCTTTTTTATTAATGCGATATTCTATTGGTTATCGGATGAAATGGTTCCAATCGATATGCGTCGAAAACCCTTGCCAGACGATAGTTTAAACGTAGGTGAAAGCGCATGGGATATTGCAGCAATAATTTTCAAATGGGTACTTCCTATTCTACTGATCATTGTTGCCATAGTTATTTGGGTGCGCCGTAAAGGTAGATAAATCAGATCATGAGCTTCACAATAGATAAACAAACACTAGACGACTTGGCGATTTTCAGCCACCGTGGAAAAAAGTCCATTTATGATTTATTTAACCGTGCTGCAACTATAGGTGGTGCCGCTCAGTTAGATCAAATGTTCCGTTATCCACTATCGGATATGGGACAGATCAACCGCAGGAGTGCCATCCTCAGGGAACTGCATCAATACCATATTAAATTTCCATTCCGAGTAGAGCTCTTTGATATAGCAGAATTGTATCTGAAAAATACGGATACTAGAAGTCAGCTTACAAAAGAACAGAATAATCTCAAGCATAAATTTAACCAGGTAATTGGTGGAGATACCCACTTTCAATCCGTCTCAAACGGTGTAACTGCAATTTTGGAGATACTCATTGCTATTATTGATTTTATCAGTAATAGCAATTTACCAGCGGAATCCAAGGCTCGCGCCTTCTTTCTGGATGACTTCTATGAATCAGTAAAAGAACTGTCAGAAAACGAGATACTGAAAACGAGAAAAATAAAATCATTGTCTTTTGAGATAGTAGTTGATCTCGATAAACAATTCCGTTATCGGCTAAACGATAAATTAAGAAAACTAATAAATCATATATATACCCTGGATGCTTTTCTTGCTGTCGCTGAAACGGCACAAAGAAATAATTTCGCTTTTCCTGTAGCAACAACGGGTGATAAATATGAAATCACGATCAAAGAACTTTACCATCCTTTGTTAAAAAATCCAGTTGCAAACAATATCACAGTTGATCCTGAAGGAAATATCATCTTCTTGACCGGGGCCAACATGGCTGGAAAATCTACCTTTATGAAATCTTTTGGCATTGCTATTTTTCTAGCACATATGGGATTTCCTATTCCAGCCACCCATATGGAATTTTCCGTGTGTGACGGCCTTCTTACCACAATAAATCTTCCTGATAATATTAATATGGGCTATAGCCATTTTTACAGTGAAGTACTAAGGGTAAAACAAATGGCCGAACAGATCCGACTTGGAAAAAAAATTGTGATCATTTTTGATGAACTGTTTAGGGGTACGAACGTTAAAGATGCCTATGAGGCCACAGTAGCAATTGCAAGTGGATTTGCGAAAATCCCCAAAAGCATATTTATCGTTTCAACGCACATCATTGAAGCCGGAGAAAAACTTAGGGGCATGCATGAAAATATCAATTTCATCTATTTACCTACCCACATGCAAGGCGATAAACCTAGTTACACCTACAAAATTGAAAAAGGCATATCGGATGATAGACATGGAATGATCATCATTAGGAATGAAAGAATTCTGGATATTTTAGAAAAGGGACCTACTAAACCACATCATAAATGAGCTTCTCTGTAGATAAACAAACACTGGATGATTTAAATATCCTGGGCAAATACCAAAGCAACTCCATCTTCAGCCTGTTTAATCATGTAAAAACAAGGGGTGGCGAACGAATGTTAGAAGATATGTTTAAACATCCGCTTTCTGACGCACACCAGATTAATCACCGAAGTACTATCTTTCAATATTTCGAAAAAATAAATATCGAATTTTCCTTAGATCCTATCTTAATTGAAGGAACCGAGCACTTTCTTAGCGATTCCAGTGGAAGTAAGAGGGCAGCGTTTACTCAGGGTATCCGTCGGCAGGCTTTACATATGATTGGACTGAATACCGAATTCGATCTTTTCAATTCAGGACTTGAGCTCACAATACAATTCATAAATAAGCTTAATGAATTTCTACACGTAATTCGTCAAAATAATTTTCCTCACCTAAACTTACAAATAGAAAAATTTGATGAGCTTTATAATGATAAACGGCTGAATAAAATTCTATCCAGGAAAAAAGATCAGCAACTAGGCCTCATTCCCGTCATCCAGGCGGATTACCTGATACGCCAAAATTATAATCAACAGATCAGAGAAATTCTGCAATTCGTTTATCAGCTCGATGTTTATATCTGTGTTGCAGTGGTTGCCAAGAAAAAAGGATTTTGTTATTCAAATGTCCCTTACACGGAACAAAATACTTTGTCAATCACAGCATGTAGGCATCCAACAATTCCGAAAGCTGTTGCAAATTCAATTACTATTGATGAGCAAAATAATGTACTATTTCTCACCGGTGCCAATATGGCTGGTAAGTCTACATTAATGAAGGCTTTCGGAATTAACATTTATCTAGCACACATGGGCTTTCCTGTAGCTGCAGAAAGTATGATCTTTTCAATTAAGGATGGCATTTTCTCTTCTATAAATGTACCGGATAATATTAGTATGGGCTATAGCCATTTTTATGCTGAAGTGCTTAGGGTTAAACAAATTGCCATTGAGGTAAGCAGTGGAAAGAACCTGGTGGTAATCTTTGATGAACTTTTCAAAGGCACTAACGTAAAGGATGCCTATGATGCAACTTTGGCAGTGACAAGTGCTTTCTCAAAATACCACAGCTGTTCCTTCATTATCTCGACGCACATCATTGAGGTTGGTCAGATGTTACAGCAAAACAGTCAAAACATACAGTTTAAATATCTACCTACCATTATGGAAGGAACTGTACCAAGGTATACTTATGAGCTACAATCAGGGATAACTGAGGACAGACAGGGAATGATCATTATTGACAATGAGAAAATCATTGATATTCTCGTTGAAACAGCAAAAATTGGAAGTAAATGATCCAACTACAAAATTCAAACGATCAAATACTAAAATTCTCTAAACAATAATTATGAAAAACGTATAAGCTTTTATTTTAATAGCTCTATTGATATCATGCGGAATTAACACATCAGTTTATGCAGATGTGAAATTCAGTACTGATGAGATTAATAAGGAGCGCGGTGTGGTTATGGCAGGAAAAAGACTGGGAAAAGGCGAGCAAGAGAGAATGCAGACAACGTTCTACGTCGTTATTGTCAATAATTTAAGATATGCCCAACGGATCCCCGTTGGGCTAGAAAACATTCTTTTAGAATTTAAGCCTGAAACACTCCGCAATTATTATCATGACTGATATCGCCCTAATGTGCAGGCATTGATTGTGGTAGGTGATATCGATTTCGACCAGATGGAACATTTATTAAGAAACTAGTCAATCCAGATTGAAATTCTTCATATAGCTGTGAATATTTATTTACAGCTATCCCGCTCTTTATCAAAATGGATATTTTTAATTCGCGTACACCAGATTTTTTATAAACTTATAAGTCATGATGAGTGATCAGTTCCGGTAATTACATTTTTCCATGCTTCAATATCATTTGCGAAATTGGCAGTTTTAATTTGGTAACTCTCTAATGCATCTTTACCCAAAGGAAGATGTAAAGGAGGTTTTTGGCTATACACAATTTGTATCAGCGCATCAGCCAGTTTTTTAGGATCACCAGGCTGCATTTTATTAACCATTACCGCTCTTGAACGCATTTTTCCCACGGTATCTTCGTAGTCATCAATAATATTGGAAATGGTATTTAATGAAGATTCGTCCAAAAAGTTCGTACGGAAATAACCCGGTTCAACTGCTGTAACATGAATATTTAAGGGGGTCAGCTCTTTGGAAAGCGCCTCACTAAAACCTTCCACTGCAAATTTCGTCGAATTATATAAACCCCAACCGGCTGACCCGGATAGACCTCCAACAGAAGATATATTGATAATGTGCCCACTGCGCTGATTGCGTAAATGAGGCAGCGTGTGACGGATCACGTTTAAAGTACCAAACACGTTAGTGTCATACATGTGACGGATCTCTTTATCTGATGCTTCTTCCACGGCCGACAATAAACCAAATCCCGCATTGTTCAGCAGTACATCAAATTTACCAAATTTTGATATCGCTTGACCTATAGCTTCTATCACTTGTTCTTCCTGTGTGACATCCAGACTTACTATAAATAGATTTTCATGCTTAAGTTCCTCTAATTCTGGCGCCCGGTTTCGTGCTCCTGCTACTACCTTGTCACCTGACGCCAGTACAGCCTTTGTGATTTCTAATCCCAAGCCCCTAGATGCTCCTGTGATAAACCATGTTTTTTGATCTTTCATTTTTTTTAACTTTAAATTTTGAATGTTACTATTTACGGTCTGGGATTCTTCTCATAATATCGGCAAACTCGATCCCGTCCAAAAAGGCTACTACCCTGACTATCTTTTTGTTTTTAATCTCCATGGTCCACGAATAACTAGCATTGTAAGGTTTTCCATCTGCCGCGGTTGCCTTGCCATCCCATAAAGCAACTACAATGTTGCCATCAGCATAAAGTTCGGTAACCTTAGGTATAATCTTTTTTGAAAGACGGTCATTTAATGGAATGATTACCTCATCCATAAATTGCTTTTTGTTTACATATGTTTTGGATAGTGGGGTGCTGCCTGTGATAGTCCATTGTATATCTTCTGCTAACAGGTCAAAAAAATTACCGGTACCACTTGCCCATTTATTAAAGCCTTCTTGAATTAATACTTTATTTTCCATTGTGGGTGATTTTTTATGTTGGGCGTGAAGAACGCCCATAGTTAAAAAAAAGAAATTTAGCATTGTGATACCCAATACCTTGCCATATCTAAAACTAAAAATACGCTTGATTTCCATAGTTTGTAATTTTATTTGGATAATATTTCAAATTCTCTGTCTGTCAATTTTATCTGTACAGCTTCCATATTTTCCTGAAGGTGAGCTGGGGAGCTAGTGCCAGGAATAAGGAGGATATTTGGCGAACGTTTCAGCAGCCAAGCTAAAGCTATTTGTGAAGTTGAGGCATTATGCTTATCTGCGATATGTGCAAGCTTATCCTTCAGTTTATCGGGACCTGATGCGAGTGGGAACCAGGGAATAAAGGCCATGCCATTTTTCGCGGTATAGTCTACAACGTGCTCCCAGCCGCGTTCGGACAAGTTATAAAGGTTTTGCACCGATACGATCGGCACAACTTTTCTTGCGCGTTCAATAACTTTAATATCAACTTCCGACAGGCCCACGTACTGGATCTTGCCAGCACGTACGGCATCGGCAACGGGTGCCAGCGTTTCTTCGATCGGAATTCTAGGATCAACACGGTGCAATTGCCATAACTGGAGCCGTTGTTTATCCAAGCGCTTCAGGCTTCCCTCAATCGCTTGAGCTATATATTCCGGCTTGCCGTTGACGTGCCATTGACCAGGACCACTGCGTTCCAATCCACCTTTGGTTGCGATAACAATGCTGTCATAATAAACACCTACCGCCTCTTTAACCAGTAATTCATTAGTATGAGGACCGTAGGAGTCAGCAGTGTCAATGAAATTGACGCCAGATTCCACTGCAGAATGGAGCACACGTTTGTCAAGATCGCGATTTGAAGAATCTCCCCACACGCCCGAACCATTTAATTGCATGGTTCCATAACCTAAACGATTAACTTCTAATTCATTGTTAAATTTGAAGGTGTATATAACATCGCTTTTGCTTAATTCTTTTTCTTCTTTTTGATTTTTAGTCTTTTCCATAATCTATCAATTTATATAATATCTAAAGTTATGATAATCAAATAGATAACTAATAGTGATTTGATCAACTGCTAATGTTCAAATATCTCAACATTCGTCAACATTGTAACGCTAATTTTATTAACCTCACCAACCCAATGAACTACATTCAATAAAGTTTCTCTGCATAAAATGTTCAATTGCTTAGATTCTACTTAAGGAGTGAGTTTAAATCATTTGTTGTGTTTTCTGTAATACTTATTCACTCCATGGTGAATGCAATATACAATCACAGAAATTTTTTCGATGGAAATTTGGTATCATAAATGCACATACATCGGCTTTAATATTACCGAAGGTTGTTTCTGTTTTATGCTCAAAACCACTGAAAAAAGTTGGAATAATATTTTTCTTAAAATCATTCCTTGGAAAGGCTTTTATGATATCTTCTCTATGTTCTGCGCTAAGATTCTCGTAACCTTCACCCATGACATCTAATCCTACTCCGGAATACATTAAGGCAACTTCCGCTTCTTTATGCTCGGCAATTCCGATGGTAGTGTGGAGGGCGATTGTATCCCATGCCAATTGGAGCTTGTCTTGCGCTATGCCATGGCCCTTCAAAAAATCACGGGCTGCATTGGCCCCGTCTACTTCAAAGCGCAGATCAGGGCTGCTATAATGTTTAGTTAAGCCCAGGTCATGAAATACGGAACAAACATACAATAGTTCCGGGTCGTACTGCAAACTATTCCGTTTACCGTTAAGAGAAGAGAAAAAGAATACCCGCAATGAATGATTGTAGATAAATTCCGTACCGTGCTCTAGCAATAATTCCGTAGCTTGATTGGCAATGGTACTGTCTGGAATAACGATTCCCGCCAGCGATTTTACTTTGTTTATTGACATGATTATTGTCTTTTTAATATTTGATAATAAATATTGAATTAATTTGTTGCGCCGCCGTTAACCAGTAGATGCTGTCCTGACACGAACGAAGAAAGTCCACTCGCAAAGAATTCTGCTGCATTGGCTACGTCCTCAACTTCTGCCAGACGTCCCATCGGACAGCTATCTAACAATTGTTTCCGCAGTTCTGGATAACTATCTGGGTCAGCGAATATGCCCGAGTGATCTACCGCAAAGGGGATAATAGAATTGACTGTTACCCCTCTATGGCCAATCTCTTTTGAAAGGATGTCTACAAGATAGCGTGGTGTGGTTTTACTGCCGCCATACACTGCCATTCCTGGTACTGGGAATGAGGTGGTGCTGGATGCGATATAGATGATGCGGCCGTTATCGGTTACTGTTTTTGCAGCTTGCTGCATGGTGAAATATGAGCCTTTGGTGTTTATAGAAAACAAGCGGTCAAATTGTTCCTCGGTAAAATCGACTACCGGGGTTTCGACCATTTCAATACCGGCATTGGCTACTATAATATCTATTTTACCAAATTCTTTTTTTGCTTCGGCAAATAACCTTTCAATATCGGCTACCTTGCTTACATCGGCCTGTACAGCTATTACTCTTGAGCCCATGGCTTTGATATTCCTTACGACGTCATCGGCAGATGCTTTGTCGCGGGAATAGTTTATAACGATATCGGCACCTAAAGCTGCGTAACGTTCGGCAATCGCTTTACCTAAACCTCTTGCGGATCCGGTAATTAAGGCTACTTTATTTTTTAATAAGTTCATGGTTTGTTGTATTTAGTCCGGAACTCCACAAGTGAGGAAATCCGGATGATGATTGAATTGATTAATATTTTTTGCATTTTCTTTTTGACTTTCTGTCTTTTGCGGCTTCCTGACTAAATTAAGCCATTCCGCCATTTGCACCAATGTTTTGCGCATTGATCCATTTAGCGTCGTCGCTTGCCAAAAAGGCAACTACTCTGGCAATATCCTCCGGTTCGCCAATTCGGTTAAAGGGATTTAAAGAAGCCAGATGGTCAATAACTTCCTGTGGCTTGCCTTTGGTAAACAGTTCTGTATTGGTTGGTCCGGGAGATACGGTATTTACGTTGATCCCTCTTGCACCTACTTCTTTGGCAAATATCCTGGTAAACTGTTCTACCGCGGCTTTAGATGCAACGTAAGTTCCGTAGGTAGGCATCATTACGCGGGTTGTGGTTGATGAAAAGTTGATGACGCTACCATTATCGGCCAGTTTAGTTGCAGCCTCACGCAGCGTGTTAAAAGTGCCGCGGACGTTGATTTCAAACTGACGGGTAAAGTCTTCGTCCGTAGTGTCTTTAAACAACTTGGTGAGCATGATGCCAGCATTATTCACTAGCACATCGACTTTGTCATAATGGGCAATTACCGTATCGAACATGCTTTTTACCTCCTCTGACTTGCTAACATCAGCCTTCAAGGCTAAGGCATTCCCTCCATTTTTCAAGATCGCATTGACAACCTGGTCAGCTGCTTCCTGATTTCCCGAATAGTTGATGATAACTGTTGCGCCTTCGTTGGCGAGTTTGAAAGCAATCGCCGCACCTATGCCTCTGGAGGCGCCAGTTATTAAAATCACTTTCCCTGATAATGTTTTCATAATTAATTACAGATTAAAAAAAGTTGCTTGAAGTTCAAGTGAGAAGTGGAATATAATAACTATGCCAAAATCTTAAAATATTATTAATCAATGAGTTAAATAAGTATTTAGTCTTGTTTGAAGGGCGATATATCGTCTTTCAAACAAGGTTCGGGACGCTAAAGCGTCCGCTTTTAGCTGAATAATTAAAATTAAAAGTAGAAGTTACAGCATTTGAAAATTATAGAAAGAGAAAGGCGTAGTCATAATTAATGAATAAGGATGCTTTGTTGATTCGAAATATCAACAATATCGTCAATTGCTCTTCTTATTTTCCAATAATAGATAGCTGTGGCTAAACAAGCAATGGCAAGTACAGCGCAAAATTCATCAATTGAATACTTACTATTCGTGGTTTCTTATGTAATGGGAGTAAAATTGTTGTATAAACAAATTATGGCAGCATGAAGTAGTACAGGACGAAAGGGCGCTAATTGGTATAGACAATTTGGAATGGAATGGTATGGCTAATATCCCATCCACGAAATACAAAAATCAGCGTAAATAGCTTCTGAATTATACGATTTTTAGGATTTGCTTTTTTTCATTATTTAAGTTAAATTTAGTTTGATTTAGCCATAAAAAATGAAAATTCAGGACCTCCCATTATCAACCTGCGATGGAAAGGATATATTATTATCCGTCAATATTCTTCTGCTGAGGATACGGTCTAAAATACAGCTCTATACTTTATTTGGCAATGGGCTTAAGGAATTGCTTGGGTACACTTATTCGACTATCTTTTATGCTGAATTCGACAAAGCTTCATACATAAATTATTTTTCAGAACCCCAAATTTCGGAACAGGCACAGCTATTCCGTAGTTCTGTGAGTGCAGATCTGTCTGGCACTGGTGCACAAAACTATCTTAATCCTCTGTATACTGAAGATTGGCAAGTTGTAGAATTCGTTCTTAGCGATGAAGAAGGACCGATGGGTCGGTGGATTATGCTTTATGGTAAAAATGTAAATCTCAGCCAAACTTGCCAGGATATTTTACCTGGACTAGCGTCCAGCATAGCGGAGACTTTGGTAAACATTTTAGACTATGAGGAAATCATGGAACGCGAAATTGAAAATGATGTACTGCAATCGCTGAATCATGATTTCGCAGCGATACGCGACAAGCACATTTTATTAAAGACAATTCATGATAAATTAGATCAACTATTTCGGTTCAGCGATCATTTTGTTGCCCTTATGAACGATGATGGGCTTACTCTAAGTTCTTATTTGGATGATATCAGATCGTCAACAGACCAACATTCTCTGTATAAAAAGGCCGTTGCCACGAGATATCCTTTAAATGATGGCGTATTCAACAAGGTGATCTTGTCAAAAGAACCACAGGTTTTCGATTTGCGGCAACAACATTCAATGGGAAACGTGCCAGAATATTTTCAAATCCTTTATGATAGCGGCATAAAAAAGGCAATTATGATAGGATTGTATGTTCGTGACCGGATAATAGGATTGTGGTGTATCTGCCTTGATGAAAACGGACCAATAACCAACTATCAATTACAGTTGATCAAAAAAACAGCCAGTCAGATTTCTGTCGCGGTAGATAATTTAAGGTCTAATGAAGTAGTCTTAGCGCGGGAAGAAGAAAGTCGACTATTACTCAAACTCAGTGAAGATATTGCAACTATTCGGAATAAAAATGACTTATTTAATGCGATTAATGGAAGCTTGAAAAAGTTATTTCATTTTGAGGATATCGTAATTATGGTATTTAATGAAGATCAAACTTACAATACCTTCCTATTTTCATTGAATCATCAAAGTCTGGGATACACCTATTACCAGAAAAGTTCATTAAAAAAACAAATCGCTGATGACCGTTGCTTAAAACAGGTAATTAATTCCAGTGGGCTTGTAATTTTTGAGTTGGAAAAATTATACAAGGAGGCAAACATACCGGATTATATCAAATTCGAATATGAAAATGGCATCCAAGAAAAGGTCGCAATTAATCTGCTAGACGATAAGAAAGCCATTGGCGCTTTCTTTGTGAACGCCTCCAATTGTGGTGCTTATACAGATCATGAATTAAGACTGATTGAGGGTGTTTCTTACCAAATTTCTATCGCAGTATCAAACATTCTGGCAAATGAAGAAATTGCAAACAGGGAAGAGGAAAAATCGATATTGCTTTCCCTAAGTAATGAGATCGCCTCGCTTAAAAGCAGGAGTGACCTGTTTCGCGTTGTTAACGAACAGATTAAAAAAATATTTTCAATTACTCAATTCGGAATTGTAAAAATCAATGAGGACGGGATAACCCATAGCGCTTTTATGATCGATATGGGCCCGACTGTTATCAATCATGATGATTTTGATAAGATAATCAGTTCAAGGTATAGCATCACAGACTACGCGTTCACACGTGTTATCAGCACAAATGAACCTGTTATTCTTGATGTTCAGCAGCTTCTCAATGAACCAGATCCTCCTGCCTATGTCCATTTCTGGGAGGCGGTTGGTTTTAAGCAGCTTTTGTGTCTGGCCCTACGTGTGGGTGGACATCCAATCGGGACCATATTTTTTAATATTCATCCGAACGAAGCTGACGAGCAAAAATATAACTTATTGAAAGGTGTCTGCTCACAATTGGCTGTAGCCATATCAAATATTTTGGCCAATGAAGAAATTAATGGTCGTGAACGCGAAAGAGAATTGATCTTATCGATCAGCACCGTTCTGTCGACAGTAAGAAACCATCAAGAATTGATTTCTGTTGTGACAGAACGGCTGAAAAATCAGCTTAATTTCAGCCATATATTAGTAGGAATTATCGATGACGACGGATCAACTTTCAGAGCTTATATCATCGACCCTGCTTCACAAAGTCAAGGCCATCCCGATTACGAAAAAGCAAGAAAAAGCAAATTCCCGATCAATGACGGTGTGATGGACAAGGTTTGTGCCAGCGCTGCTCCTATAGTATTTGATTTAGATGAGCTTTATCAACAAAAAGTTGCACCTAACTATTTGAGAATCAATTATGAGAGTGGCTTAAAGCGAGTCATTATTACAAAGCTGTCCAGAGGTGGTGAAATTTTTGGCTTCTGGATGATTTTTTTCAACGATAAGGATATTATAGGTCAAAGCAATCTTAGTTTAATAGCAGGTCTAGCCAACCAGATATCTATCGCTATTCTGAACATCATGGCCAATGAAGAAATCAAGCAGCGCGAAAATGAAAAGTCCTTATTACTGTCATTCAGCAATGTCTTGGCTGCCGCAAGAAACAGAAAACAACTCTCCATGGAATTTTCTGACGAATTGAGAAAGTTCGGGATTATCGGTAAATATAGCCTGCGATTAATTTCGGAAGATCAAAGGTTCCATCACATGTTTCTATATGATGAAAGGGATGATTATATGAATCATCCAGATTTTCAAAAGATCTTAGAAATGAAGTCAGATGTAAATGATGGCATTACAAATCTCGTGCTTAATTCCCCGGAGCCGCTTTCCTTTAATATAGAAGCGCTAAATGAAATGGAGACGGTACCTGATTATGTTAAGTGGTGGAAAGAAATAGGGCTGATTGAACTGACGGGTCTTAGGGTTAGATTGGGTGATGTAAATATTGGTATTTTGTGGCTCAGCATACCGCAGAATTATGATAAAGTTAGCAACGCACCACTATTAAAAAATATATGCTCTCAGATTGCCATTGCGCTTTCTAATGTTCTTGCAAACGAAAAGGTCATTTATCAATTAAATATAATTGATAAATATAAACAACAATTAGAAGCAGAAAAGGTATATCTAAAGGAGGAACTGGAAACAACTCACAATTATTCGGAAATAATAGGGAATGGTCTAGAGATGCAGAAAATTTTTAAACTCATATCGCAAGTTAGTGCCTCAGACAGTACGGTATTGATATTAGGTGAAACAGGTACCGGAAAAGAGCTCATTGCACGTGCCATTCACAATAATTCGCCCCGAAAGAACAGATTAATGATCAAAGTGAACTGCGCCACATTACCTGCGAATTTAATTGAAAGTGAATTGTTTGGACATGAGCGGGGAAGTTTTACCGGCGCCACAGAACGGAGAGTAGGTAAATTTGAACTGGCTAATAACGGGACGTTATTTCTCGATGAAATTGGCGAATTGACATTAGAATTACAGGTCAAATTGCTTAGAGCGCTTCAGGAAAAGGAAATTGAACGTATCGGCGGAAAAAGCACGATTAAAGTTGATGTAAGAATTATAGCCGCTACAAACCGAAATCTAGAAAAAGAAATGGAAGAAGGCCGTTTCAGAAGCGACCTTTATTATCGATTAAACATTTTCCCGATCAGCCTACCACCCCTCAGGTTAAGACCCGAAGACATTCCTTTACTTACTACATATTTTATTGATCGGTTTTCCAAAAAGATGGGTAAACAGATCAATAAAATAAGTAAGGCAGCCATGGATGAACTGACACGATATAATTGGCCAGGTAATATTAGGGAATTAGAACACCTTATTGAAAGAAGTATTCTATTGACCGAAAGTGATATAATAAAGGAAATTCCACTGCCAATGCCTACAGCTAAAAGCTTGTTAGTTTCATCTGGTATGGTATTTTCACTTAAAACAATAGATGAAAATGAACGCGATCATATTTTAAGCGTGCTAAAATATTGTCGAGGACGGATAGGTGGCGAAGGCGGGGCGGCTGAAAAGTTGGGGGTTCCGAAAAGTACCCTGAATTCAAAAATTAAAAGACTTGGCATACGAAGGGAACATTTGTTTTAAATCTTTAGTATTAAACTTTCATAGCTTGATTTGGCGGATGATTATAGCCTAAAAGGCTTTTCAAATTATCATAAGCCTAAACAACTCAATAGTGTAACTGCTTGTTCGTCAGTAGTGTGTAGTCTGCTGACGCGGGTTTGTTAGTGTCTGCTTTCCCGAGACTACTCGGGAAAGCCAAATCCAGACGCTTTTTTTCAATTTGGGTGGAAATCTAAGTCGGACAGGCTCCGATAATTATAGCGCATCTTTCCTGGTTATTTAACCGAATGCAAAGTAGCATCAATTATCATTTGTGCAACTTTTTTAGGGTGGGATTCATAAACGGAATGACTGGCACCATCTACCTCAACCGTATGGCTTCCAGCTCTTTTTGCGTACATACGTTCCAGGTCAGGGTTAATTATCCTGTCTGATTTTGCAACCATATACCAACTTGGTTTAGCCCTCCAGGCTGGATTTTGAATAATGCCATGAAATACCACGTCTGCCGTAGGCATTTGCGCGTTAGCTTTAAATTCAGCTACTTTTCGAGGTAAATCCGCTGCAAAATCCGCATAAAATCTTTTAGGGTCAATAAAATCGTAACCGTCAGTCCCTTTCTGAAGGGACTTATAAGCAGAAGGGTAACGTTTGCCGTTGTCTGCCTCGCTTTCTCCTTTATCTGGCGCATGAGCTGCAATGTAAACTAAAGCCGCTACACGTGGGTTATTTCCAGTTTCGGTAATAATTGCTCCACCGTAGCTGTGAGCCACTAAAACACACGGCCCGTCCTGCATGTTTAATACACGTTGCGTAGCCGCCTGATCATCGGAAAATGATGTCATCGGCTGCTGAACAATAGTGACGTGGTACCCTTTTTTAGCCAAAATGTCGTAAACAGGTTTCCAGCCTGAACCATCAACAAAGGCTCCGTGAACCAATACGATATTATCGACTTTTTTTTCTACAAGTGTCTTCGCTATGGTTTGTGCCTTCAACTGACTGCTAGCAACTGCGAAAAGAATTAAGGTGTTTAGACTGGATTTTATTAAATTTTTCATAATCATTTTGTTAGTGAATACCTATATACGGCATTAAAGCTAGAATACTTTATTGAGATTGATTGGTTTTGATATATAAAAATTGATATTTGCTTATGATGGTGATAATAACCTTCCATTCACAAAATAGCGAAAGGTTTGTATTGGGGTTTAAACGATTTAAATAGTGATAAATGCCAACAATATGCCCGATTTTAATATATACGCATCTACTTAAACGAGATCTGCTGTTTTTGTTAGTGACCAATTTAAAGCCGCGATAGCCTTATTTAGTACTATAAAATGGCGCATTCACCGAAACAATCACCAATTAAAGAAAATGTTAATATGAGAATTTACTCAATACTTAAAGTACAGCAGGCAGCAGAAGTTTTTGCTCTGTCATTGCTAAACATAACCTAAGGACCCATTTATCGAATCCAAAACGACCTAAGCATGCGGGTCTGCGGCATACAAACTATAAATTAGGATGTGTAAAGCTTTCAACTTCAGTCATGGTCATTCCCAGAGCAAGGGCAACGCCAGTGCCGTAGGTCGGATCTGCCTGAAAGCAATTCCGAATATGTCGCACCTGAATGAAACGCTGTGCACCGCCTAAAGCAGTGGCCGTGTTATCGAAGAGCAATTGCTTTTGCTTTTCATTCATTTTACGGAAAAGATTGCCAGGCTGCGAAAAGTAGTCATCATCATCTTCGCGGTAATTGAAAGCATACGCATCACCTTCAATTTTTAATGGTGGCTCCTTGTGTTCAGGTTGTTCTTTCCACTCACCAAAACTGTTCGGCTCATATGACAGGTTTGAGCCGTAATTGCCATCTGTACGCATGTTGCCGTCACGATGATAAGCATGATAAGGACATTTTGGAGCATTTACCGGTATATGGGAATGGTTTACGCCCAATCTAGCGCTGGGCATCACCATACGAAAATAAACGGCCCTGAAGCATTTTATCTGGTGAGTATCCAATACCTGGAATGATATTAGCAGGATTAAAAGCTGCCTGTTCTACTTCAGCGAAATAATTTGATGGATTGCGGTTAAGTTCAAATTCTCCGACTGGGATGAGGGGATAATCAACATGAGGCCAAACCTTTGTAAGGTCGAATGGGTGAATATGGTAGGTTTCTGCATCTTTTTCTGGCATGATCTGTACTAGTAAATGCCATTTCGGGTAATTCCCTGTTTCTATGTTGTCAAATAGGTCACGCTGGTGGCTTTCCCTGTCGTTGCCGATTAGCTTGGCAGACTCTTCATTGGTCAGATTTTCTATTCCCTGCAAACTTTTAAAATGAAACTTAATCCAGAAACGTTCATTTCGGGCGTTGATAAAACTGTAAGTGTGACTGCCAAAGCCATGCATGTGCCGGTATGTACGAGGTATGCCACGTTCACTCATTATGATGGTGACCTGGTGTAAGGATTCCGGTAAAAGAGTCCAGAAATCCCAATTATTATCCGCACTACGTAAATTTGTACGGGGATCCCTTTTTACAACATGGTTAAGATCGGTAAACTTCATCGGGTCACGAAAAAAAAATACTGGCGTATTGTTACCTACCATGTCCCAGTTACCCTCTTTTGTATAAAATTTCAATGCAAAACCCCTGATATCGCGTTCAGCATCTGCAGCACCCCGTTCGCCCGCTACAGTTGAAAAACGTGCAAACATTTCGGTCTTTTTACCAATTTCAGAAAAGATGTCCGCTTTTGTGTAGGCAGTAATATCATGGGTCACAGTAAAAGTGCCAAATGCTCCGGAGCCTTTCGCATGCATGCGGCGCTCAGGGATAACTTCACGATCAAAATGAGCCATCTTTTCCAGAAACCAAAAATCTTCCATTAATAACGGCCCCCGCGGACCTGCAGTCATTACATTTTGATTATCCGGCACTGGCCTCCCGAAAGCTGTTGTTAATTTTTTTTGATTGTCCATCTTATTTGTTATTTGAAATTTTTGTTTTAAAACACCATAATAGCGTCTTTATTAAGATCACGGTATTTTTGGATAAATACTGTGCCATTTTATTAAATTGCTGTAGATCAGATAATTAATATAAATAAAGCAAAAAAAATGGGCGTTATATCGTCTCTGGTCTTGACAGATAATGCTGGTTCGTCCCAGATTCGCTGCTGTATTTTAATAAGATATATGTTGTCATAATTCTGTAAAGTATCAATGTTAATGAATAAATGACCATTCGGTTATTTATGTTCGCCCTGTAATTTCAATTAGTACAAACTTTCATCTGTTGAATATCAAAGCCGGAGGATTATTCTGTGGGGCCTATGCTATTTCGGCTGCAGTGTCCCATTTAATTTAATAACTATCTAATCACTTTTGAATTATTACTTACTTTCGAAGATAAAACAATATAATCATGACAGTTATAACCGAAGAAAATCACTACTTAACATTAATCAATGTTTTTATTGTTGAGCCTATTAATCAGCAAAAATTAGTAGATCTGCTCATCCTGGCTACTGAAAGCGGTGTTGCAAAAGTTAAGGGCTTTATTTCATCCAGCCTACATCGCAGTATAGATGGTACAAAGGTAACTATGTATGCTCAATGGGGAGGCATTGAAGATTATGAAAAAATGCGTGCAAATCCGGTGGCATCACCTTATCTTATCGAGGCCCTAGAAATTGCCCGTTTCGAACCAGCGATGTATGAGGTTGTGAGGACATTTTTACCTAAGTAGCAAATTTAGGAAGTTATGAGCAGAGCTAAATTATATATTGGTAACCGAACCTCTTTTAGATGAGGAAGATTTGTTAATTAGTTAATTAAAGCTTAAACTCTGTCATTAGCGTCTAAAAAGGGGTTATTTCTGTTTAATCCAAGAAATGATTAAATCGCTCATAAAAGGAAATCATACCGATTCTTCCATTTGGTAACGATTGATGGTAAAGTATCTAAATCACTATTTCGTGTAGAAATGTTAAAGAAATGTTAAAACTTGGGAATTATTTTGAAATGACCGTTCGGTCAATTAATTTTGGCCTGTCAATAATATAATAATTGCTGTCATGACTAAAGGAGAAGAAACCAGACAAATGATAATCAAAAGTGCCGCACCTATCTTTAACAAAAAAGGTATTGCAGCTACTGCGATGAGTGATATTATGGACGCGACAAAGTTATCAAAAGGAAGCCTATATGTCCATTTTGAGAATAAAGATGAATTGGTAATGACGGTAGTAGATTATAACATGCAGCTGCTAGGAAGCAGGGTTTTTGAGACACTCCGCAAAGCCAGTTCCGCAAGGGAGAAACTCATTGCGTATATCGACGTGCTGAGCACGCCAGTAAATCCGATCGTAGAGGGAGGTTGTCCTATGCTGAATTTTGGGATGGAGGCTGATGATACCAACGAAGTAGTAACCAAAAAAGTCCATGAGGCAGTTGTTTTAAGTCAGCAGATCATATCGGATATAATTAAAAAAGGTATTGATGAAGGAGAGTTCAGCAACGAGTGGAACTATAAAGATTTTGCTTTGGTAATGTTTGCCATGATAGAGGGCGGGCAGCTCATTTGCAGGGTTGCAAGAAACAATCGAAAGATGCAGGTTATAAAAGCCAACCTTTTGGAGCAAATAAGCAGATGGGAGCTATAATTTTTTTTGCATTAAAAATGACCAATCGGTCATAAATGAAATAATTGACACTTTTAAAAAACAAAAAAATGAACGATTTACTTCAATTAGCAGTAGATGCCCATGGAGGCATGAAAAGATGGAATGAGCTTTCCGAGGCTTTTGTAACGATGAAGGTAGGTGGAATTCTCTGGGAATCCAAACAGGTACCCGGGTTCGCAACAACTGGCAGAATCAGGGCAAAGCTCCATGATCAGATTTACTTTAACGAGCCATTTTTGAAAGAGGGTCAGAGAAGCCATTTTGAGAATAGAACGATCGCTATCGAGACACTGGACGGAAATGTCACCAAAGAGAGAACCCATCCCCGGGAAGCTTTCAAAGGCCACACCGTGGAAACCCCTTGGGATGATCTGCATCTGGCTTATTTCAACGCATACGCTACATGGACCTATCTCACACTTCCTTTTGTACTGACCTATGATGGATTTCAGGTTGAAGAAGTTGAAGGCAGAATGGATAATGGAGAAAAATGGCGCGCCCTGAAAGCTACTTTCCCAGATTATCTGGCTTACCATTCAAAAGAGCAGACATTTTATTTTGGACCGGATGGACTGCTGCGAAGGTTGGATTACGATGTGGAGATCTCCAAAGGGGCATCCGGCGCTCATTATGTTCACGACTATCAGGAGTTTAACGGGATTATGGTACCTACCAAAAGACTAGTATATCCGCCCGATGAAAACAACGATCCGATAAAAGACCTCTTGGTGGTATCGGCAGAACTAATGGAAGTCTTTTTTAAATAATTAAAGTCACGTAAAATGAAAAAGATAAAAACACTATTAGGCACTGTTCTAATTTTAGGGTCCCTCACAATTCCCACTGTTCATTTAAAAGCACAGACACAGATACAAACAAAAAATGCTGCGGTGACACCCGTTTCGGTTATGGATAAAGCGGTATATAAACATTTCGAAGTTTTAAACATTAGTAGTAGTGAGAGAAGGTTAAGCGAAATGGGTAAAATTTATAGTTCGGATTTTCATATAGTTGATACTTTTTTTGAGCATTTCACTTATAAAGACTTCAACAACACTGTAAACGAAATCCATAAAAAATTCCCAGGTCAGAATTTTACGCTAACGGAGGTTAAAACACTTAACAATGTAGCCCGTGTCACCTGGAAATTAGGTGACGCGCTGAACGGAGAAAATATATTCTTGTTCAAGGAGGGTAAGATAACTGATATCATAGCATTTGTATCCGTAAAAAAATAATTTTTTTAAACAAAAAAAGACCGAAAGGTCATAAATAATTCTAAAATATGTCAAAAATAATCTTGATTACAGGCGCTTCACGTGGATTTGGTAGAATCTGGGCCGAAGAATTTTTAAAGCGCGGCGATAAAGTTGCTGCTACCGCCAGGGACATAAAGGCTCTGGCTAACCTAAAGGAAATATACGGCGATCTTATTCTGCCACTTGAACTGGATGTCAACGACCGTATGCAGGGAATCGAAGTTGTAGCAAAGACCAGGGCACATTTTGGTAGGATTGATATATTGATCAATAATGCGGGTTATGGAGTGTTCGGTGCAGTCGAAGAGACAACTGAAAAGCAGGCACGGGAACTGTTTGAGACGAATTTCTTTGGTCTTTTATGGCTTACACAGGCGGTTCTTCCGGTAATGCGGGAGCAGAAAAGCGGTCACATTATTCAGGTATCAAGTTTTCTTGGTATAACAACACTTCCGGCACTGGGACTTTACAATGCAACAAAATTTGCCGTTGAAGGCCTGAGCGAAACCCTTGCATCTGAAGTGAAAGGTTTTGGGATAAAAATATCCTTAGTGGAGCCTAATGGTTTTTCAACAGAATGGGGAAGTGCCTCGGCTGTGCAGACTACCCCAATTCCGGAATACCAGCCCATCAAGGATGCAGTATTCGGTAATCCGAATCCGGATCTTTTCGGGGATCCGCAGGCTACTGCAGAAGCGATCCTGCAGCTTGCAGATGCGGAAAATCCGCCTTTGCGCCTACTGCTCGGTAAAGTTGCCTATCCGGCAGTCAGGGAAGCGTATCAGCGAAAAATGGACGAGTGGGAACAGTGGAAAGAAGTTTCGGATAAAGCACATGGAATTTAATCGTTTAACATCAGATAAAATATAGAGATATGAAAGCTATTGAAATAACAGGACCGATACAGATCGAGGATATAAAAATTAGGGAAATTCAAAAGCCTGCGCCTGCGGCCAAGGAAATTCTTGTGAGGATATTTGCGGCAGGAATAAATCCCGTGGACTGGATGGCACCAGCTTATAATATGTTCGATGTTCTGGGAATGCCGACATCCTATATCATGGGCAGCGATTTTTCAGGGGTAGTGGAAGCTGTCGGTCTGGAGGTGACAGGGTTTAAAAAGGGAGATGCCGTGTTTGGCACCTTGGAACTTAAAAAACAGGGTTCATTTGCTGAGTATGCGGTACTGCATGAAGATCTAGCCGTTTTAAAGCCCGAAGAGCTTTCCTTTGAAACAGCTGCGGCAGTGCCTTTGGCTGGACAGACCGCACAGGAGGCTCTGTTTGAAAAGCTTAATCTGAAAAAAGGAGAAAGGATATTGATACAGGCTGCGGCAGGAGGAGTGGGTCTGTTTGCCGTTCAGCTTGCTCATAGGGCAGGTGCCTACGTGGTGGCGGTAGCCTCAGCAAAAAATGAGACATTTCTGAAATCACTTGGTGCTGACGAGGTTTTCGATTACCATAATGGCTACCAAGCTTTATCATCTGATTTTGATGCTGTGCTGGATAGTGTATCCTCAGCAGACCAGACTCTGAAACTGGTAAAAAAGGGCGGACGTTATATTTCACTGACGTCAGCACCTGATCAGGATCTTGCAGCTTCTCTTGGGGTAAGTGCGGGTAACTTTCTTTACCAGCCCTCTTCCGATAGACTTCAGCGGTTGAGTAATCTGATTGCTGCGGGTAAACTGGAAGTAATTCTGGATAGAAATTTCGGATTCGACGATATCGTCGAGGCTTTGAAATACCAGCAGGCAGGACATAGCCGAGGTAAAAATATTCTTACCATAGGCGCAAAGTAAAAAAAAATAGTCAATTAAAATATAAAAAATAATGAAAACTAGAAAAAGTAATTCAACAGTCATAGACCACAACCACCAAACAGCACCAACCCAGTTTTTAGATGTAAACGGAACTGATTTCGCGTACCGTTCTTTTGGCAGGGATAAAGGTATTCCGGTAATCTTCCTGCAACATTTTACTGGTACAATGGACAATTGGGATCCGGTCCTTACCGACGCCATCGCGCTGCAACACCCAGTAGTCCTTTTTAATAATAAGGGAGTGGGTAGTTCCAAGGGCACCACGCCCACAACCGTAAGTGAAATGGTGCAGGACGCGTTAGCTTTTATAAAGAGTCTGGGATATACAAAAGTAAATCTGCTGGGATTTTCCCTGGGCGGTTTTATAGCCCAGCAGATCGCAGCCGATTATCCGGATCTAGTGAACAGGCTGATCCTGGCTGGAACCGGACCGATCGGGGGCAAAGCAATAGCGCAGCTGGAATCCTCCGTGGAAAAAGCCCTAGCCGACGGTCCCGAAAGAGTACTTATAAATTTGTTTTTCAGCAAAACGCCGACCAGTATTAAGGCAGGGGAAGCCTTTTTGGCAAGACTTTCGGAAAGAAAGCAGGATAGGGATCCCCAATTTAGCCAGGAGACATTTGCTAATCAGGCAAAGGCCATTGTGGCTTATGGTTTAGCAGACCATCAAGACTACAGCCAGCTAAAATCAATCAGCCAACCTACCCTGATTGTTAACGGGAATGAAGATATCATGGTAGACTCTATCAATTCCTACATAATGCTGCAGAACATTCCCAATTCAAGACTGTTGATGTGGAGCAATTCCGGTCATGGAGCATTGTTTCAATATAATTTGGATTTTGCGGTTGAGGTTAACGCATTCCTGTAAAAATAATATTGGAATATAGGAATTCCTTTGGTCCAAACTAGAGAAACCATCATTCCAAATAACCTACTTCCTTTGTTATTTGCAACTCTTCATTCGGTTCTCGCAACTCTTTGCCTCGCCCAATCTGGATCTTTGTTCAAACAAAAACAAAGAAAAATGATTATGATAAAAATTTTTGCGTCTGTACTGTTAATTTTAGTGATACTGATGGGGCTCAAACAAGGTATGGCTATGTTCAGTGGGAATGAGGCTATGTTGGCAATGTTCGGTAAGTTCAATTTTAACAGATTTTGGGTAAAGGCAATCGGGTTGCTGACCATCGTTGCTGCAATTATGGTGCTGCATCCACACACGTTTGTTGTGGGCAATATCTTGATGGCTTCCTTGATCCTTTTGATCTTGTGCCTCCAACTTTCAATAATGGATATCAGGGGTGCAATGATCGAGGTACCTTTTCTGTTAATGAATCTTTCACTGATCTATTTTCAGTATCCAACAGTAAAAAAATAGCATTTCGACAGCTCCTCATTTTCAAATTTATTTAGTCAGCAGCGACAGATGTGGGTTTTGGTTCTAAGGGCCAAAGCCCTTATTTCGTTACGGCAATTCATAGCAGATTGTGTATTACGGAATTACTTGGTAATTTTAACAAGAATTCCACGCGCATGAAAGAGGAAAAGTTAAGGATCTTCAATGATCTCCATGAACAGTACAAGCATCTTGGATTACCTGTCTCGCTAATCGACCGCCAGAGCGATTTTACCATCTTCAACCTTGCGGACATCAGGGATATGATTACCTTTCGCTCGCCCATCAGCAGGCTGAATTTTTTTGTGTTTGCATTTGTGAAGAACGGTCAGGGGAACTACACGATCGATGAACAGCGTTTCGATATCCGTCCCAGTACTGTCTATTTTACCAACCCCGGACACTCTCGATCATTCGATTGGGCAGAGGTCGAGGAGGTTTATCTGATCACCCTTAGCGAATCCTTTTTAAAGGAGAATGTACATGCAGATATATTCGAGGAGTTTCCCTTTTTGCTGGCCGAAACCTTTCCGGCACGGGTGCTGGCCCCCGAGGTATTTGAAGAATTTGAACGACTTTACCTACAGATTCACAAAGAGTATGTGTCCCATTCGCCATTTCGCAACCGCCTTATCGGAAATCTTTTTGTTGTGCTGCTGCTGAAGATCAAGGAGTACTTTTGGCTTGATTATAATCCCATATACGAGGGCAACAGGAGTTCGCATATCGTAAAGAATTTTAAGAGACTCCTTGAAAAGCACTATCGGGACCTTAGTAGCGGCATGTTGGATCGTGCCTTCCGTGTACAGGAATATGCGGATGACCAGAACCTGCATCCCAATTACCTCAGCAGCGTGATCAAGGCAAAGACAGGAAAGGCAATTGGTACTTGGATAGCGGAAAAGACCATAGCGGAGGCAAAGTCCCTTTTGCAGAATTCATCTATTTCAATCAAGGAAATCAGTTTCAGGTTGGGATTTTCTGAATCGGCACACTTTAGCAACTATTTCAAGAAGCACACCAAGATTTCCCCTGCCAGCTTCCGCAGTGAACACATCCTCAGGCTTTCCAAGGGGTAAAAACTCTCCACCTATTTACAGAAATTCCCATAAAAAAAACTGGCATGAATTCTACTTCATGCCAGTCAAAACAAATAGTTGCCCGCTAATATTTTAGCTTAGTTGGTCGCCCCACCGTTTACCAAAAGGTGCTGGCCGGAAATGAACGAAGAAAGGTCACTTGCAAAGAACTCTGCCGCATTGGCCACATCTTCTACTTCCGCCAAACGCCCCATTGGGCAGCTGCCCAACAGTTGCTTACGGAGCTCTGGATAGCTATCGGCTTCCGCAAAGATTCCAGAATGGTCAACGGCGAATGGGATAATGGTATTTACCGTAACTCCCTTGTGGCCAATCTCCTTTGAAAGGATTTCTACAAGGTATTTTGGAGTGGTCTTGCTACCTCCATACACCGCCATTCCTGGGACTGGGTATGATGTTGTACTTGAGGCGATATAAATGATACGGCCATTATTGGTTACGTGCTTGGCGGCCTGCTGCATCGTAAAATAGGTACCTTTGGTATTGATGGAAAAAACACGGTCGAATTGCTCTTCGGTAAAATCGGTTACCGGCGTTTCTACCAGTTCGATACCTGCATTTGCCACTACGATATCTATCTTACCGAAGGTACTGATCGCTTCTGCAAAAAGTCGCTGTACATCTACTACTTTGCTAACGTCTGCCTTTACGGATATTACCCTTACGCCCATGGCTTTGATGTTGCTCACAACTTCGTCTGCTGATGCCTTATCGCGTGAGTAGTTAATGATGATGTCTGCGCCCAATGCTGCATAACGTTCTGCGATTGCTTTACCTAGGCCTCTTGCTGATCCTGTGATCAATGCTACTTTATTTGTTAAATTTGTCATGATTTGGATAGTTAAAATGTTTGTTAATGATTTTGGTTAAGAGAATGGTTGGTTTTTTGGGCGTTTACTTTTTCTACAGCAGAGTCGTTAAGCCAGGCGAATAAAAACCCAAAGAATAATGGAATGGCAAGTTGTAAGATCGGGAGTGGGGCCAAGGGTGGGTGTATGCCGAATACGACGATCAACCCCAGGAACCACGCCGGAATATTATTCAGCGTTTTTGTTCTGGCGAAATAGGCCAGTGATCCGATAAAGATGAACACGGCAATCGGAAAGCCCAAAGTGCCAATCACTTTGCCCAGTACGCCTCCAGTTAGCTGGATCAGCACTCCCATCAGGATGCCAAGCCCTATCTGTATGAAGGCCTTAAGTGAGGACAATACCGTCTTCCCAAATAGGTAATAGCTTACCCAGGCGATGAACATTACCCACGTTGGCCATGCCATGGCGAAGGATATACTTACTGCAACTGCGCCGAACAGGCCGAAAATGATTGCGGTTATAAACGTTTTCATAAATTTTAAGATTAATGGTTGTGGATTATGATTTGATTATTGATTGCGCAGTTAGGCCATGGCGCCATTAGCTCCGATATTCTGTGCCGAAATCCATTTGGCATCATCGCTAGCAAGGAAGGAAACAATTTTTGCAATATCTTCGGGCTCACCGATGCGGTTAAAGGCTGAAAGTGAGGCAAGACGGTCGATAACCTCTTGTGGTTTCCCTTTTGTGAAAAGCTCGGTATTGGTAGGTCCTGGAGACACGGAATTCACATTTATGCCCCTTGCACCAACTTCTTTGGCAAATACTCGGGTAAGTTGTTCAACTGCGGCTTTCGAAGCTACATAGGTGCTATAGGTAGGCATCATCACCCGGGTGGTGGTTGAAGAGAAATTAATAATGCTGCCATTGTCGGCAAGCTTGGTAGCTGCTTCTCGCATCGTATTAAAAGTTCCCTTTACATTGATATCAAACTGACGGGTGAAATCTTCATCGGTTGTATCCTTAAGGAGTTTTGTAATCATGATACCGGCATTGTTAACCAGCACATCGATTCTTCCATATCGGGCGATGGTAGCATCAAAAAGATTTTTTACCTCGTCAGTTTTGCTCACATCAGCCTTGATGGCAATAGCATCGCCACCGTTGGCTCTTATTTTCTGTACCTGCTGCTCGGCAGCATTTTCATCTCCCGCAAAATTGATGATTACTCTGGCTCCGCAAGCGGCTAATGTATTTGCAATTGCTGCTCCAATTCCTCTTGATGCTCCCGTTACTAAGATTACTTTTTCTGATAAATTTTTCATGTTGTTGTTATTTTAAGTTTTTGTTTCTTTTTGATATACCAAAGGTCTACTTAAAACAGATGGGGAAAATGCAGGATCCAAAGTATTAAATGCAAAATTCAAAGACTATAATTTTAAAAGTCAATTCAGCTGATCTGAATAGAAATTTACAATCAAAATGGGTGCTGATGACAACTAATGTAGTATTATGCCATGCCCAAAAGACAATAGAATTAAAAAGCTACCAAGAAAATTTACACACGGTTGATGTTTGTATCGAAGGGAAAAAATATAATTTTCTTTTCGACAGTGGAGGCGCTGAAACTATTATTTCTCCTGAAATAGCGAATAAACTTGGTAAGAAAATTTATCGACATTCGGTGCTTCCTTCCCATCAACAGCGAATGTTTAGGATGTTAAATCAGATCCAAACAATCCAGAAGCACTCGGTCAATCTAGGGAATTCACAGTCGGTCGTAAAATTCTGACCGTCAGCCCATTTATAAGGCCCATTATCTATGATGGGGTACTTAATTATTCAACAATCTCTAAAAATGTATTTGTGATAGATTTCATTAGATCAAAAGTGTGGATGTAGGGTAGTACCTCACTTTGCGAATTTTTCATCAAGAATTTTTGAAAAACCGCTTATTTCAATCAATTCGTCCACAAAATGGTTCGAATTACGCACCGCCACTGACCCCAAGTTTTTAAAAGCAGTTCTGAAAAGAACTGCTTTTTTTGTTTATAGAAGTTTCGATTAATATATATCTTTATTTCAATGAGAAAATTGAAACAGCTTATATTAATCTTTGGTCTGTTGGTGCTATTCACAAATAGCGCTAAAGCAACATGGTCAATCATCATCATCGATCCTAAGACAAGGGAAATTGGCATAGCAGGGGCTTCATGTACCTATAGTGTTTATGGTATTGGCGGCATTGTACCCGGAAAAGGTGCAGTAGTGGTGCAGGCAATGAGTAATAAATCTGCAAGAAACAAAGGGTTACAAATGGTATTGGCAGACGCGGCGCCTGACGAAATCCTTAAAGCCATGAGATCCCCTGATTTTGACCCTGAAAACCAGCAATATGCTATAGTATGTTTAAGTAAGATAGATTCCCCAATGACTTATACCGGCTTAGAAACAACACCAGATAAGGGAACAGTAACTACAGAAGGTGTATCTATACAAGGAAATACTTTAAGTAATAAAAGTATGCTGAATAAAATATTACAGGCAGTTGTAAAAGCGCAGAAAGCATCGCTCCCAATCCAGGATGTTTTAATGCTGGCCCTGGAAGCCGGTGCGGAATATGGTGGCGATAAACGCTGTGGTGATAGGAAGGCGTTAAGCGCGTTTATTACCGTTGCGAAACCCGATGATGATGCGCGGCATCCATATATTAATATTATTGTAAATCAATCCGACGATACCACCAATGCGGTTAAAGCTTTAAGAAAGAGGTTCGATCGTATGAAAAATAGGTAGACTTTAATCCCGCACGCTTAATTTTATTTGCATCATCAAATCGTCAGAATTTTGATGTAAATTGCTCTGCATTAGTAAGTATTATGAATACTATTTGTTAATTAACGCTTATCCCTTTGACCATTTTAGCTCATCATTCTCCAATCCCCGCAACCAGGCAAGAATCTGATTTCATGCTCTGCCTATTAGAAAAGGTTTGTCCAATTAGTCATGCCCTCCAGCAGGAGATGTACGTTAATATGGTATCCTTCAACTTTAAAAAAGATGATGTTTTGGTAGAAGAAGGAGGAACCTGCCATTATATGTACTTTATTAAAAAAGGGGCATTGATGGGCTGTACCACTTATAAGGGGAAGAGAATAGTAACCTATATGTCGGTTGAGAACGAGTTTGTAAGCTCAATTTCTGGTTTGCATGGGATGAATATCTCGAAGGAAGAAATTTCTGCCATTGAAGATGTAGAGCTATTTGGCATTCATAATGATGTTTTACAACAGTTGTTTCAACAATATTTTGACCTTAATTTTCTATTCAGGGTTATGGTTGAACAATACTATAGAGATGCCCAGGAACGTACGCATATTGTACGGGTGGGGAGTGCAAAAGAGCGATATCTGTATTTCATCCAAACCAAGCCTGGTTATATGGAGCGTTTGCCCCATGAATATATTGCCTCTTTGCTAGATATGAAGCCGCTTACCTTGGCTAAAATCAAAAAAGAATACGCTTTGTCCCTTAAAAAAGATAAGGAAACGGAAGAATTGTGCAGGTATGTTGAAAATTACATGAGTGCAAAACAGGTATTTAAGGATAGGGAGCTGAGCCTACATAGTTTATCCGTATTGCTACATTTATCTACCCATCAACTTTCTTCCTTATTGAATAATCAATTTCAGCAGAAGTTTATGGATTTTGTAAATATGTACAGGATTAATCATATCAAAGAGCAGATTGCACTTCCTGGTACTTTACAGAACTTAACCATTGAAACGGTGGCCAATAATGCCGGGTTTTCCTCACGCAGTGCTTTTTATAATTCATTTAAAAAAAATGTTGGCATGAGTCCAATTGAATTTGCGAAAAATCGAGGTAATGATTCTATAGCTTAAAGTTACCTTGATGGTATATTTAACAAGCTTAAGCTCTGTTATATAAATATTTTGTACTGTTTTATAAATAAGGACAAAATAATCAAAACTTAATGATCTGATTGATTTTGGGTTTATCTATCTTCGATGAGCTCATTCGCTTCTCAACACCTTATTTTGATTTGAAACGCGAATCTGCTGTTTTAATAAATAACCCAAAAATATACCTTAAATCAAATTAAATTATGGATGTAACCGCTTACATTGGTGAGATCAGAATGTTTGCTGGCCAAGATGCGCCAAAGGGAGGATGGACTATGTGCGATGGCAGAATCGTTTCAATCTCTGAATATGAGATGCTTTTTTACAGGATTGGCACTACCTACGGAGGAGATGGTGATAGCACCTTCGGCCTTCCCGATTTGCGCGCTCGTGTACCGGTTCAGGTTGGTAACAAGTCAAAGACTGTACCGCTGTACCTTGGCCAAAAAAGCGGTAATGAAAGTATACAACTTACTGGAGAGCACATGTACCCACATACCCACACGGTTTTGGCAAGTATGTCAACTGCTGACTCCAGCGATCCTAAAAACGCTAGTTTAGCAGGAACGGGTGGGTTTAATTTTTTTACAAATGACCCAACACTTCCAACACCTATTCAACCAACACCACCGCCAGTAGATATTGTTGCCATGCATCCAGATATGATTGCAAAAGGGGATGATTATGCTGTTCCGGTGATGCAGTACTATCAAACCATCAATTACATTATTGCATTTGAAGGAATATAATTTAACCAAATAAATTAAAATTTAAAACGTGGAAAATTTCATAGGTGAATTAAAAATATTTACACAACAAAATATAGAACGAATACCAGATGGCTGGCTGATTTGCGATGGGACGCTATACGATAAAGGTGGAAAATATAGAGATCTAGCCTCAATTATAGGTAATCAATTTGGAGGCGATGCCAACCGGTTTGCTGTGCCTGATTTTAGGGGGCTATTGCCAATTGGCATTGGACCAAGCAAAGATAGTGTCCCAGTTACCCGTAAGGCGGGTGATACAGGTGGTACAATGGACAATGTTTTAACCGAAGCTCATTTATTAAGACATAACCATAAAATAAAGGTTTCTACTGTACCTGCTAGCACGGGGGTTGCGAAGGGGGCCGTTTTTGGCACTCCTACAGATCCAACAGCTCCTAAGAAACTTTATTTTTCGAAAGCTCCACAAGGACAATATCCATTAAATGCAAAAGTAATGGGTACTACGGGTGGCAATAAACCCATCAGCAATGTACAACCCGTGCTGGGGGTAAATTATTTCATCGCAGCTTATGGAATATATCCTTCGAAGCCATAAGCAATAAATTATTCACTTATTTAAAATCAAAGAAATGGACGGTTATATTGGAGAAATTAGAATATTTAGTGGGAATTTTGCCCCTAAAGACTGGCTTTTTTGTGATGGAGCAACTTTAGATGCTAACTACTATCGAGGGCTATTTGCGGTTATCAAAACTTTTTACGGAGGTACGGCTCCAAAATTTAATATCCCCGATTTGCGGGGTAGGGCACCTGTAGGTATGGTTAGGGGAAGCAAATATATTGTTGGTGCCAGTGGTGGTTCTGCTACCTACCAGATCGTAGGTGTGCCTCCGCATACACATCAAATGTATGCTGCGGGGCAAGCTACCGATGCTAACACCGGGAATGGAACACTTTCAGGAACCTTTGGTTCCAGGGAGTCTATTTACGGTACGGTACCAGAAGCTTACACCTTAAATGATGAAACAGTAACGCTCACAGGAAGAGACTCCTTAGGACCAGCCCTTAATAATGAGCAGCCCTATATCGCAGTGAATTATATCATCTGCGTGAATGGGATTTTCCCTTATTGAAAACATGATTATGAGGCTAAAATTCTACCTATGCTTTCTTCTTTTACTTAGTGCAAGTACTCTTTTTGGGCAGACCATTACTTATACCGATGATTTTCAATTAACACCGGTTACGCTAACTAAAGATGTTGCCCTTATTAATGGTAAGGTTGCCTACACAGGCATAGGGACAGATAAATTAGATCATACCTGGACTTATGTGTTAAGGTGGTGTTCGGACTACCACAATCTTGGTTATGGCGCATGGATTATAGGTGGTTTAGAAGATCTTAACTCAGGCGATTGTTTTGTAGGGAATCCCTATTTTTTTAATAAACGAGCTACGATGGTTCCTCCAGGTAAAGATACTGGCGGATGGGAAAAACCAGGGACTGATGCGCCAGCAGCACCAGGTACGGGGCTGTTAAATTTATCGGGTATGGGTATTTACGGTGCACCAACTATCGCTTCAACGACTACTAAGAGTCAGCTGGCTTCAATTACTGTCGTATTAGGTGGCGAGGTTTTACTTGAGGGTGGTGAAACGACCACCCGTGGCGTTGTTTATAATACGAGTACCAATCCTACATTGACCAACAGTAATGCTACCATGGGCACAGGGGTAGGGTTATTCTCGCAAAGTGTTTCGGGACTTATTCCAACCACAACCTATTTCGCTAAGGCTTACGCCACCAATACTTATACCAATAGTTTAGGTGCTTCGTTTACGGGTACCGTATATGGTAATGAGATTAGTTTTGTTACCGAAACACCTGTAATTACTGCAACAAGTACCTCGACTGTAAGTTCTAGTACTTTTGGTACTGCCTCAGCTTCGCCAGGGAGCTTTACGGTTTCTGGAGCAAATATGGCGGCAGGTATCTTAGTTTCAGCACCACCCGGATTTGAAATAAGTCTAAATTCGGGTGGTGTATATAGCCCCAGCATTACGGTTGGTAGCTCAGGTACTATCAGTAATACCACTGTTTATGTAAGGCTTACCGCCACTACAGGAGCTGGAACCTATAGTGGCAACATTAACCTTACGAGTGGATATGCTGTTGCCAAAACTTCTACGATCGGTTCGACTACAGTAAGTGCTTATCCGATTGCCATTAAAGCGAATAATATTTCAAAAAACTATGGTGTATTACTGGCAACATCAACAGGCTCTACCGAATTTACCGTTAGCTCGGGTACACTGCAAAATGGAAATACCATCAGTTCGATAAGTTTAACGCCAGGTACAGGTGCGGCAGCAAATGCCAATGTTAATACCTATACAGGTACTTTAGCTCCTTCTAGTGCGGTAGGTGCTAATGGTTTTTTGACTAGTAATTATAATATTACTTATACAGGAGGAGATATTACAGTTAATCCAATTACCTTAACCTATTTGGCTACTACTGCTTCAAGAACTTATGGTACTGCCAACTCAATATTCTCAGGTGCTGTAACAGGTTTTGCAAATGGGGAAACCCTGGCTAGTGCCACAACCGGAACATTAGTATTTACTACGGCGGCAATAGCTACAAGTAATGTGGGGACTTATGCCATTAATGGAACTGGACTAACAGCAAATAATGGGAATTATACTTTTGTACAGTCCTCTTCAAATGCAACAAAATTAAGCGTTACCCCAGCTACCTTGACATATATTGCAGATCAGGCTTCAAGAAACTATGGAAGCGTAAATCCAATATTTACGGGCTTGGTAACGGGATTTTTGAATGGAGAGAACCAAGGCAGCGCAACAACTGGAACACTTGCCTTTGCAAGTACTGCCATTGCTACATCAAATGTGGGTGATTATGCAGTTAACGGAACTGGCTTAACGGCCAACAATGGGAATTATGTTTTTGTGCAAGCCGCTGCAAATAGCATAAAATTAACAATCACTCCAGCAACATTAACCTATAATGCTACTTCTGGTTCTAGAAGTTACGGCAGTGCAAATCCAATATTTACAGGCTCAGTTACAGGTTTTGTAAACGGAGAAACCCTCGCTAGTGCCACAACCGGAACATTAGTATTTACTACGGGGGCAACAGCTACAAGTAATGTGGGAACTTATGCCATCAATGGAAGTGGGTTAACAGCCAATAATAGCAATTATGTGCTTGTTCAGGCAGCAGGAAATGCTACGGCTTTATCCATTACGCCTGCAATCTTAACCTATTTTGCTACTTCTGCTTCTAGAAGTTACGGCAGTACAAATCCAATATTTACTGGCTCAGTTACGGGTTTTGCAAATGGCGAAAACCAAGCTAGTGCTACAACCGGAACATTCGCATTTACTACGGCGGCAACAGCTACAAGTAATGTTGGGAATTATGCCATCAATGGAAGTGGGCTAACAGCCAATAATGGCAACTATATTTTTATACAGGCCAGCGTAAATAGTACTGCACTAAGCATTCATCCTGCAATATTAACCTACACGGCAAACCTTAAATCAAGAACTTATGGAAGTGCAAATCCAGCATTTTCCGGAACATTAACTGGTTTCGTAAATGGAGAAACCCAGGCCAGCGCTACCACTGGCACATTAACGTTTACTACAGCAGCAACTTCAATGAGCAATGTTGGCGACTATGCAATTACCGGGGCTGGACTAACGGCCAACAACGGCAACTATACATTCACGCAGAACATTGGAAATAGCACGGCTTTTTCTATCACGCAGGCCGTGTTAACTTATACTGCTAATACGGCATCAAAAACCTATGGAAGTGTAAATCCAATCTTTTCTGGAACGCTAAGTGGTTTTGTAAATGGAGAAACCCAAGTCAGCGCTACTACTGGTACATTAACATTTACAACAACTGCAACAGCTACAAGTAATGTGGGGAGTTATGTCATCAATGGAAGTGGGCTAACAGCCAACAATGGTAATTATGCTTTTTTACAAACAGGAACAAATAGTTCAGCATTTACAATTAATTCCGCGACATTAATCTACGTGGCAAATACTTCTTCAAGAGCCTATGGTGATGCCAACCCAGTTTTTTCTGGTACGGTAACCGGTTTTGTGAACGGAGAGACCCAAGCTACGGCAACAACTGGAACCTTGATTTTTACCTCTACTGCTAATTCGACCAGTAATGTAGGCAATTATGCGATTACAGGTACTGGGCTTTCAGCCAATAATTATACTTTTTCTCAAGCAATTGGTAACAGTACAGCGTTGACAGTTGATAAAGCAGTAGTGACCCTTACATTGAACAACCTTACGCCTACCTATGATGGGACAGCTAAACCGGTAACGGTTACGACCAATCCTGCAGGTTTATCTGGTATAACCATTACCTATGATGGCAGCACAACTTTGCCAGTATTGGCGGGAACCTATTCGGTAATTGCACACTTGGACCATATAAATTATATCGCAGTTGATGCAACCGGCAATTTGGTGATTGACAAATTGGCCATTGCTGTTTCAGCCACCGCGAAAAGCAAAACTTATGGTGATGTTGATCCTGCATTAATTTATACCTTTAGCCCTGCACTGGTTACCGGTGATTCGTTTACTGGAGATATTAGCAGAGCGGCTGGAGAAAACATTGGTAATTATACAATTGGCCTCGGGACATTAGCCTTAAACTCAAATTATAGCTTAACCTACACAGGTGCAAACCTAAGTATCGGCAAGCAAACTATTGCCGTGGTTGCTGTTGCGAAGAGCAAAACCTATGGTGATATTGATCCTGCATTGACTTACACATTTACTCCGGCGCTTGTTGCTGGTGATTCATTTACCGGTGATATCAGCAGAGCTTTGGGTGAGAGCATTTGCAATTACGTGATTGGACAGGGAAGTTTGGCTTTGAGCAATAATTATATATTGACCTACACTGGTGCAAACCTAAGTATCGGCAAGCAAACAATTGCCGTGGTTGCCGTTGACAAAAGTAAAACCTATGGTGATATTGATCCTGCATTGACTTACACATTTACTCCTGCGCTGGTTACTGGTGATTCGTTTACTGGAGATATCAGCAGAGCATCTGGAGAAAATATTGGTAATTATGCAATTGGCCTGGGTACATTAGCCTTAAACTCAAATTATAGCTTAACCTACACTGGTGCAAACCTAAGTATCGGCAAGCAAACAATTGCTGTTGTTGCTGTCGCGAAGAACAAAACCTATGGTGATATCGATCCCTCATTGACTTACACATTTACTCCTGCGCTGGTTACTGGTGATTCGTTTACTGGAGATATCAGCAGAGCGGCTGGAGAAAACATTGGTAATTATACAATTGGCCTCGGTACATTAGCCTTAAACTCAAATTATAGCTTAACCTACACTGGTGCAAACCTAAGTATCGGCAAGCAAACAATCGCTGTTGTTGCTGTCGCGAAGAACAAAACCTATGGTGATGTTGATCCTTCATTGACTTACACATTTACTCCTGTACTAGTTACTGGTGATTCATTTACTGGTGATATCAGCAGAGCTTTGGGTGAGAGCATTGGCAATTACCCGATTAGTCAGGGAAGTTTGGCCCTGAACAATAACTATGTATTGACCTA
>NZ_SWDX01000010.1:0-204559 GCF_005144565.1 Pedobacter hiemivivus
AAACAGGCCCTGCTGAGGAGCAACCTGTGAGGAAATAACCAGTGTGTAACGAAGTATACCGTTAAATAAGGCCAGACATTGCGTTCTGGCTTTCTTTTTTGGTGTATACTTTGGAACACCCAATGCCTAAAAAAACCTAAAAGTCCCGTAGGGAATATAAAAAAAGCATCGGAAAACAGGCTTGTAAAACCCGAACAAAAAACTAACTTTACCGTAAAGGAACGTTCTTTATAAAGCTGAAAAGTCGCTGCCAGCGAATCCGGCGAACTGTAAAAAAGTTGCGTAAGGGCGTTAGATTATGGCGCAAGGTTTTATGATCCGGTTATTGGCAGGTGGAATGTGGTGGATCCAATGGCGGAGAAAGGTAGAAGGTGGTCGCCATATACTTACGCGTTCAATAATCCTATTCGATTTTTAGATCCGGATGGGATGTGGCCAGGAGAAGGTTTATGGGGGGCAATTACAAAATGGTTTAATACGCCTTTAACCAAGAACCAAAGAGTCGTTAGTCAGTCTGTCAACGAAAGTGCAACAGGAAAACGATATGAATCTAAAACTGTCGGTCAGGTATACGTTGCTGCCTTTACGGCTGGTTTAGTACATGCAGTTCCCGGGACAAATTTGGGCAGTCTTAGAAGGCCTGCAATTCATGCTTCTGAATCGGCTGCTCTTCCAAAAACGGCAGTGTCAGAATCAAGTGTGACTTTGCATAGGGGGGTTAATGAATCTCATGTTGGTTATGCAAATGCAGTTGAAGGAGTTGCAGTTCCACGTGGTGGTGCGGCTACAGCCGCTGAACATAATGGAGGAAATACAGTTAGTTCTTTTACCTCTTGGACGACAAATCCAGAAGTTGCGCGCAACTATGCATTGCGGCCTAACGGGACCGGTGTTACGATGGAAGTCACCGTACCGACTAGTAGTACCGTAGCGAGTCCTAGCCTAAAACGTGTTAATCTTATTCAGAGCCCGGGTACCGTAGTTAACGAGTCTGAAGTGTTATTGAGAGGCACTATATCTGGTGCTAAAATTAAACCGGTCAACTAAAAAAGAATAAATGGAAAACTTTCCCGATTTGAAGAATAATGAGGTTACATTAATGAGATCAGATGCTCTTACTGGTCATGTGCTAGATGACCAGTGTGTATTGGCTTTAAATGATACTCAAAAAGTATATACTATATTTGACGATGTTCAATTGGCTTTGAAATATGCGGAGGCATTGATATCAGTCAAGGTGAATATTGAATGTGTTATATATGATAAGGATCAGGAAGTAATGCATTATTTGCCTTCAAGAAATATAAAGCCTAACTAAAACCCTAAATAAGAAAAGCCCGGACAAGCCGGGCTTTTCTTATTTAGGGTTTTATGTTTTCTTTGTTTTGTAGTCCTTGATTACCAGATTCATGTAATGGAAGATGTGCTTTTTTTCGTCCTCAGATAGGGTTTCCAGTTCATCGAGACGTTTAACCATCTCTTTGTCGTAGGAGGCATTCAGGTCTTCACCAAGTAAATAATCCACTGAAACATCCAGTGGCCTTAGCAAGCTTTACAATAACTTCCACGGAAGGGGAATTGTCGTCCCTTTCATACTTTCCGATCATTACCCTTGAAGCTTCTACTCTCTTGGCCAGGTCGTCCTGTGACCAGTTTCTGGCCTTTCTCAGTTGTATAATCCGTTCTCCGATGTTAATCATATTTATCTAAAGTAGCCTGTTTGTATGGTGGAACTTATATCGAATTTATAAACGCACGTGCTGAACTTAAGGCCAAATGGTTATCAAAATATAGCGGTTAATTTAAATGGAGATTATTAAAGCATTGGAATGGAGATATGCCACCAAAAAAATGACTGGCCGTATTGTGCCTGAAGCACAGGTTGGGCATATCCTCAAGGCTACGCATTTAGCTCCATCTGGTATTGGTTTACAACCCTATGAAGTTATCGTGATCAGCAATCAATATCTTAAAGAGGTGATACTGCCGGTCGCGATGAACCAAGCACAGGTTATGGAATCATCTCATTTGCTCGTGTTTGCAGTTTGGGAGGAATATAGTCATGAACGGATTGACAGGGTATTTGAGCGTTTGGATGCTGAACGTGGTTTAGTGCACCCAAACGCTGAACGTCAACGTAACTTTGCTAAACAGTTTTTCGGGCAGATGAATTTGGAAGAGAACTTTCACCATGCTGCCAAACAAGCAAATATAGCTGATGTAAATGGTCGAATTAATTTAAGTGCGTTCATGTTATGAAATAAAAATGATACAAAACATCGGTATGTGCCAAATTTCCCAAATATTCTTTAATATTGGAACATTAATACTTAAATTTAACTAGGGAAACTGAGATATTCATGGTACCATACACCGCATATAGTGACGAAGAACTGGCTGATCTTTTAAAGAATGAAGACCGGTTAGCTTTTAAGGAACTGTATTCAAGGTTGAAGAATATTTATTTCATATTATTTATTAGGTGCTTATTTTTGAAGGAGCAGATCCAAATTGTTTCTTAAAAGCATAAGAAAAATGTGATAAATCTTCAAAGCCTAAATCGAGATAAATATCTGATGCTTTTTTTCCTTTTTGAGTAATTAGGTAATGGGCTTCCTGCAAACGCTTTTGTAGCAACCATTTGCCAGGAGTTATTCTAAACCATTTCTCAAAATCACGTTTAAAAGTTGCAAGGCTTCTGCCTGTGAGGTAAGCAAACCTATTTAAATGTACATTAAAATGATAGTTCTTGTTCATAAACGCTTCTAAATCTATTTTGTGTGGCTCACTGAAATCGAATAAAATATTCTTCAGGTCCGGGTTTATTTGAAGTAATAGCAATATGCCCTCTTTTATTTTTAATTCTATTAATTGCTGATTATTCAAAGTACCGTTATCACGATAACCTAATAGTGAGTTGATATAGGTTTTGACAGGAGCATTTATTTTTAATTCATAAACCGATTTATCTTGTGGGGTATGATCTGCATATATTCCATATTCTATACTGATTTTTTTTAGAATTTGTTGGTTGAGGTAAATTGATAAAGATTTGAATTCTCCCTCTTGTGGTGGTTGCTTTTCAAATTTAATCAACTGGTTTCTTCGGATCAACCTAAACGTGCCATTGCGTGAAGGATATTCTTTGCTGCTGTCATTAAGTGTTAACGAACCTGCTATAACATAACTCAATGTATGTTCAGGTACAAAATGCTCGCCTTCCCTGCTACTATTGTAGTAGCAGGAATATACGATATCCGAAGATTGTTTTTTGTTTTCCATTCAAATCACTAAGGTAAATAAAAGCAGAGAATTAAAATTTTATTCCTTTTGCTTTTAAATATTCTTGTCCCTGTTCTGTATCCATAAAATTTTTGCTGTCGCTATGGTCGGTAGAAATGCTTACAGGCAACCATTTTTCAAATTCAGCTTTTCTTATTTCATCGGCACTTTTTAATATTTGAACAGCTTCACTTCCTAAAACCAAATGCAGGGGCGGCTCTGGATTTTCTACTAATTCAATCATTACCTGAGCTGCTTTCTTAGGGTCGCCCATAGGTATAAATGTGCCGGAACTTAAAAATGTTTTTATGCTTCCCACCGTGTTTTCATAACCTTCTACATCTTTAGCAAATGTCATAGAATCACCTGCCCAATCGGTGCGGAAACCACCAGGCTCTACCGATGTTACTTTAATCCCCAAAACCTTTACTTCTTTACTTAATGCTTCTGCAAAACCCTGCAAACCAAATTTGGCTGCTTGATACATACTTAGCCCTGCATTCCCAACCCTGCCACCAATCGAACTGATTTGTAAAATATGACCTGAACGTTGCTTTCGCATAATAGGTAAAATAGCACGGGTAATTTCTATCGGGGCATATAAATTTACCTCTAACTGGCTGCGGACTTCTTCATCTGTAAAAGCTTCGGCTGCACCCGTAATACCAAACCCTGCATTGTTTACCAGCACATCAATTTTTCCAAAGTGCTTTACTGCTGTTGCTACGGCAGTATGAATCTGTGTTTTATCGCTAACGTCAAGTGATATCGCGAGTATTTGATCTGGGAATCTTTCTATCAAATCTTTTAAATGTTCGGGCTTCCTTGCAGTTGCCACTACCTTGCTTCCAGTTGCCAAAACTGCTTCTGTCAGGCTTCTGCCAAGTCCCCTTGAACTACCTGTAATAAACCAAACTTTTTTCATTGTTATTGAATTTTAGTAAAGCAAAGATCCAAACAAAATAGTCTTTTAGCTTTGTTAGAAAGCTCAAAGTTGGTTTGCTTAGAAGGTCAAGTAGCCGAAGCGATCTAATGTTTTAGCTTTTCTATTTTATTATGAATCTTTAATGTTTCTTTTAAGGCCGCAGAGCCGTACCAATCTCCCTTCAGTTCTTTCGCCAGGGCCTCATCATAGTTCGTATTGATTTCCTGAGCATAAAGTTGGATGGAAAGTATTTGAAAGGTAAAACGTATTTTGCGATAATATTTCGGTATTTACTTGGTTAACACATTTAATAAATTTAGAATGAATAATTCCGCTTGCAAAAATTTAAAGCACTATTTGGGACTTGCATTCCTTTCCCTCTTTTTTATTTCCTGTTCCTTTAGAAAAGAAAAGATCGCTTCAAATCAGTTAAACCTGGTTCCGTTCAAACATCAGGTAGGAGCGCTAAATCTTCCTGATCATATTGCGCCAATTAACGCACCTTTTCAAATGCCGCAATTGAAGAAATTTTCATTTCCAGCACTAAGTGCAAATATTATAGCTAATGGAGCGAAGGAAGGATCTAAAGTAACCAGGCAAATTCAGCAAACTATTGACGCCCCGGTTATTTGTCTGTTGACAATAGCAAGCGCTATATTTCTTATTATACCAATGCGGACATTAATATCGTCAGTGCCTCCTATATCAAAATGAGGGATATTATGCTTTCTTATGCCTTAAGGCCTAACCTGTTACGTATGCTTAAAATTGAAAGCCTGACACTAAGGGCACAACTGAATAACATCATGTTGTGGAAAGCGAACAAATATGGAATTGATCCTGAATACCAGGATTATACCTATGGAGGCCGTGGATTGCGCAACGACCATACGTTCAATCTTGGATTAAATATAAATTTTTAATGTACCGTACCATGAGAAAATATATCAATATAATAGCAGCGGGGATCTTTATTTTGTCTGTCATCTCCTGTAAAAAAAGTTTTCTGGAAGTTGTGCCTAAGGGGAAGCTGATTGCACAAACCTACCAGGATTATAATCTTTTAATGAATACCTCTGAATTTTATCTATACCCGAGCTATGGTCCCTATGAGGCGGCCATGATCATGGGAGATGATGTCGCGGCGCTTGATGTGTACTATAATAGTGCTCGATCAAATGCTGCGACGGCATTGTTCAGGTGGGATGCCAATATTTTTATGCCAGGAAACGCATCAACCGGCAATTCTGAAATTCCTATCTTTTTGCGCACGATGCTCCTCAATATTTACACCTGTAATAAGATCATCAATGAGGTGATGGATGCCACAAAAGGAACCGAACAGCAAAAGCTGGAGCTTTTGTCGGAAGCCAAAGCACAGCGGGCATTTATTTACATCCAAATCATTAATTATTTCGGAAAACCCTATAATGCCAGTACTGTTTCAACAGATCCGGGATGGCCAATTGTTACATCTACGGATATCACAGCTACAAATTTTAAGCGCAACAGCCTTCAGGAAGTTTATGATTTTATCATCAAAGACTTTAAAGATGCGATACCCAATCTTCGTGTACAACAAGATTTTCCTACCCGGATGTCCAAAGCAGCAGCCGAAGGATTATTGGGAAAACTCTATCTTTTTATGGGCAACTCAACAGCTAAAAGTTTTAATAAGCTTAGTTATGAGCAGATTGCGGATTACGATCAGCTTTTTCGCTTTAAAATGAGGCATCTCTTACTGGAGATCCTGAAGCATATTTATCAATTAGATGTATACATTTCTGTTGCAAGGGTCGCTGAAGAAAGAAATTACGTGTTTCCTCAGGCAGTTGATCAGGCAGAACACCTCATCAGGTTAACTGAACTTTACCATCCGCTTGTTAAAAATGCCAAATCAAACAGCATCGATATGACACCGGACAAGAATATCGTTTTTTTAACGGGTGCGAATATGGCAGGTAAATCTACTTTTATGAAATCTCTGGGTATTGCCCTGTATCTGGCACATATGGGCTTTCCTGTTGCAGCAGCAAAAATGCAATTTTCAGTCCGCGATGGTATTTATACGACCATCAATTTACCGGATGACCTCAGCTCCGGGAACAGCCACTTTTATGCGGAAGTATTACGTGTGAAAAAAGTAGCCAAAGAACTGGGCTCTGCAAAGAACCTCTTTGTCATCTTTGATGAGCTTTTTCGCGGTACAAACGTGAAGGATGCTTATGAAGGTACGATTGCAATAACTGAGGCCTTTGCTAAAAAGCCAAACTGTATGTTTGTGGTTTCTACACACATCATAGAAGCAGGGGAAGTTTTAAAAGAAAGATGTAGCAACATAAATTTTGTCTATTTACCCACTGTTATGGAAAATAATATGCCAAGATATACCTACAAACTTGAGCATGGAATAACAGCAGACCGCCATGGCATGGTTATCATTAATAATGAACGGATCCTGGAAATCATCAGGAGTAAGAAAAATAAACCAACATCATCATGAATTTTTATGCAGACAAACAGACCCAGGAGGATTTAAACCTATTGGGCCGATATAAAAATAATTCTATTGCGCAGCTTTTTGATGAGGCAATTACCGCAGGAGGAAAAAAGCTGATGGATAAAATGTTTCAGCAACCACTTTCTGATCCGATAGCCATTAATCAACGTAGTGATACTTTCCGGTACTTTTCCGAACTGTTGCTTTCTTTCCCTTTTACTGCTGTTGAGTTTGCGGTGATGGAAGATTATCTGGCTTCCGATGGTGGTGGTAACTTACTACAGATGGCATCAGGGGTCATTTATAAAAAAATATTACAAGGTATAGCAAACGATAGCGACTTTGAATTGCTTCAGTCAGAAGTCTTGAAAACCATTGAGCTATTGAACCGTTTCTATGCGTTTGTCAGCCTGTTGCCAAAATCAAATCTTGCCTATCGTGATCAGCTGGAGCGGATAGAAAAAATTTATGCGCATCCAAGTTTACAATGGCTGAGGGGAAAACCTGAAATATTGGTGTTCTCTGTTTCTAAAATAATCCGGTTCGATTATTTGTTTAGATATGTGTTGCGTGAGCAGATGAATGAGCTGATTGAACTGATCTTTGATCTGGATGTTTGTATCGCAGTTGCGCGTATAGGGATCAAAAAGAATTTTTGTTATGCAAGGGCTTTTGGTAAAGAAAAGAATACCATGAAGGTGAAGCGACTTTTTCATCCTGTGCTTGAACATGCGATAGGGAATGACTCCTGTTTAGATCAAGACCACAATGTGCTCTTTCTTACCGGTGCAAATATGGCGGGCAAATCTACATTGATGAAATCTTTTGGTATTGGTATTTATTTGGCCCATATGGGATTTCCGGTTGCTGCAGATCATATGGAGTTTTCAGTGAAGGATGGTTTGTATACTTCTATCAATGTTCCGGACAATCTGGATATGGGATATAGCCATTTCTATGCAGAGGTTTTGCGGGTGAAGAAAGTTGCTGAAGAAGTTGCGGCATCAAAAAATCTGGTGGTTATATTTGATGAGCTGTTTAAAGGCACCAATGTAAAAGACGCCTATGATGCTACACTTTCCATCACAGAGGCATTTTCAGAAAACAGAAATTGCTTGTTTGTGATTTCAACGCACATTGTTGAAGTAGGAGAAGACCTTAGAGGCCGCTGTGATCATTTTAAATTCGCATACCTGCCTACAGTCATGGAGGGGGTTGTACCTAGATATACCTATAAACTCACTGAAGGAATAAGCCAGGACAGACAGGGAATGATCATCATTAAAAATGAGGGAATTCTGGATCTTATTCAATCCTAAATATACGAAAGTAAGTGCTGCAGGTGATTCGCCATCACCTCTGTTAAAGGTCTCATTGTTAAGAAGCAGGGCAGCGCCGGTAATGACGCTGCCCTGCTAGTTTACCAGGATCGAGTTGTTACAATAAATCGTTTATTGCTTTTATCGCACCTGCTTGTGAAGGAAGCGGGGCGCTCATTTCTACAATCTTAAAATCTTTATCGATTAGCAAGACCCTGGGGATGCCTACAATGTTGTAAGTGCTGAGCTTAATCCGGTTCCGGTGAAAATCATGTTCATTTCCCATATTAACAGGAAAATCGATTGGAGGAGTTGCATTCTGACTGGGCATTGAAACAATTCTAATTACGGGGATGATCAAATTTAGTAATTATATATGGATGCAGCAGTAGATTCTAACGAATTCCTAAATGCACTAATGAACGCTCTCAAAACAAAAAACTCACCGGATATCATCCAATGAGTTTTCAGTTAGCATGCTACCGGATGCTTCAGATTACATTAAGCATAAACTATTATTTTCTTTCGGCAATTAGGATTGCAGCGAGTTTATCCGGCATAGAAACGAATGGTGTGTGGCTGCTTTGCAGGGTATATACTTTATCCACTTTACCTGCTTTCACCATATACTGTTGCGCAGGATAGCTGATCGCATTATCATTAACCGTATGGATATAGACTTTTTTAATGCTACCGAAATTTTTGTCAGTCAGCTGAACCGGTGTGGCAAGAGGGGCCAGTGGTTCGGGTTTAATGTGAGCGGCAATATATTCCTGAACTTGCACAGGTGCATCGGCAGCAAATATATCTGCTACGGCATCTTTCGCTATGACTGCTGCACCATGTTCCTGATCAATAGTTAGGGATTTGCCGATATGAGATGCGGGGTCTTGTTTTGCCAAGGATAAAAGGCTATCACCATCATGCGGCAAGGCTGCTGCAAGGAAGATCAATTCTTTAATCTGATCAGGAATTTGTTCCGCTACCTGGCTAATCACCAGTCCGGCAAAACTATGTCCCACCAAAACAACATTACTGCGGGTGCCGATAGCTGCCTTTACCTGGTCCACATAAGTCTGAAATGTGATACCCGCAAATGAGGTTTCATCTTTTCCGTGACCTGCAAGGTTCACATTGATGACCTCTCCGCCTTCTGCCTTTAACAATGGGATTACTGCATCCCAGGAAGATGCATCCGACCATGCTCCGTGAACAAGTACAATCGTTTTAGAATTTTTGCCGGTTGTTTTTTGTGCTTGAGCAGTAAAACCTAATATACTCAATGCCATCATTATTATTGCTGTTTTCATATTGTCTAATGCCTAATTGTTTAGGACATGACAAACATCGGGCTATGTCGCGGCAATAAGTTTAACCCAAGTTAAAATCGAAAATAACCTTAAAAAAAAAGAAATAGATCAATCGGACGCCATAAGATGAACGTCATGTTTGAAGCGGCTTGATTTTCAAGTAAAAATAGCTAATTTTACTATGTAGTGATCGACTTACATAAGTGGGGGGTAAAACATAGAAAAGCTATCACTCAAAAATAAAACCCAATCCCAACATGAGCATCATTAAATCAGATTTGTTTTACAGAGCGCTCGAACAATCTAACCTTCCACTTGTGGAGTTGTTTTCTTCGACCTCAGCTTTTAGCCCTATTCCTGATGACTGGGATATTATTTTAACAGATATTAAAAACTCAACTGCTGCGGTTGCAGAAGGCAAGCACCAAACTGTAAATTTAGTTGCCACTTGTACGATTGTACTGGCACTCAACATTGCCTTTGTTAAAGGGATTGATATACCATTTTTTTTTGGTGGTGATGGGGCTACCTTCATCGTGCCTTCGACAATCAGTAAACACATCATGAGCTCGCTTGAAAGTTTCAGGGCCAATACGAAAGAAAATTTCAATCTTGATTTAAGAATAGGAGTGATCCCGGTAAGAGACGTTTATAGCGCGGGGTTTGAATTACAAATTGCCAAACACAGCAGGTCTTCTGTTTTTTCGATGCCGGTTATCTTGGGGAATGGACTTAGCTATGCTGAAGAGTTATTAAAGAATGAAAGCAGTGAATTTGCAAAATCTTCGGAGGCTGCAGATGAAGCTGATTTAAGCGGAATGGAGTGCCGGTGGGACCAGATTCCTGTGCCGGTAGATCAGGAGGAAGTACTCACCCTGTTAATCATTGGAAAAATTGAGCCTCAAGGTATGACTTATAGCAAGGTGTTAGATAAAATTGATTCAATTTATGGCAGCGATAAGCAGCGACGACCCATTTCAACGAAAAAACTTAAACTTAAATCCACCTATAACAGGCTGAGGAGCGAATCGCTTGCCAAGTATAACAAAGGTCGATTGTCCCTTTACCTTGTGAATGGAATTTCCGGTCTGGTGGCTTACTTATATTTCTTGACCAGTTCAGGTCAGCGATATCTGAGTGACCTGGTAGAAATGTCTGATAATCTCGTACTCGACGGGAGGATCAATACAGTGATTTCCGGTACCAGGCTGCAAAGGATCGAACTTATAGCAGCCTTGGATAAAATGGAATCTGAGGGTGAAATTACGTATGGTGCCCATATCAGCACTTCCTCTGTGATGTCCTGTTATGTAAGGGATATGAAAAACGCCCACATTCATTTCGTTGATGGCTCCCAAGGTGGTTATACCATGGCAGCCAGACAAATAAAAAGTAAGAAAGTAAAGAGTAGTAATAGTAATCCTCATCTATAGGCCGGCAGTCGTCAAAATAAAAAAACTCACCGGATATTCATCCGATGAGTTTTTAATTAGGCCACGCCGTTCAATGCATTAAAAGCCTTTTCGGGAGATTCTTTATTTAGGTTATAAAAATGATCAGAAAAGCCGATCCTGATTTCAAATTTGTCTTCAGCTATACCGTTGATAATTGCATCGGCAACTGCAGATGGGGGCATCTTCTCGACAGGAATATTTTTGGAAAATTCCGTGTCCACTAATGGAGGTAATATTTCAAATACTTTAACATTAGATTTTGATAATGACAATCTTAATAACCTGGTATAAGATTGTAAGGCGGCTTTGCTGGCGCTGTAAGTGGGCATAACAGCCCAGGGAACAATAGCAACAACTGATGTGATGTTGATTACTGCAGGCGTTGCATTTTTCTTTAGAAATGGCAAAAGCTTTTCAGTTAATCTTACCGGAGCCAAATAATTTATCTCCATCTCCTTGCGGGCACCATCATAAGCATTGGAGTTCTCATTTAAAGAATACTGATATGCGCTGCCGGAGTTATTGACCAATATGTTTAAATCGGGGTAAAGTGACCCAACTTTATGCACTAAAGCATCCAGTTCACTTTCCACAGTGACATCACATTGGATCACACTAACGTTATCCATACTGTCGGCAGCAGCGTTCAACTTTTCAATATTTCTGCCTGCGATAATCACCTTGTTACCCAGTGCAGAGAATTTACGGGCAGTTTCCAGACCAATACCGGAACCACCACCGGTAATCAGGATTGTGTTGTTATGAGTTTTCATAGCTATTTTTAATTTATATATAATTATTATATGCTTTCGGCAATTAGGATTTCAGCGAGTTCATCCGGCATAGAAACGAATGGTGTATGGCTGCTTTGCAGGGTATATACTTTATCCACTTTACCTGCTTTCACCATATACTGTTGCGCAGGATAGCTGATCGCATTATCATTAACCGTGTGGATATAGACTTTTCTAATGCTACCGAAGTTTGTATCGGTCAGTTGAACCGGTGTAGCAAGAGGGGCCAGTGGTTCGGGTTTAACGTGAGCGGCAATATATTCCTGAACTTGCACAGGTGCATCGGCGGCAAATATATCTGCTACGGCATCTTTCGCGATGATTGCTGCACCATGTTCCTGATCAATAGTTAGGGATTTGCTGATATGAGATGCGGGGTCTTGTTTTGCCAAGGATAAAAGGCTATCACCATCATGTGGCAAGGCTGCTGCAAGGAAGATCAAATCTTTAATCTGAGCAGGAATTTGTTCCGCAACCTGGCTAATCACCAATCCTGCAAAACTATGTCCCACCAAAACAACATTACTGCGGGTGCCGATAGCTGCCTTTACCTGGTCAACATAAGTTTGAAATGTGATACCCGCAAATGAGGTTTCATCTTTTCCGTGACCTGCAAGGTTCACATTAATGACCTCTCCGCCTTCTGCGTTTAACAAAGGGATCACTGCATCCCAGGAAGATGCATCTGACCATGCTCCGTGAATAAGTATAATAGTTTTAGAATTTTTGCCGGTTGTTTTTTGTGCTGTTTTCATATTGTCTAAGGCCTAATTGTTTAGGACATGACAAACATCGGGCTATCTCCCGGCAATAAGTTTAACCCAGGTTAAAATCGAAAATCCTCTAAAAAAAAGTGTTTTTAGAGGATTTCAGCAATCCGGCAACCTGATGTCAGGTCAATACATTATTTTCCAACCATTCTTTTACGAATCCGGCTCAGCGATGGGCCTTGGATACCCAGATAAGAGGCAATGTGATAAAGTGGCACCACATTAAAAATATTGGGATGCTTTTCCATCATTTCGCGGTAACGCTCCTCCGGCGTTTTAAACAAGAATCCTTCCGTATTGACCATAACTTCATGAAAAGCCGTTTCGGCAACAATCCTTCCAAACCGTTCCCAGGGATGTGATTTACCATACAGTTCAGCCAGGTGATCCACATGTATATATAGTATAAGCGAATCAACCATCGCTTCCGTATAATAATCACAGGCTGTCTGGCCTAAAAAACTTTTATAAGATGCTACAAATTGGTTGTCCGTAAAAAACAGCATATTTTTTTCTTCACCCGTATCGCTATTTGCCCGATAGATTCTAAATACGCCGTTGATCACAAAGCCCAGGTGTTTACAAACATTTTTATATTCATTATAAAACTCACCTTTTTTATACTGTTTCAATTTCCAATAAGGCAATGACAATTCAAATGCTTCCGGTTTCATGCCGGCAGATCCTAAAATCGTTCGTAATCGTTCTATTTCTGTTGTGTTCTCTGACATGTGATAAAATTATAAATTTATTTACACTATTTTTCGATTTTAACCTGGGTTAAACTTATCCGGCGAACATAATCGGATGTTTGTCATGTCCTAAACAATTAGGCATTTCGAATCATGAAAAAAGTTATATTAACCTTACTTTCTGTAGCTATAGCTACCATTATGTTTTCATCTTGTTCAAAAAAGAATGATGAAATGAAACCTGTCGCTAAAAATTATGTCCTTGTACACGGAGCATGGCAGGCACCTTATGTATGGAATGCCGTAAAGACAAGCCTGATCAATGAAGGCAATAATGTAACCGTTGTAGAACTTCCGGGCCATGGCAGCGACAATACTGTTCCTTCAACATTAACATTAAACACTTACAGAGATAAAGTAGCTGATGCGATATCAAAAATAAACGGCAAAGTTATCCTGGTAGGCCACAGCTTAGGCGGAATGATCATTTCTGCTGTTGCCGAGCAAAATCCTTCGAAAATCGAAAAGCTGGTTTATATCGCAGCCTATCTGCCAACTTCCGGACAATCGCTCCAAGACCTTGCTTTAAGTGATGCAGGCTCTTCACTGGGCGGGGAAGGAATACTTATTGGTAATGCTGATGGAACTCTTGATGTAAAACAAGATCAGATCACTAATATCTTCATTCAGGACGGTTCTGCTCAGATTAAAAGCCTTGTTTTACAAAATTACCGTCCTGAACCAGCAATTCCATTTATGAATCCGGTGACATTAACAGCTGCCAATTTCGGTTCTGTGGAGAAAGTCTATATTAAAACCTTGCAAGATCACGTAGTATCTCCATCCTTACAAAATCGCATGATCAGTGCTGCAGGCGTAAAAACGATATATCAATTAAACACCAGTCATTCGCCATTCCTTTCAAAACCTGATTCAGTGGCTTTATTACTAACTAAAATAGGACGATAATATTGTCGGCAAATTTTGATAGAATAGATATAAATGAAGAGGGTGTCCAAAAAAAATAGACACCCTCCTTTTTATGGATGAGATTTCATTGCTCTATTTTAACAGTGTAGCCAATTTTTTTTGCAATTCTTCACCCCTTAGGTTTTTAGCTACAATTACTCCGTTAGGGTCAATCAGAAAATTTTGAGGAATTGCCTCTACGCCATACAATACCGCTGCCTCATTTTCAAAGCCTTTAAGGTCTGAAACCTGCGTCCAGGTTAATCCATCCTTTTTAATGGCATCCAGCCAGGCTTGCCTGCCCTTTTGCGAATCGAGAGACACACCAAGAACCGTGAAATTTTTATCCTTATAGGCGTTAAAAGCTTTAAGTACAGCCGGATTTTCTGCCCGGCATGGCGCGCACCAGCTGGCCCAAAAATCAATCAGTACATATTTGCCTTTAAAAGAAGACAAGCTAACCGGCTTATCGGCCACATCGTTCTGTGTAAAATCTTTGGCTTTCGAGCCCAACAGGGTCATGTCATCCAGCGCTTTCCTTTTGGCTGCTGCCTCAAGCTGGGCTTCTTTCTTTTTAGTGAAGATATTGTTTATCGCAATGCCAACGGATGAAGAACGCAGCGAAGCAGGTACGATCTGATTTAAGGTATCGGTCATTTGCGGGGTTAAAAAACCAGTGGAAAACAGTGAGTAGGTCAAATATGGACTTACCGGTGATTCAGGATTCTTCCTTATATAGGTGATCATATTAACCAAAGCATTTCCAAGTAATGCTGAACTTCTTTTTTGTACTGATTTTTTTAAAGAGTCATTTGTTTTATAGGCTTCACTTTGGAAGATCTTATTGATCGCAGCTGATTCAGTAAGCGCAAAGCTGGTTATTTTATGAAATTCAGTATTTGCCAGCGTCCCGGTTCCAGTAGCAGTGGTATTGCCTAAATTCTGATCGGATAACAGGCTTATAGTGCCATTATCCAGCATTAGCGTGTATTGATTCTTGCTGTCTATTTCTTTAGGTTCAGCAGCCACCAATGTCATCAATGCAGGTACCGAGACGTCAACGCTACCTTTAAAAGTATATTTGCCATTTATTACCATAGCACTGTCTGTTGGCTTTTTTACCACCGGATCATAGTTCAGGTAAATTTTAGCCGGCATTGCAGCCATATTCTTCAGGCTGCCACTGATGGTAAAGTGCTTTACCTGGGCTATAGCAGGCAGGGATATTAAATAAGTCACTGCAGCTAGTACTATTCTACTGGTTTTCATCTATTTGTAGTTTATGTGATCTTGTGAAGAGATAAGTGTTCAAAAAATGTTGTTTGTAATGAAGCGATCATCACTGATCGCTTCATGTTTTATGTTAATAACCTTCAGTTTGTCTCAGTTTAGGATTAGCCAAAATGTCGTTAACAGGTATTGGAAAATTCTGCTTTAATGGATTCCAGGTTGCTCCATTACCTTTCTGTGTAACTACTAAATTCATCACAGCATCAATAGTACTTGTACGTTTCAGATCAAGAAAGCGGTGGCTGGATTCGGTAAAGAGTTCTACACGTCTTTCCCGGATAATCGCATTGATCATATCTGTTTGTCCAACAGCATTAGTTCCATTCAATCCGGCTCTGATCCTAATCATATCCAGATCTGCTTTTGCACCATCTAAATTATTTCGCCTTGCACGTGCTTCGGCACGGATCAGGTATTGCTCAGCAAGTCTGAACAGGACAATATTCTCCGCACCAACTACAGAAGATTTATATTTATTGGGAAAATATTTGATTTGTGCAGGTATAACAGGATTCGTTGTGCTGGCTTTCATTGTTGCAGACCTTATCCAGTAGGTCTTCCGAAGATCATCAGCCAAAGTCGTTGAATTTTTCTCAAAGACACTGATTAGCATCGGACTGATCGCAACGTTCACACTTCCCCAATTGCCGCCGGCATTATAGTCAACAATAGCGGGCATATTGTTGTTATATATCACATAATCCTGATTAATCCTTGTGGATCCCAGGTTAAAAATGGTTTCTTTACTGGCGGACAGGAAAACTTTGTCAATGTCTGAAGGAGGCAGTAAAGTGTAGGCAGAAGCTCCGTTAATGGTTGCTGTGATCACATCATTTGCCTGAATTTCTGCATTAGACCAGTCTTCTGTATACAGATAAGTACGGGCAAGCAGAGCTGCCGCTGTAAATTTGTTTGGTCTTCCGCGGCCGGTAGTGCTAAGGCCGTTGCCATCTTTGTATTCATTTGACAGCAATTCCTTCGCCTTCAATAAATCCGCTGTAATCAGTTTATAAGCTTCTGTTTTAGCAACTCGCGGAAGGTCTTTATTCATCAGATAGTCACTGGAGGAGGTAATGACAACATCACCATAATAATTGGCCAGGTAAAAGAAACAAAAGGCTCTGATAAAATAGGCTTCACCTAACCACTGGTTTTTGTAAGTGAGGGTATTGGATGTAGTAACGCCTTCGATAGTCAGGTTTGCATTATAAATCTGTTTATAAAGGTTACTCCACAACCCTCCGGTATTGCCTGCATTTATTGCATTGGTATAATACAAGTTTTGGTTTGCGAAGGTGATATTGAGGTTTTGAAGTTCATCGGTATACAATCCGGTAAAAAAACACAGGTTATTGGTTGCTGACCCATCGAAATATCCCTGGGTTGAAAAATTTCCCAATATGTTATTGATAGTTGCCGCACTTGACTTATCATTGGTATAAGCACCTTCCCCGGCAATTTTGTTAACCGGCAAAGGAATATCCAGGTACTTTTTACATCCCGTAGCAGCGATCAACACAATTGCTAGAACCCATAGCAATTCTTTTAAAGGGGTCTTAATATATATATATATTGATTTCATGATCTTATTTTTTATAGTGAAACTCTTAAACCTCCCGAAAAATTCCTTAATGGTGCCATTCCCGCACCCAGGTTTTCGGGATCCAGATCTCCGTATTTAGAGATGGTCAGCAAGTTTGAACCTTGTGCAAAAACCGTCAAACTGCCAAGGCGAAGCCGTTTGGCTATTGCAGCAGGTAAAGTATAAGAAAGATTCAAACTACTGAGCCTGGCGTAAATCGCCTTTTCATAGGCCCCGGTGCCGAGCAGAAAGTTCGTTTGCGCATAATAGGCATAGGGTCCTGCACCTGCTCGCTGCACAGTGGCGATATCGCCTTTATTTTGCCAACGTTCTAAGGCCGCAGTAGTCGTATTTACATACCCAACGCCCGGAGGATATTGAGAAGATCCCAGAAAGGATTTACCCATTCTGCTTGTAAAGGTGAACACCACATCAAGGCTAATATTTTTATAGCTGAAACTATTGCTCAACCCACCGTAAAATTTTGGGGAGAGGTCAATAAATTCCGTTTTATCAAGGTTTATGTCCAAAGCATTGGTCCCAAAAGGGGGAGGGGTAAATGCTGATTTCACTCCATTGCGGTCAATAAAGTTGTATAATCCTGTTTCAGGATCAACCCCCGCATATTGATACAGCCTGATGCCATTTATGGATTTGCCGATTACTCTGTCGAAATCTATAATTGTCGTCCCAAGTCCGGGATAGGAGACCAATTTGTTTTTAGGCAGCGTGAGGTTAAAACGCGTAGTCCAGCTGAAATGCTTTCCGGTTAGATTCTTGCTTGTCAGATCAAATTCCCATCCGTAGTTTTTAACAATGGCAGGGAGATTCATATTTCGTGTCGTAAATCCGGTAACAGAGGGTAAGCGTTGGTTAAGCAGCTGCTCGCTTGTTTTTGTGTTGTAATAAGTGGCATCCAAAGTGATTCTTCCATCAAAAAACTCTGTTAAAATGCCGATGTCTGTTTTTCTGTTGAGTTCCCAATGTAAGTTCTTGTTTTCCAGATTGTCTGCCTGTAAGCCTAAACTGCCTTGGTAGGATACGCCTGAACTGTAGGTGGTGATGTAAGAATAACTAGCGACCGCATCACCTCCTGAAGTCCCAGTGCTTGCTTTTAATTTGGCAAAAGAAATTATGGGCAATAAACTTTTAAACCATTTTTCAGTACTAAAGATATAGGTAAACCCTATTGACCCGAACTGGCCAAACTGATAATTTTCACCAAATTTAGTAGAACCATCACGACGGCCTGTTAAATTTAAAACATATTTGTTATCCCATACATAACGGATGATCCCAAAATAACCAAGATACTTATTAGGCGATTGATTATAGGTGGTCACAATATTGGCCTGAGGATTTGTCCCAGGTGTCAATTTGTCGGCGAATGTGGGATTATACAGCATGGCATCAGATATAAAATCATTACCGGTAATGGAAGAAGAATAGGTAAGTTGATTTTCGAGTGTACCTCCTGCCTGAACATTTAACTCGCCTTTTTTTCCTAAAGCGGTCTGATACGACACATTCGGTTCAAAGGTAATGTTCCGGATGGTGTAAAAGTTTAAAGTGCTACTTGTTTTAAATGCGGTTCCGGGCTGGAAGTAAGAAGAAGGCAGCGCTTTTATGGCCTTGGAGTTTATATAATTATAGCCAATCTGGGTATTAATGGAAAGACCTTTTACAGGTGCATATTTTAAACTGAGCGTAGATAACAAATTGTTGGTGATATTTTTGAATATAATATTCTTTGCTGCTGCCGGGTTGCCTAAGTCTGCATAGTCAACCCAGTTTAAACTACCGTCAGCTAAGAACAAGGGTCCTGAATTGGGCGCGCTGGTATAGGCATTTCCCTGGCTAAAATCGTAAGGAACCGCATCATCTGTAGTCGATAAAAAGCTGCCAGACAAACTGATGTTAAATTTATTGTCCTTTACACTGTTGTTGATGTTAAAATTTAGTCCGCCGTCCCTAACAGAACCTTTGCCAATCTGGATACTGGTTTGTTTACGATAGTTTCCACCAATTAAGAAGCTTATATCTGAAGTCCCGCCTGAGTAAGTGGCATCTATCTTGTTTACTGAAGCATGATTACCGGCTAATTCCTTCTGGAAATCTATATAACGATTAGCATTAGGCCCATTAATGTCGGCAAAGTTTGGCGCCGAAGTAATGGTGACGCCATCATTCTTATATGCCTCCGTTCTCAACATGATATATTGTTCTGTATTGAGCAATTTAGGAGAAGAGCCGCGCATGGTTAGTCCGGAAGTAGCACTTACATTTAGCTTAGGTGACCCTGCTTTGCCTTTTTTAGTCTTGATCAGTATGACTCCATAGGCACCTCGTGAACCATATATCGAGGTGGCATCTGCGTCTTTTAGTACGGTCACGGATTCAATTGTAGAAGGATCAATATAATCCAGGGGATTACCACCAGTTAATTCAACATTCAGATTTTCCCTGGCGGGACCGAGTTGATTTAAAGGAAGGGCTCCGCTGGGAAGGGATACACCATCTACTATGATTAAAGGACTAACCCGATACGAATTGCTGATGTTCTGTTGTCCCCTGATCTTCAGGTTAAAGGGTGAACCGGGTAGTCCGCTCATTTGTTGTACAAATAAACCGGGTACCTGGCCCTGTATAACCTCCAGCACATTCCGTGAGGGATTTTTAGCAATTTCTGCTGCGGTTATGGTTGTACTATTACCAGTGGCCAACCTCTTTGTTGTGGAGCCATAAGCTGTAATCTGTATCTGGTCCAGATCGCTGGAGGTAACTTCCATTTTAATCAGCAAAGGCGTTTTGATCTCCGATGCTTTAAGCTCCTGCGTCCGGTATCCTATATAACTAATCACAAGCCGGTCATCCTCTGCTATATTCAATAGGTGAAAAATACCACGCTGATCTGTTTTTACCGACCTGTTATTGCCCTTGATCGTTATCGTAGCGCCGATTAATGGCTGATCGTTCTCATCCAGTACCTTACCCCACACTTCAGTTGCCTGAATAGTAGAAATAAGCTGCTCAAAAAAGCCTTTTTCTCTGGCTTTGATCAGGATCAACTTATCTCTCAACTCATATTCCAGATTTTGATTTTTGAGCGCAGCAGCTACCGCTTCCTCTGCGGAATAATTCCTGATGTTTAAACTTATGGTGCTTGTGCTTTTCAGCAGGTCAACATCAATTAAAATTTTATATCCGGACTGGGCACGAATTAGCCGGAATACCTGTTCCAATTGCATGTTCTTTTGGTTAATGGTCACTTTTTGTGCAAAAGTGCTGGCACTGACCTGAAAGACGATGACGATCAATAATAGTATGGTTATTTTCATAGCTAAAATTAAATTGAGGCCTTTTGGATAAATCAATGATAGATCAAAACTCCTTACTTTGCAGGCCTTTGGCATACAAAGTTTTCTTGTAAAATTTTTATACATTTACTTAGTGGTTAAGCGGTGTCTGCATGGATCTTCGAGGATACTTAGGCAGGTACTGCATTTAAAATTGTGTTAGTTCATGATTTTGCCATCAGTAGAACAGGGGTGTTAGTCGCATCCCTGTTTAATTTATGGACTTCCATTACAGCCTTAGGGGCTCTTTTGATTCTTCGTTTTCATGTCTTTGTTGGTTTAGTTAAACATATGATTGTTTGTGGTTGATTCGTGTTTATTGCATTGGGTTTTATCAGGTTATTTGATGGCCGGTTTGACTATAATGGTTTGATCTCTGATCTCAAAAGCTACCGCGCCAGTAACTGAAAGCATCTCCAGGACGTTCTTGACATTGGAGTATCTTGATATGGAACCCCATAATGCCTTTTTCTCTACATCCCCTTCATAGATGATCTCTACATTGTACCAGCGGGAGATTTTACGCATGATACTTTTAATGTTTTCACGTTCGAAAACGAATTCCCCGTTTTTCCAGGCCACTTCGGCCTGGGCATCCACCTGACTTATATTTAATTGTTCGGTTTGTGCCAGAATTGATTGTTGGCCAGGTTTCAGGATGATTTTGCTTTTGGAGGTAACTGGTTCCCCGGCTGTGATACCTTTGCGGTTGCCACTTGCGGATAGGAGGGTAACGCTTACAGATCCCTCCAGCAAAGTGGTTTTAATAGCTGTTTCATCTGGGTAGGCATTAATGTTGAAGTGTGTTCCCAAAACCTGTACCTGTTGTCCCTTGGTCTGTACAATAAATGGATGGGCTTTGTCTTTGGCTACCTCAAAATAGGCTTCGCCTGAAAGTTTTACCTTCCGGTAAGGATGTTCGGTGAAATTTGCCGGATAACTCAGGCTGGAAGCCGCATTGAGATATACAGTTGAGCCATCGGGTAGGCGAACCTGGGATTGCTCTCCTTTGGATGTTTCCAGCGTATTGACGCCCTTGCCGGAGGAGGTATTGCGGTTTATTGTATAAATGAGCTGACCGATGCTGTCTTTAGTTATGCTAACACCGGATTCACTGGCAATTGTCCCGTCTTGGAAATCTGATAGGTATATTTTTTTACCACTGCTTAAGGTAAGCGTAGCACCATTTTTACCTGGAGCGATATCGTTTTGGTAGGCGATTTTAACAGGTTGGTTAGTGCTGGTCTTTTGTTTGTAGTAAAAAAGCGTAACACTAAAAATGATACTGGCTATTGCTGCAGCAATGGCGATACGTGTGCCAAGCGATTGACGGGCCCGCATTTGGATGACCGGCGCTGGTTTGATTTCTTCCAATTGCAGGCGTGCAGAAAGACCAGCCCACAACAACGCTTTGGTCTGATCTAAGAATTCAGGGCTGTATGCGGACCTGTCCAGGTCACCCCAGGATTGATAGCTGCTTTCCAAAAACGCAATTTCCTGTTCGGTTGCTTTTCCTGCGATATACCGGTTTAGTATTGCTCTGAATTGTTCTTCTTTTGTCATCGTGATTTGCGCTTATATTAGAAAGACAACTTGAGACGACAAATCGAGGGGAGGAATAATTGAATAAAATGCTTAAAAATAATAATTTATTGATTTACAATGAATTAAAATGATTAAATGCGGTGAACAGAATAAGTCCTATACGAGGTTTAAGTGTTTTTACGGCTTTTTTCATGTAATCGGCAGCTGTGGCCTCAGTAATATCGAGACGGCTGGCTACTTCTTTATTTGATAGATTCTCGAATTTTCGCAGTTCAAATACCTGTCTCTCTCTAGGCGGCAGGGCTTCGATTTCAGCGGCAATCATGGCGGCGAATTGCTTCTCACGGATTAGATGATCTGCAAATTCCTGTTGATCGATATCCGGTAAGGTGAACCAGTCGAGATAGCCTGTGATGATCTTTTTATGTTTGATGAGATTAAAAATTCTATTTCGTACAGATTTGTAGAGGTAGCCGACAAGGTTCTCTATGTTGAGCGATTCACGCTTTTGCCAAAGCTGTGCAAATACATCCTGAATGATGTCCCCCGACTCATCGTGGTTTTTTAATCTGCTGTCTGCATGTATGAAAAGTAAAGCGTAATAACGGTTATAGATTTCGGCGAAGGCATACTGATCTCCCTTCCGAAGAATTTCGGTAAGCTGCTGATCCGTGTATCCGCTATAATTGTCCATTATTTTTTTATCATGGTGCCAATCACTTTCCGGGTTTTGATTGGTTAAATTTACACATTAGTCAGCCAATATTAATGAATCTTTCCAAGATTATTACTCAATGACGTTTTCTTTCTGCAAGCATTTTTTTTATCCAGGGATATTAGCCCTTGGTTGCCGGTAAATTTAACTAACTCAGGAGGGCTTGTTTGATCCTTGCATTGCTCATATCCATCTGCTTCAGGATATAGTCAGCTATCGCTTTCCTATTGTTATCGGCCTTCGGAACTGTAAACCCTCAACCTCTTCCCTGAGCGCCTCACCTACCTCAATGATATGTGTGGAAATAATGAACATACAGTTCCGGTATTGTGCGTAGGCCTTGCTTACCGCAAGGGTGGTATCATAGGCGTCTTTAACATTTGTCCCTTTAAACAGCTCGTCGAAAATCACCAGCAGGTTCTCTTGTATGTTGACAAAGGTGCCTGAAAAAATGTAGCATAACTCAAAAAATAATTAAGTTTTTACAAGGCGTTTGAGATTTCCTGTATATGTTTACATGAAAATTTTCAGTAACCTAAACAAGGAACTCATTTCATGGCTGCTTATGGTGCTTATACCGATCAGGAATTGACGGCCTTGTTAAAGGAGGGGGACGGTATTGCATTTACGGAGATTTATAACCGACACAAAAAGGAATTGTTTATTTATGCGCTGAGGCTGGTAAAGGATGAAGATCTTGCAGGTGATTTAGTGCAAGAGGTATTGATTTCTCTATGGGATAGGAGAGCGGTAGTCGACCTAAAGGGTAGTATTGTGGCCTATCTATTCACAGCACTCAGATACAGATTTTTTGATTGGATAGACAAACAGAAAGTAAGAGCTGATTATGCGGCTTCTTTCCAGTTATTTATTGATGAAGGCGAATGGATTACCGACAATCAGGTTGCTGAAAATGAGTTGATGGCTTTTATAGAGCAACAAATTGCACAGCTTCCAGAGAAGATGCGAAAAGTTTTCTTAATGAGTCATAAAGAAAATCTGTCCTATAAAGAAATTAGTGAACGCTTAAATATTACCGAAAAAACGGCTCATAATCAGGTTAATAATGCGCTAAAACTTTTAAAAATAAAGCTTGGCATGTTTGCGATTCTCTTGTTTTTAGCTCAACCATAATTTTTTTTTCATTTCATCTGGGAGTTTTACTGACTTAACCTACATGTATATAAGGGGGACTATATTCCCATCTTAATATGGATAGTTTTAAAGCAAAAGAATTGATCTCTAGATATCGTCAGGGTTTAGCAAGCCAGGAAGAATGTAGACTTGTGGAGCAATGGTTTCTAATTGATTTGGAGATGAGTACGATATTGCCCGATCAAAAGGCTTTTGAAAGAACTGATGAAAGAATTGGTGCAGAATTAGCATTGCATATCGGCAAACCCAAGTCCGTAAATAAAATTAGGGTGAGGAGATTGTGGTATCGTATAGGCGGGGTTGCAGCTATACTTGCACTAATTACGTTGGGGATTTGGTTATATAATTCACAATATTCCGGTATTAGTTCAGAAAACCTCTTCGTTTCTGCTAAGGATATTCTTCCAGGGAAAAATACGGCAATGATTACACTTGCAAATGGAAAAGTGATCACATTGAGTGAGTCAAAAATAGGAGTGGTAATTGCTGAGGAAGGTTTGAAGTACAATGATGGAACGGAAGTAGCTGCTGCTGCAACTCAAGCTCAAATGCTTACCGCAAGCACCCCACGTGGCGGTACCTATCAGGTAACGCTCCCAGACGGCACCCATGTTTGGTTGAATGCGGATTCTAAGCTTTCTTTCCCCTCAAAATTTTCTGGACCTGAACGTAAAGTATTATTAAAGGGGGAAGCCTATTTTGAAGTAGCAAAAAGCTATCGCGCAAAAGCTAAAGGCGATCAGTCTAAATCGGAGCCTATTCCTTTTATTGTAGCTACAGACAAGCAGGAAGTAACTGTGCTCGGCACGCACTTTAATATCAATAGTTATAGCGATGAGGCAGCCACCAAAACCACATTACTGGAGGGTAGCGTACGTGTGGTTGTTGCTGGTGCTAAAAGTGCCTCAGCTGCTTTTTCACACATCTTAAAGCCAGGAGAACAAGCCATAAATAACGGAAATATTCGGGTAGAGAAAGTTGATCTGGAGGAAGCCGTGGCCTGGAAAAATGGAAATATCGTGTTTACGGACAGGACATTAGAAAGCATTATGCGCGAATTGTCCCGCTGGTATGAGGTAGATGTTGTATACATGGCCGACGCACCAAAATACGAGATTTTTAGTGGTGCGGTGTCGAGAACAAGGAATATATCTTCTGTACTGGAGCGTATGCAGACCACAGGAAGCGTACGCTTTAAAGTAGAAGGCAGAACAATAACAGTTACAAAATAAACATCAACCTAAATCAATCATATTAATAAAAACTAAACAACCGAATTATGAAAGAAATGCTACGCTACTAAGATTACAAGAGAAACGGTAGCTTTTAATAAAAAGCCGAAAAGTGCTACCAACACTTTCCGGCAGAAGTTTGAGCAACCATTCCTGAAAAAAATCAGGAAGAACAATTTTTTGTGTACAATCATTTATCAACTCAAACCAATTCAAACTTAGGCAATATTGTGCAACAAAGCAATATTGATGGTCTGTCGTCGACCCTTTAGTTTGAATACAAAGCAATGACGAAGTATGGATAACAATGCTTTAAACTGTGGTAAGCCGTTTAAGTGGCTGCCAGCCAAACTCCTATTGATTATGAAGTTAATCATAGTACTAATGACCACCTTTTTGATTCAGGCAAGTGCTGTTGGGTATGCCCAAAGAGTAACTTTAAATGAAACGGGCGCCTCTCTTGGAAATATAATTAATAAAATAAGATTACAAACCGGCTACGACTTTGTGTTTAACTCGAAAGAGGTTGGAAATGCGAAAAAAGTAACCGTAAACCTGAAGAATGTTCAACTGGAAGAAGCTCTGAGGGTGCTGTTCCGCAATCAGGATCTTACTTATTCTGTAAAGGATAAATTCATTGTCATAGAAGCCGCTAAGCCTTCTTTTATGGATAACCTGCGTGCCGTTTTTGTAAATATCGATGTGCGTGGTCGAATAGTTGATTCGGTAACGGGCAATCCTTTACCAGGTGCCACGGTGAGTGTTAAGGGACGAAGACAAGGGGTAAGGACCGGTACAGATGGAACGTTCCTGCTGCAAAATGTGGAGGAGGATGTGACAGTTGTTATTAGTTATACCGGGTACACAACCAAAGAAGTGCCTGCAGCTAAAGAACTTGGAACTATCCGTATGGAAGTTGCCATCGGAAACCTGGAGGAAGTAGCGGTAACGGTAAACACAGGATACCAGCGGATTAAGCCTGAACAGAGTACGGGCGCTGTTGCGCAGATCGGTACCAAAGAGTATGAGTCCAGGGTAAGTTCCAATTTCCTTGATGGTTTGGTAAACAGGTTGCCGGGATTGATGATTAATAACAGCGTACAGTTTACCAGTACTACTCCTGGCGTTGGAGAAACTACCAGGCCTTTGTTCAATATCCGGGGTATTTCTACGATGTCGGCTAACCAAAGTCCGTTAATTGTAGTGGATGGTTACCCGACAGAACTGACACTGGATATGATAGATCCGAATGAAATCAAATCGGTGACGATTCTTAAAGACGCCGCCTCTGCTACGGTATACGGAGTGAGGGCATCTAATGGTGTGATCATCATTGAGCGTAAGCAAGCCACGCCCGGTGCCGCACAGTTCAATTTCAGGAGCACATTGGGCCTTACACCAGAAGAAAATTACAGCCGCTACCGTTGGGATCCGGAGGCGTCGGGCATCAATGCCAGTTATACACGTGAAAGACAAGCGTTAATTGTTAATCCATCCAGCTGGAATGCCTTATTTGCGCCAGGACCAATAACAGGAGGTAATATAGGTCGTTCTATCCCTTACTATATCCAGGCTCAGCTTGTCGCCGGCATTATTACACCTGCACAGGCGGAAAGCTCTTTTGCGGAACTGGCTAACTATGACAATCTTGAGGATTACAGTCGCTTATTCCAAAGAACGGCAGTTTCGCAGACAAATACCTTGAACATTTCAGGTGGCGTGCCAGACGCACTATATTACATCACGGCAAATTATACGGGGAACCGTAATAACGCGATCCTGAATGACAACAATAGATTTCAACTGACAGGCCGAACTACCCTTAAACTGGCGAAACGACTGAGCTTGGAACTGATCACAGAATACCAGGAAAATCGTGCTAACAGTGCTCCGATACCGGGGGCTGCTGAGTTTGCTGGCTATGAACGCTATGAAGATGTAAACGGTAACCCTGCCGCCATCATTTCAAAAAGCTACGCACCGGTATATAATAATGTACTGCTGTCGCAAGGCTTTTTAGACCAAAATTATTACTCACTAATTGAAGCGAATAAAGTAAGCAATAAAACGCGGACGCTGAATTACAAGACCATTGCCAATTTTAACTATAACATTGGAAAAGGATTTAACCTGTTGTTCGGCGGGGTATATGAAACGTCCCGTACAGAGTTCAGGCACCTGGCCGCCCAGGGTTCGAATGAAGTGAACGCCATGGTTAATACCTACACGGTTACGCCTACTACCGCTAACCCTTCATTGGTATTCAAAAGGAATCTTCCTGACGGGGATTTCCTGCGTCAGCAGAATACCAGTTCAACTGGTTATACCGCACGGACGCAATTAAATTATAATAAAAGAATTGGTAACCATTCCCTAAATGGTATAGCAGGTGCTGAAATGCGCCGCGTATTAAATAAAAGTAATTTAGCCTCATATTTTGGTTATAATGATCAGAGTTTGCTGCATCAGCCTGTAGATTACGCTTCTATAATTAACGGTGTAACGGGAGTTAGAGGCACCTTAGTTACTTCTAATCCACTTGAGGCTTTGAATACATTATTTAACCAGACCTATGATGACGACCGTTATGTATCGGCTTTTTCTAATATTGTCTATTCCTTTAAAGATACCTATTCCTTATCAGGAAGTATCCGCATTGACCAATCAAACCTTTTTGGTAGTGATCCGAAATATAAGTACAAACCACTATGGTCATTAGGTGCAGCCTGGAACATTCATAAGGAAGATTTTATGAATGATATCAACTGGCTTCACCAGTTGAAACTACGCGCTGCTTACGGATTTAATGGAAATGTAGCCAAGCTTTCGCTTCCGCAGGTAATCGCCCAGGCACAGAACAATACACAGAATACACCTACACTTCCATCGCTGGTCTTATTCTCGAATGCCAATACAGGCCTTCGGTGGGAACAGACTGAAAACTTAAACTTTGGGCTTGATTATGATATCTTCAAAAATATCACTGGTAGTCTTGAATATTACACCAAAAAAACAACCGATGTGATGGGTAATTCCAGTATTGACCCGACGCTTGGCGCAAGCTCCGCTTTGGTTAATTATGCCACCATCAGAAATAATGGTTTAGAGTTTAGCCTGAAAACAGATTGGATATCCACTAAAAACTTTAACTGGAATACAGGTATTGTGGTCGCCAAAAATAACAGCAAGGTACTTGATGTGTATAGAACGGGACGCTATGATCCGCAGATTCTTGATTTACTGGGTTATGTAAGTGGTTATCCGGTAGGTGCTATGTTTTCCTATGATACACGTGGACTCAATAATGAAGGTCATCCGATTATTTACGATCAGAACGGGGCGTCATATGTTGTAAACACCAGTACGACTGGAACGCCTTTAGTTACCGCGATGTCGGATAAGAATTCAGGACTGGTACAGTATTCGGGAACAACCATTCCGACTATTAGCGGTGGACTAAGTAACCGGGTTGATGTAGGCGATTTTTATTTCTTCGCGATGATCAACTATTATGGTGGTTTTAAAGTACGGGTGCCAAGACCTACACCGGCAGAGACCAGACCTTTGCTAGGGTCAAATAACTTTTGGAGGGTTGCCGGTGATGAGGCGAAAACAGATATTCCAAACTTAACTGACCTGAATAGCTTTGCTCCGGGATTGGCGTACCGTTACAATAGCAACTATGTGGTTAGCGGTGATTACATGACGCTAGGTGATGTGACAGTTTCGTACCGCTTAAATGATGTTAATTTCATAAAAAAGGCCGGCTTTAAGAACTTTGAGATCAAAGCCCAGGCTTCAAACTTGTACTCTGTCGGATTTAACCGCTATAACTTTAGTATGGCTACGGGAAGCTATGCCAAATCGTATTTAACCCCTACGTATACGCTTGGTTTGTTCACTAATTTTTAAAATTTACACTGATGAAGAAATTTAAATATATAGCCGCCCAATTGCTTTTATGCTGCATGATTTTCAGCGGTTGCGATAAATATCTGGATGTTGAACCAAAGGGCAAGCAGTTGCTGAAAACAACGAATGACTTTGACCTTTGGTTAAACGCACAAACATTCACAACTGAAATTAGTAGTCCTTATTTGGATTATATGACGGATAATATAGATTACCTAGGCGTTAATACTCCGCCAATTACACTTACTGACTTCGTTTATACCTGGGCCCCGCAGTTTACAAATGACGCGGCAGCAACCGCCCATTTATGGGCTGACCATTATAAACGTATTAGTCTGTACAATACGGTGTTGTTAGGTATTGACGCTGCTGAAGGGGGGACCGCATCACAGAAGAACAGCCTTAAGGCGGAAGCCTTACTTGGCCGTGCGTTTTCGTATTTTTACCTGGTAAATGAATATGCCGGGCCCTACGATGCGGCAACCGCAGCCACCGATTTGGCTGTGCCCTTTGTAACTTCAGACAATGTAAGTCAGAAAGCGCCGCCAAGAACTACGACAGCTGAAATTTATAAACACATCCTGGATGATATCAATGCCGCTATCCCGAACCTTCCTGCTGACAACAGCACTGCAAGGTTTCGTGGCTCTAAAGCTGCCGCATACAGCGTGCTGGCACGCGTTTATTTATACAGAAGGGAATATAGTGAAGCGCTGCGTTATGCTGAGCTTGCGCTGGCCAATACCCGTGCCACCATGATTGATTATACCACTCCTGCTTCATTTCCCGCCACGCTGAATGTAGTGTCTCATCCGGACGCGATTTACGGTAAGGGATATGCTGCCGCTGGTATCCCGATAGCCTTAGATTTAAAAGGTTCGTTCGCCAGCAACGACGCAAGGAGGACAATCTTATATTCAAGCTGGACCAGTACCGCAAGAGGGGTGACTGCGTTTTACGCAGCTGCGGTTACACCAACTTTCCAGCTAACCAATTCCGGTACAACTGTGCAGGAAATGCATTTAATCGCGGCTGAGTGCGCGGCGCGCAGTACTGCTCCGAATGGCCTGTCTACGGCGCTCAGCCATCTGAATCTGGTGCGCAGGAGCAGATTTACAGGCACACCAATTGAGAGCAGAGATTTTGCCTCAACCAGTCTGGATGCTGTATTTACTGAAGTACTGGCAGAAAGAAGGCGTGAATTGCCTTTCCATACCCTACGCTGGTTTGATATGCGCAGATTTGACATGGAGAACAGGATGCCAGCGGTAACCCGCACCAATGCGCAGAACACAGTTCTTGCCACACTTGAGCCACACAGCCCTAGATACACGCTGCAAATACCCATTCAGGTGACGGCCTTTAACCCGGATATGCCCCAAAATCCATAACTATAAAATTAAGAGATGAAGACATACAAATTAAATTTATTGGCAATATGCACGGTAGTGCTATTGCTTATGGCTTGCAAAAAAGACAAAACCGGCAGCGAACCCTTACCAGAAGGTAGTGTAACTTTTGATGTGCCGGCGTCAACAGATGTTGTGGCGAGAGATTATGACATCAGAAGTGTGTCGGTGGTGAGCGTGGAAATGAAAGCCGCACTTCAAGGCACTACGGCATCGGATGTTCATTATGTTACTTTTGCCGCCGATACGACTAAGATTGTTGACTATAGGCTGAAGTATGGCGGTAATGCTCTTTTACTTCCAACTAGAAGTTATCTTTATTATAAACCAACGGTAGCCATCGCTGCCGGGACAAACCTTTCCGAAGCCGCAGTACTAAATCTTAGTTTTCAGACAACGTTACAGCCTTTCACTACCTATGTGCTTCCGTTGACTATCGCATCTATAGATGGTATACCGCAGGATCCAAAGACACGTAAAGTTGTTTATTATGTTTTTAACACAAAAGAACCACGGTATGTGAGCCATACGGGGTTCACCCTCGGAGCCACCGCGTCTTCCGTATTTGGAGCTAATACAGCGCTCAGAGCAGTGGATGCGGCTACAGGGACAACCTTCTGGGCAAGTTCCAATACCGTGCCGTTGCCGCAATGGGTGAATATTGATTTTGCAAGGAACGTTACCTTTTCTGGATTAGACTATTTCTTCCCGACAGGTTTAACCGCTGCCAATGGAGCCCAGACAACTTCTGCTAAAGTGGAAACGAGTTTAGATAACATAACCTGGGTAGATAAAGGTACATATGCGATAAATGTCAACAATACCGCAAGAGTGCACACTATAAATTTCCCTTCATTAACTACGGCCAGGTATTTACGCTTCACCGTTTTGGCTGCAAATCCATATGTAGCCTCAGCGACAATCACTTACAACATATGTTTTGTGGGCGGGATTTTGTTGTTGAATTAAACTATGGCAACTCGTTATATATATAATTAAAAATGAAAAAATCAATATTTTCAATTTTGATGCTGCTGCCTTTTGTGGTAGCAGCTCAAAAAAGCTACACCATTTCAGGTCAACTGCCCGCTGTAAAAAGTCCGGCCAAAGCTTACCTGGTTCTTTTGAAAAACAATGCATGGAAGGAAATCGATTCTGCTGATATCAAAGAAGGAAAGTTTCGCTTTACAGGAAGTGTAGAGGAACCGCAGGGTGCAATTATAGCAGTTCGGCGTAAGGGTGCCCCGGATGCGGGGAACCAACGGGATTCGCAGGGGTTTTTTATTGAAAACTCCAATATTTCAATTGTTGGTAACGATGCTGTCGAAAATGCAACCATCACTGGCTCTATATCCGACAGAGAAAACCGGGAAAGGGAGGCAATGATCAAACCCGTTACCGCTAAAATCGTAAAACTGCAAAACGAATTCGGGAAAAAATCTGCTGATGGAGCTTATGTAAAATCCTCAGAAGAACGTAAAATGGCTGGAGATAGCATACAAAAATTGGTGGCTACGAATAAGGATATCAATCTGAAGTTTGCAAAAGACCATTTAAACTCTTTTATGGGGCTTTATACGTTTAATATGTATGTGCTTGACAGTAAATTTGATCCTGCAAAGGAGGAGCCCTTATTTAACCGGTTTTCGGCCAGTTTAAAAACTTCTCCGCTTGGTAAACGCACTATAGAGAAATTGGAAATTGGGAAGAGACGCCAGACCGGTGCCAAAGCAACCGATTTTACGCAGAATGACCTGAATGGTAATCCATTTACACTGTCTTCTTTAAGAGGCAAATATGTATTGGTTGATTTCTGGGCAAGCTGGTGCGGCCCTTGCAGGGCCGAAAACCCGAATGTAGTAAAGGCTTACAACGAATTGAAAGGCAAGAACTTTGAGATAGTAGGCGTATCGCTTGATTATCCGGGTGGTAAAGCAGTCTGGGCGGAAGCGGTTAAAAAAGACGGATTGCCATGGATCCAAGTGAGCGACCTGAAAGGCTGGAAAAATGAGGTAGCTGTGATGTATGGTATCAATTCAGTACCTCAAAATCTGCTGATCGATCCGAACGGAATGATTATCGGGAAAAATCTGAGGGGTGAGGCATTGACGGAGAAATTGAAGGAATTGATTAAATAGACTGACGGAAGTAATCTTCAAAAATTAATATGATAAAAGAATGATGAACATAAAAACAATTATCGGTGCACTTTTGATATTGCCTGCCAGTTTCTGTATGGCACAGGATAAATTTGAAATAGCCGGGAAACTATCCAAAGCCGGTGCAGACAAGATGGTGATGCTGAGTTACAAAAACAGCGAAGGAAAAGACGCAAAGGATAGCGCAGTAGTGAAAAATGGTAAGTTTGCGCTGAGCGGTACAACAGCTTTTGCAAATAAAGCTTACTTATCATTGGTGCCTTTGAAAAAAGACACCACGCGGAAACGTGGCCAATCGGACTATAAAGAATTTTACCTGGAGAAGGGTAAGTACCAGGTTGTTGCGGCAGACAGTATGGTCAATGCAAGCATTACCGGAGGCCAGGCTCAGAAGGATTTTCTGGACTACACGGCTAAAACATCAGCATTGCTGACCTATTTCAAGGATATCACACAGCGCTTTACCAAAGTTTACTATGCTAAAGTAAAAGATACCGTGGCAATTAAAACCATCCAGGCAGAAGCAAGACCTGTACATGCTAAAATAGAAGCAGCTTTGGATTCCTTTATTTTCAGCCACCCCGATTCCTATGTAACAATCGACCTCATTAGCGAAAATAAGACAGCTGTTATTGACCCTACGACTTTTGAGCCTTATTACAAGATACTTAGCCCAAAGGTGTTGGCTAGTTTTACAGGACAAAGGTTAACAGCTAAATATGACAAGGCAAAGCAAATATCCATTGGAAAAGCAATAGATTTTACACAAACAGACGATAAGGGCAATGAATTTAAACTTTCGTCTTTAAGAGGTAAATATGTATTGGTTGATTTCTGGGCCAGCTGGTGTGTGCCATGTCGTGCAGAGAACCCACATTTGCTAAAAGCCTATAACCAGTTAAAAACTAAAGGCTTTGAAATTGTAGGCATTTCTTTGGATGAAACCAAGGCAGCATGGCTAAATGCGGTGAAGCATGATGGTATGCCATGGATACAGGTGAGCGACCTTAAAGGGTTTAATACAGAGATTGCGGTAAAATACGGTATTAGTGCCATACCACAGAACTTCCTGATTAATCCGGAAGGAATTATTGTAGCGAAGAACTTAAGAGGAGAGGATGTAGATCAGAAAATTGCGGCTTTTATAAAATAAAAACTAAAATGAAGTGACACACAAAGAGTTTGTAATGATCTGTTTTTTCAGTGATTTACAAGCTCTTTTTATTTGTGAATAGATTGCTTTAAATGAATATGCTTTCTGAATCCATCAGGTGACAACCCTTCTTGTTTCTTGAAAAATTTGCAAAAATAGGAATTGTCCTCAAAGTTTAATGCGTACGCAATTTCCGTAAAATTTTATTCTTGCCTGCCCGGTCCTGGTCTGGGATTTTTATTTTTACTGATGGATCGGGGGGAGATGGTGTCCTACAGTTTTATATTGTGTGATGTTTTGTCCTGTTATATTTTTAAAGAACCGGCTAAAGTGCGCCGCATCTTCAAACCCCAGTTCATAGGCGATTTCTTTAACGGATTTGTCGGTATAAAAGAGTAGTCTTTTTGCCTGGTCCATGATCCGGTCATGGATAATTTGTAGGGGTAGTTTATGGTGATGGCGTGCGAACAGATTGGAAAGTGTCTTGGGCGATTTGTTGAGTTCATTGGCGTAAAACTGTACCTGGTGCTGGGTTTTGTAATTTCTGTCTACCAATAGGTTGTATTTCCTGATGATCAGGAAATGATCGGCACTGGGCGACTGAGTTTTGAGGTATTGTGCTTTTGCCAGTCTGGTCGCAATGATGATCAATCTTTTTAAAAGTGTTTTGAGCATTTCTGATTGAGTACTGTCCTGGGTTTGGAATTCTTCTACAAAATCGCTGCTTAGGCGCTGGAGCATTTTTCGATTGTTTTGGTCTAGGTGGATGAACAGTTGGCCATAGGATCCGAAGAACAAAAAGCCGGCGCAGCTGACTTCATTGTCATGGTCCACAATGCAATAGAAGTCTCGGTTATATTGCCAGGCAGAAACCTGCTCGGGCGCCTCAAATGAGAAGGATTGGTTAGAGAATAGCGGGAGTAAACTCCAGGACGGAAATGTATAGGTAATGTTGTCAATGTAAACTTCCTGGTCCGGGCCGCTATTTAGTGCAATGGTAAAAAGCCGCTCATCGGATTGATCACTGAGCCGACCATAAAAGGGTTCATTCTGTAGAAAGTGGATAATGCCACCTGTTCTCCGGTCGGTGTGTGCGTGTTTCATGTCTCAAATTTAACATATCCGGGGGAAAATAGGCAGGCCATTGGGAATTAAATCCATTCCATCGCGCTTGTCTTAAATGCAACTTTGTGTTGTCAATGCAGACAAAAATAAAATTCAATTGATTATGAAAACATTTAAAGTACCAAACCGGGATGAACTTAGCCAGGCCAACCAGGACCTGTTCGATCGTGTTAAACGGCATTTGGGCCGGGTGCCTAATAGCTATGCGTTTATGGCAAGTTCTGAAAATGGTTTAGCCACTTACCTGGCTTTGTCCAATGCGAAAAGTTCGCTTAGCATCAAAGAGAAAGAGGTCATTAACCTGATTGTAAGTGGTATCAATGGTTGTCACTATTGTACCAGTGCGCATACTGTTATTGCCAAACTCAATGGTTTTACCCAGGAACAAATTTTAGAGATCCGTCGTGGAGCGGTAAGTTTTGATGAAAAACTCGATGCTTTGGCCCAGTTGGTGAAAGAGATAACCAATAATAAAGGTAATGTTGGAGAGAAGGTCATAGCTAACTTTTTTGCAGCGGGATATACCAATGAAGGTTTGGTTGATACGGTGATGGTCATCGCTGAGAGGACCTTTAGTAATTATTTAAATGCGATTGTAAATGTTCCGATTGATTTTCCTGTAGCCCCGGAAATTTAAATGTTTTGCGCTGTTGACCGGCCATTTGGTAGCCCTACCAAATGGCCGGTCAGGCGTTCAGCTAAGTAGTCTGTATAGTGCTAGAAGTCCTATGATCGTGATCACTGGCGCGTCGTAATCTTTCAGTTCCCGTTTAAGTATCTTAAGTGCCTTTCCGATATGTTTCTCTACCGTGTTTACAGAAATATTCATTCGTGCTGCAATGGCTTTATAGGAAAGCTGTTCCTCCCTTGATAACCTGAAGGCCTCACGGCATTGGGCTGGTAAACTTTCAATCACCTTCATCACCTTAAGCTTGGTTTCTTTGGCCACATAATCATCTTCTGGGTCGGGCAGATGGCCTTTATCCAGTTCTGCTATGTGCAAATAATGTCGTTCTTTGATTATTCTGGCCCGTATTTCATGCAATGCCCTATTTCTTAAAGTAGCATATAAATAGGCAAATAAACTTCCATTGGCGTCCAGCTCTTTTCGTTTTATCCAAAGGTTTAAAAATACGTCCTGAACCAATTCTTCTACCAGCGCTTCATCCCCCAGTTTTCTGAATGCAATTTGGCACAATTGCACATAATATAGCTCATACAATGCCTCGAGGGCTTTGCTGTTGCTTGATTTTAACTGTTCAAGCAAATCCTGATCTGAATATTCGCTAAAAGGTCTGATGATACATATTCCCCAAGGGTAAACTTAATTATATTATTTAATTGTCTCCAAAATAATGTAAAATCATCCAGTATAATATCTGAAAACTGCATTAATTATAAAAAAAATAAAATATTTCTTAAAGGACTGGCGGTAGAATCATTCTGATGCAATACCTACATATAAGCACTAAATATGTCCGCCGAAGAAATATCAGAGTTAATTGATCTTTACCTTAAAGGAGCGTGTTCACCTGCTCAAAAAGAACTGGTAACACAATGGTACGAAAAACACAGCGTTACGGATCACGAGTTTTATAACGGTGATACTGCTCAGCTGCGTGGCTCCCTTGAAAAATCGCTATCCGGGTTAAGGGAAAAGATCAACGCTGCCAATGACCAGGTCGAAGTGCCTGTAAAAAAAGTCTGGCCAAAAAGGCTTATCGCTGCAGCCATTTTATTGATTTCCTGCTCAGCGGCCCTACTGTTTTACAATAATTATCAGTCCCGATCTGCAAACTTCTATGCCAATGATATTGCCCCGGGTAAAAATAAAGCAATCCTTACGCTGGCCGATGGTTCAAAAATAGCGCTCGACGATGCCGCCCAGGGAGAAATTGCCAGTCAATCTGGAATTAAGATTACTAAAACTACCGATGGGCAGCTGGTTTACGAAATAAACCCTTCCAGGAATACTGCTTCCAAAGCAACAGTATACAATACCATATCCACTCCCGCCGGCGGACAATACCAGGTTAAATTGCCAGATGGTACAAACGTATGGCTCAATGCGATGTCCTCCTTAAAATTCCCTGCAAGTTTTGCCGGACTGGAAGAACGTAGGGTGACACTAACCGGTGAAGGGTATTTTGAAGTCACAAAACTAGAACAGGAAATAAATACCAGAGATAGAAAAACTAGGCGTGTGCCATTTTTCGTCGTTACCAATAAACAGGAAGTGGAAGTTTTAGGTACCCACTTTAACATTTGTGCATATAGTGACGACAATATGACCAGCACCACCTTACTGGAAGGAAGTGTAAACATTAACCGCAGTACTTTACTTAAACCGGGCGAAGAGGCCGTAAACTCAGGCAATAGCATATTGGTTAAGGACACGGATACCGAAGAAGCCGTTGCGTGGAAAAATGGAAAATTTAAGTTCAGCAATGAGAATATTAAAGATCTGATGCGCAAACTGGCCAGGTGGTATGATGTGGAAATCATTTACGATGGTCAGATGACCAATAAAGACTTCTCGGGAAGCGTGCCCCGCTTTGCGCACGTCTCGAAAATATTAGACGTACTGCAATCTACCAATACTGTACATTTTAAAGTTGAAGGAAGGAGGATTACCGTTATGCCATAATGCTACGCTAAGGTAATCCGAACATAAAGCAGGATTCCGGCTGTAACCGGAACCCTGGCTACCATCAACTTGTAATTGATCGTACGTTCGGGCTTACTCGTTTATTTATCCGCTAGAATCAATCAACTTTTTAACCCAAACTCATTCAAATGTATGAATTTTTATACACTTAACCGACTTGTGCTTGCTATGAAGCTCACCGCTATACTGATCTTCTCTGTGATCATCCAAACCTCTGCTGCAGGGTATGCTCAGCGCCTGAACATTTCCCTTAAAAATGCACCGCTGGAAACCATATTCAATACCATCAGTAAACAGAGTGGCTATGATTTTATTTACAATGATTTTGACCTGAAAGGTCTGAAAAATATTCGCGTAAACCTGAAAAATGCAGAGCTGGAAAAAGGGCTGCAGACTGTCCTTGAAAACCAGGACCTGACCTATGTGATTAAGGAAAAAACAATCATCATTAAAAAGAAGGATAAAACGATCATCAGCAAACTGGTCGACCTGTTCATCTTTGCCCTGCCTGTCAGCGGAACAATTACTGATGAGAAGGGAAATGGCATTCCAGGAGTCATAATTAAGATAAAGGGTGCAAATGTAATTGCCACAACTGATGTTAACGGGAATTTCAGCATCAATGTTCAGGAAGGGACCTTACTCGAAATTTCTTATCTGGGATACAAAACTGCAGAAGTACTGGTTGGTAAGAACACCAAAAAGATCAATCTTAGTCTTGAGCAGGATATCTCTAAACTTGATGAGGTATCGGTCGAGGCCTATGGCAAGGGAAGTCAGCGTACCTCCACATCCAATAAATCAAGACTAACAGGAGAAGAACTGATGAAACAGCCAGTATTTGATCCTATACAAGGATTGATTGGACGCGTCCCAGGCATGGTAGTCAGTCAAAGTACAGGTGTACCCGGCGCCCGTTTAAGTGTACAGATCCGTGGAAGAGCAAATTTCGACAGGTTCCTGACTTCCGATCAGCCTTTATATATTCTTGATGGTGTGCCTATGGCAGCTGCCAATGATAAAGTAAGCCAGGTAGGCGGCCCTTTTGGTGCCGGAATATGGGATGGTTTAAGCGCCTTCTCTGGTATAAACGCAGCGGATATTGAAAGTATTGACGTACTCAAGGATGCCGATGCCACCGCCATCTATGGAAGCCGGGGTGCAAATGGCGTAATCCTGATCACTACAAAAAAAGGTAAAGCCGGTAAAATGAATATGGACGTTAATGTATATTCTGGTGTCAGCCAGGTATCCAGTATGCCGAAAATGCTAAATACCCAACAGTATATAGCCATGAGAAATGAGGCATTTGCAAACGACAAACTCGCGAAAACGAACGCCAATGCTTACGACCTCCTTTTATGGGACAACAACAGATATACCGATTTTGCGAAGCTGCTGGTAGGCAATAACGCCCATACCAACGATGCCCAGGTTACTTTTTCAGGAGGCAACAAATATACGCAGTACCGTTTAGGCGGTGGTTATCACAAAGAAGGAACGGTTTGGCCAGGCGATATGTATACCGACCGCGCTTCTATGAGTGCGAACATCCACAGCATGAGTGATAATGAAAAATTTACACTGGACCTTTCGGCAAATTATTCTGCAAACGAAAGCAACCTTACTGCGCTTGATTTATCTGGTTCGGTCATATTACCGCCTAATTTTAAACTATACGATGCAAATGGCAAGCTGGCATGGAACGAAGGCGGACTTTACCTGCAAAAAGATAACCCTTTGGCGCTCCTGAATCAGACCTACCTTTCTAAAATGAGCAGTCTCAATGCCAACATGATCCTTAACTACAAAATCCTAAAGAATTTAGTGGTAAGAAGCAGCTTTGGTTACAACACCACACAAAATGATGAAAAAAGGTTAACGCCACTTTCAGCGCAAAACCCATTAAAACCTGATTTAAGTGGATTTGCTGCTTTTGGCAATAACCAGCTAAAAAACTGGATCATTGAGCCTCAGGCAGAATATACCGGGCAGATTAAGAAAGGTAAATTGAATATTTTGTTAGGAGCAACCTATAACCAGCGCTCTACAGCCGGACAGGTGATCAATGCAAAAGGTTACCTCAGTGATGAACTGATCGGCTCCCTAAAAGGGTTGCCAAGTACAGCAATTACACCTAGCAATACAGCAACAGTATATAAATATCAGGCATTTTTCGGCAGGGTCAATTACAATTGGGAAGATACTTATATCGTTAACTTTACAGGGAGAAGAGATGGGTCAAGCCGTTTCGGACCAAACTTCCGTTTTTCTAATTTTGGCGCAGTGGGTGCAGCATGGATCTTCACTAAAGAAGCTATCCTGAAAAATAATAAAATATTAAGCTATGGTAAACTAAGGGCAAGTTACGGCTCCACAGGGAATGACCAGATTGGTGAATATGCCTATCTTGATGCCTGGGGTTCTGCCGGAAATTATGCCGATTCGGCAACGCTTTATCCAACCAAGTTATACAACCCCAACCTGCATTGGGAACGCAACAATAAAATGGAAATTGGCTTAGAACTGGGTTTCCTGAAAGACAGGATCCTGTTTACAGCCTCCGGATATAATAACATTTCTTCTGAGCCCCTTGTGAATTACCCATTGCCTAAAACTACAGGTTTTTCTACTATCGTAGACAACCTTGCAGGTGTAGAAGTTCGCAACAGAGGTTTAGAGTTGACACTAACGTCGCAAAACATTGTTAAAGGTGGTTTTACCTGGAACACAGATTTCAACATTACTTTTCCTCAAAACAAACTGATGAAATTCCCTGATCTTGAAAAATCAAGCTATGCCACCAGCTACGCTATAGGACAATCCTTAAACCGTATATATGCCAGTCAGTTTGTTGGAGTAGATCCCATCACAGGTCTATATACTGTAAAAGATGTAAATGGTGATAAAATAGTAAATGCTGCGAATGATTATGCAACCCTGGGATCTTCTGACCCTAAATTCTTCGGGGGACTAAACAACACTTTCAGTTATAAACGTTTCAGCGCAAGCTTCTTTTTTCAGTTCAGCAAACAACTGGGCAGAGACTGGAGAAGTGGCAATTTATTTAATCCTCCGGGAATGATTTTTAACTCCCCAACGCTGGTACTCAGCAGATGGCAGAAAGAGAACGACATCACTGGGGTCCAGAAGTTCACTACTTCCCAGGGCGCCATTTCAGGTACTTCGGGCTTTTACCCGATGAGTTTCTCCAGCCGTACCTACACGGATGCTTCTTATCTCCGCCTGAAAAACGTTTCCGTTTCTTACAGCATCCCGGCTAATTGGTTAAACGTTGTACATATCAAATCATGCCGGTTCTATGTGCAGGCACAAAACCTGTTTGTGATCAGCAATTATGAAGGTGCAGACCCTGAAACACAAAGCTACACCAGGATGGCCCCATTACGCACCGTTACAGCAGGTTTACAGTTAACACTTTAAAGAAATACAATCATGAATCTAAATAACATATATAAAAAAAACGGTCTGATTGCTTTGGTTATCATACTTTTAACTGTATCGGGCTGTACAAAATTTGTGGATGTACCTAGTCCAATAGACCAGATCCCTTCAGATCTTGCGTTTGGCAGCGACACGAAGGCCGCATCAGCAGTCAGGGCACTTTATGGTATAATGGTAGGAAGTACCGGTGTTTTTACGACCACACTGGCTTACAGCGGAGCAGTGCAGATCTCTATGGGCCTTAGTGCCGACGAGATCATGAACACTTCAGTAACCAATGTATTTAATGAGTTTTATACCAATTCTATTAGTGCCGCGAATAGTAAAAGCAGCGGCGACATCTGGGGGAGTATTTACAACCTCATATTTAATACAAATTCCATTATCGAAAATGTAGAAAAATCAACAGGTATCACGGCTGCGGGCAAAAAGCAGTTTCTTGCTGAAGCAAAGTTCATTCGTGCCGCCAACTACTTTTACCTCATCAATATATATGGTGATGTACCCATGCCACTTACCAGCGACTATAGGACTAATGCCAACCTTCCGAAGGTTAGTAAGGAGGTCATCTACAATTTAATATTGGACGACCTGAAATATGCAGTAGCGAATCTTGGTCCCGCTTACCTGGGTACGCAACGCCTTCGTGCCAATAAATATGCTGCAAATGCATTGCTGGCCAGGGTATATTTATATAAAGAAGATTGGGTAAATGCAGAGATCCAGGCCTCGGAAGTGATTGATGTTGCCGGCAAAACGGTATATGATGTGGAAACAGACCTGAAAAAAACCTTTTTAACGAGCAGCAAAGAGGTGATCCTGCAATTACAACAGCCTGGGAGCAATCTGTATACCTATGATGGCTTTAATTTTGTTCCTTCAAACGCAGCAAATGCACCTCAATATCAAATTACTGACAAGTTATTCCAGTCTTTTGAAACAGGCGACTTAAGAAAAACGGAGTGGATTAAAACTGTAACATTAACCATTGGCGGGGTAACTAAAAACTACAGCTATCCTTACAAGTATAAACTTAATGGTGGTACGGGCACAACCAGAACGGAATCGAATGTTTTCCTTCGCCTGTCTGAAGTTTACCTGATCCGCGCAGAAGCAAGGACACATCAAAATAAACTTAGCGACGCCATCAGCGACCTGGATGTCATCAGAAAACGATCGGGCATCAGCCTGATTTCGGTAACAAAGCCAAATGCTACACAGTCAGAGCTTTTAGACCTTACTGCCCATGAACGTTTTGTTGAGCTGTTTATTGAGTACGGTCATCGCTGGATGGATCTAAAACGTACCGCTACAGCTGATGAGGTGTTGAAAGGCAAGCCAAACTGGAGACCGGAAGCTAAGCTGTATCCAATTCCATTGGATGACATCAACAAAAATCCATTTTTAAAACAAAATCCTGGTTACAACTAAAAATACGGTCAAATGAAAAAGATAAACTTAATAGCGTTGTTGTTTACGCTCATTGCCATGCAGGCAATTGGCCAAACACCAGCGCCAGTAGCCAAAGCATATGTGCCCAGCCCGGTGCTTAAAGGATTTTACCTGGTGCCTGAGTTACAGAAACGAATTGCCATTTACGAAGAATCCTTAAAAAACTATCCGGATACCGACCGCAGTGCCAGTATTAGTTACAATTATGCCCGGATCAGCATGGCGGGCGACTACGCCAAAATAGGCAACATCAAATCTGCAGAATTGTGGATCAGCAGGACCAGCACCGGCGAATACCACGATCTAGCACTGCTAAGTGTAGGCAAGGAAATGGGGGCCCGGGGAGATTTTGATTATGCAGATTCAAAGATCCGGCCATTGGCCGATAGCCTGTACCAGTTGTATGTAAGTACCGGTAAAGTTGCCCAGACCTACCGCTCAACAATAGAAGTTTTTAGTAAAATACTGAGAGGGAAAAACCTGCAGGGCCAGATCCTGAAATACCTTGATCCTTTGTACAAGACCGGCAAAGACACGATACAGCCCGATATACGGGCGATAGCTAGTGTGAAATCGGGCGATTACAACATCAAAGACGATCTTTTTTATATGTATGCACAGGCATTGGCAGCTCAAGGTAGAAAAAAAGAAGCGGTGAAGATATTAACAAGAATGGATATGAGTGCCATCTACAATTCAGCAGAACTGAAAGCGGAGGTGGCCGATTTGTCCGGTCAGTTTAAGGGGGGCAAGGCCTATTACCAGCAATTAAAGGATTCTTTGTTACAGGTAACAGGTAATAAGCTCCAGGCCTTCTCTATGTATAAAAGGGATGTGAATGGAAAAGCGATCAACCTCAATACGCTGAAAGGTAAATATGTGCTGCTAGATTTCTGGGGCAGCTGGTGTGGGCCCTGCAGAAACAGCCACCCTCACTTAAAGGAATTATATGCAAAATATAAAGACAAGGGGTTTGAAATTATCGGTATTTCACAGGAAATGGGTACAGATTTGAATGCGGCCAGGACATTATGGACAAAAGCCATAGCAGAAGATGGCCTGCCCTGGATTCAGGTGCTTGATAATGAGCAGCGCGACAAATTTAATGCAGTAGTACAATTTGGCGTGAGTGCTTTTCCTACCAAAATTTTATTGGATAAAGAAGGGAACATCATAGCGAAATATGTAGGAAATGGAAAAGGAGGAGAAGGATTTTCGGATAAAATTGAATCGGTAATGAAATAGTTGTTACTATCATAGAAAGAGGCTATCATTTTGCTGATAGCCTCTTTTGTCAATAAAAAAAGAATTGATGATACAATTGACGAATCTACCTGTAAAGATGGTTGTTGCTAAGGAAATTTCCCGGGGGATTTACGACAAAAAAAGGTGTATTTATACCTTAATTTATTGTAGGTTAGGTTTTTACAGTAATGATCTTTTTCCGCTTGAGCTTCGCCATTGCGGATATGAGCAATTGGCCAGGGATGTGCAGGTCATTACAAGGGAGTTATTTAAGCGTCTGAATCTGAAAGCGGGATAGTTTTTTTTTATCGAAAAAATATTTTGTAACCCATTTGTTAAGTAAAACAAAATTTTATATTTATTTTAATTTTGAAATAAAATTCTATTTATCGGAAATTTAACTATCTTTGGTTAATTAATATATAATATAATGCAACAAGGAACAGTAAAATTTTTCAATGAGACAAAAGGTTTTGGATTTATCGTGCCAGCTAATGGTGATAGCGAAATCTTTGTTCATTCTTCTGGTTTAATGGACAATATTCGTGAGAATGATTCAGTAAGCTATGACATCGAGCAAGGTAAAAAAGGCTTGAACGCAATTAATGTTAAAATCAGCTAATTAGATTTCCTTCATAAATTGGTGAAAACATCTGCTTTTTGCGGGTGTTTTTTTTTGCCCGGAATTTTGCGTGACTGGAAGCGTCAAGGATTGGTTTGCATGTGAGGACTGGCTAGGCGTAATGTGCATCAATTGCCTGTCCGATGGCCTCGATTTCTTCCTGCTCCAGGTTGCCTTCCCATAAATGCCAGCGGTGGTCTGCATCCTGACGAAGGACGCCGAGCATCTCGTTGTCACGGGTTACGCGGTAATCCTGCTGATATTTTGGATCAGAGGCTGGGTGGTCTGTGGTGATCGTGAATGTTAAGGGTTCTAGTCCGGTGTTGATGGCTACGGATACGTTAAATATTTCTTCTTCTTCTTGCATGACCTGTTATGTTTTATAAGGTAAACACATGCAAGCCGAAATAGTTAGTCGAAATCGTACACTGTTTTGAAAGCCGACGGTCATTATCTGCCTGTGGTGGCTGATTGATGGTTTATGATTTCGGGGCATCATTATTGGAAGCTTATAGGAAAACCTATGATAGCGATTGACAATGTACAACCTTTAAGCCCTGAAAGTTTATTTGACCTTTTAAAAACGGAATTTCCTGCTTACGTGAATGAGCAGCTTGGTAGCAACCTGGCTGTGGAATTTGCCCGTGTAGCTGATATTGTGAATATCAGTTTTCCAGAAATTATTGACGGAAATGCGTACACGATTACAGTGGGTGACAATAACCTTGAGATTACAGACCATACTACAGACGGCACTTACAATACCGAATTGCTGGAACAGCACCTCATGGAATTTTTGACTTTAAAGGCAGGTTAGCCAGGCTGCTTTTTTTTGCGATGTCATTCGATTCTCGAAAATTAATGTGGATTACGAATGGTTAGCCAGGCTTTCAGAATTTTAGTAACCATTGGCATCACTATCCATGTCAATATCCCGACCATGAGTGTGGCGGTTATGAGTAACCTGAATGGAGCGGGCAAGTCTATTAGTAACCAGCCAGTAACGTAATACAGGAAAAGGCTCGTTGGAAATACACCGCATAACGTTGCAATTGCCATCTTCCATCTTGGCGGTGGAGTTGAGGAACGAAACCATGCCTCCAGACCGGTTAGTTGCCTATAGACAGCTGGTTCAGTTAGGGTGGAAGCATAGGCTTCCCACCTGTTGAATTGCTCAGAATTATAAAATGCATCACGTTCTTTTTCGTCTTTAAAAGTTCTTAAGATTCCAATTTCGTTATCGTCCGCTCCTGGAAAGGAGGAAATGATTGCTGCCCCATGTACGCCATCGTGGATAAACGATTGCCCTAGAAAATTTCGCAGGGATTCTGTGAATTCCTGTTCTTTTCCAGGAAGGATTTTGCGCGTGATTGCAACGTGTATGGCCATGGTTTCTGATATGTTACTAATTTAAAGAATTGCTTTGATTCAGCAAACCTAATTCAGTTAGGGTTTTGGTAATTGGTTGGTCTGGAAAAAAAACTAACTCAAAATCCTGAAAACTGGGCACAAATGGAGGGCTTCTTAACAGTTTTCTGTAGTAACACTAGGAAATAAACAGGGGTTTGAAGGTTTGCTGATCGCTTATCAGCTGGTTGACTTCTTTCTTGAAAATCAGCAGACAGTCTCTATAATCCCGGAAAATATTTCAACTATTCAATTTAAAAAGATAAAGTAATCTTATCCTGAAAACTAGCCCTTGAAAGCTATAAACGACTCTTGCGGCGGACTATAAGAGCGATGTTACATGAATGAATTAGTTTATCTAGGCGACAATATTAAAATACTTTGCTTATCACTACAGCTTGTGGTATTATGCTTTCCTTTAACCACTTTGATGCTTTATCCCAGTGTGAGGATTCATCATAGAGCTTGTTTATAAGATAAGCTAAAGTAAGGCGCTGGACAATATGAACCCGTTCAGGATTTTCATCTGTAGTTTCTGTGACAAGGTATCCTGAAATTCCTCCTAACATATGTTCACCTCCGTACAAAAGTAGTAGATCAGTAGCACCTGGACTCTGATAATAGGCATCAGTAAACCATTCCGGCCCTTTAATAGTCAATGGAGAAATGTCTTTGTCGCCGGCAATTACAAGACTTGGTTTGTTCATTTGGGTATAATTTTGATTAAGATGAGGAAAATGCTCTTTTCCAAATTCACTTAAGGCAGCACCGCCACATCCCCCTATGCTGAGCACAACGCCACATTTAATTCTCACATCCGAGAGATCTTCTGTCAAACCGCCGTGATCATCAATTACTCTTGTACCCAACAATGTTGCGGTGGTTTGTGCCCCGAATGAATGTCCTACTGCCGCTATGCGATCTCTATCCAGGCGTCCTTTTAAATGAGGGACGGAATTCTCAATCATATCTAAATGGTCTAGTATCCGCTTTACATCATTAACACGATACCGCCACATGTGTATTTTGTCAGGGTTTTGCAGATATGCTTTAACAGCTTCATGATGATCTGCCTTTGGGTTAGTGATTAATGTTCTGGAATCCAGAAATGTAGGTTGAATCACCACAAAACCCTGAGCAGCCCAATACTTAACTAAAGGAGCATATGCATCCATGGATGATCCAAAGCCGTGAGAAAAAATAATAATTGGTAATGAAGTACCATTAATAGGAGCAGATACGCGAAGTTGGAGTGTATGACTTCGTCCAGGAGAAGGTATATCTATCGGGCTAACAGAAATAATGGGGGAGGAAGCAAGTATGTTGGAATCCGTTGTAAAAATCATGTAAATATAGGTTTTGCTTATTTAAACTAAGACAAAGTTATTAGTAACAAAGTTTATTTTTGTTATAGGTTTACTCCAGGAAACTACTTTCCTGGAGTAAACCTATAACTGGATATGTTAAAAAAACTAGAGAATAGTAAAGAAGCATGCGATATACATCACAGAGCAATCCGTGATACCATGGATATTTTGTCTGGAAAATGGAAATTACAGATTGTGGGTTCCCTCAGTTTAGGTAAAAAGCATTTTGGGGGATTAATGGCGCATATTGATGGTATTGGTGCAAAAATGCTCTCTAAAGAGCTGCAAGATTTGGAGTTAAATGGCCTTGTTAAGCGAACTGTTTACAACACCAAGCCGATTACGGTTGAATATGAGCTTACATCATATGGAAATTCGTTACAACCTCTAGTTGACGAAATAGTTGCCTGGGGAATGCAGCACAGAAGAAAATTGAGGGATAAGGATTAGAATACTAAGGTTTAATGACATATCATGAATAAAGGATTCTATCTGCTTTCGATGTTTGATATAGGCTGCTAATATTTTGAAATTAAAACCACATAGATAATAGACTATACTTAATTTATTTGATTAGTAACGGTTCTGAATAGATGAGGTAGAAATTATGGAAATCAAAAGAAATTGAATCCTATTAAAGAACATAAAATAACATCTAATGCATAAAAGATTATTTATTACTGCTCTTTACACTATTCTTTTTTTTTCCTGTAATAAAAAAACATCAATAGACTCCGTTTACGACCAAATTGTTGATATGATAAAACCAAGTTTCAGTAAAAGGGATCATATAAAAATTGAGATAGTAGGCGGTCATAGAACAATGTTTGGTAAAGTGGTCGCAGCTATTACTAAATCACAGGATCAATGCCAAGTTCAATACTTTAGTACCCACAACGATATCATCCTTGCGCCAGGTCAGGATATTTTAAATGCAGACTACCCAATTCAATTAGATACAACTTATCAGGTGTCTGCAAAACAATTAATAGAAAAGCTAATAGAAGAAAAAAAAAGAGATCTCACACGACCCATAACATTCCAAATGCAGTATCATATCAGGGTAATTAAAAACTTTGACACAGTCAACTTCACTTCCAAAGATGCCACAGGATTAGGTACTCTTTTTAGAAAAGACATGTTAAAGAATTGATATATTAAGATTTATTAACACCTCGCTAAACCGATAGCAATAAATCTAACCTTCCCAATTAGGGATATGCCTGGTAGAAAACGTTCACGCATAAACAAATATAAAACTAAATAGTAGATGGATTACCTGCCCCTATTAAAAGTAGGAAATGGTTCGAGCCCATCATGGCCCACCAAAGCGGGCAAACACTTAGATAAGTCGTTTGCCCGCTTTTTTTTGCTCCCTAATTCATTGGAAGTCATGCAGATGATTGAAACGACTTCGTTGACCCGAGTGGTTCGATGTTGCGTCCCGTCAAAACTCAATTTTTCTGGAAAGATCGAACCAATTATCTCTCTTTTTATAGCGACTGTCCCGTTTTTATATAGTAAATCTAGGTTTAAAAGTACGTTAACGGCATCTTTCAATTGATTTTCAATATTTATTTTTGGACTTGAGGCATCAAATAGTTTATTTTCTAAAGTTGTTATTTGATCTTCACATTCGATTTTGACGGCTTTGTAATCTGCTCCATCAAGATCACCACTTAATAATAATTCTCTAGCGGTTTTAATCTTGTTATTGAGCGCGTCAATTTTAGATATAATCTCCTTTTTACTATCGCCCTTATTTGAAAATTCTGAATGATACATTTCGTTAACTGTTTTTGCACATACTTCGGCCATTCCGGCTTTAGGGACTAAGGATTTTAAATCCTTTAAAATTGCATTGTTTACATCTTCGGCTTTGTACCTACAGCCGCATGAGGACGAACAATGGTAATAGTAATAATAACGATTTCTTCCTTTTGATGCACTTCCAGTTAACATCCTTGTGCATTTTGAACAATATAAGAATCCTCTTAGAGGTAGCTCTTCAAGAGAAAAAACTTTAGTAGCTTGTTTTTTCTTTCTTCCATCCATGACATCCTGAACTTCATAAAATAGCTTTTCAGAAATTAATGGCTCATGAATCCCTTTTACCAATTGGCTCTCTTCGTCTTTATATTTTGGAATAAACAGTTTGCCACAATAGACAGGGTTGCGCATAGCGACTAAGAAATTATTCTTACCAGACTTCAATCCGTTAGCTTTAGAGACTTTCCATATTTGTTCGGTAGAAAACATTCCTGTTGTGATTTTTTCAAAAGCATATTTAATTAATGAGGCTTGTGGCTCTTTTGGAACGATTAGCTTCCTACCATCCTCGGTAGTAATGTTTCTATAACCTACTGGGGCTGTAGACATCCAACGACCTTCTTTTTTTGCCTTACGCATTCCGTTAATCACATTCAATGCTCTTCTGTCATTTTCAACCTCTGGTGTAGAAAGGTAGATAGCTAACATTAGTTTGTTTTCGGGAATAGATAAATCCAAAGGTTGTTCAATTGCTTGTGGCTCGATACCTAAATTTCTTAAAACACTAATCATGTTATAAGCATCACCTGCATTTCTACTGAATCTGTCCCATTTAGTAAATAGAACCAAGTCAGTTAGTCTACCCTTATTTTTTCGTAAATCAGCAAGTAATAAGCCCCATGTAGGACGATTAAAGGTTTTTGCGGAATGATCCTCATAAATAACTTTTCTTACCGTGATGTTATTAAATTCGCAGTATCGGGTTAAACGTTCTTCCTGATCTCTTTGCGAATAACCTTTTTCCGCCTGTTCATCGGTGCTAACTCTTATGTATAAGTCTGCTATTCTCATGGTCTAAATACTTGGGTTAGCCATAATTTAGCGAATTTTTTATAAAACTCCAATACTTTTTTAGCTTCTTCTACTGATATAATTGTACCATGCTTTTTTAGAATTTTAACTACTTTTTCTGGCGTTAATAGTGAATAGTTGTCTTCCATGTATATCTCCTTTCTTTGCTCAATTTGAGATAAAAGAGAATTACTTTTTGACAACCTATTAGGTAGTACCTAAGAATATAAAGATATTATCACTTCGTTCTTCAAGTTAATATCTTGGGATAACAAGGGGACTGTTGGAGTAGGGGAATTGAAGTCCGTAGCGGACTTAGCAAAGATGTATTTTCGCATACGAAAATGATTCCCGTCCGCTGGACAGAGCCACACTCGGAACTCGTGTGCCTAAAGTCATAATTAGGTGTATCTGAAACGCCAAAATCAAACAATTCTCTTAATTAAGTTTCCCAATTGATCATATTCAGCGTAAAAGTTTAAGATACCTTGTTCATCCCAAGTTTTGAAAGAACCGTAAGTGTTATCATATTTAGCAAAACATTCTTCTTTCATATTTCCATTTTGCCAGTATTCAACTTGGCGGCCATCTGGAATACCGTCTTTATATTCATCTTCTGAAGAATATTGATCAGTATTTGGAAAATATTCGTACATAACTCCTGTAAAAGGTTGTCCGTTATAAAGAGATACCCCTCCTCCCCAGTTAGTCGGTTTATCTCTTAATGTTAAATTTGGATCTTCAATGTTTATTCGTAACATATTATTCTATTATCAAGGCTTAATAAGAGTAATTAAATATGTTATATGAAAATAGTCAGCATATGTGTCTTAATCACCTTTCTTTACAGAAGAAATTAGCAAACTACCTGCTTCAACACCTAAGAAGATGGCAATCTCGAATAGTTTTTTTATAGAGGGTTGCGCAGAATTTGTACACCAACTCGAAACAGTTTCAGGGGCAATTTTTAATGCATCCGCTAAATCCTTATTTGTTTTACCCTTTTCAGCTAATATTGATTTGATGCGGTTATAAATTATTTTACTCATATATAGTGATGTAAAACAAATATAATACTCGTAAAATAATCATATTACACCATTTAGTAATGTATTACGTCAATATATTAATGTTATTTATTATTTAATTTGTGTTTTACATTATTAAATATTAAATTTGAGTGAAAGTTGTTATTCATTAAATATTATACTTTTGTAATTCTAGTCAAGAGAAATTAGGATTGCATACGAGCCTCGGAGCTAAATCTGGTAAATTTAATCTCAGCGAGCGTAAGTGTAGCATCCACCACCCTATAATAAATAGGGCTGGTGCTCACTTATGTATGTTGCTGAGATCCATCCCGAAAGGTTTGGCGGTTTACCAGAACCATGCTGCAACAAACTAAGTGAGTTACCAGCCCTATTTTCAAAAAAAAAGGTATCCACTGATTTGAGGCTTATTTGATTTTTAAATTAAATAAGATCAATATATGGAACTACAAACCTTATCACCAACAGAAGATCATGCGATTTACTTTAGAGAGTTCATCCATAAGCTTGTTCAAAAGTTCAAGCCTCTTCAAATCTTTAGCTTTTTTAAACACACTTACAGCCAAGATGATGAGGGCTGTTTTAAAGAAAAAGCCGCAAGCTATCAGTGCAATTATTGCTTACTGCTTGTTACTGATAGCAACACCCGAATTGAACATGAGATACAGGATTTTGCAAATGGAAATTACAACCACGGCATAATTACAATCCTCTCTCATGGGAAAGAAACCATTAAGGAAGCTATTATGGCTAATAATCGTTTTTTTATTACGGTTTGCAGTAGTGCTCAATTGATTTATAGCCATAATGGAATGACAACTTTCGATTTCTCCAATCGTTTTATTCCAATTGGGGCAGCTATAAAAGCAAGAGAACATTTCGACCACAGAATAACATTAGCGGATGGTTTCTTAACCGGAGCGCATGAGTGCATCATCACTGAACAGCATAATGTATGTGTATTTATGCTGCATCAGGTTGTAGAACAAACCTGTATTGCACTCATCAGGGTGCATCTGGCCTATCGATCAGATATTCATAATTTAAACCGTCTTTTAAGGCTGTGCTGCTGCTTTTCTGATGCCCCAATTAAAATGTTCCTATCTGGCAGCCCTGATGACGAAAGACTTTTTGAGATATTACTTAAAAGTTATTCGGCAGCGAGATACAAGGATACTTTTAACGTTTCCGAAGATGACTCTTGGCTTTTATATAATAAGATTATAGAGTTTGTAACACTTGCCAAAGTAATGTGTGAAGAGAAAATAGCGCAATTAACGCAACAGGCGATGCTATACAATGAATTTGTTAACCTCGCCAGAGCCTCCAATTAGCAAGCAGTTTTACTATTCAATACTGATTTAAAACTTAAGATTATGGAAAACATTATGAAAAAGCTGGATTACCAGCCCGCAAATTTATCAGATTACGAATTAGAAAGCCCTTTAAGCACAATGACCGACTTTTTTGACAACAATGATCTTCACCATATCAGGGAAAAAGCATGGCAACTGTACAAAGGATGGGTAAACAACTCGGTCGATTTTGCCGAGGGAGAGGATAATGCTGATATGCTATATTTCTACACGCAACTCGTTGAATTTATAAACGCTGCATTTATATATACGGAAAAGAGAAAATTAGAACTTTAAAAATTTGAAACCTAATGCATAATTTGAAAGGCCATCATTCACAGGCCCGTAAATAAAAAGCCACTACAGCAATGGAGTGGCTTTTGTCATATATTGAAATGCACTACTTTTTAATTTACCCTCACGCTCGGTGCGGCTTGCGAAACCCCCACGCTCCAATCAGCCCACTGTTCTCGCTGTTAGCCTTTACGGGATTGGAGAACTTTGGTTATTGTTTAATATTCTTCTAGCTTTGAAAAAGCTGCCATGGCCATCCCAATTGATTCATTGAGTAGATTTGGATTTTGAAAATCAGTACATCCTGCTTTATAATCCGCTTCGTTTCTACGCCCTCTTAAGGTCTTTAGTTCATTTGCAACTTGAAACAAAATTGGATTATTCTCTGCAATGAGAATTTTCGGTAATTCCGCATCTGTTTTTTCTTTATTATCTCTCTTTTTAACCCGATTTTCCGGTTTTTATATAGTAAATAAAGGCTTAAAAGTGCATTATCGGCATCTTTCAATTAACTTTTAATATTTATTTTCGGGCTTGAAACATCAAATAGTTTATCTTCTAAAGTAATAATTTGATCTTCACACTCGATTTGACTAATTTACAATCAGCTCCATTAAGATTACTACTTAATAACAATTCTCTTGTAGTTTTAATCTTGTTATTGAGTACATTAGGGATAGGTTATTTAGGATTAAAAGTTATTAAATATAGTTCAAAAAAATAGGTCAGCACATTTTGCTTATTAATGTTAAAGCAATTAGAGTCCTTTCCAAAAAAATAATGATATTGGCTTGAAAAATTAAACGCTTAAGATGAACTCAACCTTTTATTTTAACCAAATTAGTAAAATTGAGAAAGAAATCGCTGATCTTTATAAGAAGGTCGCTGATGAGTCTAAAAAGGAAAATGACAAAATTAGGCAAATCGACGCTGTCAATAGGTCAGTTAGTAAATCGATTTCAGCATCAACCCTTCAAAATAAACAGCGACAAATACAAGGTTACCAGAATGACATTCAAGGATGTAAAAAGAAGATAGCTGAATATCAAAAACAGATTGCTACAAAATCAACGGATCTTGCTAAAAAAAAGCAAGACGCTAGGAAGGCCGAGGATGCTGAAAATAAAAAGAATCAGAAAGACCAGCTGGATTTTCAACGAAAACTTCAACAGGATATTGCAATACAAAAGTCCCAACTTGAATTACTGATTAATCATAATTATGCTTCCAATCATACATCGGATTTTTTAGTTGAAGATACCAAAGAGTTTGATTTTTTCATTTCTCATGCCTCAGAAGATAAGGATGAAATTGTGAGGGAACTTGCTGATGCATTAAAAAGTAATGGCTTTAATGTGTGGTATGATGAATTTGAATTAAAAATTGGCGATAGTTTAAGAAAAAAAATTGATGCGGGGTTATCCAAATCAAAATATGGTATAGTAATTATTTCTCCAGCGTTTGTAAAAAAGAACTGGACGGAATATGAATTAAATGGAATGGTCGCAAAGGAAATGAATGGGCATAAAGTAATTTTACCAATTTGGCATAAGATAAGCAAGGATGAGGTGCTTAAATTTAGCCCAACATTGGCAGACAAGATGGCGTTAAATACTGCAATACATACATTAGATGACATCATTGAGTCACTAAAAGAGCTATAGTCAATGTTAAGAAATTTCCTTACTAGCTCGAATAACGTAAGTACTCAATCATTTTAGATACCATTTACCACAATGATAACGATTTGCATAATGATGAGGTACAAAGACACTCATACTATACCAGTCTATCATTCGATCTGGCTTCGAAAGTACTTCTTTATTTATTTTGTTCTTTAATAAAATAAAAACTTTTAATTTAAAAAATAGATGCAAATAACAACGATCTATTATCTTTAATAATCTAATAATTATGATTTTCAATATATACTATATAAATTTCCCTAAGGTCTATGAGATCAAGATGATGCTTAGCAATGTAATTTCTCTTGGTGGAGAACTCCACAAGGAAACAACAGATGGCAGAGAACTTGATATGAGAGGGAAGCTTGGTGCAAGGTTTATGAATATTTTTAGTGCCGATGTTGAAGCCGGAAGAAAGACGACTGGCTCGGATTCACAAAAAGTTTTGGAGACATTCGAAGTGAAAACAACAAAATCGGTGATACTAAATGAGGTTATCGAAAAAGCTAAGAAAGTAACCTTGTTAAGCAGCTTGAATGAGGGAGAGTTGCTTAGAATTGATAATGTTAATCTGACGCTTGAGAATGAAACAGAGCTTCGTACTGTAAAATTGTTCACAAACGGGTCTTTTAAAGGGATGGCTATTCCGGGGGCAAATGGGCTGGACATTAATAATGTCTTTAATTCCATGTTTAAGGATTATGCATATAAAATCAAAGGTAACGTAAGTGATTCTGAAGAAGAACTGATTGTAAAAATTCCACTGACTTTTGAGAGTGAGTTTGAGAGTTCTTACAGCGTCGACGATTTATTTATCGGTAAAGTTTCCCTTGTGGGGTTATATAAAGGAAAGATAAAAACTGATGCGTTAAGAAATTCGTTTGAGTTTTTTCAAGAAATCGGTAGTATGCAGAATTCTCTCAATGCACCTGATCCAGAAATCCAAGAGAGCCAATATCCACAGGTTCAAGCAAACCATACTTTTAGAAATGTAGATGACACCAAGGAATATCATTACATTGATTTACTAGCAATAGTGCAGAATGTACAGATTCCAGTTATAGAAAGCTAAGTATGCAGGAAAAACTTTTGTTCTTTAGTCAGGATAATTTTTATAAATATCGAGGAGAAAAAGATATAATAGGGTTGGAAATAGTGAGTATAACTACCCTTTTACAAAATTTCGAAAAGGTTTCTGACCTCGATGTGAATCGACAAATTGTTGATATAACTTCGATTGTCTCACTCAATGAAATTCAGTATAATGCAGAAAATATCTTTCCGCTGTTTGAGGAGGATACTATCTTTATTGCAGACAGGAAATACAAAGATTTACTTACCTACAGCCTTCGCTATTGCTTTTTGAGCTTCGAAGAAGTGGAAGTAATAGAAGATGTCTTTGAGCTTTTAACCGATCCACAAGAGCCCGCAGAGATAGAAGAACCGGTTCACCGAAAAATTATTAACCTAGATAAACAAGAATTAGATGAATTTTTGGCTAACTTTTCTCAGGAATTATATGGACATGATAAATTTAAGGACGATTTTGCTGAATTGATCGATAATTTTAGGGTGTTTAATAAACTGGGTGAGCATAAAATTCTCTCTCTGTTTCTAATGGGGGAGTCGGGAGTAGGAAAGACCGAGGTTGCAAGAGCTATCCATAAGTGCCTTGACGGTAATAAAAGACTCGCAAAAATAAACTTCGGAAATTATAGCAGCGATAATTCTTTAAATTCCTTGATTGGAAGTCCAAGAGGTTACATCGGCAGTGATGAAGGAGAGATATTTATCCGAGTAAAGAATTCTGATACTGGACTGATTCTGATTGATGAATTTGAAAAGTCGAACTCAACCTTGTTCAACTATTTTCTAGACGTTCTGGAGAACGGAAAAATGGTGAGTTCAATGTCGCATGAGATAGATTTGAATGGTTTCATTATTATTTTTACTTCTAATGTTAGTAAAAATGAGTTTAAAGAACGGATATCACCTGAATTAAGGTCTCGATTTGATTATAAAGGACACTTTAGTGTTCTACTTAATAGAGATAAATTGATGTTCGTGAAGTTTCGATTAGAATCAGTTATTCGAAAATATAATGAAACGTATCGGGATTCACTGCCTCCTAACATATATGATGACATTATAGGCCAAATAAATGTATCGGAATTCAATAACATGCGCGATTTGAATAAAAGGATAAAAAGTTTGTTCGTCAAATTTATATCACAAAATCAAGTTGCACTAATTCATATTTAAATTATAAAAAAAATGATGATCTTAGGCATTCCTACATTAGAAATAAAAGTCTGTAGAAGTATGAAGAATCAACTTTCCCTTTGCTATGTTTCGTTGATGAGATTCGAAATCATAAAGGAGATAATGATGATCTGTGACTGATTTAGCTTCCTTTTCAACAGCCTAAATCTTTACTCACCATTTGGTAACGATTTTTATACTAAAAAAGGATATGATGAGTGATGGTAACTTGAAAATAACCAGGAGGAGTTTAATACATTCAAATAATTAATATCCCGATATTGGAAGTCTAATTCAAATCATAAAAGGTATAATTTTCATGATTATCTTTTCACATTAATCTTTATGGAAGCTTTTGAACCTAAGTCTAGTTTTTATGATGCCTCAGAGCTGAACCTCCTGCCAGAATACTCCGTTTACAAAAGGGGATTAAATGAACTATTTCAGATCGATTTTTCAACACTATCAATACAAGATTTAGGGCATCGGATAATGGATAAGCTTGTTTTACTTCATAATTTATATCGCAAGTTTGATATTAATGAATTAGCTAATACTAAGTTTTATAGAGTAAGGTCGAACATTCAAGACAAAGATTTACATAAACTATCTTCGTATTCATATCCTAAAGCGGGATTATGTGCCAAAAATCAAAGGGCTAATTTAAGTAATACAACTGTCTTTTATTGTGGTGATGCCGCATGGGGTGCAATTTTAGAAAGCAGACCAAGCATTAATAGCATTCTATATTTGAGCATTTGGAATGTTAAACCTCATAGGGAACTAAAAGCATCCATTTGTTTGTCTAGAGAGATGTCTTTAAACAACCCATTGAACTTTATGGCGAAAGAAATACATAAATTTACTGAGGAACATTTGAAAATATATAACAATGATAAAGTAGAGCAACTTAAACTGATGCATGAATTCATTCCAGTTTTAATTAACAATGATAAACCACCATATTATCTTTCTTCTTGGCTATGTTATCAGATATTAAATGAAAACGAGTGTGATTTTTTGATATATCCAAGTTCAGTAAATGAAGAGTATAACAATTTCGCAGTGAACCCAGAGGTTGTGGATGCTTTTTTTGAATTAGAAAAGATAATAAAGTTTAAGGTCACTGGTGATGGTGTCGGTTCTGTCAAATTACGTAATGGAAACATAGGAGAAGTAGTTAATAATAGAGTTGTATATAGACCGTACGATAACAGCGATGATAATTTTATCGATTCAATTCTAAAATAGATTAACCTTTCATCGCCAACGTAGTTTAATAACTCTTGTTTAAACTGTAATAACCGAATAAGGAGCAAAGAAAAATATGTGGTTCTAAACCAGCTTTGAGAATCTATTTATAATAAATTCCTTTATCGTTTCTGAAACTGGTTTAATGTGACTCCCCCCCCTCAAGATATCCTGATAATTTCTAGTTGTAGAATAGTCTTGTGGTTTCGCCACGTTTACTGCCTTTTTGGTATTTTTATGCATTAAACTTTGATTGTTCATAGTCATAAAATTAATTATAATATTTTTCAAAAAAACCTTTATTAATTTCCATGTCGAAATAATGCTTACGCTTCATCCACACAAATCCGTCTCCTTTTGTAATTACGGCAACATCAACTGGCCCCCCTACACTTTCTTCTGAAGAATCTAAAGAAGCAAACTTTCTTTTGAGAGAGGTAATATTAACTAGTGATTCAGCAAGCTCAGCCATGTCTTCTTTGCCCATATTAGTAAGAGTTTCTAATAAAGGTCTAGTGATTGTCTCAAATTTATAATTTTCCAAACTTGCTATTAATTCTTTTGATGTCGCCTTTATCACGTCAGACATAGCCTTCGCATCGTCAGTGTTAAGGATTTTTTTTACAATTTCATCGGAAATAGTATTAAATGCCTCTGAAATTGAATTATGAACCTCTTTTTTATATGCTGGATCTATACCACTTAATACAGTCCAAGTTACATCGCCCTGTACATATGGCAGGATATTGGAATCCTTACTCCCCGGAATAATTTGAACTGGATCATCAAATTGATGTCTTATTGTGTCCATAATCACGCTACCAATGGTTACCAGCTGGCTTGATGGATATATTTCCTTCTCACCAAAACCAACAAATACCAGGCCAGTACTAGCTTCCCAAATCGCATCAAGATTAACCACATTAAAAAAAAGTTTTTTTATTGAGCTCCTTATATCTTGACTAAACACATAATCTGGAAAGTCTTTTATAATCGTTTTCAGTAATTCATCACAAATATTTTCAAGCTGCACTGAATAGAACTTAACGAAAGGATCATAATTGAATGCCACGGTTTTAGACTTAGTATAAGATGCTATCTCAGCCTCATAGTTTTTTGATATTTCTTTAAAAATCCCGTCAAGAATCGTGTTGTGAGTAGCCGTATCTGGCACCTTTGAAATTGCATCCTTTCCAACATTGATCCCTTCTTCAATTAATTCTAACAACGCCAGATAATTTGTATGACAATAGGAAAAAAAACTATTTGTTTTGAAATCATTACTTACGTGGGGCAGATTAGTCTTTAAAAACTTCAAAAAATCCAACTTGTAGTCTTCTACCTTATCAAATCCTTTCTTTCCAAGCTTTGCCCTATACATCTTTATCAATGTCTCTAGGGGAATACCCATAAAGCTCGCACTACCATAGATTGCTATCCCAATTGGATGATATTTTGAAAGCGTAAAAAGTTTATTTCCTTTATTATATACCTTCGTCCCTTTACTTCCGGAAACTGTTACAGCACTATCTGCTGCTATTGCTATGCCTTGCGCATTTATTACACCTACTATTGCTGTCATTAGAGCTTGGGTTAATTTTCTTAAATATAGTAAGATATTCTATATTTGATAATACTACTTGAATTTTTGGTTCTTTGGATCATAAAGGTTAGGTAAGCGATGACGATCGGATATTAGTAGTTAGTTTATATTGTTTTGGTGACATTCCAATGTATCTCTTGAAAACCCTTGAAAAATAGAAAGGATCTTCATATCCCAAGTCCAAAGCAATTGTTTTAATCTTTGTCTCATTAGCATATAGAAACTGACAGGCTCTTTGCATTTTTAAGTGAATAAAATAGTCCATTGGTAGCAGCTTTACTCCGAAATTAGGGGGAGTTTCACGCAATATATTGTATAAACAGAAAAAGGTTAAGTAAATTTTTTAAATTGATTTGCTTGCGAAATTTGGAACGCCCATTTTTGCTATAAACTCGTTAAAGGCATTATCCAAGACAGAGTTTTTTTGATCTATGTCTTTATCGAATAAGGTGGCGATCGACCACTGCCGTTCATCAGGGCTTGCTACCTTTTTTTGAATCATTGTTATGATGTTTATTTTTTGATCGATAGCGCTGCCAATGGCTTCAATATCGGAAATTGATGCAAATTGCAAATCATCTAAAACTGATCCACTTATCTTATCTAGCAGTGGCAATAAGGTTGAATTAATGGAAAAAATATCTTCGTAGCCAACAACAATTCGGATTACTGAGGTGATTTTTGAAAATCTGGCGTCTTTAATTCGCCCCAATAGTATTTCATTTTTGAAATCCATTAGCTGCTTGATTGCCTTTTTTATATTGCCATTGTTAACCTCTCGTTCTAATGTTTGTTTCTCAAAATATGTACGAGCGTCGATGTTGAGTAAGGAAGTTTTGACCTCAAATAAGATACATATTTCGTCTTGTAAAATTGCAAAGTCTGGCAGTTTCCCACTGTATTCCACAAAATCGTTGTCAAGATCAATGAACTCGTGCATACCCAGTATTGATAAATGGTTACCCACATAAGCACGATAAACCATTCCAAACGCATTTCTAAAAGGATTTTTACCTTTTTTTTCTTCATTTTCCGCTAGTTCTTTTTCTTTGTCTCCTAGGAGGTAGAATATTCCCGAACTTGCCCTGTCGAGTAAATATTTAGCTTGAGGCACCACATAAGTATTAAAGGACAATTTTGAAGATTTCTCTACAATTACAGCTGGCATAATTGCTAAGGGATCCAGCGCGTACATATCTTTAAGTTTATGTGGGGTTTTCCAGTCACTCCCTCGTACCAATTCCCGATAACGTTTTGGAGTCCCGCAAGATAGTGACAGAAATATACGTTGTGTTTTCAATGTCATGACATGTGTAAGTTCTTTTATTTCATTTTTTATTTCATAGTCCAACGTTCCATTTGACAAAATCCACATAGCGAAGCCGGTTGACATAAACTCCATAAGTGTCAAATCGAAATACTCCTTAAACTTCACATCAAAATCATAATTGCTAGGCGTGGCGAGAATCAGCTTATGAAATAACAAAAAACCTCTTCCAATTATTGTTTTTTTACTAGCCTGTAGTGGAAATTGATACTGTCCTATTCTGTTGAAATATAAAGAAAACTGACTTGAAATATCATCTCCTAAGGAATCATCTAATTCTTCCAGATTTGCCACCTGACTATAAGCTTTACGAACTTCTAAATTATTCAAGTCAAGAAAAACTCCTCTATAATCATTTGCCGAGGAAAGAAGAAGGAAACGTGCCATTCTAGAGAGAACAATAGATAAAGATCTCCTATTCTGATCGCTTCTTCCTCTTGTCTGTAGCCAAGTCCATATCCAGTCCGGAATATTCTTCCTGTCTGGTTTACTGGTGCCAAATTTCAGTGCCGCATTTACGGCGCCGATCACATAGAGTGCGTCGGATAAATGAAACTTTTTTAATTGGTCGTAAAGCTCATTTAGTTTTTTTTGTGGGATCATGTGATATATGTATCGGAATAACCTAATAATTTTGATTCATTTTTTCAAATGTAGGCTTAAGTTTGGCTGCATCGTAAATTTCATATAGTATATAACAATATCAGTTTAGGCCAAATCTAAACCGATAATCATTAATTAGAAGAATATATCTATTGTAAGTCTAATCATTCTATTTTATAATCACATTTTTAATTAGTTTCAAGTTTTTTAGCCAAATCGGCGATTAAACGTAAATCAGACAGGAAATGGTTCGAGAAGCGCCCAGTCAGGTCCACCCAAGTGGTCAAGTCTGAAAATTCAGATTTTGACCACTTTTTTTTACCCTTTAACTTCTTGGTAGCCAGTGTGATGTTTGGGGTCAATAACAAATGTTGTGGAGCAGGGCTGTGATTTTCGTTTTTAAGCATAAAGTTGAGTTGGATCAATACCAAATGTTGTTATTTGATTCCAAACAAATTTAACTTACATTGCATTAAAGATAAACAAGTAAGTCAAGCCTATTGATGCTTTACAATAATTCCATGAAAATTTACCTTACCTGTATCATTCTGCATCTGGTATGGATTCCATGTTTTTCGCAATCTTTAACAACTAACTTACATGATAATCTGTTTGCAGATAAATTAAACGAATTCTCAAAATTCGTTCCTTTAAATAACGGAACTCTTACGTATGGTGCATGTTTACTAGATCCAAAAACCTTTATACACCAAATCAACCTATTTAAAGCAGAGGCTACAAGAAAAATAAAAAATAAAAGCAACGAGGCTTTACTAAAGAAAGACATAGATTACTTTACCCGAAACATGGTAGAATATTATGTTTCCCATTATGGACGAGATTCTTTAGCGATGGCTACAATACAGCAAATTAATTCAGAGCAGCAATCGAACCCCAATTATTCCAGTTTAATTAAAGAAGCATCTAAGAAATTGCAGACCAAAGTCCTGAGTATTTCTGAGAGAAAGTTTCTTAATCAATTTGTTTTAGGTTCTGCAGATTTAAACGATCCTGAACTGTTTAAACGTTCTGGATCTTATCGCGAATGGATAGATAGCTATATTTATAATCTTAATATTGACAGGCAATTTCGATACAGCTCAAGCGAATACGAAAACCGCTACCTTTTGCCATTAGAAGCGATTTACAATAAAATACCTCCTGGTTTCATCAAAAATCACCTTACTTATCAGTATACACTTTTTGCTCTGAGAATGGTTACAAACCCGCAAAAGCTCGATAGTTTATATAGTGACTTTGCAGGACGAAGGGAGAACAGCGAAAATAAATCAGAGATAGATCAGGTATACCATAATTTAGTATTAAGTAGACCCAATTCGCTCGCACCTGATTTCAGTTACTACGATGTAAACGATAAATTGATTAGGCTAAATGAACTTCGCGGTAAGTATGTTTACATTGATCTATGGGCTACCTGGTGTATTCCTTGTAAGGCTGAAATCCCGTTTTTATCTAGACTGGTATCTAATTATAGCGATAAAAATATTACATTTTTGAGCCTGTCTTTAGATAAAAGTTCAGATAAGGAAAATTGGGTTAATTATGTTAAGAATAATAAGTTAGATGGCATACAGGTGATTGCCGACAAAGATTTTAATTCTGATTTTATCAAAAAATTCAATGTAGCATCAATTCCAAGGTTTATTCTGATTGATCCTGATGGAAAGATTGTCTTTGCAAATGCGGCACGACCTTCTGATCCCGCTTTACGGAGTCTGCTTGATCAGCTATTGAAATAGTCAGACAGATACTAAGATGCGTATTTTTCATGCCCGTCATATATTTCGCCCATTCCAGCCAACACTTTCAAGTCGTCAAGAAAGCGGTGTGTTCGGAATGCATAGGCGGGTACTAAGAGGTCGTTGTCAATCATTTAAATATTTCGACTCAAGCATGGTTTAGCTTTAATGCTGCGTACTGAACATTCATTCAAACTATTATATTACTTTTTTGGCCAAATCAGCGATTAAATGCAAATCAAATAGGAAGTGGTTCGAGAAGCGTCCAGTTGGGTCCACTGCTTAAAAAGCCGTTTTTCTAGAAAGAAGAACGGCTTTTTTTGTATCTTTTTTTTTGATTGAGAAAATTCTATATCGATAGTAATTCATAATCATTTATGATCTGGCGAATTGAATTAAAGCTTCATAATTGCCCTTATCTGCCGCACGTAAAGCACTAAGGTATTTTGCCCTGAACTCTCCTGCTGATAACAGATCATTACCACCCATGTAAAGACCTCAACACCAAATATCTTCTCAATGATAATATCGGCAATAAGTCGGGAGTGACGGCCATTCCCATTAGCAAAGCAATGAATTGAAACAATACGATGCTTAAACCGTATTGCAATTTCATCGGGACTAAACGTATTCTTCTCAATCCAATAGATGCAATCATCTAAAAGTACTCGTAATTCAGTTGCAACCTGATATTTATCAACACCGATATTCTTATTGGAATTACGGAATGATCCTGCCCAGTGCCATACACCAGCTAACATTCGTTTGTGTAATTGACAGATAAAACCCTCGGTTAAGATTTCAGAGGGCCTGAACTTTCTGCGGCGTTCTATTGTCCATCGGATCGCTTCTTCAATATTACGTTGCTCTACCTCGTCCAGTTCCCCCCTGGTCGTAATGGCACGGATCAGCAGCCCGTCCTTTTCATCTTCATCAAGTGGAGTCTGGCCATCCTCATACTCTATAATTAATCCCATAAGCTTTTTGGCATTTCTCTTTTGATATCATTCGTCAATTCTGCCAATGCTTCTTCGAGCCTTGATTGTGAATTTTCCTGATCTTCTAGTTTCATGGTTACAGAAGTTCTTTTGATGATCTTGGTGGCCTGCTCTCTGGCTTTTTGCGCAATCATCGCTTCTAATGAACCATCCTTAGGAACAAAGCCATAAACCAGTTTTAGGTTAAGGGCTTCTCCTGCTTCTTTAAGGGATTTGAGCGTAATTGCCCCCTCGGCCTCTCGTTTTTCCAGATCAGCGATTGCAGGCGCAGACATTTTTAGGCGTTTGGCTAACTGTACCTGCGACATATTCAAACTGGTTCTAATCTGGTTTATCCATCCTTTAGGGGATGACTTAACTGCAAGCAAAGCCTTAAATAATGCTATTTTGCTATCAAGCTGTCTAATTAGGATAAGTCTGCTATTTGTTAGTTTCATAAGCTATACCTTATTTTATTTAATCAAATATAAAGCTATAACTTAATATTGTCAATATAAAAATAAGTTATAGCTTTGAAATACTAGTTTAAATATTAAGCTATAGCTTAATTAATTGTTGGAAATTAATTGCGATATCAAGTGCCTCCTAGGCATCTTTGGGCATAAAAATAGCTTGGTAGTTCTGCCCAGAAGGTTTTTAATTCACCTTATTATTTATTTATATTTTTATTAGATTCGCGATTAAACATAAATCAGATAGGAAATGGTTCGAGAAGCACCCAGTTGGGTCCACTGCTTAAAAAGCCGTTTTTCGATAAGAAAAACGGCTTTTTTAGTTTCTAAGTATTATTTGTCGGCTGCAAGATTTATGTTTCCTATACCTAAAACCGTAACAAACATGTCACGGTATTTTAACTGAGTTTGGTTTGTTACAAAATATGAGATAATATGGATTTGTTCTGTTACATTATTTAAGTAAATTTGGGTTGGTTTTATTACAAAATAAAAATCATACCGGTCATGTCATTTAAAAGAAACATTGAAAATTATCTTAATAGCTGGAAATTAAGGGATAGTCGTAAGCCGCTCATCATTAGAGGAGCACGTCAGGTTGGGAAAACTACACTGATACGAGATTTTGCCAAGGCTTATCAGCATAGAATTATACTCAATCTGGAAAAGCCTGGCGATCGACGTTATTTTGAAGACTTTGACGATGTTCAAACGATTTTAGAAGCGTTGTTTTTAGCTCATACCATACCTTCATCTGCTATGGCTAATACGCTTCTTTTCATCGATGAAATTCAGGAAAGTCCAAAAGCCATCCAGTTATTACGGTATTTTTATGAAGAATTGCCGGAGCTTCATGTGATCAGTGCTGGTTCTCTTTTAGAGTTTGCAATGCAAAAGGTGCAAAGCTTCCCGGTGGGAAGAGTAGAATTTCTATACCTCCATCCATTAAATTTCCAGGAATATCTGGAAGCCGTAGGTAAACAAGAGCTATTAGGATATTTGCAGTCTGTTCCAATAAAACCAGTTGCTCATAAGTTGTTAATGGATGCTTTCCATCGTTATGCAATTATTGGTGGAATGCCAGAAATAATAAAAATGGATGTTCAGCAGCAGAGCCTTTCAGATTTACCTAGGATATATGAAAGTATTTGGGGGACTTATAAAAATGATGTAGAGAAGTATACATCTAATGATACGGAAAGGAAAATTATTAAACATCTGATGGATACCGCCCCATTGTATCTCGACGAACGTGTAAAGTTTCAGGGTTTTGGAAATTCCAGTTACCGATCAAGGGAGGTCGGAGAAGCATTTAGAACACTTGATGATGCAAAAATCATACGGTTGATTTATCCTACAACAGATTTGCAACCTCCTATAAAAACAGATCTAAAGAAGTCGCCACGTCTACAGTTTCTAGATACTGGTTTAGTCAATTATTCTCTTGGTATCCAATTAGAAATGCTCGCTATGGATGATTTGAATAGAGCTTACAAAGGTGCTGTTATACCTCATTTAGTAACACAGGAACTTATATCCCTTCAAAGTATTTCAGCGCATAAGCCTAATTTTTGGGTTAGGGAAAAATCTCAATCGAATGCAGAAGTTGATTTACTTTTTACCCACCAGGATTTGGTTATTCCCATTGAAATAAAATCAGGGAGCACAGGGAGTCTGAAATCACTTCACCAGTTCATAGATGCTTCAGATCATCCTTATGCTATACGTATGTATGCTGGTACTTTCAACATTGAGAAAGCGATCACACCGAGTCAAAAACCATATTTACTCATGAATTTGCCTTACTATGCTGGTACCTCTCTGCCACAGTATGTGGAGTGGTTTGTTCGGCAGGAAGTTTAAATCCTATATATCATTTGCCAGCCAAATCGCTGATTAAACATAAATCAGATAGGAAATGGTTCGAGAAGCGCCCATCATGGCCCACCCAAGTGGTCAAGTCTGTACGCCTTTCTGCTTTACAGCCTGGCTTCACTTTCCTGGGTGTTTTACATGACTAAGTTTTCAAGCAGGTAGCCGGTAACAGCAGACAAATATTCCTCCGGGATATCTTCGCAACCTTTGTGCTCCAGGTGATGCAGGTCTTTTGCCGCTGCTTCAATAAAAACTCCGGACGAGGAGGCATATTTGAGAAATCCTAAGTCAAAAAATCGCTCCTGAACTGATGAGGAACTGTCCCTGGTTTTAAGCAGCATCCTTTTGATGCAAAGATTTTGTTTGTTGATGAGCAGCCATTCATAGCGGCGCTCATTGCCATCATCCTCCGGCAGAGAAATCTCCAGGATGGCTAGGTTGGTGTTGTCAAGAAATTCGTGGCAGTCAAAATCAATCAGTCCGTTCATACGCTAATAAAATGTGAAATTATCCCGTTTCGGATATGCATCAATTGTGCCAATTATTTCCAGGTGATGCAGCAAACGAAACTATAGCGGTTTTGGATGTATTTTGTGACTAGTGCTATTCCGGAACAGGCTCCTTAGGCATGTTTATTTTCAGGTGCTTCATAACACTGGTAGCTGTAAGTCCGTGCAGCACAATAGATAGCATCAGGGTGAAGGCAACAATGGCCCATAATTGGCTTTCGCTGCCAAAGGAGGCATGGCCAAAGGCAAAAGCCAGGTAGTAAACTGAGCCCATGCCACGTATTCCAAAAAAGCTGATGGCTAATTTTTCCTTCCAGTGAATTTCTGTACCTAACAAAGACAGGTAGGCTGACAGCGGTCTGACTACGAGCAAAAAGGCAAATGCAAAGATACCCATCTCAAAGGTAAGCGGCTTTAATATGCCTGAAACTAGTGCTCCTCCAAAAAAGATGAGTAAGACCCCTAACAGCAGGCGCTCGATCTGATCGGTGAATAAATGCAGCTCTTTGTGGTAGTCATGAGTTTTTTCAGCATGACGCAGCGTTAATCCCGCAATGAACACCGCAATAAAACCATAGGCATGAAGTAGTTCGGTTAATCCATAGGTGCAGAGCGTCAAAGAAATGGCGAGAAATCCATCAGTGGGTTTGAGTAATTTGTGTTTTTCTGAGAAATTGAAAATGAGGTAGGCTGCTAGTTTCCCCCAAAGCCATCCAAGAAATATTCCGGCAGCAATTTTATACAAAAGATGGTAGCCAAGCCAGTGGATGATGGACTCGGATTGTAATCCCATCGTTGCTGCAAGAATGGCCAACCAGGTAAAGGGAAAGGCGAATCCGTCATTCAATCCTGCCTCCGAGGTGAGCGCGAACCTGGTTTCGGATTTGTATTTTTCATTCGGTGGGCCGACTTGTACATCAGAGGCTAAAACCGGATCTGTTGGTACCAGAACTGCTCCCAAAAGTAGTGCAGCCGGCAATGCAAGGTTTAGCACCAGAATTCCCATAAGTACGCAAGCTGCAATGCATAAGAGCATGGCGATTGAGATTAGCCTAAGCGGGCTAGACCAATTCCGGAAAGAAAAACTTCGGTCGATTTTAATGCCGGTTCCCATCAGTGATATAATTAGGATGAGCTCCGTCAAACGAAGAGTCACTTCATTATTTGATGCAGGTAGGGGTGATGGTAGCCAGTCTTCAGTCAGGAGATAGGTGAGCATACCGATGGCTACATAAATCAGAGCGTAAGAAATGCCTGTGCGTTTTGATACTGCTGGCATAAAAGCCATACCCAGGCTGGCCAGGCCAGCAATCAATATGACCGGAAGATAGTGGTCCATCAGCGTGTTTAATAATAAACAACAATTCTTCCACTGATATGTTCTATGTTATTTCTTACTCAGTATCCCCCGTCAATTCTTTTGTTTTTTCTTTTATAAATGCTTCTTTGTCCTTTTTTACTTCCGCAAGCATTTCTTTTCTTTCCTCAGGCAATGTAAAATATTTATCGGCCCATAAATTTATCTCTATCATCACAGGAAGCAAGTCAATCCCTTTCTGACTAAGCTTGTATAATACTTTTGCTTTGCTTTGGGGATGGTCTTGTTTGATAATTATGCCAGTCGTTTCTAACATTTGTAACCGGGAAGCTAAAATGTTGGTGGCTATTTTCTCATCTGATTTCAGGAAGTCACCATAGGTACATTGTTTTGAAAACATTAGATCCCTAACGATAAGCAATGACCACTTATCTCCCCAAATATCTAGTGAAGTGGCTGATGAGCTGTTTGTTGCCTTGGCGAAAGATCAGTTCGAAGTTCCGGTTGGTGATACTAAAAAAATACATGCGCTGGTAGAAGATGCTACGGCACTTGCCAAACAGCCATAATATGAAAGCATTCATAATACAAAAATATGATAAAAAAGGAGCGCTAAAGCTTACCGATCTTCCTGTTCCAATCATAAAAGAAGATGAAGTGCTGGTTGAGATTCATGCTGGAGGTCTAAACCTGCTTGATGCTAAAATAAAGTCCGGTGAATTTAAGTTAATATTGCCTTATAAGTTGCCACTCATCTTGGGACATGATGTAGCGGGTATAATTACCCAGGTAGGAACAAAAGTGATACAGTTCAAAGTGGGTGATGAAATTTATGCTCGTGTTGCCGATTTTAACATCGGTACTTTTGCCGAATATATAGCCATTAAAGAGGACGATGTAGCACTCAAACCCAGCAACATCACCATGGAAGAGGCGGCTTCAGTTCCCTTAGTGGCATTAACTGCATGGCAGTCGTTAGTAGAAAAGGCGAATCTGAAAAAAGGCCAGAAAGTATTTATTCAGGCTGGTTCAGGAGGAGTGGGTACAATTGCCATTCAACTGGCGAAACACCTTGGTGCAACGGTCGCCACAACTGCAAGTGAAAAAAGTTTTGCAATGTTAAAGGAACTCGGAGCAGATGTTTTGATTGATTATAAAAAGGAAGATTTTGAAGTTATCCTGAAAGATTATGATGTAGTATTGAACAGCCAGGATACCAAGACACTTGAAAAATCACTACGAATTTTAAAACCGGGAGGAAAGGCCATCTCTATTTCGGGGCCACCCACACCGGATTTTGCCAAAGCAATCGGAGCCCGCCGGTTTGTAAAGATTGCCTTATCACTGCTTAGTTATGGAATCCGCAAGAGGGCTAAAAAAATAGAGGTGGACTATTCATTTCTGTTTATGAGGGCAGATGGTAAACAATTACAGGAAATTTCCAAACTGATTAAACAGAATGTGATCAGACCTGTTGTGGATAAGGTGTTTCCTTTTGATCGGATTAATGAGGCTCTGGGATATGTAGAGACTGGACGTGCCAAGGGAAAAGTAGTGGTGAAAATAAAGTAAGCCACAGGTTCTTTCGTCTTTAAATTGTTTTGACCTTAACCCTTCTTTTTAGGTTATTGCAAATAGTACTACAACTGATTTTGTAACAGACCTGTTGCGTTTTAAATTTCCATCCCGTTTTAATAGAAAAGAGTTAATGGCCATTTAACTGGAATACATTTAAAAACAAAAGAAATTAAAACATGAAAACATCAAATAATTTGTCATCGTTAATACAAAAAGGGACGGTTTTACTTTTAGCAGCCGCTATTTTTGCTTCTTGCAAAAAGGACAAGGTTAAACCTCCCGTTGTCTTGAAACCCGCCAGACTTACTGTGGTTCATGCTTCTCCAGGTGGCCCTGAATTCACATTCCTGATCAACGATGTTGCAGCTACGCCAAAGGCATTCACCTATAACACAGTTTTGGATTACCAGGATGTAAAAGCCGGTGATAAACAATTGAGCCTGGTTAAAAAAGGAACTACGGATATCATTGTAAAAACTCCGTTTACGTTAAAGGAACAAAAATCTTACACGGCGTTTGTGACAGAAAAAGCACCTAAGGCTGTATTTGCTTTGTTTGAAGATGATTTGTCGGCGCCAACAGGTGAGAATGCCAAAGTTCGTTTCGCAAACTTAAGTCCTGATGCGCCTGCACTTGACCTGATTGTTGGGGGTAAAGCGGAAGCGGCACTGACTAAAAAAGCATTTAAAGAAGCTACTGCTTTTGTGAATGTAGCCGCGGCTGCAGAGCTTAAATTTGAAATTGTAGAGAATGGTAAAACGGTTGTTTTGGCTACGCTTGACAAGGTTAAAATTGAAAAGGGAAAAGTTTATACGATTTGGGTTAAAGGTTTGAAAGATGCTACTGATGACACCAAACTTGGTTTAGCAGTGATGACTAACAAATAGGAATCAGAACCGGTACCATATGCGCCTGAATGCAAATGGTACCGGATTTTGAAGCTGGTGTCTGCCAGTTCCGATATATGTTAAAAGTGTTAAAAAAGTCTACCGGTCTTGCTGAGCTTATAGCTGCTGCCAAAGATCAAAAGGAATCCGCTAAAGAAGCCCTTTATAAATTTTATTATGGCTACCTCATGGCTGTAATTATGCGATATACCAGGAACAGCAATGATTCGGAGGAACTGGTGAACGATAGTTTTATCCGAATCTTCCAAAATTTATCAAAGTTTTGTCCACCCACACAAAGTGCAGATCTGGAGAAAGCCTTTATGGGATGGATAGTGAAAATCAGCTGCAGAATAGCGATTGATTTTTTAAGGAAAGGCAAGTTGTTGACCGTGGATGAGGAACTCTATGATGATGTTCATCCGCTGATTAATCCGGATGTGATGCCTCATTTGAATGCTCAGGATATTTTAAAAATGATCAATAATCTTCCTGAAACACAGCGCCTGATTTTTAATATGTATGAAATTGAGGGCTTCTCACACGAAGAGATATCCAGAACGTTAAATGTCCAGGAAAATATCAGTAGGGTATACCTGGGACGGGCGAAACAAAAGTTAAGATTATTATATCAAAAATCAACAGTCGATTCAGATGGAACCTATTGAAGACGATTTTTTTGCAAGGCTGAAAGCTGTAATCCAACAGGAACGGGTTCCATATCGGGCCGGGGCCTGGGAAAGTTTTAAGAATCAGGAAAAACAAACCAAACGTGCTTTGCTTTTTCCAATGATTTCTGCAGCGGCAGTTATAGTGATGTGTTGTATGATTTATTTCTGGCCGCAGGCAGATCATTTCGTTGAAGTGAAACAAAAAATTACATCGCTGAGGACAGGTCAATCGGCGACAGGTGCCGCGCAGCCAAAACGGGCGCAAGCAATAACAAAAAAAATAGTCCTGAAAAAAAATAGGAGGCCGCCGTATCAAATAAAAAAAGAAGCGGTGACTCAGACTCCGGGTACAGTGGCTGAACGATTGGCCGCTTCCATCGGCTCTGGGTATGCTGAAGCAAATGAAATAGCACAAGATGTAAAAGAGAAAGTAAAACAGGGAACAAGAAATAATAATAATAAGCCATATAATCCGATAGCAAACGAACGGCCGAATCTGGCAATGCGATTTGATCAGGGCAGCTCCTGGAAAATTAGCGCAGCGCTTAACAATAGTTATAATGCAGCTGACCGCTTAACCTTTGGTGTTGCGGCAGCAGTAGATGTACACATCACAAAGCGTATTGCATTGACCTCGGGTATTGGTTACAATCAGCTAGCATCGAAGAAGACCAGTGATAATTCAATGATGGGGGCAGCGGACATGGAAAAAACACTAGCGTCTGTTTATACCAGCGTTTCCGGAATTGATATTCCCCTGGAAATAAAATACAGCCTAAATAAAAATACAGCAATTGGTTTTGGTTTGTCGGCGATGGCAGTTTTAAAACAGCATCAGACCCGGAATTATATTGATACTAAAATCGTTGTGAGTTCTTATACCGATGAACAGGGGGAAGTAAGGACGGAGAGCCGAACGGTTGTTGAAAATACAAAGGAGACCGTAAGAAACGACGATTTATCTGCAAACGACTACTTGGGCTTTTATAATCTTTCTATAGGGCGGCACCAGAAGATCAGCAACAAACAATACATTACCATTGAACCCTTTGTTAAGCTGCCGATGCATTCTTTTTCATCGGAAAAGGTCAAACTCATCTCTGGAGGTATCCGCTTAAAAGTAGATCTTTAGGAAGCCGTTTTTTTATTTGAATGACCATCGCCAGTTTTTTATAAACTGCATAGCAAAGGCTGTTGATCATATTGCCAGCGGACTTCTTTTCAATTCTTAGAATGATATACTGATGTAAAACCTGTTCTAGCTAGCCAAAATCAATATTATAATATAAAAAGGGTATATAGTTTTTATATTATACCCTAAAAAATAAACATTAAAAGAAACGGGATAAATCCGAAGACTTACCCCGTTAAATTAACGCTCTCTTAACAAATGTAGCAATTATTCTCGTAAAGAATATAAAATGGAACAAAGTATCAATTTGAAGGGAGCTTATTTAATTTGGTCTTGACTCGATTTTTGATGCTTTTAGGTATTTTATTTGGGTTAAATGCAATTCCGATGCGTTTTCAACCAAATTTGAGCCCGGGTAGATTTATCTTTAATTGTTTCGAGATGTTTGTTGAAATAACCTGATAAAAATATCAAAATTAATCACCTAAACTGATAGCCAATGAAATAAAGAAACGACAATAACAGATCATACTTCTTAAATGAGGTATTAATTCAGATTCTGTGTTAAAATCAAAATATTTTATTTGCTATTTTTGTTTCTTAAGGCGGCTTTATGTCAGCCAGTTTAGGGGCGATCTTTTTTATGGGGTCGCCTTCTAATTTTTATTTACCCCTTTATTATGTATTGATTCTAATAATTCTGGAACATGATTTTTAGAGTAATTTTTATCATACTCTTTATTGGTTTTATATAAAGTATACATCATTTCTAATAGCCGTCTTTGCAAGGGGACTATAGCTTTCATTTTAACACCAGGTCTACTTAATAGTCTGGTAAAAATATTATTAAAATATTCATCGTTTCTTTTACAGCTTAACGCTGGCAAATGCATAGCTTTTCTTAAAAATCGATTCCCCTTTTTAGATATTCTAGGTTTTCCTTTTACCGATGTCCCCGATTCTTTTTCTTGCACATCCAGCCCAGCATAGCTGGAGAGTTGCCGTTTGTTTCTGATTAAATCAAAGCCGCTGGTTTCCCCTAATACAATGGTCGCGGTTAGCAGGCCAACACCAGGTAAAGAACAAAGCAGGCTCACTGTTTTGTGGATTTTTTCATCTGCGCTAACAAGTTCTGAGAGTTCTGCCATAATCTCTTTTTCCTGTTTATCTAATAACATAATTCTTTTTTTAATCCTAGCTAATGATGTTTTATTGGGCTCTGCCTCTGATTTCTCCGCATGAAATTGGTTTTTCACCACTGTTCTTTCTCCAATAATCTGATCTCTTTCTCTGGTTAGTTGCTTCATCTTTTTGTATAGTGGAGATGGTTTATTCCATTGCTCAAGATGGCGTTCCAACCCGAAAAGAGCAATAGCTTCTGACGCTGTTTTATCTGTTACGGTTTTTACAGTTAAGCTTTTTGCATAATTACTGATTTTATTGGGAAGGACGATATTTACTATCAGGCCATGATCTTTCAAATAATACGCTAATGGCTCGTGATACACACCGGTGGCTTCCATCACATAGCTGACTGCAACATTTGAATCTGTTAGCTTTTTGGTCCATTGGAGCATTGTAGAAAAGCCTTTTGTTGTGTTAGGAAATGCTTTATGTGAATATAATTCAGATCGCACATCTTCAAACATTCTTCCTAAACAAACTACTAGTTCCTTTTGAGCAACATCAATTCCTAATACCTGTTTGATTACTTTTTTCATATCAATTTTTTTAGATTAAAATTGAAAATCTTCCTTCGTTTTGTCTCCTACTGGTTATTCTGGATATAAAGCGATGCCTTACTCCTTACATTCTGTCCAAACTCGAAAAGATAAAAAAGGATGAGGAAATACCTGAATTACTGCATACCATGAAGTTGCTTAGAGTCTCGAATACTCTCATCTTTTTCAATTGTCAATTCAAATTTAACGGACATCTCTCATTCCACCACAAACATAGGAGAGTCTCGACAAGTAAATTTCATTAGGATTGGAATTTTAACATTTGATAAACTTAAGTTCATAGTAGAAGCTTAAACTTGCTTGTCTCCTATGGAATAGTGTCAACTATATAAATGTTCAATTAATCCTGTTAAAATGTACGTGTATAATAAGTTCTTTGTAATCGGTGTTTCGATTGCATGCTGTTTCCTATTCACATTTTTTGGTGGAAGTAGCTGTTTGAGTGCGAATGTAAAGAACAGCCCCAAAGAAACGCTCTCTTATGCAGAAAGATTAGTACTCACCAATCCTGATTCGGCATTTTTACTGATACAAAAACTTCGAAAAGAATATTCCGATCGGAAAGACGTGCATGCTTTGGCTGTATGTAACCAGCAACTGGGCAAGATTTTTCATTATCAGGGAGCCTACGCCCAGGCGCTAACCTTTTACCTCAAGGCAGACAAGATATTTCGAAAGGAAAAGGATCGCCTACTTATCGCCCAAAACCTCAACAATATTGCCCAAACTTATAGTTCTGCCCATCTTAAACAGAAATCTCTACCCATGTTTAAAGAAGCATTGAAAATTTTCCAGGAGCTTAGGAATGACAAGGGAATAGCTAAAACATACAGCATTCTTGGGAAATTTTTTGAAAAGAAAGGTACGTATGATATTAGTTTTGGGTATCAACAACTCGCTCTTCAGCACTATAAAAAAATAAACGACAGTCTGGGCCTGGCCAAAGTATACAACGATATTGGATCTATTCTGGAGCGCAAGCGTCAATACAATGATGCGTTGAAGTATTTTACATTGGCACTATCAATCAATGAGTCTTTGGACAACCGTCTAGGGCAGATTGGAAATATCAATAATATTGGTGACTTCTACCGCAAAACCGGGGATTACAGAAAAGCACTTTCAGCGACCATGCAAGCTAAATCACTTGCAATTGAACTCAAAAGCAAAAGAGAATTAATCAGCGCCTGTGACAACCTTGCTCAAACTTATAAGCTTATCGGTAATACCGACAGCGCCTATTATTACAGTCAGACTGCCAGTAAAAATTACCACCAGACCTTTAAGGAAGAAAGTAGCAAGCAAATCAATTTACTGCAAACCTTTTTTGAAGTAGAAAGAAAAGATAGCGAAATCCAGCAGTTGAAAGTTGATAAAAAGATCACGCTGATCTCCACTGGATCTGTAGTAGCAATCTGTCTGCTGCTGATCCTACTCGGCTTTAAATCCCGTTAAGGATGCGGCAGCTTATCTGCTTGTTTTAGAACAGGGAGTGAGCTCCAAAATAGAAGCTGAAGTTTCCAAAATGTTAATTGATGAGGTGGCCCCAAATTTTACAGTTAAAGATGTGAACGGGAAAACCGTTTCACTAGCTGATTTTAAAGGGAAGACCATTGTGCTCGATTTTTGGGCAACCTGGTGTGGGCCTTGTAAGAAATCCTTTCCGGCGATGCAGATGGCCGTAAATAAATATAAAAATGATCCAAACGTAAAGTTCTTGTTTATTCATACCTGGGAAAAGGTTGATCAGCCGCTTGCAGATGCACAATCCTACTTGAATAGCAACAATTATAAATTTGATCTTTATATGGACACAAAAGATCCGAAAACAAAGACCAATCCCGCCGTAAGTGCATTTGATGTAAAGGGCATCCCTGCCAAGTTCGTAATTGACGGTAAAGGTAAAACCCGTTTTAAAATAACCGGATTTTCAGGTGGAGATGATGCTGCGGTTGCAGAACTATCCTCAATGATAGACTTGATCAAAAAGAGCAGTTAGATTGGGTATTGACATCCCAAAATAAGCCTGCAATCGTTTTTAGTGATAAATATATATCACTATATATTGTTTTTAATGGTGAGAAAATACAGATAAATTTGTACTGTTAATCGTGAATACTATGAGAAAACTAATATACATTGCACTACTATATACTGCCTTAATGCCTGCCACATCAAAAAATCAAGCTATGGCTCAGACCCGAACAGAAAATTTATTGGAAAAACAAAATAACCATTCAATTTTTTACAAGACGATTGAAGTAGACGGTCGGGTTATCTTTTATAGAGAAGCTGGGCAATTAGATAAGCCAACAATTCTTTTTCTACATGGTTTTCCATCATCGTCGCGTATGTGGCAACCCTTATTGGAAAAATTATCGGCGGATTATCATGTCATAGCACCAGACTACATAGGGTTTGGACATAGTAGCCAGCCAGCAGCAGATCGCTTTGTTTATACTTTTGATAATTTAGCGGAATATATAGGTAAATTCATTATTCAATTATCTCTGGAGAAATTCGTATTGGTACAACAGGATTATGGCGGGCCGATTGGAATGCGGATTGCTGAAAAATATCCTGAAAAAGTAAAGGCAATAATTGTTCAGAATGCCGTAAGCCATAAAGAGGGGCTTTCGCCTTTGTGGGAAACAAGAAAGGCATTTTGGGCTGATAAAGAGAAATATTATGATGCCGTAAAAAAGAATTTTATAAGCTTAGAGGCGACCAAGCAAAGACACATAGGAAGTACGCCGACACCTGAAAAAATTAACCCTGACACGTATGTTGACGAATATTTATTCCTAAATAAACCGGGAATGGCAGATATTCAATTAAGTCTTTTTTACGACTACCAGAGCAATGTTAAATCATATCCCAAATGGCAGAAATGGTTAAAAACGAATCAGCCTAAGATGCTTGTTATTTGGGGTAAATATGACCCCTCATTTACTGTTGCAGGAGCTTGGAAATATAAGGATGATGTTCCGAAAGCGGAAGTACACATAGTCGATGGAGGGCACTTTGCATTAGATGAAGCCGAACCTGAAATCTTAAGATTGATGCAACAATTCTTGAAAAGCGTTGTTAATGAGAAATAATATTTGGAATCGTTTTTATGTTAACTTTGGGTAACAGTAGTTTTTAGAAATACGACTATTTAGATGAAAGCTAAAGAAGTTTTAAAGGAACATGTTGCAAAAAATGTTGCACTTACGGATGAAGAGTTCGAATATTTCTTTTCCCATTTTGAGCTCCAGAATTTCAAAAAAGGGCAGGTAATCATTTCCGAGGGGAGCATTGTCGATTATGAATATTTCGTGATCTCCGGGTGCTTGAAATCTTTTTTCATTAATGACGAATTGAAGATGTTCATCCTGCAGTTTGCCATGCCCTCCTGGTGGGCTTCTGATTTTGATGCACTTTATAACCATACTAAAGCAAGTATATCATTAGATTGCATTACCGACGTAGAAGTATTACGCCTTAGTAATGCGAATCGGGAAAAAATTTGCAGAGAAATCCACTCCGTAGAAAGCTTCTTCCGTTGGCGAACCAATAGGGGGTATGTAGCTAGTCAGAAAAGATTGCTATCATTCATGAATAATAACGTCAAATTCAGATACGAAGAATTGCTGAGCTTATATCCGGAACTTTATAATATTGTGCCCAAAAACCTGATCGCTGCTTATCTTGGCGTATCCCGGGAAACATTAAGCAGACTTTATCATACCTGAAATGTGATGTAGATCACATAATTATTGCCAGTTTCAAATGTGATCTAGGTCACGCCTGCCAACCGTTTTTCCTTCCGTACTTTGTGGTGTAATTAAAAAACAAATCACATGGAAAATCAAAAATTCATCATCGATCCTGCACAGAGCAATATTGATTGGATAGGAAAAAAAGTAACTGGCGCACATAATGGGACAATAGCCATTAAAGCCGGTAAAATCATTTTGAATGAGGGTAAAGTCACAGGCGGTAATTTCATCGTCGACACCACCTCCATTAATATACTCGATATTGCGGATCCTGATACAAATGCCCAATTCCTGGGACATCTGATCTCCGACGATTTCTTTGGTACAGAACAGTTCCAGGAAGCAAATTTGGTGATCAACACTGTTACCGGGAATCATATTTCCGCTGACCTTACCATTAAAGGTATAACACATCCTATAGATTTTGACGCTGTTATCAGTCAAACTGACGATACGTTGACTGCAAAGGCTAAGCTCCTGGTAGATCGCACTAAATATGGTATGAAGTTCCGATCTGGAAACTTTTTCCTAGACCTGGGAGACACCTTGATATATAATGATTTTGAATTAAATGTAAGTATTACCGCTAAAGCTGAGTAATCGGCTCATTAGCATAAATTTTAAGCTATGCCATTTGTAAAAATAGAAGTAACCCGTGAAGGTGTTACCAAAGCGCAAAAACAGGCCCTGATAAAAGGGGTAACAGACCTGATCACTGAGGTACTGAATAAGGATCCACACTTGACCCACGTAGTAATACAAGAACATGACCTTGACGACTGGGGCTATGCCGGAGAACAGGTGTCAGAACTGAGGGCAAGGGGAATTACAGCGGATAAAAAATAACGCTTTAACAGAAAAATAAAATGAAAACACAAACCATAATTGTTACCGGTGCCTCTTCAGGTATAGGTAAAGAAATAGCCCGCTATTTTTTGGAAAGGGGTGATAATGTGATCATCAATTCTTTAACAGCTGAAAAACTGGAAGAGGTGTATCGGGAATTAGGTGCAGGAGATCGCCTGGCTAAGGTAGCAGGGAATGTAAAAGATAAAAGCACTGGTGAGCAGTTACTGTCCACTGCTATTGAAAAGTTTGGCGGTGTGGATGTATTGGTAAACAATGCCGGGATTTATGAAACCAAACCCTTCCTGGAAGTGGACGAAGCCTATCTTGATCGCTTTTTGGATACCAACCTCAAGGGAACTTTTTTTACCACCCAGGCTATCTTGCCACAAATGCTTAAACAGCTAGGTGGCGTAGTCATTAATATTGGCACTCCTTTGGTCTATCACGCATTGGGTGGCGCACCATCGACAGCACCAATTGCATCGAAAGGTGCAATACACGCACTCACCTTACAGTTGGCAGCTGAGTTTGGTAAAAATAACATCAGGGTAAATACTATAGCTCCAGGTGTCATTCGTACGCCTATGCATGGTGATAAAGCTGATCAAAGTGCTGGTTTACATTTATTGAACAGGGTGGGCGAAGCCCAGGACGTTGCACAAATGGTTTATACCATTGCGAAAAACAATTTTGTCAATGGTGCTATTATTAATGTTGACGGTGGCATGGGCGCCGGCCATAATCTGAACTAATTATGAAAGAAGATTCATTAGCTATTACAGCTGCCCTGGAAAGCGATTACTTTCCAGGCATTTATGAAGGTGATGTAGAAAAACTAGGCCGTATTATATATCCGGGAACCCTGTTGTTTGGGGATGTAAAGGGGCAGCCTTATGCCAAAACCCGTGAGGAGTATCTTGATGCGGTAAAGAACCGACAAAGTGTGAAAGATTCGGGAAAACCTTTTAAGGGGACTATTATCTCGATAGATGTGGTCAATACAATAGCGGTTGCAAAAGTTCATGTTAAAATGTATGATTTCAATTATGACGAGTTCCTGTCGTTTCATAAAATCAATAACCAATGGCTGATTGTGAATAAAATGCTCAGCGATGTGGCTAGGTAAATAGAGAAGTTATGTGGTATCAAACAAAAGCATCCAAAATATTGAACATTCAATATCCCATCCTGCAAGGGCCGTTCGGAGGCAACTTGTCGTCTGTTGAGTTGGTAGCGACAGTGTCAAATCTGGGAGGGCTTGGGGGCTTCGGCGCCTATAATTTGAGCCCTGAGGAGATTATAGCCGTAGACCGGCAGATCAAGTTAGCTACAAATAAGCCTTACAATGTTAACCTATGGGTTTCGGATACTGATGCGGTGGACGGCACTGTTTCAGACGAGCAGTTTAATCGGGCTCAGCAGTTGTTTAAGCCTTATTTTGAGGAGTTGGGCATAGCGCTTCCAGAAAAGCCAGCACCATTCAAAAGCAGGTTCGAAAACCAGGTCGAAGTGATCTTGCATCAACGGCCACCTGTGTTCAGCTTTATGTTTGGAGCTCCAACAGCCGATATTCTGGAACAGTGCCATAGACTTGGTATTGTAACTATTGGTGCTGCAACCACGCTGGATGAGGCTATTGTTTTGGAATCTGCCGGGGTGGACATGATCATCGCATCCGGGTTTGAAGCTGGGGGACATCGTCCATCGTTTCTGTCGTCGGCGGAAACATCTACAATTGGAACATTTGTATTGCTCCAACTGATTAAAGAGAAGGTAAAGACACCAGTGATTGCCGCAGGCGGAATTGCTAATGGAAAAGGTGTTGCCGCTGCGTTGGCCCTCGGGGCAGATGCCGCACAAATTGGCACCGCTTTTCTGGCGACTGAGGAATCTAATGCCACAGCCATTCATAAACAAATGCTATTTTCGGATGCAGCGAAATATACTACGTTATCACGGGCATTTACTGGCCGGCTTGGCAGAGGAATAACCAGTCGCATTGCAAAGGATTTGGTGTCCCGGGAGGAAGGATTTTTACCGTTCCCACTGCAAACACAGTTTATGTCGCGCTTAAGGAAAGCAGCTATTGAACAAGAAAAATGGGATATGATATTATTTTGGGGCGGTCAGATTGCACCTATCCTGAAACATACCAGGGCTGCTGAGTTGATGAAATCTATTTTGGAAGAAACGCAGGCCCACTTTGACCATTTAAAATCTTAAAATAATTATAATTGTCATGGAAAATGAACAAATTATCGTTGAATCGAGCTTTTCAGCGATGATCAACGCCCCAATTGAAAAAATTAACATTCCGGAATGGTGCTTTACACTTCCGGAGAAGGAGTACCAGTCGTGTTCTCCGGCCCATATCGCAGCAGGATTTACGACCTCGCCGGAGGGGAAACGTATGTCCATAAATGTAGAGGTAATTGGAGGCAGCCTGATGGTTCAGCACTATGTAGAGCATTTGGGTGAACCTACACATCTGGTCCTGGAATCAGTTTCAGATGTATTTACACCAACTGGTCGCAGCACTATTCATGTTCACTGGGAATTGAGCGTTAAAAAAATTGATGATCACACCAGCGAATTTACAAACAGGGTTCAATCAAGGGCTACGGAAGAATTTATAAAGTTTATTGACCAGCAGGGGATTCCTTTTGAGCAGTTCAAAGCTCAGCGACAACCGGCCTCCATCTATCACAATCAGACAGAGACGCCGCTGTTTGCAAAAAGTATCGAGCGTCACGCTTTAGGAAAAAAATAAGCAAAATCTAAAACAAATAAGACGGATAAAATGAAAGTGCAATCTTATCAGAGAGAAAAAACAGCACTGCTGTTTATCGATCCCTACAACGATTTTCTGTCAGAGGGTGGGAAAATATGGCCTCGGGTAAAAGAAGTTGCCGAGGCTAATCACTTATTGGATAATCTAAAGGCAATTGTCAAAACGGTGCGAGAAGCCGGTATTCAAGTGTTTATTGTTCCACATAAACGGTGGGAAGCAACAGATTATCAATATTGGAAGCATCCTAACCCAACACAGTTGGGCATCATGGAACGTCACACCTTTGCTAAGGGTACGTGGGGTGGAGAGTGGCATCCTGACTTTACTCCCCAGCAAGGAGATATCATTGTTAAGGAGCATTGGGCACAAAGTGGTTTCGCGAATACCGATTTGGATATGCTACTTAAACAAAAAGAGATCACACATGTCATCGCTATCGGATTGTTAGCGAATACCTGTGTGGAAAGTACTGCTCGTTTTGCGATGGAATTGGGTTATCATGTTACGCTCATCAAGGATGCTACTGCAGCTTTTACTGCGGAAATGATGCACGCTGCCCATGCACTCAATGGTCCGACCTATGCCCATGCCATATTAACGACCAGTGAACTGATTAATGCGCTAACCATAAAATAGACCTCAATTGCCCGAGGCTTGATAGCCGATTATTTTACCTAATCGGCTCAGAATTTGTTTATATTTGAGCTGATTAGACAAAATAATCGGCTCAATATGTATAATTGGCAATATAAAGAATGGCCTGATTTTACTTACTTGAGAGAGGAATTTCAACCGTGTATTTGTCTTTGCTAAGTTTCTTTGATAAATTACATAAGAAATGACCAAATAGTAATGAACGTTCACAGCACATATTCTGATCACAAATTGACTGCTTTATTAAATTCAGGAGATGAAGCTGCCTTTACCGAGATTTATAATCGGTATTGGAAGATGCTATTGGGAGTAGCATACAATCATACCAGAGATAAATCGGATAGTGAAGAGATTGTGCAGGAAGTATTTTTCAGTCTTTGGAATAAACGAGAGGCTTTGAACGTACATGCTTTGGATCGCTATTTAGCAACTGCCGTGAAATTTACGGTATTCAATAATTACTACCGTAAACGAAAACGAATTGATCATATGGTGAGCAAGATGCCTTATCAGGAAAGCTATGAGATTGAAGAAGAAATAGCTGCTCGTTTTCTACAAGAGCAGATTGATTCGATTGTAACTACACTCCCGGAAAAGTGCAGGCTCGTATTTAAATACAGTAGGGAAGCTGGATTAAAAAATCATGAAATTGCGAGGGAAATGGGGATTTCTGAAAAGACAGTTGAGGCGCATTTAAGTAAAGCCATAAAAGTAGTAAAAGGGAATCTTACCGATACTGGAGCTTTGCTCCTATTCTTGTCAACGTTGTTAAATAAGAACTAAAATACCGCTGAGGAAATGAGGTAAAAAAAAAACTGAAAATATTTTCAATTAGACTAAGGGTAATCCTATCTGGCCGGGTACATTACAGTACAGACCAAATATGAAGATGGAGAACCAGCGGCTAAATGACCTCATAGAAAAGTATATCCTAAAGACTGCGACAGTTACTGAACAGTACGAATTATTAGAATGGTATAACAGGGAGAATGAAAAGGATATTGTATGGCCAACTGATGCGACTGAGGAAGAGCAGTTGGTGAAACAACGAATGCTTTCGAAAATTTCTAGGACTAGGATGATTAAACCGTTAAAACGCCATAAGCTTTGGTCGAGTATAGCGGCGGCGGCGGCTATACTATTGACGATAGGTTCAGGATTATGGTTTTTTACTTTGCAAAAAGCAGATAAAGAAATAGCTCAGATCAATGGCCGGTTCAAGAATGATATGACCCCGGGTAAAAATACCGCCACATTAACATTAGCGAACGGTAAAATCATAAAATTAAGTGATGCTAAGAATGGAGTGATAATTGACGCTGCTAAGTTGAGCTATAACGACGGGTCGTTGATTCCGATCGGGGGTAGCGGCCACGTCGGGGGAGTTGTTCAAATGTTAACGGCAACAACGCCTAGAGGTGGCCAATATCAGGTTCATCTACCAGATGGGACCAAAGTATGGCTCAATGCCGCCAGTGTGCTTAAATTCCCTTCGAGTTTTACAGGAGAGGATAGTCGTAAGGTTGATCTAATTGGCGAAGCTTATTTTGAAGTTCGTAAAGATGCAAAACATCCATTTGTCGTTAAAACAGCCAGACAGGAGGTCACTGTCCTTGGCACACATTTCAACATCAACAGTTATACAGATGAAGAGGACATTAAAACTACCTTATTAGAAGGTTCTGTACGTGTTGGTACGCGCCCTCCGGGAATAATGCAGCGTAGAACGCTTGTACCTGGGCAGGAATCGATAGTGAACAGTAATTTTGAACTAAGTGTGCAGGAGGCATATGACCTTGAGCAGGCCGTGGCTTGGAAAAATGGCAAGTTTGTTTTTTCAAATCAAGATATTGTTACCGTTATGCGTCAGATTTCACGCTGGTACGATGCAGAAATAATTTATCAGCAAACACCTTCAACCACCTTGATGGGAGGAATGATTTCCAGAAATAAAAACGTTTCAGAAGTATTATTGTTACTGGAAGCAACAGGAGTGGGGCATTTTAAAATTGAAGGAAAAAAGATAATTGTAACACGTTAATAAATATAAATTACTAAACCTAACCTAACCAAATATGAACAAACCAATACGAACTTAGCGCTATTAGCGCTGGGTTACTTAGATACAAAGCCGGGCAGTGTTCTAGCACTACCCGACAATTGATTTGAGTGACCAACCCCGACGCAAAGCCGGGAGAATAATTTATCGAACTATATCTGTTAACTCAAACCAACTCAAAAGTATGAATTTAAATGCTTTTAAACAAGGTATGCCACGTCTGTTGCTGCCCCCTAAAATAATACTGATTATGCGATTAATTGTCGTGATCATGGCTGTTTTTATTCTGCAAGCCAACGCAGTTACTGGCTACGGCCAAAAAGTAACAATTTCTAAAAGCAATGCCTCCATTGTGCAGTTGTTTAAGGAAATAAATAAGCAAACGGGGTATGATTTTTTGTACACCAATCCGATTATTAAAGATGCCAAATTAATTAGTTTAAAGGTTAGCGATGCTGACCTTATGCAGGTACTGAATCTTTGTTTCAGCAACCAGCCTTTTACCTATTCGATTAAGAATAAAACCATCCTTGTAACGCCAAAGCCACCAGTAACAGGAGACGTTAAAGGAAAGGTTACGGAGTCAGGTACAGGCCTTCCAATATCGGGAGTAACCGTAAGGCTGACTGGCGGGAACATCAATATTGGTAAAATGACGGATGCCAATGGAGATTATGCTTTTAAAGATGTGCCTACTGGCTCCTATAAAATGACAGCTTCATATCTGGGCTTCGAGTCGCAGGTTAAAGAGCTACTCATTTCCGATGGAAAAGTATTGGAAGCTAATTTTCAGCTCAAGGCTGAAGTGTCTCAACTGGAGCAAGTGTTGGTGATAGGGTATGGAACTACACAACGTAAAGATCTTACAGGCTCCGTTGCAAGTGTATCTTCAGCACAGATAAAAGATCTTCCGGTAAGTTCGGTGGATCAAAAACTAGTGGGTCAGATTGCCGGTGTCCAGATCAGCTCACCTACGGGAGCACCCGGTGGGGGAGTCAATATTCAGATCCGGGGAACAGGCTCAATTTCTTTTAGTAACAGTCCGTTATTCGTCCTTGATGGATTTGCGATATCAAATACAGGGGGGCACGACTATAATCCGCTGAATTTGCTTAATCCAGATGATGTAGAATCCGTGACTGTACTCAAGGATGCTTCCTCAACAGCCATATATGGTTCCAGAGGTTCTAACGGGGTCATTGTGATTACAACGAAAAAAGGAAAGCCAGGTGATCCGGTAGTAAGTGTAAACAGTTATATCGGTGCACAAAAAGTGCCGCAGAAAGGACGTCCAAAAGTGCTGAACGGAACTGAGTATGCCCAGTTCAGGAAAGATATCATTATCGATGAATTCGCATCCAGGGGTGCTGTTCCAACGGATGCAGATATTCCCGCCCCGTTCAGAAATCCTGCACAATATGGGAAAGGCACAGACTGGTATGATGCTGTACTGCGTACAGGAATACAAACTAATGTGGATGCCAGTTTAAGAGGCGGTAGCGAAAGTACAAGATATTCTGTGTCCATTGGCCGACTGGAGCAGGAAGGAACCATCAAGTACACAGATTACAGACGTTATTCGGGCAATTTTAATCTGGAATCGGATCTGAGCAAAAAAGTAAAACTCGGTATCAGTCTTTCACCAACAGCAGGGACACAGAATCGTAATGGATTTGAGAGTGGTCAGCGGGATGTGCTCACACGTACATTGTGGCTGAGCCCTATCGTTCCTATCACTGATGCAAACGGAAACCGGACAATTTTTATCCATTCACCAGGGGCAATCGGAGCAGGGAATCCACTGAATACCCTGGAGTATGGCGGAACAGAAGCCAAATACTTTCGTGGTCTGGCAACAGCTTTTGCCGAGTATAAGATCATCGACGGACTAAAGGCAAAATATGCATTCAATGTGGATTATTCCAACAACAGCTCTTTTGTGTTTAATCCTACATTTGTGATCGGGGAAACAGGAGCATCAAATCCTAGTCTATCGATTCCAAGTTCTAATACTGCCCAAACCACAACAACAAACTGGCTCTCGGAACTAACCCTTAGCTACGATAAGACATTTGGTACGGACCATCGGGTTAATGCAGTTTTAGGCTACACAGCACAGAAAGAACGTTACAATGGATATTCTTTTGGCGCAACAAATTACCCCGATGACCTCATCGAAACTATAAATGCATCCACTTTGCTAGATGGCGCCGGGGCCGGTATAGAGAAATGGTCTCTGCTCTCTTACCTGGCAAGGGCTAATTATACCTTTAAAGATAAGTACCTGTTTACCGCAACCATAAGAACAGATGGATCTTCCCGTTTTGGTAAGAACACACAATATGGTACTTTTCCATCCGCTGCTTTTGCATGGCGGGCTTCACAGGAAAAGTACCTTAAAAATATCCGATGGATAAACGACCTTAAATTACGTGCAAGTTACGGTCAAACTGGAAACTTTAACATCGGAAATTATGCCTATGCCTCCAGCGTAGGACCCTCAAACTATGCTTTTGGAGATCAACTGGCCAGCGGAAGGGTTTCTGGTTCAATTGCCAATGAAAACCTGACCTGGGAAAAATCGAGAGAGTTAGATCTGGGGATTGATATGGCCGTTTTAAACGACAGGTTGAGCTTGACGGTAGATTATTATAACCGGATTACAAGCGACCTGCTGCTAAATGCCGAGCTGCCTTCTGCTTCTGGTTTCTCATCCGCTATTGTTAACCTGGGTAAGGTAAGAAACCGGGGCTTTGAATTTAGTGTCAACTCCAAAAACCTTACGGGTAGTTTCAGATGGAACACCAATCTTAATTTAAGCTTGAACAGAAATGTTGTACTTGAACTTAACCCGGGAAATAACAACGCTCCAGTATATAGTGGTAGAAGTGGAGAGGGTAATTTTACCCATAAAACGGAGGTTGGCAAACCTATAGGTCAGTTCTTCGGATTCGTTTTTGATGGTATTTACCAAAACGCGCAGCAACTGTCGAGCCAGCCCAAGCACAATTCTTCTATTGTGGGCTCTGTTCGCTATAAGGATGTTGATGGCAATGGAATTATTGAAGCTGTTAAGGATTTTACGGTAATAGGAGATACCCAGCCAGATTTTACTTATGGCATCACCAACAGTTTTAGTTATAAGAATTTTGATCTCAATGTGATTGTTGTTGGCGTTCAAGGCGGACAGATCATGAGGACTGGTAATGAATTTTTAACCAATATAGATGGTGTTTTTAATGTTGATCGCAAAGTTATTGATAGGTTCAGGTCAACGGCACAGCCCGGTAGCGGCTTAGTGCCAACGACAGTTGGCGGAAGGACACTATATCGCGAGGTCAATTCACAATGGATAGAGGATGCCAGCTTTTTAAGGATTCAAAATGTTACACTAGGTTATAATTTTAAGCAGCCTTTTATCACAAATTCCAGAATCGTAAAAGCAGTCAGATTATATGCCAGTGTTCAGAACCTGGTCACTTTTACAAAGTATAGCGGTGCCAATCCGCAGGCAGGAACGAACGATGGGTTTTCTGCATTAACTCCAGGGCGTGATTTTACCAGTTACCCAATTCCTAGGATTATTACAGCTGGTATAAACATGACTTTTTAAACTTTAATCGAATCAACAATGAAAAATAACTCAAAATATATTGTCCTGGCATCACTGACACTATTGCTTAATATGCAATCATGTAAAAAGGGTTTTTTAGAACAACCTCCTGAATCGAACCTAAGTGGAACGAATTTCTGGAAAACAGAATCTGATCTCAAACAAGGCGTAAATGGGGCTTACAGTTCTCTTCGGGGCATGGGGTCGTTCAGTTACTGGCTTTTTGGTGAAATGAGGTCTGACAATACAACCTTCCAGTACAATGCCCCTCAAAGAGGCCAGGAAAACAGGGAACTCGTAGATCAGTTTCTGGCGAGCTCCTCAAATACGCTTCTTCAGGATTATTGGAGAGATTCTTATACTGCAATAATGCGATGTAATGATGTGTTGGATCACGTAGACGCTATAGAAATGTCGGCCGTTGCAAAAAATCAGGCTATAGGGGAGGTCAAGTTTTTAAGAGCCTTTCATTACTTTAACCTGGTAAGACAGTTTGGTGGCGTGCCGCTGAGACTGTCGGTAACCAAGTCGCCAAGCGATTCCCCGTCCAAAGGCAGGGCAAGTGCAGATGAAGTCTACAATCAGATCATAACCGATCTGAACGATGCTGCTAACAATCTGCCTGATGCATCCTCGTATCCTTCGGGGGATAAAGGACGGGTATCAAAAGGCTCTGCAAATGCACTTTTAGGCGAGGTTTACATGACCCAAAGAAAGTTTTCGGACGCATTGATTGCGCTAAGAAAAGTAACCGGCTATAGTTTAATGCCTACCTATGCATCTATATTTCTTACCACAGAGAAGAACAATGTAGAATCTGTTTTCGAAATCCAGTATTATTCTACGGCCGGTACTAACCTGTCGAGCAATTTTATGTACCAGTTTGCCCCATTTAATTCCGGGTCTGTGGTAACAGGGGATAGTAAGACCAATCTTAGCTTTGGAAGTGGATGGAATACCCCAACAACTGATTTGATCAGTGCTTATGAAGCAGGAGACTTAAGGAAGAATGTGTCGCTGGGCGAGGGTTTTACAGATGCATCTGGTTTTGTGGCGGTACCCTATGTTAAAAAATACAACCAGGGATTTGTTCAACCAGGACAGACCAATGTCAACTTTCCCGTTATTCGGTATGCTGATGTAATGCTGATGATTGCGGAGTGTTTGAACGAAGGTGGATTTGTTGCTAACGGAGAGGCCTTTACTTTGCTAAATGAAATCAGAAGAAGAGCTGGACTTCCGTTTAAAACTTCTGGTAATCCGATACCTGCACTGAATGTGAATTCGCAGGCTGCGTTTAGGGATGCCGTTTATCAAGAACGGAAAATCGAACTTGCTTTTGAGAACCACCGGTGGTATGACCTTGTTAGAACAGGAACGGCCATAGCAGTAATGAATGCGCATGGTCAAAGGGAAATCCTGAAAGCGCCTTCCCAGTTCCCTGCAGGTTCTTACCAGGTAACGCAGAATAAACTGTTGCTTCAAATCCCACAACGGGAAGTGACATTGGATAATTTACCGCAGAACCCACAATAACAGGTATAGTTGTAAACATAAAAAGCCGACGGAATTCCCGTCGGCTTTTTTATGGTCTATGTTTAAGCGATTTCAAATTGATATACACCAGCATTAAGCTTGACCTTCGAAGCGATGACCTTACCATTGCGGTATACTTTTTTACCATCGGCTACCGGAAAACTAATCACTGCATCCGAATTGGCTGGAATGGTAACGGTATAAACGACCTTATTTCCTGATCTTTTCCATGCGGAGACGATTTTACCATAAGGGCCTTCATGTTCTGCCTTGAAATGGTTAAGCCCGGATACAAAATTTGGACGCAGCTGGATCCTCTTAAATCCAGGATACTGCTCATCAGGATGAATGCCACCTAATCCCTTAAAAAACCAGCCACCTATTTCACCGAACATCATATGATTTAAAGAGATATCCCTTTCTGCTTTAATGTCCCAGTTTTCATAAAGGGTAGTAGCTCCGTTTACAATCCACCATCCCCAAGAAGGGTAAGTGTCTTGGGCAGCTAACTTATAAGCCGTTTCTGCCTGTCCATTGTCACTAAGGGCATTTAATATCGCCTTGGCACCAAGCACCCCAACATCCAGGTGCATGCCATCTGCTGCAACTCTTTTAGCCAGATTCTGCGCAACCTTAGCTTTGAGTCCTTCTGGTACCAGTCCCCACTGTAGGGCAACACTCAATTCAGTCTGTACTCCCGAAGCATAAATTCCCGTTTCAGCGTTAAAATATTTGTTATTTATCGAAGCTTTGATCTTTTCGGCGAGTTTACTGTAATAGTCGAAATCCTTTTGTTTGTGCAGTATTTTGGATGTTTTTGCAAGAATAATTGCATCCACAAAGTAATAGGTAGATGAAGTGTATTCCAGGTTGGATTTCGACTTAACAGGTACCCAATCTCCCCGGCCAAAAGTAGTGAGTCCCTCAGGACTGATTTGTGTGATGTAATCCACATACTTTTTCATGCTGTCATAGCTATCAGCCAGAAGTTGGCTATCGCCGTAAAAAAGGTAGATGTTCCATGGAATGATCGCAATGGTACTTGTCCAGTCGGTTCCATTTGCGGTTCCATATCCCCAGCCACCGGTAGGAATGATATCTGGTAATACACCATCCGGCTTTTGCTCATCCCTGTGGTCTGCCAGCCATTTCTCATAAACAGTGATCCCGTCAAAATTAAACAGACCCGTTTCTATAGCGAAATGTCCATCACCAGTCCAACCGTTTTTTTCCCTTTGCGGACAATCTGTAGGATAGCCCATAAGATTGGATAAATAAGAATTGTTCGTTGCCCACCATAACTTATCTATTAATGGATTAGATGAGCTGATTTTGCCTTTTGGAGCCACATCGCTATGCATGAAGTAGCCAGTGATACTTTCTTTACTTAGCTGAACTGGTTTACTGCTGGTTACTTCTACATATTGAAAACCTTTATAGTTGAATTTGGGCATAAATTCAAGTTGTCCCTTTCCTGATAAGGTGATGATATCTGTTTGAAAAGGATCAGTTTGATCTTTAGGGCGGTAGTAAACATCAATATTAGAAAGGTCAACTCTGCCATTGGCATACAGGCGTTCACCGTGTTTTAAACGGAGGATGGTACCATCTTCTCCCTTTACCTTGATTTTAGTTACACCGGATATATTTTGACCAAGGTCAAAAACATAAGTCGTATCATCCAGTTTTTTCATCGATTTAACCGGAATTTCTTTCACATTCCGGATAGGTTGCATGGCCTGACTGACCACCAAGTCTGAAGGTGCTTTTCTTACCACAACAGATTCCCATTTACGATCGTCAAAATCTGAGGTATTCCATCCCGGTTGTTCCAGGCGGAAATCATAATGCTCAGCAGTATAAATATTATTTGATATGATTGGGCTTAAGCTGGTTTTCCAGTCTTTACCCGAAGTAATCACTGTTGTTGTGCCATCAGTATAGGTAATTCTGAGGTCCATACAAAAAGCAGGTCTTGCCCTCCAGGCTGCTTTATCAAAATTCCAGACTGCCATTGCCTGGTGGTTGTACCAGCCATTTCCGAGAAGAACACCGATTGCGTTGCTGCCTTTTTGCAGCTGGGCAGTCACATCATAAGACACATATAAATTTCTTTTATCAAAACGCGTATACATCGGATCCAAGCGGTGGTTACCAATCTTTTTACCATTCAGATACAACTCGTATAATCCTGCAGCAGCGATATATGCCCGGGCCGATTTAACCTGTTTTGAAGATTCAAATGCTTTCCTGAAATACGGGGCAGGACGCTTATTAATGTCATTCCCATCACTGATCCAGTCACCTTTCCAATGAGCTGCTGTCATCATGCCTGTTTCAAAACTTGAAATCGGACCAGGGGCAGCTAATTTTCCATTTTTGTCCCAAAGCTCTACGGTCCAGAAATATTTGTGGAAAGCTTCTAGCGGCTGCCCTCCATAGTTTACTAGACGATCTGAGGAATTTATCTTCCCGGAATCCCATGAATTCCCCATTCTTTTACTGATTGCTATCGAATCCTTTCCAACTATAATTCTATAAGCAGTTTGCCTGGCATCCTGACGATTATCTATCATTAACCAGGATAAACGCGGTTTGAGCGCGTCAATTCCTATCGGATTGAGGAGGTATTCACATTGTAAGGTGGCAGGTTTCACGACCAGGGGATCTTTGGCCATTCCAGCTGATGACCAAGTAATTAGCAACAGCAGTAATGGAAAAAACAAATTCTTTAAATAGTGGCTCATTCGTATAAATTTAGGTGTTATTATTGCAATAATAAATCCCTTATGGGGGATTCGCATCCTGTACCATCCTGCTAGATTCTAAATTTATTCTTTTCAAGGGAATTTGTAATGTTCAAATATATTTTTCATATTAGTAAAACGTTTTAGCAATTACTCATTCAAACAAAGAATATAAATGAAAAATCCTATTGTGTTAGGTGTTGATATAGGTGGCTCACATATAACGGCAGCGTTAGTAGATTTAGCAGCCGGGACATTGATCAAAGATTCCTTTCAACGAAAACAAGTCAATTCTGGTGATTCAGCAGGGGCAATCTTTGACAATTGGTGCAATGTCATCCAAGGATCTTTCGGTGTGGGGAATATTTCAGAAAAGAGAATTGGAATTGCAATTCCAGGACCTTTCGAGTATGATGATGGGATCTCCTTTATCAAGGATCAGGATAAATTTAAGAGTTTGTATAACGTAAATGTTAAACATGAACTGGCTGCACGTTTAAATATTAAAACAGATAACATTCGGTTTATCAATGATGCTGCCGGATTTCTGAAGGGGGAAGCGTTTGGAGGTGCAGCTCAAGGGTATGATAAGGCAATCGGACTAACGCTGGGAACGGGTTTAGGTTCTGCATTTTTTGAGGATGGAGTAACCGAAGATGCTGCATTGTGGAAATCTACTTTTAAAGATGGTATTGCAGAAGACTATTTGGCTACCGGATGGTTTGTTAAGCGGTACTTTGAACTTACAGGTAGGACTATTCGGGGAGTAAAGGAACTAAATCGTTCTGAATGCTTTGAGCAGCCCGAACGTCAAATATTTGAAGAATTTGGTAACAATTTGGGGCTGTTTATTAAGGGGCTGCTTGTGGAAAGGCCTGGGAATCTCCTAGTTTTGGGTGGAAATATAGTGAATGCACACGAGTGTTTCATGCCTTATTTGGAGCTATATCTTAAAAAAGAGAATTGCTGTCCAGAAATAAAAATTGCCGAGTTAAAAGAAGATGCTGCGCTTATTGGTGCAGGTTCTTGTTGGAGTTTAACCTAAAAAATCTAGTACTATAAATATAAGATTTGATAACATACAGATATGATTAAAGAACTTTTGACTGCCTCACTACTATTTGTGTCTTCTGCTTTGTCTGCACAGACAGTAGGTAAAATCACTGACCCTGTGGACTGGGTAAACCCTTTAATGGGAACAGCCAGTAAGCCGAGTCTTTCTAATGGAAACACTTATCCTACAATTGCAATGCCTTGGGGAATGAATTTCTGGACTCCACAGACCGGTAAAATCGGCGACGGCTGGGCTTATACTTATGATGCAGATAAGATCAGGGGTTTTAAGCAAACACATCAGCCATCTCCATGGATGAATGATTACGGACAATTTTCGATAATGCCGGTAACTGGTAAAATGAAGTTTAACCAGGATGACAGGGCCAGTTGGTTCTCCCATAAATCCGAAATTGTAAAGCCATATTATTATAGCGTATACCTTGCTGATGCAGATGTAACCACAGAGATTACGCCTACGGAAAGAGCTGCACAATTCCGTTTCACTTTCCCAAAATCAGATGATTCTTATATAGTTGTAGATGCATTCGATAAAGGATCTTACATTAAGATCATCCCTGCCGAGCGTAAAATAATTGGTTACAGTACCCGTTACAGTAGCGGTAAACTGGAAAACTTTAAGAATTATTTTGTCATTTATTTCGATAAAGCCTTTACTTCTGCAAACGGATGGGAAGGCAATGAACTGTTAAAAGGGGAGCTTGAGGTTACAGCAAATCATTCTGGTGCTGTTGTTGGATTTAAAACAGCAAAAGGCGAACAGGTCAACATGAAGGTAGCTTCATCATTCATCAGTTTTGAGCAGGCAGAGCTTAACCTAAGCAGAGAATTGTCCAACGATAATTTTGAGACTACAAAACAAAAAGGAAAAGCAATCTGGAATAAAACCTTAAGCAGAATTGCTGTAGAGGGTGGTACTGTGGATCAAACACGAACATTCTATTCCAGCTTATATCGCATGTTGTTTTTCCCGCATAAGATGTATGAATTGGACAAAAGCAATAAAGTCGTGCATTGGAGTCCATACACTGGGAAAACCTTACCTGGTTACAGGTTTGGAGGCACTGGGTTCTGGGATACTTTCAGGGCATTGTACCCCTTCCTGAATATGATGTACCCATCCGTAAACAAAGAAATGCAGGAAGGCTTAATTAATGACTATAAAGAAGGCGGATGGTTGCCAGAATGGTCAAGCCCCGCTTATGCAGACTGTATGATCGGTAATAATTCAGCTTCAGTTGTTGCAGACGCTTACATTAAAGGAGGGCGTGGGTATGATATTAATACCTTATGGGAAGCCCTTAAGCATGGTGCGAACAATGAAGGGCCGCAGGCAACAGGTCGCCGTGGTGTTAAATACTACAACGAGCTGGGTTATGTACCTTACGATGTGAAGATCAACGAAAATGCAGCAAGAACTTTAGAGTATGCCTATGATGATTTTACCATTTATCAGTTGGGCAAAGCATTAAAAAAACCTGCTTCAGAAATCGAGATTTATAAAAAACGCAGCATGAATTACAAGAACCTGTTTGATGCTTCAACAGGCTTAATGCGTGGTAAAAATGCAGATGGAAAGTTCCAGACTCCATTTAATCCTTTCAAATGGGGAGATGCCTTTACGGAAGGAAATAGCTGGCACTACTCTTGGTCTGTATTTCAGGATATTGACGGCTTGGCTACATTAATGGGGGGTAAAGAGAAGTTTGTGACCAAACTGGATTCTGTATTTACACTTCCTCCAGTTTTTGATGACAGCTATTACGGTAGCGTAATTCATGAGATCCGCGAGATGCAGATTGCCAACATGGGTCAGTATGCACATGGAAACCAGCCGATACAGCATATGATATATCTTTACAATTATGCGGGCGCGCCATGGAAGACGCAATATTGGGTACGAGAGACTATGGATAGAATGTATAAACCTACTCCAGATGGTTACTGTGGTGATGAAGATAATGGTCAGACCTCTGCATGGTATGTGTTTTCTGCCATGGGTTTTTACCCGGTTACACCTGCAGTTGACCAATATGTTATCGGTGCACCTTTATTTAAAAAGGTAACTTTGAAACTTGAAAATGGGAAGGTATTGACGATTAACGCGCCTAAAAACAGTAAGGAAAACAGGTATATTAAAAGCTTAACATATAATGGAAAAGCATATTCCAAGAATTGGTTAAGTCATTCGGACTTACAAAAAGGAGGAGTATTAGAGTTTGAAATGTCTGCAGTACCCAACAAAAAAAGAGGAGTGGATCGTGCAGACTACCCTTATTCATTATCGACGGTAAAAGAGTAGGAGCTTTGGAAAAGCAGGATAAAAAGCTTCATGAGTTACCCGATTCCATTTTATGGAATAAGTTTCTTATGGGTGATGATGAAGCTTATGCCCAAGTATATAAACAACATTTTCAAAAGTTGTTTATATACGGGTTATTTTATTCATCAGATAGGGATGTCGTAAAAGACTGCATTCAGGATGTATTTGTCAAAATATACAATAAACGCAGAGGGGTAAGTTCAACGGATAACATTTTTTTATATCTAGCTGTAGCGGTAAAAAACAGTATTATAAATGCCGTAAAGAAACACAATCGTAAGGTTCAATATCTGGAAGCTGTTGATGAGCAATCATGGGAAGATGAAAAAACACCTGAATCTTTATATATTGACAGAGAGACCCAAACCCAGAATCACCTTACTCTTGATTTACTTTTATCTCAACTTACAGATCGGCAGCGTGGAATTATTTCTAGTAGGTTTCTCAAGGGGATGAGTATAAGTGAGATTAGCGAAGAGCAAGGTGTTAATTATCAATCGGTATCCAATATTATTCAGCGCTCTTTAATAAAAATCAAAGCTTTAATAAAAAAATAACCAAATAGGCGAGTATAAAAGTTACTGTTAACTGTTCTAATATAAAACAGCAAAATAATAGTAATGAAAGACCACATCGAAGCAAGTAAAAAATATCTTTTATATACCTACGAACAATTCCTAAAGGATGATTTTTTTATTTCTTCCATTATAAATCCAACTCCTGAAACTGAAGAATTCTGGGATAAATTTGAGCATTCTTGCGAGAATTTACAGGAGTACCTTGCCGCCAAAAATCACTGCTTACGCTTTGCTGCACAACAAATTCCTCTTACCGATCAGGAAGAGGAGGAACTATGGGACGGTATTGTAGCGCAGAACACTCATACCCGAAAGAAACACAAGTTATATTATGTCTCAATGGCAGCAGCATGTATAGGTGTTATACTGATTTCTACTCTCGCCATAAAGAGCTTAATGAATAAAGATAGGTCAACAGATATTACCACATTCGCTGCAGCGCACGAGGCGGATACAAATGGTAGTGATCAAACGCAGCTTATTCTTTCGAAGAATAAAACTATTCTTTTAAATGAACAGGATGCCGAGGTTATTTACGATTCTGCTAATATTCAAACGAATGAGGAACGGATTTCAAAAAGCCAATATGCCGGATATAATCAATTGATTGTTCCATATGGTAAGCGATCTTCACTTACATTCTCCGATGGTACCAAAGTATGGGTGAATTCTGGAAGTAGATTGATATATCCTGCTGAATTTGCGAAGGATAAGCGAGAGGTGTATGTGGATGGAGAAATATACATTGAAGTCTTTAAAGATAAAAAAAGGCCCTTTTTTGTAAAGACAAAAAACATGGACGTAAGGGTTTTAGGAACCAAGTTTAACGTGATGTCTTATGATTCGGATGATCAGCAGTCTGTAGTGCTATTGTCTGGAAGTGTGCAGGTAGAAACGGCGAAGACACCTAAAACTTTATTGGTTCCCAATCAAATGTTCCAAGCTAAAGGACAGTTAGAAAGTGTTAGTCAAGTTAATGTTGATGACTATGTATCCTGGACAAAGGGTCTATATCAATTTAACAGTGAGGAGTTAGGTTCAATCTTTAAAAGGTTGTCTAGATTTTACGGTGTTAAAATTATCTGTGATTCAGAAACTGCTCAATTAAAGTGTTCCGGAAAATTAGATCTGAAGGATAACCTTGAAACTATATTGAAAGACTTTTCATTTTTGGCTCCGGTAAGCGCAGTTAAGGAAAATGGAGATTTTAGAATAGAAAGAAGAAAAAATTAATTACCCAAAATTACACCCGGGATTTTAAACTCAAAGACGTTTGAGGTATAATAAACAATTAGTGTAACCAAATAAACCAAATTAAATGTATGATAAAATCAATGATATGGATTTAGGAAAAGTCCATTGGTGGGGATTTAGGACGATACGGTTAATGATATCTCTTATCCTTTTTGGAGTTAGTAGCTCTTTTGCAACGGTTGGCTATTCTCAAAGTACGCCGATCACTTTATCCGTGTACAATCGAAACCTTAAAGATGTTTTTAAAGAAATAGAAGGTAAGAGTAAGTATATATTTTTCTATGTTGATAATGTTGTTGATTTGAACAAAAAAATAACGTTGGATATCAAAAATAAAGGCATTGATGATCTTCTAACTGAGTTATTTAAAAGTACAGATTATACTTATCGGATATCAGACCGCCAGATCTTTGTTTCTAGAAAGGTACCTGCAGTAACGCATCCTTTACAAAAGGAAGAAAAGAAAATTACCGGACGTGTGGTTAACTCAAAAGGAGAACCTATGCAGGGCGTAAGTGTTGCTTTGGTTGGAACGAACAGGGTCGTTAAATCGGATATTGATGGACGTTATGAAATTTCTATAGATCAGAACAAAACAATTCTTCGATTCTCTTTTGTCGGCTATACGATGGTGGAGCTCAGCATTGGCAGCAAGAACACCTATAATGTTACGCTGCAAGAGGATAAAAATGAGCTTAATGAATTGGTTGTTGTTGGGTTTGGTGAACAAAGGAAGATTAGTAATATTGGCGCACAATCGACCTTAAAGCGTCAGGATATTAAATCTCCTTCTGGCAGCCTATCAACTGTTTTAGCTGGGCGACTATCTGGAGTGATCGCGGTGCAACGTACCGGCGAACCAGGCAAAGATGGAGCGGATATATGGATAAGAGGTATTGCTACACCAAACTCTTCTAGTCCTTTGGTATTGGTAGACGGTGTTGAACGTGGATTTAATGACATTGATCCCGAGGATGTGGAGTCTTTAACCACACTAAAAGATGCTTCGGCTACAGCAGTTTATGGTGTTCGGGGTGCCAATGGGGTTATCCTTATCAAAACAAAACCAGGGAAAATCGGAAAGCCGGTTATAAGTGCAGACTATTATCAATCCATCAGCCGGTTTACTCAAAAAGTTGATCTTATTGATGGGGTTGAGTATATGAAGACAGCAAATGAAGCCCTGGCAAATAATGGTTATAACCCTAAGTATTCTAACGCCTACATTGAGAGTACTCAAAATAAACTTGATCCTTATTTATATCCTAATGTGAATTGGTTGGACGAAATATTTAACGAATATGGTCGTAACAAACGGATGAATGTAAATGTGAGTGGAGGTAGTCCGAGTGCAACATATTATGCATCTGTCAGCTATTATAATGAAGCGGGCATGACTAAAACAGATAAAAGGAGTGAATTTAATTCAAAAATAAGCTATAACCGATATAATTTTACAACCAATTTAAGTCTTAAAGCTACACCAACTACAACCGTAGATGTTGGTGCACAAGGGTACCTAGGAGAGGGTAATTATCCCGCTATATCTTCATCTGATATTTACAATTCGGCTATGGATATTTCTCCAGTTGATTATCCGAAAATGTTTTACGTTAATGGAGCGTCATTTGTTCCTGGGATTAATCCAAATGGAGGCTATCGTAACCCCTATGCCGATGCTACTAGAAGGGGCTATAACAATAATGTTAGAAATCAGATTTACTCCAACCTTCGTGTTACTCAGGATTTAAGTATGGTAACTGAAGGTTTGAAGGCTTCAGCTATGTTTGCCTACGATGTTTATAATGAGGTAAATTTAATACAAAGTAAAAGAGAGTCTACCTTTTATTTCGCAGATCGATCTGTGCCTTACGGATTAGATAAGCAGCCTATTTTAGTACAGACTTATAGCGGTTCTAATGTATTGGGTTTTGAACAAAGAAGTGAGCAAGGGATTAACAATAAAAAAACATATTTAGAGGCTTCTCTTACTTACGATAGGACATTTGGTAAGCATCGTGTGAGTGGTTTAACCTTGTTTAATTCACAACAAAAGTTACTTTATCCAACAACAACTTTGGAGGCTTCTATTCCTTATCGGATGATGGGCGTTGCAGGAAGAGCTACTTACTCTTATGATGATCGCTATTTTGCAGAGTTCAATATCGGTTATAACGGTGCCGAAAACTTTTCACCAGCTCGTCGTTATGGGGTGTTCCCGGCATTTGGTATCGGTTGGGTAGTTTCCAATGAATCATTTTTCAAACCCTTATCTTCTGTTATTTCATTCCTTAAATTTAGGTATACGGATGGAAAGATCGGTAACAGTAACGTGTCTGACAGACGTTTTATGTACCTGGATCAAATCGTAGAAAACGGTGACTTTGGTTATAAATTAGGCAGTAATACAGGTAGTAGGATTAATGGCTACGAAGTTAGAAATAACGCAGTAAACGTTGGTTGGGAAGAATCCAGAAAGCAGGATTTAGGTATGGACCTGAAACTCTTTGACAATAGTTTGTCCATCGTATTCGATTTATTTAAGGAACACCGTACAAATATTTTATTAAAACGGGAAAGTTCTATTCCAGGCTTTTTAGGATATATGGCCGCTCCCTACGGAAACATAGGTGTGGTTGACAATAAAGGGTTTGATGGAACAATCGAATATAGTAAGTCACTTGGCAAAGACTGGTCTTTATCAGTTCGCGGAAATATCACTTACAATGATGATAAATGGACAAAAAGTGAGATTCCAGATCAACGCTATCCCTGGATGAATTTAAATGGTCATAACATTCTGGCACAAAAGGGATATGTAGCAGTGGGATTATTTACCAAGGATGACATATCCGACATCAAAAGATGGGAGTCTATGACTCCTGTAGATAGAGCGATTACGCCTCGTCCCTTTGCTAAGCAATGGGGGGTGATGCAACCTGGAGATATTAAATATCAAGATTTGAATGGCGATGGTGTGATTGACTCTTATGATCAAACTTATGTTGGTCGCGGAGATGTCCCTCAGATTATTTATGGATTTGGATTCAATGTAGGTTATAAAGCACTTTCTATTGGACTTCTTTTTCAAGGATCAGAAAATGCAGATAGAATGGTGTCCGGAAATAGTATTCAACCTTTCCGCGGTACCGGAGGTGGAGGAAATCTTTATACCAATATTAAAGACAGGTGGATGGAAAGTAACCCTCGTCAGGATGTCTTTTATCCCCGGTTAGCTTATGGTGATGATCAGGATGGTAATACCAATAACTTTCAGCCCAGCGACTGGTGGATTCATGATATGAGTTTCGTTCGTCTGAAGACTTTACAAATCTCCTATAACTTACCTAAAAAATGGATTAACGCAATTAATATTAAGAATGCTGCGGTCTATATGATGGGGAATAATTTGTTTACAATCAGTGAATTTAAACTGTGGGATCCTGAGTTAAATACCAATAACGGCAGTAAATATCCAAATACCACTACCTATTCGTTGGGTATTAATTTCACCTTCTAATTTAATAACATGAAAAGAATAATAATATTATTAGGGATTGTGTCTTTACTATTTACGGTTTCCTGTAAGAAGTATTTTGACCAGGTGCCGCAAGACCGCCTTTCATTAGCCGAAATATTCAATACCCGAGATGGCGTTCAAAAACACCTTGCAGGTGTATACACCTATATTCCAGATGAGTTTAACCAGCGGCAGCTTCAGGAACAAGCGATTTTTCGTACGCCAGGGCCATGGACCGCTGCGGGCGATGAGACGGAGTATCCAAGTGGAAATAAAGCGCAACTGATCAATAACAATACACTTACTGCTACAGAGGATACGTTTGTTAAAAACCGCTGGAAAAGCTGGTATATTGGCATACGGGAAGCTACTGTTTTTATGGACAATGTGTATAAGTGTCCAACCTCCCAATTGTCCGTAGAAAACCAAAATCAATGGAGAGCGGAGGCAAGAGCATTGCGCGCCATCTACTATTTTTACCTGGTTCGTGCTTATGGTCCGGTACCACTTATTAAGGGTAATTTTACTCAGGATACACCTTCGGCAGAATTACAATTGCCCAGAAATACCGTAGATGAATGTTTTAATTTTATCGTTTCTGAATTAAAAGCCGCCCAGCAAGAGGGCTTGTTAGTACATGTTTCGCAAGACCGCAGTGGCGGAGCAGGAAGGATTGATCAGAGTATAGCTCAGGCATTTATTATTGAAGCGTTGACATTCCGTGCAAGTTGGTTGTTTAATGGTAGTAATGCCTATTATTCAAATATGGCAAATCCGGATGGCACGAAATTGTTTCCACAAAATGCGTCTCAGGCTACTGCTAAATGGCTGGATGTGATTAATGAGTCAAAGCAATTCCTGAACACTTATGTGCCAACTTATTATAAGCTGGAAAGGGTACTGACAAATGGGGTTCTTGATCCTTATAAATCGTATCGTACGGCCACCAGGGGCAGTTATAGTGAAATGACTGGCTATACAGAGATGATTTTTTATAGAATCGACAATTCTGCCGCAACTATGCAATATGACCGAACACCTAACCATAAGGGTGCTGGTGGAGATTATCGTGGCGGAGGTTTCCTGGGCGCTACACAAGAACAGGTAGATGCTTATTTTATGGACAATGGATTGCCTCCTGTTTTGGGTTATCAAGCTGATGGAAAGAGTCCAATTATTAATGGCGCGTCTGGTTATGTGGAGAGTGGAACCATTGCAACAGATTATAAAGGCAGCGGTACTGACCAGTTATATGCACCAGCGGGTTCTTCAAACATGTACTATAAACGGGAGCCACGTTTTTATGCCGATGTTACTTTTAACAATCAGAAGTGGCTTTATAACAAAGATGGGAACATTTATACCTCAATGGAATACAGTGGCAATGCCGGAAAGCTAAACGGAGTTAATGATTATTCTAAAACCGGATATGTAGTTCGTAAATGTGCTCCAGAAGGTCCTTGGGGAACAGGGGATAGGGTTTGTATTCTTCTTCGCTTGCCTCAGGTTTATTTTAACTATGTAGAGGCGCTATGTCAGTACGATCCTACAAATCCGGATATCTGGAAATATATAAACGAAATTCGAGAAAGAGCAGGTATACCTCAATATGGAAGTGGTTCGGGCAGAATTCCTGCACCTACAGGTAAGGAGAATATTATGAAAGCTATTATGGCTGAAAAAAGGGTAGAGATGTCTTTTGAAAATACCAGATATTTCGATTTGAGGCGTTGGGGAATGGCTAATGAATATCTGAATAAACCTATTTATGGGATGAATGTGGAAGCTGACGGGAATGCTTTTTATAACAGAACAAAAGTTGCCAACCGCACATTTGCGCCAAGACAATATTTCTTCCCTATTCCTCAGAAGGAAATAGATGTTGATAAAAATCTGGTTCAAAACAATGGCTATTAATCAAATTCAATCTTTAGGAAATGTATAAACAAAACCATGAAATGAACGGTCTAAATAAAAAAAAATATATCATGATTAATTTGATTTTCGCGCTAAGTATGCTTAGCAGCTCGTTGTTATTTACCAATTGCAACGCAGACCATAAGGATGAAATATTTGTACCTGAATATACTTTGGTAACTCCTTACACCAACGCAGATACCTGGGTGGCTTATAATGCATTTAATGAATCACTGTTAGATAAGAACCGCAAAATTTATTTCCGCGATACTAACCGACAAGCTAGTGATGCGAATGCAGTAGGCGCGATATGGACGCAGGCAATTTTCTGGGATATGGCGATGAATGCCTACAAAAGAGATAAGGATGGTAAATACCTGCAATTGGTTAATGATCTCTTTGAGGGAAACAAAAACTATTATGACAATTACAATTGGAATAATGGTCAGGTTTGGTTTATCTACGATGATATCATGTGGTGGGTAATCTCACATGCCCGTGCCTATGAATTGTTTAAAGACCCAAAATATCTTGAACTGGCAGAATCTGGTTTTAAGAGAGTTTGGAGCGGTTCTCCTCAGCTAGGTGACCCGGGATCATACGATCCGGTAGAGGGGGGCATGTTTTGGGCATGGGAAAACAATAATCCATCAAAGCTGAAAGCTGGTAAAATGGCATGCATTAATTATCCTACCATTATTGCTGCGATGACATTATATAATGCTACAGGCAAAGCAGAGTATTTAAGTAAGGCAAAGGAGATTTACGAGTGGTCTTACAAAAATCTGTTTGACAATAAAAGAGGGTTGGTTGCAGATTCCAGACACGGTAAAGCAAACGATTGGACATCACAAGTTTATAATCAGGCAACTTGTATTGGCGCTGCCACCATGTTGTATAAGTCTACTGGTGAACAACGATATCTTGATGCGGCAAAGTTGACGGCAGATTATACCATGAATACGATGTCGGCCCCATTGATGATCATGCCTTATAAAAACGGAATTGAACAGGGAATTTATACGGCAATCTTTGCTCAATATATTGTTCGTTTAATTGAAGATGGAAATCAGAAGCAATATTTACCATGGCTCCAGAGAACCATCAATTATGGTTGGAAGAACAGAGATAAATCAAGAAATCTTATGGGAAAAAACTATACTCAGCAATATACTGCGAATGATGTGATTGAATGTTACGATGCGTCGGGAATTACCGCACTAATGCTGGTTATTCCGGCAGAAAAATAATTCATGTTTAAATTCTGAACCAAATAAAATTATATAATGAGTAAATCAAGAAACTTATCCATACTTAGGGTTGTGTGCTATACCTTACTTATTGCATTTACATTTAATTTGCTATCCTGCTCTGATAAGAATGAAATAGCTGAACCAGCTCCTGATCCTATTGTTGGAAAACTTGACCTTTTGATTAGCCAAATGACTGAATTGATGAACAATTCAAGTTATGGTTTTGCTAAAGACAAGTATCCTCAGGATAGTAAAGAAATATTGATTGCGGCCATTAGTGGTGCACAAAGAGATATTTTGTTAATTAAATACGGGGTGCCGAAGCTATCTTCAGAAGAGAAAGATCGCTTTCTTAAAAAAGCAACGTCTGCAATTGCCAGTTTCGAAGCTAGTAAACGCGGCGAGAACGCTGAAACTCCAGCTGCATATTTATTCGTGGATGGTAATCATGGCGGTTACCTGGATTTTGATTATAGTCCGGACTACAGTACTTTCGGAGCAACCGGTAACCAGGCATTCACTATTGAGTTTTGGGTAAAAATTACCACTTATGGTAAAGAAGACAATAGTATTCTGCTTTCCACTTTTGTAGATATGGATAATGATCCAAAATACCGTACAGGATGGATGATGTATTCGCGCAATAGAGACATTTTACGCCTTACAACGGGCGTTAAAAACACAGATAACAACGATTTGTACAGGTTGTGGGAACCTAACTTTGCCTACAGTGGTGTTGCAGAATGGATACATTTTGCTGTGGTATATAACGATAAAGGCTTAGATGGAAATCCTGGTCTGCGGGCAAAACTCTATAAAAATGGAGTGGTTACCGAGCGTCTTAATGTTTCCGAATTAAATTATAAGTACAATTCGGAAAAGGCAGCACAGTTACAGATTCCTATGACAGCGTTTTCCCGGTTTACAAAGGAAAAGAAGCTCATAGAGGGCTTTACAGGTTATATGCGAAAAATCCGTATCTGGAAAACGGATAAAAACGATGCTTATATAAAAGCTTCAAAAGATGGAACTGAGACCATAAGTGCCAGTGATCCTAATTTAGTTTGCGGTTGGGACCTGCAGCATACAGCGCTTGATGATTCAAAAATTGCTGACATAACGGGAAGACACTTTGCGAAAATTATTGGTACATACAAGTGGGAAAATCGATAATAGTCGGGATCATCATTAAAATCCAATGATCTTAAAATATAATTGAACATTCAATAATTGAAAATGATTATGAAATTAATAAATAATAGAGCGGGAACGATCGGTGTAAAACGGTTATTTTTATGGCTATGTATCTTGTTCGTTTTTGCTGCTTGTAAAGATGAAAATAAAGACACTAATCCTGCTTATGTTTCTCAGGTGCAGGTAACGAAAAATGCACTGAATTATTTAAGTGAAAATTCTACCTATGGCGATGTTGCTGGTACTTATCCAGCGTCTAGCAAAATTATAGTGGATAAAGCTATTGCTGAAATAGATGAACTTCTTGCTAAAATAAAGAATGGAAGTATACCTGATGAGGGTACGGTAAAGGCAGCAATAGAAAGGGCGCATGTGGCTATAGACCAATTCAAAGATTCCAGGCGGATCAACCTGAATCCTGCAGCAACCGCTTTATTAGAAAGAGTAGAACTTAAATCTAAGTCCATTAAGGATATGAGAGATAATACTACCTATGGAAATTATGAGGGTAATTATCCGTCTTTGAGCAAAGAAATACTTCAGAAAGCAGTCGAAAAGTTAGATCAATTGATTGAAAGGATTAAAGGTGGGACCATGCTAACTGTCGGCAATGAAGAAATAAATGCAGCTTTAAATGATGCTGAAATAGAAATAACGAAATTTAAAGCTTCTGTTCGGATTGTAGATAATATAAGTTATGAATTGCTGGTCAACGGAAATAGCGGTGGTTATATTGACTTTGGATACAGTGATGATTATATCAAGTTTGGAGCGCAGGGCAATCAGGCGTTTACCATTGAATTGTGGGTGAAGATTAAAGATTATTGCAATCTGGCAGGTGAAGACAATAGTACTTTCCTTTCCACTTATACTACGGAAAATAGTTTTTACTCGGGTTGGCGCGTTCAATCACGAAACAAGAATATTGTTAGGGGGTCTGTAGGTATAGTAGATGTTAATAATCAGAACAGAATGTTGTGGGAGCCTGCATTTAGCTATTCTAATAAGGACGAATGGATGCATTTTGTATTTATCTATAGCGATAAAGGACTGGATGGCGATGCTGATAACAGATCGAAGATTTATAAAAACGGAAATCAAACCGGTGATATCATCAGAATTGGAGAAAAAGAACGCCAGTATAATGCAGCATCTGCTATTTCTAAAAAAATGAAAATGACGGCATTTACCCGTCTGGATGCTAATGGTAATAGACTGGAATATTTTAATGGATCTATCAAATACATGCGGATTTGGAAAATAGCCAAAACTCCGGGAGAAATAAAATTATCCTATAACAGACAAAATACTATTGATCCTCAGGATCCTGATTTAGTTGGAGCCTGGGATTTCAGAACAAAACCGGCAGGGCAAAGTGATGAAATTAAGGATATTACGGGTAAGCATACGGCCAAACTTATTGGAAATTATAGTTGGGTAGAGTCAGTAGAATAAAATAGTAGCATAAATAAACAAAAGCCACTGCAGTGATGTAGTGGCTTTTGTCATATCCGTCAAAATTGGCTACTTACTGTGCAGTATTCTTTCGTTTTTCTTTTGTTCCTAAAATGATTACGGTAATTACGATAGCTATTGCAATCGTATCAGTCAGGATATCTGTAAGTGCTGCTTTGTTTTTTAATAATGTGCTCCCGAAAATAACCAGCCAGCGCAGCATCATGATGCTTCCGATTAGCCATGCAGCAAACTTTACTTTTGATGGATAGCGTTAGGATCTGGTAAATAGGAATAAGTTTAGAACCTTTCCCGAGGTAAATAGCTTTGAAATCCAAACCTTTTATAAGATATAATGTTAAGGTCTGACAATGTTCGCAGGTCGCTCGTTGAATTTTAAATACTAAAAATATTAGTATTTTATTTGGAATTGATACCTTAATTGACCTAGATTTGTGGGACCTAAGTTTAAAAAGGGCAAAGGATTTAGTTATGCAAAGATTAGGATATACAGCTGATGGGTATCTCTGGCAACCGGAGTACCGGGATACAGTTAAATTATTACAGGAAAAGTTGGTGTTGTTTTTAAGGCTCAATGAGAAGCTACGCAACAATATTGCTGACAAGCACCCTTTTGTGAACAATACCGCGGAGGCAATTGAGTTCAATTTGATGCAGTTTTCTGAAGCTTATCGCGAGAAGTTTATTTTGCCCGATATGGAGGGATACTGTCTGAGGTTTATAGAATTGATCAATCCGGTGTTGATAGGCTTTGTTAAAGAGATTGGTTTTGATGCACAAGGATTCAGTTTGAGGTTCAGGTATGGTAGCCAGGTGATTGAAAAGAGTAAGACCATATTAATTGTTGCTCAAAATAAAGGATCGGAGGACAGATGATTGAGTTGGATTATTTCCCAGATGGAGTTGATGGCGTAGTTTATCAGGTATTGCAGTTTCGTGCTGGTGAACCATGGCGGATTGTTTATGCAGGTGAGCTGATCTGGTGTATGGAAAAGCTGGATGGTTTGTGGTATGTGAAAGGGAAGCTGAGTATTCCGCAGGAGCTAATTGAGGGTATTGGTGGATTGATTGATCAGCAGCATTTTAACCGTTTTCCGATGGAGATCAAAATACATTGGGAGGCCTATCTGCAGGAAGTGATTGCGCAGGGGGATCGTCAGTATTTGCTGGTTTGTAAAAATGGGATTGATTTCGATCGGTTTGAAAGGTTGTTCAGAGCTTTTATCATGAATCTGGTGAGGGATCCCTGGGAGATTTGTTTTCGGGTGTATGATGCGGAGATGTCTGAGGATTTTGAAGTGGTGGTAAAAGGATCGGAGTTGGTTTATTGATGGAGGTGGGGTTTTATGGATGTCCAATCAACCCCCTCATCTTATAGTTGTGATAAAAATTGAATCAATAGGTTTGCATATCCATTAAACTTTGTAAAAGGCAGCGTTTCATAACGGTCAAAAATATCATGATAAGCTGCAATTCCACCTAAGGTGTAAATAAAGAAACAAGGTACGCCCTTTTCATAAAAAGGAAAATGATCACTTCTATTCATTGGCCCCCTTACTAATACCTTTGGCAAATAGCCTTTCTCGGCATTAATCCGCTGAAGTAATTCAAATTCCTTTTTAAATTCGGTACCATTAACCACCTGAATTCCATCGTCACCTGTTCCGGCCATATCCAGGTTCAATAGGAACTTAATTTTGCTTAAATTATTTAGAGGGTTGTTTACATAAAATTTTGAACCCAGCAGGCCACTTTCCTCGCCAGAAAAAGCCAAAAAGATCATATTGTATTTAGGCTTATTTTTGCCATAATAATTCGCCAGATAAAGCATCATTGCAGTGCCACTTGCATTATCATTAGCGCCATTAAATATCACCTTTTTCCCAATTGATCCAATATGATCATAATGAGCTGTAACCACGATAGTAGAATCGGAATTGCTCGTTCCTTTTAAGAACCCGCATACATTTTGGCTCTGATAAGCGGGCTGAAACTTAGCTGTAATATCTAAGGTGATATGATGAGGTTGCTTTAATAAATCATAAACGCTTTCCTGAATATATATTACCGGTATCTTATTTTGTAGCGTAGCTCCCCTCCAGGTAAATTTCTGTTTTGTTTTAACTAAAATAGCAGCATAATTTCCTTCAGTCATTAGAAATGCTAAACTTTTTCTGTACCCATCGGCAGTAATTTTTTTAATGTGATTTGCTTCGTCAATAAAAATAATCTTGTTTTTGAATTGAGCATCAGTTTGCATTTTTTTCAAATCAGCTAAATCTGCCGAAGGTAATTCCGCAGGAACAATGTCAAAAGTTCCCTTAATAGATGGGCTTGTAGCATCAATCAACACGTCTTTCCCCATTTTTAAAGGATTATTATCCATACTAATCTTAGCTGTTTTAGGGAAAATATTAGCTGCTAAATCGAACGGTTGTTCAAAGGAGTTTCCCAGAGGCTGTAAGCCGGACTTCTTCATTTCCTGAGTTACGAACGACGCAGCTTTTTTGTCGCCATTAAAAACATAGCCTCTTCCTGCAAACTTATCAGAAGCTAATACCTTGACAACACTTTTGCCATATTCTACCTGGCTAAATAATTTACCAGAAACAATTAGAAATAACGATACCAGTACGAGTTTAATTTTCATTTTATTCTATTTAAAAATTGGAAGGATAATATTGGATGCATGATTTTGATTGAAATAAATTGTATGTTCATGGGTTTCAAAATCACTTTCATTTGCTTCATAAATATTCAGAAATTTTTGTGGGTTACGATCTACCAGCGGAAACCAGGAGCTTTGGATTTGCACCATAATCTTGTGTCCCTTTTTAAAAACATGCGCAGCATCTTGCATATCAAAACTGACATTCGCAATTTGATTTGGCACTAAAGGTTCAGCTTTTGAGAAACTATTCCTGTATTTGGCGCGCATAACCTCTCCTCTGATTAAACATTGGCAATCAGATAATTTACTCTCTTTATCATAAGGATAAACGTCTATCAATTTAACCACGAAATCAGCATCCGTTCCTGTAGAGCTTACAAAAAGACTAGCTTGAATATTACCCATAATCTTTACATCCGCTGTAAGTACTTCTGTTTCAAAGACCAATACATCAGGTCTACGAGAAGCAAAAATCTGATCTTCAAACATATATTGAAAACCACGCATTAATGTTTTCTCAGCTGTATATGGAACTGGTTTTTGAGGATCACCTATATATTTAGCATGACCATTATTGATTTCAATGGGTTTTTGGAAACTTAATTTTTGATTGGCACTAAGATATAACGGCGTCATTTTACTTTCTTCAGGAGGCCATTGATTAAAAGAATTCCATTCATTAGCACCAGTAACAAATATAGAAACTGGATCAATTGCCGGAATTTTATTGTCCTTCAGATGTTTTTTGAAAAATTTGAGTTCGATTTCGCCTCTGTAAAAACGAGATGTATTGGCGTTAAAATCCAGGTTCCCCAATGCATTTCCTTCTCCGCGAGTCCAGGATCCATGATACCAGGGGCCCATCACCAAAGAAACTTGATGACCAGGCGCTTTAGCTAAAGCGGCGTAGGTTTTTAAAGGACCATACAAATCTTCTTGATCAAACCAACCGCCTACAACAAGAACATGGGGCTTTACTTTGTTTAAATATCTAGTATAACTTCTGTCTTTCCAATAATCATTGTAATCAGGGTTATTCATCATTTCATTCCAGAGGACACTTTTACCCAATAAATATTTTTGATTGAAATTTTTAAGCGGACCAGACTTTAAATAAAAATCGTATCCATCAGTTGTATGGTAAGCAGCATACCCACCTGGATGCCTGGTTCCTATGGAGTCTCTTATTTTTCCAAAGGAAGAGAGGAAGGAAAAGCTACCCATTAACATAAAAGCACCATTATGATGTCTATCGTCCCCTAAAAACCAATCTGTAACAGGTGCTTGAGGAGATACAGCCTTTAAGTTCGGATGGGAGTCAATTAAGGACATTGATGCATAAAAGCCCGGCGAAGAAACACCCCAAATACCCACCTTTTTGTTTGATTTGATATGCTTAACTAACCAATCAATCGTATCATAGGTATCAGAACTTTCATCGGTTTCCTGTTTTTTCTTATGCTGTATATACGGCCTGTTGGCAATAAAATCACCTTCTGACTTATACTTACCACGAACGTCCTGGTACACAAAAACAAAACCTTCCTTAGCAAATTCAATATTTGGTCCGAGGCTATTTCCGAAATTATCCTGACCATAAGGGGCTACACTATATGGTGTGCGAATCATCATAATAGGATAATCTTGCAGTTTATCATTCGGTTCGTAGATGATGGTAAACAATTTAACACCATCTCGCATGGCTATATGCACCTCGCGTTTTGTATAGTTTTTTTGAGTAGAAAAGACGATTTCAGGAACTTGTCCATACAGACTAGTGAAGGCGCATAAAAAAAAACAAATGGTTAGTAATCTCATATCGCGATTTATAAAGCCGAATACCGACTAATATCAACAAAAAAAATCGACAGCGGGCTAATACCTTCCGAAAAAATTTTGTCAAAATAACTATATTTCATTAATTTACAGTCACTTAAATTCCACTAATCAAGACTTTAAGACGCCATTAATTAACGCAGTGGATTTAAAGAAAATCACAATTAACCAATTAAATCAACAATTAACCAATTAAAAACATGATGAAATCTAAATTATGGAGTTGTTGCTCAGTATTGCTCTGTGTTCTCCTCGTGAACGTAAACGTAAAAAGTTATGCGCAAGGCGATCTCAAAATCCGAGGTACTGTTGTAGATGCAAAAACAGGAACTCCGCTAGGGGGAGTTTCTATTCTTGATGCCAGTACCAAAAATTCAACATCCACATCTTCAAATGGCTCATTTGAGATTGGGTCAAAAACAAATTCAAAATTAACTTTTAAATACATTGGTTATGAAAGTACAACCGTCAGCATTTCTAATCAAACATCGCTTAGTATAGCGATGAAGGAAGAGGAATCCAAATTAGATGAAGTGGTGGTAGTGGCATTCGGAACTATGAAAAAGAAAGACTTTACAGGCGCTGTCTCTTCCATTGGGCCCGAGACTATAGAAAAAAGTCAGGTCTCTACAATTTCCAGGGCATTTGAAGGAACAGTTCCAGGGCTTCAGTTTTCTACAAATTCAGGACAACCTGGTGCCGATGCAACCTTAAGAATCCGTGGATTGGGCTCACTAAACGCCAGCAGCAACCCCTTAGTTGTAGTCGATGGATCACCTAGCAATGTGAGTTTAAATTCATTAAATCCAGCGGATATTGAGTCAATTGTTGTATCGAAAGATGCAGCGGCGAATGCACTTTATGGTTCTCGAGCCGCGAATGGATTAATAATAATAACAACAAAGAAGGGGAAAAAAGGAGCTACTTCTATTTCTGCTGATATGCGTCTTGGTATAACCAGCATTGGTCAGAGTGATTTTGATAAAGTAACCGATCCCGCTACCTATTATGAATATACCTGGCAAGGAATTTACAATTACGTCAAGTATTCTCCAGATCGTAACGCAAGTTTTAAAACCATGAGCGATGCAGACTTAAAAAAATATGCTGCAGACAACTTATTCAAAGCCAATGGAAACGCATTGTCAGCAAGAAATGGTCTTGGAAATTACATGTCCTATAAAATACCCGATGGTACAACGCTAATCGACCCAACTACTGGTAAAATTCGCCCGGATGCGCAATTGTTGTACAATGATGACTGGCAGGATTATTTCTTCAAAACCCCTACAAGACAAGAATATAACCTATCCATAAGCGGAGGTTCTGAGAAAAATGACTTTTTCATTTCCTTAGGCTATCTGGATGATCCAGCTTATGTAATGGCTTCAAATTTTGATCGCTATAACGCACGTATTAATGTAAATTCACAGATTAACAATTGGTTAAAAGGCGGAGCTTCTTTGTTCTACTCACGTACGAATTCTGATGTTCCAGGCTATACTGGTGGTACGGTTAATACCAACCTGTTTACCTGGTTAAACTACTTTAGTCCAATCAATTCCTTGTTTGCCCATGACGAACAGGGTAAAATTAAATACGATCAATTTGGTAAAACCTTATTTGATTTAGGTACCGGTGAAACCTATTCGCCTTATGGTTCTACAGCCAGATTAGCCTTTAATGGTTATTCTCCTGGAATTTATTTTCAAAAGGACTATACCAATCAAAAAAAAGATGTCCTTTCAGGAAGAACATATTTGGAAGCTACTTTCTTAAAAGATTTCAAGTTTAAGGTTGATCTGGCATTAGACAACTCTTATCTCTTTAATAAAAGTTATGGCAATAACGAAAGTGGAACAGCTGCGCGTGATTTTCAGGGAACTATTGCAGGCTATTGGGCACGCGGTTCTCAGGTAAATACAACACAACTGTTGACCTGGAATAAACAATTTGCAAAACACCATGTCGATGCCTTATTAGGTCATGAATTCAGGTGGGCACGTTCAGACGATCAATCAGGCCAGAAATATATGATGCTGGCCTATGACAAACCTACCTTTAACAACGCAGTTGGCATTAGCTATCTTAATGGAACTGAAAGCTCATCAACCATAGAAGGTTATTTAAGCCGATTCAATTATAACTATGATGAGAAATATTACCTCTCAGCAAGTGTGCGTGCTGATGGATCTTCCTTTTTTAGAGACAACCAATGGGGAACTTTCTGGTCCGTGGGTGGTGCATATCGTCTTTCACAAGAAAAGTTCCTGAAAAAAATTGGCTGGATCAATGATTTAAAAATCCGTGGTAGTCTGGGCGTTCAAGGTAATAACGCAGTAGGAGCAAACAATTGGATTGATACATGGACACTCAGCAATGCCGGTACCTTGGTCACACCAGTTGCTTCGCTTGCGCAGGCAACCTGGGGTAACTTAGATCTTAGCTGGGAAACGAACAATACTTATGATATCGGACTTGACTTTAGTTTCTTTAACCGTTTATCTGGCAGTTTTGATTATTTTAACAGAGATACAAAGAATTTATTGTTCGGTAAACCATTGCCCGCTTCAACAGGACGTTCCTCCAGATTGGAAAATTCAGGAGAGCTGAACAATAAAGGGTTTGAGATTGATCTGAACTATGTTATCCTTCGTAATGATAACTTAAGGTGGTCGTTTGGCGCAAATGCATCGTACTATAAAACGACCTTAGTTTCGATGCCAACGGGAGTTGGTAGTAAAGACCTGGGCGGCGCATTTGTTCAGGGAAACTTCCTGAGAGGACCGGGTAAAGATTACTACAACTTATATCTGTACAAATATGCTGGTGTTGATCAGAATACGGGCTTAGGAATGATCTATAAAACCTTGAAAGAAACGGATGATTTCACTAAATATCCGAATAATAAAGTTGGTGATATCGTAACCACTACAGGCATCGATGGTACCCGTTACGAATTAGGTACATCAAATCCTGATTTAGTTGGTGGTTTCAATACCAGTATCAACTATAAAAATTTTGATTTCTCTATCTATGCAAGTTATCAGTTAGGGGGTAAAACCGTTTCCTTATCCTATCAGGGACTGACAGGAAATTCAATTGGAAGGGGTATACACACAGATCTATTGGATGCATGGACTCCTGAAAATAAAGATTCCAATATCCCTATGCGCATGCTGGGCGGCACCAACTATGGCAGTGTACCGCTGGGTGGTGGTGCCGGCCAATATTCTGATTTTGCCCTATTTGATGCCAGTTATCTGAATCTAAAATCGATGACTTTAGGATATAGTTTCTCACAAAGTTTATTATCGAAATACAAAATTCAAAAACTAAGATGCTACCTGGCTGCAGAGAATTTATTCTTTATCTCCGCTAAAAAAGGTGTCGACCCAAGGACTGCATTTGATGATGGCTCCAGTGTAGGTGCATTCGGATATCCACAATCAAGAGTTGTTTCATTTGCCATTAACTTAACTTTATAAATCATGAAAATCAGAAAAATATATTTACTCGCTATAGCCTCCCTGGTATTGGCATCCTGTCAGAAATCATTAATGGTTGATCCAGAAAGCACTTTGACCCAAGATGATATCAAAGAAATAGTTAAAAGAGATCCAGATAAAGTTTTGAATCCCCTGGTCACAAATCTGGTTGAGCAGGTAAATAATTATACCTACAGCAATTCTGTAGACACAAGAAATTATTCCGTAAATAATTTGCTCCTGAGTCTGAAAGGTAATGACATGGTATTGGCCAATTCAACAAGTTGGTTAAAGGGTGACTATGAGATGCGTGCTTATCGAGAAGAAAATTCGCCACGTACCCAGATCTATTGGGGGACATTTTACCGTTATATTTTCCAAGCGAATCAAATACTATCGGTAATTCCTGAAATAGACGAAAGTGTATTGTCTACTACCAATAAATCTATCATGCGCTATAAAGCAACGGCATTGGCTATGCGTTCATTTGCTTACACTAATTTGATGTGGCTTTATCAGGATGATTATTTGCATGGCGGAAAGGACAAATTAGGTGTTCCTATTGTAGATCCTTCGGGTGACCCCCAGCCACGAGCTACTTCGGCACAGGTTTGGGATTTGATCATCAAAGATGCGGAGTTGTCGGTAAATTTATTTAAGAAAATTGGCAATTATAAAACTGAATCCAGAACAGATGTAGACGGCAGTGTGGCATCCGCATTTCTTGTTCGTGCCCAGTTAACTATGGGAAATTGGGATAAAGCCATTAGTGCAGCAGATGACATTTTAGCGGTTTACTCTGATCTGTTCAATGAAGCAGATTATACCACTGTTGGGATGACTTTATTGACTAAAGAAGCTATTTTTGGATATGCGTACTCCAGTATAACCGGAAAGGGGACTTCTTCATTTTATGGTTGGATGAACATCAAATCTGAAGGTGGCTATGGGGGTTCACAAGGGCATTGGATGGCTATTGATCAACATTTATTTGATCAGATTCCGAATTCGGATTACAGAAAGAAAAATTTTGTAAACCTGGATTTTATCGAATACACCTATCCAACTTCCGGCGCAAAAGTAAAATTCGAAAAATATTATAACCTCAAGTTTGCTGCTCCTAAAATTTCGGCCGCTATTCCTGAGTATAATCAAAATGAAATTTACATTCGGGCATCTGAAATTATCTTAGCAAAAGCTGAGGCACAAGCCAGGGGGAATAAAGATGGCGATGCCCAAACCACCCTTTTTAACCTGGTTTCTAAACGCGATCCAAGTTATGTTAAAAGCGCAAAAACCGGTGCAGGGCTTTTGGATGAAATCAAATTGCAAAGAAGAATTGAATTGTGGGGAGAAGGTGGTATGGAATTCTATGATAACAAACGTTGGAACGTGGGGGTTGATCGAACTTCATCTGCCAACCACCAATTTAAAAACGTTGTACTTCCCGGTAAAGAATTCACTTTACAAATACCTTTAAACACTGAATTAAATTATAACGATTTGATTCAGGAACAGAATCCATAGATTCTAGTACAGATAATTTTTGTAAAAAGGGCTGTTAAATCATTTTAACAGCCCTTTTTAGCATGATTAAAAAACTAAATTTATTACCGTTTATTACCGAGTTGTTCTGCCAGACCGATCAGAATCCCTTCTGCTCCGCGAATGTAGCACAGCCGGTATGAGTCTTGATACTGCACCACTTCGCCAACGAGTTGAGCGCCATGTTTGATGAGCCTGGATACCATCTCGTCAATGTGTTCAACAGTGAACATGACACGTAAATAACCGAGCGAGTTCACGGGGGCTGTACGGTGGTCTGAAACAACAGTAGGGCTGAGAAATTGCGAAAGCTCCAGACGGCTGTGGCCATCAGGGGTAACCATCATGGCAATCTCTACTTGCTGATCGCCCAGTCCGGTAACACGACCAGCCCACTCGCCCTCAATGGTGGCCCGACCTTCAAGCTTTAGGCCTAGCTCTATAAAAAAAGGGATTACATTGTCGAGCGATTCCACGACGATGCCCATATTGTCCATTCTTATTAATTTGTTATTTTCCATAGTTTTAACTGTTAGGATCCATCCATACATATTCCCAATGGTGGCCATCAAGGTCTTCGAAGCTGTGTTGGTACATAAAGCCGTAATCTGTGGCCGGATTAGGTATGGTGGCGCCCGCTGCTTCTGCTTTGTCCACCATTTCGTTAACGGCATCTTTACTGTCGGCAGATAAGCAAATAGAGCATTCTACCGCTTTGTGGGCATCTACAATTTCTTTTTTAGTAAAGGTCTGAAAGAAAGGTTCTGTCAGCAGCATGATGTAAATGGTATCGCTGACGATCATACAGGTTGCTTTCTCGTCGGTAAATTTTGGGTTAAAAGTATAACCCAGTTTGGTAAAAAACGCTACAGATCTGTTGAGGTCTTTAATGGGTAGGTTTACAAAAATTTGAGTTGCCATATTATCTTTTTGTTTTCGTTCTATTCAAAGGTACAGTAATGCCATGTACATTCAAATGTGCAATAACGACAAGTTAAGGGGGGAAATGCGACTGTGAAGCCTCTTCGGTATATTATTCATTCTGCATTTCAGTAATGTTTTTATCTTGCTCAAGAATAATACTTTGCAGCGCGTTATGAATAATCGGAAAGAATAATTATTATTGATATTCCATTCTAACCAAATTGTAATAACCAGCTAATAATTAATGGTTGACAACCGCCATATTGCCGATTCTGATTTGCTTGCTTTACTACAGCAGGGGAATCAAAATGCTTTTACAACCATTTACAATACTTATTGGAAGGTGCTTTTTCGTAGCGCGTACCGTGTCCTCAATGATACGGCCGCCGCGGAAGATATTGTGCAGAACGTGTTTTTCAGTTTATGGAAACGTCGCGAAGAAGCAAAAATTTTAAACTTGAAAGCATATCTGCAGCAAGCTACCCGGTTTAGCGTGTTTCAGGCGATCCGTGAACAAAAACACGATGATTCTTTTTATAATCGCCTGGCCCTGGTGACCACTGATATGATTACCGACAATCCTTTACTTTTTAAAGAGCAACAACAACTGTTGCAGAACATCATTGAATCCTTGCCTGATGATTGTAAGGAGGCATTTCGTTTGAGCCGGGAAGAGCAAATGACTTATAAGCAGATTGCTGCCTTGTTGAATATCTCTGAAAAGACAGTAGAAAAGCGCCTCAGCAAATCTTTAAAGCATATTCGCAATGGTTTAAGCCTCAGCTCATGCCTTATAGTGCTGACTAGTTATTAGGTTTTTAAATTATTTTTCTTTTTTGCGTAGGGTGTCCACACGTTTTTTACACTTATAATAAACGGACAATAACGGCCCCATGGAAAAACAACGCTTTTTAATTTTATTGGACAAATATATCAACAGGCAAGCTACGCAAGAAGAGCAGGGCCTGTTGGAAGAATATTATAAAAGATTAGATGCATTGTCTGAGCTTGAACTGTCTGATCAGGAAGAAAGTAAATTTCAGCAATCCATGCTGCAACAGATTCAAAGCCGTATAGCTTCAGAAGAAGAGCATGTTGAGCCAAAGCTGAAACGTAGTTATAAAATTTGGTACATGGCTGCTTCCATATTGTTGCTATTGACTGTTGGAAGTTATTTTTATGAGGCTAAAACCCCGCGTCCAGTAGTGCAAACTGCGAATTTGAAGGCGAACGACATTTTGCCGGGTTCAAATAAGGCCGTGCTGACCTTAAGTAACGGAAAGGAAATCGTTTTGTCGGATGCTGACAATGGGGTATTGACCAACCAAGGTTCAACTCAAATTGTTAAGAAGGCCAATGGAGAACTGGCTTATCAGGTTGAAAATAAGGATGCCAATCCTCAAACTTTGTTCAATACCATCACCATCCCAAGAGGGGGACAATATGAGGTGATTTTACCTGATGGAACTAAGGTTTTATTGAATGCTGCATCTTCATTAACGTATCCAACACAATTTAATGGTCAGCAAAGAAATGTGGAGCTTAAAGGAGAGGCCTATTTTGAAGTTGCAAAAAGAAAGGCAATGCCTTTTGTAGTAAAAACAAGCGATGTTGAAATTAAAGTTTTGGGCACCCATTTTAACATTTCAGCTTATCAGGATGATCCGGTAATAACTACCACTTTACTTGAGGGCTCTGTTAGTATAAATAAAGGAAACGTTACTGCTTTGCTTAAACCGGGGCAACAAGGCATCTCAAGATCGGGCCTAAAAACCGTTTCTGTGCAGAATGCCAACATAGAACAAGTTATGGGCTGGACAAAAGGATCCTTTGTATTTGCAGACCTGAGTATAAAAGAAGTAATGAAAATAGCGAGTCGCTGGTACGACATTGATGTGGAATACCAGGGCAATGTGCAAAGTAAAAAATTCGGCGGAACCATATCCAGATATAAGAACATCACAGAGTTACTTGATTATATGAAAATAACAGGGGGCGTTAACTATAAAATCGAAGGAAGGAGGGTGATTCTTATGAATTAACGGGTACCTCATAAATCATAGGAATTTAACAAATGTCAGGAGCGTACCACCGCTCCTGACAGTGTAGCTAATTGTAGCTGCTGTTAAGTAGCCTAATGATCACTTTTCAATCAACCAAATATTTAAGAAACCTAACATTCAAATGTATAAAAAAACTACTGCAATCAGATGCGGGAGGTGTTACTTCTTTCACCCTAAATTTTTGCTGATTATGAGACTATCATATCTTCTATGTCTTATTTCCTTGAATGCATTGAGCGCAGCTTCGGTAGCGCAGAAGATCACTTTAAATAAAAAAAACGCCTCACTTAAGGAAACATTGAATGACATTCGTCACCAAAGTGGATACAACATATTTTATGATGTCGATCTCATTAATCATGCAAAACAGATCAGCATCAATGTTAAAAATGTTTCGCTGGAGGAGGCCTTAAATAAATGCTTTCTTGAGCAGCCTTTCAGTTATAAAATTGATAAGCAGACCATTTTAGTTACTCCTAAAGTGACTATGGCCCCAATACAGCAAGTCTCCATCACAGGAGTGATTAGAGACGAAGATAATCAACCTTTATTTGGGGCTACAGTTAAACTGAAAAATTCACAGATTTTTACAGCCAGTACTAAAGATGGGAAATACAAAATAGTTGTTCCGGACCAAAATGCGATACTGGTTTTTTCTATGATCGGTTTTGATACGCAAGAACTTCCTATTGCCGGAAAAACGACCATCAATGTCACATTGAAACCCAAAAAAACGGATTTAAATGAAGTGGTTGTTATTGGCTATGGTACGGTAAAGCGAACTGATTTGACGGGTTCTGTGGCAGAAGTTAATATGAAAGATTTTAACAAGGCCTCAGTTAAATCTTATGACGAAGCATTGGCAGGAAGAGTTGCTGGTGTTAGCGTTTCAGGAAATGATGGTCAGCCCGGTGGCGTAAATAACATTGTGATCAGGGGTTATGGTTCAATAACTCAGGACAATTCTCCATTGTATGTCGTAGATGGTTTTCCACTTGAGGATGGGATGAACAACTCCATAAATCCTACTGATATTGAATCCATCAGTGTACTTAAAGATGCCTCTTCGACGGCTATTTACGGTGCCAGGGGGGCAAATGGTGTAATCATTATTACCACAAAAAAAGGGAAAGCAGGAATGCCTGTGCTTGGGTTTGATGCCTACTATGGCGTACAGAACGTTGTTAAAAAAATGGACTTATTAAGTCCTTATGAATTTGTGAAGTACCAGCTGGAACTTAACCCAACAATTGCCCCGCAAACTTACCTCACACAAGGCAAAACTTTAGATAGCTATAAAGATGTAAAAGGGATCAATTTGCAGGACCTTATTTATCAAACTGCGCCTGTTCAAAATTACTCCATTTCATTAAGGGGAGGAAATGACAAAACCAGGTATGCCATTTCTGGAAATATATTTGATCAGCGAGGTCTTGTCATCAACTCGGGATTTAAACGCTACCAGGGTAGGATGAATCTGGATCAGACCATCAGTAAAAAGTTGAAGGCCAGCGTAAACGTTAACTACAGCAACAGCAAATCTTATGGGGTAAGTCCATCAGAACCAACGTCAAATGTTTCGTATAGCAACAACCTTTTTTATGCCGTTTGGGGCTATAGGCCCGTTACTGGCCGTGATAACGATGATGTACTATTGGATAATCTGATAGATCCTTCCTTAGAAGGAAATCTTTTTGCTGACTATCGCGTAAATCCTGTGATCTCTGCAAAAAATGAGGTTTTAAATGCCATCACGGACAACCTGATTGCCAACGGTGTACTGGTTTACTCGATTACTCCTGATCTTAGTCTGCGCATATCAGGCGGGGTAACCAGAAATGCAAGAAAAACAGAAAGCTTTTTTAACTCTATGACCAGCAGAGGAAGTATCTACAATACTTTTGGTGTAAATGGATCTATCTACACGGCAGTCTCTAACTCTTGGTTAAATGAGAATACGCTAAATTATAAGAAAAGCTTTAAGGGGGGGCATAACCTAACTGCACTGGGAGGTTATACGATGCAGGCTTTACAGTCGGGTCGTTATGGTTTTAGCGCCACATCGGTGCCAAATGAAGCACTTGGACTTGACGGGCTGGATCAGTCGGCCTTATTGTCTGCCGTATCTTTGAGCTCCCGTTGGGGCCTTGCTTCATTTTTAGGTAGGGTAAACTATGACTATAAGTCGAAATACCTGTTAACAGCTTCAATTCGTGCTGATGGTTCTTCCAAGTTTGCTCCCGGTCATCGCTGGGGTACTTTCCCTTCTGCTTCCATTGCCTGGAACATGAACAAGGAAGAATTATTTGCCAAAATGAACTTTATATCAGAAGCAAAATTAAGGATAAGTTACGGTTTAACAGGTAACAACAGGATTGCTGATTTTGGTTATTTATCACAGATCACATTGGGCGTGTTGCCAGGTTATTCCTATAACAATGGGGCAACTTCTACAGGTTCACAGCTTAATTCGATGGGTAATCCTGACTTGAAATGGGAAACAACAGCCCAGACCAATATAGGTTACGACCTGGGATTGTTTAAAAACAGGGTGATGTTAACTGCAGATGTGTATAGGAAAACGACCAAGGATTTATTGTTAATGGCAAATCTTCCTTTTACCATGGGAATTGGCTCTGCTTTTAAAAACGTAGGCAAAGTTCAGAATGAAGGGTTGGAATTTACGTTGACTACGGTTAATGTGAGTACAAAAGACTTTAACTGGAAAACGAGTTTTAATATTGGTTTTAACAGAAACAAGGTGCTGGAGCTGACGGAAAATCAGGAGGAAATACTAAGTCCTGTGTTGTTTGATTTTTCTTACAATTCATTGTTTGCCTATACCGCACAAAAAGGACAGCCGGTTGCACAGATGCGTGGTTATTTGTGGGATGGTGTATACCAATACAGCGATTTCGATCAGCCTACACCGGGCAACTATGTGCTTAAAAGCACGGTGACAACCAATGGTACTGCACGCGCAAATGTGAAGCCGGGCGACATTAAGTATAAGGATCTTAACGGCGATTTGGTTGTGAATGCGAGTGACATTACCACCATCGGGAAAGGTGTACCGCTGCATACCGGGGGTTTTGTAAATGATTTTACGTATAAGAATTTTGATCTCAATATCTTTTTCCAGTGGTCTTACGGCAACGATCTCCTGAATGCCAACAGATTGGTTTTTGAAGGGAATGGAAAAAATACGATATCGCTGAACCAGTTTGCGAATTGGGCAGACAGATGGCAGCCTGATAACCCAAGTAATAACTTATTTAGAACAGGTGGACAAGGGCCGTTCGCCTACTCGAGCAGGATCATTGAAGATGGATCTTACCTCCGTCTTAAAACGGTTACTCTGGGCTACAAAATTGGAGATGCCTCTGCGAAGAAGCTGGCTATAAAGTCGCTTCGGGTATTTGCTTCTGCTCAAAATTTATTGACCTGGACCAATTATTCGGGGCCTGATCCTGAAGTCTCTATTCGTAATTCTGCCCTTACCCTAGGCTTTGATTATTCCGCTTACCCGCGTCCCAGAATGCTAACTTTTGGATTAAACCTGGTTCTTTAATTAAACGATCATGAAAAAAATATTTTTTATCCTCACAACGCTTTTGTTTTTTAATTTCTCCTGCTCAAAGCTGTTAGATACTAAGCCAACGGATTTTGTGGTTCCGGAATTTTTCTACTCCAATGCTGCCGAACTCCAGATGGCATTAAATGGTGTTTATTCACAGCTTATTGATGCGGACTGTTATGGGAACAACTATTTATATATGTTCAATACCAATACAGATGAATCTTACGGATTCAGTATTGATTTAATCACTTCTTACCAATACACTTTTACAGATACAAAGGTAAATGTACTTTGGAATAGTAGTTACATTGGTATTGAGCGAGCAAATATGTTGTTGGCCAACATCAATAAGCCGCAGATGGATGAGACCAAAAGAGGTATCATTGAAGGAGAAGCTTTGTTTTTAAGGGCATATTTCTACTTTCTGTTGGTAAGCAATTACGGAGATGTTCCTTTAAAACTTACGCCTACTGCTTCCGTAAAGGATGTTAACATTGCAAGAACGCCAACGAAGGATGTTTATGCGCAAATTGTGAAAGACATGATTAGGGCAGAAACCTTGCTGCAAACGCAAACCATCACTTCAGTTGGTTATTCCGGTAAAATAACCAAGACTGCAGTACAGGGCATGCTGGCGAGGGTATATTTGTATATGGCAGGCTTTCCGCTAATGCAGACAGACAAGTATGCGGATGCCTTGTTTTGGGCGCAGAAAGTGGTAGACTCAAAAGAACATGGCTTAAATCCCGACTATAGTCAGGTTTTTATCAATTATGCGAAAAATAAATATGATGTAAAAGAGAATCTCTGGGAGCTTGAGTTTTTTAGAGACAACAATGGCTTTGCCAATAAGGGTGGTACCTATGCAGGCCGTTTTTGCGGCATCAGGTGTTCAGACAATTCTGTGGGTTATAGCACAGGGAGCCTCGTGGCTACCCGAAAGCTATTTGATCTTTACCAGATTAATCCGGCCAGCGTTACCACACCTAACAAGGAATCGTTTGACCTGCGCAGGGATTGGAATTGTGCGAATTACAATTATGGATCTGCAGCCGTTGCAAAGAAAACCGCTGTTACCAGTCCATGGTTAATGTGTGCAGGGAAATGGAGAAGAGAGTACGAGGAGGTTGTTCCTAAGAATTCCAATTTCACCCCTCAGAACTTCCCAATGCTGCGGTATAGCGATGTTTTGTTGATGCTTGCAGAGGCTGAAAACGCGGTGAACGGGCCGACAAAAGTTGCCTACGATGCAATTAATGAAGTACGAAAAAGAGCTTATGGATTGATGTTGCCAACGCCACCAAATCCTACTGTAAATTCGGCCCTGACACCGGGGCTACTACAGGATAAATTTCTGGATGCCATTAAAGCAGAACGGTCGAGAGAGCTTTGTTTTGAAGCTTTAAGAAGGCCTGATCTGATTCGCTGGGGCAATTTTGTACAGGACATGAAGACCTTTTTGGCCTATGCTATTGCCAATGGTGGTAATAATTTAACCATCACCACTGCATCAAGAATGGTGACTGAACGGAACCTGTTGTTGCCGATTCCGAGTTATGACCTTTCCTTAAATAAACTGTTAACACCAAATCCAGGATACTAATGAAGAACATAAATCTTTTATTAGTGAGATGCCTATGCGTTTCACTGGTTGTTGCTGTGCAACTTTGTTTGCTAAACCTGGGTTTTGCTTATGGACAACAGCAGTCGGCTGCAAAGGAAGTTAAACCGGGCCAGATCAATATTGTGCAAACCGTACCGGGGAATATTTTTTATGCGCATGATCCAAAGCAGTTTAGCATCCAGGTAGCCGCTGATTCGATTGAATGGGCCTGTTATGACTATTGGAACAATAAAGTGCTGTCGGGGAAAAATGCAGTTGTTGCCAATACAGTAGCATTTAGCATTGAACCTAAAGGGCTTGGCTGGTTTAAGCTTTTGATTGATGCAAAGAAAAATGGACTGAGTACAGGGCTAAAAGAAACTTCTTTTGCCATTGTTTCAAATTTTGATCTGAGTAAGGTCAGCGAGTCTGCCTTTATGGGGCAAACACATTCCTGGCAATCGGCCGAAATATTGCTCCCTATTGCCAAAAAAATGGGGGTGAAATATGTTCGTGATGCGATCAGGTGGGATGCCATTGAAAAGCAGAAGGGAGTTTATAAATTTGGTGACAAGCAGGATCAGTTTATTTCCTTGCTTGCGCCGAATGGTATGAAGCCTTACATCGTTTGTGCTTTGTACAATCCGCTTTATGACAACGGTTTGTCGCCTGTTACTGAACCGGCTCAACTGGCTTTTGCAAATTATGTGAAACAGCTGCTGGGGCGGTATCCCGCAATTGCGGATATCGAGATCTGGAACGAGCCTGATATTCCTACCTTTTCAAAGGGCCTGACCACAACGGATGAAAAGACCAATTTTTACTTCAATCTTTTAAAAACGTCTTATGAGCAGGTTCATCCCTCATTTCCAAAGGTAAAGGTGATTGGTATGGTGCTGGGCGATGTTGGAACGGATCAGTTAGTAAATAAGATCTTACAAAAAGGGGCGTTGAAGTTTATGGATGAGTATTCTTTTCATTCTTACCGACCCGTTCCTGAATTGATAGCACTAGATATCGATAGGCATAAAGCCATCATGAGATCACATAATGGGGACAAGGTGATTCCTATAAACTTGTCAGAAACCGGATTTACCTCTTTTACATTTACGGAGAAGGAGCAGGCCAGTGCTTTACCAAGAAGGATTGTGAGCGCTTTGTCCAACGGTATCCAAAGAATAGGCATTTACAATTTGCAGAATAAATCTACTTTGTTTGATCGGGAAGGTGCTTATGGGTTAATCAGGCATCAGAATGATACTTTGGGTGCTTATACGCCTAAGCCCGGTTTCGCAACTTATGCAGCGTTGACTCGTGAATTGTCCGGGGCAAAGTTTGTGGAGGAAGAGGCGGTTTCTCCAGGCTTAATTCATGCTTATAAGTTCAAAAAAGGCGGACAAGATGTACGTGTAATGTATGCGCTTTCGGGAACAGGTGTTCATCTTTATCCTAAAGAAGCCGCTATCGATGTTGTTGATGTGATGGGTAACCTTAAAACGTATAAGGCGGTAAACGGGGTCGTTTCTCTAATATTGGATGAAAACGCTATTTATATTAAAGGGCAACTGAAGTCGCCATATGCTAAAGAGTATGTGCTCAATGCGAGCAGTCCGGTACAATTTAAATATGGATTTTATGCTGGAGGTTATACGGAATCTGCGGGTAAATGGTTTCCGGCGATAGAAGAAGTGAAGGGCCAGGATGGTAAAAGGACGAGGGTAGTGGCTAAAGCTGATCTTGAAGCTAAGGTGACCTGGAAATCTGCAATTGCGATACCTGGAGATTATCAGTTGTCCGTATACCTTCCCTCGAATGCTGCCTTAAAAGTTAATGCGACCAGGAATGCCCTTTATACCGTTTATGTGGGTGGAAAAAATGTAAAAACAATCCAGGTAGATCAATTCGCCAACCAGGGGAAGTGGTTTGACTTGGGTACTTACCAATTATCGAGAGGTACTAATAACTATGTGGAACTCACTGCGGAACAGGCTGGACAGCCTTTGCGTGCAGATGTGATCAGCTATAAATTAATCAATTAAACCGTCAATTAACGAAATCAATATGAATGTCAATATTTTTAAAAGATTACTGATCCTTTCTATAATTTACTTTTTAAACATCCAGTTTTCCAATGCCCAGAAAGTGGACAATTATACGGTTGATATCTGTATCTACGGCGGCAATTCGGCCGGTGTAATTGCGGCCTATAGTGCAAAAAAACTGGGAAAAACTGTTTTGCTGATTGAGCCAGGCAAAAATTTGGGAGGATTAAGTTCCGGGGGATTAGGCTATACAGACATAGGAAATAAGAATGTGGTAACTGGTCTTTCTAAGGATTTTTACCGCAGAATTGGATCACATTATGGAAAGCTTGAACAATGGATTTTTGAGCCGCATGTGGCAGAAAACATCTTTAAGGATTACATTAACCGGGCTGCTGTAGATGTGTTGTATGATTATAGGCTTTCGGGCGTAACCAAGATTAACAATACGATTAAATCTATCACAATTGAACCTTCTGGGGAAGCTTTAAAACTAAAACATAAAGTTGTAAATGCTAAAGTATTTATAGACTGTAGTTATGAGGGTGATTTAATGGCAAAGGCAAAAGTGACTTATACTGTAGGACGTGAGGCCAATTCAAAATACAATGAAACCTATAACGGGGTTCAGTTGTTGGATGGACATCAGTTTCCGGATCACATCGATCCATATCGCATTAAAGGAGATTCTACAAGTGGATTAATTTGGGGAGTGAGCAAAAATCGCTTAATGCCACAGGGCTCGGGTGATCATAAAGTTCAATCTTATAATTATAGAATTTGTTTGACGGACGACCCTAAGAATCGCATCGCGATACGGAAACCAAAAGGATATGACAGCACACAATTTGAGCTGCTGGTAAGGTTAATGGAGAAGCAGAGAGATAAAGTACAACTGAAAGATTATTTTATCTGGAGTGCAATGCCTAACCGCAAAACGGACATCAACAATCGCAATGGGTTTTCTACTGATATGATTGGTCTTAATTTTGCCTATCCTGATGGAGATTATACCGTTAGAAAAAAATACATTGATGATTTAACAGGGTATACAAAGGGTTTATTGTACTTTTTTGGTCATGATAAAAGGGTGCCCTTGGAGCTTAGAAACGAAATGTCGCAATGGGGATATCCAAAAGATGAATTTAAGGGAAATAATAACTGGTCGCATCAGGCTTACATAAGGGAGGCCAGGAGAATGGTGGGCGCATATGTGGTTAGTCAGGCAAATTGTGTTGGTGAATCCGTAGCTGAAGATGGAATTGCGTTGGCGGCTTATAATATGGACTCTCATAATACTGACCGTATGGTTATTAACCACATGGTTAAAAATGAGGGTAATGTCGAGATTCCGGGCTTGTCGCCATATCCGATTAGTTACAGAGCTTTAGTGCCTAAAGAAGAGGAATGCCGCAACCTGATTGTACCGGTATGTTTATCGGCCAGCCACATTGCCTATGGCTCAATCAGGATGGAGCCAGTATTTATGGTGCTTGGACAAGCGGCAGCTGTAGCGGCAAATTTAGCGGTAGATCAAAAAGTCGCGGTGCAGGGTGTTGATTATCGCAAGATCAATGAGCGGTTGTCTAAAGATCCATTGATGGATGGTAGTTATCCCGAGCTTATTGTTGACAACCTTTCAAAAGAGGTAAAAACAGAAGGTGAATGGGGCTTGAGAAAAGGTCGTTCATATGGACCTAATGCACTTTATCACAATCAGAAAAGTGATGCTGCCGCATCTGTTACTTTTTACGCGAATGACTTGAAAGCTGGTCATTATGAGTTGTTTAGCTACCATCCGATAGTAAACAATGGTGCTGCGACAACTGAATTGCAAGTGTTTGATGGTGTTGATCAGCATAAGTATACGATTGTAAAAGCCGATATTAATGTGCTTGGACAAACATCAGGCGAGTGGGTGTCATTGGGTAAGTACAATTTTAAAGGAACCGGGAAGGCTTTTGTTAAAGTTATTGGTCATAAAGTTGGTGGTGTAGTGGTAGCTGATGCGATATTATTTAAACCATTAAAGGCTGGGAAATAATGGGATAGATATTTAGTTGTGATGGGGTAACCTGCACACCCATCACAACTATTCAAACAATAAGGCGACAGGAATGTTTTTGTTAAACATCGGCTAAAATGAGCGACAATAACAATACGAACAACAAATTTCCATTACTGAGCAGGATTTCATATTTAATGGATGAGCAGTTTAGATTCCCAGGTACGAAACTTCGTTTTGGGCTAGATCCTATATTTAATTTAATTCCTGTTGCAGGCGATATGGCCGGACTGGTCATTTCAGCCGGATTGCTGCTCGCCATTGCTAAAAAGGGAGCAAGTAACAAACTGGTCGTATTAATGTTGCTAAATATTTTACTGGATGCAACAATAGGTGCCATACCAATTGTTGGTCAAATCTTTGACTTCTTTTTTAAAGCCAATTCCCGGAATATTGGATTAATGAAAGCACACTACCTGGATGGTAAGCATCAGGGGAGCGGCAAAAACACGATTATAATTGTAATTGTTGTACTTGTCCTCATGTCGGCTTTACTGTGTTATGGGGTGTACCACCTGGCAGTATGGTTGTGGACAGCGATTCAGATATAATTATTCTTTGATTTCTATTATTCCGTTCCTGTATAAGTCCAATGCTTTTTGCAAAACGCCATTAATTGTCTTTATCGGCAAATCTTTGATTGGATTAACCCTGAAAATCTTCATTCGGGAACGGTCGCCTTGTTCTAGTTGGGGATGGTCTAGGTATTTCCCTTCTACGATCAGAATATAAGGTTCGTCCGTTTTTTTATCCGTCCACAAATAGCAAAACATTTTCTTTTTATAGCAAAAGCAGGGCATTCCATATTTCTGCGTTTCGGTAATGTTTTCATCTTGCTCAAGAATAATACTTCGCAGCGCAAGTAGGCAGCTTTTGTTCGGCTCTTCTTTTTTCAGATAGTAGTTTTGAAGTTCTTCTAGCATTTTTTCCTATTTTACAGTTACTGTTTACAGGAATGTTGGGTAGCATTCTTATAACGAATTTACTGAATTAAAACAGGCTTTCCACTTGCCTATCTTTTATGCATAGGACAGAAATATTTGTTCTTTGTAAAACAAAAATGTCGGAAGATAAATCTTCCGACCATGATTGGGCTTAAGCCTTTTTTTTATTTCTTAATTTTCAGTTATCTGATAGATAAGAAATAATAAAATTATTTTGAAATGATATCAATGATAACAGTCCTGTTGTAAAAACGTTCTTCAGGGAGGTTATTATTAAACGGTGCACTATCCTCTCCTGAACCCAGGGTTTGAAACCTCAAATTACTTTTTCCTGCTTTGGTCGATGCATGCTCAAGTATATGTTGTGCCTGCTCGGCACGCTTTTGAGAGAGCTTACTGTTATAATCTTCACTGCCGATGATATCAGTATAGCCATGAATAGTAATAGCAGAACCATTACTAATCAAAGGTGCGACCACTTCAGTTAAAAACTGTTCGTAAGCAGCTGCGGTATTTGCTTTGTTAAAATTGAACAAAACACTATACCTAAGCCCGGTTTGAAGTATTTCCTGTTGGCTTTGTAACTGAACTGAACTTTCCTTTTGTGTTATAGTCCCTTCTTTTGTTTCACCCAGCATCACTACTTTATAAACACCTTTTTCGTTGGTGCCAAGTATGCGTTGTGCAGCTATGCTTTCCTGGTTTTTAGTAAAAGGACCGAAATGTTGAACCTTTCCCTGTTGGTCCGTTAAATCTATAGTATAAGATTTGAGCAGTTCAGTTGCACGGTTTATGTTAAATACAACATGGCTGTCCATTGGGTCTGCTTGCGTTGTATTGATCTGCACCGGCTTCATCATTCCACCCCCTATTTCCATCATCAATTTATCGGATGTACTTTGAATGTCGACCCTGCGATCTCCAGCTCTTAATAATTCCAGTTCCTTTGTGCCACCAGGTTGTTCAGAAGGATCAACCGGCTTGGTACGGCCATTTATTGCAATTTTTGATTCTGGAATTTCAAATACCGTTGTCAGGTAGTTTTTTACAGCAGCCGCAAATTTCCTACCCTCATCAGGACCAGCTTTTGAAGCACCACTTAAAGTGATGCTAATCTCAGGATTGGCTTTCATACGGGCACCGACAATGTTCAAGATATTATAATAAACCGATAACTGCCTCACCGAACGTCCTGACATATCTGCTACAACTTCATTTTGAAGCTGTGATTCTTTAAAATCAACGGCTTGATTTTTTGAAAGCAGGGTGTAGCGGCCAGGTAGGGCGGTACTTCCTTCATCAAAAAATACATAGTTTAGTAATGGTAACGTTTCGCTCACCGCATTTTTTACCAGGAATTCTTTTGGTGCACGTACGGAGAAACTCACTTCCTGCACAGGGGCTACCGGAGCCGGTTCACTTGTGCGCGCTACTTTTCTGGCTTTTCCAAATTTTAAGGCTACACCGGCACGTACTGTTGTGATCGACCAGCTTTCGATCTCTCTTACATCTTGTCCGAAGTAAGGATGATAGGAAACAAAGGGAGAAATCACAAACCTTGTGTTGCTTTCCGGAGCAGAAACGGGGATATCATATCCTATTCCTACCTGAGCGGAAATTAAGGTTTTACGTACCTCCGAAAATTCAGCATTGGTATTGGGTTGTTTAAGCTGGGTGTAATTAAAATCTTTCTGTAAATTCATGGCCACACGCGGACCGGCGAAGAGGTAGAAATTACCTCCGCCAGGACTAAATTTAAGTGAAGGTTCTACCGTCAGGTAACTTACATTGGTTTTAAGATCTGCCGGACAATTACATGGGGCGATTACGCCATCAAACTTACCACCGCGCCCGTCATACCCGAAGTTAAGGGCAATACCCCATTTGCTGCTGGGCTGGTATTCAGCCAGTATAGATCCAAATGGGCGAATTCCTTTTCCTTTATGAAACGCTGTTGGAACCATGAGTGAGTTGTTAAGCGTTTGGGTTGTCCCGTCAAAGAAATTGCCGTTGGCTGCTCCTGACACGCCGAACGACCATTTAGGTTTTTCGGTTTGTGCGCTTGCATTTGTGGCGACAAAGGTGATTGCCAGCAAACAAATGAGGACTTTATTTAGGTTTTTATATATGGATAACATAACTGATTTTTTAATTTGTTTGTATGACTAGGGTTGAATAACAGTACTGGCGTTTAAGGTAACAGCAGTTTGTGCCAATAACCTGCCCGTAACTTTTGCTCCTGTGTTTAAAGAGATCAGTGTTTTGCTCAGAATGATCCCGCTAAAATCAGTATTAGATCCAAGTGTCGCTTGTCCGGTAACCACCCAAAATATATTCTTTGCCTGTGCACCGCCTAACAAAGTAATTTTTGCGCTATTGTTGACGGTAAGGTCCTGCGCGATCTGGAATACCCAGGTATCATTAGGTCCGCCTGTTAACGTTACGCCTGCATTTGATATCAGTACACCAGTAGACCATTTATAAAGCCCTGCAGTTAAGATTCTGCCGCTGATATCTCCAGCATATAAGCCTACAATTGGTGCTGGGGTAACTAAGCCATTCGCGGTTGTAAATGCTGTTTCCATATTACTGACTGCTGTTGTCATATTAGCAGGGGTCGGGGCGGCATAATCAGATGCATATACTTTTCCGGTTACAATTGGCGTCTGAGATGATTGACCATTGGTATCCATGATTAAGCCAAAGCCCGTAATGGCTGTTGCAGCTGCCGGACTTACACCTATGTTACCAATAACAGAAGTAATACCAGTGGTAGATATACCAGATTTTGTCAACACCGCAAAATCGCCTGCACCACCCAGATTTATAGCACCTGGTCCAATTCCCACTACCGGGATTGCGGCAAAACTAGCGGTGATATTTTTATTTGAAGTCATGCTTATCGTCAATGGATTCGTAGAGCCTGTAGCATCTACACTCCAACCCGTAAATAAATAGCCTGCATTCGGAACAGCCGTAAGCGTAACCAGTGCTCCGGGGTTATAACTGGCCAGTGCCGGTGTTCTGGTTACCGTTCCATTAATCGCGGTAACAGTTAAGGTATAGGTGTTTAGTGTAAAGTTTGCCACAAACGCCCTGTTGCCTGCTAAAGCAAATGTATAGCTTGGACTTGTAGACACGGGAAGCCCGGTGGTTTTATCCGTCCAGTTGGTAAAGGTATAACCTGGATTTGCAGCAGATGTAATGGTAACCGAAGTGGCTGAAGGATATGATCCTTCGCCGTTGGTTGTACCGCCTGCAACAGGGTTGGAGGTTAAAGTTACTGAAAACTGAGCAGCCGGGATCGCCCTGTAATTGGCAACCAGAGTCCTGTTTGCAATGATTGTGAACTGATAACTTGAACTTGCAGATACGGCGTTACCATTTTCTGTCCAGTTTACAAAAGTATATCCTGCATTGGCAGCCGCAACAACTGTAACAGAAGTACCGATGACATAAGCACCGGAGCCAGTGGTTGTACCACCTGCAGCAGGACTGGATGATAAGTTGACCGCAAAGTTACCCGGAGGGATCACCGTAAAGTTTGCAATTAAATTTCTGTTGTTTGTAATGGTAAACTGGTAGCTCGAACTATTAGAAACTACGTTGCCATTCTCTGTCCAGCTGGTAAAAGTATAGCCTGCATTAGGTACTGCAGTAACCGCAACCGATGAGTTCAACGCAAATGTCCCTGCACCTGAAAGCACGCCGCCAATAGCGGGACTTGCCGTTAGGCTTACTCCAGGAATCGTTGTAAAGCTCCATAAATAGTTACTCTCCATAGTGGTATGAAATACATCCTTTGCTCCGGTAGTAACGGTGCCTGAGTATAATAAAAACGGGCTAAGCGGTACATTGGGCGTAAAAGTGAATACTTTCAAATCTGCTGTCGGCGAAATCTTACCGATAATGACGGTTGCGCCTTGCTTTATAGTAAGTGTCTGGTTATTTATAGTGGTAGAATCCATATCCGTATTAAAGGTTATAGAAATCACCTTGTTCAAAGGTACGTCAACAGCCTTGTCCATGGGATCAGTTGAAACAACAACCGGACAAAGCCCAATGATTTCATCTTTGAAATCATCCTTTTTGCAGGCACCAATAGTAGTGAGAAGCATTAAAATACCCAAAAATAGCATTTGATACATTTTTGAATGGCGCGGGAGTTTGCGCACGGAATTGCCCCCCTGGATTTGAGTAAAGTTATTTTTCATAATTATTTGATAAACTTGGATAAGAATCTTCCAACCGGGCTTGGTAATTTGAAATAATAGGGGAGATGATTAGTCTTCAAGTACAGCCACACTTGCAAAGGAAGTGCCTGTAATTTTTCTGAAGTAACTAATCCAGCTTACTTTCAATAAACCCGCTAACAATAAGAAATAACGTTACGCAGCTAGCGTACTATTCTAATTAATGGTCTTGCAGAGAGATTATGTTACTTAATTAGGTAATTTGTAAACTATTGATAATATCATTAAATTTTTAATAAAATAATTTAATGATCTGTTTATAGGACTATTGTGTAACAATCCAACTATATTTTAAATTTTATCTGATAAATTGATTGACAATCTAATCTGTCGCATCCTATTTCAAATAGTTCAGTCGAGTCAACGCAATTCTTAAATTAATGTAAAAATTTCTATAATTGATCAAACTGCTTTGAATGAATATATAAATGCTTAATATTGAACAATTTTCTGTTTGAATCTATAAACAGAATTGTTGGGGAACAAAAAGATCGTGAAAAAAGGCAAAGATTTAATAGTGGATTGGGAATCATTCATTCAGAATGGAGACCAGTCTTCTTTTTATGATTTATACTCCCATTATCACGATTACCTTACTTATCTGGGGCTAAAGAAAGGTGCAAATCCTGAAAAAACGAAAGACTGTGTAAATGACCTCTTTTTGTATATTTATGAAAACAGACAAAAATTAGGTCATATTCTTAATCACCATAATTATTTAGTCACTTGTTTCCTTCGGAAGTTATTGCGCAAACAGCATTTTAGCGCTGAAGAAAGTCTTGATCTTTTAAATTTTGAAGATACACTTGTACATCCTTCTGTTGAGGCGTTGCATATACAGCAGCATGCTAATGCTAGTGTTACCTCACTTTTAAAATCTTATATCGATCGGCTTTCGGAGAGCCAGACCAGATTGATCTATCAAAAGTTTTATCTAGGGCTCTCTTATGATGAAATTTCTGAATCTAATCAGATTACTGTTAAAACAGCCTATAATACCATTTACAATGCTGTAGAAAGGCTTAAAAAGATAATTGGAGAGGAAGGAGTTGGGCCGTTGTCTATTCTTCTTTCCCTGCTTTCACTATTAATTTTATTTTATTTAAAAAATTCATAGGTAATATTTCAAATTTCTGCTCTATTGTTTAAAGTTTAATAAAATTAAATGCTAGGTAAAGATATTCTGGAGCTGGTAAATCAGGAGAGTTTTCTCAATTATTGTTTTAAAAGGAACAGTGATGATGTACAGTATTGGGAAGAATGGTTGCAAAAAAATCCTGAGGATAGGAAGCAAATTGATGACTTCAGAAAAATGCTAATATCGATGGGGCAGGAATCCAGAAAACGGGTCAACGATGCAAACTTTGCGGAATTGCAGCATAAAATAGCCCAATCTAAAGTAAATATTAATCCAAAATCATATCCACTCTGGAAAAGATGGGGGATTGCAGCTGCTGCGGTTTTACTAATAGTTGGCGGAGGACTGTTTATCAGTCAAAATACGGGTGAGATTGTAGATATAGTAAATGCAAAGGATATTTCTCCAGGGGGAAATAGTGCGATTCTGATACTGGCAAATGGTCAAAAGGTTGACCTGGAACAGGTAGCCAATGGAGGCGTAATGAGTCAGTCTGGAATTAAAGTTGTTAAAAAGGCAGATGGGCAGATTATTTATGAGATTTCCGATGTAGCTGAAAAAACTGCCTCAGATCAATACAATACCATAGAAACTCCAATAGGTGGACAATATCAGGTTAATCTTTCTGATGGTACAAAGGTCTGGCTAAATTCTGGATCATCGTTACGTTATCCAGTTAAATTTGTTGGTGCATACCGTAACGTGGAGCTCAAGGGAGAAGGTTATTTTGAGGTGTCAAAAAATAAGGCAATGCCATTTAAGGTAAATAACTCCAGACAAACAGTTGAGGTTTTGGGCACACATTTTAATATAATGGCATATGCAGATGAGCCAGTGGTTAAAACTACACTCTTAGAGGGAGTTGTAAAGGTAAGTGCTGGAAAGGCTAGTGCTTTACTTGCGTCTGGACAACAGAGTAAACTTGAGGGGGCTAAGGTCAATGTAATTGATCATGTTGACCTGGAGGATGCGGTGGCATGGAAAAATGGTTATTTTAAATTTAATGAAAGTCTGGAAAGTATCATGAGTAAAATCTCTCGCTGGTATGGTGTTGAGGTGATTTACGAGACGATTCCAGAACGTGATTTAACTTATTCGGGCAAAATATCAAGGTCCAGGAACATTTCAGCTGTTTTAAAAATCATTGGATTTAACAGTGATGTTCGCTTTAAGATTGAAGGAAAAAAAGTCTACGTTATCAAATAATAAAAAGAGAATCAATTCAGTATTAAACCTAAACCAACAAACATGAAAAAATATCTACAAAAGCCCATTCGATAGCAAACGGAAGGAAAAAACCAGAAGTGCCTGGAAGCACCTCTGGCTGAGTAAGACCTTCATTAATAAATTAATTATCAACTATTTATTGCAACTGCTCTAAGATTCGAAGCCTGAGGCATGTTGCATAAAGCCAAACCAAAACAAATGTATAGAATTTATACTAAGAAAATTGGTGTGCCCGAAGGGTATCTCCGAAAAATGTTGTTTATTATGCGATTAACCACCGTTATACTGATATCGTCGCTAATGCAGGTATCTGCAATAGGTTTTGCACAAAAAATTACACTCAGCAAAACCAACGTCCCGCTTACTCAGATTATTAATGAGATTAGGAACCAAAGTAAATATGACTTTTTTTATAGCAACGAATTGCTAAGAAAGGCCAATCCTGTAACCATTCATGTTAAAGAAGCTTCTTTAGAGGAAGTTTTGGCTATTTGTTTTCGTAACCAACCGCTGGTTTATAAGGTTGAGGACAAGGCCGTCATGCTTAAAGAGAAAGAATCAACCTTTCTGGATAAAGTTATTTCGGCTTTTGCCGATGTAGATGTACGGATAATTGTAACCGACGAAAGTGGGCTGCCTTTGCCAGGTGCTACGGTTGCTGTTAAGGGGACGAACCGTAAGGTTGTAGCTGGAGCTGGAGGGGTAGTCCTGTTGACTAAGGTTGATAGTAAGGCAATTTTTGTGGTCACTTATTTAGGCTATACAATGCAGGAGGTAAAGCTTAAAAAAGATCAGTCTGCCATAACCGTAAAAATGGAGCCAGAAGAAAACAAAATGGATGATGTAGTAATTACAGGTATTTTTAAGCGGACTAAGGAAAGTTACACTGGTGCTGCAAAAACAATTACTGCGGCAGAACTAAGACAATTTCAGGGACGTAATATATTTACTACATTGGGTAATATTGATCCGGCATTCAATGTAATTACTAGTAATGCTTTTGGTTCTGATCCAAACAGAATTCCTGATATTCAAATCAGGGGCTCAAAAAGTTTACCGAATATTAATCAGCTGACAGATCAAACCGCGGGAGCATTGAATCTTCCTCTTATTATATTAGATGGATTTGAGACAACCATGCAACGTATGATGGATTTGGATAACAACGAAATTCAATCCATTACTATATTGAAAGATGGTTCTGCCACGGCTCAATACGGTTCTCGTGGAGCAAATGGGGTAGTTGTAATTACAACAAAAGAGCCGATCCCCGGAAAACTGCGCGTTACTTATCGGGTTGGATTAAATTTAAGTGTACCCGACCTTGAGAGTTATAATTTGTTGAACTCAAAGGATAAGTTGGAATTAGAGCGTTTATCTGGTTATTATGAAAGTCCGACTAAAACACCAGACCAGAATATAAAAATGCAACAATATTATAATCAGGTTTTAGGGCAGGTTCTTAAAGGAGTAAATACCGACTGGATGTCTATTCCATTGCGTACGCAAATTGATCAAACACACAATTTAAAAGTGGAAGGAGGCGACCAGACGTTCAGGTATGATATGGCATTACAATATAACAATATCAACGGAGTGATGAAGGAGTCTGGCCGGAATACTTTTAATGGTACTGTGAACTTAAGTTACAGACTTAACAATCTTACTTTCCGTAATAATTTAGTGATTGGTCATACCAAATCCAATGAGTCACCTTATGGTTCATTTTCAGATTATGTAGTGTTGAATCCTTATTGGGAACCATATGATGCTGCAGGAAGACCAGTGCAATTCTTTACACCGTTTAATGCGGATGTTATGAGTATAAACGGAAAGCATCCAAATAAACCATACGCTAGTCCATTGTATGATGCGACATTGAATGTGTTTGACATAAAGAATAACACCAGTATTACCAATAACTTTCAACTTGAATACCGTCCGATAAGAGAACTTACGTTAAGTAGTGGAATTGGCGTAACAACAAACATGATTGATCGTGACAGCTTTAAGCCAGCAGACCACTCTTCCTTTGCAGGCTATAAACCTGAAGATGTATTTAAAAGAGGTAGTTATGATTATGCCAGCGGAAAAGACTTTAGTTATACGGGAAATGTTCGAGCAGCTTTTTATAAGACTTTTGCAGATATTCATCAAATTTCTGCAGGTGCGCAATTAGATGTGTCTGAGAGTAACTCTAAATATTACACTTTCGGCTTACAGGGTTTCCCTGATCAATCTATTGATTATTTAGCGTTAGCACTTCAATATAAAGAGAATTCAACTCCTAGTGGTTCACAGTCTACTAAGCGAAGAGTGGGGATGTCATCATTTGCAAACTATATGTTGGATAATCGGTATATGGTTGATTTTTCTTATAGTGTTGACGGAGCCTCTCAATTTGGTGTAAACCGCCGTTTTGCTCCTTTCTGGTCTACAGGTCTTGGGTGGAATCTACATAATGAATCTTTCATCAAGGATCATCTAAAGTTTATAAATCATTTGAAAATGAGGGCGACTTATGGTTCTACTGGATCTACTCAATTTGATGCCTATCAAGCACTAGGTACCTACAGTTATATCATGAATGATAGATATAAAAGCTGGGTAGGTGTGCGTCAAAATGAATTGGGAAATGCAGATTTGGAATGGCAGACTACAAATAAATACAATGCAGGTTTAGAATTAGGTCTGTTTAATGATAGAATAAGGTTGACTACAGACGCATATCTGGAGAGAACCTCAAATTTACTTTCTTCAATGGACCTGCCATATGCTAATGGATTTAGCAGCTATAATGAGAATATAGGTCAAGTAGAGACACGTGGTGTTGAGGTTGGTGTAAATGCGTTTCTGATCAGAGACAATGAACGTAGAATTTCATGGTCTGTTAGTGGAAATATTGCTTATGGTGAGGATAAGATTGTTAAATTATCTGAAGTAATGAAGGCGGCAAATGAGAAATTAGCTCTGGATACTAAGAATACAAGTACTCCAAACAAGATTATCCGGGAAGGAACTTCTCAAAATACTATTTATGTAGTTCGTTCACTGGGAATTGACCCAAGTACAGGAAAAGAACTATTTTTAAACAAGGATGGTGGTGTAACTTATCTTTGGGATCCAAAAGATCGTGTTGCGGCAGGTGTTGGTCAGCCTAAATATAGAGGTAATTTTAATACGATGGTACGTTACCGCAATCTATCAGTAAGTGCTTCTTTTGGTTTCCGTTTTGGAGGTCAGTTGTACAACCAAACGGTAGTTGATAAAGTAGAGAATGCAGATCGCATAATGAATGTGGATGCCCGCGTTTATAATGATCGTTGGAAACAGCCAGGAGACATTAGTCTTTACAGAGGTTTAAATGAGACTATAAACTTAAATGCTTCTTCTCGTTTTGTTCAGAATGAAAATACGTTAACCTGTCAAAATGTTTATGTGTCTTATGATGTGCTGGATAAAAAATTCTTACGTCGATTCGGTATGAATTCACTGTCATTATCGGCTAATACAGGAGAGCTTTTCTACATTTCTACAGTTCCCCAGGAACGTGGAACCTCTTATCCGTTTACCAGACAGTTCTCTTTGTCATTATACACATCGTTTTAAAAATTAGAACCATGAAAAGAATACTAACAACTATTATATTATTGAGTATTTTAAGCACTAGTTGCAAGAAATTTCTTGATGTTCGTCCACAAGGTAAATCTACTCAGGAGGAATTATTTAAAACACAGAAAGGATTCCGTGATGTGTTAACAGGTGCCTATATTCGGATGAAAGGTGGCAGCATTTATGGAGGTGATATGATGTGGGGTAATGTAGAGTATTTGGCAATCAACTGGGATAATCCCAATTCTGCTAATATCTCGCGGACCAAATTAATTAACGGTGATTATACAGATCAAACTGTTAAGGACTGGTTTAGCAGTACATATGAAAATTTATACAAGGTTATAGCAGATGTAAATGGTATTTTAGAAAACATTGATGCAAAAAAAGCTGTTTTCACTGGAGGTAATTATGAGATTGTAAAAGGTGAAGCGCTTACATTACGTGCTTTTTGTCACTTTGATGCATTGCGTATGTTTGGGCCTTTACCAACAAATATAACTGCCAATGGTGTTCTGCCTTATGTAAAAACAGTTACTAAAAATACCCATCTTCCATTAAGTTATGTTGAATTTGCAAAGTCTATCTTGGCGGATCTTGAGGAAGCAGAAGCTTTACTAAAAGATGTTGATCCGATCCGGAAATATTCTATTGCACAATTAAATTCAACTGTTACTCCTGTAGTTAATGATCCTTATTTACAATACCGACAGGTTAGGATGAATTATTATGCCGTGCTGGCCTTAAAGGCACGTGTGTATTTATGGTTGGTACCATTAGATAATGCGAACAAACAAAATGCTGCCAGATACGCCAAAATGGTAATTGATGCAGTAGATGATAACGGAGCGCATACTTTTAGGTTAGGTGTAGAAACCGATCGTGCTGCAGAGGATTATACAATGTCGGCAGAGCATATATCAGCCTTAAGTGTATATAATCTTGAAGACATAGCCAATTCATCATTTGGAAAAGATGGAGGTCTTCTTCGTATAGATTACCCAAGTGGTGACGGATATTTTTATTTGAATAATCTTTTTCCTCCTTCAGAGCGATTGGCTGATATACGATGGAAGGATATGTGGACACTTAAAGCATCTACTCAAGTGATGTATAAAAAGTTTATACAGAAAAAAGGATTGCCAGATTACCAAGTGCTTCAAATTCCATTGCTTCGTTTAAGTGAAATGTACTTGATCGGTACAGAATGTGCAGAGTCAAAGACTGAGGCGGAAGGAATTTATATTGCTTATTGTGTAAAAAAGGGAATTCCTTTTACCTCATTTAATGTGAATGACTGGACTGGAGATCGCAGAAATAAAATGATTAGGGAATATGTACGTGAATTTTATGCAGAGGGACAAAGCTTCTTTACTTTTAAGCGGTATAATGTAACCACTTTACCATCGGGCTGGACCGGTTCGTATTATAATGCAAAGCCAGAAAGGTATTTAATTCCAAAACCCGACCGTGAAATATCTTATACCAATAACTAATTAAAAAGATGAAAAGATTAATATATTTTGTACTGATCTATCTGGTAGCTGTTGTTACCGGATGTTCTAAACCAAAAGGGTTGTTGTATAGTGATATAGCACGTGTACAATTGAATGATACCTCTACAGTAAATAATACTTTTTTTTATGAGCCGGCAACCGTTACACGGGATACTGTTTATATTAAAGTGAACACAATAGGTCCAATCGCAAATTTTGACAGGGCTGTAAATTTAATGCCTGTTGTTGAACAGGGTGTACTCAATCCTGCTATTCCTGGTGTACACTATGTTCCTTTAGACGATCCATCATTAAAAAAAATGATGGTTGTTAAGGCTAATGCAGTGGTAGCCATGATCCCTATCATCATGCTGCGTGATCCAAGTTTGAAAGTGCAAAGTGTTCGTTTACGACTGGGACTGGTTGCGAATGACCAGTTTGGTTTGGGCCAAGTAAAAGACAGGAGTTGTACCGTTTTGTTTTCTGACCGTTTAGAGCGTTTTTTTTCCTGGCGAGTAGATAGTTATCTTGCTGCGGCTTTCAGTTCGTTCGGGAAATATAGTACAGGTAAACACCAATTTATGTACGACACGCTAAAAGAGCGCGTTGATGAGGAATGGTACCAGGCTATTGCCAAGATTGGTGGACAACAGCATTATAAAAACTTATTAAAAGCCAGGCTTGAAATATTTAATGCTGATCCGGCCAATTTAGCAAGTGGTAAGGCTCCTTTAAGAGAAACAAGCAATCCCACTAGTCCTATAGTAGCGTTCCCATAACTGGCATCAGAAATAACAAGAACACATGGTTATAAGACCATGTTTAATTTAATAATTAAATAATAATATATACTGATGAAAAAAATATATATTTTAATCATAGGTTTATTTTGCATTCTTACCTATTCATGTGTAAAAGATAAGAATCAATTTAAGCCTGATCTTGCCACACCTGTTGTAAATGGTTTTGAAAAAACTTACAGCGTATATACTTTTCAAGATGTATTGAAAATTAATCCTACGGTTGCAAATGAGTCGGACTACGATTATTTCTGGACTTTATTTACTAGTAACTATACTCCTTCTGCAGGAGTTGTTCCACGTGGAGACACGCTTTCGAGGACTAAAGACTTAACATATGAAGTAAAAGTTAATCCAGGAGATTATTTTCTGGTATTCAATGTAAAAAACAAAAAAACCGGAATAACACAAATGATCAGTAGTAACGTTTCTGTTTCAACGTTAACAATGAACGGATGGTATTTGTTAAAAGATGATGGTGTTAATACGGACTTTGATTTCATTCATGCAAACGGCAGAATAGATAACTGGATGGCTCACTTTAACGGAGGGCAAAGTTTACTGGGTAAATCAGTAAAATCTATATTCTCCAGCGGATTTAAAACAGGCATCAATTCTAACGAGCTTTTCAACGTATTAGTTGTTTTGTCTGATAAGGATGCCGGTATTTATCGGATCGATAATGGGAAAAAACTTATGGGATTTGAAAATATGTTCTTTACAACGCCTGCTGTTAGAAAACCGCAGAACATTTTACAACCAATGGGAAATAATTATTTGAATCTGATTAATGATGGTAAAGTATATACCATGGTAAAAGGAGCGTATTTCGCTGACCCTCCAATAGCTAATTTTAAAGTAGCACCTGTCGCTGCAATTGGCGCAATGGGCATTGCTTTTGATGACAATTCCAAGTCTATCATTGGTATCAATGATGCTAATTATTATCCTTTGGGAGCCCATGCTGATCTGATTAAAAATCTGGATGCGGAAATTGTTTGGATGGCCGGTTATCCTGCTGTTAGGAATGTGGCTATTGCATTATTTAGGAAAAAAAATGGTGAAGGCTACCTGGCAAGGTTGAATACATCTTATGGACAATTTACTGGTCCACCTTCTCCAAATAATGCGGCATTAGTACGAGACACAAAAACCGTTCCTCAGGCACATGGCTTGATGTCAGCGGATATAATTGGTGGTAATTATGACTCAGATTATATCTATTACGCCAAAGAAAACAAGGTTTATTTAACAGATGCTGTTTCTTTGCAAGAAACACTGGAGTTCGCACTTCCTGTAGGAGAAACGGTGACTTGTATACAACATATTAAATATCCACAGCCGGCAGGTAACGTTGAAAAATATACTACAGATTATTTGGTGATTGCGTCTTACGTTGCAGGCAAGTATAAGGTGTGGTTACATAAAATCAGTACTACTGGAACAATCCAGACACTTGATAAGCCAAACTTTGAAGGTCAGGGTAAGGTTACTAGTATCAATTACATGGAAAAAGGAAGCGGAAGCCGGACTTTTTAATCAATAAACACACAAACACAAAAACATAAATGAAACTAAAATTGAACTTCACCCTGTTAGCCTGTATGCTAACAGGGGCTGTTTTTGCGCAGCAGGATCCAGATATGGAATCGCCTGCAATCCAAAAACAAAAAATAGAACTAGAAGCTGCCTTAACGGGTGTACAGGAAAAACTTGTTTTAAGCGAAAAGGCGTATAGAGATGCGCAGACAAAAAAAGTAAAATACGATACCATTGGTTTAGGCGCATGGCGTGCAGAAATGGCTGTTCTTAAAGCGGAAAAGAAAAAAGAACAGGCAGTATTCATTGGTAAACATCCCGATTATTTTATTAGCCTGGTTGCACTGAATGACGTAATTGGACCATTGCCGGCTAATGTGCCTGCACTAAAAAAGTTGTTTAATAAATTGGATAGCAAAGTGCAACAAACACCGACAGGCATTAAAACCAAAACTACGCTGGATAAATTTGAGGCGGTAAGTATTGGAAAAATAGCTCCTTTGTTTGTCGCTCCAGATACTTCAGGAAAAAGCATCGGCCTTGCAGATTATAAAGGCAAATATGTGCTGTTAGATTTTTGGGCAAGCTGGTGTGGACCCTGCAGAGAAGAAAACCCGACAGTGGTAAAAGCATGGCAAAAGTATAAAGACAGAAATTTCGATGTTCTTTCTGTTTCCTTAGACCAGACGGGCAAACGCGACGCATGGTTAAAAGCAATACATGAGGATCAGCTTACCTGGCAGCATGTTTCGAATTTAAAATTTTGGGATGATGATGTTGCTAAATTATACATGATCCGCTCTATTCCCCAAAACTTTCTGATTGATCCTAAAGGGAAAATCATTGCGGTTAACCTGAGAGGTGCGGAGCTTAATCAAAAACTTGCCGAACTTATTCCAGAATCAGCAACCAGAAAATAGTATTTATTTCTTGATGCCTGACCTAAAAATCAGGCAAAACACACACACAAATGTTCAAACCTATTCTACTCACTCTAGCTTTGGGGGCCTTTGCTATGGCCTCAACTGCTCAGAAAAAGAAATCATCCAAATCTGCACCAGTACCTGTTGCAGTGGTAAAAAAAACAGACAGCGTGCCCGGTGCACCAAAGGCCTATAAGGATGTGATCACAGCAAAAGCAAAAACTTCTGTTGGAATGATCAATGTTCATCAGATCGGTCTTAAGTATTATTTTGAAATTCCTGATACCATACTGGGAAGGGAAATGCTTGTGGTAAACAGGATCTCTAAATCTGCAGCAGGACCACGACCACAAATGATGGGATATGCAGGTGATGGTATTGCTGAAAATGTGGTAAGCTTTGAAAAAGGGCCTAATGACCGCATCTTGCTACGCCTCAATTCTTTTAACGAACGATCGGCCGACAGTACTTCAAATGGATTATACAAGTCTGTCCGGAATTCTAATATCCAGCCTATCGTAGCTTCATTCCAGGTTAAGGCATATGGAGGAGATTCCAGTAGTGTTAAAAGTTCGGTTATAGAGATAACTGACTTTATGAATACAGAAAACGAGATTTTCTTCTTTAGTGCTTCCACCAAAGGACTTTTAGGAGTTGGGGGGATTCAGGCAGATAAATCTTATATTACTTCAGTAAGTGCTTTTGCCAAGAATGTAGAGGTTCGCACCGTTCGTACTTATTCAAGGGGGCCTGTTGGTGGGCAGCCTAATAACTCTACCATCCCGGTAACCTATGAACTGAATAGCTCTATGGTATTGCTACCAAAAGTTCCTATGAAAGCCCGTTATGCGGATGCTAGAGTAGGTTATTTTGCACGTGGCTATACAGATTTTGATGGCGATGCTCAGGGGGTAAAGCAGTCGGCCGTAATTGTACGCTGGCGCCTTGAGCCTAAAGATGAAGATATTGAAAAATACAAGCGTGGAGAATTGGTCGAGCCTAAAAAACCGATCGTATATTATATTGATCCTGCAACACCTAAAAAATGGGTGCCTTATTTAATTGCCGGAGTAAACGATTGGCAAAAAGCATTTGAACAAGCAGGTTTTAAAAATGCCATTGTGGCGCTGCCTGCACCAACAAACGACCCGAGTTGGAGTATTGACGATGCTACACATAGCGCCATCGTTTATAAGCCTTCTTCAGTGGCAAATGCCAGTGGACCTAATGTTCATGATCCGCGCAGTGGAGAGATTATAGAAAGCCATATCAATTGGTATCACAATATCATGCAGTTGCTTAGAAACTGGTACATGATACAGGCGGGGCCTTTAGATGCAAGGGCTCGTAAGCCTAAATTTGATGATGCGTTAATGGGCGAATTGATCCGTTTTGTCTCCTCGCACGAAGTTGGACATACTTTGGGGCTGTTACATAACTTTGGATCAAGCTCTACTGTCCCGGTAGAAAAGCTGAGAGACAAAGCTTTTGTGGAAGCGCATGGACATACGCCATCTATTATGGATTATGCCAGGTTTAATTATGTGGCACAACCGGAAGATGGTATTTCGGAGAAGGGTATTTTTCCTAGAATAGGAGATTACGACAAATGGGCCATACAGTTTGGCTATCGTTGGATGCCTGAATTTAAAACTGCAGAAGATGAAACTCCTTACCTGAATAAACTAATCATAGACAGCTTAAGCAGCAATAAACGCCTGTTCTTTGGTGGAGAAAACTTGTATACAGATCCACGCTCGCAAAGTGAAGATATGGGAGATAATGCCATGAAAGCAAGTGCTTACGGTATCAAAAATCTGAAAAGGGTAGTGCCGAATCTGATCACCTGGAACCGTGAACCGAACGAAGGTTATGAGAAGGCCGGTGAAATGTATAAGGAAGTAATCAAACAATACACCCTATATCTAGGCCATGTGATCCGGAATTTTGCTGGTAATTACACCACCTTTAAAAGTGTGGAACAGCCAGGCGGATTATTGGCCCCTGTACCTTATGCGACACAGAAAGAAGCCATGAAATTCATCAATGATCAGTTTTTTAATACACCAACCTGGTTAATCAATAAACAGATATCGGATGTAACAGGTGCTAATCCTGTGAATACCATAGGTAATCTTCAATATGTCGTGTTGATGCGTATGATGGGGTCGGATATTTTTGTGAAAATGATCAATAGGGAAGCGACAGATCCGGTTAAAAATTATACCGTAATGGAGTACCTTAAAGATCTGAAAATGGGTGTTTGGGGAGAGCTTTACAAGCACCAACCGATCGATATTTATAGAAGAAATCTTCAGCAGATTTATATCAGCAATGCTATAAAAACATTTGTTGCCACAACCGAAATTGTGATGACCAATCAATTGGGGGGGATTAATATTTACATGAATCCCGATGTTACTAAATCAGATGGTGCGAGTATCATGCGTGCTCATTTAATAAGTCTTAAGACCGACATCAAAAAAGCGATACCTGTTGCTACTGGTTTAACCAAGCTCCATTTGCAGGAGATGGTGCGTAAGATTGATGTAGGATTAGTGCCAAAAACTCTGGTAACACCAACACCTTAATTCTAAAAAAGATTCTGGGCTAACGGGGCTATAGATTATTCTATAGCCCTTTTTGTATGCCTTGGTGCTATCTGATTGTATACAATATATATTGTATATTTGATGGTTATTTAAAAAATTGCGAAATTGAAAGACAAATTACAATCTGATTCTTTAAGCGAACTGGCAAATCCTACTTATTCCAGGGTAAGAGAAAAACTTCGGGAAGATATTCTTTCGGGATATTTTATTTCAGGAGAAAGATTAAAAATAGCAGAGTTGGTTGAACGGTATAAAGTAAGCCAAATGCCAATTCGGGAAGCTTTGCAACAATTGCAGGGTGAAGGTTTGTTGATTATTGAGCCAAATAAAGGGGCTCATGTAAGAAAGGTAGACAGACAGTTTTTAGAAAGTATCTACGAGATCAGGCAGTTAATTGAGGTATACCTCACTGTAAAGTGTATTGAAAATTTAAAGGAGAAAGATCTCAAATCACTTAATCAAATCCAAAAAAGTTATGAAGCTGCGGCTTCAAAAGAAGATTATACTACCTGTTTGCAATTAAATAGAAGGTTTCATTCGACTATATATGAACTGGCAAATAACAGCGAAGGTTTGCAAATTTTGGAAAAGCATTGGCAACTGATTAATACATTACGCCTTACTTATGGCTTTGGTTCGCGGCGGACAACGGAAGTTATAGAGGAGCACAGAGCTATCCTCGATGCTTTGGAAAGCAGAAATCCTGCAGCCGTGGAAGCTGCTGCAGCAATACACTGTGTAAACGCTAAAGCAGATCTGTTGGCTCAGATGAGCGATAAGTTTAAATAGCATTTCTTTATTTTTCACGCCTATTCATTAGTAAAATATTAATAGTTTTTGGGATTATTTCCTAATTTGTTAAATATTCAATTATATATTGTATACAATATATAATGTTATAATTTTGGATTGCTGTCGAATACGCATGATTTAAAAGCGTATAGGCATACTAACCAAAAATTAAACCATCAGATGATTATAAAATGGATAGGACAGAGCGGCTATATTTTAGATGCTGCGGGCATTAGGTTAGTCATAGATCCTTATCTAAGTAATTCAATAGAAGAGATCCAAGGATTGAAACGAATGGTTCCCGTACCTGTGGCCATTGAAGATTTACATTCTGACTATATTTATTGTACACATAACCATCTGGATCATTTTGATCCACAAACTATCCTCAGTATTCTGGAGCTTTATCCGATGTGTAAAATAATAGGCCCTATAAGTGTGATTGAACACGCAAAACGGCTGAAAATTAATGGTCGGAATATGGTTTTAATCCAGCAATACGAAAGCCTTGAATTAGGGGGATTAAAACTTACCGCTACTCCGGCTTTTCACTCTGATCCCTTTTCTACGGGATTATTAATTAATGATAAACAACATACTATTTATTTTTCGGGAGATACAGAATATGTACCTGAGCTTGCCGGTTTGATTACCAAAATGTCGGGAGCAAAACTGGACTTATTTTTTGTCTGTATCAACGGAAAGTTGGGCAACATGAATGCCGAAGATGCTGTACGTTTTTCACTCGACTTGAATTCTGAAATTGTTATTCCTAACCATTATGGAATGTTTGCCGAGAATACAGCTGATCCCTCATATTTTGCCTTTTTGTGCAGCGCCCAGGGATTAAACACAAAAATAATGCGAATAGATACCAGCATAGAATTATAAACACAACCATTATGAAAATCACTGAAATTAAGACCTTTATTTGTCATGCTTACAGAACAAATTGGGTGTTTGTGAAAGTTATTACAGATTCTGGTCTTTACGGAGTTGGGGAAGCGACTCTAGAAATGAAGGAGCAGACAGTTTTACAAGCTATAAATGAACTTAAGCGATATTTAATAGGAAAAGACCCACATAATATAGAAGCGATATGGCATGATTGCTATCGTGATGCTTATTGGCGTGGTGGCGTGGTTTTAATGAGCGCCCTTGCTGCCATAGATATGGCTTTGTGGGATATTAAGGGAAAAGATTTAGGTGTTCCGGTGTACCAGTTACTCGGTGGAAAAGTAAGAGATGCTGTGCCATGTTATGCAAATGGTTGGTTTGCGCCTGCAAAGACACCTGAGGAATTTGCAGAGAAAGCCAGGGAAGCCGTTAAAACTGGATTCAAGGGGTTGAAATGGGATCCATTTGGTTCAGCATATATGAACCTGAGTAAAAAGGAATTTTCATACGCTTTAGCCTGTATTGGCGCAGTAACCGATGCTGTGGGTAGTGATATTGATATTTTAATTGAAGGACATGGTCGATTCAATATGCCAACCGCTATAAGAGTTGCGCATGCGCTTGAAGATTTTGACATTACTTGGTTTGAGGAACCAATTCCACCTGATCATATGGAGGGACTGGCGCAATTAAGAAGGAAAACCAAAGTTCCGATTGCCGCTGGAGAACGATTGTACAGCAGATGGGATTACAGAAGTTTTCTAAACCAGGAATGCGCAGATTTTATCCAGCCCGATGTAAGTCATGCAGGTGGTATCTCGGAACTTAAAAAGATTGCGACTATGGCAGAATGTTATTATATCCCGCTTTGTCCACACAATCCAAGCGGACCGATAGCCAATGCTGCGACCTTACATATTGCAGCTTCTACCCCTAATTTTCATTTCTTGGAAACCATGAGCAGTGATGTGCCTTACCGGAATAAAATAAGTACTGAAAAAGTTGAATTTATGGATGGAATGATGCAAATTAACGATTTACCAGGACTAGGAATAGATATCAATGAAGAGGCAATTGCGGAGTATAACTATGAGCCAAGAGATTTAAGACATTACAATGGAAAACTGACCGAAATACGGCCTGAAAATGCAAAGGGCTATTTTGTAAAGTAATCCATCTAGAGAATAACATCAGATATGTTCAAACGAAATGCTCAGAGTAGCTTAAGTACCAAGTCCTTTAACTGGGAATTGATTGTGCTGTTATGGTTGGTTTTTTTCTTCAATCAGGCAGACCGTCAGATCTTTAATGTGATCTTACCCCATATTAAAGCAGACTTGAAGCTAACAGATGCCGAATTGGGGATGATCGCATCCGTATTTATTTGGGCAATAGGGTTGTGCGTTCCTTTAAGTGGTTATATAGGGGATGTTTTTAGTAAAAAGAAGGTGATTATTTTTAGCCTGTTATTATGGAGTACGGCTACCTTTTTTACTGGCCTCAGTGCAGGACTGTTTCATCTTGTTATTTTAAGAGGTATTGTGGGGAGCAGCGAATCTTTCTATGCCCCGGCAGCTAATGCCCTCATCGGAGAAAAATATGGTGATAAAACTGGTCTAGCTATGGCTATTCATCAAACTGCGCTTTATGCAGGAATCATTATGAGCGGTTTGATTGGCGCATTGATCGCCGAGCGCTTTGGATGGAGTACTGCATTTTATTTTTTTGGCGGGATAGGTATCCTGCTCTCTGGGATTCTTGTGCTAAGGTTTAAGAAAATTGTTTTGCCAGAAGTGTCAGCGGTGATTCAGAAAGTAACCCTATTTGATGGCTTAAAAGGATTGTTTGAAAGAAAAACAGCAATTCTGCTTACCCTTGCATTTGCCTGTATGGTATTTGTTAATGTGGGATATTTAACCTGGGCTCCAACCTTTCTGCATGAGAAGTTTAACCTTTCTTTAGCAAATGCAGGATTCTCGTCCATGTTCTACCATCATGTGTTTGCTTTTCTTGGCGTTTTGTTAGGCGGACGTTTTTCTGATCGATTTGCGAAGATTAATGTTGGTGCAAGACTGAAAACACAAGCATTTGGCTTGTTATTAGGTTGTCCTTTTATTTATTTGTTGGGTTCTGCAAATGATCTGTTTTGGGTATATACAGGAATGGGACTGTTTGGTTTTTTTAGAGGGCTTTATGATTCTAATATTTATGCCTCTTTGTTCCTGGTGACTCCAGCTCGCATTAGAGCTTCGGTTTCAGGGGCAATGATCATGTTTGCTTTTTTAATTGGCGCTTTTGCACCCTGGATTTTGGGGTATTTAAAACCTACTTTGGGATTATCTGATGGCCTGTCATCACTTTCTTTTGCCTATTTATTGGGCAGCATTTTTATTTTTATTGCTTTAAGATTTACCTTGTTTAAGGAAGTACATAAAGCATTACCAGATCAGAATTTTAATTAAAATTTATTGTCATGAGCGAATTAATTGGTAAGACAGCATTAATAACAGGATCATTAAGAGGAATAGGTAGAGGCGTAGCCTTAACCCTTGCGGAAAAAGGTGTAAATATTATATTGAATGACAGAGCGGAAAGTGATGAACTTCAGGAGCTCATTACTGCCCTTAAAAGGTTTAATGGAAAAGTGTTTTTTAAGGCTGCTGATGTGAGTGTAAAAGATGAAGTAGCAGAACTTTTTAATTTTGTAAAAGATCAAACTGGTCAATTGGATATATTGGTTAATAATGCCGGTACATCGCAGGCAAAAGATATTTTTGAGATCACAGCTGAGGATTGGTCATATATTCTCGAAACTAACCTAACCAGTTGTTTTTTATGTTCGAAATATGCCATGGAAATGATGCGCGAACAGAAAGATGGAAGAATCATTAACATCAGCTCTGTGGTTGGACAGCAGGGGGCTTTGTATGGCCATGCACATTATTCGGCCAGCAAAAGCGCAATTTTAGGACTAACCAAAACATTAGCACGGACGGGTGCAGCATTTGGGATACGGGTAAATTGTATTGCCCCTGGGATTATTGAAACTGATCTGTTAAATAAAACACATGGCATTGATGGGGTTGCTAAAATAGCCGAAGGTGTACCACTTGGTATTGGACAACCTCGTGACATTGGACTTGCGGTTGCATTTTTGGCAGGAGAGGGCGGTAACTATATTACAGGAGCCACAATAGACATTAACGGTGGTCTATATTTTCGCTAAAAGTTTGAATGTGAAATGCTTTAGTTATTTAATAGTATTGTTTAAATAACAAGATATCGAACCGTATATTGATAAATTCATCTGTTTATCTATATTTTATTAAAATATTCTTATTTATTCAATTATATATTGTATACAATATATAATTTATTAGGTTTGTATAGCGCTCTAAGAATGTTGATCAGATATTGATTTTATTGCAACTAACCAAATATAAATATGTTACTTAAACCCCTAAAGCTTTGCGGCGTTGTTACTTTCAGGGTATTGTTTTCCTGGATATTGTTAATGGCTCTATCAACCCAAAGTAATGCACAAAGCAAGAAGATTTCAGGTAAAGTGACGTCTGATGACAATGAACCGCTCTTTGGTGTCACTGTATTTGAAAAGGGTACTAAAACCGGAGCTTCGACTGATGCTGAGGGTAAATTTGTACTTACTGTTTCAAATGCAAATGCTACATTATCCTTCAGATATGTCGGCTACCAGTCCAGAGATATTCCTTTAAATAATAGGAACACCATCACCCTTGCACTTAAATCCCTTGACAATGCATTGAATGAAATTGTCGTTATCGGCTACGGCACAACTACCCGAAAAGACCTTACGGGCTCAGTTGGCCAGGTAAAAATGAGCGATTTTGAAAAGGCCCCGGTAAGATCATTTGACGAAGCCCTTGCTGGCAGAGTAGCCGGTGTTCTGGTCTCAGGCACTGACGGTCAGCCAGGTCAAGCCAACAACATCGTGATTCGTGGCGCTGGTTCTATCACACAGGATAACTCTCCTTTATATGTTGTGGATGGTTTTCCCTTGGAAGATGCGAATAGCAATTCTATAAGTCCTGCCGATATTGAGTCTATTGACGTTTTAAAAGATGCATCGGCGACAGCTATATATGGTGCAAGAGGGGCAAATGGGGTAATTATCATTACTACCAAAAGAGGGAAGGCGGGCGAACCTGTAATTGCCTATAATGGTTATTATGGTGTTCAGAAAAATACGAAGACCATCGATTTAATGAGCCCCTATGAATTTGTTAGATATCAATTGGAGCTTGATCCGACAGCTGCGGCTCTTGCTTATCTGAAAGATGGAAAAACTCTGGAAGATTATCGAAATGTAAAAGGGCTTAATTTCCAGGATCAGATTTATAGAACTGCGCCTATGCAGAACCATGACATCTCCATAAGAGGAGGATCAGATAAAACACGATATTCGATTTCGGGTAACATCATCGACCAAGATGGGGTGATTTTGAATTCTGGTTTCAAGCGTTACCAGGGCCGTATTACCTTGGATCAGAATGTAAATCAGAAGCTGAAAATTGGCGCAAATGTGAATTATAGCTATAGTGTTTCTAATGGGACGATAGTAAAAGATGTTTCTTCCTCACAGTCGGCCAGTACCAATCTCCTTTATGCAGTATGGGGTTATCGTCCAGTAACTGGCAATGACAATAACCTGGATGATGAACTGTTTGATCCTGGTTTTGATTACAACGTAATTGCTGATTACCGGGTTAATCCTGTGATTTCTGCCAAAAATGAACTTCGCAGGAGCCTAAACACAACATTCATTGCCAATGCTTATGCCGAGTATAAAATTTTACCGGATCTTACCTTAAGGGTTACAGGTGGGATTACCAATACGATGTTGAGAAATGAAACATTTAGTAACTCTTCAACACAAGCAGGTAATTACCGCAATTCCAGTGGTGTGAATGGATCAATTTATAATAATCCTACCACAATTTTATTGAACGAAAATACGCTTACCTATAAAAAGGTATTTAATAAAGTACATAATTTTACCATTTTAGGGGGATATACGGTGCAAGGAATCAAAATGGCAAGAACCGGTTTCAATGCGCTCAATGTTCCAAACGAGTCATTGGGACTGGATGGTCTGGATGAGTCTCCTTCTCAGATCGGTACTTCCTTAAGTTCAAGGTCTGGTCTGGTATCTTATCTGGGACGTTTAAATTACAATTATAAATCAAAATATTATTTTACTACTTCCTTCCGTTCTGATGGATCTTCAAAATTTGCCCCTGGACATCGTTGGGGATACTTCCCTTCGGGAGCAATATCATGGCGCATGAGTGCTGAGGATTTTATGAAGAAATTGAAATTTGTGTCTGACGCAAAATTACGTTTAAGTTATGGGGAGACTGGTAATAACCGCGTTAGCGACTTTCCATATCTGGATCAGATTACCCAACCCAATTCGGCCGGATATTCTTATGGTAATGGTTCTCCCTCAAAAGGGGCGATATTGACGGCCTTTGGAAATGGTACGCTGAGATGGGAAACCACAAAGCAGCTTAATATTGGTTATGATTTAAGTCTATTTAAACAGCGGGTAAATTTAACGGTCGATCTTTATAGAAAAACTACCCATGATCTGTTGCTATTGGCCTTATTGCCTTATACGACCGGATTGTCAGATGCTTTTAAGAATATAGGCAAAATGCAAAACCAAGGTCTTGAAATTTCGCTGAATACCATCAATATCAGAAGTAAAGAATTTAGTTGGAGCTCAAATTTTAACATTAGTTTCAATCAAAATAAAGTACTGGAGCTTGCTGAAAACCAAACTTCAATAACCAGTCCGGTAAGTTTTGACCAGAAATGGAATGCCCTTTCTCCTTATATCGCTGTAATTGGGCAACCTGTAGGACAATTGTATGGTGTTATTTGGGACGGGGTTTACCAATATGAAGATTTTGATAAAAGTCCTACAGGTGTTTATACGCTTAAAGCCAATCTCCCAAGAAATGGGAATCCTACAGTACAGCCTGGCGACATTAAATATAAAGATATCAATGGAGATGGAAACGTTAATGCATCAGATTTCACCGTAATCGGACGTGGTCTTCCTATCCATACAGGAGGCTTGTCAAATAATTTTACTTATAAAGGATTTGACCTGAACGTGTTCCTGCAATGGTCTTACGGAAACGACATCATCAATGCCAACCGTTTGTTGTTTGAGGGGAATGGAAAGCAGTCGAGGTTTTTAAATCAGTTTGCTAGTTATGCCGATAGATGGCAGCCTGACAACCCCAGCAATACTTTGTTCCGGACAGGTGGACAGGGGCCTTTTTATTACTCAAGCAGGGTGGTTGAAGATGGCTCATACCTCAGATTAAAAACAGTTTCATTAGGGTATAACTTTCCAGCGAAAATATTCAAAAAGGCCAATTTTAAAAGTTTAAGGATCTATGCTTCTGCTCAGAATATTGCTACCTGGACAAACTATTCCGGACCTGATCCCGAAGTTTCTGTTAGAAACTCAGCACTTACACCTGGATTCGATTTTTCTGCCTATCCACGTGCAAGTACACTCATATTCGGATTAAACGTGTCGCTCTAAAATTTAATTATAAAAGTATGAAACAGCTAAAATATTTTTACCTCATCATACTGGCAGCGATAACTACTTCCTGTCAGAAAGTTTTGGACACCAATCCTACTGATTTTATTGATCCGAAAGCTTTTTACAAAACACCAGAGCAGCTGCAAAGTGCGCTCAATGGAGTTTATAATGCTTTGGGCACCATAGAGGTATATGGAAACAATTACCTGTATATGTTTACTACCAATACAGATGAATCTTATGGAAAGACGGTAGAGTTAACCACTACTTATCAGTACGATGCTGCGGATGCAAAGAACGAACTGTTCTGGAAAGGCCTTTATACGGGCATTCAGCGAGCCAATCTATTGCTTTCCAAGGTTGATGATGTGGAGATGGATCAGACTGCAAAAAACGTAATCAAAGGGCAGGCCTTGTTTCTGCGAGGTTTTCAGTATTTCATGTTGGTTAGTAATTATGGAGATGTTCCACTGATCCTAACGCCTACAGCATCAGTAACTGAAGTGAATATTGCGAGAACCCCGATGCGGGAGGTATATGCACAAATCACTAAGGATATGATTGATGCCGAATCCTTATTGCAAACGCAGACTGCTACAGCATTGGGTATGGGTGGTAAAGTTACCCGCACAGCTGTTCAGGGAATGTTGGCGAGGGTATATCTTTATATGGCGGGCTTTCCTTTAAACGATACAGAAAAATATAAAGATGCTTTGTTTTGGGCGGATAAAGTAGTACATCCGACAGGGAATGCACCTGAACATGCACTAAATCCGGATTACAGAGATATATTCCTAAAATATGCAAAAGAGCAGTACGATGTGAAGGAAAGCATGTGGGAACTGGAATTTTGGGGCAACAATACGGGTGGGGTTAATTTTGGAAATACCTATACAGGCAGGTTTTGCGGAATTACCTGCAATGATGCAAATAAAGGATTTAGCTCCGGATCGGTAAATGCAACCCGGAAATTGTACAACTCTTATCAATTAAACCCATTGAGTACTGCCACACCAAACAAAGCCTCATTCGACTGGAGAAGGGATTGGAATTGTGCCAATTATACCTGGGGCTCAGGAGCAACCGCTGTGAAGACGAATGTTACAAATACATGGCTCATGAATGCAGGGAAATGGCGTAGGGAATACGAGATTGTGGAGCCAAAAGACAAAAATTACACTTCCCAGAATTTCGCATTCCTCCGTTATTCGGATGTATTGCTGATGCTTGCTGAAGCTGAAAACGAAGTGAATGGGCCTGCTAATGCCTATCAGTATGTGAATATGGTTCGTAAAAGAGCATACGGTATATTGTATGGAAATGTAGTAAAACACATTGCAGTAACTAAAGGGGGGACAGGATATACGAGCGTGCCAACAGTAACAATTACTGGCGGTGGTGGCAGTGGAGCTACTGCCGAGGCTACCATTTCAGCTGGGGTTGTTACTGGTATCATCATTACTTCACCCGGAACTTTGACTGCCTCAGGGCCTTATTATACAACTGCACCCACCATTACGATTACCGGAGGTGGTGGATCAGGTGCTACCGCTACCGCCACGATCACCCAATCTACCGATGCAGACCTGTCGACATTAGAGATTTCCAGCAAAACAAAACTGCTTGATGCGATAAAGGAAGAAAGGTCAAGGGAGCTTTGTTTTGAAGGTTTAAGAAGAAATGATCTGATTCGTTGGGGGAAATTTGTAGCAGATATGAAAGCTTTTCTGACCTATGCAAATGGCAATGCCGGAACGGCAACGAATATTACCACAGCTGCTACCAAGGTTTCATCCAGGAATATTTTTATGCCCATTCCTATCCATGATATTCAGCTGAATAATTTATTAGTACAAAACCCGGGATATTAATCTTCAAATTATGAAATGTATATATATGCTGCTTTTTGCTGTGCTACTGTTTGTTTCCTGCAAAAAAATGGATGTTGTTCAACCTGACTTCGAAGTTCAACTGAGCAAGTTTCAATATAAAGTTGATGATACGCTGAGGTTTAACTTTTCTGGCGATGTAGAAAATATTGTTTTCTATTCTGGGGAACGTGGCTTCAGGTATGCAAATAAAGATGTGGTGACGATAGAGCGTGGAATTCCGCAGCTACAGTTTACAACAGCCCTTGCGGGAACAGCACAAGCCAATTCTCTTAAAGTTCTGGTTACTAAGAATCTGCTTGGAAAGACTTCAGAAAACATATTGGCCAGTAACTGGACGGACATCAGTGATCAGGTAACGCTGGCTGGCAATTCCACCAGCACAGTATCTGGAATCATTGATCTGAGCACATATGCTGCAGACGATACTCCTTTTGCACTGGCATTTAAGTATGATGCGGTAATGAAACCCACAGTTGCACAGCCTACCTGGGTTGTCCGCGCCTTTTCTATCAGTAATTTGTTTCCGGACAAATCAACCCTGCCCCTTGTTTCATTAGCCACGGGGCCATGGATGGCCTATAACTTTAAAAATCCAACTGCTGCATGGGTGGTTTCTGCAACTGAATTGAGGATGAATGGTGGGGCTGCAAACTCAGCAGATAATGAAGATTGGCTGGTTACAGGACCTTTAAATTTAAATGCAACAAAGGAAGTTGCTGATTTTGGATTAGCAATACAGAATCTCGCGGGACGCAGATTAACCAATTATAGTTATGTGTATAAAAACCCAGGTGTTTATAAAGTAACTTTAGTTGGGTTTAATAACAATATTGATGGCAATAAAAAAGTGGTCAGGGAATTTGAAATTACTGTAACGCAATAAAATAGTAGAGATGGAATTATTGAAGAAAGTTACGCTCTTTTTGCTCCTGATTGGAGGTGGTATGGTAAAGGGGCAGACCCTTAAAAATGATGTTTATGACAATTCTAAGCCGATAGTACTACTGCAGCCCTTGGATATGCAAAGGGTTCAGCAAATTGCAGCGATGTTGCCGGAAAAACCTGCTGGATTTGGGGAAACTTATAAAAATCGTAAAGAATGGGACAGGCTATTTAAGACCGGAAAATATGCTAAACTGCTCAAAAGTGCCGATAGTTCATTAAACGAACCTTTTCCAGCCTGGAGCGATTCAGACTACCTCGCTTACTGGACTAAGGGAACTTCTGTTCCTGGAAAGAACATGCTTCAAAAACGGTTGTTATGGCTAACACAGTATATATTTGCAGAATGCCTTACGGATCAAGGGAAATATACCAAGGCAGCAGAAAATGCAATACTCGAGCTGTGTCGTCAGAAATCATGGGTAAATCCTACACATGATTATAATAAAGTAAATTTTGAGGGGAAAAAATATCTGGTCGAGTTATCGGCCGTAAGTTATGCCCATCATATTGCTCAGGCATTATACCTGCTGGATGACAAGATCGATCCAAAGGTTAAAGCAGAAGCGATCAAAGCCCTGCAGCTGCGGGTATTGGATCCTGTATTGAACTCAGTTGCCACTGGCAACAAGGAGAATTTCTTTTTAACCAATACCAATAACTTTAATGCGGTTTGTCTTTCAGGTACGGTTGGTGCTGCCGAAACTGTCATTAACGACAAAACAGAAAGAGCTAAATTTATCGCCATTGCGGAGCGCTATCATAAAAACGGCGTTCATGGTTTTCTGCCTGATGGCTATTGTACTGAAGGTTTGGGCTATTATAATTATGGTTTCGGGCATTTTGTTCTTTTACGTGAAACAGTATACAAAAGCACTAATGGCCAAATTGACCTCTTTGCAGACCCCAAGGTAAAACTGATTGCAGAATTTCTTCCCAAGACAGTAATTATCCATGATGTATTTCCTTCAATTGGTGATTGCAGACCCTATACCCAGCCATCCGCATTTATTCTCTATTATGTAAATAGGAACCTTGGTGTAGATATTTCAAGCTTTAAGAAAAGCACTTTTGAAGGCCGTTCCACAGATTTGGCTGAAAGTATTCTAGCCGTTTTCCCCGAAAAAATATCTTCTGCGAAGGTTACCGTAAATGCTAAGGGTACTGAACTCAGGTCTTACTTCGACCAAGCTGGCGTACTTACTGTTCGGCCGGGGAAAAACGCAGATTTAGATATGGGTGTTGCCATTAAAGGAGGCAACAATAATGAACACCATAACCACAACGATATTGGATCTTTCTCTGTTGTGATTGGAGATGAGGTATTGATGGGGGATCCGGGAATTATACCTTATACTTCCAAAACTTTTGGGCCGGAAAGGTACACTTATAAAACCATTGCTTCTTATGGGCATCCGGTACCTCTTGTTGCAGGTCAGGAGCAGGTACCTGGAGCTGCGGCGAAAGCCAATATCATCAGTACTAACTTTACTGATGATCAGGATAAGCTGGTGATGGACATTGCTTCAGCTTACCCGGTAAAGGAACTGAAAAAACTAGAAAGGGAATTTATTTACAACCGCAAGCCAGGGGGATCTCTCACAGTTGGTGACAATTTCAGCTTCAGTAATGGTCAAACCTATGAGACTGCCTTAATTACAAGGGGAAATTGGAGGCAGATCAATCCCCGTCAAATTGAAATCACCGGTAAGAAAGATAAGATGTTAGTTACCATAGAGAGTAAAAATGAGTTTGAAATTAAAAGTGAAGAGCTGTCTGAAGGAGGAAAACCTTATACCCGTTTGGCTATCCGTTTAACCAAACCGGTTAAGGAAGGTACCATTTCCATGATTTTTAAACGCATAAGATAAAGAAGCTGATAAATGAAGATTTTAGAAAGTAACAGAAGGGACCTATTTTATATAAGATTGCTGTGCTCCTTATTGCTAATGACGATAACGGGTAAGAGCTTTGCCCAAATGTATCAGCCCGAATGGCAATCATTGGATAAAAGAGAAACTCCAGGTTGGTGGACTGATGCTAAGTTTGGCATCTTTATTCATTGGGGGCTTTATTCAGTCCCAGCCTATGCACCTGTTAATGAAGTTGAAGGGGTTTACGAAAAATATGCCGAACATTATGAAAACAGACTGATACAGGGCAATAAATTATTTACTGCGCATCATAGGAAGTTTTATGGTGAACAGTTTAAATACAGCGATTTTGCCCCAATGTTTAAGGCAGAATATTTTAAACCAGATGAATGGGCCGAGCTCTTTGTTAAATCAGGTGCAAAGTATGTAGTGCTTACTTCCAAACATCACGATGGATTTTGTTTATGGCCCAGTGCCGAAAGCAATAAATGGAATAGTGTTGATGTTGGACCACGTCGCGATATTGCCGGCGATCTTACCAATGCAGTTAAAGCTAAGGGATTAAAGATGGGATTTTATTATTCCTTGCTAGAATGGACTAACCCGCTTTATAAACCCCAAACTATAGACAGCTACGTGGAGAGCCATATGTTGCCTCAAATGAAAGACTTGATTAACCGTTATAAGCCAGAGGTGATCTTTTCGGACGGGGAATGGGATTATGAATCGGGAAAACTTAAAAGCACGAAGTTTCTATCCTGGTTATATAATGAATCTGCAGTGAAAAATACTGTTGTGGTAAATGACCGTTGGGGAAAAGAAACACGAAGTAAACATGGCGGCTATTACACAACGGAATATGACCTGGTACATGATGCCAAAGGGATAGGTGAAAAAGCTGAACATCCCTGGGAAGAAAGTCGTGGAATAGGAACTTCCTATGGTTTTAACAGGTTTGAAACATTAGACCATTATTTTACAAGTAAGCAGCTGATCGATTTACTGATTGATAAAGTGAACAGTGGTGGTAACCTTTTGCTTAATATCGGACCCGATGCCAATGGACTCATTCCTGTAGTGATGCAGGAACGTTTGTTGGACATGGGTGCATGGCTTAAGGTGAACGGTGAAGCGATATACGGTACTTCTTCCTGGGCCAATAGGCCTCAAGATAGCAAGGAGAAAAATGTTTTTTATACCCTAAAGGGAAAAGATCTTTACGTGATCTGTACAAAATGGCCACAAACTGATCTGATCATCTCTGCAGTTAAAAAAGCAGGTAAAGTGACTTTATTGGGCTCCAAAGATTCCTTGAAATCAATTATGACAGGAGATAAGTTAAGCATACAGGTGCCGGCTTTAAATCCTGAAACAATGCCATGCGATTATGCATGGGTATTTAAAATAGAGAATTTTAATTAGCCTATTGTCAATGTGTATGAAGTATAAAATAATTTTAACTCTTGGACTGTTCATTCAAATCTTAAATGGATTTACTCAAGAGGCCAATAAATCCCTTTTTCCTAATGGGAGTAAGGTTTGCTTTGTCGGTAATAGCATTACTAATAACGGGGAGTATTACAATGATTTGTGGATGTACTATGCCACACGGTTCCCGAAGGAACAAATCAATTTTTTCAACTGTGGGATTTCCGGAGATGTTGCTGCCGGAATCTTGAAAAGGATGGATAAGGATGTTCTGATCCATGAACCTACCCATGCGGTGATGATGATTGGGATGAACGATGTGAAACGAGATCTATATGGGAAAAAAGATGCTAATGATGAGTTAAAGGAAAAGGCGTTGACGGCTTACAACAGCAATACAGATGCCGCTGTAAGTATCTTGAAAAAACGAGTAGGGAATGTAATTCTCCTTAAACCTTCAATTTATGATCAGACGGCAGTTATAGAAACTCCGAATTTGTATGGTGTTAATGATGCTTTACAAAGGTGTGCTGAACAAATGCATTCCCTATCTGAAAAGTACCAAACCGGCTTAGTCGATTTTCAGACTGTTTTGCTGCGTATCAATAGAGAAGAACAGGCAAAAGATCCTGCATTTACCATTATCGGTAAAGATAGAGTACATCCCTTGTCTGCCGGTCATTTTGTAATGGCTTACCAGTTTCTTAAGGATACAAAGGCCCCTCAATATGTCTCGAAATTAGTGATTGGGAATGACCTGTCGGCATCACAAAAGAATAGCTTTAACGCAGAAATAAAAAAGCAATCCAATAAAAATAACGTGCTCAGTTTTGAATGTATTGAAAAGAGTCTGCCTTGTCCGGTTAAAGAATCTGCAAAAAAAGCGCTTAGTTGGGTTCCTTTTTATGAAGAATTTAACACTGAGCTATTGCAGGTGAAAAGTTTACAACCGGGGAGCTATAATCTTTTTATTGATGATGTTTTAATTGCTTCCTTTACCGATGAAGCGTTTTTAACCGGAATTAATCTGTCGTTATATCAAAACACACCTCAATATCAGCAGGCTATAAATGTGATGGATGCCTGTGTAAAATACAGGGATGCAGAAGCAGTGATTCGTAATCTTCGGTTTGTTGAATTTAACGAGCTTTCGGGCCTTAAAGATCAATCCGATATAACTGTAGTGGAGCAATATCTGGATAAAAGACTGGAATCTTTAAAAGATGGGGGCCATTATGAATATTATCAGAAACAATTTAAAAACTACATTTTGAAAAAGAATGGAGAAGCAGAGGACTTAAAGAAATTACCTGTGCTTGCTGCGGCTATTTACGAAGTAAACCAGCCAAAAAAACATGTTTTTAAAATTGAGAAAAAGCCATAGACAAGTACGATAGAAGATGGAAAGAAGGAAATTTATAAAAGATTTGGCAGCCTTTGCTGCGATTCCTATTGCTGCACCGCTTATGGGGGCTATCAGTAGTGGTACAATTAAACCTAATGCCAAAATCTTACTGCGTTCGTCCTGGCAAACAGTAAATATCGGCGATATTGGTCACACTTTTGGAATTATGGAGTTGCTTAACACTTACCTGCCCGGGGCGGAGGTAACACTATGGCCAAATAATCTGGAGAATGGTGTTGATGAGCTACTAAAGAAGAGTTTTAGTCAGTTAAAACTTGCTCCCGGAAAAATTGACGCCACTGGCAAACCAACTACCTCGGAACTCAAGGAGGCATTTGAAACATGCGATATTATGGTGCATGGCTCTGGGCCCTGGATCGTAGTCCCTAACGATCTAGCTGCATGGCATAAACAAACAGGTAAGCCTTTTGGTATGTACGGTATTTCGTTGGTTGATGGTGATGCAGCATCTTTGGACTTGATCAACAAAGCTTCATTTATATATTGCAGAGATACTGCTTCATTGGATTATTTAAAATCTTTAAAGTCAAAATGCCCGGTAACTGAGTTTGCTCCGGATGCAACGTTTGCCATTAACCTTAGAAATGATCAGCTTGCAACGGATTATCTGAATAGGGTAGGTTTGAAAAAAGGAGAATTTATCTGTGTGATACCTCGCCTTCGGTATACGCCATACTGGAAAATGAAGGGGGTACAGCCCACAGAGGAGGAGTCAAAGAAATACATGATTTCCCAGTATTATAATGAAACAGACCATGCAAAACTTCGTGAGGTGATCATCAGATGGGTAAGGGAAACCGGCTTAAAGGTATTGGCCTGCCCCGAAGTTATTTATCAGGTTGAGCTAGCCAAAGAAATATTGGTAGATCCACTTCCCGAAGATGTGAAAAAACAGGTAGTGTGGCGGGATACCTATTGGATTCCGGATGAGGCTCAATCGGTCTATGCTCAGGCAAGGGCGCTGATTAGTTTCGAAATGCACTCACCGATCATTGCCTTTTCATCAAATGTCCCTGCTATTCATCTCAGACAGCCAACAGATACTCGAAAGGGACAGATGTGGGCAGATATTGGTTTGTCAGAATGGCTTTTTGAAATTGATTTTACCAGCGGTAATCAGATCGGGGATGCGCTGATGGAAATTCATGGAGATTATCCCAAAGCGCTGAAGAAATTGGCAAAGGCAAAGGAATTTGTAATCAAAAGGCAAAAAGACTCGATGCATAAAATTATAGATTCTATTTGAGGAACTAAATCATTTTTGCTAGGTTAGGCGTAACAGCTGGGGTGATTCTGTGTGTTGCCGGGACAAAGAAATATGCCAATTAGATACCGTATTCCTTACGGCTCCCCTACGGCTAAAGTCGTAAAGAACCCGTAGAGAACCTGTATAGAATAGGTGGGGTATATGATATCAAAACCTAGTAAAATATTAAACATTTCTCGGGTTTAAGTGTAGTCTTCATAATCCTGTCATGATGATTGATTACGCTTTCTAATACCTGCAATAGTATGCTGGTTTTTGGATTTGACATGAGTTTAAAAGGAGAAAAATTGAAGATAGCTTACATGCTGTGTTATCATTGTTTAGAAAACCGTCTTTATTTCAATAAAGACGGTTTTCTAATTTACTAATAATGAATCTATATTTGATGAAGAAAAGTTGAAAAAGTAGCATGCAAGAATTTAATAGAAAAACAGAAACTGGAGCCGTAGCATATTTTCGCCATTGTATAAAAAATGGAGATGCAATAGGAGCATTAAGTTGCTTTCATACTCAGGCGGTTTATATAGATAGAGAGGGGAAGGAGCTAAGGGGACTTGATCAGATTCAGTCGGCGATGAATAACATATGCGCATTAAAATTAGATATTAAAGGCGGAACTCCGCATGTAACTGTGGTTGATGATCTGGTTATGTGGCTTGATCAATGGGAAATGACTGGAAATACACCAGATGGACATCCGATTAAAATGACAGGCCATACTTCTTGTGTAATGAAAAGAAATGAGGAGGGGAATTGGTTGTGGATAGTTGACAATCCTTTTGGATCTGCTGTGTTAATTAATAACGGGTAAAATGAATAATAATAGAGTATATAAAATGTCTTTTGCAGGCGTTTACCCACATTACATCCAAAAAGCGGAGAAAAAAGGCCGCACAAAAGAGGAAGTAGATGAAATCATATTTTGGCTGACTGGATATGATAGACAAACATTTCAACTACATCTCGATAACAAGACTGATTTTGAAACTTTTTTTGTTCAGGCGCCACAAATAAATCCAAACGTTTCAAAAATTACCGGTGTAATCTGCGGTTACCGTGTGGAAGAAATCGAAGATGAACTTATGCAAAAGATACGTTATTTGGATAAATTGATTGATGAATTGGCAAAAGGAAAAGCAATGGATAAGATTCTAAGGAAGTAAACTATGTTTTAGAAAGCAAAAGTATATCTGTTACTTCTAAAACCTGTTTCGAATATCCATCAATAGTCACATTTATCATTGCTTTTCCCACCTGTTCCAGGGTGAGAAAATAACTGGGACTAAAAACTCTAAATAACGGAAACAGGACATTGATCACTTTATAGATCCCTTTCATGTTTTTAGCACCTTTTGTTGGTTTCATAAAAGCAGGGCGAAAATTATAAACAGCTTTAAACGGAAGTTTCATCAGGTCATTTTCTGTTTTTCCCTTTACTCTGGCCCACATTTGTTTTCCTTTTTCGGTACTGTCGGTGCTGGCTCCGGAAACATAACAGAATGTCATTTGCGGATTGACTGCTGATAAAATTTTTGCAAAATCTAAAGTCAGGTTGTAGGTTACTTTGGTGTAAGCCTCTTCGTTCATCCCTAGAGAAGAAACCCCCAGGCAAAAATAACAGGCATCATAGTTTTTTACGCTATCCACAATGGGGCCTATATCATTGAAGTTACTGTGTATGATTTCTTCAATTTTAGAATGTGCGTATCCACTTGGCTTGCGGTTGATCAACAAGATTTTTTCTACTTTTGGGTTGGCTATACATTCTTGTAGTACACCTTCACCTACCATTCCGGTAGCTCCAGTTATGATGACTTTTAATTTCATTGCGTTTTTTTGGATTGAAACTACACGTATAATAAGCTAAATCTCATATATCGAAAATAACCATTTTTATCTATCTTATTGATGATGTTTTTGTATGATCATTTCGACTGCTGTTTAAAGAAATCGATGATCACCTGGTTGGCAGCAGGAGGATAAGCATGTCCTCCGGGATGACTATAGATCACTACAGAGCTGCCGATACTGGATTTATATAAGATGGCATTAGCTGCAAAAGGTACGCCTGTATCACTGCAATCATTTAATCTTAACAAGAACTGGCAAGTAGCTTTCTGCCATTGGGTTTTTACGAGCTCATCTTTTTCACCATAAAGATGTAATACAGGTTTTGGTTTGAGTTGTTTCATTACTTTTGCCGCAACAGCGGCAGTTGGTGCCACAGCCGCGAATACTGGCCCTCTGGCAGCCCAGAGTAGATAGGTAAAACCCCCACCATTAGAATGCCCAGTGACATAAATCCTATTTGCGTCAATGTGGTAGTTCTTTTGTAAAGACGCGAGCATAGCATCAAAGAATTTCAAGTCGCGGTCGCCATATGCTCCAATACCCTTTTGCCAGCCAGGCAATTTTCCTTCTGGGTCGGTTAACTGCCCAACTGTATTCAATCCTTGCGGACATATAAAGATGGCTTCTGGCCACAACTGGTCAAATCTCCGTGTTTTGTACATATTTTCCATGGTGCCACCATGACCATGAAAAGTGAAAATAATGGGCGTTTTGTTAGTTTTAGCGCCATTAGGGATATACACCAATGCTTTCCTTATGGTGTCGCCGATCTTCCATTCCATGACCTGTGGATTGGGATTCTCTATTTTTACACTTTGGCCATATGAAGGCATCGAAGGAACTAGCAAAACAGCCAGAATAAAGGTGCAGAACAGGTGGAATCTTAAAATCATTGTTATTCTGTGTTTCATAAAACTCAAAGTGATTATAACTCCATAGAGTAGAATAAAATCAAATGGTTTAATTGGTCTTTCTGGAAAACAACAACTTAAACAATTGCCAATATTGAGGTGTTATAAATACATTAAATGCGATTGTGGAACGTAAGCCTCATTAACCTATGATTATATTATGGAAGTATCTTCGTCCTCATCGCATGCTAATTGTCATATCGCTTTTACTTGCGGCCTCGGCACAACTACTCAGCCTGCTCGATCCGATTATATTTGGTCTTATCATTGATAAATATGCAACGAATAAGGATCGACTTCCCGAAAATGAACTGATACGTGGTATTCTGTATTGGCTATTATTGGCCTTAGGAATTGCCATACTGGCCAGGCTTTGCAAGGCCGCGCAGGATTATGTGACCCGCAAAGCTGTAGCACGTTTTGGTATGCATATCTTCAACGATGGGTTGAAACAAACGCTTCGGCTATCTTTTCAGGAATTTGAGGACAGCAGGAGTGGTACAACCTTATCAGTACTGCAAAAGGTAAAAACAGATACTGAGCGTTTTTCCAATGCATTTATCAATGTGCTGTTTTCTTCATTGGTTGGAGTTGGCTTTCTGATTTGGTACAGTATCAGCAAGAACTGGCTGTTGGTGCCCGTGTTCTTTGTCGGAGTGCTATTATTGGGCTCGCTTACCGGATTACTCTCTAAAAGAATAAAATATATACAGCGCTCTATTAACAGACAGACGGATAGCCAGGCGGGGGTGATTACCGAAAGTCTACGCAACATAGAATTAGTCAAAAGCCTTGGCTTAACCTTTTCGGAGATCAGGAGGTTAAACGAGCAGACTCTGAAAATATTTAACCTCGAGATGCTTAAGGCAAGAAAAGTAAGCGTGCTTTCTTTTTTACAGGGAAATTTGCTCAGCATACTGAAGCAATCCATACTATTTATCCTCTTGTGGCTGATTTTTAGAAAGGTACTTTCTACGGGTGAATTGATCGCGATGCAGTTTATTTCAACCGCAATATTTACACCTTTGCAGGATCTTGGAAACATGATCATTCTTTATCGGGAAGCCGATGCGTCTTTGAATACTTTTGATAGATTGATGAAACGCCCTTTGGAGCAACGCCCAGATAATTCGGTTGAAGTAGGCAATTTGCAAAGCCTGGAGTTCAATGATGTTGTATTTAAACATAAAACAGCCGGATATAATGCGATAGACGATTTATCGTTTAGCATAAAGTCCGGACAAACCATAGCCTTTGTCGGGCCTTCGGGCTCAGGAAAGTCGACGCTGGTTAAACTTCTTGTCGGCTTGTACAGGCCGGTTATGGGGGAGATCTGTTACAATGGGATTTCCTCAACACGGGTTAGCTACAATCCACTGAGAAGGCAGATTGGATTTGTAACACAGGAAACTCAGCTGTATGCAGGTACCATTAAGGATAACCTGCGCTTTGTTAAACCTACCGCCACGGATGAGGAGATCAACCTTGCGCTTAGTAAAGCATCGGCTTCCGGTTTAATTGCAAAAGCTTCTAACGGAATTTATACTGTACTTGGTGAAAATGGTATGAAACTTTCAGGCGGTGAAAAGCAACGTTTGTCAATTGCCAGGGCCTTATTAAGAGAACCCCGTTTGCTGATTTTCGATGAGGCCACTTCCGCATTGGATTCCCTGACAGAGGAGGAGATTTCTAATACGATCAGGGAAATATCTGACAGCCGCAAACAGATGACGATCCTGATCGCACACCGCTTGTCTACCGTGATGCATGCCGATGTGATTTATGTGTTGGAAAAAGGAAAGATTTCTGAATCAGGTTCACATCAGGATTTACTGGAAGAGAAGGGTTTGTATTACTCGATGTGGCGGCAGCAAATTGGCGAAAGAAGGTAGTTCTTTTTCAGCCCTATTCTGTATGCGATTTTTAGTTATATTGCTAATATCACATAACGCTAAAATGGATAGAAAGAAAAAGAAACAAGCAGCAGTTAAGTCTGCTGCAAATATCGAACATCAACGCAAGGTTTTAAAGGAAAGGTTTTTAGATCGTATTAAGAAATTAATTACACTTGTTGGTGGTGAAGACCTCTTGGGAAAGTATTCGCCCATTTATTTCGATAAACTTTACGAATGTCGTTATCCAGTGCTAAAAGCTAAAGCCGCTCCCGGTACAGATATTGCGAAGGCCAGAATAGTTCAGTTTAATAAATTGTTGCTACAATTTATGGACGGTGTTGAATTGACGCTACCGAATGGCAATAAAATCCCGATAGCGTGGTATCTTTCGGAAGGAATGACATTAAGCGATAGTATGAGCGAGCTTGAAATTAATGGTGATCCAAGCCGGAAAGAAATGAAGAAGCATTTTGCTTTCGGTTCACATGAAAGTAAGTTCCACCACGATCTGCAGGAAATATTGATTGACCTGGTAACTGAAACCTGTATATTTCTGAGTGATTACAATGACCATATTTACAGGGCAGATCTTTCAATGACACCTTATTTTGCCCCATTTAATCCCTTAAATGATATTATTATCTACACTTTTAAACCTAAAAAAGAGACGATAGATACAAGCAAAGGCATGCGGGCTGCTATACGACTGGGCTGGGTTTCTCCGGACTTCCAGTGGGAGCACTTTAATGTGAAGCCTTCCCAATTGGGATTTATGACTGCAGGTCTTGATATTCCTCTGGAATTATACATCAGTACGCATACTTTTGACAGGCTACAGAAAAGAATCAATATCACCCCTGGTATCATGCACCAAATATTGTTGCTTACCTTTTTACAGCGAGAAATAGCTCACCGATGGAACGGAAACGAGAGTCATGTCGATTTTTTAGTCTCTGGTCAGAAAGTTGGATATCTTGTTGTGAAGCTACATGGAAGTAAACTGATGATCCACACTTTCTTATTTCTAACCAACAACGATACTTTCGAAGGTGAAAAACTTGGACGTCTTTTAAGTATTGTTAAGGAGGATAAAAAATATCTGGAGATAGATACACTTCCGACTTTCAATGCATATCATATTGAGAAAAATGAACAACTAAGTAAACTGTTTAAAGATGCTGGTTGTGGCTCTTTGTTAAAATTAGGGCACCTTCAGGAATTCACCGCCAATCAGGTGGCAGATAAAGATCCTGAATCTATTTTACACTATTTAGCCGATGCTCCATATCTCAATAGAGGGTAAAAAAGTCTTACCTTACTTAAAAGTTAGATTAATCTAAAATAATTGTTAGTTATTTATGTTTTTATAGTTAGGTTTGTAAAATAACCTAACGAAATGTCAACACGATTATTTTTTACGCTTGGATCTCTCTGCAGTCTGGTTGCCTTAATGGTGGCTTGCGAGAAGGTCATGCCATCAGCGGCTCCAGAGGATGAGTTGCTTGACGGCCCCGTAGCAGAATTAAGCTACGAGCAAAGCCAGCGGTTTCTCTTGGGAGACGTGGCTTTTAATGATGAAGTTTTTACACCAGAAATGGGATTGGGGCCAATCTTTGTTGCTACCAGTTGTGGCAGTTGTCATGCTGGAGACGGTAAAGGACACCCTTTTACCACACTCACCAGATTTGGGCAGATTGATGAAACCGGTAACAAGTTCTTAGCTCAGGGTGGACCGCAATTACAAAATAGGGCAATACCTGGGCATATGCCCGAACAAATACCAGCCGGAGCGACTTTCTCTAAATTTACGCCACCTGCAAATACTGGATTAGGTTTTTTTGAACTCGTTTCTGATACAGATATTTTGGCTATGGCTGATCCAGATGACCTTGATCATGATGGCATTTCTGGAGTTCCGAACTATGGTAGCTTACCTAATTATGTAACGCCATTTAACAACGCTATTCCTAAAAATGGGAAGTACATTCATCGGTTTGGTAAAAAAGCGGCGGCCTATAATTTACTGCACCAAACCGTTAATGCATACAACCAGGATATCGGTATTGCCTCTAGCTATGATCCAGTAGATGTTTATACTCACCTAACCATCGATCCGGAAATTTCTACTCAAACCGTAAACAATGTTGTGTTTTACTTACAAACACTAAAGTCACCAATTCAACGCAATCAAGGAGATCCAGAAGTTCAAAATGGTCGGTTAATATTTGACCGTATCAATTGCTCTGGTTGTCACAAACCTACGCTCAAAACAGGCCCTTCATCTATCAAAGCCTTATCAAATGCCACTTTTCAACCCTACACGGACCTATTGCTACACGATATGGGGCCGGGGTTGGATGATGGTTACACAGAAGGTTCTGCAAAGACTTATGAATGGCGAACACCACCATTGTGGGGCTTAGGGCTCTCTGCAAATTCGCAAGGTGGAGGATATCATTTAATGCACGATGGGCGGGCGAAAAGTATTGAAGAAGCCATACAGTTACATGGAGGAGAGGCGACCTCAGCAAAGAATAAATTTGTCCAACTTTCTGCCACTGAAAAAAACAATCTACTTAAATTCTTACGCTCACTATAACCATGGAAAGAAAAGATTTTTTAAAAACATGTGGCTTTGCCTGCTTAGGCGGAATTGGAATTTCTACCCTTTTAGAAAGCTGCGGTTCGCTACAAGTATTAACAGGAGAAATAGCAGATAGTAATTTAATTGTGCCAATAACAGATTTCGAAATCAAAAAGGCAAGTAAAAAGGAGTTTAAGCGGTATGTGATCATTAACAATGACCTTTTGAAATACCCCATCTGTGTGTACCGTTTTGATGCGCAGACCTATAGTGCATTATGGATGCAATGTACGCACCAGGGTACAGAGTTACAGGTATTTGGAGATAAGCTACAATGCCCTGCTCATGGTAGTGAATTTAACAACAAAGGAATCATGCAAAATGGACCTGCGGATACCGATTTACGCACATTCCCCATAACGATTGAACAAGATCATCTCAAAATTTCGCTAAAAGCAGTATGAAGAAATTAGCTACTATATTAACTATCATTCTAATCACCAGCCTTACGGTCAAGGCTCAGATAGATCCCAAACTTTTAAAAAAGCCGGGGAGTGATACCGTAAAGCAAACATTGAATATGGATGCTGTATATGATCGTCCATTTGTAGCGGTAGGGAAATTACCGGTCTCAGTTGGAGGATATATGGAAGCCAACTGGCAATACACAGGTACAGATGGCATTTCTGATGGACAGCAGTTTCAGTTTAGAAGAATGACCTTGTTTGTGGCATCTAGTATTGGAAAACGAATTAAATTCTTGTCAGAAATTGAATTTGAACCTGCCGATAAGGAAATCGCCATAGAATTTGCTGCATTGGATCTTGAACTTCACCCATTGTTGAATTTAAGAGGTGGAATGATCATGAATCCTATAGGTGCATTTAATCAGAATCATGATGGGCCAAAGTGGGAGTTTACAGATCGGCCTATTGCCATGACACAGATGCTACCAGCAACTTGGAGCAATGCTGGATTTGGTATTTATGGCAAATACTACAATACCAATTGGATGTTTGGATATGAACTCTACGCTTCAAGTGGCTTTGACAATTCGATTATTGCCAATGTGGAAAATAGGACCTTTTTGCCTGCGGCTAAGGAAAATACGGAAAGATTTGAAGAAATGGCAAGTGGACAACCTTTGCTAACCGGAAAAATTGCGGTAAGACACAATAAAATAGGAGAAATAGGATTGTCCTATATGGGTGGGATCTATAACAAATGGCAGGATGATGGGATTGTGATCGATGATAAAAGACGATTGGATGTATTTGCGGTAGATTTTAATACTACTTTACCGCGACTCCATACTTTTATTACTGCAGAGTGGGCTTGGATTAAGGTAAATGTTCCTTCAACGTATACTCAGCAATTCGGTAATAGGCAGCAGGGCGGGTTTGCAGATATCGTTCAACCGATTTTAAAAAAGACAATATTGGGCTGGCAAAAGGCGACGGTTAGTCTTGCCTGTCGACTGGAATATGTGGATTGGAATGTTGGCAAGTTTGTAGAAACGGGTGAAAATATTGGGGATCAGTTATGGAGCATAATGCCAGGGCTTAGCTTTAGACCAAGACCGCAAACTGTATTAAGAATGAGTTATAGAATACAGCAGCAAAAAGATCTTTTAGGTAATCCACCTGCCAAAACAGCTGCTATTCAATTCGGGTTATCTACTTACTTTTAATGTTGATGATTGGAGAGCGATCTCAGACTTCGTGTATTAGACATACAAAAGCCGGATATTTACTAAAATATCCGGCTTTTGTAATAAAACAAAGGAGACTATTTCTTAGCCTCGTTTAGTAATTGAGTATGTAAACGAACATACTCAGGATTTTTCATCTCTGTAGCTAATTGCAAACCAGATGCAGCTGTTTTTGCAGCAGCTGCTTTATCGCCCGTTTTTAATTGGATACGGCCTTTTAATAATTTTATCCATGGTGCTTTACCATCAGCAGCATCTGCTGCAGTAGCCCATTCTAAAGCTTTATTTAAATCCTTATCATTTGCATAATAATACTGAGCTGCCTGGAAGTAAGGTTTTTTCTCGCCTTTCATCGCTGCATCAATACTAGCCATTACTGTAGCATCCACTTCAGTGGTCATGTCTACACTTATGCCAGTATTTTCCCACATCAATTGTAATTTAGCAGTTGTAGGGTATACATCGGTAAATTGAATAGTGAAAGTTTCAACTTTATCTTTCAATTTGTTGGCTTTAACTTTAATTCTTAAAGCATCATCAGCTTCTTTATATTCATAAGATCCCCATTGTTTCGCGCCTTTGTTGAATATAACTGTCCATTCATCTTTGCCTGGAATGGTAAATAAACCATATTCGCCAGCAGGTAACTCTTTACCATCAATTTTAACAGGTTCAGTAAAACTGACTGTAGTAGCCGAGTTTGCACCAGTACGCCATACCGATCCATAAGGCTCCAGATCGCCAAAAATTTTACGACCTTTTACATTGGGACGAGAATAATTAAGGGTGATTTTACCTAACCCAAAGTTCTGGGTAACAGTTTGACTTGTGCTCGGTTGAGGCATTTTTAAGCCTTGAGCTTGAAGGTCAGCCGTTAATGATACGGTTAACGCGAACAACAAAATTGCTTTAATAGTCTGTTTCATATGAATATATATTTAAAAGGTTAATTAACCAATTATAAATTTGATGCTACTAATCTACACCTATCATTGTATATTCTGTATTAAATATAAGGGCTAAGTGGAAACTTGACGAAGAAATTAGAAAATCATACTTAAATTAGCTGCTATGGTTAATACACGGAACGCTTTATCTGGCTTTATTGTTTTTTTTATTTTATTGATTGCCGCTAAGCAGGTGATTGGACAGGAAGTTGAAACTGGTGTTTCAAAAAAACTGGCTATACATAGAAAAGCAACTATAAGTGACATTCATTATGCGCTTGAATTTGATATTCCTGCTAAAAAAGCGGAAAAAATTGCTGCTATAGAGGTGCTAAGCTTTAATTTAACTGAAAACAAACAGATTTTACAGCTTGACTTCAAAGAGGACCCTGAGAAATTGAAAAAACTGGTTGTAAATGAGAAGGTCGTTCCCATTCAACACAATAAAGAACACTTGCTAATAGTCGCTAAATACCTAAAAAAAGGAGTTAATCAAGTTAAAATAGAATTTCAGGCAGGTGAATCTGCTTTGAACCGCAATGGAGATTATTTATATACTTTATTTGTTCCAGATCGAGCAAGAACTGTTTTTCCATGCTTTGATCAGCCCGATTTAAAGGCCACCTATAATTTAACTTTAAAAGTTCCGGTAAGCTGGAAAGCAATGGCAAATGCGCCATTAAAAGATTCGACGCTGTTAAATGGTCGTAAAACTTATCGTTTTGTAACATCCGATATTTTAAGTACCTATCTGTTCTCATTTGTCGCCGGAAAATTTGAACTCCAAAAAGGTAGCGTAGGACAGATGAACACGGACTTTTTGTACAGAGAAACGGATACAGCAAAAATACGGTACAGCATGCATGAGCTATTTAAGATCCATACGGATGCCCTTAAGTATTTTGAAGACTGGACAGGCATTGCATATCCTTTTCAGAAATTTGGTTTTGCCGCCATTCCCGATTTCCAATTTGGCGGAATGGAGCATGTGGGGGCGGTACAATACAAGGCTTCAACCTTGTTTTTGGATGGAACAGCTACAAAAGATCAGTTGAATTCTAGAAGTAACCTGATTGCCCACGAGACTGCACATATGTGGTTTGGTGATTTGGTAACGATGAACTGGTTTACTGATGTTTGGATGAAAGAAGTGTTCGCCAATTTTATGGCTGATAAAAGTGCGGAAGGTACTGTTGGTAAAGATGTATTTGATTTGAAATTTTTAGTGGATCATTTTCCTGCAGCTTATGGTGTGGATCGTACGACGGGGTCTAATCCGATAAGACAGGAGTTGGATAACTTAAAAGATGCAGGGACTTTGTATGGAAATATCATTTATCATAAGGCTCCTATTATGATGCAGCAGTTGGAGCGTTTGATGGGAAAAGACAAATTTAAGCAAGGGGTAAGAGAATACCTTAAGAAGTTTGCCAATAGCAATGCATCCTGGCCCGATTTGATTACCATTTTGGATAAATATGCGGATGCTGACTTACAAGCCTGGAATAAAGTGTGGGTAAATGAACCTGGAAGACCAGTGCTGGAATATACCATAGAAAAGAAAGGTGATAAAATAAACAAATTTGTAATCAAACAGGTTGCAGAGTATGGTAGGGAGAGGATTTGGCCTCAGTTTTTTGAACTGACTTTATATTACCCTGATCATACGAAGGAAGTAACGGTTAATTTAAACGCTCCACAGGTTGAATTGAAAGAAGTGGAGGGAATGGACCTGCCATTATTTGTTTTGTTCAATTCTTCTGGACAAGGTTATGGTTTATGGCCGGTAGATCGGGCAATGTTTCCTCAATTGTATACCATTGATAAACCACTAAATCGTGCTGCAGCATATATTTCGCTATATGAGAATATGCTGAATAGCAGGTCTGTGAAACCTGCAGAATTGTTAACCCTTTTTCTGGATGGGTTGAGTAAAGAAAAGGAAGAGTTGAATCTCAAATTGATGACAAATTATATAGGTACCATTTATTGGGAATTTATGACTCCCCAGGAGCGAATCAGTTTAGGCGAATTACTGGAAAAAAGAATTTGGAGTGCTCTGTTGATGCAGCTCGCACCTAATTCTAAAAAACTGTTGTTTAAAGCTTATCAAGACGTGTTTTTAAGTCAGGATGCCAGTAATAAGTTATATGATATTTGGAAAACAAAAAAAGCCCCTGAAGGCTTGAAGCTTTCTGAAGATGACTATACCGGATTAGCTTTTTCTTTGGCATTAAGAGCGGGGAACGATTCCAATATTTTGAAGGATCAACTGTTACGTATTACTGACGCGGATAGAAAGATTCGGTTTGAGTTCATCATGCCTGCGCTTTCTTCCAATCAGGCAGAAAGAGATCAGTTCTTCAAGAGCCTCGAGCAGAAAGTAAACAGACAAAAGGAATCTAATGTAGGAGCTGCACTTTATTACCTGCACCATCCTTTAAGACAGTCGACTTCTGTGAAATATCTGCAGAAAAGTTTGGAACTGCTGGAGGAGATCCAAACTACAGGTGATATCTTCTTCCCTCAAAGTTGGTTACAAGCTACATTCGGTTATTATCAAAGTGCGGAGGCCGCTACTATTGTGACTGATTTTTTAAAAAATCATTCTGATTATAACCCTAAACTAAAGGCCAAGATATTGCAATCTGCAGATAACTTGTTCAGGGCACAAAAGCTTTTACAGTAGTTATAGTTAGATGGATTTGTAGGTTATTTTAATACTTTGTATGTTTTTGTTTTTGGTGATGATCATTTTTGAAGGGTAACCATCTGCATTGTATTCATAGTTAAAATCTACATTTTCCAAAGGAAATTCCTGGTTTCGATAATTGAGTAGATTGTTAATGCAGTAGCTTAGGAACCAATGTTCGAATTCAAACGCAAGCAGTTGAGTGTAGCAGATATTACTGGCAATACCGTTTTTTTGATCAAAGATATAAGTATGCACATTTGTTGATCCTAAATTATTGATTGTGTTTACTGCTGATAGGTTTCCAGATGTGGTATAGGATTGGATATGGATATTGGTCAGCTGATCTGATTTGTTGTAATAATTAATTGTGCTGACCTGTTGCAGATTATTATAGCTTAGTGTGTAGAATCCTATTGGACTGAAATTGTGTTGAAGGTCGTTATAATCGAACATCAGCATTTTGTTGATTGTTTTTTTATCCTCCTTTCTGTAATAGGTTTTATAAATTAATTTGTCGCGCTGATATTTTTCGAGTACGGATGGATATTGATCTGCATCATAAATGATGAGGGCTTTGACACCTGCTGCTTCAGAAATTTCTGTGAGTAATGTCGTGTTTTCCATATATTTTAAGTTGATAATTAACCCGGAACCTTCAAGTTTTATAGGGATAAATTTTTTAATTATGGCGGGTGGTTCGGGCGCTATGATCTCTATTTTAGTGTTTTGGTTTTTTTTACAAGCCAGTACTAACAGTAATGCAAAGAGAGCTGAAAAGTGATAATGTTTTAAATTGCTCATGGTTCAATTGATTTATGTTGATTTTATCAGAATTTTTATTGGTAAACCTCTCGATGTTTAGCGTATAAAAAAAAAATATTCATATTAAATTATTTCATTCAATAGATAAATTTTCATTGAAAAACATGCATTGGATGATTGGATAAGCAGTACTTTTACGGCACGATTTCTTTTTAGCACGTACGTTTATTAAATTATATTATGGACGATTTTTTAGCTGCCCGCCTCCAGATGGCCTTCTCCTTAGGCTTTCATATTGTATTTGCCTGTATCGGTATGGTAATGCCCTTTTTTATGTCTTTAGCCCATTTTTATTGGCTCAGGACAAAAAAAGTAGTCTACCGGGATGTGACCAAAGCCTGGAGTAAGGGAGTAGCTATATTCTTTGCCACGGGAGCAGTTTCGGGCACTGTATTGTCTTTTGAACTCGGCCTGCTTTGGCCCAAATTTATGGAGCACGCTGGACCGATATTTGGAATGCCGTTTTCTTTGGAGGGAACGGCATTTTTTATTGAAGCGATTGCATTGGGCTTTTATCTCTATGGTTGGAATAGGCTCAACCCATGGTTTCATTGGGCAACAGGAGTGGTGGTTGGTGTCAGCGGCTTACTTTCAGGGATTCTGGTGGTTGCCGCAAATGCCTGGATGAATAGTCCTGCCGGTTTTGATTATGTAAACGGGCAGTATTTAAACATAGACCCTATAAAAGCGATGTTCAACGAGGCTTGGTTTTCTCAATCCTTGCATATGTGTATAGCAGCATTTGTTTCAACAGGTTTTGCCGTTGCGGGGATTCATGCTTTAATGATCCTTAAAGGAAAAAGTGTGAAATTTCATAGTACAGCGTTTAAAATTGCTGCTGTATTTGGTACTGTAGCAGCCTGTCTGCAACCTTTAAGTGGTGATATCTCGGCCAAAGATGTGGCTAAGCGACAACCAGAAAAATTGGCGGCCATGGAAGCTCATTTTCATACCGAAAGATTTGCGCCGCTCATCATAGGTGGGATACCGGATACGGCGAATAAGAAAGTGGATTATGCGATTAGAATTCCCGGCTTGTTGAGTTTTATGGCTACAGGCGATTTTAATGGAGAAGTTAAGGGACTCGATAGTGTTCCTCAGGAAGACCAGCCACCAGTAACGGTTACCCATTATGCTTTTCAGATTATGGTCGGCTTAGGTATGGCTATGGTATTAATTGCTGTTTTATATTTCATCGCTTTGTGGAAGAAAAAGGATTGGCTACGTAGTCGTTGGTTGTTAAAATTGTTTGTCATCGCAACTCCTTTGGGTTTTATAGCCCTCGAAGCTGGCTGGACGGTTACAGAAGTAGGTCGACAGCCCTGGATCATTCGGGGCGTGATGCGAACGGCAGATGCCGTAACGCCTATGCCCGGTATCGCTTATTCCTTTTACTTATTTACAACGGTGTATATTTCTTTGGCTGTCATCGTAAGTTTATTGTTATTTAGACAGATCAGTATGGTCGACAAATTGTATGATTCCGCAAACCACTTAAAAGATGAGCAGTTATGATTTATGTAGTTATTATTTTCCTTTGGACTTCCATTTTGTTGTACATTCTGCTGGGTGGAGCTGATTTTGGTGCCGGTATTATCGAATTGTTTACTTCTAAAACCAATAAAGCCAAAACTCGTAAAACGATGTATAAGGCCATTGGGCCTATTTGGGAAGCTAATCATATGTGGCTTATTATTGCGGTAGTGATCTTATTTGTAGGGTTCCCTAAAATATACACTACGATCTCGGTTTACTTACACATTCCATTGGTGTGTATGCTGTTGGGGATCATTGCAAGGGGGACGGCTTTTGTCTTCAGGAACTATGATGCGGTGAAAGATGATATGCAAAAAGTGTATACTCCGATTTTTGTGTATTCGAGTTTAATTACCCCATTTTTTTTGGGAATTATTGCGGCTAGTTCTGTTTCAGGACAGATTGATCCCCAGGCAAATGATTTTGTGTCGGCTTATATTTTTAGCTGGTTAAACTGGTTTTCTGTAGCCGTAGGGATCTTTACGGTGAGTATTTGTGGTTTCCTGGCTATTATTTTTATCATTGGACAAACAGATAATGATGGCGACAGACAGCATTTTGTTGGGAAAGCGAAGCGCGCGATCTTTATCGTTATGTTTTGTGGAGCTTTGGTTTTTGCTGCAGCCTATGCGGAGCATATTCCGTTAGCCACATGGATTTTTGGCGATACGCCGGGCTTAATTGCAATTATTGCAGCAAGTATTTCTTTAATTATTATGTTTTATGCACTAAATAAGGATAAACCGATTCTGTTGCGATTGTTAGCAGGGTTTCAGGTGGCTATGATTTTGTTTGCTGCAACGTATACACATTTTCCTGATATCGTATTGCTAAAAAATGGTGAAAATCTTTCTCTTGTTGCCCACCAGGGGCAAGTAAAAACGATAGCCTCATTAGGGTATGCATTGCTTATTGGTAGTCTATTCATTTTACCAGCCTTGGTTTATTTAATCTATATTTTCCAGAAGCCTAAAGAGGTAATTGCTGATCATTAGCAAAAAAATAATCCTAAAGTTTGGATGCTTGTGTAACAAATTACGATAACAATTTCTAATAGAGTGGTTTTTGTGCTTAATTCGTGGTCTTTTATAAATTGATGAATTAATAATTCCATTAATATGTAATGGGACATTAAACCTAAGCCACTTTATAAAGTCTTAAATTTAATATCGCAATTAATATAATAACACCAAATATGAAAACAGGATTTATTAAAATAACATTTTGTACGATTTTGTTTGCCGGTCTAGGCTCAGTTGCTCAGGCTCAAAAGGTAAATAATCTACAAGAAGTTAGCATATTCGCTCCTCACGCGATTAAAATTGACGGTAAGAATTTCGAGTGGAAAGACTCGGATTTTTCAGGAAATAAGCGGACCAACCTTTCTTATATTATCAGTAATGATGATAAAAATCTTTATCTGATTATTAAATCTACTGAGATCGGGAACAATTCTAAAATATTGGCTGGAGGTATTACTTTTTCGGTAAACCCGGATGGCAAAAAGAAAGAGAAGGAAAGTATAACATTGACTTATCCGATTCCGACCCAATTTGGTAGAGGGCCAGGTGGCGGCGGCGGCGGCGGTGGCCGACGGGCAATGGGAATGACGATGTCCATGGGCGGTGGTGGTGGTCCACAGAGCGCAAAACAAAGAGATTCTTTTATGGTTGCCAGGCAAAAAACACAATTGGCAGCTGCTAAGGAGATCAAAATAAGAGGGTTTAAAAATACAACGGATACCTTAGTATCTATCTATAACGAATATGGTATTAAAGCATTCGCCAATATTGATAAGGATAATGCTTTCTTTTATGAAGTAGCAATCCCACTAGAAGCATTAGGTATTTCAGTAGCCGAACCAAAAGAATTCGCTTATAACATTAAGCTGAACGGCTTACAGTTGCCAGATTTTGGTGGCGGAGGCGGTGGAGGTAGCTTTGGTGGCGGCGGCGGCGGCGGTGGCGGTCGTGGAGGTTCCGGCGGCGGAGGAGGTGGCGGTGGTCACTTTGGTGGCGGAGGCCGTGGAGGCATGGACTTTCAGGCTATGTTGAGCCCGACCGATTTTTGGGGAAAGTACACACTCGCAAAGAAATAAAGCTTTAATACTGTAAAGAAACACACAAATACACCCCAACCATACAAACACACAAATGAACAATTTTAATTGGGTCGCGGCTAAGGATTATTATGTCCTTTTTAAGTCGAAATACCTACAGCATTTTAAAAAACTAGCAGTCATTTTATTATTGACGCTTAGCTTTACAGAGGTGTTTTCCCAGCAGCCAGCTAAAAAGGAAACTCCTCCGCCCTTGCCGAGCAGGCAAATTAGCGGTATTGTAAAAGACAGTACAGATTTAGGAGTAATAGGTGCCACGGTTAGTTTAACATCGGATAAGGATACCTTAAAAACTTCCACCAATAGTGATGGTATCTTTGTTTTCAAAGACGTGAAATCTGCAACTTATACGCTTGTTGTGCAAAGTATAGGCTATGAAAAATCGCCAGTTATGCGTTTTAAACAAAATGATATCATTCCGAGGATTGTAATGGATCCCATTATGCTTAAAGAGCAAAAAAATACCTTAAACGAAGTTGTCATAAACGGTACACCATCTGTAACCTATAAAACGGATACAGTTGAGTATAAAGCCAGTGATTATGTGGTAAGGAAGAATGCTACGGTTGATGAGCTGTTAAAGAAGATGGAAGGCATGGAGGTCGGGACCGATGGAAGTTTAGTTCATCAGGGCGAAACAGTAGCCAGAGCTAAATTGAATGGTAAGGAATATCTTGGGGGGGACATCGCAAACGCAATTAAAAACCTTCCTGCAGAGATCGTTGATAAAATTCAGATTGTGGATGATTATGGTGATCAGGCGGCTCGTACAGGAGTTAAGGATGGAGATCCTCAAAAAATACTGAACATCACCACCAGAACGGATAAGTCTGTTGGTAACATGATGAATTTGAATGCCGCTGGAGGTAGTAACGAGAGAAAGGAAGCTGGATTATTCACAACGCGAATTAATGGAAATCAACAGATGGGGTTAAATGGCAATTATAAGGATGTAATCAATCTCAACGCACTTAGTGGCTCGACAACGAATGCAGATGCCAGATTCAGTTTGCGTGACAAAATCGGAAAAAAGATAGATTATAACTTGAATTACCAATTTACTAATTCCAATGGTGATAATTTGAATGAGACCGAATCATTAAGTAATATAGGCGGTGGGAAAGATAATCCAGATGGTGGTCAATTGTTCTCTAAGAATACAAGCAATAGTTTGCAGAAATCGAAAAATCATACGTTTAAATTTGAATTCGAAGTAAACCTTGATTCAAATGATTACCTCAAAGTTATCCCGACTTTCAATTATAGTTCTTCTGATAATAATAGCGCCTCCACGGTCATGCAAAGAGGAAGCGACATTGCTTTGAAGTTGGATCAGGATCGTAACATCACGAATAACAATTCCAGAACAGCACCTGAGTTCGGTATTTCGGCCTTTTATCAACATACCTTTAAAAAATACAGACGAAATTTTTCTACACAGATAGATCTGAATAAAAATAATCAAGATAACGAGCAGGATAGATATAACTTAACAACTATTTATCTTGAAGATCTAACTACGAAAGAATCGATACTTAATCAAATCATCGCACGTAAGAATATGCGTGATAATTATCGTGGAAGTATGACTTACGTGGAGCCTCTTGGAGTCAATACTCAATTTGAAGTGAATGCACAGGTAAATTATAATGGATACGATAATACTGCTACTACAAGAAATATTCTAGCAGATGGCCTTTCTGATGTCGTAGATTCATTGAGTAACATTTATAATTATTCGTTTACACAGGGGAGGATTGCATTGAATTTTAGATATGGAATGGCAAATACCTCCAAAGTTCGTTTTTCTGTTGGTATAACTGGTGTACCGTCATTACTATCCGGTACTAAGCAAAGCCTCGGAACTACGACAAATCGTAGCAGTTTTAATCTAATTCCTATCGCTAGGTTCGAGTATCGTTGGACTAGACAGCAAAAAATGTCACTAAACTATTCAGGAAATGCAGTTGAGCCAACTTTTGATCAGATACAGCCAGTAAGGGATGTTACGAATCCAAATAATCCAATTATTGGTAATCCTAATCTGCGTGCTACTTTTGTGCACACGATAAGAGGTGATTATAATAATTATATCGCAAACTCGAAGCTCAACTTTTCATTAAACACAAATGGGTCTTATACGGAAAATGCTGTAATCAGAAATGTACAACTCGTTGATAATCCAGATCCAAATCTCGCCGGAAGTAAAATTAACGAAACGCGCTTTGTAAACGTTAGTGGAGTATACAGATTGAATGGTAATTACAACATCAGTAAGCAGCTCAACAACAGAAAGTATAATTTGCAACTCAACGGGTCAGCCAGCTATAGCCATAACCTGAGTATGAGGGACGGTATTTTGAATACGACTAATATCACCTCTTTAAATCAACGTTTTGGCCCGAAAATCAATCCTACAGAATGGTTTGAGATCAATGCCGATATCGGATATAAAATTGATAAATCTGACAATACAACACCTGGTTTTGTTAACAATACGATCAATACACTTTCTCTTAATCTAGATGGACGGATCTATTTATGGGACGTATGGATGTTCGCTTACAATGGTAGTAAGCAGTACATAGATGGGGTAGTTGGAAATACGAATAATAGACCGTTAGTGATAAACGCAAGTTTGGAGCGTCAGCTGTTTAATCGCAGAGGTCAGATCACTTTTCAGGCATTTGATATTTTAAACCAGAATAATACGCTTAGTTATGATCAATTAGCCGATGGTGGCTATACGAACACAAGGGTAAATCCTATTAGTAGATACTTTATGTTGAAGCTTAGTATGAGATTGCAAAAATGGTCTGGCGCCCAAGGACGTGGCGGTAGAGGTATTATGCGTAGAGGAGATGGAAGCTTTATGTAAACAATCTTAAATCCATTTTATAATTATAAAACACCCACTGAAGGCAAAATCAGTGGGTGTTTGCGTTTATAGGATTGTAACACTTTTATGACGGACTTTCAATTATATTGTTAAATTTGTCTTAAGCAGACGTAAAATCATGGATTATAAGCTCTTATCTGATGATGAATTGATTGTCCTTTTTAAGGGCAGCTGCGAGCGCGCGTTTAAAGAAATATACTTGCGTTATTGGCAGCAGGTATATCGTCTAGCCTATAGAAAGGTACATCATAAAGAGCTAGCCGAAGAATTAACCCAGAATTTGTTTGTTGAGCTTTGGCGAAGAAGAGAAACTGTTGCTGTTCAATCTCTGGGTGCTTATCTGTTTGGAAGCTTAAGGTACAGCATCATCAATCACTACAAGTCTCTGCTTGTTCAGGAGAATTATCAAAACTATATAAAGGCATCTAATAATTTTGGTGTAGTAAATAACACCGATTATTTGTTGATGCTTAACGAACTTTCTGATGCCCTTGCCAAAGGGATTGCATTGTTGCCTAAAAAAACTGCCGAAGTATTTAGAATGAGCCGCATGGAACATCGTTCTGTAAAAGACATCTCTAAGCAGCTTAATATCTCCGAAAAGGCCGTAGAGTACCACATCACCCAATCGCTAAAATACATCCGTTTTTACCTTAAGGAGTATCTTTTTTTAGCATTGATTATCCGGTTCTTTTTATAAGCTTTAATTTTTTTGAATTATTTTTTAGGGATAGCTGCCACTTAGCTTACATGTTTTATAAAAGCTATAAAAATGAGCAGAGAAGCATTTCATCTATTACTAGAAAAATACCTGCAGGACAGGTGTACAGATGAAGAAAAAGAAATTGTTGAGAAATGGTATGGGATGTTGGATAAGCAGGACATGGAGGATGTGGATGCCACTGAAATAAATATGTTGGAGCAAAAACTCTGGGAAAGGGTACATAAGGACGCCATTACACCAGTTGTTAAGTTCTCTCCATCGCTTAGGATATGGGCAGCTGCCGCAATTGGAGGGTTTATACTACTTGCAGGTTATGCGTTTTTTGTGAATCAAAGCAAAGCACCAAAGTTTATGGCTTCGTTGGCTTTAAACCAACTTAAGGAGTACAGGAATAGCACAGATAAAGAGGTGCTGTTTAAATTGGAAGATGGGAGCCAGGTTACCCTTCAACCTAACGCTAGTTTGAAATATCCAATACATTTTTCAAAATCTCTTCGCGAAGTATCCCTTGAAGGGGAAGGTTTTTTTCAGATCAGCAAAAATCCGGAAAGACCATTTCTGGTGTACAATAAGAATGTCATCACCAGGGTAGTAGGTACCAGCTTTATCGTAAAAAACAATGGTGGGGGGAATGAGACGGAGGTAATCGTTAAAACAGGGAAGGTAATTGTTTCAGCGAATTCAGAAAACCTGACTTTCAATATGAAGAACCTGTTAAAATCAAACCATGAGGTGGTGCTTAGCCCAAATCAAAAAACAGTTTATAATGCAGCAGAAAATACTTTTGCTACAACGCTGGTAGATCGACCATTACCAATTGATCTAAAAGAAAATAAGCAAGTAATTAAAGAAAGCTATTCATTTAATGATACTCGTGTAGCGGAGGTCTTGAATCGTCTGCAAATAGCCTATGGAGTCGAAATTGTAGTGGAAGATAAAGCTTTGTACAATTATACGTTTACCGGCGATTTGTCTGAGCAAAGCCTGTACAATCAGCTGGATTTCTTATGTGAGTCTATAAAAGCCAACTACCGTGTAGAAGGCACGAAAATAGTTATTTCAACAAACCAATAAACAAAATCACCTAAACTTAAACCTAACCAGCTTATGAAAAGAAAAGAATTTTACTAACCAAAAGGTCAAAAAAAAACTGACAATGTTGCGGGACATTGCCAGTTAAAGGATTCTGTACGAAATTTTCACATTAACGAACAAAACTTCTAAAGTTATGAAAAAAAAGCGATTTGTTGCTTTAATAAAAATAGCAATGAGATTATCTATAGCCCAAATATTTCTTGTAACTCTGTTTACTTGTAGTGCTGCAGCAAAAAACGCCGGCGCTCAGGAAATATTGAATAAAGAAATTTCCCTCAGTGTTAAAGAGGGAAGGATCGCAGAAATTTTAAAAGAAATACAAAATAAAACTAAAGTTAAGTTTATCTACAGCCCATCTGTAGTTAAAACGGAACGTAAAACATCTGCCAATTATATTAAAACACGGCTTGGAGATATTCTTGACGAGACATTAAGTCCATTAAATATCTTTTACAAAGTCATAGATAACCGGATTATACTATATGATAAGTCGACCTTGAAAAAGGGAAACCAGTTAAATATAGAACAATTGCAGTCACCTGTTAAGGGTAAAGTAAGCTCTGCTAAGGGAGAGAGCTTACCGGGCGTAAGTATAAAAGTAAAGGGAAGCACTACAGCTACTATTACTGATTCAAATGGGAATTATGTCATCAATGTTGCTGAAGGGAATGTTGTTCTGGTATTTTCCTACATCGGATTTATTCGGAAAGAAGTAGTTGTTAACGGACAAAAGGTTTTAAATGTGCAGCTTACTGAAGAGGAAACTTCTTTGGGAGAAGTTGTAGTGATGGGTTATTCAACTCAAAAGAAGAAAGACCTTACCGGCGCTGTTTCTGTGGTAAATGTTGCCGATATGATTAAACAACCAAGTGGCTCGGTAAGTAACCTGCTGCAAGGTCAGGCTTCTGGTGTTACTATTTTAGGTTCCGGACAACCAGGTGAAGAACCTCAGGTGCGCATACGGGGTGTAAATACATTTGGTAACAACAATCCGCTTTATGTAGTAGATGGTGTACCCACCCTTAATGTTGCAGATATCAATCCAAATGATATCGAGTCTATGCAGGTACTTAAGGATGCCGGAGCTGCTTCAATCTATGGCTCAAGGGCTGCCAATGGGGTTATCGTAATTAGCACCAAGAAGGGAAAGGATAAAGTAACCGTAAAATACGATGCTTATTATGGTACACAACGTCCCAAAAGTGGAAATGTATGGAATATCTTATCTCCTCAGGATATGGCAAACCTAAAAAGGCTGGCGGAAACAAATTCAGGAGAACATGATTTTGACGATCCGTTATATGGAAATGGACCAACTTATGTTTTGCCAGATTATATTTATCCTTTAGGAGCTAAAGAAGGGGATCCTTCAGTAAACCCATCATTGTACAAAGTAAAACCTTTATTTACCTCGCAGACTGAGTACGATGATTTTTATAGAATTAATAAAGCCAATAAGGCTGGTACCAACTGGTATGAAGAAATATTTAATCCGGCGCCAATCACCAGCCAGAATATTGCGGTAAGTGGGGGCTCCGATCAAGGTAGTTACCTCTTCTCTGTAAACTATTTTGATCAGAAGGGAACGTTGGATAGAACTTATTTAAAACGATATACCATAAGATCCAATACACAATACAACATTGGTAAGCATATCAGGGTAGGCGAAAATCTGGCTTATAGCATCACCAACAATCCACAGATAGAAGGCTTAAGTGGTGATAATGCCATTGGGCATGCCTTTCGTGAACAACCAATAATTCCTGTACATGATATTATGGGGAATTTTGCTGGTAGTTATGGCTCCCAGCTCGGCGATGCATTTAATCCGGTGGCTATGTTGTATCGTACTAAGGATAATAAAGCGGCCGATAATAGGTTGTTTGGAAATATCTTTGCAGAAGCAGATCTTTTCGACGTATTTACACTACGCACTACATTCGGCGGTGATTCCTATTCAGGCTCTTCACATTCATTTGTGTATCCTCAATATGAAAATAATGAAAACAACATCAATAACAGCTATTCGGAAACCTCGTATACGGGTTTAGAGTATGTATGGACAAATACGCTGACATTTAATAAAACCTTTAATAAACATAATCTAAAGGTGTTGGTGGGTACAGAGTATTTTAAAAACCGTTACAGTACCATGAACGGGAGCAATAGGGGATATTTTTCATTTGATCCAGATTATACCAACCTCTCGACAGGAAGCGGACCAATGGAGACATCAAGTTCCAGAACAGCCGATGCCTTATTTTCTTTAATTGGAAGGTTGGACTACAATTTTAATGACAAATACCTGTTGGGTGCTACCATTAGAAGGGATGGTTCTTCTAAATTTTTAGAGAATGTATATGGCTGGTTCCCAGCTGTAAGTGCGGGTTGGAGAATCTCCAAAGAAAGCTTTTTGACTGATGTTCCATGGCTTACAGATTTAAAGTTAAGAGGTGGATGGGGGATCATGGGTAATCAGCTTAATGTAACTGGTGGAAATTCATTTATTACCTATGGCAGCGCCATAGCGCAGTCTTATTATGCTATAAATGGGGGGAACAATATTGTTTCAGGTTTTTATCAAAACCAGATTGGCAATCCCGGCGCTAAATGGGAGAAGAATATAAATTCGAATATTGGCTTTGATGCTACTTTGTGGGGCGGGAAATTGGAGATTTCTGCAGATTATTACCGCAAAAATATTCGGGATTTATTGTACAATCCTGAAATGATAGGTTCAATAGGTTCGGCCACCGTTCCTTTTGTAAATATTGGTGAAATGAAAAATGACGGTTTCGATGTTTCGATATCTGGCAACACCAATTTAAGCAGCAATTTTAAAATAAATGGAACGGCCACAATCACTACTTACCGCAATACGATTCAGAAGATCTCTGCTGATGCTAAATATTATGATATTGATGCCCGTAGGTTTGATGGGAGTAACATCATCAGAAATGCAGTAGGGCAGTCCGTAAGTGAATTTTATGGATATAAGGTAGTTGGTTTTTGGAACTCGGATGAAGAAATTGCCGCAGAGAACGCACGCGCTCAGGCTGCAACAAATGATTTAACAGCCGTTTATCAAAATGATATAGGTTTAGGGCGTTTTAAATATGCTGATGTAAATGGCGATGGAAGGGTAACTGCTGATGACCGTACTTTTTTAGGGAATGCAAATCCAGACTTTAGTTATGGACTCAATTTAGGCGCAGCTTATAAGAATTTTGATTTTAGCGTTTTCTTTTACGGCGTACAAGGAAATTCAATTTGGAACCAGGTAAAATGGTGGACAGATTTTCAATCTTCCTTTAAAGGTGCAAAAAGTTACACTGCACTTTACGACTCATGGACTCCAAATCACAAAAATGCAAAAGCTCCAATACAAGAAACGGCACAATCATTTAGTACAAACAGTGTCCCGAACTCCTATTTTGTCGAAAAAGGATCTTATTTGAGATTAAAAAATGCACAGATAGGTTATACTTTGCCAGCGGGTAAATTAGAGAAATTGGGCATTAACAAATTGAGGGTTTATTTGTCGGGAGCCAATCTATTTACGATCACCAAATACGCTGGTGTAGATCCTGAGATTGGGATTTCAAGTGAAAATTCAGATAAAACAGGTGGAAAAACGGCTTATGGAATTGACGATGGATCATATCCAAGTCAGCGTACCTTCCTGCTAGGTTTAAACTTACAATTTTAATATTTAAACTCATGAAAAGATCAGCATATATATTAATGGTACTATTTTTTACCATACAATTTTACGCGTGTAAAAAGGCGTTGGAACAGCCTCCTTTGGGTTCACTGAGCGAGCCTATTATTGCCAATAAAAATGGAGTTAATGGATTGCTTATAGGTGCTTATGCAGCCCTTGATGGTATGCAAGGTGGTGATCAGGCGCTCGGTGGCGGCGAGGCCTGGCATGCTTCACCAACCAATTGGGTATTTGGATCGGTAGCCGGGGGAGATGCCTCGAAAGGTAGTGATGGGGCCGATCAGCCAGCCATAGATCCAATCGCTAATTTTTATTCGGATGCCAATAATGCCTATTTCAATGGGAAATGGAAAGCCCTATTTGAAGGCGTAGCTCGTGCAAATAATGTATTGAAGTTTTTGGCAAGGGCTACTGATGTGAGCGATGCCGAACGGAAAAACCTTGGTGCTCAAGGGCGCTTTCTTCGTGCTCACTATTATTTCGAGCTTAAAAAAATGTGGAACATGGTACCTTGGATTGATGAAAATACCGTCGTTTTTAATCAACCCAATAATACAGATTTGTGGCCAAAAATAGTAGATGATTTAAAGTATGCTTACGATAATCTTCTTCCAACCCAATCAGACTTGGGGCGGGCAAATAAATGGGCAGCAGGTGCATACCTTGCAAAAGCTTATATGTATCAGCATAAATATTTAGATGCTAAACCCATATATGATCTCGTAATTGCGCAGGGAACTACAAGTTCTGGTTTAAAGTATGCGCTAAATGAAGAGTTTGAAGACAATTGGAGGCCAAGTCGGGAAAATAACCCCGAAGCGGTGTTTGTGATTCAGATGGCTGCAAATGTAGATGCTTCTGGGCCATCAAATGCGAACAATGGTGATATGTTGAACTTCCCGTATGGTGATGGAAGTCCCTTTAGCTGTTGCGGCTTTTTTCAACCATCTATTGATATGGTGAATCATTTTCGCACCAACCCGGCTACAGGATTACCATATCTGACAGATTATAATAATTTTCCAATAAAAACGGATATGGGGGTAGAGGCAGATGAGGATTTTACACCTGACGCAGGTACACTTGATCCACGGCTTGACTGGACGGCTGGGCGCAGGGGGATTCCGTACCATGATTGGGGGATTTACCCGGGTAAGCCTTGGGCTAGGGATCAAAGTTATGGCGGACCTTATGGTCCAAAGAAGAATGTTTATTGGAGCGAAACGGCCGAAGTTGATGGAGACCAGGGGACTTGGGCTCCTGGCACCGCTATCAATTATTCAATTATCCGATTTGCTGATGTATTGTTGATGGCTGCAGAATGTGAAGCGCAGGTGGGGAGTTTAGATAAGGCACAAAGTTATGTGAATTTAGTTAGAGCAAGGGCTGCGAATCCGGTAACCTGGCTATATAAGTACGAGGATGATCACGATCCAGGGACTGGGTTTTCTCATGAGCCTGCTGCTAATTATAAAATTAATCAGTATCCTCTTGGTAATTTCTTAGCTAATGGTAAAGATTATGCATTAAAAGCGACTTATTACGAAAGGAAAATTGAACTGGCTATGGAGGGACATCGGTTCTTTGATCTTGTTCGTTGGGGGATAGCGGATCAGGAATTGAATGCCTATTTTAGCTATCAAGGTAGTATCACTTCGGATGTGAGGAGAGGTAAATTTGTTAAAGGTAAAAATGATTATTACCCAATACCACAACGCCAGATCGATTTGAGTCAAGCTCAGGGCGCTGCGGTGTTGAAACAAAACCCAGGATACAACTAATCAAAATATACATAAATGAATCAACCACAACGTTTTTTGTCCCTTGATGTATTTCGGGGAATGACCGTTTGTTTCATGATCATCGTGAACACACCGGGAAGTGGTGCAGAACCATTTGCCATGCTGCAACATGCTGCATGGCATGGTTTTACACCTACAGATCTTGTCTTTCCATCTTTCCTATTTGCCGTAGGAAATGCGATGAGCTTTTCAATGAAGAAATTTGCACAGATGGAAAACGCTGCTGTACTGGCAAAAATATTCAAACGTACGCTCCTCATTTTCCTCATCGGCTATCTGATGTATTGGTTTCCTTTTTTCGGATACAATGAAAGTGGAGGAATAAGTTTATCTCCTATATCACACACGCGTATTTTTGGTGTTTTACAGCGGATAGCCCTTTGTTATGGTCTCGCGTCCCTTTTGATTCACTACTTCAGCACCCGAACTGTGGTGCTGATTAGTGTTTTATTTTTAATTGGCTACTGGGCAGTCTTATTGTTATTTGGAAATGCAGCAGACCCTTATAGCATGATTGGAAATGCAGGTCAATACCTGGATTTGCACCTGTTGGGTGATCAACACCTTTACCATGGTGATGGGATTGCATTCGATCCTGAAGGAATATTGAGTACCATACCTGCTTGTGTAAATGTGATTATTGGTTATTATGCCGGTAGATTTATTCAGGAAAAAGGGAAGGGCTACGAAACCATTTCCAAATTGTTACTGGCCGGTGGATTACTGATTTTATTGGCCATTTCTCTTAATGGGGTATTTCCAATCAATAAAAAATTGTGGACAAGTTCTTTTGTCTTGATCACTTGTGGACTTGACCTGGTTATTATTGGAAGTTTGATTTATGTCGTTGAAGTAAAGTCTTATATGAAATGGACTAGCTTTTTTACTGTTTTTGGAAAAAATCCATTGTTTATCTATATTGTATCCGAAATATTGCTCATAATCATTAATACGCTTTTTCCTAATTCAGATTTTAACAGATGGATCAACAATAATTTTTTCCAGGCAATAGCACCGGGAGCCTTAGGTTCTTTGCTCTTTGCCATTTGCTTTATGCTTGTTTGCTGGGTTGTGGGCTATATCCTCGACAAACGAAAAATATACATACGTGTTTAATTATTTAATCAAATGAAGAAATTTTGTGCCTTAACCATGCTGATGTTCTGTAGTTTTATGATTGCCGATGCACAGTCTGTATCCAAATTTAACGTAAGTAATCTTCACATCACCCGAGAGGTGTTGAATAATGTCGGAGATCAGACTTTATCAGTGTTAACCATCACCAACAAGGGGAAACAAATATTTCCTGCAGCAGGCTGGACACTTTATTTCAATTCCAGACCATTAAATGTTGATGGTCCTGATGCTACTGCTGCAAAAATAAAACAGGTAAATGGAGATTTGTTTCAGTTGCTGCCTTTAAATGGCTTTGCTGCTTTAAAACCAGGTGCATCGGCCAAGATCAAAGTACTTTCAACGGAAGTTAAAAATAAAACCGATCTGTCCTCAGGTTTTTACCTGGTATGGGATCATGCGCCATCAAAAGGATACAATATCGAGCTTACCAATATTAATCCGGTAGCCCAGGTTGACAAACTCGAAATTCAAGTTGCCGAACATACTTTCCATCAAAATAAAACAATAAAAGATATTCCGCTGACTAACCTTCCAAAGATTTTCCCAACACCAATTTCATATCAGGAAACCAAAGGTGTATTTAAGCTAACGCCTCAGGTTGCAATAGTTGCGGATAATACATTTAAAAAGGATGCTGGACTTTTCGCTGAGGAACTGTTAAAGGTTTTAGGCAAAAAGCCAGTGATAGCTGAGGCAGGTACAACAAACGCTATTATCCTTAAAAAAGGAGTAGTAAGTGGTGCGGAGTCTTACAAATTAAGTGTTACGCCGCAAAGAATATTGATTACTGCAAATGATGCCGCTGGTGCATTTTATGGCCTGCAATCTTTAAAAACATTATTTCCTCCTACATCATGGGGAGCTGTCCAAAAGGAAATTGGAGTACCTGCGGTAGAAGTTGAGGATGCGCCAAGGTTTGGATTTCGCGGTTTTATGATGGAGGTGGCTAGAAACTTTCAATCTAAAAAGGAGGTGTTAAAAGTGCTGGATCTGATGGCGCTTTATAAAATGAACGTACTCCATTTTCATTTAAACGATGATGAAGGTTGGAGATTAGAGATTCCGGGCTTGCCAGAACTGACTACGGTTGGGTCGCAGCGTGGACATTCAGTAGATGAGATGACCTGCATTCTTCCATCTTATGGATCAGGTGCCGATAAAGGTGTAAACTCTGGAAGTGGGTTTTATACACGTAATGATTTTATTGAGATTCTTAAATATGCAACTGCACGTCACATTCGTGTGGTACCTGAAATTGAAACTCCGGGACATGCCAGAGCTGCCATAAAATCAATGAATGCAAGGTATGCGCGGTTTATGAAAGCAGGTAAGAAAGAAGAGGCTGAGCGTTATCTGTTGCGTGATTTAAATGATAAATCGGTGTACGAGTCTGTTCAGGGCTTTAATGATAATGTGATCAATGTGGCGCTTCCTTCAGCTTATAATTTCCTTGAAAAGGTAGTGGATGAAATGCGAGCGATGTATGTAACTGCAGATGCCCCATTGGCTACCATTCATTTCGGAGGTGATGAGGTACCTGAAGGTGTTTGGGAGAAATCTCCATTAGTAGCAGAGTTGCTTAAAAAAGATCCTTCAATTAAAGGGGTTGATGAAATGTGGCATTACTATTTTAATAAAATTAATACCATGCTTAAATCCAAAGGCCTTTATTTGTCTGGCTGGGAAGAGATCGGTTTGAAAAAAGCGCTAGTAAACGGTCAAAAGAAAATGGTATTGGATGAGCGCTTTACCAAAGAAAACTTTCATGCCGATGTATGGAACAATTTGAAAGGTAATGAAGATCTGGCTTATAAAATGGCCAATGCCGGTTATAAAGTTGTGCTTACTCCGGTAACTAACCTTTACATCGACATGGCCACCACTAAAAGCTTTGAAGAAATAGGTCAGTACTGGGGCGGATACGTTGATGTGGATAAGCCGTTTTATTTTATTCCTTATGATATGTTTAAAAATATACAGGAAGATGAGCGTGGTAATCCGATAGACAGAAAAAAATTGGAAGGTAAAGAGAAGCTTACTGAATTCGGTAAATCAAATATAGTTGGTATGCAGGCCCCTTTGTGGAGTGAGATTATAAAAAGCCCTGAAAGATTTGAATATCTGTTATTGCCAAAGTTATTTGGTATTGCAGAAAGAGCTTGGTCTAAGGACCCAGAATGGGCTACAGAAGCAGATCCAGCTAAAAGTACTGCCTTGTACAATCAGGCTTGGTCGGAGTTTGTGAATATACTAGGGAAAAGGGAAATGTCACGATTGAATCATTATTCGGGTGGTTTTAATTACAGGATTCCTACTGCTGGAGTGGTGGTTGAAGGGGGGCAGGTAACAGCGAATGTTCAGCTGCCTGGTTACATTATCCGCTATACTACTGATGGAACTGTACCAACGGTGAAAAGCCAGGTATATTCAAAATCAATTCAATCAAAGGGAACATTGCAATTTCGCGTATTTAATACTGAAGGAAAAGCAGGACGTTCTGTTAAGGTTTTTAATAAGTAACCTCTAAGTTAATTTGTTAGCTCTTTGTTTAGAGACTGTGCCTTTTTGTACAGTCTCTTTTTTTTATGTGTTTGGTTAATGTTGTTGTCGTTTTTAGTTGATATTATTCTTATTAAGAAAGTGATAGTGTGTTTTTTTGAACATTGTATATTGTTTTATCTCCATTATTTATTATTGTAAAGTGTTTTATTTATTAATTGTATTTTTATTTAATATAAAGTAATATTTGGTTGTGAAGTAAAACAATGTTTTTGCGACGTATTATTACATTTCGCGGCATAAACTGATATTTTACGACATGCTCCATTTTTTATTGATTTTATTGCTTTTTTGTATTGTAAGTTATTTATTGTAAGATCTTTATGTATTGATTTGTGGCTGAGGTTTAGCTCCGGTAATCCTCCACTTGTTATTCGGTTAGGGCCTATAATAAACAGGTACATCATAGGTACATGATAGGTACCTCATAGGTGTAAACACCTTCTATGTAGGGCTGAGGTACCTATCATGTACCTAAAAGGTAGGTTCTTGTCTTAGAGCGAAGTACTGGTGTTACTTTTAACTAATAGTAGAATGCTGTTTAATAGCTCAAGTAGGCAGCGCTTTTTTATTTGAAATAGGAATTGTTCCATATTTGTTACCTTTGTTTAGGGAATTAAGGTATGGAAACCAAATATGAATCTGCGTCGGACACTGAACTTGTCTGTTTACTCAAGTCTGGGAACAGATCGGCATATACCGAAATATATAACAGATATAAGTTTATCCTCCATACCCATGCCTATAAATGGATGCGGGATAGAGATGAAGCCATGGACATTATCCATGAGCTCTTTACTTTCTTATGGGACAAACGAGAGAGCATTCAATTCAGCACCAGCCTCTCCGGTTATCTTTACGTTTCCTTAAGGAATAAAATTTTCAATAGGGTATCGCGTAAAAAGTTAGAATCACAATATATTACCTCCCTTCAAAGTTTTATAGATAGAGGCGATTGTATCACGGATCACCTGGTTCGAGAAAAAGAGCTGACTAATCTTATTGAAAAAGAAATTGCCGCACTGCCTCAAAAGATGCGTGAAGTTTTTGAGCTTAGTCGTAAATCGAACTTAAGTCATAAAGAAATTGCCGACCAATTGGGACTTTCCGATCAAACTGTAAGGAAACACATTCAGCATGCGCTTAAAATTTTAAGGACAAGACTAGGTTTAAACCTGTTCCTGTTTACATTGTGAGTTAAATTCGCATTTTTTAAAATTATTTTCATTTTTATTTACCCCATGGGGTTAAGTTGTTTGTCTTCCATCATATAAGCACGATAAGGTGCTTTAGACTATGGGGAAAATAAGGGCAAAAGTGCTGTTAGCAAAATATGAAGCGGGTGAGTGTACTGAGCAGGAGAAAGCTTTATTGGAAAGTTGGCATTTAAGTTATCCGCTTGATGCGGTAGAAAATATAAGTCTCGATGAGCAGGCACAAGATCTGGATCAGGTGTGGAATATGTTGCAGCCGGAGACTAAGCCAGTAACTAGAAAGTTGACCTTGTGGCCTAAAATTGCAGTAGCGGCAGCCATAATTGTTGTTGCTGGTATTGCCTTGTTTTTCTACCTCCAACAATTAAATCCATTTCAACAAACAAATAAGTTAGCGTCAGATTTACTTCCGGGCAAAAACAATGCTGTGTTAACCCTGGCTAACGGGCAACAAATAATACTTAACGAAACTGCTAATGGAGAGATAGCAAAACAGGAAGGGATATCAATCACAAAATCTGAAGACGGGACGATTATTTACAATATCGACCAGTCTGTACCAGAGAAAAAAGCGCAATCGGGAGTGTTGTTATACAATACCATTTCTACCCCAAGAGGAGGCAAGTACCAGTTAAACCTGCCTGACGGAAGTAAAGTTTGGCTAAATGCGGCATCAATGTTAAAATTCCCTGTAGTATTTGCTGCAAATGAACGTAGAGTAGAGTTGATTGGCGAAGCTTATTTTGAAGTAGCTAAAAATAAACATCAACCGTTTCACGTTAAAACAGCGCAACAAGAGTTAAAAGTTTTAGGAACCCATTTCAATGTGAATGCATATAGTGATGAAAAAGAGGTTAAAACAACCTTGTTAGAAGGCTCGGTAAAAGTTGTTACGCTAAGCAAACAGTCAAATGCAAAAATACCGGAGGATGTGGTATTAAAGCCCGGTGAGCAAGCTACTTTGATAGAAAACCAGCTTAATGTTACTCATGCCGATATAGGAGAAGTGATGAGTTGGAAGAATGGGATGTTTGAGTTTAATAACTGCGACTTAAGCACCGTTATGCGTCAGGCTTCAAGATGGTATGATGTAGACGTGGTTTACGAAAGTGGAATCCCAAATGTAAAATTTAGTGGAGAAGTATCAAGAAATGTAAATGCATCAGCTTTTTTAGATATGTTAAAATATCTTGATGTAAAATTCAGCATAGAAAAGATTGGAAGTAACAGAAGTAGAATTGTTGTTTCTAAATAACCGTAACATGAATCAATTATAACCTTAAACCAAAACAAATGAAAAGACATTTACATCCAAATTAAAAGACCAGGAGGTAACTGAATAAAAAAACCGGGAAAAGTGTTGAAGCACCTTACCCGGCATAGACTCGGATTGCAGTCCTTGTCACCGTTCGGTTAACTATTCTTCAGTTTATCCTGATTAAAATCAGGATGAAAAACATGTAGCAACAACGATTACTATTATCAACCTAACCTTACAAATGTATGTATTTTATTAATACTTCATGTGGTATGGGTAAGCCTCGGGTTACACCATACTTTAAACCATTTGTGGACGTTTATAAGTGGATTTCGCTTATACAACCCGCAACGAGAAGACAGATTATTATGCGAATTAATTTAATTGCAATTTTGCTCACCCTGTCGCTTATGCAAGCTGCAGCCAGTAGCTTTGGTCAGCTGGTCACACTACATAAAAGAGATGCGAGTCTTAATGAAGTGCTTAAAACAATACGCAATCAAACCAACTATACTTTTTTATACAATAGCAAGCTCCTTAAGGATGCAAAGCCTGTATCTGTTAATTTAGAAAAGGCAACCTTGGAAGAAGCATTAAAGGCTTGTTTTGAGAACCAGGATCTTACTTTCAAAATCATTGAAAAAACAGTACTCCTTAAAAAGAAAGAGATCGGTCTGTTGGATAAAGTAGCAAATTACTTCAGCGCAATAGATTTGACAGGTAAAATACTGGATGAAGGTGGTAAGCCACTGCCGGGGGCAACCATTCGAGTTAAAAATACCAACAGAACCGTACTGACCAATGAGAAAGGCGAATTTGAATTGAAAGGGGTAGATGATAAAACCATATTGGTGATCTCTTTTCTTGGCTATACTACAAAGGAGGTTTCCGCAAGCAAAGCGAACCCACTTGTAATTCGTTTAGACATTAATCCTTCAGAATTGGTTGAGGTATCAGTGGTATCAACAGGTTATCAGAAAATACCTGTTACTCGTGCTGCTGGGTCTTACGTCGTAGTGTCTGATAAGGCGATGGCAGGAAAACTGCAAACTAATATTATGGAAAGGTTGGAAGGTATGGTTGCCGGTTTAACTTCGTTTAAAAGTGGTAGGGATGATAAACCGAATATCCAGATCAGGGGTGTATCGACATTAACTACTAATTCGATGATGCCTTTATATGTTGTTGATGGAGCACCTTTTGAAGGTGATATACAGGCGATTAATCCTAGTGATGTTGAATCCGTTACTGTATTGAAAGATGCTGCAGCAGCTTCTATTTATGGAACTCGCTCAGCTAATGGTGTAATTGTAATTACCACAAGAAGCGGTAGCAAGGGTAAGCTAAACATAGGGTATAATGCAACTGCAAAATTTGTAGGCTTGCCGGATAGGGCTTATGCCAATAAAATGAGCAGTGCTGAACTGGTTGATTTTCAAAGAGAAATGTTTAACAAACGTTCAGGTTCGTTTGCATCTATAGATCCCCGTAAATCAATGGTAGAAACTTATCGTTTGTTTTATGATGCGAGGCAAGGTCTTATTACGGAAACTGAGCTGCAAAAACAATTGGATGTTCTTCGCAACAGAGATAGGTATGATCAGGTGGTGGATGAATTTTTACGTAAAACGTCAATTACCCAACAGCACAATCTGTCATTTTCAGGTGGGTCAGATTTTTATAAATACAACCTTTCCGGAAATTATTTGGCTAATGCACCTTACGAACGCGTACAAACTAACAATAGGATAGGGTTTAACTTAAAAAACAGTTTTAACTTCACGAAATGGGCAACTGTAAATATTGGGGTATTGGGAAGTAACACCAAAAACGATTACGACAATGGTACTTCTTTAGCTCCTCTTGCAGGAACGACTATTTATACTCCTGGAATGGGGCTCTTGAATACAGGTAAGGCTTCTTTTTATATGCTTAGGAATAGCGATGGTAGCTTGGCGACCAACTGGTTGAACTCGAAATCACCGTTTGAAATAAATCGTTTAAATTCATTGGGACTTCAGGATGAAAATTATAATCCGATTACAGACCTTAATAAAAGTCACCTCACCAATACCAGTAAATACTTAAATCTTAATGTTTCAGCTAATTTAAAGCTCATGGATGGGTTAAATTTAGATTTACTTTATCAAAATGAGAGAACAGAGCTGTATTACAAACAATTTTATAGTAAAGACGCCTACAGGGTAAAAACAATGATTAATGATGCTACCGTAAAAGACGTAAAGCAGACAAAGATGATCCCCGTAGGTGGACAGATGAATGAACAAAGGGGGGATCAGAACTCCTACACAATTAGGGCGCAGTTGAATTATAATAAAGAGTTTAACTCGAAACATCGTGTTGATGCAATTGTTGGAACTGAAAAAAGAAAAATTGTTGGTTCTTCTACCAATATCTATAAATATGGATACGACGATTTTAGTTTAAACTATAAGCCAATCGATGAACAACTTTTAAGTTCGGCTGTCCAAAACACGCAGGCTTTATTTGATCAGTTTAACTTTCCCAAAGGAGATCTCAGGGCTGAAAAAGGTTTCGTAAGTACAGATGATCGGTATGTGTCTCTTTACGGAAATGGCTCATATACCTATGACAATAAAATTACAGTTTCGGGTAGTATCAGAGTTGATCAGTCTAATCTTTTTGGAACAGATCCTAAATATCAGTTCAAGCCATTTTGGTCAGCCGGATTACTTTATGTAATTGCTGAAAATAAGATGAACTGGTTGGACCGTGTTGCGGTACGTGCTACTTACGGTGTGAGTGGAAATGTGCCTAAAAGAGGTGGTCCATATATGATTTCTGTTTCTAATGGCAATAATGGTTTGACAGGTGAATCACAGGATAATATTTCAAGTCCACCTAATAATGGTCTGCGTTGGGAACGAACCAACGTAACTAATTTTGGTTTGGATTTTAGTGTACTTGACAGACGTTTGTATGGTTCGGTAGATGTGTATAATAAATCAACTAACGATTTGCTGGGTGATTTGAAATCAGATCCAACATTGGGCTGGAATTCATTAGTGCTCAATTATGGTAGCATGACAAACCGTGGCGTAGATGTTAATTTAAATGGTAACATTATAACCAACACAGATTTTAGATGGTCAACCGGGTTAAATTTCAATTATAACAGAAACAGGTTAACCAAGCTTGAAAACACTTCCAATACGGTTGGCTTTTATCTGAGCGATATTCAGAATAGAGTAGGTGTACCAATGGGGGCTTTATATAGTGTTAGGTATGCAGGTTTAGATAGTCAAGGTAATCCGAAGGCATTTACTGCCGATGGAGTAGAAGTTAGTTCGACTGATAAATTGAGTGTAAAGGATTTAGTTTATAATGGTACAACAATACCTCCATATTCGGCATCCTTGCAAAACACTTTAAGCTATAAAGGTTTTGATTTGTTCTTTATGTTTATCTACTATGGTGGAAATGTAATGCGTGATGTAACTGCACCATACTTAACTAAACTTGCAGAGTTAAACTATACCACTAACATGGAAAGGTCAGCTTTAACTTATTGGAAAAAGGCAGGGGATGAGTTAATTCCGGGGATGGCTCCAGCATTTAGCATTGTAGGTGGTGCAATAACCAATATATGGGAAGCTAGTGATCAGAATATTCAAAAAGCCGATTACATTAAGCTAAGAGATGTTACGTTGAGTTATAATTTTACAGGTAATTGGATGAAAAAGAGTTATTTACAAAGGATGCGTTTAAGCTTGCAGGTACAAAACGCATGGAGATGGGCTGCTAACAGAAATAACCTGGATACAGAGGTTTGGAATGGTACAAAACCTATATCACCTACCAGAGGTACATTGTACCCAGCTTCTTATACAATCGGTCTTTCCGCTAATTTTTAATTGAATCTCATCATGAAGAAAATATTTATATTATTCGTCGCATTCACAAGTATAGCTGCTTCTGGATGTAAAAAATACCTCGATGTTAAACCGAAAGGGTATACCATTCCTTCAACTTTTGACGACTATCAGAAATTACTAAATAATCAATCGTTGGCAGGACTTTCCTCGCCTTACGCTAATTTTTTAACGGATAACCTCCGTGCAGGTGAAGTCAATGATCCTAACAGAGCCACCGAGTATCCGATAATGGGTTTAGAACTGCGTAATTTGTATGAATTTAAAGGAGGAGCAGTTTTTGACCAGGCAGCTGCCGATCCATTTTGGGAAACTGCTTATGCACATATTTATGTTTATAATTCGGTAATCAATAACATAGAAAAGGTACCTGATGGAACAGATGCCAGTAGAAAACAATTGAAGGCTGAGGCTCAGATAGGTCGTGCTTTTGAATACTTAACATTGGTTAATGGTTATTCAGCACATTATAGCCCAACTACTGCGGGAACTGATTTGGGAGTTCCGATAATCTTAACAGAAGATATCAATGCACCGTATACAAGACATACAGTAGCCGAAGTGTATACACAGGTTAAAAAGGATCTTGATGAAGCTTTGCCAAATTTATCTGCTACAGTACCTAATATTTTTCACCCGAGTAAAAGTGTAGGTTTTGCCTTTTTGAGCAAGATGTACCTATATATGGGAAATTATGCTGAAGCTTTGAAAAATGTGAAAGAAGCACTTAAAATAAATAGTGCTTTGATCGATTACAGCTTGTACACCACAAAGAACGGGACCACTTTTGGTAGAGTATGTACTAAGGCGAATGCCTTGGTGACCTTCCCTGATGGATATAAGAGTGTTGAGAGCATTTGGGCACGTGTTCCAGGTTCTGCTAGCTTATCTAGTTTAGATGCAAAACTGTATGCAAGCGATAATTTAATCGCTACTTATAGGGTCAATCTTCCTGTAGGAGCAACAGATCAACGTCTGGCACTCTTCTTTTGCGATGGACAATCTAATTTCGGCTCTGCACCTGTATTATTTCCTGGAAGGTTCTTGTGGGCACCCTATATACAACCTAACCTTGGTTTTAGTACCCCAGAACTTTATTTAATCGCCGCAGAATGTGAAGCCAGAATCGGAGATAGGAATATAGCGGTGGGCTATCTGAATACCTTACGCAAATCGAGGATTATCAATAATATAGATCTATCAGCAGCTACCAATGATATAGCTTTAGCGCTCACGCTTGATGAACGTAGAAGAGAAATGCCTTATTTAGGTATTACTCGTTTAATAGATTTAAAACGTTTAAATATAGATAGCCGTTTTGCTAAAACGGTAATGCATCAAGTTGGAGCTCAGTCTTACTCGTTACCTCCAAATGATAACAGGTATATTTTGCCTGTACCACCAAAAGTGCTTGATTTTAATCCTACTATACCTCAGTATCAACGTTAAATTTTAAAATTAACTGATCATTATGAAAAACATATTCACCTTTCTTTTTCTGTTTGTGGCCATAGGCTCATATGCGCAGGAAGAAATTCATTTCAACAGCTCCTGGAGCGAAGCGAAGGAAAAAGCAATTCAATCAAAGAAGCTTATTTTTATTGATTGTTACACTTCATGGTGTGCCCCGTGTAAATGGATGGAAAAGAATGTATTCATCCAGCCTGCCGTTTACAAGTATTACAATGACAACTTTGTGAATTTAAAGGTTGACATGGAAAAGGGCGAAGGTATTGAGATGCGTAAAAAATATAACGTACAATCTTTCCCTACTTACTTGTTTGTAAATACCGCAGGTGATGTGGTGCATCGCACCGCTTCCAAGATGGAGGCTGAAGCTTTTCTTGCTGAAGCAAAGAGAGCAACCGATCCAAAAAGAAATACAGCGGCGTTGAAAGATAAGTTCGACAAAGGAGCCAGAGACCTGCCTTTCTTATTGGATTATTATCTTGCGCTGGAGCGGGCTGATCGCAATACTGCCAATCAAATCAGTGCAGAGATTGTGGCTAAAGTTACTGAACCAGGATTAAACACAGAGCTGGGTTGGAAGATCATAAAGGCTTTGGCAAGAACTGAAAGCGATAAATTGGGCGCACACTTTATGGCCAATCAACAGGCTTACAACAGTTGGAGTAAGTTGGAAGATAGAGAGCAGCTTAAGGATCGTTTAATTACGAGCGCCATGTATGGTTTGATGAGGACTGGTGACGAGCAGGTTTTTATGGACAAACTGGCTTATTTCAAGAAGTCGGATAAAATTGGTCGTAAAAAACAAGGTGTAATGTTAGAGGCTGAGTATTATCTTGAAAAGGGAAGGACTGATGATTACGTGAAGCTAACGACTGCAGCCTTGAAAAATGAGTTGAAGGATGACTCGGAGAAATTGAGTTTTCTGGCTAGAAGGGCTTCGGGAGGTAAAATCGGTAATGATCAGGCCTCACCAGCTATTTTGCAACAGGCATACCTGATGGCTAAACGTGCTGTCGTGCTTGATCCGGAGGAATATAGTATTCAGTCAACCTTTGCATATGTGTGCCTGGCGATGAAAAAGAAACCAGAGGCACTTGTAGCAGCAAAAAAATCAAGAGAACTGGCAGATGCTGAGACTTCTAAAATTCAAAAGCTTGCTCAGGAATTGTTGGATAAAGTTGAAGCGCTGTAAATGTAGCGTAAGCCTTAAGTTTTATAATTAAAAAAGCCCTGCTGATTTATTCGAGGGCACTGAAAAAGTCCTTTTAAATATTTGGAGTCCAAAAAGAGCAGAAGAACTATGGTTATCTGCTCTTTTTTTGTACCTTAAAAGTAGGTTTTAAAAGGTGCCCAATGTTAGCTCATCAACAAAAGATTCAATTCAGTGCCTACTCAGGATTGTATGATTTGATCATTCCCAAAGACAATTTACTTCGAAAGATCAACGATCTAATAGACTTCAGTTTCATTTATGATGAACTGCTCGAGAAGTACTGCCACACCAATGGACGTACTGCGGAGAGTCCCATCCGTATGTTTAA